>CAZCYV010000054.1:0-1546 GCA_964503145.1 uncultured Anaerolinea sp. | reverse complement strand
TGGGCTGAGTTGCACCCCAAGGGCGGTTTACCACTCGCCGCCGTAGTCAGTCGAAAACGGCGCACACAACTGGTTGGTATATGCCCAATGGCACTCGAGCAGCTGGCGCATGTGCAGCAGGTCGTGTGCCAGCCAGCCGGCGAAGATGTCCCCGGCGCGGATGCTCCCCCACGGCGCTTCGTAGCTGGCCCACCAATCCGGCGCCTCCAGCCCCTTCAGCCAGGCGATGGACTTCTGGCGCTCGGCGATGAAACCCTGCAGCTCTTCCTGTAAGTTGCGCTCGGCGTAGCGGTGCGACTGCACCCAGCCTTCTGGATCGATCGACGGCGGCTCCTCGCCAGGATGGCGCAGAATGGTGTCGATGCGCACGCGGAAGTCCAGCTTTTCCTCATCATGCAGGTGGCAGATAATCTCCAGTATCGACCACGCCTGCGCTTCGGGTTTCCATCTCGCCTGTTCGTCGGACACGCCCGTTACGAGCGCCCGGAAGCGCTCGGCATCGATCTCCAATTGCCGAATCAATGTAGAAGCATCCATCCCGCATCCTTCCTGCGCAGTCTAATTGGATTATTGTGGCCCGATTTTACCATGTCGTATGGGCGAAGCAACCCGCTGACCAAGCGACCACCAGTGGATTGATGTCAGCCGTTTCGCCCATACCTCTCGCAGGGAGGCCTTGATGAACAACGTCTTTGATCTCGAGCTGATCCCCCGTCTCATCGTGGCCGCGTTCCTTGGCTGCGTTATTGGCCTGGAGCGCCGCCTCACCGGGCAAACTGCCGGCGACCGCACCTTTGCCCTCACCCTGTTCCTGATTACATCTAAGCGACTGCTCCACATCGACCCGCGCATCCAGGAGCGCTGGGCAACACGCCCCCGGAGCAGTTCGCTCAGGATTTCCGCAGCGGCTGGGAATATCTCAAGACCCTGTCCTACACCCAGGCCGAGCGGGTGGGCATGGTGGGCTTCTGCTTCGGTGGCGGCGTGACCTGGCTGGTAGCGACGCGCATGCCCGAACTGCGCGCCGCGGTGCCTTTCTAGGGCCCCCATCCGCCGGTCGAGGACGTGCCCAACATTCAGGCGGCAGTGCTGGCGATCTACGCCGGCAACGATCAGCGCATCAACCAGGGCATCCCAGCGATCGAAGAGGCGATGAAAGCCAACAACAAGATTTACGAGAAGGTGATCTATGAGGGCGCCGACCACGCCTTCCACAACGACACCGGCCCGCGCTATAACCCCGAAGCGGCGCAGGACGCCTGGCGCAGGACGCTGGAGTGGTTCGACAAATACCTGGCTTAACGTCAAAACTCCCAGAGCGCTCCGGGAGTTTTGCGTTAACGATCCAGTGGGCCCGGCAGGATTCGAACCTGCGACCAAGCGGTTATGAGCCGCGCGCTCTGCCGCTGAGCTACGGGCCCGGTAAAGCTATTTTACCATTAACGAACACCCGCCTGTTGCGGCGGGTGAGAGCGGGCGATGGGACTCGAACCCACGAATGTCAGCTTGGAAGGCTGATGCCTTACCACTTGGCGACGCCCGCAAG
>CAZCYV010000053.1:0-1600 GCA_964503145.1 uncultured Anaerolinea sp. | reverse complement strand
CCATTGAGTCTCTAACTGATAAGCTTGAACAAGACGTGCAGCGCTACCTCGACAAAATTGCTGCGCTGGGCGGGGCGGTCCGCTGTATCGAGAACGGCTTCTATCACCGTGAACTGGGCGATGCTGCCTACCAATACCAGCGCCAGATTGAAACCGGAGAACGGATTCTGGTCGGCTTGAATGCTTTTCAGAGCCAGGCTGAGGAAAAAATACCCGTTTTCAAGGGTAACCCTGAAATGGAGCAGCGCCAGATCGAGCGGGTGCAGGCTCTTCGCCGGCAGCGCGACAATACCCAGGTCAAACAAAGCCTGGCCAATCTGGTGGAAGCAGCCCGGGCAAACAAGAATTTGATGCCGGCCTTGATTGAGAGTGTCAAAACCTACGCCACTATTGGCGAAATTTGCGAGGCGCTGCGGGGAGTATATGGGACGTACAGGCCGAGCCAGGTAATTTAGTTAGGTGATGCGTGATACGTGATAATTTTACGCATCACGCATCACGAGGTTTTATTATGTCTAGCGCTGTTATCATCGAAGCCGTGCGCACGCCGATTGGCAAGCGCAACGGCCTGCTCAAAGATACGCATCCCACCGAGTTGGCCGCTGCTGTGCTCAACGAAGTCATTCGCCGAGCTGGCGTTGAAACAGGCCAGGTGGAGGACATCATCATGGGCTGTGTCTCCGTGGTGGGTGACCAGGCGCTCAATATTGGGCGCAACTCAGCCCTGCTGGCCGGCTTTCCCTCCGAAGTGCCAGCGGTGACAATTGATCGCCAGTGCGGCTCCAGCCAGCAGGCGGTCCACTTTGCGGCCAACCTGATCGAGAGCGGCGCGGCGGAGATGGTGATCGCCGCCGGGGTGGAGAGCATGACCCGCGTGCCGATGGGCAGCACCCGCGCCAACGGTCCCGGCGATCCCTTTACCGAGGCACTCAAGGAGCGCTATCCAATGGTGCCGATGGGGCTGTCGGCGGAGATGATTGCTGAAAAGTGGCGCTTGCCCCGCGAGCAGTTGGATGAATTCAGCCTGCGCAGCCACTGGCTGGCGGCCGAAGCGACATCCGCAGGCTATTTCCACCGCGAAATCTTGCCCCTGGAAGTGAGCGTTGATGGCGCAACCCGGCGGATGGACAGCGACGAAGGGGTCCGGCCCGATACCAGCCTGGAGAAGTTAGCCATCCTTAAGACGCCCTTTAAAGAGGATGGGGTCGTCACCGCCGGCAATGCCAGCCAGATTTCCGATGGGGCAGCAGCCTTGCTGCTGATGTCGGAGGGGAAGGCGGCTGAATTGGGACTGAAACCACGCGCCCGAATTGTCGCGCAAGTGGTGGTGGGAGATGACCCGGTTTTGGCGCTGACCGCGCCGATTCCGGCCACGCGCAAAATTCTGGCCAAAGCCGGCTTGAAGTTGGACGACATGGACCTGATCGAGATCAACGAAGCCTTTGCGTCGGTGGTGCTGGCCTGGGCCAATGATATTCAGCCGGATATGGCGCGAGTCAATGTCAACGGTGGCGCGATTGCCCTCGGCCACCCGCTCGGCGCGAGTGGAGCGCGGCTAATGACGACGCTCCTGCACGAGTTGGAACGTCGCGAAGGTCGT
>CAZCYV010000052.1:0-1620 GCA_964503145.1 uncultured Anaerolinea sp. | reverse complement strand
TCGCATGAACCGGAGCGATCCGGGGTCAAGGCGCGGATGATCTTCCTGCGAGGCGGGCAGCAGCGGAGCGTCCCGCAGGCGGCGCAGAGATGGCCTTGCCAGCAGGCCAGGAAGTGCCGCCAGGGCGTGTAGGGGAGCGGCAGCGGGGCGCTTAGGTAATCCTGGAAGCCTCCAGCACCGGGGTGACCAGTGCATCCAGATCGCCGGTGGAAGCCTGGGTGCGCAGGACGCCATTAAAGCGTGTCAAGCCGCGCCGCCCGGTGATAAACCAGACGATGTCTTCCTGCTCGGCGAACTGGCCGCCCAGGGTATCCGTCAATCCTTTACAGTAAGCGATGGCGTTCTCTTCGATCGTGGTGAACTATTCTCTGGAGCCAGGGCTGCCCCGGTCACTCTCCCAATAGAGCCAACAAACCGTCTGCCAGCGTGCCGCGCCAGTTCATCGGGTTGTGCCCGCCGGTGAATTCTGTGTGGTGAACGGTGTAGCCCTTGGCGCGCAAGACATCGCGCATGTAGCGCGCGGCGAGCAGGAAATTGTTCCACCCCGGCTCGATGGTCTGGATATCGGTTTCCAGCAAGCCGGCTTCGATGTAGAAGCGCAGCGGCAAAAGCGGGCTGGCGATAAATTGGCGCGCAATCCACATGCCCTCCCGCTCGTCTTTGGGTCGCCAGCCGAAGTACGCCGATTGGGCAAGCACATTGCCGAATAAATCGGCGTGGCGCAGCCCGATGAAGGCGGCCATCAGGCCGCCCAGGCTGGCCCCAACGATGACGTTCTGGGCGGGATCGTCGGCCAGGTGGTAATTCCGGCGCGCCCAGGGGAGCAGCTCGCCGGTCAGAAAATCGGCATAGGGCGGGTAACAGGCCAGGTTGCGCTGGCGGGTGCGGTCGAAGACGCCGCCAACGAAGAAGGCCAGCATCGGGGGCAGCCGCCCCTCGGCGATCAGGTTATCCAGGATGACCGGCGTGGGAATCAGGTTGACGTAAAACCAACCATCCAGGGCAAGCAAAAAACCATAGGGCGCGTCATCGGAGCGGTAACCAGGCGGGGTGTAGATCCACAGGCGATAGTCCTCGTCCAGGCCGGCGCTGTGGAAGCGCTGGAATGTGAGCTGGCCGCCGGGTACATCCGGGCGCGGTTCACTCCAGGGCTGCGGCGGGGCGGCCGGCAGCTCCAGCACCGATGAAGTCCACCCCGTAAAGCCGATAGCGGGGTCGTCGGGAAATACATGGGTGCGGGGGTTGAAGGGATCGGTGACGTTCTGGCCGCCAATGGCGAACTGGTACGACTCGCGCAGAGAGTTGGGCAAGACAAAGGATTTGAACCACAGGTCGGCGTCTAACAGGCGGGCCATCGCGTCCGATGCATCTCGACCGGAGAACGAGTTCACCACCGCGACGCCCTCGCTCTCGGCGCCGCCGCGCCACACGAAGGTCACCAGCGAATGGTCGTCGTCGCCGGGGATAGACTCGATGATTGGCGCGCCGCGCTGGGACAGCTCCAGCCAGAAAGCGTCCAGGGCAGATTCACTGCCCTGGAGCAGCGCTTGCTGGAGGGCAGCAAGGCGGGGGCTGGGAATCGTGTGGTCTGGTTGCTTCATCGCCGACGCAGGAATTATA
>CAZCYV010000051.1:0-2375 GCA_964503145.1 uncultured Anaerolinea sp. | reverse complement strand
GCATTGCACCTGATGGGCATGGGGCTTCCGTCCACGAATTGCGCCACGAATGAACGAATAGGAGGCCGCGCCGGCGCGGGGCGCGCCCCCGCGCATACACGCTGTCGTCGGGGCGGATCGCCGGGGGCGTCCTGCCTCGCGCCGCTCCAGGGGTATCGCTCTCGAAAATAATCCGCCCCGGCGCGCCTCACAGCGGCTTGAGCGCCTCGACCATCGGCAGGAAGACCTTCTGATACAGGTTCTGGCGCTCCTCGGCGGTGGATTGCAGCAAGACCAGCAGCGCCACGCCGTCTTTCTCGGCCAGGGCCATGTCCACCTGCACGCCGCGGGCGTTGAAGGCGTACAGCGTCCAGTTCAGGCCGTTGGCGCTGCGCTCACCCACCGGCTCGGGGGGCGCGCTCAGCCCCACCTGGCCGCTGATCTGCTTCAGCAGCGCCTCGGCGCTCAGCGGGGCAGATTGCGCCAGCACCAGCGCCACGTCCAGGCTGGAATGCTGACGCGAGAACACGCCGCTGCTCACCTGCTCCCAGCCTTCGGGCGCTACCCCCTGCACCTTCATCTCCTGGTTGGTGTAGGGGACCAGGGTGATCTCGCTGGGCGGCGGGGTGACGAAGGAGACCGTCTCCAGCGCCCCCATGCAGGCGTTGGAGGGCGCCTGTTGCGGGTTCTGGAAGAAGGCGATGGTCATCTGGCGAGCGCAGGGCAGGGCCAGGCTGACGCCGTGCCCGGCACCAGGGTATTCGTAGAAGGAGCTGTTGGGCAGATCGTTGGCGATCAGCTCGCCGAATTCGGGCGGGGTGACCGGGTCGAACTCGCCGGCCAGCACCAGCGCCGGCAGCTCGCTGACCACCGCCTGGCTGACGCTGGGGTCGGTCAAGGCGGCGATGCCCATCTCGCGGCAGGTGTCGAAGGGCAGGCGCAGGGAGGCCTCGTCGAAGTAGCTCGCCAGCTCGGGGAAGCGCCCTGCCGCCGCCCGGGCGGCCTGCGGCGAGTTGAAGGGGATCTCCTCGGCGCACTGCAGGGCGTAGTGCATCCCGTCGCTGACCGCCGGTTGCGAGGCGATCAACGAGCCGACCAGCAGCGCCAGCAGGTCGGTCTTGCCCTGGCTGAGGTCGTAGATCAGCCGCGGCAGCAGCGGGATGATCTCGGTATCGTAGAGGAACTGGAAGGTCAGGTCGATCAGGTTATCGCCGGAGACGGCCACGGCGTAGGCGCGCCCGCTGAGCGGGTCGGTGGCGTTGAAGCGGGCGTTTTCGGCGTTGAGCGCCTGCACGGTGTCATAGAAGACCTGCTGCAGGTCGGGGTAGGCGGCGTTGCAGGCTTGGTCGGCGGCGCAGGCCTCGAAGAGCAGGCCCAGCGAGCGCCCCAGCCCGGCGGGCTGCTGCTCGAAGAGGTTCACCTGCGGCGGCAGGGCCGAGTCGAGCACTGCGCTGCGCACGATCTGGGGGTGATCGCGCATCACTTCGAGGGCCAGTCGGGTGCCGTAGGAGACGCCCCACAGGTTGATCTGGGCGTAGCCCAGGGCCTGGGCCAGGTCTCTGACGTCGGCGGCGTTGGCGTCGGTGGAGAAGTCCGCCAGGTCGGCTTTGCTGGACAGGTTGACCGCGCAGGCGGCCATGGCCTCCAGGTTGAGCTGGTTCATCTCCGCTTCGCTCAGCGTCTCGCCTTCGACTTCGTTATCCAGCAGCTCGTAGAACACGGCGTCTTGTTCGGGGCAGTCCAGCGCCGGGCGGGAGAGGCCCACGCCGCGCTGGTCGAACAGGATGATATCTCGCCCGGCCTCGAAGAGCGGGGCGTAGCGGCGCTCGAAGACCAGGTTCAGGTATTCCAGGGCGCTGCCTCCCGGCCCGCCCTCCAGGTACACGATGGGGTCGGGGTGGCTGCTGCCTTCGGGGTGGCGCAGGATGGCCACGGCGAGTTGCAGCGTTCCGCCGGCGGGGTCGCTGCGGTCGGCGGGGACGACCAGGTAGCCGCACTCGATGTTCACGCCCTCGCTCAGCCCAACGGGGATGCGGAAGGGGCAGGCCGAGCCGAGGAAGCGCGCTTCGGTGGGGGCGGGGGTGGGGGAAGGGGTGGGTGGCGTAGCGGTGGGCGGCGGCGGCAGGGTCACCGTGACCGGCGGGGGCTGGGTGGGGGCGGGGGTGGGCGGCGGCGGGGTCTGGCGCGGCCGGCAGGCGGCCAGGATCAGCGCGGCGATCAGCCCCAGCAGGGCCAGGCGGCGCGCGGGGCGCAGGTGCGGGGTGTGGCGAGCAGGCGGCATGAGCGACTCCTTTTGGCCGGGCGCGGGCGACCGTCGGGAGGCGGTCTGAGGGCGCCCCGGCCCGGTTGGCGAATATCTGCATTGTACCCGAAGATGGGGGCGCGCGGGCGGCTGG
>CAZCYV010000050.1:0-3107 GCA_964503145.1 uncultured Anaerolinea sp. | reverse complement strand
CTGAACGCCATGGTCTGCCGCTACGTGGGGGCGGAATACTGGGCCACCGACGCCATGTTCGGCGTGCAGCTCTGCCAGCAGATCATGGCCGAAGCCGGCGGAGGTTAGCCTTGCTGGCGGGGCTGGGGTGAGGCTGAGGGGGCGCAGCTAGCGGTCGAAGTAGATGCTCTTGCCGCTGATCGAAAGCGGAATGCCCATGACGAATTCCCAGTCCACCAGGCCCATCTGGCGGGCGGCGACGCCGATGCGGTACATGATGCGGTTGTCGGCGTTGAGCAGCCCGGCGGTCTTGACCGCCGATCCCAGGGCGATGCCCATATCCAGCATGCGGTAGGCGCAGATCGGGCCGACGAACTCGCCGCGCGTCCGCGGGGCGCCGATCAGCTCGTCGCACAGCTCGAAGCCGCAAGCGCCGCAGTCCAGCCCGGCGGTATTCGGGGCCTTCAGGCCGATCAGCACCACCGCCTCGGACTTGAGCACGTTGTTTCCGTCGCGGTCGAAGTTCTTCTTGCCGCTTTTCTCGCCATAGGCGATCATCGCCCGCCCCAGCGCCTGCAGGCTCTCGCCGCTGACGACCAGCACTTCGACGAAGTCCTCGCCCTTGGTCTTGGGGGCGGTGACCGCGGCGGCGGCCATCAAGCGGCAGATGGCGGCCACGGCGTCTTGGATCAGGGTCTGTTTATCGGTCACATCCATAGCTATCTCCATGTGTGGCAGGCGCGCGCTGCAAATGTGTGGTTTTGACCTCCAGCCCGCCTACGCCCCCACCAGTTCGCGCAGCTCCAGGGGCAGGCCCTTGCTGGCTTCCCGCTCCAGGGCCAGGGCGCCCTGCTCGCAATGGCTCACGCACACCCCGCAGCCCATGCAGGCGGCCTCGTCCACCTGGCTGTGATAATCCACCAGCGACAGGGCATCGAACTGGCAGTATTCCAGGCATTCGCCGCAGCCGATGCACAGCGCCTCGTCCACCCGGCAGACGTAGCCGGAGGAGGCCAGCATCGGCGTGCCGTTGCGCTGCGATTGCATTGCCCCGCAGCAGCAGGCGCAGCAGTTGCAGATGGCGTAGAAGCGCCCCAACATGGCGTCTTTGAAGAAGGCGTGATGCACATGGCCGCGGGCGTCCTCTTCCTCCAGGATGCGCGCCGCCTCGGCCTGGGTGATGCGCCGCGCCTTATCGGGATGGTGCTCGACGACGAAGCTGGCGAATGGCTCGCCGACGATCAGGCACACGTCCAGCGGCAGGCAGGGGTTGGGGCGGGCGGCGCGGCAGGGGCACTCCAGCACGGCGATGTGGTCGGGGTTCTTCAGGATCAGGGCGCGGGCGCGCGGGTAGGGGATCACCTGCTCCAGGTCGGGCAGGCGGATGTCTTCGTTGACCAGCACCAGGCGGCGGGCGGAATCTAGCGGCACCACCTTGCCGTGATAGCCGGCGGCGTGCCCCAGGCGCGGCGCCTCGGCGGGCGGCTGCGCCTGGCCCTCTGCTTCTGGCCGATCCCGGCTGCCGGCTGAGCCGAGGCGTCTGGGGGCGAGCCAGCCGAAGAAGCGGCGGGCGGGGCGCATCAGGCGCTCCAGGCGCGGCCACCAGGTCCTGGCCAGCGGGTGTTCGCCCACGCCGATGCCGATGTACAGGTACGGCCAGCGGGCGTAGATGTAGCCGTGCAACAGGTCGCGCCAGGTGTAGTCATCGGCGTCCAGGGCTTCGCCGATGAAGTCCAGGGTGGAGGGGCGGACGAAGGGCAGTTTCATAGACGCCTCCGGAGAGGTGGGGTTTATCAGATTATGACGATTTTCCCCGAGTTTGTCATGTGTCAATTGTCACTTCATGAAGTGGCAATTGCCATCTATCCCCATTGCGGAAACCGGCGGCGAGTCGCCGCAAAACGACGGCTTGCGCATCCTCCACACATCGGGTATAATACGCGGCGCAAGTCCGGGCGCGTAGCTCAGCTGGTCAGAGCGCACGGTTCACATCCGTGAGGTTCGGGGGTTCGAGCCCCTCCGCGCCCACACTCCCCTGGCCCCCTGCCAAAAGCGGGGGGCTGATCGTTGATGACGGTTTACCTTCAGTACCCCTTGCCGGCCACCGGCAGGCCCTCGCCCTTCCACTCGAACAGCGAGCCGTCGTACACGGCGACGTTGGTGTTGCCGACCATCCAGTGCGCCATGGCGTTGGTGGTGGCGGCGATGCCGCCGCCGCAGTAGGTGATGATGCGCGTGCGGCTATCGGCGCGGCTCAGGCGGGCGACCAGTTTATCCTGGGGCAGGAAGGCATCCCAGCCGACCATCAGATCGAGCAGCGACAGGCAGCTCGAACCGGGGATGTGCTCGCGGTCGTGCCATTCCTGGGTGAGCGAGTTCTCGACCAGCGCGCCGGGGGCGGCCAGGGCGGCCTGCACTTCTTCCTTGTCGGCGAACATGCCGCGGTTGAAATGGGCGTCGAAACGAGCGGGGGCGTAATGGCGCTCGCCCACTTCGATGGCGCCGCCGGCCTTTTGCCAGGCGACGAAGCCGCCGTTGAGCACGCGCACATTCTCCACGCCCGCATAGCGCAGCAGCCACCAGGCGCGGGTGGCGCAGGCCAGGACGCCGGAGGTGTACAGGATGACCTGCGCATCGTTCCCGATGCCGATCTTGCCGATCTGCTCGGCCAACACATCGTCGGAAGCCACCGTGTACTCGTAGCGGCTGTCGGGGTCCGAAAACTCCAGGTGGTCGAAAAAGGCCGCGCCGGGGATGTGACCGGCCAGATACTGCTGCTGCGCCGAGGGCATTTTGGCGGCTTCTTCCGCGCTCATGCCCATGTAGAAGGCGATCGTGGCGTCGAATATGCGCGTGTTGGGGTCAGCCGACCTGGTGAGCAGTTCGTCGGCTTCGATAAGAAAATCATCACGGTTCATGGTTGATCCTTAGGGGCGAAAAGGGTGGGTGAGAGGGGCGAGACCAGCCCAATATACCATACATTGTCTCAATTAGGTGATATCTGGCCGGGGGCGGCGGATGACGGCGCGGGGCGCCCCCGCGTTGCCTCCCGTCTTCATCCAATCCGGCCAACCCAGCCGCCCGCGCGCCCCCATCTTCGGGTACAATGCAGATATTCGCCAACCGGG
>CAZCYV010000049.1:0-4828 GCA_964503145.1 uncultured Anaerolinea sp. | reverse complement strand
CAGCCGGACCGCTAAGTTTCTTGGTCGTCAACCCCGACCGCTTGCTGGCGATGTCGAGCGCTAAAATCCGACCCGACGGCGTTGAAATAACCTGGAAGACGAACACGGAAATCATTACCACCCACTATAACCTTTACCGATCGGATCCAGGCAGCAGCAAGCTCATACGGTTGAACGATGAGCCTATCCCAAGCCAGGCGCCGGGTTCACCCGACGGCGCCAGTTACACCTTCGTGGATCATGCTGCCTCATTTGGGCAGAAAGCTTCGTACTGGGTCGAAATCGTCCACCAGTTAGGGAGCACCATGCAATTCGTCCCGTTTATCGGCGCGGATCACCGGATTTATCTGCCTTTGGCAATACGATGAACCAGGCACGGCGTAGAGAGAGGTATGAAATGATTATCTCAACCAAACCCCATAACGACTGCATTTCCGTCTTGCTGGTGGATGACAACCGGATGTTCCTGCATGTCCTATCCGAACTGATCAATCAGCATCCCAAATTGATCGTGGTCGGCATAGCCGGGACAGGAGAACAAGCCTTCGAAGCCGCGCAGAAACTGCGGCCGCAGGTGATTGTGTTCGACCGGGATATGCAGGTCTTCTCCAATCCCTATGCGATTTCCTATTTGAGAACAAAGTCGCCGGGGGCAATTCTGATTGGCTTGACAATGATAGAGGAGGAGGAATCTGTGATCTCGGAAGCGGCATGTGGCGCCGATCTGATCCTGAAGAAGTCGCATGTCAGCTCTCAGTTGATACCATGGATCAACGCTCTCGTCCAACCGAATATGCGCGAGACAGCGCCAACGGTTGCCGCGACCTGTGGAATGACAAGGCCATGACCCACAGGCCCGAAACGCAAATCGATGTCAACCTGGTTACAGAGCCGATCGAAGCAAAAGGTAAAGGCATTGGAATGACGCTCAACTCAGAACAGCAACTCGAATTGATGACCGCGGGGTTACAAGCCAGCGCCGCTGCGGTCGTGATCACCGACCTTCGAGGGGTGATCTTATGGGCGAACGACGCCTTTTCCGGCCTGACCCATTACACCGTCGAAGAGGCCCTGGGAAAGACGCCAGGCGAACTGCTGAGATCCGGCTTTCACGGCAAAAAATTCTACCAGGATTTTTGGGATACGATCCTTTCGGGTAGAGTATGGAAGGGCGAAATGCTCAATCGCCGCAAGGATGGCTCACTGTACTTCGAAGAGATGACCGTGACGCCGTTTCGCGCTTCGAAGTCAGCCGTCACGCACTTCATTGCCATCAAGCAAGACATCACGCATAGGAAAAAAGCGGAGGAAGAATACCAGCGGCGAACCGCCGAATTGGAGGCGTTGGAAAAAGTTTCCGCTGCCCTGCGTGCAGCGCAGCGAAAAGCAGATATTGGCCCGTTTGTCGTCGAGCAACTGATGCAGGTCATGGATGTGCACAGCGCTTCTTTGGTTCTGGTGGACCTGATAAGCGGAGATAACATTATTCAGTATGCCGTTGGAGATTGGGCGTCCGTCAGCGGCCGGCGTATCCCGGCCGGGAAAGGGATCAGTGCTGCGGTGATCGCCAGCGGGAAAACCTGTGTTATTGACGATGTCACGAGTGATGATCGGTTGGCGATCAAAGGTATCTTAAAGGCGCCATACGCCGCCGCGGGGGCGCCGCTGCTCTCCCGAAATGCAGTCATTGGCGCCCTATGGGTCGGCCGCTGTAACGAGATCAGTTCGGGGGAACGCTCATTTCGAGACGATGAAGTCCGATTGCTCGCTGCAATCGCTGACGTGACCGCCAACACCCTGCACAGAATCATGTTGCATGAGGAGGCCGAGCGGCGCACCCTCCAGTTGGCCGCGCTGCATACGATTGACGAAGCGATCAACTCCAGCATGGATGCGAAACTTGCTCTGCGGGTCGTGGTGGACCAGGTGACGGAACAACTGGGCGTGGACGCCGCTTCGATATTGGTCCTGGACAAAGACGCCATGCACCTCAGGCAAGTGGCCGCGCGCGGTTTGCATCGCTACCCAAGTTCTCGGGCTTTGATCCCGGTTTATTCCAGTTATGCCGGCAAGGCTATCCTGGAGCGACAGATGATCTTCATTCGCGACCTGCAGGAAGCAGCAAGAAATGGAGGAGAACCCTGGCTGGGTGATCCTGCCCTGGAGGAAGAGGGTTTCGTCAGCCTGTTGGCTGCGCCGCTGATCGCTAAAGGTCAGGTCAATGGCGTGCTGAACCTGTTCCACCGTTCGCAGCTAAACCCAGCGGTTGAGTGGTTCGAGTTCCTGGATGCGATCGCGCACCAGGCCGCGGTGGCGATGGACAATATCGCCCTGCTCGAGAGTTTACAGAGAAAGAACGACCAGTTGGCGCAGGCGTACGACATTTTGTTGGAGAGCTGGGTTCGTTCGTTACAACTACGCGACCATGAGACCGAAACGCATACGCGCCGGGTGACCGAGATGACCCTTCGGCTGGCGCGGGCGGTCGGAATGAACGACGAAGAGTTGGTGCATGTACGGCGCGGCGCGCTGCTGCACGATATTGGCAAACTTGGCGTCCCTGATTCGATTCTTCACAAACCCGGGCCTTTGACCGAGGAGGAATGGGAGATTATGCGCAAGCATCCCACCTATGCTTATGAGTTGCTCTCGCCCGCTCCTTATCTACGCCAGGCGATGGACATCCCCCTGCACCATCACGAAAAATGGGATGGCAGCGGTTATCCAGTTGGCCTAAAAGGAACGCAAATTCCGCTGGCAGCGCGGCTGTTCACCATCGTGGATGTGTGGGATGCCATGTGTTCGGCGCGCCCCTATCAGCCGGCCATACCAGAGAAAGAGGTATTGGCCTTTATCCAGAGTCGGGCTGGGGAGCAATTCGATCCACAACTTGTACCCATCTTTTTTGAGGAGCGTCACAAAGCCGACTTCGATTGAGGTGCCATGAGGTGAAGTAGGATGGCTCGCAAGCTCTTTGCCGCCTTTAGAATCCGACGCTACATCCCTGCCATTCAAGCATGGTCTCTGGTGATCCTATATGCAGGTCTGTTCGAAGTGTTACATAAGCGTCTTGGCCCTGGAGCGACAGCGCTCTCGGTTGTTCCGCTGATTGCCTTTTCATGGCAGTATGGGATGTGGGGTGGGTTGGCAGCGGCGGCGCTGTTGAGCGCGCTCAATCTTTACCTGGTAGGCGCCCACGATCTGGATCGGGCAGCGGGCGTTTTCCAAAGCGGTGGAGCAGGGGGTTTTTTGGCGCTATTCGGGACTGCCATCATTGTGGGTAAAGTCTCTAAGTTGCAAAGCGACCTAAAGCGCGAGCTGACCGAGCGACAAAAAGTAGAAGCCGAACTCTTGCAGGCTAAACATTATGCGGAACAGATCTATCAAATTGCACCTAGCGGAATGTTCACTACTAACAAGGATCGTGCCATCACCAGCATCAACCGTGAGGCAGCGGCGCTGCTCGGCTACGCGCCAGAGGAGTTGGTTGGAAAGCCATGCACGATTTTGACTGCCGGAAATTGCGGAGAGCATTGCGCTCTGCTCAACCAAAGCGTCCCCAAGCCAGTGCGCAACGCGGAGTGCGCGATTCGCAAACGATCTGGGGAGATGCTATTTATATCGAAGAACGCCGACCTGATCTGGGATGCCCAGGGGAACATCCTGGGCTGCATCGAGAGTTTTGTGGATATCACCCAACGAAAGCAAATAGAAGATCAGTTGCTGGACTGGAGCTACCGGGACGCAATGACCGGGCTGTACAACCGCCGTTACCTGGACGAAAAATTGCGCTACTTGCAGCAAAGCGACGAGTATCCGATCACCATCTTTGTCGTCGATTTGGATCACCTCAAGGAAACAAACGACACTCAAGGTCATCAGGCCGGAGATCAGTTGATCTTGCGGGCCGTCAAACTCATGGGAACGGTGTTCCGCTCCGGAGATATCATCGCCCGAATTGGCGGAGATGAATTCGCAATCGTGATTCCCAGAACCGACGCTCAGGCAGCGCACAAAATTGCATGGCGCTTTCGCCAGGCGCTGCGCGATGCAAACTTATGTTCAAAAAGCAGCCGGGCAGGACTCTCGTTCGGCTGGCATTGCAACACCGGGCAGGAGTCATTGGACCAGACCTTACAACTGGCAGATCGGGCCATGTACCTGGATAAGGCCAACAAGAAACACTGTGGTTTATGCTTTCAAGAAACGGCGCAACACGATCGGCCAATGGTTTAT
This sequence comes from uncultured Anaerolinea sp., assembly GCA_964503145.1. Lineage (GTDB taxonomy): Bacteria > Chloroflexota > Anaerolineae > Anaerolineales > UBA4823 > RBG-16-57-11. The sequence continues at coordinate 592 of CAZCYV010000049.1, read as the reverse complement.
AGCTGAACCACCCTCAATAACCAGTGGATACATTATTCAACCGCACTCGGTAAGGAGATTACACAATGAACGAGCTGTTTACAATTGTAGAGCGTGCCAAAAAGGAATGGGAATCGGCTATTGACGCTATCTCAGAGGGCGTAATCGTTTTCGATGACCGCACGTTGAAAATCCATCGCACAAACTGGCCACTGGCGCGCTGGCTGAACACCACGCCACACGAATTGGTTGGTCAGGACCTTCACCAGGCTATCTGCGGCTGCGACCAGGCCGACTGCGAATTGCTCGGATTGGCCCGTTCGACAGAGATTCCGCTCGTACAGACCATCAGCAAGAAAACCAACCAGCGCTGGGAGGTGTCCATCTTCCGGGCGCCACCGCGTGACTCACAAGAAGGTCTGAGCGTGCTGGTCATCCGAGATATCACCCAAGAGTATCTTCTTCAACAGCGGATAATCGAAGCAGAAAAGAATGCCGTGATCCTGCGCCTGACAGCGAAAATCGCCGATCGCGTCATCCCATCCATTGGCTACATTCAACATCACCTGTCGATGATCATGTTAAACTTGCAAGCGTTACGCTATGCATTCAC
>CAZCYV010000048.1:0-5007 GCA_964503145.1 uncultured Anaerolinea sp. | reverse complement strand
AATTGCGCCACGAATGAACGAATACCCCGCCGCCCGCATTCGTTTATTCGTGATCCTATTCGTGGACGGGGGCATGAACGTGGGCGTGGACGGGACGGAAACTCATAGCGCGAAAGGGGCTTCCGTCCACGAATTGCGCCACGAATGAACGAATAGGGGGCGCAAGGTGCAATGCACGTTGGACGTGCATTGCACCTTGCGTGGACGGGACCTCGCCCCGCGCGCCGCCTCAAACCGCGGCGACGAACTGGCTGTTGTACAGCTCGGCGTAGAAGCCGTGGCGCGCCAGCAGCTCTTCGTGCGCCCCCTGCTCCACGATGTCGCCGTGATCCACCACCAGGATGCGGTCGGCGTCGCGGATCGTGCTCAGGCGGTGCGCGATGACAAAGCTGGTGCGCCCGCGCATCAGGCGGCGCATCGCCTCCTGGATCAGCAGCTCGGTGTGCGTGTCCACCGAGCTGGTGGCCTCGTCCAGGATCAGCATCGGCGGGTCGCTCAGGAAGGCGCGGGCGATGGTCAGCAGTTGCTTCTGACCGGCGGAGATGTTGCTGGTCTCCTCGTTCAACACCATCTGATAGCCGCCCGGCAGGGCGCGGATGAAGTGATCGGCGTGGGCGGCCTGGGCGGCGGCGATCACCTGCGCCTCGCTGGCCCCCTCGCAGCCGTAGCGGATGTTGTCCAGGATCGTGCCGTTGAACAGCCAGGTGTCTTGCAGCACCATGCCGAACTGTCGCCGCAGGTCGGCGCGACGCAGCGCGCGGATATCGTGGCCGTCGAGCAGGATCGCCCCCTCGTCCACGTCGTAGAAGCGCATCAGCAGCTTCACCAGGGTGGTCTTGCCGGCGCCGGTGGGGCCGACGATGGCTACACGCTGGCCGGGCAGGATCTCGGCAGAGAAGTTGCGGATCACCGGCTGCTCCGGCTTGTAGCCGAAGCGCACGTTGCGGAAGACCACATGCCCGCGCGCCCGCCCGATCTCCACCGGCTGCGCCACCTCCGGCGGCTCCTCGCCCTGCTCCAGGAACTCGAAGACGCGCTCGGCGGCGGCGGCGGTCTGCTGCAGGATGTTGGAGATGTTCGCCAGTTGCATCAGCGGCTGGTTGAACGAGCGCACATACATAATGAAGGCCTGGATGTCGCCCACGGTGATCGCCCGCTGCACCGCCAGATACCCGCCGACCACCACCACGCCCACATAGCCCAGGTTGCCGACGAAGTTCATCATCGGCATCATGATCCCCGACAGGAACTGCGACTTCCAGGCGGTCTCGTACAGCGTGCGGTTCAGCCCGTCGAACTTGTGGATGCTGCGCGCCTCGGCGTTGAAGGCCTTGACCTCCACGTGCCCGGCGAACATCTCCTCGATGTGCCCGTTGACGTGCCCCAGGTAGTCCTGCTGCTGGCGGAAGTAGCGCTGCGAGCGACGCACGATGAACTGCACGATGCCCAGCGTCAGCGGGATGATCAGCAGGCTCACCAGGGTCATCTGCCAGGAGATGCTGAACATCATCGCCAGCACGCCGACCACCGAGACCACCGAGGTGATGATCTGCGACAGGCTCTGGCTGAGGGTCTGGTTGACCGTGTCCACGTCGTTGGTGACGCGGGAGAGGATCTCGCCGTGGTTGACGCCGTCGAAGTAGCCCAGGGGCATGCGGTTGACCTTCTCGGCGATATCGCGGCGGAAGCGGTAGGTGATGTCCACCGCCACGCCGGTCATGATCCAGCCCTGGACGTAGGCCAGCACGGCGGAGAGCACGTACAGCGCCAGGGCGGTGAGCAGGATGCGCCCGATGGCGGGCAGGTCGATCCCTGCGCCGCTGCCGGCGATCTGCCCCAGCACCCCCTCGAACAGCTTGGTGGTGGCCTGCCCGAGGATCTTGGGGCCGAAGATCGAGAACACGGTGGAGGCCGCCGCCAGCAGCGCCACCAGGACGGTGACCAGCTTGTAGGGGCCCAGGTAGGCCAGCAGCTTGCGCATCGTGCCCTTGAAGTCGCGCGCCGATTCGCCCTTCATCATCGCCATCGGGCCGCCGCGCCCCATCGGGCCGCCGCCCATCGGCCCGCCCATCGGCCCGCGCGGGGCGGCGGGGCGGCGTCCGTCGCCGCCGACAATCGGTGTGTGCATGCTCATGCCAGCTCCTCCTGGCTCAGTTGCGAATAGGCGATGTCGCGGTACACGTCACAACGCTCCAATAATTGGTGGTGCTGCCCCTGGCCGACCACGCGGCCCTCGTCCAGCACGATGATCAGGTCGGCGTCTTTGATCGTCGCCACGCGCTGCGAGACGATGAACACGGTGCTCTGGCCGACGTGCTGCTTGAGGGCGCGGCGCAGGGCGGCGTCGGTCTTGTAATCCAGCGCCGAGAAGCTATCATCGAAGATGTAGATCGGGGCGCGCTTGACCAGGGCGCGGGCGATCGCCAGGCGCTGGCGTTGCCCGCCGGAGACGTTGGCGCCGCCCTGGGCGATCTCCGCCGCCAGCCCTTCGGGGCGCGAGTCCAGGATCTCTTGCCCCTGGGCGATCTGCAGCGCGGTGAGCAATTCCTGCTCGCCGGCGTCTTCGTCCCCGAAGCGCAGGTTGCTCTCGATGGTGCCGCTGAACAGGTTGCTGCGCTGCGGCACATAGCCGATGTGCTGTCGCAGCTCGGCCTGCGGCACGTCGCGGATGTCCACCCCGTCGATGCGGATGGCGCCATCGGTGACGTCGTAGAAGCGCGGGATCAGGCGCACGATGGTGGACTTGCCGGAGCCGGTGGTGCCGATGAAGGCGGTGGTCTGGCCGGGGCAGGCGCTGAAGCTGATGTCGTGCAGCACGTCCTCCTCGGCGTCGGGGTAGTGGAACGAGACGTGGTCGAAGGTCACCTCGCCGCGGAAGGGGGTCGGGAAATGGCGCGGCGTTTGCGGGTCGAAGATCGTCGGCGGGGTCTCCAGCACCTCGGCGATGCGCTCGGCAGACACCGAAGCGCGCGGCAGGATGATGAACATCATCGACATGAACATGAAGGCGAAGAAGATCTGCATGGCGTACTGCATGAAGGCCATCATGTCGCCGACCTGCATCTGCGCCTGGGCGACGCGCTGCGCCCCCACCCACACCACCAGCAGCGAGGTGGCGCTCATCAGGAACATCATCAGCGGCATCAGGATGACCATCACCCGGCTGATGAACAGCAGGTTGCCGGTCAGGTCGCGGTTGGCCTGGTCGAAGCGCCGCTGCTCGAAATCCTGGCGGTTGAAGGCGCGCACCACCATCATGCCGCTCAGGTTCTCGCGCATCACCCGGTTGAGGGCGTCGGTGAGCGCCTGGATGCGCTTGAAGCGCGGCAGCGCCACCGTGAAGACGCTCAGGATGATGCCCACCAGCACGGCGACCATCAGCCCGATGATCCAGCCCATCGAGGGGGCGGTGTTCAGGGCGCGCAGCAGGCCGCCCACGCCGATGATCGGGGCGTAGAACACCATGCGGATGATCATCATCGTCACCATCTGCAGTTGGGTGACGTCGTTGGTGGCGCGGGTGATCAGCGAGGCGGTGGAGAATTTCTCGATCTCGGCGCTGGCGAAATCCGAGACGCGCACGAAAAGCCCGTGGCGCAAATCGCGCGCTGCGCCGGCGGCCACCCGCGCCGAGATCAGCCCCACCAGGATGGTGGCGGCGACCGAGATCAGGGTGATCAGCAGCATCATCCCGCCAACGCGCAGCACGTAGCGCTGCTGCAGGGCGGCCATGTCCACGCCCAGGGCTTCGAGTTCGGTTTTGGCGGCGGCAATGCCCATCTGTTCGAGCATCGTCTCGCCGAGGGCGTCGAAGCGCTGCTGCATCGCCGCGCCCATCTGGGCGCGCTGGGCGGCGGGGAGGCGCGCCAGGGCGGCGAAGAGATTGATCCCCGGCGGCAATTTGGCGGGGTCGAAGCCCAGCCCCTGCGCCAGGGCGGCGGCGCGCTGCGGGTCGGCCTGCGCCTGTTCCACGAAGGAGACGGCGATCAGGGCGCGCCCCACGACGGGTTCCAGGGCGGCGCGCGCCTCTGGGCTGAGCGGCTGGAGCACATACAGCGGCTGCCCTTGCAGGGCGGGGTACGACGCGGCGTAAGCCGCATAGGCCGCCTCGCCCGGCTCGATGCGTTGGTAGGCCGCTTCGAGCTGCGCCTGGGCGGCGGGGTCGAGGAACAGCTCCAGGCGGGCGTAGGTCTGGGCGCGCAGCGCCGGCGGCAGGGGGCTTTCCACGCCGCCCTGCTGGATGCCGACGTTGACGATGCGCGACAGGTAATCCGGCAGGGTCAGGTCGGCGTTGGCCTGGATGAACAGCAAAACGACTGCCATCAGGATGGGTAAGGTGTAGCGACGGATATAGGGGAAGAGTTTGAGCATGAGCGACCTTGTGGATTAATCCGAAGTCTCCGCTTTTTCGATCAGCAGGCGCAGCGCGGCGTCCACCTGTTGCTGCTCGGCGGGGGTGAGCGTCTCGGCCAGGCGGTCGAGCCAGCCCTGGCGGACGGCCATGCTTTCCTGGACGATGGCCTCGCCGGCCTCGGTCAGGGCGACGCGCTTGTTGCGCCGGTCGAGCGGGTCTTCGCTGCGCATGGCCAGCCCCTGCTGGACGAGCTTATCCAGGAGCTGGCTGGCGGCGGCGCTGGTCACACCCATCTCCTCGCCCAGGTCGGAGACGCCGCAGTGGCCTTTGTGGTAGATGCGGTACAAGGCGTTGAGCTGCTCGATCGAGTAGTTCTTCTCTTTGGCGTAGCGCATCAGGTTGCGCATCGAGCGGCGCATCACCAGGCGCAGCCACTCGTGCAGGGTTTGGGAGAGGGGGTTGGACATCGGCGATTAATCCCGTTTAATAGTTAAGCGGGCTGAAGTATAAGGCCGATGGGGAGATTTGTAAAGGGGGGAATTTCCATGCAAGGTGCAATGCACGTTGGACGTGCATTGCACCTAATGGGCATGGGGCTTCCGTCCACGAATTGCGCCACGAATGAACGAATACCCCGCCGCCCACATTCGTTT
>CAZCYV010000047.1:0-5546 GCA_964503145.1 uncultured Anaerolinea sp. | reverse complement strand
TGCATGCGTCACCGGTAGAGACGTTGCATGCGTCACCGGTAGAGACGTTGCATGCAACGTCTCTACCACCCCAACATTATATGCGCTGTCTTATATCGGATCAAGGTCTAGAAGGACGCGAGGCGCGGGACGACGATCTGAAATTCATCCTACCGGCGCGCCAGCGCCTGCTGGCCGGTCAATAGCTCCTGAACCTGGCGGACGGCTGCCGCCTCCGCCAGCTCGGGGCGGTCTTCCAGCGCCTCCTGCAGGTCGGCCAGGGCCACGTGCAGCCAGCCCAGGCGGGTGAGCGGCGGGTGGCGGCGCTGCAGGATTTCGGCGCCGCGCTGATAGGCCTGCAGCGCTTGCTGATGCTGGCCGTCGCACAGCAGCGCCAACCCCAGGTCGAAATGGCTGGAGATCGCCGTCAGGGGCGAGGCCGTCTCCTGCCGATAGGCCTCGATGGCCTGCGGATAATCCCCCAGATGGTAGGCACACCACGCCAGGGTCGTGCGGTCGGCGGGGCGAACGCCGAGCGCCTGAAGCTGCTGCATCACCCAGCGGTAGCGCTCGTCCGAGGCGGGGCGGTCGCCGCTCAGCTTGAGTGAGCGTGCCAGGCCGTTGTGCGCCCACCAGTTGTTCGGGCGCAGCTCGATCAGCCGGGCGTAGGCCTGGCGGGCCTCCTCGGCTTTGGCTTTGCCCTGCGCCTCCAACGCCCAGGCCTTGCCGGATTGGGCCGAAGCGTAGTCCGGGTCGCGCGCCAGCGCCTGATCGAACACCCGCACCGCGGCGGAGTATTCAGCCATGTCGGAGAGCGTGCTGGCCTGATCCTGCAGGATCGCCAGCCAGAGCTGCTGATTGCGGATGCGCTCGGCGATCTCCAGCGCCTCGTCGTAGAACCCCTGCGCCGTCTCGCCCAGGCCGCGAGCGAGATGCAGATCGGCCAGATGGGCCAGCGCCACCGCATGGGAATACAGGCGCGTGTCGGTGCCGGAGCGGGCGAACTGCAGCGACTGCAGCAGGCGCCCCAGGGCAGCGGCGTTGTCGCCGCGCAGGGCGGCGATTGCGGCGCGCTGCAGCAGCGACTTGAACTGCCCGCTGAAGGAGCGCAGCCCATCGAAGACCTGCTGCGCCTGAGCAAAGCACTGCTCCGCCTCATCCCACTGGCCGCCAGCCTGCATCAGGCTGCCCAGCGAGAGCATCGAATCAGCCCAGCCCTCGCGGTTCTGGATGCTCTGATACAGGCTCAGGGCGCGCCGATAATACTCTACTGCCTGATCGTATTCCTCGTCGATCCAGCTCAGGCGCGCCAGCCCGTCCAGGCAGGTGGCCTGCTCGTTCACCAGGCCCAGTTCGTCCGCCATCGCCAGGGCGTCTTCGAAGACCTGGCGCGCCGCGGCATAATCGTCGTTGTCGAGCCGGGCGTTGGCCTGGATGATCAGGCCGCGCAGCACTGCGCTCGGGTCTTTGCGGCTGAGCGCCGCGCCGAGCAACTCGGTCTGCATCTGGCTGAGGCTCTTGACGTATTCCAGATCGCCCAGGTTGGCCCCCAGGGTCTGCAGGAACTGCACCGCGGCCTGAGCGCCGTCGAGGTTATCCAGGTCGAAGTACATCTGCCCCGCCAGGCGGGCGCAGGCCGCGGCCAGGTCGTACTGGTCGAGGGCGCTGGAGGCGTAGCCCAGGTGCAGCCACAGCTCCGCCAGAAAGTCATCGAACTCGATGGGCCACTGATAGTGGCCCATCGCCTCTTCGTCCAGCTCGCTCGGGTCGATGCCCATCTGCTGCAGGTCGAAATCGATGGCGTAGAGCACGTACTCCTGGGGGGTTTCCTCGGGAGCCTCGTCTGGAGGGGCTTCTCCCGGCGTCGGGGCGGCGGAAGGTTGCTGCGCGTCGCCCTGTTCCTCGTCGGTGGGGTACAGCTCGATGCGGTGCCAGGCTTCGGGGGTGAAGACCAGCAGCGGGGTATCGTCCTTGAAGTCCGACTCTTCGCTGGCGGGGATGCGCAGCTCGCGCACGTGGAAATCCAGCGCTTCGGCGAAATAGGCGCCGGCGGCGGAATAGTTTTCGCGGTTGTACTCCAGCTTGCCCAGCTCGACCGCTGCCCGCAGCACGCCGTAATGCGCCCCCAGCGCCTGCCAGCGGTCGATGCTCTGCTTCAGGCTGCTCTCGGCCTCATCGTAGCGCGAGGCCAGGTGCAGGCCGTGGCCGAGATGGAAAGCCGCTTCGGCCTTCAGCCACTCCGGCGCGCTGGGGTCGCTCGAGTCGAGCGCCTGGGCGGCGATCTTCTCCAGCCCGGCGATGTCGTAGTTTTCCAGCGCCTCCTGCATGCGCCAGACCTGGAACCAGGCCCGCGCTTCGGGCGAGAGCCGCCCGGCCTCGACGTGCTCGGAGAGCGCCTGGATCACCGCATGGTAGGCGCCCAGGCGCCGCTGGCGCAGCAGCAGGGTGAGCACATCGTTGACCAGGTCGATGGCCTCATCGCCGTAGCCGATCAGGGCGTGATAGGCCAGCTCCACGCCCAGGTCGAGGTCCGGCGGCTGCGCCGCCTCCGGCTCCTGGACGCTGTGCTCGGCCTGCTGGTTCAGCAACGCCATGAAATGCTCGGCCGCCTGCTGGCTCACCTGGCGGTAGAAATCAGGCTCTTTTTCCCACAAGTGGGCCAGCAGGCGCTCGCGGGTCAGGTCGTGGAAGCAGTAGCCGCGGCCGGGGAACTCCTCGGCGAACGGCAACTGGCAGAGTTGGGCGTACAGCGCCGGCGGCGAGGGCGGCTGGTCCGCATCTGGGATGACCAGCGCGGAGAGCGCCCCCGCCCCCAGCACGGCCTCCAGGGTCGGCGGGTCGAACCAGCGCAGGATCGCCCCGCGGAAGGCGGCGTCGGCCAGCGCCGGCGGCAGCGACAGCAGGTAGCGCACGGTGACTTCCTGTAGCAGGGCGCGCTCGTCGAGCTTCTCTAGCTTGCGGATCAACTCCTCGGTGCTCATGTTTCCTCCTCCACCAGCGTCTGCACGAGTTGTTGCAGCTCCAGCGGCACGCCTTTGGAATATTTGACGATGAAGGTGACCAGCTCCTGGTTCTGGGTGAAGCGCACCTTCTGGATGTACTCGATGCGGTGCGCCTCCGAGAGCGGTTGCAGGGTGTGCTGCAGGCACCAGTTGGAGTCCTGGCTGGCGATGCGCGGCGCCTCGCGCCCGCCGATGACGCACACCAGGCGCGGGTAGCGGCGGATGGCGGGGATCCAATGGCGCACGATCCACTCCCGCGTCGGCTCGCTGGCCTTTTCGAAGGTGTCGATCAGCAGGACGATGGCCTGCTCTGGCTGGCGGATGGCGTCCAGGTTGGCCAGGAAGGCATCGGTGATCAGCTTGTAATAGCCCTCGCGCTCCTCCGGCGGCAGGCCCTTCAGCTTCAGCTCCAGCGTGGTCCACAACAGGGCCATGTGGCGGATGTCTTGCCCCAGGTCGCGCAGGGCGCTGCAACACACTTCCTGGAAGATCGAGAACAGCTCCGGGCGGTGCTGGTCGCACAGATCGCGCAACACTTCCAGGGGGGTGTAGCTGGAGTGCTTGAAGTCGATGCGCGAGCGCTGCAGGCCGTCGCTCAGCTCCCAGAATTGCTCCAGCAAGACGGTCTTGCCCATACCGCCGGGGGCTTCCATGAGCAGGATGTGGATCGGGGACAGGCCGAAGATCATCTCTCTGAACAGCCGCCGCTCTTCGTCGCGATCGACGATGACCCGCCGCGGCGCGGCAGCGGGGGCGGGCGCGGCGGCGGAGCGGGCGACCTCCAGGCGCTGGCGCAGCTCGCCCAGGCGCTCCTGTTGCAGCCGCTCGTCGCGGATCAGGTCGAGCGGGATGTGGGTCTTTTCCACGTATTCGTCTTTGCGCTCTTCGATCAGCCGCAGGTTCTTTTCGACCTCGGCGATCTGCGCTTCCAGGTATTCGATCTCCGTGGGCATGGCGTTCACCTTTCTCCGAGGCGGGCTTCCAACTCGGCGATGCGCTGTTCGGTGCGCCGCCGATTCTTCACCAGGTCGAGCGGGATGGCGGTGTATTCGACGTATTCGCTCATCCGCTCGTCGATCAGCAGCAGGTTGAAGCGCTGCTCGTCGAGCATGCGCCGCCAGCTCGTCGCCTGCGCCGCCTCGGCGGCGGAGCGCGGCGGGGCGGCGCCCGCTCCCCAGGGCAGCGCGGCACTGCCGAGCCAGGGCAGTGCTTTGGGCTGCGAGCTTCCGCCGGCGTACCAGGCGACGGCGAAGTTGTCTTGCAGGTCTTTGACTTTGATGATCGGGTGCTGGCGGTCGGCGGTGCGGTTGGGCACCTGCCGCCCGACGTACAGGGCGATGTCCAGGATGCGCGCCAGGCCGTCGCGCTCGAAGGCGCCGTACCCGGCCAGCCCCTCCAGCAGCGCCAGGGTGAACTGGCTGTGGGGCTCGCCCGTCCAGGAGAGTTCGTCCTTGCGCGAGGAGGCGATGATCACCCGCCCGCGGCTGCGCCCCAGTTCTTCCAGGGCGCCGGCGGGCATGGGGGACTTGATGAAGCGCTTGGCTTCGGCCTGGCCGCCGGCGTGGCAGCAATCCAGCAGGACGATCAGCCTGCCGGCGCCCACCCGGCCGAGCAGGTCGGTGAACTCGACGCCGGAGATGGCCGTGGCCGCCAGGTCATCCCACTCGAAGCCGTAGGGCGCCAGATAGTAGTCGGGGGTTTCGACGCCGTGGCCGGAGAAATACACCAGCGCGGTGTCTTCCGGCCCGGCGCGGGCGGCCAGCCAGCTCAGCGCGGCGAGGATCTCGTCGCGACGCGCCTGCGGGCCGGTGAGCAGGCGCACCTGGTCGGGGGGATAGGCGCCGCGCGAGTCGTCCTGCAGAATCTCGGCGAGCGCCTGGGCGTCCTGGACGGTCACCGGCAAATCCGCGCCCACCCCGACGATCACGGCATAGCCGTGCGAAAAAGAAATGGACATCTGCCCTCCTTTGGCGTTCAGGGCCTGGGTCGCTGAAACAGTCCTTCGTGGAAAGTGGGGGAGAAGGGGAAAGGTTGTTTCAGTGGGTCTAATGATATTGTATAGGCAGATGGGGGTAAAGTCAACAGGTCGGGCGGCGGGTGTGGGCTTCGGTGAGGCACGGGCGCTTCACCGACCCGGCGCAGGCGCTGGTGGAGCTGCTGCGCCAGAAGCTCAACCTGGCACAACTGGAGGTCCTGCGCATCTCGCCGGTGCTGGGGGTGCACACCGGGCCGGGGATCGTGGGAGCGGCGGTGACGCCGATGGAGCTGATGGCGCTGTAGCCGAGACCGCTGTCTCGTGCAGGAAGCTTGCGCCGCTTACAGGTTGAGCGCGGCGATTCTGACCCCTTCGGGCAGCGGCTCGACCTCGACCGTTTCGACCGGCATCTGAACATGGTGGGGGTAGATGGCTTTATAGCCCAGCAGGCGCCCCAGCGGCGCCAGGACGCCGAACAGGATGCCCTGCATCCAGGGGGGTGGGCTCATGAATTGCACCACATCCTTGAACTCCTGGGCGATCACCGCCATCTGCAGCGGGTTGGGAACGCCCTTTTTGTCGGTCTTGCC
>CAZCYV010000046.1:494-6090 GCA_964503145.1 uncultured Anaerolinea sp. | reverse complement strand
GGGTGTTATCGGAGTGGGAGAGGGGGGCGGAGTCGGCGTGGCGCTGGGGGCGCGGCCTGGGATGGCGGTCTGGGTCAATTCGAGCGGCGAAGGGGCGCGGCGCTCTTCGAGCGGCACGGGGTCCAGGCCGAGCAGGCGGACGAGGGGGATCTCGACGGGCAGGTAGCGAATGTAGGCGGGCAGGCCGGCGGGGCGGGGCAAGAGCTGCACAAAGACGACGCCGACCGCCAGCAGGCTGACCAGGGCGAAGGCCCAGCGAGCAGCGCGGTTTTCCGTCAACGGGACGCCGCGCCCCTCGCGGCGCGGGGCGCGCCTTTCGACCACGCTGAGCAGGCTGAAATAGGGGGCGGACAGGTACAGGCTGGACTGCCAGACGAGCAGCAGGCACAGGAAGAGGGTGCGGATGCCCGGGCGGACGATCAGCGCCAGCAGCCCGGCGCCCAGGCAGGTCAGGCCGATCAGGGCTTCCCAACGGGTGACCGTCAGGGCGTGGAGCAGCCTGGAGCTGGATTTGGATTTGGGGGTGCGCAGGAAGACGCCCTTGGGCTGGATCAGACCCTGGATGCAGGCCAGGGTCACCGCCCAGCCCAGGCTGAAGAAGCTGTACATGGCGCGGAAAGCCAGCCGCCAGGACAGGCGCAGGGCGTGGCGCAGGATCCAGGTGAAGCGCAGCAGGCCGATCAGCAGGAAGATGGCCGGCAGAATCATCAGCGTGCTGGTCAGCGGTCGGATGGTGAGCGGGCCGCCGGAGAGGCTGAACAGCGCGCCGAGCGCCAGGAACGCGGCGAAGATCAGGTTGAACAGGTCAGTGAACCATTGCAGGCTGCCGACCAGGTAGAAGTAGCGCTGCGCCAGGGTGAGGCGGTTGCCCGGGTCCACCCAATGCGCCCAGGGCATGAGCGATTCCCAATGCTTCTTGAGGATCTGGATGCCGCCAAAACACCAGCGAAAGCGCTGGCGCTTCAGGCCGTCGAAGGTGAAGGGGATCAGCCCCTGGCCGAAGGGGCGGTTGAGATACCAGGAGGTGTAACCGCGCTTGAGCAGGCGCAGGCTGGCTTCGGCGTCCTCGGTGATGCACCATTCGTCCCAGCCGCCGATCTCCTGCAGCGCTGACTTGCGGATCAAGCCCATAGTGCCAGCGAAGATGATGGCGTTGAACTCGTTGCGAACGGGCATGGAGACTTCAAAGAAGTATTTGTAGCCGTAGTAGGTAGATTCCAGGTAGGGGTCGCCGGCGTAGTCGCGGTAATCCTGGGGCGCCTGGACGAAGGCCACCTGCGGGTCGGCGAAGGCGGGCGTGAGCTGGCGCAGGAAGGAGGGAGCTACCTGGTAATCGGCGTCGATCGAGCCGATGATCTCGGCGCGCGGGTCGGTCTGGGTCAAGGCGAAATTGAGCGCGCCGGATTTGTAACCTGGCCATTTATCCAGGTGCATGAAGTGGAATTTAGGGCCCAGCTCCTGACAGAGCTTTTCGATGGCGCGCCAGGTGGCGCTGTCGGGGGTGTTATTATCCACCACCAGCACTTCGTAATCCGGGTAATCCAGCGCAGCCAGCGAGCGCAGGGTGGCGGCTACCACTTCGGGCGGCTCGTTATAGGCCGGTACGTGCAGAGAGACCATCGGGGTGTAGTCTGGACGGGGCTCGAAGCGATCGACGCGGCGGCGCCAGCGGATGCGGCAGACGGCGTCCAGGCTTTCGTAGGTGTGGGTCAGCGCCATCAACAGAGCCAGAGCTTCGATGAAGAAGAAGATCAGCGCCAGCAGGAAGGACAGCGGGTTGAGCGGGGTGAAGCAGGTGACCTGGAAGGCGTAGATGATGAAGAGCAGGGTGGTCAGCAGGCTGGCGGCCCAGGCAGCCTGGCCAAAGGCGTTCCAATCCCGCATCCAGCGGATGCACAGCAGGCCGAAGAGCAGCGCCGCGGCGGTTTGCAAGGCAATCTCATGCGGCACGCCGAAGGTGAGCAAGGCCCACAGGTCGCCCAGGAGTAGCGTTCCGATCCACCAGCCGACCGAAATGACCGGGTTGCCGCGGCGCAGCCGGGCGCCGCCGATCAGCGCGGCGGACAGGTTGATGATCAGCCAGCACAGCGATAGGAACAGGAAGCGGGTGATCATACCAGGTGCATCAGGAAGATGACCGCCAGCAGCAGGCCGCCCAGCCACAGGCCGCCAGCGAGCAGCAGCGCCACCAGGCTGCGGACGCGGTCGGCGCGGGTGATGGGGGTGAAGTTCAGGCGCAGAGCGGCCAACGCCGTCAGGCTGGCGAAGATCATTGCCCCCAGCCCAGCCAACAGCAGGCCAAACAGCGCCAGCCACAGCCAGCGATAGGCGCGCTGCAGCCAAGCGGGGCGCGGGGTGGGATACGGCTCCGGCCGGGCACGGCTTTTGGGAACCTGCAATTCGAGTTCGGCGCCGTTGCGGACGTGGTACTGCTCGTCCGTTTCGCCCAGGTACAGCAAGAATGGATCCTGGGCCAGGAGCTGCCTGAGCGGGGGGACGGCGGTACCATCCTGCGCCGCGGGCGGCGGCTGGAGTATATCTTCGGCTGACTCGGACATGAATTTATTGTATCGTTTTTCGGGGTCTTTATGCTAAAATATTTGGGGCATGGCTGAAATTCAAGTTCCCGAATCGCCACACGACCGGCGGGTCACATGGGGCCTGATGGCGGCGGTTGTGGCCTTTGTCCTGGTGATGAGCTGCATCGTGCTGTGGGTGACCGCCTCGCTGATCCAGAGCGAACGGGGAGCGGTGCCCCTGGCCGTGCCATCTGCCACGGCGACGCAACCTTCGCCGACGATCCCGCCCACAGCGACGCCCAGCGCCGCGCTGATCACCCCCACCGTCCCCAGCGACGAGCCGCTGCTGTTGGACGCCACCTGGACGCCGCCGCCGGGGCCGCGGCGTTATGTGCGCTTCAAATTCTGGTATGTGCGCCCGAACAAGATCAAGGTGGGCGAGTGCGTGCAGATCACCTGGGACACGGAGTTCGCCGCCAAATTGCAACTCTATCGCAATGGCGAGTTGATCCTGGATGACGCCCCACCGGCCAAGACGCTGCAGGATTGCCCGACTCAGGTGGGCTACGTGGTGTACCGCATGGTGGGGTTGAACAGTTTTGGGGAGAGCAACTGGATCCAGCTTCAGGTGAAGGTGGTCGCGCCTTAGGATGACGCGCTTGCATCGGTTGGGCATCCTTCTGGCGCTGGCGGTATGGGTCGGGTGTGCGCTCCCTGGCCTGCCGCGGCGCGCCCAGGCGCAGGGGGGCGGCTATCTGCACACTCAGGGCAGCCGTATCCTGGATGCAAACGGGAAGCCGGTGATCGTGAGCGGGATCAGTTGGTTCGGCCTGGAGACGGAGAACTTCGCCCCGCACGGCTTGTGGGCGCGCAGCCTGGATAGCTTCCTGGATCAGATCGTGGCGCTGGGCTTCAACACCATCCGCCTGCCGTACAGCAACCAGCTTCTCGACCCTTCGAGCCAGCCCAACGGGATCAATTATGACCTCAACCCGGATTTGAAGGGCCTGAACGGGTTGGAGATCATGGATCGGGTGATCGCCGGGGCGGGGGCGCGCGGGCTAAAGGTGATCTTGGATCGCCACCGGCCGGATAGCCGGGGGCAATCCGAGCTGTGGTACACGCCGGAATACAGCGAAGCGCGTTGGGTCGGCGATTGGGTGATGCTGGCCGAGCGCTATGCCGGGAACGATACGGTGATCGGGGCGGATTTGCACAACGAGCCGCACGGCCGCGCCACCTGGGGCAGCGGCGATCCGGCCACCGACTGGCGGCTGGCGGCTGAGCGCGCTGGCAACGCCATCCTGGAAGTCAACCCCCACTGGCTGATTATTGTCCAGGGCGTGCAGGAGTACCAGGGGGACTCGTACTGGTGGGGCGGCAATTTGATCGGGGCGCAGGAATATCCGGTGCGCCTGAACCTGCCCGGCAGGCTGGTTTACAGCCCGCACACCTACGGGCCAGGGGTCTATCCGCAGCCCTGGTTCGACGACCCGCGCTTCCCGGAGAACATGCCGGAGATCTGGGATCGGCACTGGGGGTACCTGAGCCGAGAGGATATTGCGCCGGTGATTTTGGGCGAGTTCGGCGGGCGCTCGGTCAGGAACGACAAGGAGGGCGTCTGGCAGCGGGCGCTGGTGGCCTATTTGAAGGAAAACCAGATCAGTTATGTGTATTGGTCGCTCAATCCCAATTCGGGCGACACGGGCGGCATCCTGCTGGACGACTGGCAGAGCGTGGATCCGGAAAAGGAAGCATTGCTTTCCAGCTATCAGTTTCCGCTGATTGGCAGCGGAACCGGCGGGTCGGTGGGAGCGGCAGCTACCGCACCGGCGCCGGCTGCGGCAACGGCAACACCGAGCCAAGCCGCGGCGACGCCTACATTGACACCTGCCACGGTTGCGGCGCTGCCAGGCGGGCTGCGGGTGCGCTATCGCACCTCGCATCAGGCCGATAGCGTCATCGACGCCAAGCCGGAGTTTATCATTACGAACAGCGGGCAGACGCCGGTGCGGTGGGAAGACCTGGAGCTGGTTTACTGGTTCAAGGATGAGCCGAGACAGACCCATCTATTTGCCTGCGACTGGGCGCAGATCGGCTGTGAGAAGATTTCCGGTGAGTTCGAGGCGCTGCCGGATGGCGTGTATGCGCTGCACCTACGCTTTCTGCCGGGAGCGGCGGCGCTGATGCCGGGGGAAGACAGCGGCGAGATCAAGCTGCGCTTCAATCGGGCGGATTGGTCGGAGTTCCGCCAGGTGGATGATTACAGCTTTGCGGCTGTTTCCGATTACACGGATTGGGAAAAAGTCGCGCTGCTGTCGAGCGGTCGATTGGTCTGGGGTAGCGAACCGGGGCCGGCACGTGCAGCTACTCCAGGCCTCACGGCCAGCCCTGCTTTGGGGGTGGTGTTACTGGTAGCAGCGGCGTTTTTTGCGGGCCTGCTCATCGCCGCGCTGGCGCTATCGAGAAGACGCAGATGAGCCCAATTCCGGCGCTTGCCTGAATGGGCAGGGGATTGGCGGGAAAGCCGATCTTAGTTCAAGAGCCTGACCAAGGCGTAAATAAATAAGAGGACGTAGGGGACTGCTATCAGCGCGGGCACACGCTTTTCAATCCAAGTCAACCGCGTATATTTAGGTTTGCCAGCCTCCCCTTTCATCCCCATGATTTCCCATTCGCGGCCATAACATGGAAAGGGCAGTTGACTTTCGATCTCGTGGATGGTTTTGAATTTGCCCGAATTAAGCTGACGATAGGACTCTAAGTTGATATACCATACATAACACAGGATAATGCCCAAGGCTCCGACGGCCAAAAATGCAGCGTGTTGTGCTGCACCGGGCACTTTATCAGCCGCCAGAGCCAAGATGGCCAGCAGGGACGAAAGCACAGTGATGTAGAAACTGTTTGTCTGGGAGCGACGTGCGCTGACGTTGTCTGCCATCTCGACGTAAAGTTTATATTGCTCGATCAGGTGATCTTTATATTTATCGCCATATTCTTCTGGCGTCATTGATTTATCTCCAATCTATCAGTGCAAACGGCTCCAGCATATTTGCGCAGCCTCAACCCCTCCA
>CAZCYV010000046.1:0-484 GCA_964503145.1 uncultured Anaerolinea sp. | reverse complement strand
TAGATGTTGCAATTCGGTGAACGGCCGGCAGAGTCATCTCGAATACTTTGGGCAATCACAGCGCATCCGCCAGAACACCAGTAACGCCATTGACATTCCCGGCATCCATCTTTTTCATCTGCTGTTACGTTTTGGATATTACCACATTGTTGAATGAGCTGAAGTGGATCAGTAGAGAAAATATCGCCTAGAGTGTGCTCCATGATCATGTGGCATTGAGCGATTCGCCCAAGGTGATCCACCACGATATAGTTTTGTCCTGCGCCGCACGCGCGCTGCCTGGGTTCCAAAAGCTGCCCGCGATCCAGAATCATGCCCAGCAAGCTCCAGGGAGGCAAATGTTCTTCAATGACTGCAAATGCCTGCCGAAGAGCAGTGATCATGGATTGATCGGCGAATCTCAGGGTTGGATCGCCTGGATAGGTTTCACGATAGAAATTAAAGCTGAAGGTAAGGTTGTGCGTCAGAGCAAACTGCACAGTTT
>CAZCYV010000045.1:0-6725 GCA_964503145.1 uncultured Anaerolinea sp. | reverse complement strand
GGCGGGTAATCCACTGGCCGGCTTGCCCTATACGGCCGGGCAGGTGTACGATGTCGTCAAGGGCAACAAGGTTTATCTGCCGCTGGTGATCCGATAAAGCCGCCTGACAGGCCGTGAGCGGCAATTGCCCCAGCGCGGAGCCAGGCTCAGGCGCTGGGGCAATCGAATAGCGTTTCCATTTCTCTTGCGCGCGTGGGGGGCGTAGCCCCCCACACCCCCCAGGGGTTCTATTTGAAGGCCCGGCTCCCTCTGCCTTTTCGGCTGGAGTCGGGCCTCCTCTTTGAACTCACGCTTCCCCGCCTGATGTACCCGGTTGCTCTGGGGTGGCTGCGCAGCTTGCTTTGGTTTAGACGCTGCGCCTGTAGGTATTGTGGCGGGTTATATAGATCGGTCGTGAGCTGTTTTATTTTGTTGCAAATCCACAAGCGGTTAGCTGCAGTTGTTATGCGTGGTGCTGCATGCAGCAGGGATCCCGTCAATCAATAGAGGCTGATCTTAAGCAATCAATACTTTCTGACTAGGCTAACAAATCAGCGTAAGCCCGTGCGGCAATCGCCTCTAGCACAGCGACCTCAGCTTCGTCAACCGCCATGTAGGCATACATGATCGCGGCCGCAGCATAGTCCTCTGCATGCTCAGCTCGCTTGTTCGCCTTCTTGACCTCACGCGCTTCTTTCTCGGTCTCAATCTTGTTCTTGATCTGCTGGGTCTTCAGGTGGAAGTCCGCCTGGAGTGCTTCCCAGTCTGATGCAGCTGCTGCCTGCTTCGCCTGTAGATTGGCCTTGAATGACGCCTGCCTGGCTTCGGCATCCGCTTTTGATTTCTGGAGAGATGCTTCCACCTTCTCCTTTGATTCCTGCTGAGCGGTTGTTGCCTTCATCTCTGCCTCTGCTACGCGTTCTGAAAGCGCCTTAAGTTGTTCTGATAACTTTTTCATGGTACTCTCCTTTGTTTCTGGTATCTCCTCATCTGCCCTTATCGGCGTCGAGGGTTCGACGAAACTATCGTTCATCACTATGCATAGGATACCCAAATGAGATGAGGTTGTCATGAATCTAAAGTGCTATAAAAGTGTCATTCGTTCCCTTCTCATCCGCAACGATCACTTAATCGCGCTTGCCAACATCGCACGGGCGAAGTAGCGCCCAAGCCAAAGAATTACCCGTTTATCTTCAATCCTGCCAGGCTGCTGGTCGATGGGAAGCCGGTGGTCGGTGTGATGGGAATTCACGATCCACTACGCTGCCGGTGAGAGGCTGCACAGGGAAAATGACACTTTATTAATACTTTGGTTTCATGACAGCCATTCTCCAGGTTGATAAGATAAAGACAAATGGATACTACCTGGAGCAGACCTACCAAATACATTGTCGGGGTTGGCTTAGTGCTGTTGGGGATTTTTATCCTGAACCTGAGCCGCCCGGTGATCCCGCTGCTGGTTGTGGCCGCGCTCATCGCTGTGATCCTTCGGCCTGTTATTTTGTGGCTGGAGTCTCGTGTCCACCTGCCCCGTGGCCTGGCTGTGGGATTGGTTTACCTGGGCATGGCAATTCTTGCCCCGCTGGTGATCATGCTCATCCTCCCGACGATTAGTAACGCGCTAGTCTACATCGGAGACCAGGATTATGAAAGCATTCTCCAGAGCGTTGAAGAATGGCTGCGCACAACATTTATCGCGATCAAGGCTATCCAGCTCCCAGTAGCCGGGTTTGACGCTTACGTTGACACAACAATCGATACGTTGCTCAAATCGTTCCAGCCGCTATCATCAACCATGGCAGCTCCACCTTCAATTGACACGGTCCTACAACCACTTGGTTCAGCGCTGAATTCTGTCATGGCGGCCGGCGCTAACCTGGTTGGGGCGGTAATCTCGCGAGCCGCAATGATCGGCTTCATAATTCTGACTTCCATCTATATCAGCCTGGACGCACATACCTATCGCAACGCATTCCTGAACGCAATGCCTGCCGCCTACCGTCCCGAAATGTCCGCTTTGTTAACTCGAATTGAGAGTGTGTGGAACGCTTTTTTCCACGGCGAGCTGATATTAATGCTTGTGGTTGGAGTGATAACCACGATTGGTCTGGCTGCACTTGGTATGCCCGGCGCTCTATACCTGGGGATTATCGCCGGCCTGCTCGAGATCATTCCAACCCTTGGCCCTATTTTTGCTACAGTTCCAGCGGTGATTGTGGCGCTGATACAAGGGTCGGTTTATCTCCCAATCAGCCACCTGGCTTTCGCTGGGTTGGTCATTCTTTTCTATATCCTGGTACAGCAGGTGGAGAATAATATGATTGTCCCGCGCGTCCTGGGAGCCGCGCTCGAACTGCCGCCTCTGATCGTGATGACTGGAATCGTGGTCGGCGCTTCGGTGGGCGGGATCCTAGGCGCGCTGCTGGCAACGCCGGTCATCGCTACTAGCCGCGAAGTCCTGCACTATATCGACCGCAAAATGCAGGACCAGGAGCCCATCCAGGCCGAGGATGCAGCTCCAGAGTCGGGCACTCTCCCTTCCGGAAATTAGCTCCTGTCTTTGCTCGCAGCATCTCAGAGGCTGATCCGATGTCGACCGCTCGGCGCCACGCCAGGGCCTCCTGGATCGGGTTCAGGTAGCCTGCCTCCGGCGGTTCCAATCTGCTTCAAACTTTTTTATTTGCGCCAGGATATAAGCATCCCCCGGTTTGGCTACCGCTCGTTGACGCTTGACCAAATCTACGGCTTCCTGCGATGAGTATCCTTTTGCAATCAGGATGCAGCAAGCCATGGCCGCGCTCCGATGGATCCCGGCCTTGCAATGCACCAGGACTTTCCCTCCCTCATCAATGACCGGCAGCGCGGCCTGGACGCCCCGCCGGAAAACAGAGAGCGGGATTGGGGTGATGGGCGAGTCGATGACCGGCATCCACAGAAGAGTTACAGGTGACTGCCCAAGCGTTTTGTCCGGTCTCCGCAGGTACATGGAGAGAATCAGCTTTACTCCTATGGACCGGATCTGCTTGGCATGTTCGGCTCTGGGGAAGCTGGAAATCAGGAGATAGCTGGTGATTTCAGAGATATCAAGCTCGCTCATTGGCTAGGAATCCAGGCGACAACTTAACGTGCATTTTCGCCTTGCCGACCTCCTCTGGGGACCAGTATCCGGATTGCGCTGGGGAGAATATCGATCGTTATCGGGGTTGTGCTGACCATCTCCCCATCGATATGGACAGGCTGAGGCGGGTCGGACTCAATACTGATCTGCCTGGCTTGCCAGTGATCGAAGAGGTCATCGCCGGGATGGATTGAGTGTTCAATATCGTGGGTCAACAGGGTTTGGCTCACCTTTTCGCGCAGCACCACTAGATCGAGCAGCCCATCCTCAACGCTGATGCCGGGTACGGGCGAAGTCCCTGCCACCCCCATATTCCCTGCGTTGAACACCTCGCAAGCCAGAGTTCGAACATCAAAACTCTTGCCGTCAACCGTAAGGTGGTAATTCGCTTCATTCCGAGCCTTGATCGCTTTCAACGCGGCCAGCGAATATGCCATTACTCCAAACCGGTCTTTTGACTCGCGATCTGCGTATTCGACCTTGCGGGCGGGGAAACCCATACCAACCCGCAGCAAGAAATACCCTGCCCCAGTCCTGCCCACATCGATCGAGTGGATGGCTGAATGCTCATCGACCGCCAGCTCAGCAGCCTTCGAGAGATCCTTCGGAATTCCCAACTCCACAGCCATGAGATTGGCAGTGCCACCGGGAAAAATAGCCAGCGGTATTTCCAACCCCATAATACCGCGGGCCACTTCCATCACGGTTCCGTCGCCGCCGTAAGCGGCCACGATATCCGCCCCATTCTCTGCTGCCTGGCGGGCAAACCGCTCCGCATCTCCACTTTTTCGGGTAAGGGAGATTTCCCATTCGATGTCACGTGGCCGAAAGACCGCGTTGAGGGTGTGCAGGATCGATTTTGGCTTGCCAGCGCCGGGGTTGATCACAACGTGAATCCGACGGCCCATGCAGTGTTCGCCTCCTTAATCGCCTTTGTCATCTATTATAGCCGGTCTAGGATATTAATGTTCCTTTGGTCTTATGCCAACCGGCAATCTCGTGGCAGGCGATATCGTAGCCAATCTCGATGAGCTGTCGATGTTGGCTGAAATCCCAGATCGGGACCGGAGGGGAGCTTCTTAGCTGGATATAATGCACCGATACCCCTTGCGCCCTGGCTAATGCGGTCTCCACATAGGCCTGGCGCTGAAGGATGGCAAAGATAAGTTTTTCAAGTTGCTGGGTGGTCTCGATGACATTTTTAGGGAGAGAGGCCGGATCGTTCATCAAGTCGAGGGCGATAATCTCGGTCGCACCAAGCGTCAGCGCCGGTTCAATAGGCAGGTTGCTGAGGATGCCTCCGTCGATAATCAACCGACCGCCTTTCTCGACCGGCGCGAACCAGGGTGGAATGGCAGTGGAAGCCAGTAGTCCCTCCAGGACGGTTTGGCTGGGATCCTGGCCATAGATCACCGTCTTGCCCGTTTCCAGTTCAGTACCGACCATGGCCAAACGGGCATGGGTCATCTGGTCAAAACGGAGATCTGGCGTTATCCCCATCGAGACAGCCAGATTGGCAATCTGTT
The DNA here is from genome assembly GCA_964503145.1 of uncultured Anaerolinea sp. GTDB lineage: Bacteria > Chloroflexota > Anaerolineae > Anaerolineales > UBA4823 > RBG-16-57-11. The sequence goes on along the minus strand of CAZCYV010000045.1, from coordinate 2,102 downwards.
GGCTGGCATGGCGATTTGGCCGACCGGATAGCGCGTGGAAAGCCAACTGCGCGGGAGGCTGGTCCATCAGATGCCCACCCTCCATTTTCCAATACGCCTGTTCCAATGCGGTAACCCCATCCTGATTTGTACCCCAGAAGGCCAGACCAGCCGCATTGACCGCTCCAATTGAGGTACCCACCAGCAGATTGGGTTTATAACTGGCTTCGAACAGGGCGCGCAAGGCCCCTACCTGCATCGCGCCGCGCGCTCCCCCACCTCCCAATACAAATGCCTGACACTTTTCCATCATTCACCTCCATTACTATTTGCGGCAAACGTCCGCAGTGAGCGGATAATCATCAGTCGTCAGTTGATCCGTTATCAGGAACGGCAAGTTGGTTGACTTCATCTGTTTGTTCATTTTCCAGCGTCGCATCCGTATCTAGCGGAGTTCCTATCGAGGTATGGCCTGGTTCACCAGGTTTATCTGTTTCGTTCTCAGGCAAGGTTATTGCCTCGTTAGCCGGATTGACCCTGAGTTGATAGAAGTGGCTTCCGAAAAACCGCTTGAGAAAACGATCACCAATCAGACTTTGCATTGAAAACCTCACTGCTCCTTTTTATTGGTCTTCCCCCACCTGCCCTTTTTGGCTTTGAGAGGTGTTGACAAAACTATCGTTCAAAACTGTGCATAGCATACCAACCTTTGGGTAGGCTGTCTTGAATCCGAAGTGCTAAAAAAGTGCTATTCATCCCTTGTCTAGAAAGAGGCTGGCGCCCAGGTGAGATCAGCACCAATTAGACTTACGCAGTTCAAGGGAGATTCGGGGGGTGTTTGGGTGGGCTTCGCCCGCCCGAACACCCCCATCACCGCCCAACTGCGTAGGTCCCACAATTAAAAGTGTCCGGCAGTGAAGTTTGCGAGGTCAGGTAACTGACATCGCAAAAGCCTACTTGTTGCCTTCCAGCACGGACTGCACTTTCTTGGCCTGCTCTGGAGTCAGCGTTGACGTCAGCACTGTACCGCCGTAATCACTAAACTGCGCTGCTACAAAGGCGGGATCCGCCGTGCGCAGCAGGGCAAAGATCGCTGAGTCACCCGGTTGCACCAGGGTTCCCACATCGGCGACAAAGTCTTCAGGAATGCCAAAGTCTTCCTTCCACCATTTGGCATCCAGCGCCCCACTCACTGCGCCGAGAGCACCGCCGCCCACAGCGCCTGCCGCGACTGTCCCCGCGGCGACTGCCGCACTGGCTCCTGCGGTGAACGGGGCTGCAATCGCACCGACCGTCAGGCCAATCAGCGAACCGAAAAAGCCGCCCACAGCGGCGCCTTCGCCCGTGGTTAGCTGGTAGCTCTGATCAACCCGCAGCTTGCCGCTATAGTCTCGATAGACCGCAACCGCATCGTGGAGATCAATCACCCAGTCATAGTCCATCTCAAGCAACCGGTTGAGCACGCTTGACGCCCGGTACATATCTTTTTTGAAACCGACCACAATCAAAGTTGACATTGTAAACCTTCCTCTCTGTATTGGAGATCAATGGTTTGCAGTATCCTGCGAACCCGTGTTTATTCGTCGCTCCGCTTACGTTCGGACCGCCATTCCTTGAGACGACGATAGAGGAATGGTTGCTTGATGGTTCAGCTCAATAATTGGGTCAAAGTGTATCTCCTTCCTGGGCTCACTTGCCACAGATGCCCAACTCGCGATGAGTAGTGATCAGCCTTTGCCAAGAATCATTGTGTTTGTTCATGCCCCTCTCCCTGCTGTAGGCGTCAGCTTGACCATCACCATACCTGCAACGAACCCGCCAACATGGGCCCAAAAAGCTACCCCGCTGACGTCCGCACCGCCAAAAGACATCACACCTTCAAATAACTGCAGAACAAACCACAAGCCCAAGAAAATGAACGCCGGGGCTGTGGTCAGCCGTGCGAAACGTCCCAACGGAATTAACGTCACGATCCGGCTGGCCGGGAAAAGCACCAGATATGCGCCAAGCACTGCTGCGATCGCGCCGCTGGCCCCAACAGTTGGCAGATCCGAACCCCAGTTGATGACCAGGTGGGTCAGGGAAGCGACCACGCCGCCCACCAGGTAAAACATCAGGTACCG
>CAZCYV010000044.1:0-6981 GCA_964503145.1 uncultured Anaerolinea sp. | reverse complement strand
CACACCGCCCAGGACGACCGCTGTGATCACATCCAGTTCCCAGCCGCGTGCGTGGTCGTAACGCGCCACGCTCAGACGAGACACCATAATCATCCCTGCCAGGCCAGAAAGAAAACCGGCCAGAGTAAATATCGCCCTCTCGACCCATTCAACCGGTACGCCTGAATAACGCGCGGCTTCTCGGTTGTTACCAATCGTGTAAACCCAGCGACCGAAAACCGTCTTGTGCAGTAGCAATCCCAACACAATCGCCAAGACAAGGAAGATAAACAAGGGCACCGGGATGCCGAAAAGGGTGATCTGGTTGACTCCGACAAACCACTTCGGGAAGACGATATCGCGGCTCCAGGCCAATTTGGGGCGCGAGTCGTCACCAACCAGGATATTCGCCACCCCTCGATACAGCGCCAGCGTAGCCAGCGTCACTGCCAACGATGGCAACTTCAGTTTTGTCACCATAAGACCGTTCAGGAATCCCAACAGCCCACCCAGGACCAGCGCCAGAGCCAGGGTAATCCCCATAGGGACGCCCAGATCGAAGTAAGTGACGCCCGCCACACAAGCCACCAGCGCCAGGGTGGAGGCTACCGAAAGGTCGATGTGGCCGCTAATGATGATGAACACCATCCCCAACGCCATAATCCCGATCTCGATATATGTGGAGGTGTTGTTCAGCAGGAAGCGGACATCCAGGAAATATGGCGAGAGCAGGCTGCCGCCGATGAAAGCCAGTATCAGCAGCACCAGTGGGACAATCTCAGGGCGCAATAGCAGGCGGATAAGCAGTTCTTTGCCGCCGAGGCGTTGCTGGTCGGAAGCGGTCAGCCGTTCTGGGGCAAGCGCAACTGCGCTTTGAGTCGAAGGATTAGATGTTTCTTTGCTTTTCATGCCGCTTACTCTCCTGTACTGGCCCGCCGCAGTTCGCGCTGGATAATCGCATCTACCACTACCGCCAGGAGGATGACAAAGCCGTACACCGCAAGCTGCCAGGTAGCGGCAATCCCCAGCACCGACAGAGCAACGTTGATCGTGCCCAGCAACAAGCAGCCCAGGAAAACGCCAAGCACCGACCCTGAGCCGCCAAACACGTTAGTGCCGCCAATCACTACTGCAGCGATCACCGTCAGCTCAAAGCCGACGCCCGTTTCACCAGGGTTCACAAAGCCAAAACGAGAGGCATACAAGATCCCCGCCAGCCCCGCCAGCCCACCGGTGACGGTATAGACCAGGAAGGTGGTCCAGGCCACCGGGATGCCGCGCAGAACAGCAGCTTCTTGGTTTCCGCCTATTGCATAGATGTTCCGGCCAGCTTTCGTGCTGCGCAAAAAGAAGAAAGTCAGCAAAGCCACGGCGATAGCGATCACCACTACCCAGGGCACCAAGTTCATGTCGAAGGGTCCCACTTGCGACCAGCGGATCAGCGAGCGCGGCACGTGATTCGGGTCGATCTGTCGGCCTTTGCTCACAATGAAAGTCAGCCCACGGTATGCGCTGAGCGTGCCCAGAGTAGTAATAACCGGTGGGATCTTCGCCCAGGCGATCAAAGCGCCGTTGACCGCTCCCAACGCCAGGCCGATCAAAATCGCCAGCAACGTGCCCAGGTAGATATTGAACCCAGGAAAGTCGCGGAAGATCATTCCGACGATGATGCCGGCCAGCGCCAGAGTTGACCCCACAGAGACATCGATGCCGCGAGTGATGATCACCATCATCTCGCCCATTGCCACCACGGTCAGCAAAGGCACCCATAGCAAGATTGAACGCATGTTAAACAAGGTCAGAAAACGCGGCTGGGCCAGCGTAGCGCCAACTACAATCAAGACTAGAAACACAATGATGCCCAGCTCGCGAAAGCGCGCCAACTGGTTGGCAAGATCGCGATTGCCTTGCTTGGTCTGGATAGATACAATCGTGGCCATGTCTGCCTATGCCCCTTCTATCACCTGGCCGGTGGCTGCCGCCATGATCTTTTCAGCGGTCGCCTCTTCCCTGGTAAAGCGCCCGGTGATACGCCCTTCCTTCATCACCAGGATGCGGTCGCTCATTGCCAACACCTCTGGTAGTTCGGACGAAATCATCAGAATTCCCATCCCCTGCGCCGCCAGTTCACCCATCAGGTGATGCACTTCGGACTTTGCACCAATATCAATGCCACGCGTTGGCTCATCCAATATCATCACCTTGGGCTGGCTGAGCAACCATTTGGAGATCACCACTTTCTGTTGGTTGCCACCCGAAAGCTCACGCACCGGCTGGTTGATGTTGCGCAGCACGATGCGCAGCTTCTCCACATAGGCGTGGGTGACCTTGCGCTCATTCTGATCACGCAACCAGCCCCAGTTCGCCAGTTGGCTCACGATGGGCAGGGTGGTGTTTTCAATGACGCTCATGGGCATCACCAGGCCGTGATGTTGGCGATCCTCCGGAAGGTAGATCATGCCCGCGGCAAGCGCCTGGCGTGGGTGGTGGATGTGCACTTGCTTGCCGTCGATCCGCACCGTACCCTGATCGATGTCGAGCGTGCCGAACAGCGCGCGGGCAACTTCTGTGCGTCCAGAGCCGACCAATCCCGCCAGGCCGACGATTTCGCCCGCCCGGACTTCGAAGGAGATGTCGTAAAATTTCCGATTGCGCGACAGCCCCTCGACCTCCAATAGCGTACGCCCGACGCTCCCCCTCTCACCGCGTTCGTACAGAGCGCTGAGCGGGCGCCCCACCATCATGCGGATGATTTCCTCCACGGTGGTTTCACCGGGCTTGCGCGTGCCGATGAGCTCGCCATCCCGCAAGACGGTGATGCGGTCGCAGATTTCAAAGACCTCATCCAGCCGGTGGCTGACAAAGACGATCGCAGTGCCCTGATCGCGCAGTTTGCGCATGATCGTGAACAATTCCTTCACCTCGTTGGGGGTCAGGGCTGCGGTCGGCTCATCCATCAGCAAGATGCGCGCATCTTGAGAGAGCGCCCCGGCCATCTCGACCATTTGCTGATCGGCGATCGACAGTCCGCGCACCTTCTGGCGGGCATCCAGTTCGACGCCCAAGGAGTGCAAGATCTCATTGGAACGCCGATACATCTCTGCCCAGGCGACCCGACGAAAGCCGCGGGTCATCGGCTGGCGACCGATAAAGATGTTCTCGGCTACGTCCAATTCTGGGAAGGTCAACGGCTCCTGATGGATCAGGGCAATCCCCAGTTGAGTGGCGACATGGGGGTTGGGGATTTCGACCGGAGACAATCCATCTCCATCCCTGCGGATGTGGATCTTCCCGGCGCGCGGCTGGTGGACGCCGGCGATGATCTTGGCCAGCGTGGATTTGCCCGCGCCATTTTCGCCCACCAATCCATGCACTTCGCCGGGGTAGATCTCAAAAGTGACATCGCGGAGCACATCCACTCCGCCAAAGGCCATGTAGATGCCGCTTGTCTTGAGTACAGGTGAGGGTTCAGTCATTGACACAACCATCCTGATCGGGTAAATCGGCGCGGGCGGCAAAAAAGCCCGGGTGGATTAAACAGCAACGTTGAAGGCAAGCTGCTCAAAAAGTGGCTTTAGAGGCTCAATGTCGCCGTCAATTGCCATCGCCCGGCATGGGGAGCCATCTCGGCCGGCGATGCGCAACGGCAAGGCGATTAAGATGACTTCTTTGCTCTGCAGCCGCTCCAGGCCGCGCAACCCTTCGATGATCAAGATCTCGGCCTGCTTGTTCAACAGCGCATGATGCGTGGCAAGATACTCAGCAGGGAAGGTGGTGGGCGTGTCCAGCGCAACACAGATGACGCCCTTCTGCGCCATCCATTTGCAGGTCTCGATCCCCAGCACGGGCTGTTCGCTGAAATAATCTGGATTGGGGAATACTTTATCCCAACCAGTGTGGAAAATCAGCCGGCTGCCCTTGCCAATCTTATCGCCATAGGCTTCCAGGTCCTCAACAGTGATTTCCTCTTTGCGCTGCTTATGGGTGAAATCCAGCACCAATGCGGGGCCAAAACCACGGCGCACGTCCAGGTTCTCGACCGTCAGGCCATCGTCGAAGAAATGATAGGGAGCATCCAGATGTGTACCCAGGTGGGTGCTCATAATCAGTTGGGTGATGTTGTAGTTCAAGTTCTCGATTTTCAGATGCGGCAAGACGGCCGTTTTCGGATCGGGCCAGAACGTCGGCGCCTTGTCATAGATATCCAGGGACAAATCGACCAGTCGTAACATCTTGTTCTCTCCTTTCGGGTGTTCGGGATACTTGCTATTCGACAACATCAATCCTGCAAAAACAGTGCATCGCGGCGATGTGTACAAGGTTGCAGGAGTGTAACATTAAACCGACTATCTTTGTCAAGAATATTTGCCTTCCAGCGGGCGCGAAGCAAAGCGCTCTTTGTTAATCAATTTAGCGGTCATGCCGCCGTCGGCCAGGATGTTCGCTCCGGTCACATAAGAGGCCTCGTCCGAGGCCAGGAACAAAGCCACCTGTCCCATCTCCCGAGGCGTACCCACTCTGCCCAGGGGAATGTTATCCATCCAATGCTGTATGACGGCTTGCTTATCCTCGGCCGCGTCCTGGATCTGCTGCCAGATCACGGTATCGATCAGCCCCGGGCTCAGGGCGTTGATGCGGATTCCATAGGGGGCAAACTCAATCGCCATCGAAGCAGTCATTTGCATCACCCCTCCCTTCGATGCAGCATAGGGAGCTGCTCCACCCAGTGTGGCTTTGGTGTGCACCGAAGCGATGTTAATGATGCTCCCCCGTCCAGCCTTCACCATGTATTCCAGCACGTACTTGCTGCACAAAAAGGTGCCGCGCAGATCAACGTTCACCACGCGGTCCCAGTCTTCAACTGTCATTTCCAGGGTCGGCTTAACGAAGTTGACGCCGGCATTGTTGACCAGCGTATCGACCTTGCCATAAGCCTGGATCGTCTCTGCCACCATGCGTTTACAGTCGGCGTCCTTTGAAACGTCCACCTCAACGAACATGCCACGCCCATACTTTTCCTGGAACTCGCGCACGGTCGCTTCTCCACGTGGGCGGTTCACCTCGGCGACCACCACTTCACACCCGGCCTCCAGGAAAACCTCGGCAATTCCTTTGCCGATTCCGATGCCGGCGCCGGTCACAATACAGACATGTCCCTGCCAGTTTGTCATATGAGACCTCCTTTATCGCGGTGGATACACTCCCTAATCGGGCTTTCAAATGACTTCATTATTCAGATCCTGCCAATCGCGTCTGTTTTCCAAGGCCTTCGGGGCCCATCCCCATATAACCGCCATCCACTGCCAGGTCAGCGGCAGTGATAAACGAGGCGTCGTCGCTGAGCAGGAACAGCGTGGCCGCGGCCACTTCAACCGGCTCGCCGCAACGGCGTAACATATGGAACTCACCCCAAATCGGATCCCACTTTTCCCGGCCGCCGCCATCCAAATTAGCAGCTTTGTACACTTCCCGCGTCCAGATCCAGCCTGGGCTGACGCTGTTGACGCGAATGTTGTATGGAGACAGATCAAAGGCCATGCACTTGGTCAGGTTGTGCACTGCGCCTTTGGCGGCATTGTAGGTCCAGCGATTGGGCTGGGCGATAAAGGCCGAGATGCTGGACATATTCACAATGGCGCCCCCACCCTGTGCCTTCATTGGCTCAATCGCATACTTAGCCATGGTGGCATAAGCCACAGGCCCTATCATGAAGATGCGCTCCCAGTCTTCGCGGGTAGCGTCCAGCCCTTTAGCGGTGAAAGAGAAGGCATTGTTCACCAGGTAATCCACTCGTCCCCATTTTTCCAGAGTCCGGTCAACCACCGCTCTGCAGTATGCTTCCTCAGCCAGGTTGCCTTGAATGAAAAGCGCTTCAAAGCCCGCTGCAGCCAGCTCCTGGACCAGGGTTTCGCCGCTATCGTCCAGGTCTGCGATGCTCACCCGGGCGCCCTCTTTACATAATTCTTCGACAATTGCTCGGCCAATACCATTCGCTCCACCAGTCACGATAGCCACTTTACCTTTGAAGCGATCCTGAATCGGTTGTCGGCTTTTCATTGCACTTGCTCCTGTTTGTGTTTCAGTTCGCTGCTCCGATATGTGATGCTTATAAAGTCGCTACTCCCGCAGCACCTAGATCATTAGCAATCCACCGTTGACGTTAATCGTTTGTCCGGTGATGAAACTCGCCTGCTCGGAGGCCAGGAACAGGACAACTGCTGCGGTATCCCTGGGGCGGCCAAGCCTACCAGCCGGGATCTGGCGAATAATATTTTGTATCGAGGTTTCTTCCCAATCGCGAGTCATTTCAGATTCCGTGGTCCCTGGTGAGACGGCATTCACCTGTATATCCGGCGCTAGAATGCGCGCCAGGCTTTTGGTCAATCCAAGGATGCCCGCCTTTGAGGCAGAATAATGCGCTCCTACAGCAATGCCGCCCATCTGGCCAGCGCTTGAAGAAATATTAATAATCTTGCCAGAACGCTGTCGGCGCATGATCGGGACCGCTGCCTGGCTGCACAAGAAGACCCCCTTCAAGTTGATTGCCATCACGCGATCCCATTCCGCGGCGCTGATCTCTAGCAACGGCGTCATTGGGCAGATGCCAGCATTATTGACCAGGATGTCCAGGCGTTCCCAACGCTGTTCGACCTTCTGGATCATCGCTTTGACCTGGGTCTCGTCGCTGACATCGGCGGGAAACGCCAACGCCAGACAACCCTCGTCGGTCAGCCTCGCGGCCGCCTGCTCAGCCTGGGCCGCGTCCCAGTCCACCAGTCCCACTTTGGCGCCAGCCTGTGCCAGCGCGCGACTGATCTCAAAACCAATGCCGCGCGCTGCGCCAGTGACAATGGCAGTTTTCCCTGCTAGGTGAATCTGATTCATCTTAGCCACAGGTATGGCTGCTCCACGAATTGCTTCACGCGCTTGAGGAAGCGCGCCGCCGGAGCGCCATCCACCAGGCGATGGTCGAAGGTCAGGCTCAGCGGCAACATGGTGCGC
>CAZCYV010000043.1:0-7713 GCA_964503145.1 uncultured Anaerolinea sp. | reverse complement strand
GTCGCTGCCGGCGCGCCTGTCCGCCACCCCCGCAGCCCATCCACCGCAAGACCCGAGATATACAGCAATGACCACCTCATGCGCTGCGGCCGCTCCCTACGACTCAAAGTGTATAATTACAAAAGGATGCTAAAATATTCGCAGGGAGACCGGCATGCAAGCGAAGAAATCCAATCGCTCCAGCCTGGTTATCTGCCTTTTTGGGCGTCCGGAGCTTTGGCGTGGCGACCAACTGCTGCCGTCTTTAGCCACGCACAAAACCCAATCGCTTCTGGCTTATCTCATCATTCACTGTAAACGATCTCATCTGCGTGACGAACTTGCCGCGGTCTTCTGGGGCGATCAAGACGACATCCACGCACGCCATTCGCTCGCCACCGCCTTGTGGCGCATCCGCCGGTTGCTCGGAAAAGAGTATCTCATCACCGATACGACCTGCGTACAATTCGATCCCACCAGCCCATTCTGGCTCGACGTAACCGAGTTCGAGTGTCGAGTGACCAATTATGCCGATGAACCAACGGAGCTGGCTGCCGCCGTTGAACTATACCGGGGCGACCTTCTCGAGGGTTTTTACGACGATTGGTGTATAGAGGAACGCTATCGCCTGGAATCGCTGTATCTCAAAGCGTTGGGACACTTGATGGATTGGCACGAAGCACAGGGTGATGCTAAGCATGTGCTGAGGTATGCGCAAAAGTACCTCGCCCGCGATCCGCTTATGGAAAAGGTTCATCTAGCGGCGATACGCTCCTTAGTCACATTGGGCGATCTTGCCGGGGCGCGGCGACAATGGCAGATCTGCTGCGAAACGCGACAACATGAGCTTCTTGCGCCCCCCTCCTCAGAAATGCTCCAGCAAGCCGAAAACTTGCTTGGCGCATATTTCACTATTCCACTGCCGGTCGAGCCGCTCCCCGCGCAGACGCCGCCGCGCTGGGATGGACTCGATCGCTTGCCTTTCGTAGGTCGCAAGCGCGAGATGGAGGCGCTGCGGGTGCGCTGGGAGCAGGCAGCCCAAGGGCGTGGGGGCATGGTTGTCATCAGCGGTGAAGCCGGAGTTGGAAAGACACGCTTGACCGAAGAATTCACTGCCGTGGTACGTCGCCAGGGCGGATTGGTCGCCCGCGGACGCTGCTACGAACCAGAGCGGGTATTGCCCCACCAACTGCTGACAGAGATCCTGCATGACTTGACCCAGCAGGTAAGGCTTGCATCCCTGGAGCTACCAGCCTGGACGCGGGACGAACTGGCGCGCCTTGTCCCGGAAAGGGTTGCTTCGACGAATCAACCTTTGTTTCCATCTTTCTCTCCAGCTCAGGATCAGCAAGCCATCCTGTACCATGCCATCGCCACACTTATACGAAAACTCAGCTCGCATGCGCCGCTGGTGATCGTTCTGGAAGATCTACACTGGGCAGACGATTCGACGCTTGCAGCGGTTCATTATCTGGCGCGACAAACAGTTGACGCCCGTGTACTGTATCTCAGCACATTCCGTCCAGAGGATGTCAGTCAACCCCACACACTTTTCAGGATCACCGCGCAAATGGCGCACGATGGTCTGGCGCGGTATATCGTGCTGGAACCACTCTCCGTGGAGGCAGTCGCCGAGCTTGTTCGGCGTGCGTTCAAAGCTGAGTCGGATGCTGAATTCGTCAACCGCCTGTATGCGCACACCGAAGGTAATGCCTTTTTCACAATTGAGACCTTGCGCGCCCTCGCAGAGAAACCCTTGCCTGAAGGCGCTTTGCCCCTGCCCGGCAACGTCCGCGCGCTGATCGCCTCGCGGCTAAGCGATCTTTCCGCAGCGGCGCACAAATGGATCACCTGCGCGGCAGTAGCGGGGCGCGCCTTCGATTTCGATCTGGTCCGTGACGCTGAGCGGATGGATGAAGAGACGGCGCTACAAGCGGTGGATGAACTCTTGCAGCGCGGCTTTTTGCGCGAGGGAAGCGGAGGAGTTAAGCAAGACTATGAATTTGTACACCACCTGGTTCAAAGTGTGACCTACGCAGCCATCCACCACCGCCGCCGGCAACGTCTGCACCGATTGATCGGCAAAACGATGGAACGCCTATCTGCCCATCCTGGCGCCAGCGCCGGGGTGTTGGCGCACCACTTCGATATCGGCGGCGTGGCGGAGAAGGCGATCCACTACTACGGAGTGGCAGCGCAACAGGCGGCGGCAGTATTCGCCTGGCAAGAAGCAGAGCAACATCAGGGGCGAATGCTACAGCTGTTGGAACAACTCGATCCCGATTGTACTCGCGCCGACTGTCTGCAGCGGCGGCAACAGGTGTTGATTGACCGGGCTTTGGCGCGCTTTTTCCAGGCGCGCCTGGCTGAGCGCGATGCTGATCTCGCGGCGCTAGACGCGCTAGCCGAAGCCAGCGATGATGTGCATATGCACGTGCAGGCCCTAAGCCAGCGCGCCCGTTATTTAAATCTGGATGCGCAGTACGAGAAGGCCATCGCCGTAGCGCAGCAGGGTTTGCACCTTGCGGATCGTTTGCATGACACAGCGGCGCGGTGTTATCTACTGACCCAGATTGGCTTTGCGCACTACTTCCTGGGACAGCCCCGGCCGGCGTTGATAGCCCTAGCATCCGCCCTGGAAATGACCCCAGAAACGGACCGCGAGACGCACCGGCACATCACGCATATCTTGAGCTATGTGCACTTTCACCTGGGAAACTACGCCCGCTCGATCGCTTATCTGCAAGCATCCTATACCGACCATCAGGCGTTTGGCGACTATAACGGCATGGCGTGGGCCGGGCTGGACATCGGCGCTGCCTACCGGGAGATGGGGCGACTGACCGAGGCGGAGCAGTATTTGACCGAGCATCTTCACCTGGCTCAGCGCATCGGGGCGCGCTCCGCCGAGGCGTATGGCTTGATCCAGTTGGGTTCCTGGGAACTGTGCCGCGGCAGCTATGCGACCGCAGTAGATTTGTTTCGGCAAGCGATCTCCATGCAGCAAGGGTTGCGAACCGAACATGGACGAGTGGCGGCTGAATTAGGGCTCGGCTTCGCCTTCTACCACCTTGGCGATACGATGGAAGCGCGGCGTCGGCTGAAGCAAGCCATCCAACGCGCGCGCCTGATACGGCACCGCCGACGCCTGGCAGAGGCGCTCATCGGTCTGGGGCTGGTGGAACTTGCCGCTGGTCAACCCAAGATGGCGTATAGCTATCTGACCGAAGCCGTTACTGTGGCGCGCGAAAGCGAAAGTCGAAAGAGCCTAGCGGTTGGGCTGGCGGCGCTTGCTCGCGCCGAACGTCGCTTGGGCGATCTTATCATGGCTCTCAGCCACGCGAATGAGGCGGTGCAAATTTCCAATAAGATCCCTGGTGCAGCCTGCGAGGTGTGGGGTGAATTGGAGCGAGGACTGGTCCGGCTGGCGCAGGGCGATCTAGATTCAGCCCTGGAGCACACAAAGCACGCACTTGAACGAATATCGCAGAGCAACGAGAGCTGGATCGGCAGCGAGCAGGTGTACCGCGCGCACGCTCATGCGCTGCGGGCGCTGGACTTCCTCGAGGAGGCGGACGAGCATGAGCGCCAGGCAGATGCCGTCATCGCCGCCAAAGCCAAGCGCATCCCCGACGCACAGCAGCGACAGCGTTATATGGAATACGCCAGGCGCGATCCGTGAATTGAACACCCATTGCCATTTGATGGATTTTTGATACCCGTCTGCTAGACTACCCTTTGAAAGGGTAGTCTTTTGATTCCTCTGGAGATGAAATGACGCATTACGAAGATGAGCCGCAGAACACCTTCGTCATTCGTTTCTGGTGGGAATGGCAAGGGGAAGGCTCCGGTCGAACGAGGAACTGGCGCGGGCGGATTGAGCATGTTCAAAGCGGCGAGGGAATATCTTTTCGTGACCGGCACCAACTTCTCGCTTTCATCGAGCACTTCGTCGCGCCCTTGTCAACAATTTCACGCGGCGAAGGGACATAAGGCGAAAGGAGATGAGAGAACATGTCGGGCAAGATTTGGTTGCTCATCGCGTTGCTCATGCTCAGCCTGTTAGCAGGCGCTGCGTTGGTATCCGCTCAAGAGCCATCGCCCCAGGAAGAGGAGAGCATCCAGGCCGCCCTGGGCACCGCTTTCACCTACCAGGGCCAGCTCAAGCAGGACAGCAATCCGGTCAACGGCAACTGCGACTTTCAGTTCAGCCTGTGGGATGCGGTAAGCGGTGGAGCGCAGATCGGCGCCACTCAAACCAGGATCAACGTCTCTGTGAGCAACGGCTACTTCACCATCCCCGACCTGGATTTCGGCAGCGCCCCCTTCCAGGGCGACGCCCGCTGGCTGGCAATTGCCGTGCGCTGCCCGGCCGGCAGTGGAAGCTACACCGCCCTCAACCTGCGCCAGACATTGACCGCTGCGCCGTATGCGCTCTACAGCAAAACCGCACCGTGGAGCGGCCTCAGCGGCGTGCCGGCCGGCTTTGCCGACGGGGTTGACAACGACACCACCTACACCGCCGGCACCGGCCTGACGCTGGCTGGCACCCAGTTCAGCCTGAATACCGCCTTCACCGATAGCCGCTACTGGCAACTCGGCGGCAACAGCGGCACCAACCCGGCGACGCATTTCCTGGGCACCACGGACAACCAGGCCCTGGAACTGCGGGTGAACAACGCCCGCGCCCTGCGCCTGGAGCCGAATGCGACCAGTCCGAATGTGATCGGCGGCTATTACGGCAACAGCGTGACCAGCGGCGTCATGGGCGCCGTCATCGGTGGCGGGGGAGCAGCCGGCAGCGTCAACCTCGTGACCGACAACTACGGCACGGTGGGAGGCGGATTCAACAACCGGGCGGGTGACAACGATGGGACACCAGGCAATGCGCCCTATGCCACCGTCGGCGGGGGTAATGAGAACACCGCCAGCGCCGTTTTAACCTTTATCGGTGGGGGCGCCGACAACACCGCCAGCGGCGGCTACAGTACCATCGGCGGAGGCTATATCAACGCCGCCAGCGGGGAAATGGCTGCCATCGGCGGAGGCGAGGAAAACACCGCCAACGGTAATTACGCGACCATCGGCGGCGGTTTTCGTAACAATGCCAGAGACTATGCTACCGCCGGCGGAGGCAATACCAACACCGCTAGCGGTGCCACCTCCACGGTTGGTGGGGGCTGGGTCAATATAGCCAGTGGCGATTACGCCACCATCGGCGGGGGCGCACACAACACGGCCAGCGGGCCTGCTTCCATCATCGGCGGTGGCTGGAGCAACACCGCCAGCGGGGAATCGGCTGCCATCGGCGGAGGCGATTACAACCTGGCGGCTGCGCCCTATGCCACCATCGCCGGCGGCGGGCCATACGATCCCCGTGATCCGACCAACACGAATAACCGCGTCACCGATGAGTATGGCGCGGTCGGCGGGGGCGGGCAGAACCGCGCCGGCAACGGTGACAGCGACACAACGAATGCGGGCTACGCCACCGTCAGCGGCGGTGAGTACAACACGGCCAGCGGGCTTGCTTCCACCATCGGCGGGGGCGCGGGCAACATCGCCAGCGGCTCCTGGGCCACCATCGGCGGGGGCGGGGTCAACAGTGCCCCCACCCACTCCGCAACCGTCGGCGGGGGCGGCATCAATACCGCCAGCGGCAGCTATGCCACCGTCGGCGGGGGCAGCAGCAACACCGCCAGCGGCAACTATGCCACCGTCCCCGGGGGCGCTGTTAATTTAGCCCAGGGCGATTTCAGCTTCGCCGCCGGACGGCGGGCAAAAGCCTACAATCAGGGCTGCTTCGTCCTGGCAGATGCCACTGACGCCGACGAGACTTGCGTCAACGACAATCGTTTCGTATTCCGGGTCACAAACGGCTTTTATATCTGGACCACCGTCCCCCATACTGCAGGGGTCCTTCTTCCAGCAGGCGGCAACGCCTGGTCCTCCGTCAGCGACCGCGCGGCGAAGGAGAACTTTGCTCCCGTGGACGGCCGCGATCTGCTGAACCGCCTGACCGCCATTCCCATCCAGACCTGGAACTACAAGAGCCAGGACGATTCCATCCGACACATCGGACCGGTGGCGCAGGATTTCCACGCCGCCTTTGGGGTCGGCGAGGACGACACCCACATCAGCACCGTGGACGCCGACGGCGTGGCGCTGGCCGCCATCCAAGGGCTTTATCACCTCGTCCAGCAGAAGGATGATCAGATCGCTCAACTGGAACAGGAGAATCTTGCCCTGCAAAATAGGCTGGGTAGCCTGGAAGCGCGCATCGCGGCGCTGGAGCAGGGCAAAGTGACCCAGAACATCGACCAACCTCTCGCCTTGATCCTGCCCGCCGCAGCGCTGCTCATGGCGGCAGGCTTAAGCTGGCTGGCGCAACGGAAGGCAGGACGGCGATGAGCGCCCGGCGATTCACGGTCATTGCACTGCTGTTGGCTGTCTTTCTTTTCCTACCGATTCTCGTCCTGGCTCAGACGGGCGCCGGCTTTGATCTGGCCTGGAACACGGTAGATGCCGGCGGCTATACCTTCAGCACGGAGGGAGGCTACGCCTTGGGCGGCACAATTGGTCAGGCGGACGCAGGAATGCTCTCCGGCGGCAGCTATACCCTGAGCGGCGGCTTCTGGGCTGGAGGTGAGATCACAGCGCACGGGAGTCGCATCTACCTGCCGTTGGTGCTGCGCGCCGCCCCATAATTTGCAGGAATCCGAAAAGAAAGGAGGTGAATGACGATGGTACTCTTTGTAGTGAAGTGGGACATCCATCCAGATAAGACCGACGCCTATCTGGAGTGGATTAAAAGCTCGGTGCCACGCACCGTGGGAGCGCCGGGAGTGGTCGAGTTCCGGGCGTTCCGCGGAGCCGCCGGCGCGCAGCAGATCGTGGCGACCTATGAGTTCGCCGATATGGCAGCCTGGGCAACCTGGCATTCGAACGAGGAGATGCAGAAGGTGTGGTCTGAGCTGCACACGCTTGCCCTCAACGTGACGGCAGAACTATGGGGGCCGTCGCCAATCACGCCCAAGCCCATCCGGCCCGGCCAGTAGGCTTCGGCATCAAACGTCAGACAGGGAGACCTGACGGCATTCCGGGTCTCCTGTCTCCGGCAAACGGCGGTTTAGAGAAAATCAGCTATTCGAGTATCGGAGTAAGAGCCATGGCTAAGATCGAAAAATCCATCTCGATCAATGCTCCGGTGGAGAAGGTTTTCGAGTTTATGTCTAAGCCCGAAAACCTGCCGGAAATCTGGCCCAGCCTGCAGGAGGTTCGGAACGTACAATCCTTGCCCAACGGCAGCTACTGCTATGATTGGACCTACAAGATGGCCGGGGTGCGTTTCGATGGCAAGGCAGAATGGACCGAATTTGTCAAGAACCAACGCATCGTTGACAAGAACGAGAGCGGCATCCCCAGCACGTTTATCTGGACTTACCGGGCGGAGGACGGCGGCACGCGGGTTTCGGTGAGCGTCGATTACACGATCCCTGGCGCAGTCTTGGGTAAGCTGGCTGAGCCGATCATCCACAAGATGAACGAACACGAAGCAGAAACCGTTCTGGCCAACTTGAAAGCCCGCATGGAAGGATAAACTAAGTCCACCGGCAGACAAAGGGTGTCGGCCGGTGGACAATCAATCCAATGCTGCGCATCACCTCGGCAAGCGCATCACTCTTCCTTCTGCGCCGCCAGCTCTTTCTGCCGCTGGGCGATGATCTCGCTGGC
>CAZCYV010000042.1:0-8535 GCA_964503145.1 uncultured Anaerolinea sp. | reverse complement strand
CCGAAGGCCTGAATTCGAGATCGGCCATAACTCGAACGAGGACAACTTGACTTGGCAGGGGTTTCCTTTATAATGAAAGTACCCAAATCGTTTTGGGAAACAATGTCTTATACCTTTGTGTGCTTCGTCGCCCTTCGTAACCAGGGACGGGGAATATTTTTGCTTTTGCTGTTACAATGTTCGGGAAAGTTGGTGAAGGTTTAGAAGATGTCTGAGCTTCTTGCTGATACGCAACTATTCGACCATCTGGTTGAGCTTTATGGCGCGTCTCAGGCCGGCGCAGTCCACGAAAGACTGCATAGGCTGTTGCGAAATTATGCCCTGAAACTGGATCAGCGCCGTGAGGCTATCAAGACCAATCGCCAACGGCCGCTAGACCAGTCGGATGCCATCTTGATCACCTATGGCGATCAGATTCGCGACCCGGGGCGACCTCCATTGCACGTGCTGGCAGAATTCTGCCGCGAGCATCTCTCCCAGGTGGTGAGCGGAGTCCACATTCTGCCTTTTTTCCCCTATTCATCCGATGATGGTTTCTCGGTGATCGATTATCGTCGGGTAAATCCTGCGCTGGGGGATTGGGCGGATATCGCGCGGTTAGGCGAGAGCTTTCGCCTGATGTTCGATCTGGTGATCAACCATGTGTCGGCGCGCAGCCAGTGGTTTCGAGGTTTCTTAGCGGATGACCCTCGCTACCGGGATTACTTCATCACCGTGACCGGCGACCCGGATCTCTCGGCAGTGGCGCGGCCGCGCGCTTTGCCACTGCTGACCCGCTTCGATACAGCCGCCGGGCCCAAAGCCGTATGGACCACATTCAGCCAGGACCAGATCGATCTGAACTATCGCAATCCGACTGTTTTGCTGGAGATGATCGATATCCTGCTTGATTATGCCGCCCATGGCGCGGAGCTGATCCGTCTGGATGCCATCGCTTACCTGTGGAAGGAGATCGGAACTTCCTGCATTCACCTTCCCCAAACGCATCGCCTCGTTCAGTTGCTTCGCGCGGTACTGGATCGGCTGGCGCCCTGGGTCCTGCTGATCACCGAGACCAATGTGCCCCATGCGGAAAATCTGTCCTACTTTGGGAATGGCTGGAATGAAGCCCAGTTGGTATATAACTTCTCCCTCCCGCCGTTGGTGTTGCATACGTTTCATTCTGGCGATTGCCGGGCGCTCTCGGCCTGGGCGAAGGCGCTGGTGTTGCCATCGAAGCGGACGACCTTTTTCAACTTTTTGGCGTCGCACGACGGCATTGGAGTGAACCCTGCGCGTGGTATCCTGCCGGAAGCAGCGATTCAAGCCCTGGTTGATAGGACCATCGCCCACGGTGGCTTGGTCTCTTACAAGACAGACCCGGATGGCAGCCTGAGTCCTTATGAGTTGAACATCAACTATTTCGATGCGCTGTCAGATCCTCACGGAACCGATCCAATCGAGTTCCGGGTGGCGCGCTTTGTCGCTGCTCACGCCATCATGCTCTCTCTGGTAGGGGTGCCGGGGATCTACTTTCACAGCCTGTTCGGTTCGAGCGGCTGGCCGGAGGGCGTGGCCCAGACCGGCGCAAACCGCGCCATCAATCGCCAGAAGCTCTCGCGAGAGGCTTTGGATGCCGAATTGGCGATACCGGGCGCGCAGCGTGCCATGGTCTTTCAGGGTCTGGCGCAACTGTTACGCCTGAGGGCTTTGCACCCGGCTTTTCACCCACATGGCGCGCAACGTGTGTTGCCGACCGATGGACGCGTTTTTGCTCTGGCGCGCCTGGCCCCTGGGGAGCGTGAGGCGGTTTTGTGTCTGGTCAATGTAACCGCACAGCCAGCGACCGCACATGTGGAGAGGAGCGATCTGCCGCCTTCTTTGGACAGCCCTCTACGAGATCTACTCTCAGGGACTCTGATCGAACGAGAAGAAATATTCTCTATCGATTTGTTGCCTTATCAGGTTTGCTGGATCGTGCGGGCAGAATGATGCAGGTCGCGTTAGAGTTGGCATGATTAATTTCGTGAGATGCCGAAAGGTGCAATTGTCGAGAAGATGAGCCTTAAGAAACACCCAATCGGTTTTGTTTCGACGCGTTTTCGCGGCCATGATGGCGTCTCAATGGAAGCGGAAAAGTGGATACAGGTGCTTTCGACGCTCGGCTACCCGATCTATTTATTCGCTGGCGATTGCGACGAGAAAGAAACGTCTTACGCTTTCCTGGTTCCCGAGGCGCACTTCAAGCACCCCGAAATCCTGGAGATATATGGGGTCGCTTTCGCCAACGCACGTCGTCCGCCGGAAGTTACGCAAAAGGTCGAGGCGCTAAAAGCTCATTTGAAGCGGCGCCTGTATGAATTTGTCTCCAGATTCGGCATCCGCCTGCTGATCGTCGAAAATGCGTTGACCATCCCTCTTAACATCCCTCTTGGTCTGGCGCTCACCGAATTCATTGCGGAGACCGGAATGCCGGTGGTTGCCCACCACCATGATTTCTATTGGGAGCGTAAGCGCTTTTTGCACAACTGTGTGTGGGATTATCTCAGCACGGCTTTCCCGCCGCAGTTGCCTTCGATCCGCCATGTGGTGATCAATACCGCGGCCGCGCAGCAGCTCAGCCTGCGCACTGGCGTGTCATCCATGATCATCCCTAATGTGATGGATTTCGATCATCCACCGCCAAATCCGGGGAAATACATTGACACGATGCGCTCGGATTTTGGTATTTTGCAGGACGAATATTTTTTCCTCCAGCCCACTCGCGTCGTTCAGCGCAAGGGTATCGAGCATGCTATCGAACTGATCCGGCGTTTGGGTCGGAAAGCTCATCTGGTGATTTCTCATGCGAGCGGCGACGAAGGCTACGAATATGAGATCTATTTGAAGCATTATGCTGAGATGGTGGAAGTCAAAGTGAGCTTTGTGTCCGACGCTATCCAGGAGAAGCGCGGCAGGCTGGCAGATGGGCGCAAAGTGTACACCCTGTGGGACGCCTATCATGCGGCTGACCTGGTGACTTATCCTTCGACTGTCGAGGGTTTCGGCAATGCTTTTCTTGAGGCAATTTACTTCCGCAAACCAATCGTGGTCAACAATTATTCGATTTTCAACACGGATATCAAGCCTAAGGGATTTAAGGTCATCGAGTTCGATGGTTTTATCACCCAGTCGACCGTAGATCACACGCTGCAAATCCTGGAGGATGCGAATTTGAGGCTTTCGATCACAGAGCAAAATTACCAGTTGGGCAAGCTTCATTATTCCTATCGGATGCTGCGCCGTCGCTTGCAGACCCTGCTGAGCATGTGTTTTGGGGAGGATCAAGACCTGGATGAATAGCTTTCAATATCTGAGCCTGCTCAAAGACCGCATCGATCTGCGTCATGCACCGTTTACCGAACGAGGCTCTCGCTTGCTGGTATATCAAAACGGGGATGGCTTTCTGATTCGCCTGGCAGAGCGTTGGTACAATCGCTCTGGAGAGCTTTCGAGTTATCGACGCCGACCGCCAATCCTGGAGGGGCTGCGCCTCACCGACGAACAGGGCGCCCCGCTGGAAATGCAGGTCACCACCTATCCTCACTGCCTGGAAATCCAGACCCAGTTGGGGCTGTTCAGGCTATTCTACCTGGATATTGAGACGCTGCTCCTGACCTTGCCGCCAGGCAGATACGGCCTGACTTTTCTGGCGCATGTGGATCAATTCCGGACGGATCGGCGCGGCGGGGTTTTGCGAATTACCGGCCGCATCCAACGCAACGTGGCCTACACCACCAGCGCTAAAATTCTCTCGAACCAGATCGATGTCCTGGAGGGCGAACTGGAGCGGGCCAAGCTGCTGGTGGATGCCGCCCAGGGCGATGCCCTCTTGCTCAATATTACCCCACGATTGGGGCTAAATCGCTATATCCCTGATCCCGAGGCTGCCTTATTAGCTGCGGCTCAGCGCTGGGAAGCATGGTTTGCCTCAGCACCGCCTGTCTTGCCTGAGTATCAGAGACAGTATTACTATGCCTGGTGGGTGATGCGCGCCGGCCTGATTTCCACCCGCTATTACACCACTCGCGAAGCGATGACTCCCTCCAAGTTTTATTATCTTGGCGTATGGCAATGGGATGCCTATTTTCATGCCCTGGCCTATCGCCATGTGAACCAAAACCTGGCGCAGGACCAATTGCGCATCTTGCTGGATCACCAGCGCGAGGATGGGATGCTTCCGGATGCAGTGCATGACGAGGGACTGGTGACCCACCTGGATTTCCCGGTGGATGCGGATGTCACCAAACCGCCTCTGGTGGCCTGGGCTGCCTGGAAGTTGTTCCAGGTCAACCAGGATCGTGAATTTCTGAATGAAATCTATGAGCCTCTGGTGCGCTGGAATCGCTGGTGGTTCGAGAAGAACGATCTGGATGGCAATGGATTGTGCGAATATCAACATCCGTTCTCATCCGGGTTGGATGACAGCCCGCTGTGGGACGAGGGCATGCCGGTCGAGTCCCCCGATTTGAACACCTATCTATGCTTGCAACAGGAGGCGCTGGCTAACATTGCCGAGGCGATTGGCGAGTCTCAGGCAGCAGACCATTGGCGTCGCTTAGCCGATGAAATTGCCCGGCGGATGCTGGCGCGGATGTGGGATGAAGACGCGGGCATGTTTTGGGCCTTCCACAATGGACAGAAAGTGAAGGTGCGAACTCTGTTCAACTTGTACCCTTTGTTGACCGGGCGCATGCCCGAGATGGTCGCTCGCCGTCTGGTGGCTAACCTGGTGGACGAGAACCAGTTTTGGACGCCTTACCCCCTCCCCAGCGTCGCTCTGAGTGACCTCAAGTTCGATCCCGATCAGATGTGGCGCGGCCCAAGCTGGATCAATATCAACTATCTGTTCATCGAAGGCCTGGAGCGCGCCGGCTACCCGCGCCTGGCAAAGCAGTTGCGCCAGCGCACGTTGAAGATGATCTCTCAACATGCGGATATCTATGAATACTATAACCCGATCACCGGGGTGAACCCTCCCAAGGCAGCCCCGATCTTTGGTTGGTCTGCTGCGGTCTTTATCGATCTTGCGATACAGGCGAGCAGAGATGGAGACAACGGCGAAGAACCGGCAGATAGCTGAAAGATGCCCTTCGCGGCAATGTTTTGAAAGAAGGACAACGATGAAGATTGGCTTATTGCATTACGCTGCGCCGCCGGTCGTAGGAGGCGTGGAAAAGGTCATCGGTGAACATGCCCGCCGGCTGGCTGATGCTGGTCATCGGGTGCGCATTCTGGCGGGGCGCGGCGCGCAAACCGATCCCCGGGTGGAGTTCGCCTTGATCCCCCAGGTGGATTCGTTGCACCCCCAAGTTTTGGAAATTAAAGCCGAACTGGATCGAGGCCATGTGCCGCCTGGGTTTGCCCGCCTGGTTGGCGATCTGCAAGCCCTGCTTGAGGTGCACGCAGCAGATCTGGATGTCCTGATTGCGCATAATGTGGGTTCTTTGAACAAGAACCTGGCCTTGACTGCGGCGCTGCAACAGCTTTCTGCCCGGCCTGGCGCGCCGGCAGTGGTGCTCTGGCATCACGATCTGGCCTGGACGACGCCGCGCTACCAGGGCGAACTGCATCCTGGTTACCCGTGGAGCATCCTGCGCACTCCCTGGCCCGGGGTGCAGCAGGTGGTTATCTCTGAGTTGCGCCGGCAGGAACTTGCCCGATTGATGGGATTGCCGCTGAAGGCCATTCGAGTGGTTCCAAATGGCATCGATTTGGAGGGCTTTCTGAAATTGGAGGCGCAGACTGTCGAATGGATCGAATCGCTGGATCTGCTATCGGCCGCTCCGCTGTTACTGTTGCCGGTGCGCATCACCCGCCGCAAGAATATCGAGCTGGCGATACACACCCTAACCTATTTGGTAAAAATGATGCCCCAGGCGAGGCTGGTCATTACCGGCCCGCTTGGGCCGCATAACCCCGCCAATCTCGAATACCTATCCCAGTTGCGTCAGATGCGTGCGGACTTAGGCCTGGAACAGGTGGTCTGCTTTCTGGCCGAATTGACGCAGGAATTCATCCCTGATGCGGTGATTGCCGATTTTTATCGCCTGGCGGATGGGCTGTTTTTGCCCAGCCAAGAGGAAGGTTTTGGCTTGCCGCTTTTGGAGGCCGGCTTGATCGGATTGCCGGTTTTCTGCACCGACTTGCCTCCGTTGCGAGAGTTGGGCAGCGATGACGTGATCTATTTTTCACCCCAGGCAAATCCCTCTGAGCTGGCGCAGGCGATCCATGACACATTGATGACCGATCCGAATTACCGGTTGAAGATTCGCGTGCGACAAAAATATAGCTGGAAAAAAGTCTACCAGCAATATATTGCCCCTCTTTTGGAAGAATTGATATGAACCGCAAATATGCTAACCATAGTTTTCGCAGGATTCTGGTTCCATTGATGTGGGACTGCACCCCGGAGGATACGCTCCAGGCGGCGCTGGCAATCGGTGGCAGGCAGGCCGTCCGCCTGGCTGGCTTCGTGCGCGTCGATCCAAAACTTTCGCTGAGCATGGGTGCTCTTCATGCTCAGATGGCGCGCCGCAGGCTCCGTGAGCTAAGCGAAGCGGTCAAAACCCGTGGGCGCTCTCGTGTAACCGTGTCCTATTCCCCTTTGGATGAACTGCGCGGCGTCTTGCAACATGACAATCCTGATCTTTTGATGCTGGGTTGGCCCGACGATTTCAGAGCGATGGGGGCAAGCCTGGAAGAGGTTCTTAATACCTTGCAGTGTGATTTATCCATCGTGCGCGGCCCGCTGCCGTCGCGCCTGCGCAGGATTCTGGTTGCCATCCGCGGCGGCTCAAACGCAGAACTGGCGCTGCGTGTGGGACTGGCGATTGCTCGCGAATCTCAGGCCCAGCTGAGCTCCCTCAATATAACTTCCGCGCCAGGGTTAGTGCAGCCCGAACTGCCCTTTCGCGGTCTGGCGCGGGTGTTGGAAAATCTGCCCGAGATCGAAAAACTGAGGATATATAGTGATGATCCAGCAAGCACGATCTTGGAACGAGCGGTAGATTTTGATCTGGTGATTGCAGGCGCTGGCGCGCTTCAGGCAGATGGGCCACCGGGCCTGGGGAACGTAGCTGCGCGGTTGCTGGAGGAATGTCCAACTGCCACGATCATTGTCAAATCGCGGCGGGCAAAGCCGGGTGAAGCTCTTCAAGCCAGCGTTGGCCAGAGCGCTATCTCGGTGCTGGTCGATCGTTGGTTCGCGGAAAACACCTATCACGCCGATGAGTTTGCCGATCTGGAAGAATTGCTGCGGCTCAAACGCAGGCAAAATGTGACCATTAGCCTGGCGCTGCCTGCGCTGAACGAAGCTGATACGGTCGGCAACGTCATCCAGACGATCAAGGGCCCGCTGATGGATGAAGTCCCCATCCTGGATGAGATTGTCTTGATCGACTCGAATTCTGCCGACGAAACCCGTTCCATTGCCGAATCGTTGGGCGTGCCGGTTTACATCCACCAGGAAACATTGCCGCAATACGGCGCCAGGCGGGGCAAGGGCGAGGCCTTGTGGAAAAGCTTGTACCTCACTCGGGGTGATATCATCCTTTGGATCGATACGGATATCGTCAACATCCATCCCCGCTTCATCTACGGATTGGTTGGCCCCTTGCTGGCAAACCCGGCGGTGAGGTTTGTCAAAGGCTTTTACCGTCGGCCTATCAAGGTCGGCGAGCGAATCCAGGCTGGCGGTGGTGGGCGGGTGACCGAGCTAACCGCCCGCCCGCTGCTCAATCTGTTCTTCCCGGAGCTTTCGGGTGTGATCCAGCCGCTCTCTGGGGAGTATGGCGGCCGCCGGGCGCTCCTGGAGCGATTGCCCTTCGCTTCGGGTTATGGCGTCGAAATCGGCCTGCTGATCGACGTGCTCAAAAATGCCGGTCTGAGCGCCATCGCCCAGGTGGATCTGCAAGAGCGTATTCATCACAATCAACCTATCGAAGCGCTGAGCAAGATGTCGTTCGAGATCATCCAGACTGTGATGGGCAAGTTAGAGACCTACGAGGGGCTGTGTTTGCTGGATGATGCTAATCGGTCGCTGAAGCTGATCCGCTATGGATCTGGACGCCTTTATCTGGATGTCGAAGAGATCATCGAACTGGAACGCCCGCCGATGATCCAGATTAGGGAGTATCGGGAGCGAAGTTTCTCTTGACCCGGCTTTATCTGATCCGCCATGGTGAGACCGACTGGAATCGGCAAGGCCGCTGGCAGGGGCAGGCGGATGTGCCTTTAAACGATCGCGGCCGCGAGCAGGCGCGCCAGGTCGCCGAAAAGCTGGCTGAGGTCCCTTTTGATGCCATTTACACTTCTGACCTGATCCGCGCCTCTGAGGTGGCGCGGATCATTGCGCGAGCCAAAGGCGACCGTATTCTGATTGTGCTGGAACCGCGATTGCGAGAGATCCATCAGGGAGAATGGCAGGGTTTGCTGGTGCAAGAGATCCAATCCCGCTATGCTGAAGCCTTTCGACAACGGCGCATGGACCCGTTGATGGTGGCTGCGCCGGGCGGC
>CAZCYV010000041.1:0-9339 GCA_964503145.1 uncultured Anaerolinea sp. | reverse complement strand
CTCAAGCAGAAATGGTCGGTTCCGCCTGGTGAGTGGCGCAGGATCATCAACGCCGCTTTGGCATCGTTCACCGCCATAGTTCAGCACCCTGTCCCAACTCATGTCTGAATTTCAACATCGAAATCTTGACATACCCGATGCCATTATGATAGGATTGGGCAACTTTAGCAAGTGTTTTCCTGCCGTTGATCTTTGTCAGAATTGAATATCATTGACTGTCCGGCGACGAGCGTTCACATTCGTGGTCAAACTCCCAACAGCTATTGACTAACCTATTCGCAAAGGAGAAGGAGACATGTTCAATAAGACGCGTTTATGGACTGTAGTGGCCAGCTTGGTGATCCTGAGCTTGCTTCTGTCTGCATGCGGTGGGGCTCAACAGGAAGAGACCATCAAGATCGGCGCTGCCCTGTGTCTGACTGGCATTCAGGCGCCTCTGGATGAACCGGCCCTGAAGGGCGCTCAACTTGCCGTGGAAGAGATCAACAAGAAGGGCGGTGTGCTGGGAAAGAAACTGGAGTTGATCAACCTGGATGGCAAGAGCGATCCGGTGACGGTAGGCAACGCGGCCGTGCAGCTCATCGAACAGGGTGCCAAAGCCATCATTACCCCCAGTGATTTCGATTTTGGCGGACCTGCCAGCCGGGAAGCCCAGAAAGCCGGTCTTGTGGGCATTTCCCCAGCCGCTTCCTCCCCGTTTTTTGGTTCCAAAGCTCTGGGAGATAAGCAGTTCACAATGTCAATGTGGAACACGACCATGGGCGCCGCTGCGGCTCAATACGCTCGCGAACAAGGTTGGGACACCGTCTATGTCGTTACCGATGACTTCATTCAATACACTAAGGATCTCGGCCTGTACTTCGTTCAGCACTTCAAGACCTTGGGCGGCACAGTCCTGTTCGAGGAGAAATATACCCAGGGCGCAGCCGACTTCTCCGCCCAACTCGCCCGCATCAAAGCTCTGCCCGAAATGCCCGATTTCTTCTACATCTCCTCTTATATGCCAGACCTGGGCCTGATCATCCGCACGATGCGCGAGGCGGGTATCACCCAACCCATTGTTGGCGGCGACTCTTACGATGACCCCGGTTTATTCCAGGCGCTTGGCCCAGAGTACGGCAACGACATTGTTTTTGTCACCCACACTTGGGTTTCGCCCGACACTTCCCCGCAAATGGCCGAATTTCTCAAAGCCTATGAAGCCAAATACGGGGGCCCGCCTGAGGCCATGTGGGCCGCCACGGGCTGGGATGTGGTCCACATCCTGGCTGGCGCCATGGAGAAGGCTGGCAGCACTGATGGCGCAGCCATGGCGAAGGCCATGGAAGACAATACCTGGGACCTGCTCACCGGACAGTTGGATTGGGAGCCAGCCGATAAAGGTCATGAGACCCACAAGCAAGCTGCAATGGTCAGGCTGAATGCCGGTGTGCCTGAATTTCTGGGATGGCTGATGCCTGAAAGCCAGCCTGCCCCATGATTGGGCTGTTGAGGGGGTAGCAAAAGACAAACAGTCGAGTTTCGAAACTTCTTCCAGGGGATTTTGTGAAGGCGGCTCTGCCTTCACAAAATCCCCAAGCAATACACATCAATGCCTGATATTTCTGCTACAACTTCCAATCATAATGCGCTGATCATCCAGGGTTTATGCAAGCATTTCGTTGGCTTGCGCGCCCTGGATGGCGTTAGCTTAACCCTGTCGCGCGGCGAGATCCTTGGCCTGATTGGGCCTAACGGCTCCGGAAAAACCACCCTGATTAACGTCGTGACGGGCCTGTTACCGGCCACCAGTGGACATGTTTTTGTGGATGGGCTGGAGATCACCAATAAGAAGCCCTACCAGATTGCCCACGCCGGGCTGGCGCGCACCTTTCAGACCATTCGCCTGTTCCGCGAGTTGACCGTTTTGGAGAACGTAGAAGTGGCGGCGGTGAGTTTTGGCCTCTCCCGTCCGCAAGCGCGCAAACGAGCTCTCGAAGTACTGGAGGAGATCGGTGTTGCCCGCTGGGCCGAGATGCGCGCTGGCGCGCTGCCCTATGGCCTGGAGCGGCGAGTCGAAGTGGCGCGCGCCCTGGCTACTCAGCCGAAGTTCCTCTTCCTGGACGAACCGGCAGCCGGTCTCAACGAAGAAGAGAGTGAAGAATTGCTTCAAACATTGATGGCCATTCCAGAACGCAAAAACCTGGGCATGTTGATCGTGGAACACGATATGCACTTGATCATGCGCCTGTGCCATCGTCTGCATGTGTTGAACTACGGCAAGACCATCGGCGAGGGCACACCAGAAGAAGTACGCCGCATCCCGGCTGTTGTCCAGGCTTATCTGGGAAAGACCGCTGCAGGAGGCTGACTGTGCTGGTATTGAAGGACGTCCATGCTCGTTATGGGGCCATCACCGCCCTGCGCGGCATCTCCATTGAAGTCCAGGAAGGCGAGTTGGTTGCCCTTTTGGGTGTCAACGGAGCCGGTAAATCTACCACCCTTGCCACCATCGCTGGAGTGGTGCGACCCTGGCAGGGGGAGATCCGATTTCAAGGTGAATCGATCCTGGGCAAGACGCCGGAACAAATCGCTCGTCTGGGTATTGCCCTGGTGCCGGAGGGACGGGAGATCTTCCCCAGCCTGACGGTCGAGGAAAACCTGCGCTTGGGCGCCTTCCTGCGCAAAGACCGCGCCGAGTACAGGCGCAGCCTGGAAGAAGTCTTCGGCCTCTTTCCGGTGCTACAAGAGCGCTTGCAACAACCTGGCGGAACCTTGTCCGGCGGCGAGCAGCAGCAACTGGCGATCGCCCGCGCCCTCATGTCCCGCCCGCGTCTGCTCATGTTGGACGAACCCTCTCTGGGGCTGGCGCCGGTTCTGGTGGACCAAATCTTCGAGTTAATCGCTCGTTTACATCAAATTGGTGTGACCATCTTGCTGGTCGAGCAGAATGTAGATCGTTCGCTGGAAATTGTGGACAGGGCTTATGTATTGAATACCGGACTGATCGAGAGTCAAGGTACTCCAGACCAATTGCGCACCCATGCCGATATCGAAGGCATCTACATGGGTGACAGACATCGGGCCAACTCATAGGAGCTTTTCCTTGATCAATTTGGAATTCGTCATCAACACACTTAGTCTGGGCAGCCTGTACGCAATGCTGGCCTTGGGGCTGGTAATTGTCTATGGCATTCTTCGTCTGGTGAACTTCGCCTACGGCGAGTTGATCATGATCGGCGGCTACACTCTATACCTACTGACCGGCTTCACGCCCATTCCCTGGCTGTTCGTTGCTTTCCTGGCCGTCATCGTCTCGATGCTCACCAGTCTGGCGACCGAAGTGGTGGCCTTCCGTCCGGTGCGAGAGAAATCCCTCACCGCAATGTTGATCACCTCCTTCGCAGTGAGCACTTTGCTCCAAAACGCTGCCTTGTTGATCATCTCGCCTCGCGCCCGGGCCGTCACCCTGCCGCAAATCTTCCAGAAGAGCGTATTGATTGCCGGCACCGATGTACCCTGGCGCAACATTCTCACTATCCTCACCAGCATAGTTATGCTGGCGCTGCTTACCCTGCTGCTCAAGCGCACGGTCCTGGGCATTGCACTTCGAGCTGCGGCAGATAATTTCCGCATGACGCGTATGTTGGGTGTGCCTGCCAACACGGTCATCTCGTCCGCTTTTGCCATTAGCGGCATTATGGCGGGTATCGTCTCGATCTTTTGGATTGGTCGCTCGGCCTCGGTCACGCCCACCCTGGGCGCGCCGCCGCTGTTGGTAGCTTTCGTGGCGACTGTGATCGGCGGTATGCGCAGCCTGACCGGCGCAGTGGTCGGGGGTTTTGTCTATGCCATTATCATCAGCTTGTTGGGCGTCTTTTTACCGCCAGACTTGCTGGAATTCCGTGAGGCGTTCATGTTCATTTTCGTCATTATCATCTTGCTGTTCCGGCCGGAAGGCCTGATTCGCAGCAAGACCTCTGTGGAGCGTGTCGGATGAACCTGGTCGAACGCCTCAAACCCCTGAACACGCCGCTGACATTAGCGACTGGCGTTTTGCTATTGGCCGTCGTCACCGAATTAATCGGGGCCTCCCTGCTGGTGCGCATTGTCACGGTCATGTTTGTCAGCATGATCCTGGTGCTTGGTCTGCAGCTTTTTATGGGCAATTCCGGCATCCTGTCTTTTGCCCATATTGGCTTCATGGGGATCGGCGCGTACACCAGTGTGCTGTTCTCTATGACGCCTACCGCCAAAGAATTGAGCAATGCCAACTTGTACCCCTTCCTGATCCCCATCCACCTGCCCTTTTTGCCCTCAGTGTTGATCGGCGCGCTGTTGGCGACCTTTGTCGCCGCGGTGATCAGTTACCCACTGATGCGCCTCTCCGATGCTGCGGCAGTTATTACCACTTTCGCCCTGCTGGTGATCACCCATGTGGTAATGGTGCATTGGGACCGGGTCACCAACGGCCCACGCACCCTGTTTGGTGTGGATTTTTACACCACCCTGTGGACCAGCGTGATCTTCTGCGTGATTACGATCTTTGCTGTTTATCTCTTCAAAGAGTCTCGGATCGGCTTGCGCCTGCGTGCGACGCGTGATGACGCCTACGCCGCGGCCTCGATCGGCATTAACATGGTGATGATGCGCTGGCTGGCCTTTGTTGCCAGCGCTTTCATTGCCGGAGCTGGCGGTGCCCTTTGGGCGCATTTCATCACTTCCTTCTCCCCTTATTCCTTCTACCTGACCGAGACATTTGTGGTTCTGGCCATGTTGGTGATTGGCGGGCCTTACAGTGTTTCTGGGGCTGTGGTTGGAACGGTGGTCGTGACTGCGGCGCGTGAGATCCTGCGGGCGATTGAAAATCAAATCAACGTCTTGCAGATCTTTCCCCAGGGATTCTTTGGCTTTACCGAAGTAGTCCTGGCCATTGTCTTGATCTTGATCCTGGTGTTCCGGCCGGCCGGCATCCTGGGCAGTCGCGAAATAAGCTGGCCCCGTCTGGTCAGGAAGCCAAAAGCTGCTGGCGATCTCGATCAACCTTCCGCAAAAGTGAAAGGAGGCTCTCATGTGTGATACGTTTGTTGCGCTACCTGCCTATACGCTGGACCAAACCATGCTGTTTGCCAAGAGCGCCGACTGCGAGGTCAATGAAGCCAATGCTTTGGTGCGCATCCCTCGTCAAAAACACCTCAAGGGCGAGGCTGTCCGGATTACTCACCTGGTCATTCCTCAAGCCGAAGAAACCTATGAAATTCTGCTCACTAAGGCCTTTTGGACTTATGGCTGCGAAATTGGCGTCAACGAATACGGTCTATCAATGGGCGAGGAGGCTGTGTACACCACCCAGATGGATGAGGAGAAGGACGGCATCATCGGCCCCGATTTGATGCGCATCGGACTGGAGCGCGCCAGGAACTGCCAGGAAGCGATCCAGATCATGACCGATCTGCTGGAGCGGTACGGTCAAGGCGGCAGCGCGGAACTCAAAGGCAATTCCCATTTCGACAGCAGTTTTATCATGGCCGACCCGAACGAAGCCTACATCCTGGAAACTGCTGGTCGCAAGTGGGCGGTCAAGAAAGTGGAGGCGGTGGCTTCGATCTCCAACATGCTGGGGATCGGCCGCGATTGGGATATGTGCTCCGCTGCCTCGGGCGACGAAAAGATCGACTGGGCCAGCACCTTCGCCCTGCCCGAAGTGCCTCCCACTTTGGGCTCGCCGGTGCGCCAGGCAATCACTTATAACGGCCTGGCGTCTGCCCTGGGCAACATTTCGGTGCAGAAAATCTTCGAGATCATGCGCCATCATGGCGAAGGATACCATCCCGCCAAAGCAGAAACCCATCGCAATATCTGCGTTCACGCTGGGCCCCAGGAAAATCGCTGGTGGCAGGCCGACGGGGTCATGGTGACCGATGTCGGTCCTCACGGGGTGATGGCCTGGGTCACAGGCACCTCTGGCACCTGCGTTTCGATATTCAAGCCGGTCTTCCTGGGTATGGATTTGCCCGATATCGGCCCTTATCCCACCGAGCATTTTGATCCGCGTTCGCTGTGGTGGAAACACGAACTGCTCCACCGCCGCGCCATGGCAGATTTCGAGCATCTGGTCCCCGAGATTCGCGCCGATTTCGACCAGATCGAGGCGGAGTTCCTGGCTCAGGCAGAGTCGGTCAAACGAGGCACGCCGGCTGAGAAAAAAGACTTCATGGATTACTGCTTTCGCGTGGCGATGGATGCGACCGAAGCCTGGATCGCTCGCCTTCGCAAGCGCAGAGATTTGAAATTCGAGGATCCTGCCTATCGCGCCATGTGGGCGAAGCTCAACGCCGAAGCTGGCCTTAGCGGCATGCCCGCCTGATCGCAGATGCAGAATTCGCAAGCAAGCTATAGGTGCGTGAACTTTGCGCCTATGTAACCACTTGTTAAAGGTTTGGAGGTAACAATGACAATCACCATTTCTCGTGACAAGGTGTTCTTTGCCTTTGGTCCGCACCTCAAGGCTGTGGCTGAAGTTGACCAGGGTGAAGAGGTGCTTCTGCAAACTCACGACTGCTTCGAAGGCCAGATCCAGAGACCAACTGACCTGGTAGATTCTCTGGATTGGAGTCATGTCAACCCGGCTACCGGGCCGCTTTACATTAAGGGGGCTAAACCCGGCGATGTGTTACGCATCGATCTGCTCGATCTGGAGGTCGGTCCGCAGTCCAGCATGGTCACTATCCCCGGTGAAGGAGCATTGGGCGATGTGATTACGGAAATGGAGACCGCGATTCTCCGACGAGAAGGGAATGAGGTGGTCTTCAAAGACAGGGTGCGCGTCCCTACCCGTCCAATGGTCGGCGTAATTGGCGTCGCCCCTGCCGATCAGGAGGTGCCCACCGGCACACCGGGCGCCCACGGTGGCAACATGGACTGCACCCTGATCACCGCAGGCAACCGGGTATATTTTACAGTGGGAGTGGAAGGAGCCATGTTCGGCGCTGGCGACCTGCATGCGGCCATGGGCGACGGCGAGATCGTGGTCTGCGGCGCAGAGACCCCTGGCGCAGTGCGTTTCAAAGCTGAAGTGGTGCACCTGCCCGGCCTGCCTACGCCTTTCGTGGAGACCAGCGAACTGGTGGCGACGATCTACTCCGCCCCCACCGTGGACGAAGCTGTAAGTGGCGCCATTCACCGCATGGCCCAGTTCTTAACCGATTTCGCCAAGATACCGCTCAACGATGCAGGCATGCTGATGAGCCTCGTTGGTCAGCTCAAGTTCTGCCAGGTGGTCGATCCGCTCAAGACCGTCCGGTTCGAATTCCCCAAGTCGGTGTTGGAGGAGTACGGTTTTAAGATGCCCTGATCGGCACCCTGCGATATTTTTGCTCGACCTCACGCCCCAAGCAGCGGGATCGAACGCTGCAGAATACGGATGATCTGAACAGAGACCCGGCAAACCCGACGTTTGCCGGGTTAGTTTGTTGCCGACCCTTGACAAACATTTCGATCCACATATAATCCATTTCGATAAACATCGAAATGGATTGACGAGATTTGCTGCTATGAACCCGATTTCCCCCCTCCCTCCGGGCCAGCCCGGCGAAACGCCAGACACCTCGATGCAAGAGCTGCTGGAGTTCTTCAAGGCGCTGGCCGATGCCAACCGCCTGCGCATCCTGGGAGTGCTGGCGCGCCAGCCGCTGACGGTGGAGCAACTGGCGGAGATGCTGGATTTGCGCCCCTCGACTGTCTCGCACCACTTGCAGTATCTCTCTCATGTAGGGTTGGTTTCTGCTCGTGCGGAGAGCTACTACAACGTCTATCGCCTGGAGCGCGCCGCCCTGGAGCAGATGGCGCGCCGGCTGCTGGCGCAGGAGACGCTCCCCGGCGTGGCGGCGGATGTGGACATGGACGCCTACGACCGCAAAGTGATCGCCACCTTCACCACCCCAGATGGGCGGATCAGGGCCTTCCCCGCTCAGCGCAAGAAGTTCGAGGCCATCCTGCGCTACGTGCTGCGGGCTTTCGAGCCGGGTGTGCGCTACAGCGAGAAACAGGTCAATCAGCTATTGAGCCAGTTTCACGAAGACACTGCCACCTTGCGCCGCGAGCTGGTGAGCTATGGCTGGCTGAAGCGCCAGGGCGGCGGCGGAGACTACTGGCGACCCGAATAGGTCGCCGGCCATGCAGAGCGAAGTCAAAGCATGCAGCATAGCCGATGCTATCTACGAAATGAACCGCTAAGGTGTACCATGGAAGAACAAGATCAGACATTACTGGAGTTTTTCAAAACGCTGGCAAACGCCGAGCGGCTGCAAATCATCGGGATGCTGTCGATGGCAGCCGCAGACGCAGCGCAGATTGCCGAACGGCTGCGCCTGCCGCCCTACACCGTGCTGCGCCACCTGGAACGGCTGGAAGCGATAAACCTGATCCAGGCGCAGGGCGACGATCCAATCGCCGCTCGCCATGGGAATCAGCGCTATCGTCTGAACACGCAGGGACTGAACGAGCTCTCACAGCGAGTGCTGGCCGGGGAGCAACGCAAGCCCGATCTGCAGGATTTCGACGGCGAGGCCTACGAGCGCAAGGTGCTGAGCGACTTCATGACCACCGACGGGCGGCTCAAGGCGCTGCCGGTGCAAGAGAAAAAATTGCTGGTGGTGCTGCGGTACCTGACGCGGGCCTTCCAGCCCGGCGAGCGCTACACCGAGAAGCAGGTCAACGAGATCTTGGGGCATTACCATATCGACACCGCCGCGCTGCGGCGCTATCTGGTTGATTATCGCTTGTTGGAGCGCAGCGCAGGCCTCTACTGGAGGCTGTAAAACACCCCGCCCTGCGTTTTATCCATCGCAGGGCGGGGTCATCTCGCACGGGTCAGGGCGTTGTAGTCGGGGCAGGCGTCGCTGTGGGGGTCGGCGTCGGCGGATTTGCAACCGTGATCTTCAGAAAGACCGGCTCTTTGAAATTGCTGCGATTTTCGGTGGACATGACCCAGTCGCTGCGGTAATCTCCCGGCCGGGTGGGCGCCTTCATGGGGATCGAAATGTCCACCGTTTCGCCGGGCAAGACCACCCGCCCCAGCAGGACTTCGGGGGGCGCGCCGAAGGCGTCGCCACTGTAAAAGCGCAGCATATAGGCAACCGACCAGGTGGTGGTGCCGACGTTTTTTAGACGCCAGGTGATGGTGAAGGCCTCGCCGGGCGCAAAGACGGTGCCATCGGCGATCGATTGGGATACCCACTGGGCCAGGTCATTGCCTGCCGTAGCGACCGGCGTCCCCGGCGTACCGCCCGGAGACGTGGCGACTGTGCCGGGCGATGGGCTGGCCGCCTGGGTCGGCGTGGCGGTTTGTGTGCTGGTGGG
>CAZCYV010000040.1:0-10110 GCA_964503145.1 uncultured Anaerolinea sp. | reverse complement strand
GAGACCTGGGCGACCTGGCGGGGGCGCGGGCGCATTTCGAGCGGGCGCTGCGCATCTTCGAAAAGTTCCTGCCGCCGGAACATCCGTATATCCGCACGGTGCGCGGCAATCTGCAGGCGCTGGAGGGGTGAGGGCCTGAGCATCAGGTGCAATGCACGTCCAACGTGCATTGCACCTTGCACCCCCTATTTGTTCATTCGTGGCGCAATTCGTGGATGGATTCCCTGCCCCCCGTCCGCGTCCCCGTCCGCGCCCCCGTCCACGAATACGATCACGAATAAACGAATGCGGGCGGCGGGGTATTCGTTCATTCGTGGCGCAATTCGTGGATGGCAGGTCAAACTCCCTCCCTATTGCTCTGGCATCCATGATAAGATTTCCCAAATGCTTTGGCGGAGGGCGATGATGTCAGGGCTTGTGGAGGATGCGACCGGTAACCGGCTCACTTACCAGATCATCGGGGCTGCAATGGCGGTTCACAACCAGCTTGGGCCAGGGTTCAAGGAAGAAGTGTACGAAAATGCGCTGTTTGTAGAGCTTTCGCAGCGCGGCATCCCAGCCAGGCGTCAGCACCAGGTTCTGGTAGAGCATGGCGGCGAGGTCGTGGGGCTGTTTTACCTGGATTTGTGGGTTGGCGAGCAGGTGGTGGTGGAGGTCAAGGCTTTTGCCCACCAACTGACCAACGATGAACTGGCGCAGGTGCTGAATTACTTGAAAGCCAGCCACTCACCAGTGGGGTTATTGTTCAACTTTGGTCGTCGTCGCCTGGAATACCGGCGGGTTTTTCCCCCGCAGGTGTGAGGTTTCCGTCTACGTCCACGAATAGGATCACGAATAAGTGAATACAGGCGGCGGGGTATTCGTTCATTCGTGGAGTAATTCGTGGACGGATTCCCCTTTCGCGCTGTGAGTTTCCGTCCACGCCCACGTTCACGCCCCCGTCTGCGCCCCCGTCCACGAATAAGATCACGAATAAACGAATGTGCGCGGCGGGGTATTCGTTTATTCGTGGCGCAATTCGTGGACGGAAGCCCCATGCCCATCAGGTGCAATGCACGTCCAACGTGCATTGCACCTTGCACCCCCTCTTCGTTTATTCGTGGCACAATTCGTGGATGGAAGGTCAAACTCCCCCTCCCCGCACGGTGCGCGGCAATCTGCAGGCGCTGGAGGGGTGAGGGCGGGGGCGAGGCGTCTGTGAGTTTCCGTCCACGAATAGGATCACGAATAAACGAATGCGGGCGGCGGGGTATTCGTTCATTCGTGGCACAATTCGTG
Source organism: uncultured Anaerolinea sp. (assembly GCA_964503145.1). Taxonomy (GTDB): domain Bacteria; phylum Chloroflexota; class Anaerolineae; order Anaerolineales; family UBA4823; genus RBG-16-57-11. Next base: position 8,832 of record CAZCYV010000040.1, on the reverse strand, counting down.
GACGGCAGGTCAAACTCCCCCTCCCCCGCACGGCGCATCGCAAGCCGGCGGCGCTGGAGGGGTGAAGGCCTGAGCATCAGGTGCAATGCACGTCCAACGTGCATTGCACCTTGCGTGGCGTGGCGCAATTCGTGGACGGCTTCCCCCGCCTGCGTGCGCGCCCGCCGTCGTCGGGGCGGGTCACAGACCCGCCCCCGACCAAAACCGCACCCGCTTTGGATTTATCCGGGTTGGGGAAGCGGGCCGCCTGGCCCGTTGACCTCGGGCGGCCGTCTCAGCTTCGGGCTACGGCAGGAAGCCGTAGATCCACGCCAGCACTTCGGGGATATCCACGCGGGCGGAGTAGCCCACGCCGGAGCAGTTGATGTTGGTGACGTAGGAATTGACCGCCAGGACGGTGTTGGTGCCGCCCAGCAGGTCGGGGCCGCCGGAATCGCCGAAGCAGGTGCCGCCCGAGTCGCCGCCCGGGTTCAGCGCCAGGCGCATGTACTCGGCGCTATGCACGAAGTTGCCCGAGACCAGCTCGCTGGGGGCGTACAGGCGCACCCGCAACCCCGCCCAGCGATAGTACGGCGGCGGCTGCGGCAGCAGGTTGCCCGGGATCTGGCGCTGTTCCTGCACGCCGTACCCGACGAAGTCAACGGGGGTCTTGTTCTGCAGCGTGTCCACCAGCCCGGCGCTGGGCAGGGCGGCGTACGTGTCCATCACGATCGGCTCATCCAGCACCACGATGCCCACATCCCGGTAGGAGAAGGCCGGCAGGCCGTTGCCGCCGCCATAGGGGTTCTCAGGGCTGCGGTACTTGGGGTTGGTGTAAGGTGTGCCCTCCACCGCGCCGCTGCCCGGGCCGCCATAGGGGTAGAGCGGGAAGGGGACGGCGTTGTAGGTCACGTCCTCGTAGTACCAGAAGCGCGCTGCCACGGCGCCGTCGGTGCAGTGCCCGGCGGTGAGCACCACGTTGGGCGCGATCAGCGAGCCGCTGCAGCGCCAGGCGGGCTGGCCGGGCGCTGAGTCGAACACCAGCAGGCCCACATAGGGGTGGCGTCCGGCGTCCGGCTCGCCGTTGGTGATAGCGCTGGCGACGCCGGTGGCGCCGAGCGCCAGCGTCAGCACCAGTATTGACGTCAGAAGCATCTTTTTCATTTCGCTCTCCTTTGGTCAGATCATTTCTTAGAGAAACTCTCCTTCAGGTCGCTGGAAACCATGCTCGACCTGGCAAAACCATGCCTGGATCTTTCCCTGCGCACCTCCTTCCTGATTCGAACCCGGCAAAAAAACGCCGAAGGGAACCCTTCGGCAGTCGGTCGATCTGCGCCGCACGGCGCAGACGCTTGACTTTGCGCCCCCACCTCGCGATGGGTTTGCCTCTTCGAGGTCCTGACAACACAAGGCAAACTTTTGCACTTTCATCATAGCAAAAATTGGGGCGGAAATCAAGCGTTTTTACGGATGACCGGGGTACTGCTCAGGGGCGCTCGGCCGCGGCCAGTTGTTCGCCGATGGATTGCAGGCAGGCGGCGATGGCGGATTGGGCTTCGGCGGCCATCGCCAGGCGCTCGGCCTCGGCCAGCAAGCGGTTCACCCCCACGAAGCCGTCCTCGAGCTGCTGATCGAGCAGGAACGCCAGCGCCCGGGCGAAGGTGGCGGTATGCAGAGCGGGCTGAGCGGCGCCCACGGCCAGCGCCTCGGCCAACTGCACCAGGCGATAGCTGCGGGCGGCTTCTACGAGAAGGGCGTCGTACAGCGCCGCGGCCAGGTCGGGGCGAGAGAGATCGCAGGTCATGGCGGTGCGCAGCCAGGGCGGCGGCGGGTCAGGGGCGGCGTCGAGGGTCATCAGCAGCCGCGAGGCGGCCCATTCCACCAGGCCAGCAGAGGGCGGCGCGGGCGGCGCTTGCGGCGGGGCGGCGATCTGGCGGCGGGCGTCGGCGGCTGCAGCCAGGCAACGCTCGGCGAACGCCGCCGGCAGCGGGATGGTTGGCGCGGCGGCGGGCGGCGCGCCGTCCGCCGCGGGCAGCGCCAGGGCGACCGCGCACAGGATGCCGCCGACATAGCGGGTATGGTAGTTCTCCCAAAAATCGTAGGCCTGCGCCTGCTCGCCCTGCAGCTCCCCCAGGCGGGCGGGGGAGAACTCTGGCCCCACCAGGCCGCTCGGGCTATCCCAGGCGGCGAAAAAATGCTGCCAGGCGAGGCGGAAGGCCGGGGTCTGCGGCTGGCGCAGCGCCAGCCCGGCGATGAGCAACTCGCCGAGCAAATCCAGGTCATCGCGGATGACGATCCAGGTCAGGAACGGATCCAGGAGCCGGGCGGCGGAGGCGTGCAACTCAGCCGGAGGCGGCTTGCACCCGAAGTCGGTCAGGTAATATACCGCATGGGTGAGGGCGTAATGATCCTCGTTCAGGGTGTAAATCGGGTGCGGCGACGAACCCAGGGTGGAGAGCGGCAGCAACTCCTCCACCGGCGGCGCCAGGTTGGGGTCCCACAGGCGATACGTCCAGCGGGTGTCCATCAGCCGGAAGATGCTGCGTTCGCTGAGGTGGGCGTAACCCTGGCGCATCGCCCGGCGCAGCAGGCGCTCGATGGTCGGATGGCGGCGGCCGAGTTGGCCCAGGATGACGAAGGCCGCGCCGAGCGAGGCGGCCGTCTGGGGGAAGCGCCGCAACAGGGATTCGCTGCGCCCGCTGACCAGGCGCTCCTCGGCGCGCCGGATCAGCGGCTCCAGCGCCGCGCCCAAACGGCCGTGCGGATCGGGCAGGCGCCAGGCCAGGTAAGCCAACAAGAGGGCTTCGGCGGCGGCTTTGTCCTCAGGGCGGAGCAGGCTATCCTGATCGTTCTTTCCCCCGTGTTGGCTATAAACGTCCAGGCGCTCCAGGTCGGCTGCGGCGCGCTGCAGCACGCCGATCAGGCGTTCCAGTAGCAGGTTCAAGGCGAGAGGGGCGCAACGGCGTCCCTGTGGACGGCGGCCGGGGGCGTTCCGCTTACTTTCGGGCGACCGCCATCGGCGATTGCAGGGCAGAGGCCTGTGGCGCCGTTTACACAGGGACGCCCAGTTCGGGGCTTATCCGCGCACGTCGCCGGCGACGTCGAAGCCGCGGCGCAGGACCTCGCGCCCGATCGGCAGGGTGATCTCGTCGAAGGCGCGGCGACGGATGAAAGTGATCCAGGTGTAGCAGATCAGATCCCACGGCTCCAGGTTGGCGACCGTGTTGATGTAGTTCCCTGCCGGCGAAGCGACGATCTCGCGCAGCGAAGCGTCCAGGTTTACGATCTTGGTATCGCCCATCGCCAGGATAAGCTTCTGAATATCGACATTGCTGGTCATGGCTGAAATCCTCCTGTAAAGGTCGTAGGGGTTATGCTGATTCGAAAGACATGCTCGACCCGGCTGCGAGCCGAGGGACAGATCGACCGCAAAGCGTTCCTTTCGATGATCACCTCCTGAAGGCAAAAGTCGAACGACCATGGAACAGACGCCAGCGCGCTCAATTTCACCGGCGTTCACCCCTCATAAAATATCTTACCATATTTGTCCAATTTTCAAATTAATGAAGTTTTTCACATGAGATCCGACAAAAAGTGCGCCGCACACGAGATGTGCATATTGCGCTTTATTAACTCCCCCTGACGCTGTTCAAGGGTATAATCTCAATCAAGACTCATTTCATCTTTTTCCATTTTCAGGAGACAAGGCTATGATCCGTGAACGAACGCTGCACACCCCGGCCCTGCGCGTGCGCACCGCCGTGCGCGCCGCGGGCTACGACGCCTGTATGGCTTACTGCGATCAGGAGCGGGCGCGCTGCTATTTCGACCCCAACCTGCCGCAGGAGACCTGCAACGACCGTTACCCGGTCTGCCAGAACGCCTGCACCGTCTGCGGCATGGCGCCGTAGGAGCGGGGAGCGCCGCCGGGGGAGGTCGGGCGGCCCGGCCGCGCGGCATCCCTCGGGCAGCGGCGCTTCCTGGGGGCGTCAGTGAATCTGCAGTTCTTCTCCGGCGAAGCAGAAGAAGAAAGCGCCGACGCGGCGCGCCTGGAAGCGGGCCTGAACCGCAGCGTGAACGAAAGCGTGCGTCCGGCCAGCCTGTTGCTGGCGGTCGGCCTGGCGCTGCTGGCGCTGAGCCACCTGATCTTCCTGCCGCGGGAGCTGTGGCGGGTGCTGACGCCCAGCGCGGCGGCCTGCGCAGCGTTCTTCCTGGCGGTGTACCGGCTGACGCGCCGCGGCGGCCGCCTGGCGGGGGCGGGCAACGCCCTGGGCCTGGCGGGGGTGGCGGTGCTCTCGCTCAACAGCCTGCTGCACCTGTACCTGAGCGGCGATCCCGCGCAGACCACCAACATGGCCCTGACGCTGATCGGGGTCGGCATCTTCTTCCTCAGCCCGGGCTGGTACACCGCGGCGATGACCCTGGCGCTGGGAGGGTGGTGGCTGACCGCCTGGGCGATGGGCCAGGGGCCGGCGTGGTTTCATTACAATTTCCTGATGGTGATGGCCGGGCTGCTCTCGCTGGCGGCGTTCAACCTGCGGCGGCGCGCCTTGCTGCGCCTGGAGCGGCTGCATCTGCAGGATGAGCAGCAGAAGCGCCTGCTGGAGCAGGCCGCGGCGCAGGCGCAGCAGGCCCGGGAGGCCGCCGAAGCCGCCAACCGCGCCAAGACCACCTTCCTGACGATGATGAGCCACGACCTGCGCACCCCGTTGACGGTGATCCTGGGCTACACCGAGATGCTGCGCCTGCAGGCGGAGGCGCAGGGCGATGAGCAGATGGCCCACCGCCTGGAACAGGTGGAGGCCGCCGCCAACAACCTGCTTTCGATGCTCAACGACCTGCTGGATTACGCCCGGCTGGACACCGAGGAGATCTTGCTCACGCCGGAGCCGGTGCGGGCGGCGCTGGTGGTGACCGAGGTGGCCGACGCCATGACGCACAAGATCGAAAAGCACGGCAACCGCCTGGTAGTGATGCTGGACGGCGACCTGGGGGAGATGCGCATCGACCCGCAGCGGCTGCACCAGGTGCTGCGCAACTTGCTGAGCTACGCCGCCCGCGCCACCGCCCAGGGGGTGGTGCGATTGACGGGGCGGCGGGAGCACGACGCCCAGGGCCGCGCCTGGGTGGTGTTCGAGGTGAGCGACGACGGGCCGGGGCTGCCGTCGGAGCTGGCGGCGGGGCTGTTCGAGCCATTCCCCGACAAAGACCTGCGCCAGGCGCTGCGCGACGCCGGGGGCAGGCGCAACGAGGCGAGCATGGGGCTGGCGATCAGCCACCGCCTGTGCCGGCGGATGGGCGGGGAATTGACGGTGCAGAGCGCCCCGGGCGCGGGGACGACCTTCACCGCCCGCCTGCCGGCCTGCTGAGGGCCCCTCAGGTGCAACCCCTCAGGTGCAATGCACGTCCAACGTGCATTGCACCTGGCATGGACCTGATTCGTGGCGCAATTCGTGGACGGAAGCCCCTTTCGCGCTGTGAGTTTCCGTCCCCGTCCACGTTCACGCCCCGTCCACGAATACGACCACGACCACGAATAAACGAATGCGGCGGCGGGGGCTATTCGTTCATTCGTGGCGCAATTCGTGGACGGAAGCCCCATACCCCTCAGGTGCAATGCGCGTCCAACGTGCATTGCACCTGGCATGGACCTGATTCGTGGCGCAATTCGTGGACGGAAGCCCCTTTCGCGCTGTGAGTTTCCGTCCCCGTCCACGTTCACGCCCCGTCCACGAATACGACCACGACCACGAATAAACGAATGCGGCGGCGGGGGCTATTCGTTCATTCGTGGCGCAATTCGTGGACGGCAGGTCGCCCGCGCCCTGCGTCGGCGCTCAGGGCGTTATTCGTTCATTCGTGGCACAATTCGTGGACGGAAGCCCCATGCCCCTCAGGTGCCATGCCCATCAGGTGCAATGCACGTCCGACGTGCATTGCACCTGAGCACCTGGCGCCCCCCTACCCCCCGCCGCGCATCGCCTGCTCGATCCACGCAATCAACCCCTCCGTCCTCTGCATCATCTCCGCCGCGCCCTGACCGTAAGGCTCGAAATTGCGCCGGGCGGCGCGGGCGTACAGCAGGGCGTCGTCGAAGCGGCCGGCGCGCGCCAGGGCGAGGGCGATGTTGAAGCGGGTTTGCCCAGCGCCATAAATATTCCCGGCCATTTCCTTGTAATGGATGGATTGATTGTAATGATACAGCGCCCGCTCCAGATCGCCGGCATCTCCGTATATGCTTCCCAGCTGGTGGTGCGTCACCGCCAGGGAATCCACCGCATCCGGCGGCAGCAGCGCCAGCGCCTGGTGGTAGAACCCGAGGGCGGCGTTCAGGTGCTCCAGCAGCTCGGCCTCGGGCGCCCCCGCCTCCCGGGCGTCCTGGAAGCGCTCCCAGGCGACATAGCCAAGCTGGTTGTAGCATCTGCCCCGCCCCAGCCGGTCGCCCTCGTCGCGCAGCGCCAGGCTGCGCCGGTACCAGCCCTCGGCCGCCCCCAGGTCGCGCAGGTCGGGCAGCTCCGTGTAGGCGCGGCCCAGGTTGAAGGCGGCCACGGCTTCGGCGGCGCGGTCGCCGATGCGCTGGAGAAACGGGATGGCTTCCTGGTAAGAGTTTGCGCATTCCGCTTTGCCCTGCTCGCGCTGGATCTCGCCCAGCTCGTGCAGCGAGGCTGCCAGCCAGCGGATGGCGTTCCTCTCCGCCGCGCTCAGCGCCCCCGCCGGCCGGGCCAGCGCCGCCGCGGCGTTCTGGCGATCCCATTCCACGCACACGCGCTGCAAGCGCTCCGCCTGCTCCCAGCGCCGCGCCTCCATCGCCAGCCGCACGCGGTACTGGGTGACCAGGCTCCACTGCCCCTCCCGCCCGGGCAGCGGCCCGTCGTTCGTGCCGGCGAAGTCGGCCCCGACGTAGTCGGGAACGATCTCCTCCACCAGCCTCCGCCACTCCGCCCGCCGCCCGAGGTGGTCGTAGAGCTCGTCCAGCCCCTGCATGGCGCTGATCACCGCCTCCCACCAGCCCTGCTCGGGTTGTCCCTGCTCCGCCGCCCGGCGCGCCTGGCGCAGCGCCAGCCCGCGGGCGTGCAGCAGGTTGGCCTCCTCCGCCCGCAGCGCCGCGATCACCTCCCGCTTGCCCGCCTCGTATGTGTTGTGGTAGTAGTTCCCCAGCTCACCCAGCGCCTCGACGAAGGCGCGCGCCGCCTGCGCCTCCCGCCCGCCGTAGAATGACTCGTAATACCTGTTGAAAAACCACGGCAGCGCCGGGTGGATCGAATAGTAGCCCCCGCCGTGCGCCTCCAGCAGCCCGATCTCCGCCGCCCGGTCGAGCAGGGCGATGCCTTGCTCGCGGGTAAAGCCTTTGAACTCGGCAAATCCCCAATCGCCGCTGGTGGGATTAACCATCACTTTCAGCGCATCTACATCCACAAACCCCTGGAAGAAGTGCAGCAGCGCCAGCACCTTGCGCTCGTCTTCCGTGAAGGCCTGCTCGAAGCCGTACTGCAGCGACGCCCCCAGCGACTTGCTGCGCCCCTCGCGCTCGTCATCCTCGAAGGCCGCCTGCCCCGCCCGCAGCCGCGCCACATAGGCTTGCACCTGCGCTTTCGTCTTCAGCCCGTCGCGCAGCGCCTGCCCCACCAGCACGGTCAGGGTCATCGGGTTGCCCTGGGTGAAGCTCAGCAGCGGCCGCCAGTCCTCCACGCTCTCCAGTTTGGCCCCGCGCTTCTCCGCCAGGGCGCGGGCGAGTTGCACCATCTCCTGCATGGGCATGGGCGGCAGCTTCACCCGGGCGGGCAGCTCGCCCAGCCAGCCCTGCTCGTCGCGCCGCGAGGTCAGCAGGAATTTGGCCTGGGTCATCGCCGCCATGTTGTCCAGGAAATACTTCAGCTCCTTCTGCTCGGCTTCCGTCCAGGCGGAGGCCGCCCCGCTGGGGAAGCCCGCCACCGGCTCGACGTTGTCCCAGATCCACAGCACCGGGATCTGCCGGAAGATCTGCATCGTCAAATCCAGCCGCTGCGCGTCGCTCAGCGCCAGCCAGTGGATGTTGTTGGCCTCCAACAGCGGGCGGAAGGTTTCTTCCAGCGTGTCCAGCACCCTCGCCAGCGGCTTGTACTCGGTGAAGGCGGTGAACAGCACCGGCCCTTCCAGCCCGCCGGTCTGGGCATACCAGCGGGCGAACTCGGCTGCGGTCATGGTCTTGCCGCTGCCGGCGTAGGCGTGCAGCAGCACGATCTTGTGCCTGTCGAAGGCGCGGTCCAGCGCCAGGAGGGTCTCATCGCGCCCGAAGAAGCCGACCTCCGGGCGCGGCAGGGCGTCCTGCGGCCGTTTGCTTTTGGTCAGGTCCAGGGTCACCCCGGCGAAGGGGCGGGGGGACTCCGCCCCGGGTTGAGGCGGCGGGAACAGCCGCAGCGGCGCGGCCTCGTACACCACCGGCACCGGCCAGTCCTGCAGCGGGCGCGGCTCGAAGGCGATGGTGCGCAGCGGCTGGGCGGCCAGTTGCTTGCGCCCCAGGCTGGCCGCCTCGCCCAGCGTCATGCCGGCGGCCAGGGCGGCGTACAGGTCGGCCACGAACTGCGCTGCGGTGACCACGTACACGTTGTAGCGCATCGCCACCACGCCTGCCACCCCGGCGTCCATCACCTCCTGCGCCAGCGAGCCGAAGGCGCGCACCTGCGAGTGCGACTCATCCACTTCCTTGCCGACATCCGGCGCTTCCAGCGGAACCGCATGCGCCGAGCGGCAGGCGTTCAGGATCAGCACCGGCACATCCGCTTCCACCAGCAGCTTGCCCAGCGCCGGGCCGTCCACCAACTCGGTGTTATCCTTCAGCTCCGGGTTTTCGAACAGCAGGTAGCCGTGCGAGCC
>CAZCYV010000039.1:0-11097 GCA_964503145.1 uncultured Anaerolinea sp. | reverse complement strand
GACGTGCATTGCACCTGATAGGCATGGGGCTTCCGTCCACGAACTGCGCCACGAATGAACGAATACCCCGCCGCCCACATTCGTTTATTCGTGAGCGTGGTCGTATTCGTGGGCGTGGACGGGAACTCACCGGCGCCTCGCCCCTCGCCGCTCCGGCTTGCGCTTCGCCGCGCCGGGGAGGGGGAGTTTGACTTGCCGTCCATGCAAGGTGCAATGCACGTTGGACGTGCATTGCACCTGATAGGCATGGGGCTTCCGTCCACGAACTGCGCCACGAACGAACGAATACCCTGCCGCTCATATTCGTTTATTCGTGAGCGTGGTCGTATTCGTGGACGGGACGGGGCGTGGGCGTGGACGGGAACTCACCGGCGCCTCGCCCCTCGCCGCTCCGGCTTGCGCTTCGCCGCGCCGGGGAGGGGGAGTTTGACTTGCCGTCCATGCAAGGTGCAATGCACGTTGGACGTGCATTGCACCTTGTGGGCATGGGGCTTCCATCCACGAATTGCGCCACGAACGAACGAATATCCCGCCGCTCATATTCGTTTATTCGTGATCGTATTCGTGGACGGGACGGGGCTATCCCCGCATCCCACCGCGGGCGCTGGCGGGATGCGGCGCCGCCGAGCTGAAGCTCGTCCTACTTTCGCTGCGCTTTGCTCGGCGAGAGCGCCAGCAGGAGCTTGGCGTACAGGCTGGCGGTCGCCGCTTGCAGCATTTCGGCGGGCGCGCCGAGTCGCAGCACCAGCTCCTCCAGCGTGGGCGGTTGACGGCTGGCTTTGTACTTGCTCTGGCGCGAGGGCAGGGCCGCCTGGAATTGCACCAGCAGGGCGTACTCGGTCTCGGTCAGCTTCGCCTTGCGGGTGAGCCAGCCCAGGTCTGGCTCGCGGGTGGAGGCCTCCCAGCGCCCCAGCAGTTCGATGATCGCCTCCTGCAAGCCGCCGAAATCGCTCATGTCCACCCCGGCCTCGGGCGGCGGGATCAACTCTTTAGGCTCGAGCGCCTGCGGCGCAAGCTCTTCCTCGGCGCCCGCTTCCTCGCGGGCGCGGCGCTTCTGGCCGTATTGCGCCGCTTCGGAAGCTCCAGACTTGAACAGCGTCACGCCGCCGATGATCACCCGGTCGTCGAGTTCCACGATCTGAGACTGCGCCGCCGACGAGACGCCCTGGACGTAGCTCTCGATCCAACTGGCCTCTTCTTTGGGCGGGGGCGCTTCGGGCGGGGCCAGCCAGATCAGCCAGGCGCTGGCGCCCCACAGGCGGTCGGCGATCTGGGAGGCCAGCGAGCCGGGCTGGATCAGGTCGGGTCGCCCGGCGGTGGCCTGCACCAGGTAGTTCCAGCTCGCCCGCAGCATCGGCGGCGCGCTGAAGGGGGCCACCTCGGGCGTCTGGCCGCGGCGCCGGGCCACCTCCAGGGCGATGATCTCCACATCCGGGTGGCGGAACTCGTTCAGGATCGAGCCTCTCAGCCGCTCGATCACCGTCTCGGCCAGGTCCAGATCGGGGTTTTCCTGGCGCAGCAGCAGGTGCAGGCCCAGGATGCCCAGCAAGGGATCGCTCCACTTGCCCCACAGCATCTCGTACAGGTCTTTGGTCTGGATGCCGCGATAGCCGCGCGCCAGGGCCTGGCGCGCCAGCTCGATCAGCCGCAGGTCTTCGCCGGCCATGTACGACGGCAAGCGCTTCTGCACGCTGGGCGTCCGCCAGGGGTCGAAGCCCTCCCCTGGTCGGGCCATCAATTGAGTGGCGTTGTTGAAATCCAGCATCGGGCTGCCGGCGGCGCGCCCTTCGCCGCGATCTACGCCGCCGGTCTCGCCGACGCGCTCTGCGCCGCCGGCCCCGCCGACGAGCTGGCGCAGCAGGAACACCTGGCTCTGCCAGTTCGGGCAGGCGGGCGCAAGCATTTCGATGGCGCGGCCGCGGCGCAGCGCCAGGCGCAGGCGGTAAAGCCCCGGATCGAGGGCCAGGTTGCGCCCGCCCCAGCGCGCCTGATTCCGTCCGCCGCCCGATTCGAACACCTCGTCGAAGAGCGCCAGCCTCTCGCCGCTCAGGCGGTGCAGGCTCAGCCCCTTGGCCGGATGGGTGCGCCCACCGGGGGCGACATCGCGCACAAAAACGAACAACTGACTGCCCTGCCCCAGCGCCAGCGGTTCGGCGCGGCTCAGGCGCTGGGCGTTGTCCTGGTGCGTTTTGTCCGCCGCGGCGGTGTGCGCCAGCGGCGCGGCGGAGGCGAAGGCCAGCTCGGGCGGCTCATCGAGGGTCAGCGGCTGGTTGGGCCGCAGGGCGATCTCGCGCTGCTCCATCGCCTCCACCGCCTTGTACTGCACGGTGTAGAAGCCGGTGGGCAGCTCGCTCTGGATGCGCCCGTAGCCGCTGGCGCGCACGCGGTAATCGGCGTCGAGCACCTCGATGCGCACCGCCGGATGCCCGGCGTCAACGATCAGTTGCGTGGTCAGCGGTTCGCTCATATCTGCACCTCCTCCGGGACGGCGGCATAGACGTTGAAGCGCTTGCCCCCGCCTCCCGGCAGGCGTAGCTCATAGGCTTTAGGCTCCAGTTCGCCCGACCAGACGCCGTCCTGAAAAGTCCAGCCGTCGAGGACGGCCTGTTGCGAGGTATCCGAACCGGGCGGGAAGAATTCGATCACCGGCGGCGTGTTGGGGTGGCCCTTGATGGTCACCGGCGTGCGCGGCGGCGAGGCGGCCTCGCTGAAGGTGATTTTGGCCAGCTCTTCGTCCGGGCGGATCACCGGCTCCTGGGCCCTCTTTTCGTCCTTCAGCAGCCACGCCAGATAGCGCTGCACCGACTGCTTGAACAGCGTGCCGCTCACCCGGCCGGAGTTGAGCACCTGCAGCACGGCATTGGTGAAGACGCCCTGGATTTTGCCATTTGGCGGCGGGATGGGCATCTCGCGCGACTTGCTGTGCCAGGTGGTGGCGTAGGCCTCCACCAGCAGCAGGCCCTTGCTGATGTCCACGGGGTCGAACATGCCGTCGCTGTTGGGGATGACGTTCTTCTCGAAATCCCGGCAGCAATCCATGATCAGCACCACCTCTCGGAAGTAGGCCGAACTGCGCATGCCCTCGGCCCACAGGTTGCCGGGGACGTGGAACAGCGGGTGCGGATCGATGGCGTTGGCCATCAGCAAGGCGGCGTTGCGGATGGATTCCTGGCCGGTGGGCGAGATGCCGTGGCCGGAGAAATACAGATACAGGCGGCGGCCGATGGGCCGCTGCGGCAGCAGGTTCAGCACGCTCTGCTCGATGAAGGCGCGCAATTGGACTTCGGTGGGGCTGAGCGGCGAGTCGGCGTTGGGGTCTTGCAGGAACTTGCCGATGTGCGCCTCCGGCACCTCGCCGCCGGTGGGCGAGACGAGCCATTCAATGAAACGCTCGGCGTCGTACACCGCCCCTTGTAGTGAGTTGGCGCCGACGATCTTGGGATAGCGGTTGATCCCGATGACAATCGCCCAATCATCTTGCATCAGAACCCTCCTTGACTGATCAGGAAAGCCAGGCTTTCCAGGGTCGTCTCATCGTTGTCGAAATCCCCATGCGAGCGGGCGGCCGTGCTCAGGCCGGGGCCGGCGTGGCTTTCGGACCACACCCAGGGCTGTGGGAAAGCCGCCAGGCGCTGGCGCACGCGCTGAATCTCCGGGAAGGGGCTGGGGTCGAACGTGGGCGAGGCGCCGTGGTAGCGCTGCATGCCCACCAGCGGCAGGTCCACCTGCTCCTCGAGCAGCCCGGCCACGCAGTACAGCAGCGAGCACAGATAGACCGGCGGCAGGATGGCATCGCGCGCTTCGAGTTGGTCCTGCATCCCGAAGCAGCGAAAGCCGGCCAGGCGCTCGCCGGCGCGCAGCAGGGTCTGGTCGAGGAGCTGGAAGCTGCAGCCGGGGGCCAGGAAGATCACCTCGAAGCGCGCTTCGGGCGGCAGGGTCTCGGCGGCCTTCTGCAGCAGGTTGCAGATGTAGATCGAGCCGGCGCTGTGGCCGATCAGGATCAGGCGCGGGCGGCGCCCCGCCGCCCACAGCCGGGCGATCTCCTGCAGCAGCGCCGAGCCGCCGAACTGGTCGCCGCTCGCGCCGAAGGCGTCCAGGGTGTCTTTCTTGATGTGTTTCCACACCAGCCCGCCGATCAGGTCGCCCTTCAGCTCCCGCGCCACTTCTTCGACCACGGTGGTGTAGAGGCCGTGATCGCGGCGGTTGGCGAAGCGCTTCAGGGCGCGGGTCAGGATGCGCAGCCCGGCGGCGGCCAGGGTGGCGGCGCTGACGATGCCCCTTTCGCCCGCCTCGACGCCCTGCTGCGCCTGGGAGATCTCGGCCTCCAGCTCCGGGCTGAGCGTCGGGGCTTCGGGGCGGCTGAGCTGCGCGGAGGCGTGGACGAAGGCCGGGTCGTCTTTGAGCAGCGCTTCGAACTGCGCCTGCTCGGCCGGGGTCAGCGTTTCGTCCAGGTCGGCGGCTTCGGGGTCGCGCTCGGCGTAGGGGGCTTCGCCGGTCGTCTGGGCGGCCTGGATTTCGCCGCGCACCTCCAGGCTGGGGGGCAGCTCCACCTTGCCGCCCTTCTCGCCGGGCGCTTGGTCGAGCTTGCCCAGGATGAACTGCATCGCTTTCTCCACCAGCAGGGTGAACACCTGCTCGCCGAGCATCTCGCGCCAGTTGTTCTTCAGGGTCTCGATCAGCCCGCTTTGCCAGAGCACGAACAGCGGGTAGCCGCCGGCGGCCTGATAGCGCGGGAAGAGGCGCTCGGCGATGGCCTCGCCGCTTTGGGTGTCCACCAGGCCGCCGTGGAAGTGGATCACCAGCGGCGGGTCGCCGGGGGCGGCGGCCAGGGCGTCGAAGGCGGCGGCGAGCTGCTGACGGCTGGTGCCGCTGAAGCGCCCGCTGGAAAGGATCATTTTGTGCTGCTCGCTGATCATGGGTCACCTCCGGGGTGAGCGCGGAAAGGCAGATGGCGCTGGCGCGCCGGGCGGGCTGCGGCGAAGGCGGCGAAGGGGCAAAGCGCCGGTTGGGGCTGCGCTTGCGCTTCAATTATATACCGAATCTGCCCCGGCGACGTCGCGATGATTTCCCGCTTCATTCAGGGTATAATCACCGCCACGATCCGCCGCGCAGGGGGCCTGAAAACGCCATCCCTGCGCGTTCGATTGTGGGCAACTCACGCCGTAAAGGAGAAACAGTCTTATGAATCGCGATTCAATGGCGGCAACTGCCGCCGCCAGGCTTACCGTTGGGCGGCAACCCCTCCTTGCCCCGGCCACCGAAAGAGGCATACCAGGCCTCGCCGCTGCCGACGGGCGTGGTGTTCACGCGCTATCGGCGCGCTGAATTTTGAGATGGAAGGAGATGTCCATGAACCCAGGTAAAAGCACTGCCAGGAAGGCCGCGGCGAGCGACGAGGCGTCCGAGGGCTTCACGGCCGAAGAGCGCGCAGCGATGAAGGAGCGCGCCCAGGAGTTGAAGGCGGCCAAGCGCGCCGGCAAGGTGGACGGGGAAAGCGCCGTGCTGGCCAAGATCGCCGAGATGCCGGAGCCGGACCGCACGATGGCCATGCGCATCCACGAGATCATCAAGGCCAGCGCGCCGTCCCTCTCGCCGAAGACCTGGTACGGGATGCCGGCATACGCCAACCCGGAGGGCAAGGTGGTCTGCTTCTTCCAGAGCGCGCACAAGTTCAACGCCAGATATGCAACGTTGGGCTTCAACGACGCAGCGAACCTGGACGAGGGCGCCATGTGGCCGACCTCCTTTGCGTTGAAGGCGCTGACCCCCGCCGAAGAGGCCCGCATCCGCGCCCTGGTACAGAAAGCAGTAAGCTAGCCGGCGCCCTTCGATTGCGCTCGGCGCGCCGTAGGATGGGCTTCAGCCCGTCTGCGCGCGGCACGCTCAGTGCGCGTCACTCGAATATCCGCCAGGCGGAGTAGATCAGGATCAGCCCCAGGATCACCTTCAGGGCGTCGGTGGGCGCCAGGCCGGCCATCAGCCCGCCGATCAGCGCGCCGATGACCGAGCCGAGGCCCATCGGCGCCACCGTCTCGGTCAGGTCCCGCCTTTGGGCGTAAGCGCCGCGGCCGGCGAAGCGGACGATGCCCACCGCCACCGTCGGCAGGCTGATCAGCAAGCTGGCGGTGCCCGCCAGCTTGATATCCGCGCCGAAGGCGAAGACCAGCGTGGGGATGATCAGCTCGCCGCCGGCCACGCCCAGCACGCTGCTGAACACCCCGATGCCCAGGCCGAACAGCGCCCCCGCCGCCGCCTGCCAGAGCGGCGCCCGCGGCACGAAGCCCGGCGCCTCCCGCGGCAGGAATGCCTCGACGATCAGCGCCAGCCCGATCGCCAGCAGCAAGATCAGGATGATGCGCCGCAGGACGGCGTTGGAGACCCGCGAAGCCCAGGCAGCCCCCCAAAAAGCGGCCAGCATCGCCCCGGCGATCAGCGCCAGGATGGCGGGCAGCAGATCGGCCAGCCGATCCAGCGGCAGGGCGCGGCCGCGCGCCGCCAGCGCCGCCCCCAGCGTCACCAGGCTGATCGCCAGGTTGAGCGGCACTGCCTGGCGCGGCGAATACTTCAGCGGCCCGGCCAGCAGCGGCAGGCGGAACTCCGCCCCGCCCAGGCCGATCAGCCCGCCCACCCAGCCGATGGGCAGCGCCGCCCCAAAGCCGAGCAGGGCGCGCTTCACCCCGCCCCCGGCACGCGCCTCGGCCGCGCCGCCGTCCCCGCCGGCGGGCATCACATCCCCCCCACCAGGCGGCGGTTCAGGCGCAGCACCATCAGCAGCAATCCAAAGGCGATGCCCATCAGCAGCAGCGCCAGGCCGTTGGCCCGCGCTAGGTCGTTGGCCTGCACGGCGTCGTAGATCGCCATCGAGAGCGTCTGCGTGCGGCCGGGGATGTTGCCCGCCACCATCAGCGTGGCGCCGAACTCGCCCAGGGCGCGCAGGAAGCCCAGCAGCCCGCCGGCGAGCACGCCGCGCCAGGAGATGGGCAGCATCACCCGCCAGAAGAACTGCCACTCCGAGCAGCCGTCCACCCGGGCGGCGTCTTCGACATCCTTGCTGATCTCGGCGAAGCTCAGGCGCACCGACTGCAGCGCCAGCGGCAGGGCGGTGACCGCCGCGGCCACTACCGCCCCCGGCCAGGCGAAGACGAAGCGCAAGCCCAGGGCGCGCTCGAAGAACGGCCCCAGGCCGCGCTGCCCCAGCAAGAGCAGCAGGTAATAGCCCAGCACCGTGGGCGGCAGCACCAGCGAGAGCAGCGTCAGCCCCTCCAGCAGCGCCTTGCCGGGGAAATCCTTGCGCGCCAGCAGCCAGGCCAGCGCCACCCCCAGCGTCAGGGCGATCAGAGCGGCCAGGCTGGAGACCCACAGAGAGAGCGCCAGAGGCGACCACTGGATCATGGGCGGGCGGCTTTCAGGGGGTGGGTTCGAGGGTCGGGAAGGGCGCTTCGCCCGGCAGGATGAAGCCATAGCGGCGCATGATCGGCCGCCCCTGGGGGCCGTTGACGAAGGCGACGAACTGCGCCGCCAGCTCGGCGTTGGGGCTGGCGGCGATGATCGCCAGCGCCTGATCCAGCGGTTGATGCAGGGCGTCGTCGATCAGCGTCCACTCGATCTCCGGGGCGTTGGCCACCGACAGGGCGATGATCCCCGCCTGGGCGTCGCCGGTCTGCACGTATTGCAGCGCCTGGCGCACGTTCTCCGCCAACACCAGCTTGGGCTGCAGCGCCTCCCACAGCCCGGCCGCTTGCAGCGCCTGCTTCGCCGCCACGCCATAGGGGGCGTGTTCGGGGTTGGCGATGGCGATGTGCTGCACCCGCGGGTCGAGCAGGCCGTCCAGCCCGCTCAAATGCAGCCCGGCCTGGCGGTTGGCGGCCAGCACGATGCGCCCGCGGGCGTACAGCGCCTCGCTCCCCGGCCGCGTCAGGCCTTGCTGAGCGAGCTGGCGCACGTAAGCGATGTTGGCCGCCGCCAGCAGGTCGTAGGGGGCGCCGTTCTCAATCTGCTGGGTCAGTTGACCGGTGGAGCCGAAGACCAGGGTCACCCGCTTGCCGGTCTGCGCCTCGAAGCGGGCGGCGATCTCGCCGAAGGCGAACTGCAGGTCAGCCGCCGCGGCCACGGTCAGCTCGGGCGGGCGCGGCGAGCCGGAGGCCTGGGCGGAGGGCGAGACGGCCTCGGACTGAGGGTCGTACACCGCCAGCGCCGCGCCCTGCCCGGCACAGGCGGTCAGCAGCAGGGAGATCAGCAGCAGCGGCAGCCAGCGGCGGTTCATTTCGGCTCCCGTGGGGCAGCGGCTTGCGGCTGGCGCAAGGCGTCGCGGCAGCGCCCCAGCCAGGCCGAAATCGCGCTGAGCTGGTTGACGCGCAGCTCCACCCCCAGGCGGTTGAAGGTCTGGCCAGGCGGCAGCTCGTCCAGCATGCGCCGCAGGCGCGCCAGCCCGCGGGCGATCTCCTGCGCCTGGGCGTCGATCAGCGCCTCGGCGGCCTGCGGGCTGCGCTGGCTGGCGAAATACAGGCGGGTGATGAACTCGACGCGGATGGCGCGCACGCTGGGGCGGGTGGGCGTCTGCAGCCAGGCCTCGAAGCGCGCCCGCCCGGCGGGGGTCAGCTCGTAGAGCAGGCGGCTGGGGCCGCGCGCCTGCAACTGCACCTCGCCGCGCAGGTCGCCGTGCGCCTCCAGGCGCTTGAGGATGTTGTACACCTGGCTCTGGCTGACGTGCCAGACCTGCCCCAGCGCCGCCGTCAGGCGCTGGTGCAACTCGTAGCCGTGGTCGGGCTGCTGCGCCAGCAGGCCGAGCAGGGCGTATTCGGGGGAGAGCGGGCCGAGGTAACCGGATTTGGAGGTCATCTATTCACCCAGGGACATCGTCATGCAGTGAGTTACTCACTGAGTGAGTTACTCACTGAGTGAGTATATCAAAGGCGGGCGTTTTGTGCAAGCGCAACCGGCGGCGGCGCAAATTCACCCGTTTTGTCCCCCGAAATTCACCTGTTCCCGGCCTTGACTGGAACAAATGTTCTAGTTATCATCGGCATAACCGCCGTCGAAAGGAACCCGCATTGCCCCCGCCCACCCCTGCCCCGCCCGCCGATCCAACCCCGCCCACCCCGCCCACAGGCGGCGTGTATGTGCCTGCGGCGCTGATCTGCGCCGCCGAGCTGCCCGCCGCCGCCCTGCACACCTGGTTGCAACTGCGCCTGCTGGCCGACGCCGCCGGCGAAACGCCGCCGCAGGGCATCCGCCAGCTCGCCGAAGTCACCGGCAAGAGCGCTTCCACCCTCTACGGCCACCTGTCGTTGCTGCGTTCGCATGGCCTGCTGCGCTGGCGCGCCGCCAGCAAGGGGCTGCTGATCGTGTCCTTCGACGCCGAAAGCGCCCCGCCGCCGGCCGACCCGCCGACCACCCCGGCGCGGGATTCTGGAATCCGGGAAGCTGGAATCGGCGCCTCTCTTAAGCTTAATCCTGAATCGATTCATCAAGATAAACGCGAGGAGGCAGCGCTGCAAGATTCTGGAAAATCGCCAACCGCCGACCCAGCCGAGGCCGACGCCATCGCGATCTACCGCGCCGCCACCGGCCGCCGCCCCAACGCCGCGCAGCGCGCCGGGCTGCTGCAGCGGGTGCACGACCTGGAGCGCTGGCGGCTCACCCTGGAACACTGGCTGGTGCACGGCTGGAATCCACTCAACCTGGCCGGGCTGCTCGATCTGTATCAGCGCGGCGGGCCGCAGGCCTGCCGTTATTGCGGCAAGCCGCAACCTGCGGCGACCTGCGAGGCGCTGGACGAGCTGATCGCCGAGCTGCGCCAGGAGGCGGGCGAGGAGCGTTCGTATGGCCGACCGCGCCGAGATCGCCGCGATCCTTAAGACGCTGGCCGAAGCCTACCCCGGCCAGCGCCTGGAGAGGCCCACCCTGCAGGCCTACCTGGAGCGCCTGGGCGATATCCCGGCGCACCTGCTGGCCGCCGCCGCCGAGGCGCACATCGCCCAGACCGCCTGGTTCCCCAAGATCTCCGAGCTGCGCCAGGCCGCCGCCCGCCTGGCGGGCACGTCGCGCTTTCAGGCCCTCGACCCCGCCCCGGTGGATCACCTGGCCGCCGAGGCGCAGGCGCTGGAGGACGCCTTCTACCGGCAGGGGCGGCTGGAGGCGGACGAATGGGAGCGCCTGGCGGCGCAGTACGAGCGCCTCGACCGCCCGCACCGCGCCGCCCACGCCCGGGAGAAGCTGCGCCGCTTGCAGGCGCTGCAGGCGGCGCGGGTTGGGGAGGGGGGCGGCGGAGCTGCCGTCCACGAATTGCGCCACGAATGAACGAATAGGGGGTACAAGGTGCAATGCACGTTGGACGTGCATTGCACCTGATGGGCAAGGGGAATCCGTCCACGAATTGCGCCACGAATGAACGAATAGGGGGTACAAGGTGCAATGCATGTTGGACGTGCATTGCACCTATTCGTCTTCTGGTGGGCTGGAGGCGGCCTGGCGCAGCAGGCCAAGCGCCTCGGAAAGGCCGGGGAGGTTCGGTTGGCGCTGAGCCAGGCTTTCGTACTCGGCGAGCATGCTGTCCAGATCCGAGGGGCGGGGGTGCGCCGCCAGGCGTTCCCGGATCAGAGCCAACGCTTCGTCCGCCTGACCCGTGCACAGCAAAGGCAGCCCAAGGTCAAAGTTGAATTCTGTGGCGTCGCCTGAGTTGAGCGAGGCCGCCTTGCGGTAACGCTCAATAGCGGCGGAGTGCTCCCCGCGGGCGTAATGGAGCTGGCCCCGGCGGGCATGGGTGAAGGGATGATCGGGGGCCAGGCTTTCGGCACGCGAGCAATCGGCTTCGGCGCGATCCAGATCGCCAAGCTTGATCCATGACTCGGCCCGATTGCGGTAATGCCTGGCGACCTCGGGCTCGAGCTGAATGGTCTGATCAAAGCACTCGATGGCCTGCTGATGCTCGCCAAGAGCGTCAAAGGCGGCTCCCAAATTCGTTAAGTTGTTGACCTCCATGCGCCGGTCGCCGATCTGGCGGGCGATCGCCAGCGCCTGCTGGTAGAACTCGATCGCCCGCTGCGGCTCGCCCAGGGCGGCGTAGGCCAGGCCCAGGTTGCCCAGGCGGTTGCCTTC
>CAZCYV010000038.1:0-11172 GCA_964503145.1 uncultured Anaerolinea sp. | reverse complement strand
GCGGGCGCTGCGCATTGACGAAGCCGCCTTCGGGCCGGAGCATCCGAACGTGGCCATCCGCGTCAACAACCTGGGGATGGTGCTGCGAGACCTGGGCGACCTGGCGGGGGCGCGGGCGTGCTACGAGCGGGCGCTGCGCATCTTCGAAAAGTTCCTGCCGCCGGAACATCCGTATATCCGCACGGTGCGCGGCAATCTGCAGGCGCTGAAGGAGTGAGGGCCTGAGCATCAGGTGCAATGCACGTCCAACGTGCATTGCACCTTGCGTGGCGTGGCGCAATTCGGGGTTGGCGGTATCGGCCGCCGGCTCGGCCGTTGGCTTGCCCCAGCAGGCCTGCGGCGGGGTATAATCGGCCCATCATGATCCAACGCACCAACCCGCAATGGCTGGCCGATCTGCGCTCGCCCGGCCCGGCGCAGGACGCCGCCCTGGCCGACCTGCGCGCGCTGATCCTGGCCGGGCTGCCCTACGCCCTCAGCCCCTACCTGCGGACCGACGACCCGCGCTTCGAGGCCCTGGCCGAAGAGACCGCCCAGGAGACGCTGCTGCGCGTCCTCGACCGGCTGGGCGATTTCCAGGGCCGCAGCCAGTTCACCACCTGGGTGCACACCATCGCCGTGCGCGTGGCGCTGACCGAACTGCGCCGCAAGCGCTGGGAGAACGTCTCGCTGGAAGCCCTGCTGGAGGACGACGAAAGCCCTCCACGCCGCGGCCTGGCCGCCGCCCCCGACCCCTCGCCGGAGCGCCAGGTGGAAGGCAGCGACCTGACCGGGCAGGTGAGGCGCATCATCGAAGAAGAGTTAACCGCCAAACAGCGCCAGGCGCTGATGGCCCTGGCGATCCACGGCATGCCGATGGAGGAAGCGGCGCGCCGCCTGGGCACCAACCGCAACGCCCTCTACAAGCTGTTGCACGACGCCCGCCTGCGGGTGAAGCGCCGCCTGGCGGCGGAGGGCCTCTCGCCGGAGGACGTGCTGGCGTCGCTGGGCGGCGGATGAGGTCGAGCAGGTAAGATCGGCCGGGCAGGTTTCATCTAGGATTCGGGAAGATGGCAATGAGAAAAACGTTCAGGGATTTCTTTCAAGCATGGATCGAGCGGCTGCGCGGCCGGCGGCCGCCGCCGGCCGGCGCGCCGTCCTTCGAAGCCATGTTGGTGCGCATGGCGCAGGCCACCGACGAGACCGAGCTTTCGTGCGACGAGGTGCTGGCGCTGCTCGACCAGTTCGCCGAGGCCGAGCTGCGCGGCGAAGACGCCGCCCGATTGATGCCCCTGGTGCAGCGCCACCTGGAGCGTTGCGGCGATTGCGAGGAGGAGCACCAGGCGCTGCTGCGCATCCTGCGCGCCGCCCCCGCCGCCTGAACCGCGCGCCGGCGCAGCAAAAGCGGGCAGCCTGGCTGCCCGCTTTTGCTTTATGGGGAGAGAAAAAGGAGAATTAACCGCGACGCGCCAGCGCAGTGAACACCGCCGCCGCCGCCACGCCGTACAGGATATGCCCCAGCAGGCTCATCCACTGCGCTTGCCCGATGACGAAGACCATCTCGTTCATGCCCAACAGCAGCGGCATCAGGATCAGCGCCCCCAGCACCCACCACACCGCGCCGTTGACCACGCCGCCGACCAGCGCTGCGCCCCAGCTCAGCGAAAAGCGCCCGGCGACCAGCCCATACACCGCGCCGATGAAGGCGCTGATCAGCATGTGCACGATGAAACCGATGAAGGCGCTCTCCTGGCCCACCAGCATGCCCACCATCGGCAACATGCCCATCGAGCCCATCATCATGCCGAATACCACGCCGCCGGCCAGCCCGCCGACGGCGCCCAACCCGGCCAGACGCGCCGGGGCGATGCTCTTGGTTGAATCGATCGAGATTGCAGACATAGTTCCTCCAGGTAACAGGTGAATTTGGTTGATCGGTCGTTGTCGATTAGACACGCGCAAGGCGCAAATTCTTACCTGGAATTTCTGACCGCGAACCACGTTAAAACAAATATCATCGGGAGGATTTGCATCGCCTTTTGTCTGGCAAGGGATGGTTCACTCATCTGGCGCGCGCCGAGCGCCTGGAGGTGTGTTTGAAGGATATGGACACCGACCGCCTGTACTGCACCCGGGCGCGCCGGCAGTGTTGGTTTCCGCTATAAGATCGTCGCCCCCTGGCTGGCGCGGCACAGGTACACCTGCGCCTGGCGGCCGACGGCCTGCTGATAGCCCGTCTTCAGCCCATCGATGAACGCCTGGGCGTGTTCGATCTCCACCAGGTTCACCGTGCAGCCGCCGAAGCCGGCGCCGGTGAGCCTCGCCCCGATGCACCCCGGCAAATGGCGCGATAGCTCCACCAGCGCGTCCAGCTCCGGCGTGGACACTTCGTACAGGTCGCGCAGGCTTTTGTGCCCGGCGTACATCAGCGCCCCCAGCGCCTGGCGGTCGTTGCGCTTCAGGGCGCTCAGCGCCGACCCCACGCGGGCGATCTCCTTGACCACGTGCTCGGCGCGCTTGCGGGGGATCTCGGAGAGGTAGGGGGCGTAGGCCGCCAGCTCGGTGGTGGCCACATCGCGCAGCGAGCGGATGTGCGGCAGGTAGGCCTGCAATTCGCGCACCGCCTGCTCGCAGGCCGCCCGGCGCTCGTTGTAGCCGGAGTGGCTCAGGCTGCGGCGCACGCCCGAATCGGCGATCACCAGGGCGACGCCCTGGGGGATGGGCGCCGCCTCCCATTCCAGGCTGCGGGTGTCGAAGTACAGGGCGTGGCCCTCGACGCCGCAGGCGCTGGCGAACTGATCCATCAGCCCGCAGGAGACGCCCACATACTGGTTCTCCGCCCGCTGGCAGAGCTGCGCCAGCGCCAGGCGCTCCAGCGCCCAGCCGCCCAGCGCCTGCCACAACACGGCGAAGCCCACCTCTACCGCCGCCGAAGAGCTGAGGCCGGAGCCGATGGGGACGTCGGAGGTGTAGGCTGCCAGCACGCCGGGGGTCTCCAGCCCTTCCTGCTGTAGCACCCAGGCTACCCCGGCGGGATAGCGCGCCCAGCCGGGCAGGGGCTGACCCTGGGCGTCCAGGCGGGCGTCCAGCGCCTCCAGGTGCAGGTCGGCCTGTTTGTCCAGGTCCAGGGCGAGCAGGCGGGCGCAGGCGTCGCCGCTGGGGGCGGCGGCGATGTACACGGCGCGGTCGATGGCCGCCGGCAGCACCGGCCCCTGGTTGTAATCCACGTGCTCGCCGAGCAGGTTCACCCGGCCGGGAGCGCGCGCCACCAGCGTCGGCGGGCGGCCAAAGCGTTCGATGAAGGCATGATGCAGTTGGGTCAGGTTCATGGGATGCACAGCTCCAGCAGGTTGGCCAGGATGAACAGCGCCAGCGGTGGGTAGATCCAGCCGCTCGCCCCGCGCTGCGCCGCCAGGAACATCAGCGGCGGGGCGGCCAGCATCGCCAGAAAAGCGGCCGAGTGCAGCGCGTAGGCGTGGGACTTGAACCATTCTCGGGCTGAGTACATGGGCCTTATTTTAGCATTGGTCAAGGCCTGCTGTCCACTCCAAGCGAGATGATCGAAGAAACTGGTGTTTTGTCAGAAAATTGGGACGGCTATTTTCATTTTGCCGGACGCAGATACAGGTATAATGGTATCAGGAGCTAGCGTGGTGCGACGAAGAATGAAGAAAAATTCTACCGTGAAGCAGGATGATTACGATCTGCGGGAAGAATATGACCTGTCCAAGATGGCGATTCTGCCCAAAGGGAGGTTCGACCCAAAGCGCAGAATTGGCATGAATGTTATCGTGCTTGAACCAGAGATTGCGAAAGCCTTTCCAACCGACGAAGCTGTGAACGAGGCCTTGAAGCTGGTTTTGAAAGCCTCGAAAATCCCCCATAGTCAATAAATCATCGAAACTGTGGCGGAAATCCAGCGTACAGCAATGCTGAGCGCGCTCGCGCAGGACGGGGCCGAAAGGCCCCGTCCGCTGATTCAGGCGATGCGATGATATCTTACAGTTGGCGCAAATATTTCGATGACGATGAAGCCAGGTCAACATCGAAGGAAAGCTGCTAAAATATCGGGGAACTGAAGCAAAAGATCATCTCTTGGAGAGTCTGCACAAAAGAATTGTCTGTTTATATCTTTTGTGATATAATTGCTCAACGCCGGAGACATCATGCCGTCAAGATGGATCGTCGAATTCTACCAAGATGCTGAAGGCAACATTCCAGTCCAGGAATATATGTTCGAAGGAAATGATGAAAAGCGGGTGGCACTGTTGATCAATGTGATCCAACGGCTAGAGACGTTGGGCCCAGAGATCCAGGGCACCGACATGGACAAGTTGATCGAAGGCTCGATTCGGGAGTTGCGCAAAGATCGCCATCGCATCTTGTACGGCCGGGATGGCAACCGCTTTATTTTACTGACCGCTTTCATGAAGAAGACCGATAAGACGCCGCCCGAGCAGATCGCCCTGGCCCAACGGCGCTTCGAAGAGCACTTGAGTAAACAATCCAAGAAAGTATAAGGCAGGTTTCACAATGAGCGATTTCGCTTCTTTCGTTAAGGAACAACTGGCGCGCGAGGGGGTGGCGCGAGAGTATTATCGCCTGGCGCCGTTCTACCGGCTGGCGGATCAACTGCTGCTGCTGCGCAAGAAGCGCGGCCTGAGTCAGCAGGAACTGGCGGCGAAGGCCCAAACCACCCAGGCCGTGGTCTCGCGCCTGGAGAATGTCTCGGTGCGTTGTTCGCTGGAGACGGTTGTGCGGCTGGCTGAAGCCCTGGACGCGGTCGTCGAAGTGCGCCTGACGCCCAGGGAAGAGTTGCTTCAGCCGGAGGCGCTTTCCCAGACCAGCTCTGCCGAGGACGAATGTGACGAGGGGATCGAAGAAGCATTAGAGAAGGGGGTGGTGTTCTTCGGGAAATCTTCTAAACAGCCTTGCCAAAGTCCGGTGTGGTTCAGGTTCGATCCATTGACGCAGCGAGTGAAGCCAGCTAAGGAAAGCCGCAGGCAGAGGACGCTGGAGATCGCCTGATGAGCGAAAACGACCTGACCCAAGACCCCCAGGCGGTTGATGTTTCTCATTCCGATACGCATTATCAGGTGCAATGCGCCGAGGTGCGCCTGGTCACCTCGTCGCTGAGGCCCTTGACCGAAAGCGTCCAGCTCGATGCTTCGCGCTTTGCCTTCAAAATCGAGGCCTACGTCCAGGGGAATACGGCCCTCTCATACTTGCATGTTCAAGTCATTGCCATTGAGGAGGGCGACGAGCAGCCAAAGGGTGGATACGAGTTGCAATTTACCTTGATGGCGGTCTTCGTCGCCGAAGGTGAGATCCAACCTGAAGCGCTGGGCGACTTTGCGCGCACTTACACCCTGTCGATCCTGTGGCCGTATGCTCGCGAATACACCGGCGACCAGCTCCGCCGCGCCGGCCAGCCCTTCGATGCCTTGCCGATCATCAACCCGCAAGTGGTCACCGAGAAGCTGATAGAAGCCGATCTGGTGACGGTGCAATTCATTGCAGACGAGCCGGCATAAGACGAAATTAATTTCGTCTGACGCCGGCCGCGGGCGGCGCGCAACCTGACGGGCGAGGTTGCGTATATAGTCATAGATCGGGCGCGAGGCAAAGCGCTTCGCGCCTGCAGCCAACCCGTAAGCTTTGGAACAGGAGTCATCCATGAATCACACCCAAATTCTCAAGCGCGCCTGGAACATCTTGTGGAGCTACAAGACGCTGTGGGTCTTCGGCATCTTGTTGGCGTTCACTTCGGGGGGCGGCGGCAACTTCAACTTCTCCAACTCGTCGCGCAACCTGCGCGACCAGCCCCTCAATCTGCCGCCGGAGGCGCGCCAGGCGTTCGGCAGCCTGGGGCGGCTGTTCAGCGAAGAGATGCTCGGCATGTGGATCGGGGTGGGGATCGCAGTGGTGTGTCTGCTGCTGCTGCTGGGGCTGATCTTCACCATCGCCAGGTACGTCAGCCGGGTGGCGCTGATCCGCATGGTGGACGGCTACGAGGCGCGCGGCGAGAAGGTGAGCTGGCGAGAAGGCTGGCGCATGGGCTGGTCGCGCCAGGCCTGGCAGTTGTTCCTGATCGATCTGCTGATCGGCGTGCCGCTGGTCATCGTCGGCCTGATCCTGATCGGTTGCGCCCTCACCCCGTTGTTCATGGGCGGCGGCTTCGAAGGCCGCGAGCCGGGCGCAGCGGCGATCATCGCCATGGTGGGGATGATCCTGTTCGTCGGCTTCTTGCTGTTCGCCATCGGCCTGGCGGTCTCGCTGGTGATCGAGCTGATCTACCGCGCCTGCGTGCTGGAGGGGGCGGGGGTGATCGACTCGCTGCGCCTGGGCCTGCGCCGGCTGCGCGAGCGCTTCAAAGACGTCTTCGTGATGTGGCTGATCCTGGTGGGCCTCAGCATCGCCTACGCCATTGCCATCATCCCGGTGGCGCTGCTGCTGCTGGGCGTCGGGCTGGTGGGCGGCGGCGCGGTGGGGCTGGCGACCTACTTCGGCCTGAACGCCATCGCCAGCCGGGAACTGGCCATCGTGACGGCGATCATCCTGGGGCTGGGGCTGCTGTTCACCGCCATGGGCGTGCCGCTGACCTTCCTGGAGGGCCTGCGCCAGACCTACTTCTCCACCACCTGGACGCTGACCTACCGCGAGCTGCTGCAGGCGCCGGCGCTCGAGCCGACGCCCGAGGCGCAAACCCCGCCCTCGCCCGCTCCGGCGGGCGAAGCGCTGCCCTTGCCCGGCGGGGAAGCCCCCGCTGAGCCGACCGCCTAGGCGGCGCCTGCTAGGCGGCGATGTGCCCCAGGATGTGCTCCGCCAGGGCGTCGAACTGTTTGGAGATGATCCCTTCGGGCTGCAATAGATACATCGGCGAGTTGCGGGTGACCGCCAGGTAGGCCAGCTCCGGCGCCGGCGGGAAGCCCAGGATCACGCTCTGCCCCAGCGCCTCTTCGATCTGGCTCTTGGTCAGGGTCATTTCGGCCCGCCCGCGGTTCACCGTTACCACGCTGAGCGCCTTGGCGCTGCCGTAGGAGTGCGTCTTCAGCTCGCCGATCAGCGCGCGGGTGCGCCGCACCGTCACCGGCAGCGGATCAACCACCAGCAGCATCTCGTCGCAGTGGCGGGCGAAAAGCTCGAACGCCGGGTGGAAGTTGGTGCCGATGTCCAGCACGATCACGTCGGCGAGCTGCCCCAGCTCCTCCAGCGCGGCCTCGTACTGCGGCAGCGCCGTCATGCATTCGGCGTCGCAGGCCTCGCTGGAGGCCAGCAACAGCGGCACGCCGAAGTTGGTCTGCGCGAGCTGCCCGCCCACCGCCGCGGCGTTGACCTCGTCGCGGCCCATGCGTAGCAGGTTGACCAGCCCGGGCGCATCGCTCAGCCCCAGCTCCTCGCCCCAGGCGCCCTGGCCGGGGCGCATCTCGGCCGCCAGCGCCCGGCGCTTGCCCTTGTGCTTCACCGCCACCGCCAGGTTCAGCGCCACGCTGGAGACCCCCAGCCCGCCCTTGGCCGCCAGCACCCCCACCAGATAGCCCTTCCTGGCCCGCGCCTCGCTGCGCGCCTTCTTCTGCGCCAGCAGCATCTTCAGGTTGGCCTGCAGCTCCACCGGGTGGACGGGCTTGGTCAGGTAGATATCCACCCCGGCCTCGTAGCCGGCCACCTTGTCTTCCATCTGCGTCTTGGCGGTGAACATCAGGATGGGAATCAGGGCGGTTTCGGGGTGGCGGCGCAGGCTGCGCGCCACCTCAAAACCGTCCATCCCGGGCATCATCACGTCCAGCACGATCAGGTCGGGGCGCTGGGCGTGGGCCAGCTCGAGCGCCTGCATGCCGTCCAGCGCCTCCAGCGTTTCGTAGCCCAGGCGCTTCATGAAGATCGAGAGATACTTTACGGTTTGGGGATCGTCGTCAACGATGAGGATTTTTTCAGCCATGTGGGCCTCGTCAAAGGGTGAAGGACAACGCTTGTGCGCCGGGCGGCGAGAGCCTGCGCAAGTCGCCGCGCGCCGCGCTTCCGAGTCTAGCACAGGCAGGCGGCGAAATCAAGTTAAGTTTTAGGGGCCCGCCGCGGGGAAATTACGAATATTTAGATTAGAATTGTCGAAAATGATTGACAGGCAGCGACAATGAGGGTACACCTTTCCTGGCCTGACGCAGGGCGGCACGGTGAACGCCTGCAACCTGGCGACGGGCGAATGCCACGAACACGCCAGCGGCCTGCCGCTGCCCATCGCCGTGGCCGTGGACCGCAAGGGCGGGCTGTTCGCCGCCATCTTCTCGCTCGTCCCCGGACAGGCGCAGGTGGTGCCGTTGCCGTAGTGCAGCCAGGTGCAATGCACCTTCAAGGTGCATTGCACCTGCCAATACGTAGCCACGCGTATTGAAATTCGTCTTGATCTTGTTGTATAATAGAATAAATTGTTGGTGCTTTCTGCCTGTTTCAGTTGGCGGAAGGCCTTACCAGGAGGTGGGAGAGTCATCTCAAGCAACGCTTGTCTTCGGGTGCGCTAGACTGCGCAGCGTAAGTCATCTTGTGGAAGCAGTGAATCAGAGGTCCAATTTTGGTCGCCTGCATCCGTGAGTTGGCGGATGTGAGCCTCTGAGAAGCGAATGGCGAAACCGGCCACAAAGGCCGGTTTTTAGTTTTTTCTCGCCTTTATTGAAGGGAGGTGATCGCGAAATCTGAAATTCAGAAGCTGTTAGAAGGTCCATTTTTGAAACCGTTCGTCTGCAAATTGGGAGGGAAAAATGAAAAAACTATCTTTGCTGGTCACTGCGGCGTTGCTGCTGACTCTGACGGTGACAATTCAGGGTGTCAGCGCTGAACCGGCGGTGCTGTACGTGGATGCCAATGGGGTGTGTGGCGGGAATCTGCCATGCTACCCGCATCCGCAGGATGCGGTCAACGCGGCCAATCCAGGGGATACGATTCGGGTTTATCCGGGCACCTACGGCCACCGCCAATACACTTCGCCGATACCCCCGCACTGGGGGCCAGGCGATCAATATGCTCCGGCTCTGATTGTGTGGAAAGATGGATTGACCATCGAAGCGGTCGATCCGGATCCGGCCAACACGGTCATCCAGACCACTTATAACTTCTGGGTCAATATGTATAGTCCCGGCGGCGGGGGCGGGGGCTCCATTGAACACTCGACCGGCTGCACCTGGAATGCTGTGACTAAAGTATGGGAGGGCAACTGCGTCAGGCCCACCTTCGGGACAGCCCCCAACGCTGTGGCGATCATCGCCAGCAACGTCACCTTGCGGGGATTCACATTTCACCGGCCTTTCGATTTCACCGATGGAACCTACAACACTGCCGGGGTGATGATTGGCGGTCTGTATGCCGGAGATCCAGACCATCTTGGCGCCGATAATAACACAGTCGAGAATTGCGCCTTCAGCAACGTCTGGCACGCCGTGTACATCTGGCACTCGAGCGGCAACCGCATTGTGAACAACACGGTGGCCGAGCTGAACACTAATCACTGGGCGGCGATCTCCACTTATGACGGCTACAACGATGTCCAGATCAATTATGGACACCTCAGCCAGAACAACTTAATCGCCAACAATGTCCTGGCGAACAAGGGTATCGCTCTGGGCGCCTGGGCTCCGCCGACCTGGACCAGCAACGCCGGTTCGCAAGTGTGCTGCAACACGACCACGAGCGTTGGAGTGACCTATGCGCATGGCCCGGTGCTGCTCGGCTGCAATACAGGCGGGTTCTGGTCGTACAACGCCGATAACGTGGTGCGCATAACCGGCATTACTTATACCGGGGATGTGCTGGCGCAGGTGGGACCGGTGAACCTGAGCGCCCAGCTCGCCTATGATGGCCCGCATGATGGCAGCGGCTTCCAGGTGGAGTTCCAGGTGGGCGATAGCGCCTACACTGCGGTCACTGCTGCCGGCGGTTCTGCCGGCCTGACCATCAGCTTGCCCGTAGGCGTGTACGAAGTGAAGGCCAAGATCAGCGTATGTGAGAACTGCGAATTCAGCGATACGCAGTTCCTGGCGGTTTACGATCCGGTGGGCAGCTTCGTCACCGGCGGCGGGTGGATCTGGTCGCCGCCCGGCGCTTATGCGGCAAATCTCGCGCTGGAGGGGAAGGCGACCTTCGGCTTCGTCTCCAAGTACAAGAAGGGCGCCAGCGTCCCAGATGGCAACACCGAATTCCAGTTCCAGACGGCCGGGCTGAGCTTCAAGAGCACCGCTTATGACTGGCTGGTGGTTGCCGGAGCCAGGGCGCAGTTCAAAGGGAGCGGCACGATCAACGGCCTGGGCGATTACGGCTTCATGCTCACCGCCATCGATGGTCAGGTCAACGGCGGCGGCGGGGTGGATAGGTTCCGCATCAAGATCTGGGATAAGTCCACCGGTCAGGTGGTTTATGACAATCAGATGGGTGCGGGCGACGCCGAAGAGCCGACCACCGCCCTGGGCGGCGGCAGCATCGTGATCCACAAATGAGCGCCCGATCCAATAGCATAGCCTGAATCAGCGGACGGGGCCTTTCGGCCCCGTCCTGCGCGGGGGCGAACGCGCGCAATAGAATGGACGGCACGCCTCCGCTAATGTCCCCGTTCACATCCACTCCGCGTCCTCCATCCACGAATGAGATCACGACCACGTCCCGTCCACGAATAAGGCCCACGAATAAACGAATGTGGGCGGCGGGGGTATTCGTTCATTCGTGGCGCAATTCGTGGATGGATTCCCTGCCCCCCGTCCGCGTCCCCGTCCGCGCCCCCGTCCACGAATAGGATCACGAATAAACGAATGTGCGCGGCGGGGGTATTCGTTCATTCGTGGCGCAATTCGTGGATGGATTCCCTGCCCCCCGTCCGCGTCCCCGTCCGCGCCCCCGTCCACGAATAGGATCACGAATAAACGAATGTGCGCGGCGGGGGTATTCGTTCATTCGTGGCGCAATTCGTGGATGGATTCCCTGCCCCCCGTCTGCGTCCCCGTCTGCGTCCCCGTCCACGCTCACGAATAAGATCACGAATAAACGAATGTGGGCGGCGGGGGTATTCGTTCATTCGTGGCGCAATTCGTGGACGGATTCCCTGCCCCCCGTCCGCGTCCCCGTCCGCGTCCCCGTCCACGCTCACGAATAAGATCACGAATAAACGAATGTGGGCGGCGGGGGTATTCGTTCATTCGTGGCGCAATTCGTGGA
>CAZCYV010000037.1:0-12364 GCA_964503145.1 uncultured Anaerolinea sp. | reverse complement strand
GGCTGCCGGGGAAGATCACCCAATCGCGGTACACCACCGGCCACCAGGACATGAAGCCTGCCCCGGGCAGCTTGCTGGACTTCCACACCAGCCCGCCGTCGCTGGCGCGCAGGGCGTAGGCGTAGCCGTCGTCCGAAGCGAAGTACACCACGCCGTCCTTGTAGGCCGCCGAGAAGTGGATCGGCCCGCCGGTCTGGTAGCGCCAGGCCAGCGTGCCCTGCTGCGGCGTGCCCGCGGCGTGGATAGCGTAGAAGTAGCCATCGCGGTTGCCCAGCAGCACCAGCCCGTCCACCACCAGGGGGTTGGTGTCGAAGCCGAGGCCGGCCTCGTAATGCCACAGCTTGGCGCCAGTCTGGGCGTTCAGGGCATAGAGCTTATGATCGAACCCGCCCACGTAAACCACGTTGTCCTTCACCGTGGGCGAGTTGCCCAGCGGCAGGCGCGTCGGGAACACCCAGCGGTCCAGGCCGGTCTGCGCGTCGATGGCGTACAGGCCGTTGGCGGTCGAGATGTAGAGCATGTTGTTGGCGGCGATGATCTGAAACCGGGGGTTGATATACGATTCGAACTGGCGATACCACAGCGGCTGCAGCAATCCGCTCACCTCCTCCGGCGTCCACGAGGTGCGCTGCGGGTTAGCGCCAGCCATCGGCCAATCGTTCTCCGCCGGTCGGTTGACCAAGGGCAGGTAGATGGTGCTGGCCGCGGCCGCCGCCTGCGGCGCGGGGGCAGAGGCGGGCTGCGGGGTCGGGCCGGGGTCCTGGGGGAGCGGCTCGAGCACCGCCGTGAACAGGAACGAAGCGATCAGGAATGCGCTGGCGATTGGAGAGTAACTTTTCATGGCAAAATCTTCCTGCCGGCCGAAGGGGTACGCCGGCATTACCACTATAGCATACTCTTGCAATCGGTCATCCTGCATTTTCATGGTACTTATGGGCTACTGCTGCTGCGAGCATCCTGAGCGCAGTCCAGGGACGCCCCGGCGCTAACGCTGCACCAGCCAGCGCAGCGAGGTATCCCGCGCCGGCTGCGGCAGGATACAGTCCTGGCACAGCGGCTGGCCCTGCGGCAACGCCGCGCTCACCCCCGGCGGGATGGCTTTCACCTGCTGCAACTCGTTCTGCGCGGCGTCGAACTGGAAGATCACCACCCGCTCGTAAGGCATCACCACCGGATAGTACACCGGATCCACGATCAGGCCGTCGCGGGTGTAAACCAGGGATTCCAGGCCGACTTCGCGGAATGCGCCGATCAGCTCCCGATGCCCGTACAGGCTCGACAGGGCGTACTCGAACGAGTCGTACCCTGCCTGGATGGGCGCCATGTCCAGCAATTTGTCGTAGTTGGGCAGCAACAGCACCACATACGTCCCCGGGGCGAAGTCCGGCGCCTTCTCGAAGAACTGGTTCCAGATCGCCTTCTGCGTCTCCCAGCCCTGGCGGAAGCTCTCCCCCAGCAGGCTCTTGACCGCCATGCCGTAGAGCACCAGCGGCGTCAGCAAGATCACGAAGGCCAGCGGGGTCAGGCTGGCGTTCTTCAGCCGCAGGCGGCTGATCCCGCCGCCGAGCAGCCACAGCGCCAGGGCGGTGATCAGGCAGGCGCCCGCCGCCGAGAGTGAAAACACCCGGGTGATCTCCAGCCGCGCCATCGGGTAAAACGCCAGCAGGATGGGGAAGAACCCCGCTCCCATCAGCAGCAGCCCCAGGCCGCAGAGCGCCAGCGCCTCCTTGGGCGGCGCCTCGGCGCGCGCCCGGAAGTAGCCGCCCAGGCGCAGGCTGGCCCGCTGCAGCCGCTTCATACCCCCCAGCAGCCAGATGGCCGCCGCCAGCCCCAGCAGCAGCCCCAGGATCAGCAGCGTGGCGTACAGGTTGTCGTGCCCGCCCGGCGGGATCAGCCCGGGCAGCGCCCCGATCAGCGGCTGCGTCCACGCCCAGTGGAACAGGTAACGCAGCGCCAGATAGACCCGCTCCATCAGCTCCCCCGGCGCCAGCGCCAGTTGCTCGGTGGGGTGTCCATAGGTGCGCCCGGCGGTCAATTGATAGAGCGCCCGAAAGACGATGAAGGCCAGTCCGAGCAGCGCCGGGCCGAGCAGCGCCAGGCGGGGTCTCTTCTCCAGCCCGGCGGACCCCAGGTAGAAACCAAGCGAACCGGCGATCATCACCCCCAGCACAGTTTCGTACAGCCCCAGGCTGAGCACGAACAGCGCCATCGCCAGCAGCCAGCGTCCCGCGCCCGGCGCCTCCCGAAAGCGGATCAGGGCGATGAAGGCCAGGAACAGGAAGATGTAGCTCAGGTTGATGTAGGCAGCCACGATGGAGAACTGGCGGAAATTGTCCAGCGGATACACCAGGTAGAGCAGCGCCGCGCCCAGGTTTACCAGCATGTAGCCGGGGAACAGGCGGTTGAGCAGCAGGAACAGGGCGATGGACGCCCCGAAGGCGGTCAGCAGGGTGGCCAGGCGATGGGCGGTGAAATTCAGCCCGAACAGCCCGATCTGCAGCGCTGGGGGACAGTTGAGCAGGAAGCGCGGCTGGTCGTCTGGGCAAGTCAATCCGCCCTCCAGCGGCAACTTAACGTAGGAGATCCAGTCGTCGCCGAAGATCGCCGGCACTGTCAGGCTGTTGGATACCGACAGCAGCCCGACGATCAAGATCAACAGGCTTCCAATCGTCTGCGGATGCAGCGCTGCCGTTTTGAGCGCTTTCATCTTTCCCCCTCCTGGGCTATGGCTGCCCCTGGCCCCCAAGGCGATAGATTTTGATCGTCGGGCCGGGGCGCTGGCGCTGCCACAGGCTGACCGCCGGGCCGTAGATCTCGTCGAAGATGAACGGCGGCTCGCGGCCGTCGTCCGTCGGGCGCAGCGTGTGCAGCAGTTCGAGCTGCTCGTCCAGCGCGGCGTAGAACTGCTGCCGCCCCGGCTCCAGCGTGTAGTCCATCAGCCGCAGGCGATATACCGAACTGCAGGCGATCAAATATTCGTAGCCGTTCTGGCGGTACCAGTCCAGCGGGTGATCCGCCAGCCCGGTGCCGCTGTCGATGCCCGGAGTCCAGACGAGATACGTGCGGCTGGAATTGGCCCGCGGCCGCTCGGCGGTGGAGAGCGGCGGGCAGTGGAACAGCCAGTCCTGCGCCACGCTCGCCCCGTCGGGCAGGTTCTGTTCGATCCACTGTTTGGCCAGGGTGCGGGTGTCGGTCTGGGTGAGCAGGTAATCGAAGCGCATGGAGGCCGCCAGCGTGGGCAGCGCCAGGATCAGCCACGCCCCCAGCACGGCCGACGTGCGCCAGGCGCCGGCGGGCAGGTATTTCGCCGCCGCCTCCAGCAGCAGCGACGCGCCCACCACCATCAGCGGGGCGACGATCGGCAGCATGAAGCGCCCGAAGAACATCTCCTGCCGCCCCAGGTACAGGTACATCAGCCAGGGCAGGCACAGCAGCACCCAATCCACCGCCCGGCGGCGCAGCAGCCCGGCGAGCGCGGCGAAGATCAGCAGCCCGGCCAGCGGCCAGCCCAGCCCCCAAATCAGCGTCTTCAAGTAGAAAACGTAGCCGCTGACCACGTCCACGCGCCACAAATAGCCCACCTGCCCGGCCTGGAACAGGCGGGAGACATCCGCCCAGGCCTCCCCAGGGGTCAGCACGAAATACGGCGAGGCCAGCACGGCGCTGACGGCGGCCAGGCCGAAGGCTGCCAGCAGGCGGCCCAGCCTCGGTGTGCGCAGGCTGACGCCCGGGGCGAAGGCGTGCGCCAGCAGCAGCGGCGCGGCTGCAGCCAGGGCGTGGTACTTGGTGGCGAAGCCCAGCCCCAGCGCCGCCCCGCCCAGCAGGTACCAGCGCCGCTCGCCCGTGCGCACCATCCCCACCGCCCCCAACAACACCAGGCTGATCAGCAGGGTCACGGCGGCGTCGTTGACGGCGAAGTGCGCCTCGCGCACCGGCAGAAACGCCGCCGCCATCAGCGCCGCGGCGAACACTCCCACCGCCCGGCTGTAGGCTTTCGTCCCGATCCAGGCGACCACCAGCACGCTCAGCGCCCCCAGCAGGGCGCTGGTGCCGCGCCCCAGCAGGTACAGCGGCGTGGGATCCACGCTCAGCCGCGCCCCGAAGTCCGCCGTGGAGGCGAACCAACCCAGCAGCCGGCCCGCGGCGTAGTAAGCGCCGTATTCGGCCAGCAGCAGGTACTTGAACAGCGGCGGGTTGAACCAGTCCGCCGGTTGCAGGCCCTGCGATCCCATCGTGGCCGCCTGGCGCACGTACTGGTCCTCGTCGGGGTGGTACTCGTAGGGCAGCCCGAAGCCGATGCCCCACAGCCGCAGCAGCAGCGCCGCAACGAAGATGCCCCCCAGCAGCAGGGCGGCGCCCAGGCGGCGCTGCGGCGGGCTTTTCGGGGTGGGCGGGGCAGAAGGGTCTGTCGTGGACATGGCGCGTCTCATGAGAAGCGGGCGGCTAGCGCCGCACGAAGGGGATGAAGGTCTTGCGGTAGCTGCTCAGGGCGTAGGTGCGCAGTTGCTGTGCCGCCAGCGTGTCCCGCAGTTCGCCGGAGAGCGGCGCCAGCGAACCCGTGGGGGTCTCGATGTGCGACAGCCGCTCGATGGAATAGATCGGCAGGCCGTTCAGGCTCAGGTTGAAGGTCTGCGGGCTGCCGCTCAGGTTCCACAGGCGGACGATGAGATCCCGCGGCGGGCGGTCTTCGGGCGGCTTGAGCGCCCACAGCAGCACGTTGGGGTTGGAGATCGAGAGCAGCGAATAAGCGGTGGGCGGGTACTGGCTGCCGCCGGTCACCACAGCGGCGGTCAGCGGGTTCTGGTGCTCCAGGGCGAAGCGCATCGCCGCCACCGGGTCGAAGGCGGCGTGGGTCTGGATGGCGAAGCGCTGCAGGAAGCGGGTGTCGCCGCCCTGGTCGGGCAGGCCGTTGCTCCCGTTGGCCACCCGCCCGCCGGCCAGCGCCGAGATCAGCGGCGTGGCGGTATCCAGCTCGCCGACGCTGCTGCGCCCCAGCTTCATGAAATAGCAATCGGCGTTCGACAGCGTCAGCCCCGCCCCGCCGCTGCTCATGTCCACGAAGTGGTTCAGCGTCAGCCAGTCGTAGCGCGAATTGACCGCCCGATCCGAATAATGCCCGCCCTGGCTGACCAGCCGGGCGCGGATCACCGCCCCCACTTCCTCGTGCCACACGTCCGGCGGGCTGAGGTTCAGCCCGAAGCCCCAGGTCGCGGTGGTGGTGAAGTTCTGGGTGATCTCGTTGCGCAGCTCGATCCAGCTCTGGCCGCGGTAGAGCGTCAGGCGGGTGGTGTGCGCCAGCGGGCTGCTGGAGGTAGCCAATAGCGTCACCGAGACCGGCCCCTGGTGCTCCACCTGCAGCGTCCCCCCGCCGCTGCCCAGGTCGTTGACCGCCCGCCCGTCCACCACCTGGACGAACTCGCGGTTGGCGCGGGTCTTGTCGATCAGGCTGGTGATCGCCCCGCGCAGGGCCAGGGTGAGGCGGTAGAACTCGTTCTCGATCACCTCGCCGCTCACCGTCGCCGCGTCGGAGAAGCTCGCCCCGGCGCCGGGCTGGATCTCGTACACCTTGTAGCCCACCGCGGGGACGTTTTCGGCCAGGATGCGCAGGCGGCGCTGGCCTTCGACGGTGACGATCTGCGACGGCGCTTCCAGGCCGCTGCTCAGGTCGATCACGTGAACCGGATTGGTGTTGGTGTAGGGCAGGTCGGCGGGGCCGCTGCGCGCCCAGCCCAGGGCGTTGAAGACGAAGAAGCGCGTGTTCGTCCCGCTCTTCTGGATCATCCCGCCCAGGGCGGCCAGGGTATCGCTGTGCAGGGCGTTCACATAGCTCTCGATCTCGCCCGCCAGGCGGCGCTGCCAGGCGATGCGCTCGGCCACCAGCCCGCTGGGCGGCCCGACCATGCCGAAATTGTGCTCCCAGAACAGCCCCAGGTCCATCCAGGCCAGGTCGCGGGCAGTTTCGCGCCCGCTCATGAAGGCGGCGTTCTTCTGGACGACCAGCGCCGCGGCGGCTTCGGCGGTGCGCAGCTTCTCCACCGCGCGCTTGACCCGCGCCGAGACCTCGGCCAGCGAGGCGCAGTACAGGTCCCACTCGTTGCCGAAGGAGCAGGCCAGGCTGGGCAGGCCGCTGCCGTAGCTGGCGTCGAAATCCTGGAAGAAATCCACCTGGTTGGAGACGATCACCCGCCGGCTGGCGTTGGACATGCTCTGAGCGGTGGAAACGAACTCGTTGGTCAGCGTCTGCAAGTCGTCCCAGCCTTTGCCGAAGGCGCCGATCACCAGATAGGGGTAGCGGGAGAGGAAGACCGGATCGCTATCCACATAGTTCACCACCTGGCTGGGATAGCGCGCTTCGGCATAGCCGCCCATGCCCTGGTTCCAGTTGCTGCTGAACATCGAGTTCCACTTCATCAGGATGCGGCTGCCGTCCGGGCCGCTCGCCCAGTAGATCTCGTGCTGGCGGTCGCCCGGCGCCGGGACGACGGTATCGCAGCCGCAGATGCCCTTCCAACTGTAGCGCGCCCCCGCGCCGTACCACAGCGCCGGCAGGCCGTAGGGCAGGGTCTGGTTCTCCATGGCGATGGCCACGCGCACCCGCAGGTTGTAGCGCCGCTCCAGTTTGCCGGCGTAGAACATGCCCCGCAGCACCGCCTCCGCCGGCGCCCCACCCAGACACACCACCAGGGCGTTGAGCGGGAAGCTGATATGCCCATCGCGCACCCGCTCGATCAGGCGGTTGAACTGCGCCGGGGTGCGGTTCTTCTCGTAAGTCCAGATCCAGAAGCTGCCGTCGCAGTTCCAACGCCCCTGAAAATCGGAGGGGTTGCCCTGGGTGGCGTCGGCCTGGTCCAGGTAGTAATCGAGCATGTCCAGGAAGGCCTGGCGGTAGGTGTTCTCGCCTGCCGACCAGAAGTAATCGGTGTGGTCGTCGGGCGCCAGGTAGATGCGTTTGGTATCCAGCGGCGCCAGGGCGCGCCGCAGGCCGCGCGGCAACAGCGCCGCCGCAGCCGCCAGCAGGTTGAACTTCAGGAATTCGCGCCGGTTGATCTCAGCAGGCATGGGCCTGGCCTTTCTGCCCCTCACCGGCGCAAGCGATAAATCTCATAGCCATACTCACCTTCTCCAATACGGGCGATCAGCTCGCCGCGCTGCGCCAGCTCATCCAGGTCGTAGCTCTGGAAGGAGCGGGCGAACCAGCCCACCACCACGTAATCCGGGCGGATTTGATCGAAGTATTCCGCCCCCAGGCGATAGTCCAGCGCCCCGCCGCGATAGGCGGCGGCGTGGGTGTGGATCAGCAGCGCCTGGTCGGGGTAATGAAAGCGCAGGTCGGTCAGGATGCCCAGCTCGCGCTCCCAGGTCTCGATCAGCGCGCCGGGGGGCAGGTTCTGCTGCAGGTATTGCGCCGCCTGGCCGGGGGCCTGTAGTTGTGGCGGGCTGCGCAGGTCGGCGGCGTCGGCGCCGGTGCGGTCGAGCACGTCCGAGCGCAGGTACTGCTGCAGGTTGTAGCCGCTCCACAGCCCAAAGGACAGCAGCCCCACCAGCGCCCCCAGCGCCAGCATCGCCTGCGCCGAAAGCGGCTGGCGCGCCGCCAGGCTGCGCCCCAGCTCGCCCAACCACGGGCCGACGGCGCGGGCGATGGCCAGGTACAGGTGGGCGATCAGCAGGGCGGTCAGCGCCATTGCCGGCAGGGCGTAGTGTGGCCAGGGGATGATCCAGAACATGAAGTACAGCAGCCACAAGGTGACGAAGATGACCACTGTGGCCAGCAGCAGGCCCTTCAGGCTGCGCTGGGCGGCCAGGTAGGCGGCGTAGGCCAGCGCGGGGATGCCCCAGTACAGGTAGAAGTGGCCGCTATCGCTGCCCAGCACGCCGCGCACGCCGCTCACCGCCGTGCGCAGGTGGAAGCCGGTGGTCACCGCGGCCAGTTGGCGCAGCCTGTCCAGGTCGGCCTGGTAGGCTTCTGCGCCGTAATAGCGCATCTGCCAGAACTGCCAGGCGGCGAAGCCCGCCAGCGCCAGCGCGCCGGCCAGCGCCAGGTTTTTCCACGCCCCCTGGCGGTAATAGAACAGGTCGAGCAGGAAAGTCAGCCCCAGGGTGGCCGGGATCATCAGCAGATAGGTGGCTTTGGTCAGGATGGCCGCCCCGAAGAGCAGCCCCGCCGGCGCCCCCCAGCCCAGGCGGCGCGATTGCAGCCCCTGCGCCAGCGCCAGCCAGCCGCCCAGGAACAGTGCCAGCCCGGGCACCTCGCCCAGCACCTCCCGGCCGTACAGGAAGATGCGCACCGCCGGCGCCGCCAGCAGGAAGAACACCCCCAGCAACGCCGTCCAGCCGTCGAACAGCTTGCGCCCCATCCCGTAGAACAGCACCACCGCCAGCAGCCCGTACAGCGCTGCCACGGCGCGCCCCTGCGCCAGCCCCACCCCAAACAGGCGAAAGCTCAGCGCCGTCGGCAGGATCACCGTCGGGCCGACGCTCTGCACCGCGCCGAAGGTCTGGTAGCCGTCGGAGTTGCGCATCGCATACACGCCGTCCTCGGCCAGGGTGCGCGCCAGGATCAGCGCCGCGCCTTCGTCGTGCCAGGGGCGCGGGTTGACGCCCAGGTTGTAGAACATCACCAGCGGCAGGCCGATAGCCAGCAGCAGGAGCAGGATTTTTTCAAGGGGTGGTTTCATGGTGGGTATTGTTGTTCCAGGTTTGCTGCTTCAGCTTCGCCAGCACCGCCCCGCTGTCCGGCCGGCCGGCCAGGTCGCGCAGTTCGTTGGGGTCTTGCTGCCAGTCGTAAAGCTCTGGCCCGAAGACGGCGTGCTCGATCAGATGCCACTCCGGCGTGAAGACCGACCACATCGCTCCCTGGGCTGAAGGGTATTGCGGCGGCACCCAGTTGAGTTGCTCCAGCTCGGAGAGGCAGGCCGCAGCGGCCTTGTCGCTTGCGCCCTCGCCCCACAGCGCCGCCAGCGAGGGGTTGGGGAATTCGGCGCGCCGCGCCTCGCCGATCAGATCCAAGATCGTGGCCGGCAGCGCGGCGATGGTCACCGGCTGCTCCACGCGCACGCCCGCCGGGATGCGCCCTGGCCACCAGACGATCAAAGGGACGTGGATCAACTGGCGGTAGAGCGAGTTGCCGTGGCCGATCAGGCCGTGCTCGCCGAGCAGTTCGCCGTGGTCGGAGAGCGCCACCACCAGGGTGTTTTCCAGCCGCCCGCGGCGCTCCAGCCCGGCCAGCAGAGCGGCGATCTGGTCGTCCACGTAGGCGATGGCGCCGTCGTAAGCATCCATCTCGCTCTGCAACTGCTGCGGGGTTAACGTTAGATAACTGTGCTGCAAATCCCAATCGGTGTCGATCAGCCCGCCCGGGTTTTTGAGCGGCGAGAACCGGCTGCGGTAGGGCTGCGGGGGCAGGTAGGGATCGTGGACATCGTAATAGTTGATGAAGACAAAGAATGGCCTTTGGGGATCGCCGTCCACCCACGCCAGCGCCGCCCGGTTGATGTCTTCAGCCTGATAGCGCCCCAGCTTGTCCCAGGGCTTGAAGAGCCGTTGCAAGACCTGCGACTCGATCAGCCGGCCGTAATAAGCGCTGGTGAGGGCGTTGCCCGGGGTGCGGTAGTAATCTTCGAAATGAATAAAGCCGCGTCCGAAGCCCAATCTCCGGCTGAAGACGTAATAATTGCCGGAGAAGGCCGCGGTGCGGTAGCCGCGCGCCTGCAGCACCTCGCCGAGCGTCAGATAAGCGTTGGTCGGCGCGCCGTTTGCATCTTTTGCCTGGAAGGGGTATCTGCCGCTGAGCAGGGAGAAGTGCGCCGGCAGCGTCCATGAGGAGGTCGAGATGGCGTTCTGGAAGGACACCCCCTGCTGAGCCAGGCGGTCGAGGTTAGGGCTGGTCTGGCGGGGGTAGCCGTAGCTCGACAGGTGATCGGCGCGCAGCGTGTCCACCACGATCACCAGGATGTTCGGCGCGCTCGCCGCCGCCGGCGGAAGCCCCGCCGTCTGCAGCGCCTCGATCAACGCCAGCCCGCCCTGCACCCCGCCGATCAGGATCAGCGTCAGCAGAATCAAACTCGGCAGGCTCGCCGCCCAGAAGCGGCTGAGCCGGGCGCGGCGGCCGGCGAACAGCCGCGCCGCCGCCAGCGCCGGGGTGAAGGCCAGCAGCCCAATGGTGAAAATGTAGATGCGCCCGATCAGCAACAGCCCCAGCCAGTTGAAAGCGGCCAGCCAGGCGAAGACGAACACAGCGTAGAAAAGGAGCGAGGACAGCTCGATTCTTAACGCCAGCGGCAGCATCAGCAGTCCCAGCAGGGTGAACAGCAGCAGGTTGACCAGCGGCGCGATCCACAGGATTTCCACCGCGCCGCCCAAATAGGTGATCAGCCCGCTCAGCAGCCCAAGCTCGCGCAGCAGCAGCGCCAGGGCGCCCTCCACCAGGCCGGTGACCAGGCCAAACCAGGCGGCGGCGGCCAGCAGCATGGCGGGTTTTTCATAAACCTGCTCGCAAATGGCCTGGATTCTGGCCGATAGCGCCGAAAACCAGGCAGCCTGGCGCAGGCTTTGCCGCAGCGCCAGGGCGCCGCCGAGCGCCAGCAGCAGAATCCCCGCCACCAGCACCGCAGCCTGGCGCTGGCCGATGCCCCCCTGTTCGCCCAGGCCGAGGCGGTCGGCGAACCAGCCGAGCGCCAGGGCCAGCGCGCCCAGCATGATGAAGAAGGTGGGAATATGGGCCTTCACAAACCTGGTCATCTTCGTTGTCTTTTTTTCTCTCCCCCTGGGAGTGTGGCGGCATCCTCGGCCTAGGCGGTCGCTCAGGGCTGGATGGCGGCAGCGCGCGGCGCAGGCTCGCGCTGCAAAATGACCTGCGCCGCTTCCCGCGCGTGGCGGGTGACCGATTCGCCGTTGGTCAACTGGGGATAGATCTGCGCCGTCGTCGCCAGGTACAGGTTCTGCACCGGCGTGCGGATCGGCGGGATCAGGTCGGTCTGGTTCAGCAGGTGCAGCGGCTCGACGAAGCGCTCGCGATGCACCAGA
The DNA here is from genome assembly GCA_964503145.1 of uncultured Anaerolinea sp. Lineage (GTDB taxonomy): Bacteria > Chloroflexota > Anaerolineae > Anaerolineales > UBA4823 > RBG-16-57-11. The sequence continues at coordinate 1,342 of CAZCYV010000037.1, read as the reverse complement.
AAATAGCGGATGCTGGCGGGGTCGAAGGTGGGGATCATTGCTTGCAGATGCTCCAGCCAGATGGCCTTGATCTCCTCATCGGGCTTGCGCTGCCATTCGCTGCCCGGGGCGGTGTACTTGGGCAGATACACCAGGTGATGCCCGCCCACGTCTGCCGGATCGATGTAGGCGGTGGTCTCGATCACGCCGGTGAAGGGGATGCGCTCGTCGGTGATGTTGAGCGTCCAGTAGCCGGTCAGCGGGCGGTCGAGCACCAGCAGCGCAGCGATGATCCCCAGGTAGTCGGTCTTGCCCAGCAGTCCCAGGTATTCCGCCGGCGCGTTGGGGATCAGGCGCGAGAAGATCGGCGTCTGCAGGGTGGCGGCGATGGCGTCGTAGCGGCGCACCTCGTCCCCCAGGCGCAGCCCCACCGCCCGGCCGTTTTCGATGACCACCTCGCTCACCGGCTGGCGCAAGTGGATGCGCCCGCCCGCCGCCCGGATGCGTTCGGCCATGGCGTTCAGCAGCGTGGGGTAGCCGCCCACCAGGTAGCCCGCCTCTTCCTTTTGGTTGGCGCCGCCGCGGGTGGATTTCATGCGCACCAGCCGCGACCAGATATAGGTGGCCGGCGTGTTTTCGAAGCCGCCGTCGAACTTGGCGCGCAGCATCGGCCGCCAGATGTTCTGGTAGGTGTTGCGCCCGCTGAGCTGGATCAGCCAGCGCTCCACGCTGACGCTTTCCAGGCTGCGCCAATCGCGCACGTACTGCGCGTAGAGCACCGTCAGCCCCAGGCGGAAGCGGTCCACCCAGCCCAGCGGCGGAAAGCGCAGGAACTCGATCATGTTGTTCATCGAGTAGATCGCGTTGCGATAGTAGAAGCCCATGCGCGTGGTCTTGAAGCGCAGCCGGTCTTCGATCTCCAGCTCGCGGCACAGTTGGCGCAGGTGTCGGTCGCTGGACAGGATGGCGTGATAGAAGCGATCCACCACCGTCCCGTCTTCCAGGGTGATGCCCCCGGCCAGCCCGCCCAGCACGGGCGAGGCCTCGAAGATCTCCACCTGAGCGCCCTCGCGGGACAGGAAATAGCCCAGGGTGATGCCCAAAATTCCGCCGCCGATAATGCCGATGTTCATTGTCATGGAGTCAGTTCTTCCGTGTCTTGGCGTGATATTGTCATTGCGAGGGAGCGTTCTGTGCCGCAGCGGATGTCATTGCGAGGGAGCGTCCTGTGCCGCAGCAGATGTCATTGCGAGGGAGCGTTCTGTGCGACCGAAGCAATCTCCCAGTTGGGATTGCTTCGCTGCGCTCGCAATGACAGCGTTGGGGTTGAGATTGCTTCGCTGCGCTCGCAATGACAGCGTTG
>CAZCYV010000036.1:0-13451 GCA_964503145.1 uncultured Anaerolinea sp. | reverse complement strand
GTGCGCGTGGACGCCGAGGCGGCGGCGAAATATGGATTGAGAGTCCCCCCAGGCGTCGAACTGCCCTTCTACATCGCCAAATACCCGGTCACCAACGCCCAGTACGAGCGCTTCGTGCGGGACGAAGAGAACTTCCGCGACCCCTGGCTGTGGAGCGATTTTCCTATGTACGATGAGGGGGGCCGGCGCATGCGCGAGACCTGGGGCGATGCAGGCTGGCGCTGGCTGCGGGACGCTTTGGGAGACAAGGAGCTTTCGCCGGGCGGCCGGCGCGTGCTGCCGCGCTATTGGAATGACCCGCGCTTCGGCGTCGCCCGCCGCGGCGCTCCCGTGGTGGGGATCGCCTGGTACGAAGCCAACGCCTACTGCCGCTGGCTGCTGCGTCGCTGGGACGAACTGGAGGAGGCCCGGGCCAACCCGGACTGGCGGCCGCAGGAACTGCGCCTGCCGACCGACGCCGAGTGGGCGCTGGCGGCCGGCGGCGACCGCGGCGACCGCTATCCCTGGGACCTGCCGGGTCAGGAGACCTCCGATGACGCTGAGATCCTGCGCCGCGCCAACGTCTGGGAAAGCGAAATTCAGCGCACCACGCCGGTGGGCCAGTATCCCCTGGGCGCGAGCTGGCCTTTCGGCCTGTGGGACCTGGCGGGCAACGTCTGGGAGTGGCAGGCGGGTTTCTTCGACTGGCATCACGATGCGCTGTCGGTGCGGGGCGGCTCGTGGTACTTCGATCGGAGGCTCGCCCGGTGCGCCTATCGCGACAGGCTCACCCCCGGCAACTTCGGCTACAATGTGGGGTTTCGGGTGGTCTCCCCTGGCTCGTTCTGAATGCTGCCTGCTGGGCGCTGGTTGCTGGGAGCTGTTTTCTGGGGGGTCTGGGGGGCTTGCCCCCCAGCCGGGTTTTTGTGGGGTGGAGAGTCCGTCCACGAGGGTTATAATAGCCCTCAGAAATCACCCGCTTGCTACAGGAGCCTCCCATGTCCACTCCCCTCACCGTCGGCTACATCGGCCTGGGCCTGATGGGCAAGTCCATCGCCCGCAACCTGCTCAAGGCCGGCTTTCCTCTGGTCGTCCATAACCGCAGCCGCGGCGCGGTGGCCGAACTGGTCGCCGAGGGCGCCGCGCCGGCCTTCTCCCCCGCCGAGGTCGCCGCCCGGGTGGACGTGGTCTTCACCAACCTGCCCGACTCGCCCGACGTGGAGCAGGTCGCCCTGGGGCCAGGCGGGGTGATCGAAGCCGCTCGCCCCGGCCTGATCTTCGTGGACAACTCCACCATCAAGCCCGCCACGGCGCGCCAGATCGCCCGGCGCCTGGGGGAGAAGGGCGTCCTGTGTCTGGATGCGCCGGTCAGCGGCGGGGATATCGGCGCCCGCCAGGGCACGTTGAGCATCATGGTCGGCGGCCCGGCGCAGGCGCTGGAGCGCGTCCGCCCGGTGCTGCAGGCGATGGGCAAGAGCATCACCCACGTCGGCGAGAGCGGCGCCGGCCAGATCGCCAAGGCCGCCAACCAGATCATGGTGGCGGCGCAGATGGTGGCGATGGGCGAGCTGCTGATCTTCGCCAAAAAGGCCGGCGCCGATCCGCAGAAGGTGATCGAGGCCATCCGCGGCGGCGCCGCGCAGTGTTGGACGCTGGATGTCAAGCCGCCGCGCCTGTTCGATGGCAACCGCGCTCCTGGCTTCAAGGCCCACATGCAGGCCAAAGACCTGGGCATCATCCTGGAGACCGCCCAGCAGTACGGCGTGCCGCTGCCCTCCGCCGCGGTGGACGCCCAGCTCTTCAACGCCCTGATCCAGATGGGCATGGCCGACCTGGACAACTCGGCAGTGATTGCGGTCATCGAGGCTCTGGCGGGGGTAGAGCTTTTGGATTGAACGCCCATTTCTGCAACCATCCGCGCTGGGCTGCGTATATAGTGTAGCGATACGAAGCACACACAGTGTTGGGGATGGCGCGCTGGAGGCCCGGCGCGTCATCCACCCCGGAGAAATCTCGTGCAAAGCAACGAAGCCGAATGGCTGAGCAAGGCGCAACAAGGCGATGCGCAGGCGTTTACCGCCCTGGTCGAAGCGTACCAGCGACCGGTGTTCAACCTGTGCTACCGCATGTTGGGCAATGCTCAGGACGCCGAAGACGCCGCTCAGGAGACCTTCCTGCGGGCGTACAAGAACATGCGCCGCTACGATGATCGCCGCCCCTTTTCCACCTGGCTGCTCTCGATTGCTGCGCACTATTGCATCGATCAGGCGCGCAAGCGGCGCTACCCGGTGCTCTCGGTCGAGGAGTTGCCGGTGCCCGATCTGCCGGAGCCGGCGCTGGGCGTCGAGGCCAGCCTCAGCCGCAAGGAGGAGCAGCAACGCGTGCGCGCCGTGCTGAACACGCTCGACCCGATCGACCGGGCGGCCATCATCATGTATTACTGGTACGACTTTTCATATGAGGAGATTTGCCAGGCCCTTTCGTTGACCCTGAGCGCGGTGAAGAGCCGTCTGCATCGAGCCAGGCGCTCGCTGGCGGAAGAATGGCTGCGCCGCCAGTCCCTCCAGCCCGCTACCGAGGAGACTCTGCCGCGCCGGGGGCCGCGACCGGAGCCGATCCTGGCGGAAAGGATCACACCATGACCCATCAACCCTTTCAGGACTGGATTTTCGAAGACACCCTGGACGTGACGCAGGCCGACGCCTTCCAGAGCCACCTGGAGGCGTGCGCCGAGTGCCGCAGCCTGGCCGGAGCCTTCCGCCAGGTGGAGAACAGCCTGCGCACCGCGCCGATGGTGGCGCCCGTGCCGGGCTTCACCCTGCGCTGGCAGGCGCGCCTGGAAGCCGAGCGCAGCCGTCAGCACCGCCGCCAGGTTGGGCTGGCGCTGATGATTGGTCTGAGCGGCGCGCTCACCCTGCTCGCCTTGTTGGCGGTGCTGTTCTGGCCGGCGCTCGACTCGCTGGACGCCCTGCTGTGGGCGGCGGCATACCAGCTCTACATCGCCCTTGCCTTTGCCCGCCAGGCCGTCGGGATCGTCGGCGAATTCGTCCGCTATCTGGCGCCGGCGCTGCCGCTGGTCTTTTGGGTCTTTGCCCTGGGCCTGCTCACCCAGGCTTGTGTGCTGTGGGTCGTCTCGTATCGCTATATGACCAACCCACGGAGGATCGAAATATGAAAAACACGCTGAAAAATCTGGCCGTCTTGTTGCTGCTGCTCGGACTGGCGCTCGGCTTGACCGCCTTCCGGCCGGCAACCCTGGCCCTGCAGGAATCGGGGGACCGCCTGGTGCTGGGCGGCAACTTCGTGCTGCGGGAGGGAGAAACCCTGGACGGCAACCTGATCGTCATGGGCGGCAACGCCACCCTGGAGGCCGGATCACGCGTCGAAAGGGATGTCGTCATCCTGGGCGGCAACCTGCTCGTCCGAGGCGTCGTCGGCGGGGATGTCAACGTCATCGGCGGCCTGGCGACCCTGGAGGATGGCGCCATCGTCGAGGGCGATGTCAACAGCCTGTCCGGGCAACTGCTCCTGGACGAAGGGGCGCAGGTGGAGGGGAACATCAACGACAACGTCACCTTGCCCTTCTACTTCAGCGCGCCGGCGCGCATCACGATCCCCAATATCAACGGTGAATTGCCGTTTCCGTTTACCGCCCAAAACCGCATGGATTGGGGCCTGCGCCTGATCGCCGGGATCCTGTGGTGGCTGGGGCGCTCGTTCATCTGGGCCATCCTGGCGTTGCTGGTGGGGCTGTTTCTGCCCAACAACACCCAGCGCGCCGCCGCGGCTGCCACGGCGAAACCGCTGGTCGCGGGCGGGCTGGGCTGCCTGACCATCCTGGTCGCTCCGGCGCTGATCCTGCTGCTGCTCATCACCATCTGTGGCATCCCCATCGGCCTGTTGGGCCTGTTCCTGCTCCTGGCGGCCTGGGCTTTTGGCATCATCGCTCTGGGCCTGGAGACCGGCAAACGGCTGGCCGAGCTGCTGAAGCAGGATTGGGTCTTGCCTGTCTCGGCGATGGTCGGCACCTTCATGCTCACCCTGCTGGTGAACGGTTTGGGGGCGCTGATCCCCTGCGTCGGCTGGATGGTGCCGGCGGTGGTCGGCGCGGTCGGTCTGGGCGCAGCGCTGGTCACCCGCTTTGGGGCGGAGGCGCTGCCCGAAACGGAGGGCCTGCCGCCGTCATCCGCCAGCGCTCCCGGGGTCGAAACGCTCCCTCTGCCTGCTGCGCCGCCGGAAAGCCCGGCGATAGACCTGCCTGCCGTGGAAAATCCGCCGCCGGATGAGCAGGCATAAGAACGCTCGAAAGTTGCTGCGCCTGAGGTCGAACGAAACCTCAGGCGCAGTGGTTTATCGGAAGAAGTGCGTCATTGCCCCCAGGGCGATCAGCAGTTGTCCCAGGTGATAGGTGGCCATGTTCATCAAGCGCCCATAGCGCATCGGGCTGACGAAGCGGTTCCACGCCAGGATGGTATCGGAGAGGAAGAACAGCGCAGCGCCGGCGCATACCGTCAGGGCGTGCACAGAGAACCACCGGTTGCTCAGCAGGGTGAGCATGGCGGAGAAGAGCATGATGCTGATGACGATGGAGTAAACCAGCACCGGCGCACGCAGCCTGGCTTTTCCGCCCGCCCGCAGCCCGGCGGCGATGCGGCGATAGATTTGAGCGGCGGTCAGCGCCAGGATGAGCGCCAGGCCCAGAGCGATCAGTCGCATCGCCGTATCCGCTGGCAGGCGTGGGCTTAGCCCGACGATGTAGGCCACATGCGCCAGCAAGAAGGAGACCAGCCCGGCGATGAACTGTTCTTTGGGCAGCATCAGAAAGACATCCCCTGCCAGCGAAAGCGCCAGCCCCAGCGTGAACCAGAGCATCCCGCCGCCCAAGCCGCCGTTCTGGATGACGAACGCCAGCAGCGCCACCATGGTCGCCGGTTTGGCGAAGTATTCCAGCTTTTTCCATTTTTGGGCCACCGCGATCCAGTCCAGGACTGCCAGGGCGAAAGCCAGGCCGAAGAAAAAATAGTTCATCAGCGCCTCCCGCTGTCAATAGCCGAAGTTCCTGAGCGTCTTTTCGTCATTGCGCCAGTTCTTGCGCACCTTGACCTTCAACTGCAGGTACACTTTCCGCCCGCTCATCCTCTCGATCTCCTGGCGTGCGGCGGTGCCGATCTTTTTGAGCATCTGGCCCTCTTTGCCGATCACGATGGGTTTGTGGGATTCGCGCTCGACGAACATCGTGGCCTCGATATACACGCCGTCTTCTCCGCGCTCGGCGTACTGGTCGATCCGCACCGCGATACCGTGGGGCACTTCGTCGCGCAGCAGGATCAGCGCCGCCTCGCGGATTAAGTCTGCAGCGATATCGCGTTCGTACAGATCGGTGATCTGGTCTTCGGGGAAGAAAGGCGGCGCTTGCGGCAGCCGCTCCAGGATCGCTTCCAGCAGTTCGGGCAGGTGATCGCCGCGCGTCGCCGAGATGGGGATGGCAAGCGCGGCGGGCGCGCCTTCCTTGAAGGCTGCGCTGTGCTTTTCGAACAGCGTCTTTTCGACCGCGTCCATCTTGTTCAACGCCAGGATCGTCGGGGCGGGCCGTTTCAACGCCGCCAGCAGGTCGAAAAGCAGCCGGTCCTCTTCGTCCGGCGGCTGGCTGGCGTCCACCACGAACAAGATCACATCGCTCTCTTCCAGGGTCTGAACGGCTTCCTGGTTCATCAGTTCGCCCAGTTTGTGGCGCGGTCGATGCACCCCTGGCGTATCGACGAATATGATCTGCGCCGCCTTCCCCGGCTCATCGAGCGTCAGGATGCCCATTTGCCGTTTGCGGGTGGTCTGGGGGCGCGGCGATACCGCAGCGACCTTTTGTCCCAGCAGGGCGTTGATCAGCGTGGATTTGCCCACATTGGGCTTGCCCATCACCGCTACAAAACCGGAGCGAAATTCGGAAGCTTCTTGGCTCATGCGCTGAATTGTACCCTGGAATAGCTTAGTAATTGTTAATAAATTTGGGGAGCGAATTTCTTGACCTTTTTATCTGGCATGGTATAATATCAATTTGCGTTTTCCGCAGGTGTCGCCAGGAATCCGTTATACGTTATTATTGTAGAAATTCAGGAGAGACCGCATGGCAACTGACTTGCCGAGCAAATCTTACGCGCGTATCGACGTCAAACTACCCCTGCCCACTTTGATCGAAGTCCAGCTTGAATCTTTCAGGCGGCTCAAAGAAGAGGGGCTGGCCGATCTGTTTCACGAGCTTTCGCCCATCGAATCGTATAACAAGGGGATGAAATTGTATTTCCCCAGCCGCACCGAGGAGGCTCAGCAGTGGGGGCTGACCTATTGGTTTGGCGAGCCTAAGCACAGCATCGAAGAGTGCGTGGAACGTGACCTGACCTATGCCAGCCCGCTGTACGTCTCCGTCTTGTTGGCCGGCCCGGAAGTCCCCGAGCCGAAGAAACAAGACATCTTCCTGGGCGACTTCCCGGAGATGACCGAAAAAGGCACTTTCATCATCAACGGCACCGAACGGGTGGTGGTTTCTCAGTTGATCCGCTCGCCGGGGGTGTACTTTGAAGCGCCTCTGGATCGCGCCACCGGTCGCCGCCTGGCGATGGCCAAACTGATCCCCGACCGCGGCGCCTGGATGGAATTCGAAACGCGCAAGAGCGATTACCTGACCCTGCGCTTCAACCGCAAACGCACCGTGCCGGTCACCATCTTCCTGCGCGCCCTGGCTGCCGTCAAGGACGCTCTGGACGGAGCATCGCCTCTGGACAAAGGCACCGACGAAGAGTTGATGGCGCTGTTCAGCGATGTGGACAACAACCCCGATCGCCAGTTCATCGCCTCCACGCTGTACCAGGAGCCGGAATGGGACCTTTCGCACGGTCTGACCATCGCGCAGGCGGCTTTGCTGGAGTTCTTCAAACGCATGCGCCCCGGCGATCCGGCCACGCTGGATAACGCCAAGGATTTCCTGGAAGAGCAGCTTTTCGATCAACGACACTACGACCTGGAGCGCGTCGGCCGCTATAAGCTCAATCAAAAGCTCGATTTGTATGATCGCGTGCCGATCACCCACCGTATGGTGACCAAGTGGGACATTGTGCGCCTGATCCGCCGCATGATCATGATCAACAACGGCATTGCAGAGCCGGACGACATCGATCACCTGGGAAACCGTCGCGCCAAGACGGTGGGAGAACTGATCCAGAATAAACTGCGCGTTGGCCTGCGCCGCATGGAGCGGGTGATCAAAGAGCGCATGTCGATCCGCGATCAGGATGAAATTTCCCCCATCACGCTGATCAATATTCGCCCGGTGGTGGCTGCGCTGCGCGAATTCTTTGGTTCCAGCCAGCTTTCGCAGTTCATGGATCAGACTAACCCGCTGGCCGAGCTGCGCCACAAGCGCACGCTCTCGGCGTTGGGCCCGGGCGGTCTGCGTCGTGAGCGCGCCGGCTTCGACGTGCGCGATGTGCACCACTCCCACTACGGCCGCATCTGCCCCATCGAAACGCCGGAAGGCCCCAACATCGGCCTGATCGGGCGCCTGGCTTCCTTCGCCCGCGTCAACGAATATGGTTTTATCGAAACCCCCTATCGCAAAGTGCGCAAAGCGCTTGCTCCTGATGACCCACGTTTGGTGGGGCGCGCCTTGCGCGAGACTTTGACCGATCCCAAGACCGGTGAAGTGATCGGCAAGGAAGGCCAGCGGGTGACCGAGAAGATGGCCGAGGCGATCGCCCGCCTGGATGTCAAAGAAGTCAAGGTGGTGCCGTTCGTCACCCAGGAGACCGATTACCTGTCTGCGGATGCCGAAGACCGCTTCGTCATCGCCCAGGCGAACACCTTGCTCAACGAATACAATGAGTTCGTTCGCCCGCGCGTCTCCAGCCGCTACCATTCGAGCTTCATCTTCTCACCTCCGACCAACCTGGAGTACATGGACGTGGCCCCGCACCAGATTGTGGGCATCAGCGCAGCGTTGATCCCCTTCCTGGAGCATGACGACGCCAACCGCGCCTTGATGGGCTCCAATATGCAGGCCCAGGCCGTGCCTCTGCTGCGCCCGGATGTGCCGATGGTCTCGACGGGCATGGAATATCATGCGGCAGTCGACTCCGGCCAGGTAGTGCTTGCCGAAGAGGAGGGCGAAGTCGTCTCGGTGACCGGTCGCAGCGTCACGCTGCGCACCGTAGATAACAAGTACCGCACCTATAACTTGCGCAAGTATCAGCGCTCGAATCAGAGCACTTGCATCGATCAGCGCCCCGCAGTCGTCAAAGGCCAGCGCATTAAGCCTGGAGATGTAATCGCCGATTCTTCTTCGACCGAGAGCGGTGAACTGGCTCTTGGTCAGAATGTGGTGGTAGCGTTCCTCTCCTGGGAGGGCGGCAACTTCGAAGACGCCATCCTGATCTCCGAACGCCTGGTGCAGGATGACCGCTTTACCTCGGTGCATATCGAGAAGTACGAGGTCGAATCGCGCGACACCCGACTAGGCCCTGAAGAGATCACCCGTGACATCCCCAATGTCGGCGACGAGGCGATCAAAGACCTCGACGATCATGGGATTATCCGTATTGGCGCCGAGGTCGGGCCGAACGATATCCTGGTGGGCAAGATTTCCCCTAAGGGTGAGAAAGAACTGACCCCTGAGGAGCGCCTGTTGCGAGCGATCTTTGGCGAGAAATCCCGCGATGTGAAAGACACGTCGCTGCGTATGCCGCACGGCGAGCGCGGTAAAGTGGTGGATGTAAAGGTGTTCACCCGCGAAGACAACGCCGACCTTTCCGCCGGCGTGGATATGATGGTGCGTGTCTCAGTGGCGCAGCGGCGCAAGATCACGGCTGGCGACAAGATGGCCGGCCGCCATGGGAACAAAGGCGTGGTTTCGAAGGTCGTGCCGGTCGAGGATATGCCTTTCCTGGATGATGGGACGCCGGTGGATATCATCCTCAATCCGCTGGGCGTTCCTGGCCGCATGAACATCGGCCAGGTGCTCGAGACGCATCTGGGTTGGGCGGCCAGCCGCCTGGGCTTCCGGGCGATTTCGCCGGTCTTCGATGGCGCACGCGAGAATGAGATCGAAGCGGAGCTGGCTCGCGCCTGGATGATCGATCAAGCCTGGAAAAAGATCACCGAGACCGCCTGGGAGTGGCTGCATTCTTTCGAGTACGACCCGCAGAGCCTCCAGGATGATGACGAAGTGCGTCGGTTGTATATCGAAAACTGGCTGGCAGATCGAGATTACGACGCTTACCGCCTGATTTCGGACCCGGTCTATGCGCGTCGCGCAGTTCTGGCTGAATGGCTGCGGGATCAAGGCTTTGATCCGGAGTCCGTTCTGGTGTTCGAAGATACGCGGATGAGCGTGGCTGAGCGTCAGAAGAAGGATGAAAACGCCATCAAAGTCTGCCTGCGCTTGTGGCTGGCGGATCGGGGCCACGAGTACCGTGATTTGACCGACGAGCAGGTGGCGCAAAAAGCGAACCGGGTTTCGTTGGAGACCGGTCTGCCGTTGCCCACCTTAGGTAAGCAGATCCTGCGCGATGGCAAGTCTGGCGAGCCTTACGATCAGCCGGTGACCGTGGGCGTGATGACCATGATGAAGCTGCACCACCTGGTTGAAGATAAAGTGCACGCCCGCTCGACCGGCCCATACAGCCTGGTCTCGCAGCAACCCCTGGGCGGTAAGGCTCAGTTTGGCGGACAGCGCTTTGGCGAGATGGAAGTCTGGGCGCTGGAGGCTTACGGCGCAGCTTATACGCTGCAGGAAATGCTGACGGTTAAATCGGACGATGTTCAAGGTCGTGTGAAGACCTACGAAGCCATCGTCAAAGGCGAGCAGATCGAAGAGCCCAGCATCCCGGCTTCGTTCCGGGTGTTGGTCAAGGAGTTGCAGAGCTTGGGGTTGGCGGTCGAGGCGGTCACCGATACCGGCGAAGTCATCCGTTTTGGTAAGGATGAGGAGCGCACTCGCCCGCCCAAGTTGAGCACCGGTCTGCTGGCGTTAGGCGAAGAGTTGTAGTTTGCCCGCATCCCGATTTGTTGAGCTATGGTGATGGAGAGGCTGTTTCTAACAAATCGGGAACGCGTTGCCCAAAGTTCCTTGACGGAGCTTTGGGTGCATGGTAAAATCGCTTTTCGTTGCCCTTCATGCGAAATTGGACGGCATAACCCCCGGCCAAGCAACATGGGATCGTCGTAATACAGTGAGGCCATCTTGCACTGACGATGGCCTCACTTAATGGAAAAATATCGTAACGCAAGCCGCTATTCAGTTTTTGTTTGGAGGCAAACGTGCCAACAGTCAATCAATTGGTCCGCAAGGGCCGCAAATCCAAGAAGGTCAAGAGCAAGGCGCCCGCTTTGCTTTACACCTTGAACTCGATGAAACAGCGCCGTGTGCGACAGGAAAAGGGCGCGCCGCAAAAGCGCGGTGTGTGCACTGTGGTGCGCACGATGACCCCGAAAAAGCCGAACTCTGCCCTGCGCAAAATTGCGCGTGTGCGCCTGACCAATGGCATCGAGGTCACCGCCTATATCCCCGGCGAAGGTCACACTTTACAGGAGCACTCGGTGGTGTTGGTGCGCGGCGGTCGCGTGAAAGATCTGCCCGGCGTGCGCTACCATATTGTGCGCGGCACCCTGGATACGGGCGGCGTGAACAACCGCAAGCAGGGCCGTTCGAAGTACGGAGCCAAGCGTCCAAAGCCCGGCGCTGAACCGACTACGAAAGGTAGAAAGTAGGAGGGTCGATGTCCCGTCGCAATAAACCCGAACGCCGCGAAATCGCTCCTGACGTGCGCTATGGCAATGTTCAGGTCGCCAACTTCATCAACTATGTGATGAGGAATGGTAAGAAGAGCCTGGCTAGCAGGCTGGTCTATGAGGCCTTCGACCTGGTAGAAGAGCGCGCCAAGCGCAGCGGCCTGGAGGTCTTTGAGCAGGCGATCAAGAATGTGGCCCCGGTGATGGAAGTCAAACCTCGCCGGGTAGGCGGCGCAACCTATCAGATTCCGATGGAAGTGCCCACCTATCGTCGCTTCGCCCTGGCCTCGCGCTGGATCTTGCAGGCTGCTCGCAGCCGCTCTGGTAAAAGCTTCTCCGAGAAGCTGGCCGGCGAGTTATTGGATGCCGCCAATAACACCGGTGCGGCCATCCGCAAGCGCGAAGAAACCCACAAGATGGCCGAAGCCAACCGCGCCTTCTCGCATTACCGCGTTTAGCCGAGGCGCATCGCAGTTTTAAGGTTTTCCAATGGCACGCGCTTATCCTCTGGAACGGTACCGCAATATCGGCATTATTGCCCACATCGACGCCGGTAAGACGACGACGACCGAGCGGATCTTGTTCTATACCGGCAAGACCCATCGCCTCGGCTCGGTTGATGATGGGACGACCGTGACGGACTGGATGGAACAGGAGCGCGAGCGCGGCATTACCATCGTTTCGGCCGCGGTCTCGGCCGAGTGGAAGGGCTATCAGATTAACATCATCGATACGCCCGGCCATATCGATTTCACCGCCGAGGTTCAGCGCTCGTTGCGCGTGCTGGATGGCGGAATTGTGATCTTCGACGCCGTGCAAGGCGTTGAGCCGCAGAGCGAGACCGTCTGGCGTCAGGCAGACCGTTACGGTGTGCCGCGCATCTGTTTTGTCAACAAAATGGATCGTGTCGGGGCGTCCTTTGAGCGATCGGTGAGCATGATCCGCGAACGATTGGGCGCAAACCCGGTCGTGATGCAGCTTCCGATCGGGGTGGAAGCCTCCTTCTCTGGCGTCATCGATCTGTTGACAATGAAGGCCATCGTCTGGGAAGAGGAGCTGGGCAAGGAGCCCCGCGAGATGGAAATTCCGGCGGATATGCTCCCTGAAGCGCAGGAAATGCGGGCGCAGATGGTCGAGCAGATCGCCGAAACGGACGACGATCTGACCCTGAAATTCCTCGAGGGCGAAGAGATCAGCGTCGAGGAACTTAAGCTTGCTTTGAGGCGGGCTGTCATCGCCGGCAAAGCTACGCCGATTTTCTGCGGCAGTTCGCTGCGCAACAAGGGCGTTCAGCCGATTTTGGATGCGGTAATCGATTACTTGCCTTCCCCTGCCGATATCCCGCCGGTGGTTGGCACTCATCCAAAGACCGGCGAAGAGGTTCAGCGCCCTGCCCAAGACAACGCCCCATTGAGCGCGCTGGTGTTCAAGATCGTCACTGATCCCTATGTCGGGCGGCTGGCATACCTGCGCGTCTACTCCGGCAAACTCACCCAGGGCGAGATGGTCTATAACTCCAGCAAAGACCGCCGCGAGCGAGTGGGCCGCCTGTTGCGCATGTACGCTGACCGCCGCGAAGACGTCACAGAAGTGTTGGCCGGCGATATTGGCGCTGTGCTGGGTATGAAGGAGACCTTCACCGGCGATACCCTGTCCGATATTAGCAATCCGATCCTTCTGGAGACGATCGCTTTTCCCGAGCCGGTGATCTCGGTCTCGATCGAGCCGAAGACGACCGCCGATCAGGATAAAATGGCCGATGCGCTGCGCAAGCTTTCGGAAGAAGATCCGACTTTTGTCGTCCGCACGGACGAAGAGACCGGCCAGACCATCATCTCCGGCATGGGCGAGCTGCACCTGGAAGTGCTGGTAGATCGCATGTTGCGCGAATTTCGCGTCCAGGCGCGCGTCGGACGCCCACAGGTGGCTTACCGCGAGTCGATCACCCTGCCGGTCCCAAGAGCCGAGTACCGCTATGTCAAGCAGACCGGCGGTCGTGGCCAGTATGGACATGTGGTGCTGTCGTTGGAGCCAGGGGAGCCGGGCAGTGGGATCGTGTTCGAGAATGCCATTGTCGGCGGCGTCATCCCCAAAGAGTTTATCCCTGCGGTCGAGAAGGGCGTGCGGGAAGCAGCCGAAGGCGGCATCCTGGCGGGTTATCCGGCAACGGATATCAAGGTGCGCCTGTACGATGGTTCTTATCATGAAGTCGACTCGAACGAGATGGCCTTCAAGATGGCCGGCACCCTGGCTTTCAAAGAAGGCGCTCTGCGGGCTGGTCCTATTCTGCAAGAGCCGATCATGCGGGTCGAAGTTCTGGCCCCCGAGGAGTTTCTGGGAGATATTTTAGGCCAGCTCAGCTCCCGTCGCGGCGAAATTCTGGGCATGGAGGCCCGTCCAGGCGGTATGCAGGCCGTTCGCGCCATGGTTCCCCTGGCCGAAATGTTCGGTTATGCCACCGACCTGCGCTCGGCGACCCAGGGTCGAGGCGTATTCACCATGGAATTCGATCATTATGCGCGCGTGGCAGAAAACGTGGCCCGCGCAATTGTAGGAAGCTGATAACTGCCTGGCGAGAAAATCCACTTCACCGAATGACAAACACATTGACCTGTCTTAAATACGATTAGGAGAGAGCTTTTATGGGAAAGCAAAAATTTGAGCGCACGAAGCCACACATGAACGTGGGGACGATG
>CAZCYV010000035.1:0-13720 GCA_964503145.1 uncultured Anaerolinea sp. | reverse complement strand
GCAATGACAGCGTTGGGGTTGAGATTGCTTCGCTGCGCTCGCAATGACAGCGTTGGGGTGGGGATTGCTTCGCTGCGCTCGCAATGACAGCGTTGCGCAGCCGCTCAGCGATGGCGGGGGTTGAACTGCTTGATCAGGAAGCGGCCGGCGAAGATCGCCGCCACCAGGAAGCCCACCAGGATGCCCCCCAGCGCCATCGGCGGCAGGGGCAGCGAAGGCCCCTGCGGGGTCTGGTTGATGTCCGGCGTCGGGGTGGGGGGCTGGGTGGGGCGGGGGGTAGCGCTGGGGGTGGGGGTCAACTGCGCCGCGGCCGGGGTATTGGTCGGCACCGGCGGCGGCGGGGCGCTCAGGGTGGGGATCTGCCGCGAGATCAGGAACAGGGCGGCTTCTTCGCTGCCCTCTTCGGGGGTGTAGGCCAGCCAGCCCACCGCGAGCCGTCCGCCCAGCGGCTGCGCCGCCGCGCCCACGTCCAGCCCCCGGCCCACCTGGTAGATCTCCGAGAGCATCTCCACCGGCGTCCAGCGCTCGCCCCCCCAGGCGGCGTAATACAGCATCCCCGCCCGCGGGTCGGCGCCCAGCAGATACAGATTGCCTTCCGGCCCGCCCGCGCCGTTGCAGGCCAGGCCGAAGGGCAGCGCTACCGGCGGCCAACTCGGGATGGCCAGCGGAGAAGACCAGGCGCCGCCGTCGGTGAAGTCCTGATCGACGCGGATGTAGCGCTGGTACACGGCGAACTGCCCGGCCTTCTCGGAAACGTAGATTAGATGAAGCTGGCCGTCGGAGGCCGCCAGGCGCGGCCAGCTAAACCCCTCGCCGGCCAGGATCAGCGGGGCGCTCCAGGTCTCGCCGCCGTCCAGCGACAGGGAATAATGCACGTTCAGCGCGCCGCCGCCGCCCGGCGCCTGGGAGTTCACCCAGGCGGCGTGCAGCCGCCCGTTCGGCTCCACCGCCAGGGCCGGGTGGCTCACCATCGGCGTCTGGCTGGCGCGGGCATCGTACACCAGGGTCGGCTCGCTCCAGCTCGCGCCGTTGTCGGTCGAGCGCGTCAGATAGACGCCGCGCGCCTCGTTGAGCGGGACGGCGAAGAGCACGTACAGCGTCCCGCCGCCATCGGAGGCGATCTGCGGCCAGGACGAATCGGCCAGGCTGGAGAGCGTCTTGGGCGAGGACCAGGCGGTAGGGGCGTTGGCCTCCGCCGCGCTCACCCAACTGTAGAGCAGCGAGCCGTCGGTGCCGCCGCTCCACACCAGATGCAAAATCTGGCGGCGGCTCTCGTAGAACAGCGCCGGCTGGCGCGCCAGGTTGCCAGCGGCCTCGGGCACGATCTTGAACGGCCCGAGCAGGCCGCTGGGGGAGCTTTGGGCGTAATACAGCGCCGTCCCCGGCCCGGAGGCAGCCGCCGCGGCGCTCCAAACCAGGTGCGTGCGGCTCTGGTCGTCCACCACCAGCGCCGGGGCGCCGGCGGCCTCGCCGCCCAGCTCCAGGCGCTGCGCCTCGCCCCAGGGCGAAGGCTCGGCGTAGGCCAGCTCCAGCGCCGCCGCCGAGGCCTGCGCTGCCCAGACTTCGTTGCGCGTCGGGTCTGCGCCGATGACGTACAGCCGGCTGTCGGCCAGCGCCGGGTGCAGGTCGCCCAGGCTGACGTTCTGGCCGGTCTGTGGGTTCTCGAAATCCACGCTCAGGCGGCGGGGCAGCGTCCAGCGCGCCCCGTCGGCGCTGCGCGCCGCCAGGGTCAGCCGCGAGCCGCCGATGCCCCATATCCACAGCAACTGTCCGTCCAGGGTCTCGAACTGCTCCTCGCCGCTGGGGCATTCGGGCATGCGCTGGATGATCGGCTCCAGCGGGCCGAACGCCAGGCGCTGGCCGGCGGCGGCATCGCCCTGCAGGCGCAGCTCCTGCTGATACAGCGAACAGCCGCCCTGCAACACCGATTGCCACACCAGCGCCGGGCGCTCGCCGGGCAGCACGCGCGGGGCGCTGAAGACCGTCTCTTCGGCCTTCAGCGGCTGCGGCTCGGCCCAGGTGGCCCCGGCGTCGGTGGAAAAGGTCAGTTGCAATTCCTGGCTGAGCGGGTCCGGCCAGGTCACCAGGTCCAACTGCCCGGCGTCGGGCGCGCCGCTCAGGGTCAGGCGGATCTGCGCCTGCTCCGGCTCCAGCAGGCGCACGTATTTCGAGGCATAGACCAGGATGGGCTGCGACCAGTTGGCGGTGGGGGTGGGCTTCTTGAGCAGGTAGATGCCCGCCGGCGCCTGGGGCGTGTTCAGCGTGCGGATATAGACCAGGCGCACCTCGCCGCTGGGGGCGCGCTGCACGTCGAAGGCCGCCGCCGATTCCACCAGTCGCCGCGGGATGCTCCAGGCGGTATCGCGTGGCCCCATCTGGCTAACGTACAGGGCGCGCTGCGGAACCGGAACGCTGGCCGTGGCCGGCTGCGCCTCGGTCCACAGGGCGTAGAGCATCCCCGCCGGATCGGCGAACAGTCGCGGGGTGCTCTCCAGCTTGTTGGAGCGGATGCGCATCGGCGTCGGCTCGCTCCAGGCGCCGTCCTCGCCCAGCCGCGAGGCCATCAGCCCGTCGAAGCGGTCCCACCAGAAGGCCTGCAGGCCGCCGCCGACGGGGACAATCAGCCGCGGCGCCGAGGCCGCGCCGGATTGCGACAGGTTGCTCGGGTTCAGCCACTCCGTCGCCGATTGCGCCCGCCCCGGCGTGAACCGCGGCAGGCACAGCAGCAACGCCAGCGCTGCGGCCAAGAGCCTTTTCAGAAGATCAGCCCGGAGCGCGCCAGGCAACGATGCTTGCATTATTGTAAGTTGCGCCTCTTGACTTTGCATTTAAATTTCGGTATAGTGAGAGACAAGGAAAAGGTGACGAAATGGATATTCTATTAATTGCTTTTGGTTTGTGCTCGACAGTGGTCATGCTGCTGACCATCGCCTTTTGCCGCTCGGCGGCGCTGGCCGATCGCAAATTGGAGAGCCTGCAGGTGCGCCGGGCGACCGAACTGCACACTGCCATCACCCGCCCCACCCCCAAGCGCAACCCTGCCGAGTCCACCGACCCTTCCTTAAACGCCTCCTGCCTGTTCCCACAGGTCTAGGGCGATTTCGATCTCCCGCGCGCATTTCGGGCACCTGGCGATCACGCTGGAGGTGCCCGTTTGCTTTAATTCCAGCCGCTCGCCGCACGGGCAGACGAAGCCGTGCAGCCGCGCCGGGTTGCCCCAGGCCAGGCCGTAATCGGGGATATCGCGGGTCACCACGCTGCCCGAGCCGATCATCGCCCAGGCGCCGATGGTCACCCCGCAGCGGATGGTGGAATTGGCCCCCAGCGCCGCCCCCTGGCGCACCCGGGTCAGGCTGAGCACCCAGTCGTCGGCCGATTTCAGCGTCAGATCGGGGTTCACCGCCCGCGGCTTGAGGTCGTTGGTGAAGCACACATGCGGCCCGACGAACACCCCGTCCTCCAGGGTGACGCCATGATACACCGAGACGTAGTTCTGGATCTTGACGTTGTCCCCCAGGGTCACGCCGGCGTCGATATACACCCCCTTGCCGATGATGCAGTTCTGCCCGATGCGGGCGTTCTCGCGCACCTGCGCCTGGTGCCAGATGCTGGTGCCTTCGCCGATCTCGGCCTTGGGGGAGACTTCTGCGGTAGGATGAATGCGGATGGTCATGGCTTTGCGCTCGCGACGCTTGCGGATGGGATGCTAGGCCAGGGTGGGCTGTTCGGCCAGGCGCAGGTTGTGCGCCTGCACCACGTCGCGCACGTGCTGCGCCAGGCGCAGCGCCCGCAGGCCGTCCTGTACCGTCACCCGCGGCGTCCGCCGATAGGCGACGCAGTCCAGGAAGTGCTTGATCTCCAGGCTCAGCGGCTCGGCGTTGGGCACCAGGATCTGCTCGATCAGGCTCTCCTGGCGGTATTTCACCCCGCCGTTGTTGTGCGAGGAATATTCGCCGGTGGATGAGCGGTGGATGTAGATCGTCTTGTGCAGCAAGTCGGCCTCGACGAAAGCCTCCTGGGCGGTGACTTCGATGCAGCGCACCTTCTCCTCGGTCACCCGCGAGGCGGTCAGGGTGATCAGCGGCCCCTGGGTGTAGCTCAACTGGGCCGAGACGTGATCCAGCCCGGAGTTGAAGGGCATCAGGCCCACCGCGTTCACCGCCGTCGGCTCCCTGCCCATCAGGTCGATGGTCAGGTCGAGGTCGTGCACCATCAGGTCGAGCACCACGTCCACGTCTTTGTTGCTCACCCGGTAGGGGCTGAGGCGGCGGAAGTTGATCGCCAGCACGTGCAGGTCTTCCAGCACCTTCTTCAACTCCATGTACACCGGGTTGAAGCGCTCGATGTGCCCCACCTGCACCACCGGCCCGTCGCCGTCGGCCATCTCGGTCAGGCGCTCGGCGCTCTCGATCGTGTCGCTCAGCGGCTTCTCGACCAGCACATGCACCCCGTGCGCCAGGCAGCGTTGCACCAGGTCGAAGTGGCTCGGCGTGGGCGTGGCGATGCTCACCGCCTGCACCCGCTCGAGCAGCGCCTCCACGTCTTCGTACACGGGCACGTCATACAGCGCGGCGTACTCGTTGGCCACGTTCGGGTCGAGATCACAGATGCCCGATAATTGCGATTCCCGCAGGGTGGCGTACACCCGGCAATGGTGCCGGCCCATCCTGCCCAAACCTATCACGCCAGTTTTGATGCGTTCCATTGGATGATCCTCCCTCAAAACAATGTGGTGAATAAAACAGCCCAGCCGCAGGAATGCCCTTCGAGCTGGATGATGACCTTTACGGAGGCGATACCCGCTGGAGGCTCATCGGGCGCGTGCCCGATAAAGCCGCGCCGACGCCCGCCGGCGCAAGGCCCCCAACAGTTCGCGGCGGTCAAGGTTCCAGGTCCTTGACGATCTCGCCGGGTTGCCATTTCAGGGTGTCGTAGCTCTTCTGGGTGACCAGGAAGCGCAGGCGACCCTTCTCGACCACCAGGCGCACCTCGCCGTACTCGCCCAGCGAGCGCAGCGCCTCGTCGATCATCTGAATGTGCCTGGGCTCCAGGAAATGGCAGTTTTCGTTTCGGTTCTGAGCGGATAGAGGAGAATTAGATCGCCGATTGGTCATGGTAAGTGATCCCCCGCATGGCAAATGAAAACGCCTTCGCGGGATTTTTCACCTCTGCGAAGGGCCTTACACACTGGGTCGAATGGCTTTGGGCCGGTCGGGGCGCAGGCATGCTCCGCCCTTCCGACATGGGATAGGTCTTTCGATGGGCGGGGTTCCCTGCGCTCCGGCGCCCCCTGGAACTTCCCGCTCGCCGCGAAACCGTTTCTTTTTACACTACTGCCACCGCTAAAGCCGTTCGGTCTTATGCTTCAGATAACGTTAACTCGCTTCATTGATGAAAACGTCTCAGCAATGAAAGCAACGCTGTGCGGTATGAGGTTCGGGTTAAATATGCGCCATCAGGGCAGCGCAGACGCCACGCGGCGACCATCAACGCGCAAAGCGCCAGAAGAGGTCGGCAGACCGGCTCTGGCGCCTTTGGTTTTCAGGTCGCGCCTGAATCGAACACGGATCGTGACGCAGCCGAAATCGGCTCAATCATTTAATCCCTTCCCCTGCAAATTGATAATTGCAGACTAAAGAATAAAATTATGCCAGACCAAAAAAAGCTGCCTGAGAATGCTATCCATCTCAAGCTTGGCCTTCGGCAGCCTGGCTATCTCTTACTCCCCTGATGTAACGAGACAGAGACCCTCGGCTTTGCGTCCTCGCTTCGCAGCGAGTTTGCCTTTTCGAAGCCCCTAAAATTTACGTAAATATTATAGCATGAATCTCATTCCTGTCTATACCAATATTAATCTTCTCCCATAAAAAAATAATAATAAGTCGCCGTTTTTACGCCCGGCGCCGGCTATTCCAGCTCCAACACCAGAATGGGGATGCGCCGCTCGCCGACGCGCTGGCGGTACAGCGGGTAGCCCAGGTAGGTCTGGCTGGCGCGCTGCCAGAAGTACTCGTACTCCGCGCCGCTGGCCTCGTGGGCGCGGCAGGCGCGGGTGACGCCATCGAGGGTGCAGGCGGCCTGCGGGTTGGCCTTCAGGTTGTGATACCAGGCCGGGTGGCGCTTCTGGCCCCAGTTGCTGGCGATCAGCGCCACGCGCCGCGGATCGGCCTCGTCGCGGATCGCCACCAGCGGGGTGAGGCGCGGCTGGCCGCTCCTGGCGCCGGTGGTGCGCAGCACCACCATCGGCAGCCCGGCGATGTAGCTGGTCAGCGTGGCCCGCCCGCCGCTCAGCCGATACACCGCCCGGTCGAGGCGGTGCATCACCCGCGCCCCGAACCACGCCCCGCCGCGGCTCGACGCGAACCGCTGCACCAGGCGCTGCAAGAGGTTGTACTGCCCTTCGCTCATCACGAACTCTGCCAATAGAAATGCTCCATGGCGCAAAGATGCTGAAAGCCCAGCCGGCGATACAGCGGATAGCCCATCTCGGAGGACTGCAGAATGCCGGCGCGGTAGCCTAGCTCCCGCGCCTGGTATAGCGGCGCCAGGGTCATCGCCGCGCCCACGCCGCGCCCGCGCGCCTGCGGCAGCGTCGCCACGAACATCACCCCGGCCACGCCCGCGCCCAGGAACAGGTTGGAGGTGGCGATGGGCGCGCCGTCCAGGTAGCCCAGGTAATTGCGCAGCGGCAGGTCCAGGCCTAAATCGGCCATCAGCGTGTAGAACGGGTCGCTCATCTCCGCCGGGATGGGATACCCCGCGGTGAAGACCTCCACCCAGACGCGCAGGGCGGCTTCGTCTTCCACCGCCCGGATTTCCAGCCCCGGCGGCAGGCGCATCTCCGCCGGCAGGACCTCCAGAGCCAGCGCCATGCCCGGCGTGTCGTCGGAGAACCGGAAGCCGTGCGCCTGCAGGTAGGGCGCCCATGCCGCGGGCGGCTGGTCGGGGCTCAGCCACCAGGTGAAGGAGCGCACGCCACGCCCGCGGAAGTAGGCCAGGGTGCGCTCGACCAGGGCCGCATCGCCTTCGCCGGGCGGGCGGCTGCACAGCACGCCGTTGAACCAGGGATGGCCGATGGGCGTGCGCCAGCGCAGCCAGCCGAAGCCTTCCTCTGCCTCCGCAGTTGCCGAGCGGCTCATGAAACGGAAGAAGTCGTACAGGTTTTCCCGGATGGCGCGCGCCAGCGCCGGCGCAGCAAGCTCGCTCAAGGGGGCGTCGCTCATGCGCCGTAGTATAGCACAAAACAGAAAATATGATAGATATAGTCTAATTTTTGTCCGAGTGATTACCCGATGGGGCATGGCGTTCTCAAAGTCCCTTGACAACTGCAACGCGATAGGTCATTGCGAGGGCTGGATGCTCTCCCCAGCCCGAAGCAATCCCACCCGGAAGCGGAGATTGCTTCGTCGGGCAAAGAACGCCCTCCTCGCAATGACGCAATCGGCGACTTTAAGAAAGCCTTGCCCGATGGGGAGGGCGGGTTTGCGCGATTGCGCCATTTGTGCTATGATTTGGCCTCGAGGTTTATCGGTGAGACCCGACACATGCCATCTACTCTGACCCGACGTGACTTCCTCAAACTGGGGGCGACCGGCCTGGCTGCGGCCGCGCTGGGCAGCGGCTTCCGCGATTTTCCCCCCGGCGGCGACCCGACGCTCAAACGCCCGCCGTCCTACACCATGGGACGGGTGATCTACTCGATGCGCTACTACGAGCAGCCCTCTGCCTCCAGCAGGGAGCTGGGCTACTACATCCGCGACGCGGTGGTGAACATCTACGCCGAGGCTATCGGCGATCCCGAGCCTACCCACAACCCCATCTGGCTGCGCACCGACGACGGCTGGCTGCACTCCGCCTACGTCCAGCCGGTGGCCTACAAGCTCAACCCGCCGCTGCTGAAGATCCCCAACGGCGGCATGCTGGCGGTGGTCACCGTGCCCTACACCCAGGCTTACCGCATGGTGGACCAGGTGATGAAGCGCGCCTACCGTTGCTATTACGCCAGCGCCTACTGGGTGCACTACGCCTTCACCACTGATTACAGCGTCACCTGGTATCAGATCTGGGACGACCGCAGCGAGGAGCACCTGCTGGTGGAGGCGCAGCACCTGCGCCCGATCACCGCCGAGGAAGTGGCGCCGATCTTCCCCGGCCGGCGCGATAAGCGCATCGAGATCGACCTGACCCGCCAGCGCCTGACCGCCTTCCACGGCAAGCAGCCCGTCTTCACCGCCCGCACCGCCACCGGCTACTTCGAGGGCGACACTCCCAAAGGCGAGTTCCGCGTCGAGCGCAAGCAGCCCACCCGCCACATGGCCTCCAACCTGGAGGGCAACGAGTTCGACCTGCCCGGCGTGCCCTGGGTGTGCTACATCTCCTGGACCGGGGTGTCGTTCCACGGCACCTACTGGCACCACAATTACGGCACGCCGCAAAGCCACGGCTGCATCAACCTGGAGCCGGAGGCCGCCCGCTGGATCTTCCGCTGGACCGATCCGGTGGTGCCGCTGGAGGAGGATTACGTCGAATCGGAAGACGGCACGCCGGTGGTGGTGTATTGAAACAGGCCTTCGAAAAAAATCGCCCGGCTGCCTTCGCCCGCCGGGAAAGGAACCCAAAAAAGGAGCACCCCATGCTTTTCAGGCAAACCACGGCGCGCTGGTTGCTGGCGCTGATCTTCGGCCTGCATCTGGCGCTGACGGGCTGCGGGGTTTCCCCCGCCGCCCAATCCACCCCCACGCCTGCGGTGATCTACGTCACCCAGGTGATCACTCAGATCGTCCCGCCCACGCCCATCCCGGCCACCCCTGCGCCGCCGCCGACGGAGACGCCCGCCCCGCCCTCGCCCACCCCTACCTGGGACCCGCTGGCCGCGCCGATCTACTATCCGCTGCCGGATTGCGTCGCCTCGCGGCTGCATGTGGGCGACCGGGCGATGGTCTCGCTGGTCGGCGGGCCGAACGGCATCCGCTACGGCCGCGACCTGAGCGAGGACACCATCATCGCCTACGCCCAGCCCGGCTCGATTGTGGAGATCCTCAACGGCCCGTGGTGCAGCCATGGCTGGCTGGTGTGGTTCGTGCGCACCGCCGACGGCGTGGAGGGCTTCACCCCCGAAGGCGACGGCAACGAATACTGGCTGCTGCCGGTGGGGCCTTGAGCGTCTGACCGATGTTGAAGGAGAACAGGATGTCTTTTCGTCATACCCCGCGCCTGGCCGGGTTGGCGCTGCTGCTCGGCCTGAGCCTGCTGCTGGCCGGCTGCGCCGCACCTGCGCAGCAGCCGCCCCCGAACCCCACGGTGATCATCGTCCAGTACATCACCCAGGTGGTGGCCACGGTCACCCCGGCGCCGCCGGTCACCCCGCTGCCGCCGCCGCCCACCCGCACGCCGGCGCGCCCCGTCGGCTTCGATCCCTATTCGGTGCAGCCGTATTACCCCATCGCCGGCTGCCCGATGGCCTCCCGCCTGCACGTGGGCGATATCGCCTTCGTCGCTACCGGCGGCGAGCAGTTCGGCATCCATGTCAGCCGGGATATCGGCTTTTCGCCCATCCGGCGCAAGCTGCAGCCGGGCGAGCTGCTGTATATCATCGACAACCCCACCTGCAACAAGAACGGGCTGGTGTGGGGCGTGTTGGCAGACGCCGACAACGCCAAGGGCTTCGTCGTCGAGGGCAACGGCGAGACCTATTGGATCCTGCCTTACGGCGAGACTTACGATCAGAAGGAAATCCGCGACCGGCTGAAGAAGCTGGAGTGAGCCGCGCCGCGGGCTAGGGGCGGCGCTTCTGCCTGCGCCACAGCCAGGCGAGCAGCCCGCCGATCCCCGCGCCCAGGGCGAGCGCCGCCAGCCAGCGCCGCTGTGAGGCCGGGCCGGGCCGCAGCGCCGCCGGGGTCTCGGCGGCGATGGCTTCGAAGGCCTCGCGGAAGCCCAGCGCCAGCGGCCGTCGCGTCCAGCCCAGTTCGGCGATCGCCTTGTCGGCGCGCGCCGTGTAGGTGGCGCCCAGGATGGCCGCGGCGTCGCGGCTGATCACTTCGGGCAGGGGCAGGGCGTGCGAGAGCGCGTCGGCCAGCGGCGCCAGCGGGCGCACCAGCCGGGCGGGGATGGAGAAGTACGGCGCCCGCCGCCCGCTCACCTCCGCCCACAGCTTCACCGCTTCGCCCAGGGTGAGCGCCGGGCCGGTGAGGTGATAGACCTCGCCGGGTTTGCCCTTCTCCAAAGCCAGCAGGTGGCCTTCGGCCACGTCTTCTACATGCGCATAGGTTAAAGTCAGCTCCGGGCCGGGCAGCACCGGGAAGAAGCCGCGGTAGAACAGGCGCATCATCTGCCCGATCAGGCTGGGGTCGCCGGGGCCGTACACCACGCCGGGCATCAGGATGATGATCGGCGCGCCTTTGTGGATCAGCGGCAGGGCCACCTGGTAGTGCGCTAGGTGTTTGGTGCGGTCGTATTCGGTGAGGAACGGCCCGGCGGGGGGGATGTAGCTCTCGTCCACCATCGCGCCGTGCGTGTCGCCGTACACGGCAATGGTGCTGGTGTACAGGATGCGCGGCACCTTCAGGTTGAAGGCCAGCTCGAGCACGTTCTGCGTGCCCTGGACGTTGATCAGCTCGGCCTTGCGCGTGTCCCGCGCTCCCAGTTTGTACCACCCCGCCAGGTGGAAGACGGCGTCGCTGCCGCGGATGGGGTCGTGGAGCGATTCGCTGGCGGTGATGTCGCCCCACACCGGCCGGGCGCCCAGCGCTTCCATCAGCGCTTCGCCGCGCTGCGAGCGCACCAGGGCGTGCACGCGGTGGCCGCGCGCCACCAGCTTGCGCACCACGCGCTGTCCGATGAATCCCGTTCCGCCGGTGATGAAGATTTTCATGGTGCTTGTCTCCTTTTCGTTGGTCGCGGGTCAGCGTTCGGCGCGCCCCACCCGCCGGGCGCTGATCCAGATCAGGATCAGGCTGAGCAGCAGGTAGGCGACGACGTAGATGACCCAGGGCAGGATCATGGTCAGGCGCTGGCCGTCGCCGAGCGGCAGGCTCGCCAGCCAGGGGCCTTGATGGTCGAGCAGCGCCGCTTCGCTGGCGATCATCGTCGGCAGCGGGGTGAGCGAGACTGCCAGCCAGCCCAGGTAGTAGAGCAGCCGCAGCGTCTGCGGCGAGGGGCTGGAAGCGCCGGTGTTGAGGGCGCCGACCAGGGTGAGCAGGACGGCCATCAGGATCGGCGCGCCGAAGTTGATCAGGATGGCGAAGGCGTAGGACAGCACGGTGGCGATCAGCGCCCGCGAGGTCAGGCTGGAGAAGAACAGCCCTACCGCTAAGAAGGCCACCGCCGAGACGGCCAGGATCAGCACGGCGATCAGGATCTCTTCCAGCAGCACGCCGCCCAGGATGAACGCCGGGCTGAACAGCGGCAGCGAGGTGAGCAGCAGCAGGAAGACGAACACCAGCCCGGCCAGGTATTTGCCCAGCACCAGGGCGCGCGCTTCGAGCAGGGTCACCCGCAGCAGGTCGAAGGTCTGGCGTTCGCGCTCCAGGGCGATGGCGCCGGAGGTGAGCGCGGGGGCGGTGAAGCTGACCATGATCAGCTCCAGCCACACCATCAGGCCGAAGATCAGTTTGCCGAAGGTGCCGCGCTGTTGGGGGTTGTTCAGCAGGCTGTTGTCGGAGCGCAGGATCAGATACACTGCCAGCAGCGCCAGGCCCAGGGCCAGCAGGTGGGCGCTGAGCAGGACGAAGGCGCGGCTGCCGCGCATGCGCGTGCGGATTTCCTTCACCAGCACCGGGTTGCGCCACACCGCCAGCGGGGCCAGGTTCAGGGCGGGCGGCTTCACGAGACCACCCCCCGCGTCAGGCGCATGAAGACTTCTTCCAGGTCGCGCTGGTCTTCGCTGAAATGCAGCACCGGCAGCCCCGCGCCCACCAGCTCGGCCAGCAGGCGGCTCAGGTCGGCGTCCTGGCCGCTGAACTGGAAGGCCAGGCGCAGGCGTCCGCCGTTGGGGCTTTCGCCGCCGGAGTTGGGATTGGGCAGGTCTTGCAGGGCGCTCACCGCCGGCTGGGCTTCGAGCAGGGCGCGGGCGCGCGCCAGTTCGCCCAGCAGGGTCAGCTCCACGCGGCGGGCGGGCAGGGTCTGCAGGTGCAGTTCTTCCAGGCTGCCCTGGGCCACCAGGCGGCCTTCTTCGAGGATGCCCACGCGGGTGCAGATTTCGGCCACGTCGGCCAGGATGTGGGTGCTGAAGAAGACGGTCTTGCCCATGCGCGCCAGCTCGACCAGCAGTTCGCGGATTTCGACGCGGGCGCGCGGGTCGAGGCCGGCGGCGGGTTCGTCGAGCAGCAGCACCTGGGGGTCGTGCAGCAGGGCGCGCGCCAGGCTGAGGCGCTGCTTCATGCCGCGGGACAGGCTATCCACGGGGTCGTCGCGGCGGTGGGCGAGGTCCACCAGCTCCAGCAGTTCGGCGGTCAGGGCGGGGCGCCTGGGGCTGGGGATGCGCTGGCAGGCGGCGAAGAAATCCAGGTATTCCCACACCTTAAGCTCCGGATAGACGCCGAAGTAATCCGGCATGTAGCCGATCTGGCGCAGCACCGCTTCGCGCTCGTCTTCGACGGAGCGCCCGCCGACCCGGATTTCGCCCTGGCTGATCTGCAGCAGGCCGGCGATCATGCGGATGGTGCTGGTCTTGCCGGCGCCGTTGGGGCCGACAAAGCCGAACACCTCGCCGGGCGGGATGGCCAGGGAAAGGCGATCGACGGCGGTGCGAGCGCCGTAGCGCCGGGTGACCTCGCGCAGCTCGATGGCGTACATGGAAGGTATTATACCCACAGTTGCGCCCGCGGCGGGCGGCGCGTTTGCGCGCCGGGTGGGTGTGACACTGATTATAATGTGCCTATGGTGTTGCCGATGCTGATACTTTCGATCTGCTTTGTGGCGCTGCGCCTTGATCGGCCTTTTATGAAGCTGATCCTGGTTCCTTTGCTGGCCGCGCCGTTGTTCCTGGCTTGCACGCCGGCTATCCGGCAGGAGGCGACAGAGATGACCCCACACCCCACCCGCTTGTCTGAGACGGTGCAGTTGCCCGAGCCGCGCCTGAAGGGGACGCTCTCGCTCGAAGAGGCGCTGGCCGGGCGGCGCTCGCTGCGCGAGTATGCTGAGGCCCCGCTGACGCTGGAGGAGATCGGGCAGTTGCTTTGGGCTGCGCAGGGGATCACCCATCCGGCGGGCTACCGCACTGCGCCGTCGGCGGGGGCGCTGTACCCGCTGGAAGTGTATGTGGCGCTGCCTGAAGGGGTCTATCATTACGCGCCCGCCGGGCATCGCCTGCAGCGCCACCAGCAGGGCGATCTACGCCCGGCGCTGTTCGCTGCGGCGCTGCGACAGGAGGCGGTGTTGGAGGCGCCGGCGGTTTTCGTCATCGCCGCGGAGTACGAGCGCACGGCGGTGAAGTATGGGCGCGAGCGGACGCCGCGCTATGTGCACCTGGAAGCGGGCCACGCGGCGCAGAACCTGCTGCTGCAGGCGGAGGCGTTGGGGCTGGGCGCTGTGCCCATCGGCGCGTTTATCGATGAGCAGGTGAAGGAGGCGCTTGCCCTGCCGAAAAACTTCCAGCCGCTATATTTGATCCCGGTGGGGAGGCCATAGGCGCGGGGCGACGGTAGAGACGTTGCATGCAACGTCTCCACGGCCGGCATGCAACGTCTCTACGGCCGGCATGCAACGTCTCTACGGCCGGCAT
>CAZCYV010000034.1:0-14864 GCA_964503145.1 uncultured Anaerolinea sp. | reverse complement strand
ACATGGGACGAGAAGAAGCGATTGACTACCATCGCCCAGGTGGCGATCATGCTGCCAAGAAAGATCATGCACAGCGCGACAATCTGGATGTAGTCAGGCAAATCAGGCGTCCAACTGAAACGCTCGTCCAACCCGGCGACTATCCAGGAAACCAGCGGCCCATAGATCGCAATCAGCGGAACGATTGTCTTATCCCAAGCCTTGACATCCTCCTTTTGGCCAGCCTCTGCACGCTCTCTTGCCATATCCGGATTCTTCAGCAGCATCAGCGCTCGACTCGACACGAGCACAAACAGGGTCATGCCCGTGTAGGCCCAGCCTTCCCACCATTGCAGACGTCCCGCTGACAAGAAAAGCACTCCCAGCATGAAGATTGTTGTGATGAGGAAGCGGATAACCGCCCGCCATGGGATCCCGGTGGTGACAGAAGGCTTGTGTGGTTTTATGTCCATTTCCTCACTTACCTATTCGATGTAAGGCCGTAACCAGCCGCCTAACGGCGAGCGTTAGCGGCAGGCGGGACTTGGCAGGACAAACTCTGAGCGTAGAAAAAAAACCATAAGGGACAGACTCCCTTCAGGCGGGGAGCATACCCGCCTGTCCGCTGCAACTCTCCCTGGCTGGCACAGCCAGCCTTCCAGCCGAATGAACGAGCAAGGTGGACGTTTTTAGCACGCGCGTGTTGTTCGGAACGATGCTTATAGAGTACATGTCACGACTATCATTGGTCTTCTGCCGCTTGAATCCTTCCCATCGTGTCCCTTATAAGATTTTTCCAGCCGTCTTGAACAGAAAGATACTTGTCTATCATTATATACTTTCCTTGCTTCTTTACACACCAGTACCATTGTTTATAATTGTACCCCGGTGCTCGCCGCAGTCAAGGGCAGTTGCGCCGAACGCCTTTGACTGCGGCTTCGCTCCGGGCCGATCCTCAGGCGTCGCCGGCGGGCAAGAACCGGCGGATCATGCGCTCGGAGTTGAAATAATAAGAGCGGTAAACCAGGAGCAAAACCACCGTGGTTCCGATAAAGCCCAGCGCCGCCGGCAAACCATAAACCAGGTAACGCTGACTGCCGATCGCGGCCGGCCATCGAAACAGGTCGATCGAAAAAAGCGCCCAACCCAGGCTGAGACTCAGCCCGCCGGCCAGACTGCTGATCTCGCCGTCATACCCTTCCGCCTGGATCTCCCGCAGGATCACCACCGCATTCCACACCCCTTCCGACAGCAGCCGGTCGATGGTCGGCTTGTATGGATCCAGCTTGCTGCCTTTCGCTTTGCGGGTCCTCTCCGGCGCTCCGCCTCGCTTCAGCGCTCGGCTCACCGTTTTCGGGTGCACCCTGAGTTTCTCCGCAATGTCTTTCTGATACACGCCATGTTCGGCTAAAGCTTTGATCACGGAATAGGCCTCCTTTTTGAGCATCATGACCTCCTCATGGAGGTACATTCTAAAACTCGTTCAGGGGACTTTTTAAATTCCTGTTTTGCGTACTTATATCACGCTTGCTGACAACACTTAGCGATCTCGGGAGTGAAGATCACGCCGAAGCGTAAAATTCTGTATATTCCCATCCGTTTTTCAACAGATCGAGCGCCGGTAGGCGGCGAAATCTAACGATTTCGCTCGGACTTTACGCTCTGCGGAGAGGGTGGGTCCCCGCCCATCCGAGCGTAAATTATGGCCGAGTGATTACCTTTGACATAGTGTATTACATAATATCGCTTGACTTACATTGTTTTAAGGTGTAAGATATATAAACAGGAGTAAAACTATGGAAACATATGCTACTGTAAAAGGTCAGATCGTCATTCCAGCCGAACTGCGGCGTAAATATCGAATCAAAGCTGGCACAAAGATCAAAGTGATCGACACGGGCGAAGCAATCCTTCTCAAGCCTGTGACGGAGGAGTCGCTTAAGCAATTGCAAGGCAGGTTGAAAGGCAAAGGCGTGCTGAAATCGTTGCTGGAAGAGCGCCGTAAGGACGCAGAAGGCGAATAATATGACCGTCACCAAAGTCCTGGACACTTACGCCTTGATCGCTTTTTTTGAAGATGAGCCAGGTGCAGATTTCGTGCGCAGCTTATTACTAGATGCCGAATCAGGCAATCTTAATCTTGCCATGTGCGTGGTCAACTTGGGCGAGCTTTGGTATATCATAGCCCGCGCTGACTCCCCTGCGCAGGCAGACGCCCTCGTAGAAGAAATCCAAGGATTGTCCATAGAGTTTGTAGACGCCGACTGGAAGCTCACCTATCAGGCTGCAATCTTCAAATCGAAAGGTGGCCTTTCCTATGCCGACTGTTACACCGCCGCCCTGGGAAAACTTCGCCAGGCAGCAGTGATAACGGGCGACCCGGAATTCCAGAAATTGCGAGAAGAGATCACCCTGAGCTGGGTGGAAAGCCCTCGCACCGAGTAAGGGTTTGCACCTTAAAAGTTGAGATCGCCCAGCTGGAACTGAGCGATCTCTGTCGTAAGCCCTCGGTCGGTTAGGACCATATCACCAAGCGATTGAGGCCGGCGATAATGTGCAGCTTTCGCTGCTAACGAGGATCTTCCGACCTGGGGGAGAGGGTGGGGCCCCACTCCACGGTGGGTAAACAGAATGTAACCAGCACCTGATTTACTGTATTGGTGCTGGTTATGTTTTCACAATTTTGGTTCAGCAACCTCGAGCGAACCAGCTTTGTTAACTCGCCAGCAGCCATTCATCTGATTGATCTATGCTTTTTTGTCGACCTTGCCCATCCCGGCTTCTAGCGCCATCAACATCAGCTTCGCCCGGTCAGTGGCGTGCACTTTCATCAGTACATTTGAGATATTGTTGCTCACCGTTTTGGGGCTTAAATACAAAAGGGAGGCAATCTCGGCGTTTGTCTTCCCCTGCGCGATCAGCTCGAGGATCTCGCGCTCCCGGGAAGTGAGTTGGTCAAAAAGCTGCTCGGGTACATTCTGGGGAGGGGCATGAAGATAACCCAAGACTTTCTGTGCGATCCCAGGGCTGAAAATCGCGCCTCCATTTGCTACCGTGTGGATGGCACGCAATAGCTCCTCCTGTTCGGTATTCTTCAACAAATAACCCCGCGCTCCAGCGCGAATGGCAGGGAACACGGAAGTGTCATCTTCAAACACGGTGAGTACCAAGATACCGATGTTCGGAAACGTACGATGAATGCGCCGCGTGGCATCGATCCCGTTAACACCCGGCATACGCAAATCCATCAAGATGATGTCTGGCTGGGTTGACGAAGCCAATTCGAAGGCTTCTTCGCCATTCTGGGCTTCACCAACAATTTCAATATCTTCTTGGGCAGCCAATAAAGATCGGATACCACTGCGCGTAATGGTCTGGTCATCAGCAATCAGAACACGGATCGTTTCCATAGTATGATTCTACTCTTCTTGAACTTCACAGGGCAGGCGAACCGTAATGCGCGTTCCGCCTGCTGGATTTGCATCGATGGTGCATACACCGCCTACCTCGGCCGCCCTGGCTTGCATCGAGAGCAGGCCCAGCCCTATGGGACCATCGAATGCCATGCCCCTTCCATTGTCAAGAACCACCAACTCCAGCCCCGGACAGCAAGGCTCTGAGTCGCTGTTCGCCAGCGTCAATCCGGCCTTCTCCAGGGCGCCGCGGATCAGGCGGCGGTTCAAGCGTGCATGCGTGATTGCGTTGCGCAAACGGCAGACGCGATAGAACGAGAAGGCGCTGAACATCCAGATCAGCAGGGCGGCAATGAAAGCCACCAGCAAATAGTTCGCTGCGTTCTGCACGATCAACAAGACGGCGCCCAAAATGGCAGCAATGGTGGTCATCAGATAGGACACCATCTGCTCGGCGCGATCGCGAGCGTTGGCTTCGAAAGCCACCTGGAATTCCAGTTCCTTCAGCAAGTATTCGATCTGCAGGGCTTGAAGATAAGGGGCGCTCTCAAAGGCAGATTCGGGAGCGAATTGCTCGGCGCGAGAACGCAGGAAAAAGTTGAACATGGCGACCTCCAGATGATGCGGCTTTGAGCCTTAATTACCTTGGCGGTCAAGTGTGAGACGTAACTTTATCCTGGCGATCTCCATCAGCTCCTGGCGCTCAGCCGGCGAAAGCTGCGCCAGCAGGTGGCGGAACTGCTCGAATTCGGCCTGGTCTGCGGGGAGCGGCGGCAGCAGCCCGGCGCGGCGCAGCACCGGCTCCGGCGGCAGTCCCAGGGCTTCGGCGATGGCGCAGCAGGAGCGCCAGCCAGGGGCGACGCCGGCGCGCGCCCGGCTGAACACCGAGTGCGCCAGCCCCGCCCGGCGGGCAAGCTGGCCGTAGTTCCATCGTCTTTGCGCCAGCTCGGCGTCCAGCCAGGCGATGAAATCATCCGCAGGGGGTGTGGGCATCCTGGCTCCCCTCCATTCTCGCTGATCGGCAGGATGGCTGAATGATATCACATCTACACAGAGCGCTCAAATTCAGGTAAAATCCACCCCTGACCTCTCGGCTCGAACTGTGCAAAATCCGGCGCTCAGGCTCTCCTGATCACGCCGGCTTCTCCACCCACGCCATCGTCACCTTCCCCTCCGCCCGCAGCCCGATCTCCAGCACTACGAAGGCGCTCAATTCGGCCTCCAGCTCTTGCGGGCTGAACAGATGGTGCGGCAGGCCGCGCTCGGGGCCGGATTGGGGGATGAAAGTGCCCGGCTCGCCTTCGATGTATGGCAGACCCTCATCTTTGCGCGCCGCCACGCTGATCACCGCCAGTCCGCCGGGCGCCAGCAGGCGATGGATTTCGGCAATCGCCTGCCGCACCTCCGCCAGCCTGGCGTGGTGAATCACCTGGGTGGAGAGCAGGGCGTCGAACGCGCCGCTCTCCAGCGGCAGCGGCGCGCGAAAATCCGCCAGTGCCAGATCCGCTCGCAGCCCCTCCTGCGCCAGCCACTGCTGGGTCAGGCGCAGCCCGCTGATCGAGATATCCAAACCGGCGACGGCGAATCCGGCCCTGGCCAGAAAGACCACGTGCCGCCCGTTGCCGCAGCCCAGATCGAGCACGCGGCGGACCTTGCGGCGTCGAAATTCCTGCACCATCGGGGCAAAGAAAGGCAAAATCTCCTGGAACACATGCCCCTGGGCGCGGTAGATCGCCTCCCAGGGGTGTTCTTCAGCGCCCATGCCCTCGGCTCCCATGGCTAGAACAATTTCTGTTGGGGATTCAACCAGGGCGGCGATTCGTACCCTTCATCGGGCGGCAGATCGGGCATTTGAGCCGCCTGCGTCGAGAGTTGATCGCAGCGCTCGTTCTCCAGATCGCCGGCATGGCCCTTGACCCAAATAAACGCCACCTGATGCGTCTGGCAGAGCGCCATCAGCCTCTCCCAGAGATCGGGATTGGAGGCCGGCTGCTTATCCGATCGCTGCCAGCCGCGCCGCTTCCAGCGTTGCGGCCACCCTTTGTTCATCGCCCGCACCAGGTATTCCGAATCGCTATACAGCCGGACCTTGCACGGTTCGGCCAGCGCCTCTAACCCTTTGATCGCCGCCATCAATTCCATCCGGCTGTTGGTGGTCAGGCGATAGCCCCCGCAAAGCTCCTGACGGCGCTCGCCATCGATCAGCACCACGCCATAACCGCCAGGGCCAGGATTTGACTTGCACGCGCCGTCGGTGTAGAGGACGACTTCCTTCACAAGCCGGTTCTATGACGAAGCCTGGGTCTCGGCCAGATGCTTCTGATAGGCCTTCCAGCCCGGGCACCAGGTGGTATGCCAGCGCCACAGCCGGGCCATGAAAGATTTCGGATTGGCTTCGGCCTTCTTGCGCATCGGGCAGGTCTCGCAGGGATAAGTTTTTGCAGGTTGTTGAGTCATGATTTTTGCCTTTCTATTTTCATCCATTATAGCACCAGAAAGATAACGGAACTCACCCTCCACGAACTCTGCCACGCGATAGGTCATTGCGAGGGCTGGGTGCTCTCCCCAGCCCGAAGCAATCTCACCCAGAAGCGGAGATTGCTTCGTCGGGCAAAGAACGCCCTCCTCGCAATGACGCAACTGGCGACCTTGAGAACGCCATACGCCCGCCGGCATGGCGTTCGAAACCCCCTTGACAACTGCCACGCGATAGGTCATTGCGAGGGCTGGGTGCTCTCCCCAGCCCGAAGCAATCTCACCCAGAAGCGGAGATTGCTTCGTCGGGCAAAGAACGCCCTCCTCGCAATGACGCAACTGGCGACCTTGAGAACGCCATACGCCCGCCGGCATGGCGTTCGAAACCCCCTTGACAACTGCCACGCGATAGGTCATTGCGAGGGCTGGGTGCTCTCCCCAGCCCGAAGCAATCTCACCCAGAAGCGGAGATTGCTTCGTCGGGCAAAGAACGCCCTCCTCGCAATGACGCAACTGGCGACCTTGAGAACGCCATACGCCCGCCAACGCTCATCCTTGTTCGGGCAAGCCGGATCAAGTATAATGCTTCCAGGGTATTTGATTCATTCGTAAAGGCGATCCTTATTCCAGGTTCCCATGGCGATCAACATCTGTCCCCAGTGTAAAACGCCCAACCGCGCCAGCGCGCGCTTTTGCTCGGAATGCGGCGAACCGCTGATCGGCGGCCTGCCTCCCGCTCCCGACGCCGGCGTACAGGATGAAGCTGCCACCCTGGCCGGTCCCGCCTCCGCCCTGAAGGCAGATGCTCAGGGCGAAATCACCTTGCAAAGCCGCTATCGTCTGGAAAGCGAGCTGGGCCGCGGCGGGTTCGGCGCGGTCTATAAAGCCTGGGACCTGAACATCAGCCGCCCCTGCGCCGTCAAGGAAAACCTGGATCCCTCGGTGGAGGCGGCGCGCCAGTTCGCCCGCGAAGCCAGCGTGCTGGCCAACCTGTCTCATCCCCATCTGCCGCGGGTCACCGACCATTTCTCCATCCCCGGCAAGGGCCAGTACCTGGTGATGGACTTCGTGGACGGCGAAGACCTGGCGAGCATTCTGGAGCGCGACAAAGAGGTGCCGGTGCAGCAGGCGGTGGAATGGGCGCTGCAGGTTGCCGACGCCCTGGAGTACCTGCACGAGCAGGAGCCGCCGGTCTTGCATCGAGACATCAAACCCGCCAACATCCGCATCACCCGCAAAAACCGGGCGATGCTGGTCGATTTCGGCCTGGTCAAGCTCTACAGCCCGGGCATGCAGACCACCCTGGGAGCGCGGGCGGTGACCCCGGGCTATGCGCCGCCGGAGCAATACGGCAAAGGCAAGACCGACGTCCGCACGGATATCTACGCCTTGGGGGCCACGCTCTACCACATCCTTACCGGCGTCGAGCCGCTGGAAAGCGTCCAGCGCGTCAGCGGCGAGCGCATGCCCTCGCCCAACCAGCTCAACCCGAAGATCCCCGTCCCGCTCAGCCAGGCGATCGAACGCGCCCTGGCGCTCGACCCGGCGCAGCGCTTCCAGAGCGTCGGCGAGTTTCGCCGGGCGCTGCGCGCCAGCCTGGAGCCGTCCGTCGGCTATGTCCAGCCGGAGCGGGCCGAGGCGCTTTCGAGCTATCCGGCGGCAGGCGCTGGCGCGCCCGGCCTGGCCGCCCAACCGGCCAGCGAGCCGGCGCCCTCCAGGCCGCCCGCTGCACCGCAAGGCGTTGCCGCACGCCCCGCCTCGCATCCCGCGGCGCGCCCCGCCTCGCAACCGCGGCCAGAGACGCGCAAGCGCTGGCTTCCCGCCACAGCCATCACCGCAGTGATCGTCTTGTGCCTCTTAGCCTCGCTGGTCGTCGGCGGGATTGTGCTCAGCAGCGGCCCCAGCCGCGCTGAAATCACCGCCACCGTGCAGATGCAACGCACCCTCGAAGCCGGCCTGAGAGCCACCCAGACGCGCATTTATGAAATCCAGGCGACCCAAACCGCTGCCGCGCAGCCGCCGCCATGAGCTGCGCGCCCAGAACCCCCACCCCATCGAGAGGCAAAGGATGAGCCAATCCAGACGACCCCCACGGAGCGCCGTGTTCGCCAGCCTGGCGCTGCTGCTCTCTGCCGCCCTGGCGTGCAACCTGCCCTTCCAACTCGGGCCATCTCAGCCTGGCGTTTCGTCTCCCGCCGCGGCTACGCCCCAGGCCGCCCCAGGCGAGCCGATCCAGGTGCCCGCCAGCGTGCTGACCGAGGTGGCGGCGACGCTCTTCGCCCCCTACCAGCCCACCTGGACGGCGCAGGCCGTCATGCAGGCCGCCCCGCCGCCCGTAGAGACCCAACCGGCGCCGCCCGCCGCGCCCACCCAGCCGCCGCAACCCAGCCCCACCCAGGCTCAACCCACCGCCTCTCAGCCCGCGCCCAGCGCGCCGCCGCCGACTTCGGTCGCGCCGGCCGCCACCCCCAGCGCTGTGCTCTTGCCCACCGCCTATCAGCCCACCCGCCCGCCAGCCAGCCTGGCCATCCAGAGCGGCGGCGCCTACACCATCTTCGGCCTGAACCTGCACGACTGCGGCGGGAGCTATGCGGCCAATTTCCTGATCGAGAACACCGGCGCGCAGGCGCTGGAATCGCTCTCGTTGCACTTCATTGACCTGAGCAGCGAGCGCGACCTCTACGACCCCAGCGTCAGCGACGCGCCCTTCGCCTGGAGCGACCGCACCTGCAGCCCCGGCGGCATCGACCGGCTCGAGCCGGGAAGCTGGCTGTTCGTCGGCGGCCTGCTGGGGCCGGGCCAGCTCTCAGGTCATACCATTTTGGCCAACTTCCTTTTCTGCACCGAGGAAAACCTGGGCGGGCGATGCTACCCGCGCTCGGTGGAGTTCGTGGTGCCGTAATTTCATCTCACAACCCAGTATATGTGAAGTATTTCACAAGATATCCATAACATTTGTTATGCGCCGCACAGCGCGGTGTGGGTTACAATGGAAGAAAATCCCATACGCGTTTGAAAAATGAAGGAATGACCCAACCATGGCTCTCTCCAACCTCCCCACCTTTGACCCGGTGCATGATGTTTTGCGCTACGAGCGCAACCCGCTGGACGCCATCTTCTCGCCCAAGAACGTCGCCCTGATCGGCGCCACCGAAACGCCGAACAGCGTCGGGCGCACGCTGATGTGGAACCTGATCAGCAACCCCTTCGGCGGGGCGGTCTTCCCGGTCAACCCCAAGCGCAGCAGCGTGCTGGGCGTCAAATCCTACCCGTCCATCTCCGAAGTCCCAGAGGCGGTTGACCTGGCGGTGATCGTCACCCCGGCGCCCACAGTGCCCCAATTGATCGGCGAATGCGTGGCCGCAGGCGTGAAAGGCGCCATTATCATCTCGGCCGGCTTCAAGGAGACCGGCCCGCAAGGCGCCGAACTGGAGCGTCAGATCATGGAACACGCCCGCAGCGGCGGCATGCGCATCATCGGCCCCAACTGCCTGGGGGTGATGAACCCGACCAGCGGGCTGAACGCCACCTTCGCCGCGGCCATGGCCCGCCCGGGCAAGGTCGGCTTCATCAGCCAGTCCGGCGCGCTGTGCACCGCAGTGCTCGACTGGAGCCTGACGGCCAACGTCGGCTTCAGCGCCTTCGTCTCCATCGGCTCGATGCTCGACGTCGGCTGGGGCGACCTGATCTACTACCTGGGCGACGACCCCAACACCGAAAGCATCGTCATGTACATGGAAACCATCGGCGACGCGCGCGCTTTCCTCTCCGCGGCGCGCGAAGTGGCCAACGCCAAGCCGATCATCGTGATCAAGCCCGGCCGCACCGAGGGCGCCGCCCGCGCCGCCGCCTCGCACACCGGCTCGCTCACCGGCAGCGACGAGGTGCTGGAAGTGGCCTTCCGCCGCGCCGGCGTGCTGCGGGTGAACTCGATCGCCGAACTGTTCTACATGGCCGACCTGCTGGCCAAGCAGCCCCGCCCCCAGGGCAACCGCCTGACCATCCTGACCAACGCCGGCGGGCCGGGGGTGCTGGCCACCGACGCCCTGATCACCAACGGCGGAGAGCTGGCGCAGCTTTCCCCGGAGACCATGCAGGCGTTCAACGAGCTGCTCCCCCCCGCCTGGAGCCACAACAACCCGGTGGACATCCTGGGAGACGCCAGCCCAGAGCGCTACGCCAAGGCCCTCGAGATCGCCGCCGCCGACCCCAACAGCGATGGCATGTTGGTGATCCTCACCCCGCAGGATATGACCGATCCCACCCGCACCGCCGAAGCCCTGGTGCCCTACGCCCAGACTCTGGGCAAGCCGCTTCTGGCGAGCTGGATGGGCGGCGCCGGGGTGGCCGAGGGCGAGAAGATCCTCGACCGCGCCAACATCCCCACTTTCCCCTATCCCGACACGGCGGCGCGCATGTTCGATTACATGGCCAGCTACTCAGGAATCCTGCGCCGCCTGTATGAGACCCCCACCCTGGCGGCTTACAGCCTGGATCGCCTGCCGGATATGGCGACCGCCCAACAGATCATCCAAAACGCCCTGGCCTCCGGCAGGACGCTGCTCACCGAGTACGAATCCAAACAACTGCTGGCCGCCTACCGCATCCCCACCGTCGAAACGCGCATCGCCCACAGCCCCGACGAAGCCGCCCGCATCGCCGAGGAGATCGGCTATCCGGTGGTGCTGAAGCTGCATTCCGAGATCATCACCCACAAAACGGACGTCGGCGGCGTCAAGCTGTTCCTGAAGGACGCCGACGCCGTGCGCCGCGCTTACACAGAGATCGAAGACAGTCTGCGCTCGATCGTCGGCGAAAAGGACCCCTCCGGCAAGCCGTATTTCCTGGGGGTCACCGTCCAGCCGATGATCGACGTGGAAGGCTACGAACTGATCCTGGGCAGCAGCATCGACTCCCAGTTCGGCCCGGTGATCCTGTTCGGCCTGGGCGGGCAACTGGTCGAAGTGTTCAAAGACAGCGCCCTGGCGCTGCCGCCGCTCAATTCCACCCTGGCGCGGCGCATGATGGAGCGCACGCGCATCTACACCGCCCTGAAGGGCGTGCGCGGCCGCCCGCCGGTGGACCTCGACGGCCTGGAGCGGCTGGTGGTGCGCTTCAGCACCCTGGTCAGCGAGCAGCCGTGGATCAAAGAGCTGGATATCAACCCGCTGATCGCCTCGCCGGAGCGCCTGCTGGCGCTGGATGCCCGCGTGGTGCTGCACGAGAGCAGCCTGAAGGAAAGCGACCTGCCGCGCCTGGCGATCCGCCCTTACCCGTTGCAGTACGTCAGCGAATGGACCGCCCGGGATGGCACCAAAATCACCTTCCGCCCGGTGCGCCCGGAGGACGAGCCGCTGATGGTCAAATTCCACGAGTCGCTCTCCGACCGCAGCGTGTACATGCGCTTCCTGCACCCGATGCTGCTCAGCCAGCGCGCCGCCCATGTGCGCCTCTCGCGCATCTGCCACGGCGATTACGACCGCGAGATCACCCTGGTCGCCGACCGCTACGACGCCGGCCCCGATGGCTTGCGCATTTTGGCCGCCTCGCGCATGAGCAAAATCCATGGCAGCAACCAGGCGCGCTTCAGCCTGCTGGTCAGCGACTGCTGCCAGGGGATGGGCATCGGCAAAGAGCTGATGCGGCGGATGATCGACGTCGCCCGCCAGGAAAAGCTCAGCCGCCTGGAGGCGATCATGACCCCCGACAACCACGCCATGCGTCGCCTGTGCGAAAGCTTCGGCTTCTCCTTCTCGGAGACGGCCGATGGCCTGATCAAGGCCGAGTTGCTCCTATAAGCGTCGCGCTCAGTCACATGGCGCAGCAGGTTTGCCAGGCAGCGCGCTGCCTGGCAAACCTTTTTGTGTTTTCGGACCGAATAACAATTGATTAAGTCAACAAAAACCTTTATAATCCAATAAGATCGTTTCAAAGCCTATCGAAGCGAGGGAGCGATGAACGAGAATAAGAAATCCGGTCTTGGGGTTTGGATCAGCGGCATAATCGGCTTCCTTTTGGGCCTGGTCATCGGCCTGGTGGTGCTGGGATGGTGGTTGTGGCCAGTACAGTGGACCAACGGCACGCCCGAAATCCTGGGGCAGGGCTATCAGCAAGACTTCCTGCGGGCGGCCATCGATTCGTACGCATACCAGCCCGACGATGAGCTGGCGCAGCAGCGCTTCCAGGCGCTGGGGGCGTCTGGGCCTGCGACGCTGGCGGCCATCGCCGCCGACCCGGGCGCGCAAAGCATCGAAGCCATCGAAGGGTTCGCCGCAGCGGTCGGGGCGAGCGCGGCGCTGGAAGCCACCCCCGAAGCGCCCGCTGCACCCGCTGCGCCCAAACCGCCCGCCGCTCGTCCGCTCAATCAAATCCTGATCACCGGCCTGGGGCTGATCGCCCTGTTGATCGTGGCGGCGCTGCTGCTCCTGTCCATCCGCCGCAGAAGCCAAAAGCGCGCCGCTGAAGCCTCGCTGGGAGACACGGCGCCGGTGACGACCGCTGCCGCGCCGCCCCCAGCGGTCGAGACATCCGAAGCGTTGCCCGAATGGCTGCAGGAGGCGGCGCCAACCGGCTTCGAGACTGTAGAGCTGGAGGAGGGCGGCGCAGAAGCCCCATCAGAAGAGCAGGAAGCGGAATTCGACCTGCTCGGCGGCGAAGCCGAGCAGAGCCTGACCGACGAGGACATCGAAGCGATCACCTCCTCGCGCTTCGGCGCGCCGGAACAGGCAGAAATCATCCCCGATTTCCTGAAAGAAGCCGCCCCGGCCGTCCTGGAAGAGGAAGCGCAGGCCGCCGCCGAGTTGATCGAAGAGGCGCCTGCGCAGGCCGAAGCGCCCGGCGGCGGCGTGGGAGCGCCGGTCGTCGAAGCGCCCAGCCAGCGGGCCGTCACCGCAGAACTCGAAGAGACCCAGGCAGAGGCGCACGCCAAGTTCAGCCAGGATATCCAGACCGTCAGCGGCATCGGGCCGGTGTACGCCGAAAAGCTGCGCAGCGCGGGGATCATCGCGCCGCTGCTGCTGTTGCGCAACGGCGCCACCGCCAGAGGCCGCCAGCAGATCGCCGAGGCCACCGGCATCAGCGAGAAGCTGATCTTGAAATGGGTCAACTACGTCGATCTGTTCCGCATCAAGGGCGTGGACGAAGGCTACGCCGCGCTGCTGGAAGCCGCCGGCGTGGACACCGTGCCGGAGCTGGCCACTCGCAACCCCCAGAACCTGTACGCCGCGCTGCTCGAGGTGATCGAGCAAAAACGCCCCAACCGTGAACCGCCCACCCTGGCGATGGTCGAGGCGTGGGTGGCGCAAGCCAAGAAGCTGCCGCGCGCCGTTCATTACTAGGGATGCGCCGGATCTGGGTCTGCTACGATGAGCGCACAACCGACCACCAGCGCCACCCCCGACCCAGACGACCAGAGCCTGCTGCGCGTCCTGGACCAGGCCAACCGCATCGCCAGCACCACCAGCCTGGAAGCCCTGCTGGAGCAGATGCTCGATCTGATGATCGAGGTCTCCGGGGCCACCAACGGCACGCTTTACCTGCTGGATCACGAAGCCAATGAACTG
The DNA here is from genome assembly GCA_964503145.1 of uncultured Anaerolinea sp. Taxonomy (GTDB): domain Bacteria; phylum Chloroflexota; class Anaerolineae; order Anaerolineales; family UBA4823; genus RBG-16-57-11. The sequence goes on along the minus strand of CAZCYV010000034.1, from coordinate 1,435 downwards.
GTGTTCATGGTGGTGCGCGGCACCGCCGAAGACCAACGCCTGACCGGCAAACGGATCAAGGCCAACATGGGGATCGTCGGCGCTTCGATCCAGCTCGGACAGCCGATCGTCATCCCCGACCTGGAAAGCGACCCCCGCTGGTACCGCGAGTTCAACCCGGAGCTGGCCAAGCGCCTGCGCAACGCCATCACCCTGCCGCTGCACCTGCAATCCAAACCCATCGGCGCAGTGCAGATTTTTAATTACGTGCGCACCCAGATCGAATTGCTGCAGGTGCTGGCCAACCGCATGGCCTCGGAGATCGACAAAGCGCAGCTATTGCAGAAGGCGCAACGCTCCAACCAGCGGCTGCGGGAACTGGTGGAGGTGCTCGGCCGGGTGGGAGCGGTGCTGGACCGCGACGAACTGCTCGACCTGCTCACCGATTACGCCGCGCGGCTGCTGGCCGCCGAGTCCAGCAAGGTGTACCTGGTGGACACCGCCGGGGAAAACGGCGCCCTGCTGCTCTCCAAATCTTTCGCCCTGGGAGACGCGCCAGAGTCGTCCGCCGCCGCCGCGGAGCGCCAGGATTACAGCTTCCGGGCGCGTTCGGCGGTCTCCGTCCCGCTGCGCGCCCGGCCGATCTCGGTGGGCAAAGAGCGCGGCCGCCTGGAGGAGCGGGTGATCGGACACCTGATGGCGCTCAACAAGCAGCACGGCGCCTTCGACTCCGAAGATAACCGCCTGCTGGAGATCCTCGCCAGCCAGGCCAGCACCGTGTTGCAGATCGCCGTGCTGTATGGACAGGCCACCGAGCTGTTCCTGGATTTCATCAAGGTGCTGGCGGCGGCCATCGACGCCAAAGACCCTTACACCCAGGGGCACTCCAGGCGCGTCTCGGAATATTCCATCGCCATCGCCCAGGAGTTGGGCATCCAGGGGGACGCCTTGCGCGACCTGCGCATCGGCAGCCTGCTGCACGACATCGGCAAGATCGGCATCCCCGATTGCATCCTGGGCAAACCCGGCCGCCTGAGCGAAGCCGAATACGATCAGATGAAGAAACACCCCGGCATCGGCTACAAGATCATGGAGCAGGTGCATCTGCTGCGTAACGTGCTGCCAGCGATCATCGAACACCACGAGCGCCTGGATGGTTCGGGCTACCCCATGGGGCTGCACGGCGAACAGGTCTCCCCGATGGGGCGCATTGTGGCCGTCGCCGATGTGTTCGACGCCCTGACCACCGATCGCCCCTACCGCAAGGCGATGGATCGCCAGGCCGCGCTCGACCACCTGCGCCAAAACGTCGCCGCGCATTTCGACGGCGATTGCGTGGAGGCGCTGGCCAGGGTGGCGGTTGGTGGTTAGCTATTAGCTATTAGCTATTAGCTATTAGCTATTAGCCATTAGCCATTAGCCATTAGCCATTAGCCATTAGCCATTAGCCATTAGC
>CAZCYV010000033.1:0-15549 GCA_964503145.1 uncultured Anaerolinea sp. | reverse complement strand
CCGCGCCCCCAGCGCCACGCCGACTCCGCCCCCCTCTCCCACTCCGATAACACCCACCGCCACCTGGACGCCCTCCTCTGCCCGGCTCAGGCTGACCCGCGAGCCGCCTCCCTAAAACATCTCTCCAGTCAGTTGACTCTCGATTCTGAACTTGCTATAATCTGGTTAGTCACCATTCACTTTCACCCAGCCTGTGACGATTGGTTCGTCGTGATTGCTTCGCAGCCAATCTCACTGGGGTACTTCATCGGTCATCCTTCAATACACCCCTTGTTGTAAAACAATCCATTTCCTCGCCGTCGGTATCGGCATCGCATCGGCGTAGAGGCGGGGAAATCCTGTCGGGTTGTGTCGTACAGGTCGATCTCGAGATTAGAAAAGGAGGTGGTTGTCGGGAATATTTGCGTTGCGGGGTGTGCAGCGCGTCTGCACATCGCTGATTGTCGGCGCCTCGGCTAATGCTGTTTGCGCCAGTTATGACTTTCGACCGCGAACCAATATAGGCTCGAATTTTGAGCGCCCAATGAGCAAATGAGAAAAGGAGAACTCGATGAATACCCGGATACGCTTTCCATGGAGACGAGCAGTGTACGCGCTGATGCTGCTCGTCTTGCTGTTTCCCGCCTCGGCCTGGGCGGGTCCGGTGCAACAGCCGCCGGAACCTGCGCCGGTCGATCGGGCGGTGCAAGAACAACTCCAGGCGCAAGGCTCTGCCAGCTTTTGGGTGGTGCTGGAAGCTCAGGCCGACCTGAGCGGCGCGGAGAACATTGCCGGTTGGGCGGCGCGCGGCCAATATGTCGTCGATCGGCTGCAAGCTGTGGCCGATCAGACCCAGTCTGGCGTGATCTCGATCGTGCAGAAGGCTGGCGCAGCGTATAAGCCTTACTGGATCGTCAACGCCATTTGGGTGAACGGCGACAACGCCCTGGTTAACGAACTCAGGACCCTGCCGGAAGTGGCGCGCATCGCCGCCACCCAGACCCTGACCCTGCCCGAGCCTGCTCCAGGCCAGGAGGAAGACCGGATTGAGGCTGTCGAATGGAACGTCGCCCGCATCAACGCGCCGCAGGTGTGGTCCACCTACGGCGTGACCGGTCAGGGTATCGTAGTGGCCAATATCGACACCGGCGTGCAATACGACCACCCCGCCCTGGTAGGTAAGTACCGCGGCAACCTGGGCGGCGGCGTCTTCGACCACAACTACAACTGGTTCGACCCTTCGCGGGTGTGCGGCAACCCGTCGCTGGTGCCGTGCGATAATAACGGCCACGGTACCCACACCATGGGCACCATGGTGGGCGATGACGGCGGAGCCAACCAGATCGGCGTCGCCCCTGGAGCACGTTTCATTATGGCCAAAGGTTGCGAGAGCAACTCCTGCTCCGATACCGCCCTGCTGGCCTCGGCGCAGTGGGTCCTGGCGCCCACCGACCTGAACGGCGCCAACCCGCGCCCCGACCTGCGCCCGCACATCGTCAATAACTCCTGGGGCGGCGGCGGCGGCGATTTCTGGTATCAGGCCATGGTCCAGGCCTGGGTGGCCGCTGGCATCTTCCCCGCCTTCTCCATTGGCAACTCCGGGCCGAGCTGCGGCACCGCCGGTTCCCCCGGCGATTACGTGGAGAGCTATGGCGCAGGCGGCTTCGATATCAACAACAACGTGTACACCAGCTCCAGCCGTGGGCCAGCCGTCGGCACCGGCATCATCAAGCCGAACATCTCCGCGCCAGCAGTGAGCGTGCGTAGCAGTGTGCCCGTCGGCAGCTACGCCTCCTACACCGGCACCTCCATGGCTTCGCCGCACGTGGCGGCCACCGTGGCGCTGATATGGTCGGCTGCCCCCGCGCTCACCGGCGATATCGCCCAAACCCGCGCCATCCTCGATCAGACTGCCATCGACACATCCGACCTGAGCTGCGGTGGCACGGCCGAGAACAACAACGTCTGGGGCCAGGGCAAGCTGGACGCCTTCGCCGCGGTGTCGCAATCGCCGATCGGCCAGGTCGGCGCTCTGCAAGGCACGGTGACCGACGCTGCCACCCTGCTGCCGCTGGCCGGCGCTACTGTCCAGGCGGTTGGACCGATCACCCGCTTCACCACCACCGATATCAACGGCTTCTACAGCTTCCCCATCCTGTCCACAGGCAACTACGCCGTCACGGTGAATAAGTTCGCTTACCTGTCTCAGACTGCCGATGTGACTATCAATGAGAGTGCGACCACCGTGCAGAACTTTGCCCTGATCGCTGCGCCTTCCTATAGCCTATCGGGCTACGTGCGCGACCAGTACCTGCAGCCCATCGCTAACGCCACGGTGACCATCCTGGGCACGCCCATCCCGCCAGCCATCACCGACGCCATGGGCTATTACTTCTTCCCCAGCGTGCCCGCGGGCACGTACAACGTGAGCGCGGCCGCCGGGCGCTGCAACAACGCCCAGACCCTGCCGCTGGTGCTGAGCGGGAATGTGACCGACTTCAACTTTGCCCTGCCGCTGCGCACCGACGCCTTCGGCTACTTCTGCCAGGTGCAGCCACCAGCCTACATCGAGGCCAACACCATCCTGCCGCTGACCGGCGACGACAGCTACCTGCAGATCAGCCTGCCATTCAACTTCTCGCTCTACGGCAGCAGCTACGGCTCGGCCTTCGTCTGCACCAACGGCTACATGAACTTCCTGGCGGGCAACTGCCTCTTCTCCAACTCCGCCATCCCCAGCACCGCCGCGCCCAATGGAGCGATCTACCCCTTCTGGGATGACCTGTACGTCGATGCCAGCGTCTCCAGCGTGCGCACTGAATTGCTCAGCAACCCGAACCGCTTCGTTATCGAGTGGCGCAACGTGCGCCCGTTCGGCGACACCACACGGCGCTTTGACTTCGAGGTGGTGCTCTACGAGGGTGGGCAAATCCTGATCCAGTATCGCAACATCGCTAACGACGGGCGCGAGAAGGGCAACTCAGCCACCCTGGGCATCGAGAACGAGACTGGCACGGTCGCCTTCCAATACTCCTACAACGAAGCGGTGATCGCTGATCCAGAGTTTGCCGTGATGTACCGCCTGCCGCCTTCGGCCTTTGTGGAAGGATACGTCACCGACTTCAACGACGGCTTGCCCATCGCCGGCGCGACGGTGAAGGCCCTGCAGAACGGCAGCCCAGTGCGCCAGGTGACCACCGGCGCGGATGGCTTCTACCGCTTCCAGATACCGCTGGGCACGTATGCGATCGAAGCCAGCAAGACCAACTACCAGACCGAGATAGTCACCCTCGACCTGGCCACCGAGGACGCTACCTACGTCCAGAACTTTGTCCTGAAGACCCCGCGCGGCGAGATCTCTCCGAACGCGCTGGAGTTCCTGGTGCCCCTCGGCCAGAGCCGCACCAAGACGCTCACCCTGAGCAACACTGGCAGCCTGCCGATGACCTACGCCTTCAATGAGCTTGGCGGCGGCCAGGTGATGGCCAGCGCTGCGCCAAACCGGGCGCAAGCCATGTTGGAGGGCGGCTTCGATCCGAATGCCCGCACCACCAAGGGCCTGACTGCTGAAGCGCAGCCCATGCTGCTGGCGCAGTCGGCCATCCAGGCGCCAGGCGATATCCTCAAATCCTGGGCGCCGACCGGCATGACCCTGGCCTGGGGCGTTGGCTACGATGGGCGTGTCTGGCTCTCTGATCCGGCCTCTGCGCCCATCCTGCGTGGCAAGGCCTTCGACGTCAACGGCAACCCTCTCGGCCCCAGCTACGACTGCCCATGGGGCGGCTCGTGGTGCGGCGATATGGCCTACGACGCCGGACGCGGCTGGATGTGCTCGGTGAACGTGGGCGGCGATAACGGCATCTACTGCTGGAATCCGGCCACCGGCGCCAACACCGGCTCGATCACCGGCGCCTTCCCGTGGACCAGCATCTCCCAGCGCGGCCTGGCCTACCGCCCAGACGATGACACCTTCTACATCGGCGGCTGGAACCAGGACATTCTGTACCACATTGCCGGCTTCAGCCATGCCACCCCAGGCGCAGTGCTCGATCAATGCAACGCGCCGGCGGGCATCTCTGGCCTGGCCTGGAACCCGGTGTACAACGTAATTTGGGAGGCTACCAACAGTCCCACCGATACCATCTACCAGATCAGCCCCGCCTGCACCGTGCTCGGCTCGCTGGCTCACCCCAACCCCGGCTACAACGGCGCCGGCCTAGAGATGGACGAGGCCGGCAATCTGTGGATGATCAGCCAGGATCCCAACCGGGTGTATTTGATCGACAGCGGGCTGCCCAGCTTCACCGATGTGCCTTGGCTCTCCGAATCTCCCTCCAGCGGAATCTTGCCGGCGGGCGGCTCGCAGGTCATCCAGGTTACCGCAAACACCATCGGCCTGACGCCGGGCGTCTATGAGGCCATGCTGGTCATCCAAACCAATAGCGGGCGTAACCCCAACCTGAGCGTGCCGGTGCGGCTGATCGTCCCGGCCTACTACGTCGGGGTGAACGCCGGCGGCGGCCAATACGTGGACAAGCTGGGCGAGACCTGGTTCGCCGACCGCAGTTACACCGCTGGAAACTGGGGCTACACGAACAAGAAAGCCCCCGTGCTATCCACCAAGAAGCCCATCGCCGGCACCGATGACGATCCTCTGTTCCAGGTGGCCCGCACCGATCCGATCGAGTATCGCTTCGACGGCCTGGTGCCGGGGGTGTACCAGATTGAGCTGCGCTTCGCCGAGCTGCAGAGCCGCAATGCCGGCACCCGCATCTTTGACGTGATCGCCGAGCTGAACAACTTCCTGCTGCCAGCCTACGATATCGTTTACAGTGTGGGCAACTTCACTGCAGATACCTACGTGTTCTATCTGGTGATCAACGACGGCCAGCTCAATCTGCGTTTCGTGCAGCGCCGCGGCTACGCCTCCCCGATTATCAACGCCATCCGCATCATCCATCGGCCCGATATGGCGCCTTAGCGCCTATGTCGCAGCCAGGGCTGTCCCAAGCTGGAGCTTCTGGGATGGCCCTGGCTAAACAATCAGTCTTCGTGGTGTTCGCCCCCGGAATCAGGGGGTGAACACCACACCTGTCCTCTGGATCATCCCCTCCTGGAGGCCGCCCCATGTTGCGAGCGATTCTGGCGGTGCCGCTTCTGCAAGGCCTGAATCGACCGGATTTTGTGCTGCCCCCAACGCCGCGGCGCGCAAACCCGAAGGGCGGCCAGCGCCCTCCGGGCCTTTCATGAAAATCTGAGCATTTAACGGCGAGCGGCTACGACACTACGGCGTGCAGTAGTACAGGTACACGTCGTCTACGTACAGCGCCGTGTTCCCACCATCGCCGTCGTTGATCGCCCCGAACAGCACGCTGATCGTCTGGCCGCGGAAATCCCGCAGGTCGTAGGAGCGGTACAGCCAGTAATACGAGTCGATCGGGAACCACTTGAACAGTTGCCGCAGCGTGGTGGTGTTAGCTGCATCGCGGATGTGAGCGTACTGCGATTCGACCGCCTCAGGTGAGTTCAGGCTGAAGGTCGCGTCCATCGCCGCCTGCTCGGCGAGGTGATAGCCCCATAGGTCCGAGCTGCGGGGCAACACGCGCATGCGCAGGTTGACGATCGTCGCCTCCAGCGGGATGGCGATGGTGGTGGGCTGCCAGAACTCGGCGGTGGTGAAGATCCCCGGGAAGGGGTTGGCGTATCCCACAGGCACCCCGCTGGCCATCGACCACACCGGGCTGAAGAAGTACTGCGAGGTGTAGTAGGATGGGTTGACCGCCGGCGAGATGGTCCAGCCGTCGGCGCCTTCGAAGTTGGGGTTGAGCAGCAGGTTGGCGCAGCCGAGCAGCGAAGCCTCGTCCTTGCTGACCGCAGTGAAGTTCAGGTTGTTCATGTCGCGGGTGACGTTGAGTTCGGCCGTGCCCGGCTCGAAATTATAGCCATCCTTCGTGGCGGTGATCTTCTGGTTGCCGGTCATGGTGATGATCCGGTACACCCCGTTGGCATCGGTGACGCCGACGGTGCTGGAATTGCTCCCCACGGCGACCCCGCTGAGGGGCATATCCTGGGCGTCTTTGATCTGCCCGGTGACCACATGCGGGCTGGCCTGGCGGTTCACCAGCGGCAGAAAGATCATCGGCGCCATATCCGGCGCGCCCGGCGTCGTGTCGCCGTCCTGGGCGGTGGCGGGGCTGGCGGCGGATAGCACAAGAACCAAGATCCCGATCAGCAAGAACAACTTTTTCATTTTCGTCACCCTTTCCGTGTGAAGATAAAGAGATTGGCGGGAGGATCGTTCCCAGAGCTGGTCGGTCTGGGAATCGACAGCGACGCTTTGATTCTAGCGGTTTTTCACATTTTCCGCCATTAATTTTGTGTTAATCAGCCCAGGCAGGGCGAAATTTCCCCTGTTCTCCTCTGGCGCCAAACCAAAACCCCCCGGCTTCACGGGGGGTCTGGGTGTGGCGAGGGTGAGACTTGAACTCACAACCAAGGGCTTATGAGTCCCCTGCTCCACCGTTGAGCTACCTCGCCAAAATCAAAGCGGCAAAATGATACTACGCCCCGGAGGATTTGTCAACAATTTTTCAAAGGTGCAATGCAGGATGCGACGCAGTACCATGCACTTTTAGAAGTGCATGGTACCTGAGGTCAGCATTCTCTCATCTCCATAACCCCCGCTTTGGCGTAAAATACACTAATACGACAAACGTTATCTTGATAACGACCAGACGCGCCGCAGGGCTTCCGCCCGACGGCGAAACCCGAAAGGATACCCAATGATCGAAAAATCTATCCGTGAGCTGGACCTGTCGGCGCTGACGCAGCGCCGCTTCACTCCCTCGCCAGCCGCCTGGGAGGACCAGGTGTTGTATTTCCTCATGCTCGACCGCTTCTCCGATGGCCGCGAGCACGGCTACCGCGGCAACGACGGGCGCACAGTGACCACCGGCAGTACGCCGCTCTTCCAGCCCACCGACGCCGAGAACGCCGTGCAGACCGAGGCCGACGCCGAGCGCTGGCGCCAGGCTGGCGGGCGCTGGGTTGGCGGCACGCTGAAAGGCCTGACCAGCAAGATCGGCTACCTGCAACGCCTGGGGGTGACGGCGGTGTGGATCAGCCCGATCTTTAAGCAGGTGCCCTATCAGGACACTTACCACGGCTACGGCGTGCAGAATTTCCTGGATGTCGATCCGCACTTCGGCACTCGCGCCGATCTGCGCAACTTGGTGCGCACCGCCCACCGCCACGGCATCTACGTCATCCTGGATATCATCCTCAACCACTCCGGGAACGTCTTCAGCTATGACCCCGACCGCTATTGGACGCAGAACGAGCAGACCGGCGAATGGTACCTCGACCCGCGCTGGGACGGCCGGCCTTACGCCGTGGCCGGCTATCACGACGCCAGCGGGCAGCCCCGCCTGCCCTTCGCCCCGCTGGACCTGGAGGCGCACCCCGCCGCCTGGCCGCACGGCGCCATCTGGCCGACCGAGCTGCAAGACCCGGCGACCTTCACCGCCAGGGGCCGCATCTCCAATTGGGATTACGACCCCGAATTCCTGGAGGGCGATTTCTTCGACTTGAAGGACATCCGCCTGGGGAGCGGTTCCGTCGACGACTACCGCCCCTCTACCTCGCTGCAGGCGCTGTGCCAGGCGTACAAGTTCTGGATCGCCTACGCCGACCTGGACGGCTTCCGCGTCGACACGGTTAAACACATGGACAGCGGGGCAGCGCGCTACTTCACCTCGGTAATCCATGAATTCGCTCAAAAGATCGGCAAGGAGAATTTCTACCTGATCGGCGAGATCACCGGCGGCCGCCAGCGCGCCTTCCAGACGCTGGAGATCACCGGCCTGAACGCCGCCCTAGGCATTGACGACATCCCCGACCGCATGGAGTATCTGGTCAAGGGCCAGCGCAGCCCGCGCGAGTATTTCGACCTGTTCCGCAACTCGGAGCTGGTGCAGAAGGAGTCGCACATCTGGTTCCGCAACAAGGTGGTGACGCTGTTCGATGACCACGACCAGGTGCGCAAGGGCGAGCACAAGGCGCGCTTTGCCGCAGGCGTGCTGAGCGAGGGTCGAAGCACGCCGTCCCCATCTCTGGTGAGTGAGCAGAACCGCAAGCTGCTGCTCAACGTGCTGGCGCTCAACGTAGCCACGCTGGGCATCCCATGTATCTACTATGGCAGCGAGCAGGGCTTCGACGGGGAGGGCGGCAGCGACCGCTACATCCGCGAGGCTATGTTCGGTGGCGAATTCGGCGCCTTCCGCAGCCGCGGGCGGCACTTCTTCGACGAGGACAACCCAATCTATCAGGGGCTGGCTGGGCTGCTGGCGCTGCGCAGGCAGAAGATTGCCCTGCGCCGCGGGCGGCAGTACTTGCGGCAGATCTCCGGAGACGGGCAGAATTTCGGTTTTCCCCAGGTGCTGGGTAAGCGCATGCGCTCCATCGTCGCCTGGTCGCGCCATTTTGACGACCAGCACCTGCTGGTTGCCCTCAGCACCGACCCGGACGAGCCGCGCCGCGCCTGGGTGGAGCTGGACGGGCAGGTTTACACCCCCGGCGCGCGCCTGACCTGCCTGTACTCCTGCGACCCGGCGCGGGTCGGGAGGGAGCTGGAGGTGCAGCAGATCAGCGGGCGGGCAGCGGTGCAGCTAGAGCTGCTGGCGGCCGGGTTTGCGGTGTTTGAGTAGGGCTTATTCGCTGAAAAATTCGATTAGCGCTTCGCTCACCGCCCCCTCCTGCTCGTGCTGCACCCAATGCGTGGCACCCTCGAACAGCGTCAGTTCCGCCTGGTCGCAGCAGGCCGCGCTGGCCTGGGCCATTTCGGTACTCAGGAAGGCGTCTCTCTTGCCCCACAGGATGCGCACCGGCATGTGCAGGCGCAAGTCGCCGGGCTTGCCCGGTCGGTGGCGCGCCAGCGCCCGGTACCAGTGGATCATCCCGGTCATGCCGCCGGAATTCTTCCAGGCCTGTTTGTATTCAGCGATGTCCGCCTCGCTGAATGTGCCGGGGGCTGCTGCCGGTCAGCGCCCGGGCACCCTGGGCGTAATCGTTCCGGCTCACCAGCCGCTCGGCCAGCCCGGGGATCTGGAAAAAGCCGATGTACCACGATTTGAGCATCTGGCTGGGGCGCCGGCGCAGGTAGTCCAGCATCACCGCCGGGTGCGGCACATTGAGGATGGCCAGCTTTTTCATCCTCTCGAGGGTGCGCCAGCGCGGTCGCCCAGGCCACCGCCGCGCCCCAGTCGTGCCCGGCCAGGTGGCATGATTCACGCCCCAGGGCGTCTAGCAGACCGGGGCCAGGCGCGGCGAGAGATGTTCCGCCCGCTGTCCGTCCAGGCGTTGCAGGTGAAACAGGGCGTACTTCCGATGGCGTGAATCTGCAACAGGGGGAACAAAAATCGCCCCGGCCAGTTGAGTGATCGGGGCGGTTCGAGAAATCGGCCTAACTAGAGAGGCGCGTTACCCTCCGACCGCCCCTGGCGCTGGGACAACCCCGAGTTGCTGCATCATGCTCATGCTATCCATCAGGCCCCAATGTTCCACTACCTTGTCCCCTGCAAACCGGACGATGTCAATCACGCCAATGGACATGCTCTTGCTGGTGGGCGGGATGCCCATAAACTCACCCCGATGGGTGCCTCTCCAGGTCATTCGGATGACCGCCTTGTCGCCTTCGGCGACCATGTCGTCAATCGTGGCCTTGAAATCTGGGAAGGCACGGCGAAGCATGCCGATCAACTGTTTGACGCCCTCACGACCGGTCGGGAATCCAGGTGGGAGTTCTTCTCGCTCGATGAAGTCGGGTGCCAGGAGTTCGTCGATCAGGCCAAGATTCCCCCGATTGAAGACTTCCTCCACCATTTTACGAAATATCGCCTTGTTGTGTTCTGTGGACATAGATATTGCTCCTTCTGAGAGTAGGATGCAATTCAGGCGTTTCGGGCGCGATTCACACTGAGTTGCTCAAAAGGAGTATATCATATATCTGAGTTATCAGGTAAATCATACCTGGTTTATCGTATTAGTATTGTTTGCGCCACAAAAATCTCGACCGACTGCCAATGATTGAGACAGCCGCGTTGTGGAGCGCGACGGTCAGCGTCTTTCCCACGCAGTCTCGCCGGGGCGCGCGGCGCTTCAAACGAAGGGGGATCTGGCTCACCAGCAGAGCGCCTACAAAGCCCGCTCCGCTGCCCTTCTTTCATCGTCCATGTGTCCTTTTTCATTGAGCCTTGCTCAGTCGAGCCAGGCGGCTTGCGGCTCTACACCCCTGAATGACACAAAATTCAGCAATGGCTACCTGCCGCTTGGTAGCAAAATTCTGGGGATGAGGTTTGTCGGCAGCGTTCTATTTGTTGCTATCGCTTTCGCGCGTGCCCATATATTTGGCCAGCAGCGCAGAAATCTTTTGCCTCAATTCACTCAGCTCTCTAGGAACCAGGCCTTGAATTCTCGCCAATATCTCCAAAATCTCAAGCGATTCTCTCAGATACCCCGCTGTGGCAGCAGCAAGAGATGAGGTATCCTGCTTGGTTAAGTGGACTAATCCCGGAAGCAGGACGATAGCGGTCCTGTCTCGGGGAAATTTGGTGAACAGAAAAGTTTCTACTCCATAACCAAGGTCTTCCATCTCGTTCACCAATGGCAGTAAATCTGCTTTGTAGTAAGCACGTTGACCTGTCAGAATCAGAAATGGGGCAACATTCAGCAACGAGGGAGAAATTTTCTCTGGAATGTCCACGCCCAGCACGGCCTTAGCTGAGCCATAAATCAACGGCAAGACCAAAGATAGCAAATGATGCTGTTTCAAGCCCAACAGATGGGCATCACAGAAAATCACGATTTCACCAGCGGCCTCTTTCAACCCTGAGGCCATTGCAGCTCCTTTGCCCCTGTTGGTAGGATGGCTGATAACCTTGATGTTTTCCCTGAACTTCTCGAGAATTTTGGGGGTTTGATCGGTTGAGCCATCATTAACTACGATGACTTCGCAGGGAAAACCGCTATCCAAGATGGACGCAAGGGTCGTTTCAATAAATGCTTGTTCATTATAGGCAGCAATAATCACAGAGACAGAGGGCAAAATGATTTCAATTTTGGTCGTTTCCATTACTTTCTCTCATCCTCGATTGGCTCGCATAGGCCGCCCAACCATTGCGGATCCCGTGACCTTTTCTCAGAGAATGTTGTCTTTTGCGAAGCTGTTCCGCATAATTTCTCTCACATGTCTCTTTACGGATTTAAAAACCTGGCCCTCTCATTCACATTATACAGCTTGCCTTTTCATTGTCAACAAATACTCAGGGTGATATCCGTCCCAAAATTGCGGGCTAATAACTCAGGGGAGTAAACAGTGCCCAGCAAAACTGATAGGCCGATCCGAAAACTGGCGCTTGACAAGGATCATATTTAACAATAATATATTGTTGTAATATTAAGATATATTACAAAAGGAGACACCAGGATGAACCCCACGCCCTCGAACATTGATACCCTGACCGGCCTGCTCACCCGCAAGGCCTTCCGTGAAGCCTTCGCCGATCAACTCGCCCAGGCCCGCGCCATGCCAGTCGAGAAGCCCCTCTCGCTGGCTTTCTTCGACATCGATCGCTTTCTGGAGATCAACGACCGCTACGGCCGCGCCGGCGGCGACCTGGTGCTGCAGACGGTCGCCCAGGCGCTGCGCCAGGCGGCCGGCGAGGGCGCCATCTTGGGGCGCTACGGCGGTGACGAGTTTGCCGTCCTGCTGCCGGGTGCCGAGCGCGAGCGGGCTTTCCTGATCATGGAGCAGGTGCGCCTGACACTGGCCGGGCAAAGCCTCGTCATCCAGGATGGTCAGACGCTGCATGGCATCCCTATCAGCGGCGGGCTGGCCTCCTTCCCCGTGGACGGGCGCACCGAGGTCGAACTGCTGCGCAAGGCTGATCAGGCGCTGTACCGCGCCAAAGAGAGTGGCCGCGCCCAGATCCGCCTGGCCTACGATGAGCGCATGGTGCCGAAGACGGCCCATTTCACCCACACCCAGCTCGAGCGCCTGGCCCGGCTGGCCGAAGCGCACGGCGTCAGCGAGGCTGACCTGCTGCGCGAAGCCCTGGACGACTTGCTGACCAAATACGGCGTGAACGAGATCGAAGCCTGATCCAGGCAGCAGTCGAGCGAGAAGTTTTGCCCGGATAAATCCAATCGCCTCCTGCTCTCGTATATCTGGTTAGATTGCGCAATCTAAACCGGAACCATCTCACACCATTCGACACAGGAGGAACCTGATGAGAAAGTACATGAGCATTGCCCTGGCGGTTGCCCTGATGCTGAACGCATTTTTCCTTTACGCTCAGCCCGCGCCGGCCACTGCCAAGGGGCGCAAGCCAGCAGAACCCAAGATTCTGCAATTCGACACCATGGTAGGCCTGCCGCAGGCTTTCACCGGTTCGCAGAACCCCATCCGCGGCATTAACGGCGGTGGCCTGCCCTGGTCCATCAGCGCCGCCAAAGGCGAACTGAAATCCAGCGGCAAACTGGAAATCGTCGTTAAAGGCCTGGTCTTTTCGGCCGGCCCGAACACCGGCAGCAACACCGTACCCAGCTTCCGCGCCATCGTCAGTTGCCTGACCGCAGACGGCGGCGTGGTGAACATCACCACCGATCCCTTCCCGGCCACCCTTGGCCCGGCCTCGGAAGGCGGCGGCAACGCCAAGATCGAAGCTCAACTATCCCTGCCCCAGCCCTGCATTGCCCCCATCATCTTTGTCACCAGTCCCGGCGGCGCCTGGTTCGCCGCCACCGGTCAGTAATCGCAGCTCTCCCCCGCTAGCCGAGCGGGCCGCGACAGGCCCGCTCGCAGCTTATTCCCAGCGCCTTCGCCCGAAACAAAATGCACCCGGCTTAACACGACTGACACAGAATGTGTATCAAAGAATACTTGACATTTCCACCGCTCTTGCTACAATGGATTGCAGAAAACCGAATCAAGACCCTGTCTCACCCCACGCGGTGTCAGGCCGCATCCACGGGCTTGAAGCCATCTCGATTGAAATAGAGCCGCTGATCCTTCTGCGGCTCTATTTATTTATCCGAACTGAAAGTGTGGAGGCAAACAGCGAAAATGGAAGAAATCCCAAGCGTCGATCTCACCTCGGTCATTGTTTCCGTGGCAAGCGCTGTCGTCGAAGCCAATCGCATCCTCAGCGAAGGCACCGAGACCCCCATGGGGATCACCGAATTCACCATCACCTACCAGGTGCACGCCTCGCTGCAGATCCAGGAACTGGATGCGCGGCGATTGGGTTTACGCCTTGCCGAATCCGGTATGGCTGTTTTGGATAAATCTGTGCTGAAAGCAGTGAAACTGCGCCACTTCACCACCCTAACCCCCAAAGAACGCATCCTGACCGGCTATATGCGCGACGCCGATCTGACAATCACTACCCGGATGGAACCGCTGCCCAAGATGGCCTGATTTACTGAACAGCTCAATCCATATCCTTCAGAAGATCTTCTTTCCGCAAAAAGGAGCAAAAAATGGCGATCAAGCAAATGAATGTCCCATTGGCGGATGTGCTCATCGAAACCGGCATCGGCATCGTGGCGATGAACAACGCCCTGGCGGTCAACAACGTTGGCGCCACTCGGGCGACGGTGAAGCTCCTGTTCGTGGCTTCGCTGCAGGATGGCTTCGACTATCAAAGCCACACCCACTCGGCCGGCGGCGCGTTCACCTTCTGGTTCATCGGCGGCGCTGGCGCCGGCTGGTACCGCAACACCGAGCTGCACATCTATCGGAGCTATGCCGAATACATCCGCATTGAAGTCGAGGTGAACTTCGAAGTGCTGCCCGAAATCACCTGAGTCGCACCAGGACTCGACGACGGTTCTTAGTGTAGCGGAGGCGCGCATGGCAAAACCCATTGACATTCGCAATCTGTATCTGGCGATCGCCGGCTCGCTGAACCAGGCCAATGAGCTGCTCGAGCGGGCGGCCAAGGAATCCGAATTTTCCTATTCGATCACCGAACTGGATTTTTCGGTGCCCTTTACGGCGCTGGCTGTCGAGGGCGACAGAGTGGAAATTTCCCTGCCCGACGAAAAAGAGAAGGTCAGCGAGATCCGCAGCTTGAAGTTCAAGGTGCGCTTCGTACCCCGCACCACGGTGACGAAGGGCAGCGAAAAAGAATAGCAAGCCCGCAGCACAATCGCAGGCCTCACCTAGCTTCCCCGGCTGGTGGGGCCTGGGGCATGCTTTGCAGGACCTACCGGAGCACATCTGCGCCAGACAGCGCGGCGGAGCAAATACTGTGGAGCGTTCTCTGATCAAACTTCAAGACTTCCAGAAGGCGCTGGGGGCGCACCTGCAGACCTCCAACCAGATGCTCGAGAAGATCACCGCCAAAGGGAATATCGCCCTGAGCCTCGAGGAGGTGCAGTTTTCGCTGCCCAGCAGGGTGGTCATCGTCCAGGGAAAAAGGGTAAAGTACTTGGTGCTGGAGGGCGAACCCGAACCGGGCGACACGCTCATTGGAGTGGGCATCGAGTAGCTTACAAAGTTGGGTGGTTGTGGGATAATCATCCCCATGATCACCTCCATCCCATCATACCCCTCCCTCGAAGGAAAAGTTTGCCTGATCACCGGCGCCACTTCGGGCATCGGCTTGGTGACCGCCGCGGCGCTGGCTGGGCTGGGGGCACGTGTAGCGCTCACCGGCCGCCGCCCGTCGCGCCTCCAGGCCGCCCTGAGCCACATCCGGACGCAGCATCCGCAAGCCAAGCTGCATGCCTTTCAGGCCGATTTCGCTGACCTGAGCCAGGTGGAGCGCCTGGCGTCGGATATCCTGGAAAAGTTCGAGCGCCTGGACGTGCTGGTGAACAACGCCGGGGCGTACTACAACCGCCGCCACCCCACCCCCTACGGCGAGATGGAACGCACCCTGGTCGTCAACCACCTGGCGCCCTTCCTGCTCACCCAGCGCCTGCTGGAGCGGTTGCAGGCCAGCGCGCCGGCGCGCATCGTCAACGTTGCCTCCGGCGCGCACATCTACGCCACGTTGGATTTTGACGACCTGGGCTTCCGCCGCGGCTATTTTGGCATGCGTGCCTATGCCCGCTCCAAGCTGGCTAACATCCTGTTCACCTACGAACTGGCGCGCCGCCTGCAGGGCAGCGGCGTGACCGTTAACGCCGTCCACCCCGGCCAGGTGGCCACCGACATCTGGCGCACCAACTTCCCCGTCGTTGGCCCGCTGATCAAGGGCTTCGTCCGCCTGACCGGGCTGACGCCCGAGCAGGGCGCCGACACTGTGATCTACCTGGCAGCCTCGCCAGAAGTAGAGGGGGTGAGCGGAAAGTACTTCGTTCGGCGCAAGCCTGTGCGCTCCTCGCTGCTTTCGTACGACGAAGACGCTGCCCGCCGCCTGTGGCAAGTGAGCGAGGCGCTGTGCTGCTTAACCTCGGCCAAAGACTTTACGAAACACGCGCGCAAGTGATGTCATTCAACAAAAAAACTTAGCGGCTCTGCGCCTTCGCGTTAAGGGTTCTGGCAACGCAAGGACGCCAGGGCGC
>CAZCYV010000032.1:10992-17903 GCA_964503145.1 uncultured Anaerolinea sp. | reverse complement strand
CGCCTCGCAGGAAGATCATCCGCGCCTTGACCCCGGATCGCTCCGGTTCATGCGATACCGGTACAGGCCAAAGCCGATCAGCCCCATCAACAGCGAATACAGCAGGCCCTCCGTGCCCGGCGACAGGAAAACACCGGCCCCGCCGCCGGCCAGCGTCACAAAGCCATACGCAAACAGCGGCAGGCTGACCGCATTGGCGATATTGTGCAGCACCCAGGTCGTCCACACGGTCTTGCTGAGCAGGCGCAGCTCGCCATACGCCAGGGCGTGAAACGGCAGGATCAGGAAAGCCAGCAGGAGTAAGGCAGGCGCGCTCAACGCCGTGTGCGCCTGCAGCTCGGCGCGGCTCAGAAAGTACAGGTAGTACGGCGCGTGCCAGCCGGCCCAGATGAAACCGGTCAAGAGCGAGTTGGCGAAGGGATGCAGCCCAAGCGCCTCAAAGCGCGGGGTGAGATAGCCGCGCCAGGCAAACTCCTCGAACAGGTTCTTGACCAGCACGCCGGCCAGGGTCACCCCCACCACGGATAGATACGCGCCGGCGCCCTGTCTGGTGAAGCCAGACAGCGAAACCGCTCCCAAAGCCGCCCCCAGCACCAGGACGGCCAGGGTGATCGACGGGGCGATCACCAGGGCGACCAGGTACCACCTCCAACCGGATCTCAAATTGGGCCGGATGCCGAAGTCTTTCCAGCCGTCGCCTGCCAGGGCGCGCAGGATCAGGTTGGCCACCAGCGGCGCAGCCAGCCAGATGAGCGCCCCCAGGCCCTGCATGGGGTCCTGCGGCGGGGACAGGCGATCGATGCCCATCCCAACAAAGCCGCAGCCCAGGGTAACCACCGTGAAAATGACCAGGTTGCGGATGGTTCGCTGCTTGTCTTGGGCAGAAATTCCCATTTTCTATCCTCCTTTGGTGAATGGGGCTGATCGATCCAATGGCGGAAGGTTCTTCACTCGCTCCAGCATCTGCAGATGCCAGTGCAGTTCGAACTCGTAGAACGCCTGGCCATAATCGCGGGTGATCTGCCACAGCGCCCACGCCCGCTCCATGCCGGGCGGCGCCTGCGGCGGCAGGTCCGCCGGCGCCGGCGACCGAAACGCCTCCAGGATCTGGCGGATGTTCCTCAGGCGCGCCTCCAGCAGCGCCAGGATTTCTTCGTTGCTGCTCTTGTGCGAGAAGAAGATCTGGATCAGCCAGGCCTCGCGCACCGGCGGGGGCGGCAGCGGGGTGGTCAGCCAGCGGCGCAGCTCGGCCCGGCCGGCTTCGGTGATCGAATACTCCTTGCGGTTGGGCTTACCTTCCTGGGGAACGATGCGCTTCTCCACCCAACCCCGGCTCTCCAGATCGCCGAGCGCCTTATAGATATGGCTCTGGGTGGTGCTCCAGAAATGCCCCACCGACTGATCGAAGAATTTCTTCAAGTCGTAGCCGGTCATCGGCTGCAGATCCAGCGAGGCGAGAATGGCATGCGTAAGCGACATGAGTTGCTCCTCTTCTTCAGTAACAATGGTGTTATATTACTCTATAGTTATATATCTGTCAAGGAATATAAGTTCGTCGCTATCGGCGGCCTGATCCTCGGGGCCGGGCGCGCGCCGCAATCTGGCGCCTCGCCCCTGAACGCAGCAAGCGGGGGAGTTCTCAGCTTTGTTAGGAATGCTTGCCAAACGCCAAAACAATGCTAAAATAATATTGACGAATCAGGTCATACAGTAATATTTGTTGATTGCCCGATTCGTGCAAGCAATGGACTTTACCATCGGGTACAACGAGCCGGGCGGCGTGAAGCCTTCGCACCGGTGAGACAGGGCGGGCATCCCTTCTATTCTTGGGCTATCCCTTTTCTTTTTCATACTTTCGGCGCAACGCCGTGTTGCACACCCGCCTCCCCACCGCAAGGCGCGCTCTGCCCCGCCGTGTTTGCCCTCGCACTGGGGCGTCCCCAGGGCGAGCCTTCGCAGTGAACAGACGTTATATGGAGGCAAGCTATGGCGCATCACAAACAATTCCTGAAGGGACGGTTCAACCGTCCGCCCGATCCCCCGCCATCCGAAAAAGGCCAGGCCATCGTGCTGCTGGCCCTGGCGGTGGTTGCCCTGCTCGGTTTCACCGCCCTGGCGGTGGATGGCAGCATGGTGTATTCCGACCGGCGCTTCGCCCAGAGCGCCGCCGACGCCGCGGCGATGGCCGGGGCGGCTTCGGCGTCCGAGATCGTGGCCAACAACGCCATCACCGAGGTGTCCTGGTCGTGCTCCAACAACCTGGTGGTCTCGGCGCAGAACGCCGCCCGCAATGCGGCGATCAGCGCCGCCGCCAACAACGATTTCACCATCGACGGCGATATCAGCGATGGGCACGGCGTGCAGATCACCTGCATGAACTCGGCCACCCAGAAGTACATCGACGTGCAGGTGACGCTGACCACCGAGACCCAGACCGGCTTCACCGGCGTGGTGTTCGGCGGCCCGGCGCGCAACACCGTCACCGCCACGGGGCGGGTGCACCCCAAGCGCGCCCTGGCCTTCGGCTACACCATCGTGGCGCTCAACCCGGCGGGCTGCCAGGGGCAGCAGAACGGCGCCCTGTTCCACGGCAACCCCGACGTACACGTGTGCGGCGGCGGCATCTACTCCAACGGCTGTTTGCGCGGCGTGGGCAACATCGATGTGACGGTCAAGGACCTGAACTGCCAGCCCAAGGATCAGGGCATCTACTACGCCACCGAGTATGCCGGCGGCGGCAGCTTCAGCCCCAGCCCCTCCCCCGCGCCGCACCTGGCTCCCGATTCCTACAGGCTGGATTTCACCCCCCAGGAGCTGTGCGCCCGGCCGGGAGCCAATCATGTAGCCGCCAAGAACCTGCCCAGCGTGCTGGACCCCGGTTTGTACTGCATCACCGGCACGGTTAAGCTGAGCGGCAATAAAAATGGCAAACTGCACGGCAACGGCGTGACGCTGGTCTTCCTGGACGGCGGCTTGCAGTGCAACGGCAACTGCGATTTCCAGGTCTCTGCCCCGCCCGCCGGTCCCGACCCATTCCCGGCGGTGCCCGGCCTGCTGATGTATTCGCTGGCCTCCTCGGATTGGAAGTTGAACGGCAACAACAATTCCTACTTCCGCGGCACGATCCTGCTGCCCAACTCCAACGTAGAGATGCTGGGCACCGGCAACGAAAACTCCTTCATGACCCAGGTGATCACCTGGAACTTCGAAGGCGGCGGCACCAACGATAGCACCTACAAGTGGTACGACAACCTGATGGTCACCAAACCGGTGACGGTGCAGTTGGAGCGCTGAACTATCCTTGGCAAATCCCGAGACGGCTGGCGTCGTTGTTGCAGCAGGGGGACTAGGCGGCAGCGGCGTCAGTCGCCGCGCGGCCCAGCGATACCTCCCACATCCCCCGCACCGAGTTCACCAGCCATAGCCGCGTGCAGCGCGGCAGTTCTTCCAGGCGCAGCGCCCGTTCCTGGATCGCCCCCTGCGCCAGCAGGGCGGCGCGCTGCGTGCCGGGCAGCAGCCCGCATTCGACCGGCGGGGTGTAGCGCGCCCCATCCAGCTCGTACACCAGGTTGGCGATGGTCGATTCGGTGACCTCGCCGCGCTCGTTGAACAGCAACGCGTCCTGCGCGCCGGGGACTTCGGCCAGAGCGCGCTGATAGACCTCCCGTCGGGTGGTCTTGTGGTACAAGAAGCGCTCGGTGGAGCGCACCGGCGTCTTCGCCAACGTCAGGATGTAGGGGCGGGTCTCAGACCTGCCCCTACTATCCCCAGCCGCCTGCAACGGCTGCGCCTCCACGGCGACCTCGCCGGTCTTGGAAAGCGTCAGGCGCACGCGCTGCGCCGCGCCTTCCCCCTGGCCGTGGCCTGAGCGCAGTCGAAGGGCCTGCCGCTCCAATTCATCCAGCGCCCGCTGGCGGTCGTAGGGGAAATCGAAATACGCCGCCGAGCGCTCCAGGCGCTCCAGGTGCGCCTCCAGCAGGCGCCAGCCCTCGTCCGGCGACCAGCGCAGCGTCTCCAGCAGGTCGAACGGGCGGGGCAGCTCCACCAGCACGCGCGCCTTGGCGCGCGTCTCCTGCCATTCCTCTTCGACTTCGGAATCCCAGACGATGCCGCCGCCCACGCCGTATTCGGCCTCGCCGGCGCGTTTGTCCACCCGCAGGGTGCGGATGGCGACGTTGAACTGCGCCTGGCGGCCGGGGGCGTAGTAGCCGATGGCGCCGCAGTAGATGCGCCGCGGCGAGCGCTCCAGCTCGGCGATGATCTGCATGGTGCGGATCTTGGGCGCGCCGGTGATCGAGGCGCAGGGGAACAGCGCGGCGAAGATCTCGTCCAGCCCGGCGCGGGTCTCGGATTGCACGGTGGAGGTCATCTGCCACACGGTGGGGTATTTCTCGATCTGGAAGAGCTGCGGCACGCGCACACTGCCGACGCGGGCGATGCGCCCCATGTCGTTGCGCACCATGTCCACGATCATCACGTTCTCGGCGCGGTTCTTCTCTGAGGCGTGCAGCCACGCCGCCTGGGCCAGGTCGTCCTGCAGCAGGCGGCCGCGTGGGGCGGTGCCCTTCATCGGGCGGCCGGTCAGCGTCTCGCCATCCAGGGTGAAGAACAACTCCGGGGAGAGCGAGGCCACCGCCCAATCGTCGGTCTCGAGGTAGGCGGCGTAGGGCGGGGCGTGGGCGGCGGCCAGGGCGGCGAAGGCGGGGAAGGGCGGCTCGCGCCAGGCGCCCCGCAGGCGGTAGGTGTAGTTCACCTGGTAGGTGCGCCCGGCGGCGATGTGCGCCTTGATCGCCTGGAGCGCCTGCCGATAAGCGTCGGGCGCGCCGGCGGCGAGATCGGCGGCCTGGTCGGGGGACAGCAGGTCGGGGCGCCAGTCGCGGCGGGGCAGCTCGGGCGGGGCGGCGGCCTGCAGGGCCTGCGCCGACAGCGGCTCGGGCGCTCCATAGAGGCCGAACCACAGCAACGGGAAAGCCTCGCCCTCGGCGGGCTGCACCCCATGCGCTGCGTCGAAGGCCGGGGCGGCTTCATAGGACACGAAGCCGGCGGCAAAGCGCCCGCCGCGCGCCGCCTGGCGCTCGATCTCCGCCAGCGCCGGGCGCACCTCGGCCGCCGTGCGCGCCTGCAGCACCGCCAGCGGCCGGGCGAAGCGCAGCCAGCCGCGCTGCGGGTCGTGCAGCAGCAGGTCGTTGGCGGCGGGGCGGAAGGTCATAGCCAGGATTGTACCGCAGATAATCCCGCGCCAGCCGGGGGATTGCTTTGGCTGCGCAGAACGCGCCATCGCAATGACAGGCGCTCGGGCCGTCATTGCGATGGCGTGAAGCAAATCCACGCGCCGACTGCAAGCGGTTAGAAGTCGCCCTCTTTCACGTACGGCGCGCTCCACAGGGCCACCTGCATCACCACGGACTTGAACCAGGCCTGGTGCATCTTCTCCACTTCCTCCGGGCTATGCCCCTTTTTGGCCAGGAAGGGTTTGATCGTCGCCGTGATGGGGTAGATGAACGCCACCAGATAGCGGTGGTGGATGTGCGGCGTGGAATCGACGCCGTCGGTCTGGTTCTTCTTGGTGCGGTGATGGCGCAGGCCGATCTCGTGGGCGTAATTCAGCCATGCCTGGTCATACGGGCGGTTGCAGGTGTCCAGGATCCACTGGCCGAAGCGCTTGCGCACTGCCGCCAGATAGCCGTCGTTGGCATTGCCCCTGCCGTCGGTGAAGTAATACACCAGATGAGGCTGCGAGGCGACAAAGCCGTACCAAACGTCCAAAATGTCTTCGATCTGGTCTGCCAGCACTTCGCCCGCCAGGCGCAGGTAGCGCTCGTCCTGGGCATCGAAAAGCACCGCCTTCTTCAGGTTCTCCAGGTCTGTCACCTTGAGCGGCGAGGGCGAAGCCGGCGCTTCCTCGTAGGTATAGCCGGGAATAGTCATCGTAATCATGTCTGCTACCTCCTTACCGATATTAAGTCTGGGATGGCATTAAGTTACCCGATTGAATCAGCAATTGGTCGAGCTCCTGATCGCTCGGCTCGGTGGCGATGATCTTGAACCTGCCCTGGCCAAAGACGAGCGTCGGCGTGCTACGAAACCCGCAGTTGATGAAGCGCACGAAATGCTCGGCCTCTTCATCCTGGTCGATATTGACCTCGTGGAAGGGCAGGCCCAATTCGTGCAAGCGCTGGCGCGTGCGCTGGGTGTCATCGCAGTCCGTGGCGCCATAGAGAGTGAGTGACAGGGGAATGGCAGCATCTCCTTTCAATTATGTGCGGGGACAAAATCGGGACATTCGAGATAAGTGTTGACCTCCATCAACGGCGCGTCGACAAAAGCGCAGTGGTGCGGGGCGAGCGGGTCCTCGGGGTGGGCGTCTTTGCGGAAGAACTGACAGCCCCAGCACATCTCGTAAACCTTCACATAGCCGGCGCGCTGCAAACGGCCGACGACAGCCTGAGCGGCGCGCAGCAAAGCGGCCTGTTCCGCCTCGGGCAGGGCGTCCACCGCCGATTCGATCTCACTCAGCACGTCCTCCAGCGCGCCGGCTGTGCCCTCGCCCTCAGGCGTCAACCCCAGCGTGATCACGCGGCGGTCTTCTGGAAGCGGCACCCGCCAGATCAGGCGCTTGCGCTGCAGCGCGTCGGCGATGCCGCTGGAGGTCGCATCGGCGACGCCCAGGCGGTCAGCCAGGCCGCCGACGGTGCGCACGCCGGGGCGGGCGTACTTCAGGAAGAGCAGCGCCTGGATCTGCGCCGGCGAGAGGCGCAGGCGCTTGCCGCGCTGACGCAGCAGAAGGTCAATCGCCTGGGCGATGCGGTAGAGCGCAATGCTGATCTGGCCGGCCGGTGTATGGCGGTATTTGGGGTTGAAAGCGGTCATTATTTAGTACTCCTAAATAATTTTAGCATTTTGGAGCTGTT
>CAZCYV010000032.1:0-10892 GCA_964503145.1 uncultured Anaerolinea sp. | reverse complement strand
GCCGCCGTAGGATGGGCTTCAGCCCGTCACGCCCATTTGCGCTCAGGGCGCTTGCCCGGTTCGCTGTCGGTCTCGAGCGATGGCAGGGCGACTTTTCGGCCCCAAAATCAGCCGTTAACCTAAAAATTTCCTGCCATTAACAAATAGGGTATTGATCTTTTGGCGGAAAGTGATATAAAATAGATAAGCTTACAATTTTGTAAGTTTTTCAGGTCTTTTTCAGTTTGTCCACCGTCTGGAGAAAGGAGGGTCACAGCCACGGATACCACCTGAAGATCAACGCCGTACGACCGAAGCAGGACCAACACGCTTGTCATTCATGCGCACCTTTATCATCCGGCCTGGCTGCGTACGGGCCAGTTTGCCGGAATCAACCAAGGAGTTAGTACCCGTGAAAAATAAAACCTTTTCCCTGATCATGGCCATCGTGCTGATCGCCGGGCTGGCCTTTGCGCCGCTTTCTGGCTCGAAGACGCCCGGCCCGTCTGTCCCGCTGGCGCAGAAAGTGATCTTCTTCGCCGCCGACGGCATGCGCCAGGATCTGATGGAGAGCTTTGCCGCCAAGGGCGATATGCCCACCTACGCCGAGCTAATGGCCAAAGGCGTCAAAGGCGCCAACGGCCTGGTGCAGGCCTTCCCGCCCAACACCGGCGTGGGCTGGTACACCCTGGCCACCGGCGCCTATCCGGGTGAGCACGGCTCGACCAACAACACCTTCTTCCGCACCGGCGATAGCTTCGCCAACCGCACCGCCGCCTTCTCGGCGGGCGTGCTGCAGGCCGAGACCATCGCCGAGGCCGCCGAGCGCGCCGGTAAGAAGACCGTCTCGATCGAGTGGGCCGGCGGCTCGCGCACCATGAAGCCTGTCCAAGGCCCCGTGGTGGACTACCGCAGCTTCTACTCCAACCGCGGCCTGTGGACCAACTGGGACGTGCCCGGTCAGCCCGCCGGCGCCAACGCCTTCGGCGTGCAGTACCAGCGCTACGACCTGGCCGACGCCTCCGGCTGGAGCAACGTCCCGGCCAGCTACAGCCCGGCCAAGGAAGGCACCTTCGACCTCGGCTCTTACACCTCCGGTGGCTCGCCGGTCATCGCCAACGACCAGTACGACTTCTTCGTCTATGACTCGACCGACGACGGCAAGGTCAACTACGACAAGGTGTTGATCGTCCCCAACGCCGAGGCCAAGGACGGCAGCAAAGCCGTGGCCGATCTGATGGCCGGCCAGTGGGCCGATGTCAAGGTCGTGCTGACCTCGGGCAAGACCGGCGGCTTCTACGTCAAGGCCTTCCGCCTGGCGCCCGACCTGTCGCAGGTGAGCATCTTCTTCACCTCCGTCACTCGCGCCGTAGCCACCTGCAACGGCTGCGGCTATGCTGGCGACTTCGAGGACGACCTCAACCGCTGGTTCCCCACCTCCACCGCCGCCGATTACGCCATCTTTGAGTCCGGCCTGGTGGACGCGGCCACCTACGTCGAGCAGGGGCTGAAATGGAAAGACGCCCACTACGCCTACATGAAGTTCATCCTGGGCGCCGATCCGGTGCCGACGGTGGATGGCGGCTTCGTCAACGGCATGGGCTACAAGCCCGACCTGCTGCTGCTGGGCAACCCGGTCACCGACGAGTTCTCGCACATGTTCTACGGGCTGACCGTGCCCAAGGTGTACGGCATCAAGAATCCCTACTTCAACACCTACACCTCCTACGGCGAGGTGATCACTCCGGTGAAGGCGCGCGGCTTCCTGCGGGCGGCCTACATGGAGGCCGATGAGACGCTGGCCCTGGGGCGCGCGCTGATGGGCAAGAACACCACCGTCTTCGCTTCCTCGGATCACGGCTTCGCGGCGCAGTGGCTGGCGGTGAACGCCGGCAAGGTGCTCTTCGACGCCGGGCTGCAGAACAGCGGCGGCGACACCCCCACCGAGGTGACCAGCAACTGCCGCACCGGCACCGGCACCGGCGCCATCAACCTGGCCAAGGCCTGCTGGGCGGGCGGCACGGCGCAGATCTACATCAACACCAGCCTGCCCGCCGGTACGACCTACGAGCAGGTGCGCACTGCGGTGATCAACGCCTTCCAGAACCTGACCGATCCGGCCAACCCCGGCGCTCAGGTGGTGCTGAAGATCTTCAAGAAAGAAGAGCTGCGCAATGTGGACGGCAGCGACTCGCTGCACCCCAACCGCAGCGGGGATGTGGTGGTGGTGCTCAAGCCGCCCTATCAGTTCGACGCCGCCACCCCCGGCCAGACCATCGCCTTCTCGCAGTTCTTCGGCCAGCACGGCTATCTGCCGGAGACGGTGGACCTGAAGAGCGGCGTGAACATGCACGCCACCTTCGTCGCCGCCGGCCCGGGCATCCGCAAGCAAGGCCCGGTGTTTGGCGTGCGCGCCATCGACCTGGCGCCCACCATCTCCTTCCTGATGGGCTTCCCCGGCCCGATCAACGCCCGCGGCAAGATCCTGTACAACCTGCTGCCGGTGCCCGGCCAGTTCAAGGAAGCCACCATCCTCACCCTGAGCGACTATCACGGCCAGCTCATCCCGCTCTCGCAGGCGCCCGATACCTTCAGCAGCCCCACCTTCTCCATCAGCGGCGCGGCTTACCTGAAGCCCTGGTTTGACGTGTACCGCGCCGAGGCCAAAGACGGGGCGGTGACGCTGTGGGGCGGCGACTCGACCGGCGCCACGCCGCCGATCTCCAACTTCTTCGGCGACCTGCCGACGATCAATGCCAAGAACATGATCGGCGTGACCGCCGACGCCCTGGGCAACCACGAGTTCGATCGCGGCTCGGAGTATCTGCGCAACACGCTGATCCCCGCCGCCAACCACCCGTATCTCTCGGCCAACGCGGTCTTTCCGACCACCAACACCACGCCGCCTGAGTGGAGCCCCTACGCGGTGTTCAACATGGACGGCTTCAAGCTGGCCGTGGTGGGCTACACCCTGCCGCAACTGCCCGAGCTGATCTTCCCCGGCTACCTGGATCCGTTCGTGATCACCGATCCGGCCGCGGCGGTCAATCAGTGGGCGGCCTTCGTGCGCCAGAAGCACAAAGCCAACGCCGTCGTCGCCCTGGGGCACATCGGCGCTTCCGGCGGCACGGTCACCGCGCCCGATCCGGCCAGCGACCTGATGGTCTTCGCCAGCGCGCTGAACGGGGTTGACGCAGTGATCGGCGGCCACACCCACACCCAGTACATCACCAACCTGCCCAACGGCACGGTGGTGGTGGAGACCCCCAACGCCGGCGTGCGCTTCAATCGCATCCGCCTGGTGGTGGATACCAACACCAAGGCGGTGGTGTATCGCACGGCCGACTTCCACAAGCCGTGGAACATCGGCGTCACCCCCGACCCGGAGATCGCCGCCTACATCGCTGATCTGAACGCGCAACTGGCGCCGATCTTCAGCACGGTGATCGCCGAGTCGACGGTGCGCATCCCGCGCGCCGACTCCTGCGGGCGCAGCGACGGCCGTCTGTGCGAGTCGCTCATCGGCGACCTGACCACCGACGCCCTGCGCTTCACCTACAGCACCGACTTCGCCATCACCAACTCCGGCGGCCTGCGCGCCGACCTGACCTGCCCGACGACCGACATCCCCACCGACTTCTGCCCGCCGTTCACCCCGCCGCCGTATCCGATCACCCGCGGCCAGGTGCTGGCGGTGCTGCCGTTCGGCAACGTGGTGTTCACCGTCAACGTCAGCGGCGCCGAGCTGAAGACGATGCTGGAGAACGGCGTCTCGCGCATGCCGGCGGCCGACGGGCGCTTCCCGCAGGTTTCCGGCCTGTGCTTCACCTATGATATCTCTGCGCCGGTGGGCAGCCGCGTACTCAGCGCGGTGCGCCAGGCGGCGGATGGGAGCTGCAGCGGCGCGCCGGTGGACCTGACCGCCGCTTCGACCTACTCCATCGCCATCAACGACTTCATGGCCAACGGCGGCGATGGTTATCCGTACCTGTACAACCGCGGCACCACGCAGAATATCATGGATCAGACCTTCGCCGATTACCTGACGGCGAACTCGCCGGTCAGCCCGGCGCTGCAGGGGCGCATCGTCTGCACCACCAGCGGCGCCACCCCCTGCCCGACGCCCGTGCCGTAGCCTTCGGATGCACAGGCCCTGGCGGGCCGCAACGCCCCCCAGGGCCTGACGGCCGGCCCTGATAAGCCAAATATCGCTCCCCTTTTGCACCCCCTCCTCGAGCCTCAGATCGGGGAGGGGTTTGGTTTGGGCGCGCGCGGGAATTTGTAAGGGCGAGTCATAGACCCGCCCTTACGACACGCCGTACTCTGCGTTCCGATGACCTGCGCCCGGCCCCGCCGCTCTATTCCCGCACGTAGGGTTCACCCAGCGACATCGGCTGGCCTGAGCGCTTTCGCCCCAAGAAGACCGCCACCGTGGTCAAGATGTAGGGCATCGCCAGGAACAACTGGAAAGGCAGTTGGACGCCGAGCGCCTGAACCTGCATTTGCAGGGCGTCGATGAAGCCGAAGAACAGGCTCGCCAGCAGGATCCTGCCCGGTTTCCAGTCGCCGAAAATAACGATGGCGATCGCCAGCCAGCCGCGCCCGGCGGTGATGTCGGCCACGAACAAACCCGAAGAGCACAGGGTGATGAAGCTGCCCGCCAGCCCGGCCATCAACCCCCCGAACAACACCGCCAGGAAGCGAGACCAGGTGACATTGACGCCCTTCATGTCCACCGCGCGGGGGTTTTCGCCCATGGTGCGCAGGATCAGGCCGCTCCGGGTGCGGTAGAGATAGAACGCGATCACCCCCACCATGATCAGGGCGAGGTAGCTCAGCGCGTAGTGGGAAAACAAAATCGGGCCGATCAGCGGGATATCGGATAAAAAGGGGATCTTCAACGGCGAGAAGGGCACCAGGTTGGGAATGTTCTGCGTGCCGACGTCGGGAAACAGCGTCCGATAGACGTAGAAGGTCAATCCGCCGGCGAAGATGTTGACCGACAGGCCGCTCACGGTCTGATCGATCTGGAAGACGACCGCCAGCAAACCAAAGATCAGGCTGATCAGGATGCCCGCCAGCGCCGCGGCGACGACGCCCAGCCACAGGGAGCCAGAAAAATAGGCCACCAGGAAACCGGCCAGCGCCCCGCTGAGCATCATGCCCTCCACGCTCAGGTTCAAGACGCCGGAACGCTCGACCACCAGCTCGCCCAGAGCGCCGAACAAGATGATCGTGCCCATGCGAACTGCGCCGGCGAAGATGCTGATCAAGAAGCCGATTTGCAGGATATCAGTCAGCATATTCGACTCTCCTGATCCGGTATTTGACCACGGCCTCGCTGAAGAGCAGCATGATGATGATCAGCCCCATGATCAGGTTCACCAGCTCGCTGGAGACGTTGGAATAGATCTGCATGGCGACGGAGCCATTGCGCAGCGCGCCGAAGAAAACCGCCGCCAGCACCACGCCGAACGGATGCAAGCGCCCCAGCAGGGCGATGAGGATGCCGGTAAAGCCGAATCCGCTCGAAAAGCCGTAGATCAGCTTATGATGGATGCCCAGCACCTCGACGCCGCCGGCCAGGCCGCAAATCGCCCCGCTGATGAGCATGACGATCAGGGTCAGCCTCTGGGTGCTGATCCCCTTGTACCTGGAGGCGGTGGGGTTGTAGCCCATCGCCCGGATTTCGTACCCCAGTTTCATCTTCCACAGCAGGAAATAAATCGCGCCGGCCAGCGCCACGGCGATGAGCGACCCCACATGCAGCCGGGTGCCGAACAGGAGCGGCAGGGCAGAGGCATCGGGGAACTTGCTGGTGTTGTAGTAATAGCTGCCCGGCTCCTGCCAGGGGCCGTTGAGCAGGAAGGTGCACAGGTAGAGGATGACGTAGTTGAGCATCACGGTGACGATGATCTCGTTCACGTTGAAGCGCGCTTTGAGGATGCCTGGGATGTACGCCCACAGGGCGCCCCCAACGATCGAGGCCAGGAGCAACAGCGGGATGTAGATCGCCGAAGCCAGCGGGGGGAAAGTGAGAATGATAAAGGTCACCGCCATTGCGCCGGCGTAGAGCTGGCCCTCCTGTCCGATGTTCCATACTTTGGCGCGAAAGGGGACGATCGTCGCCAAGCCGGTGAGCACCAGGGGCACCGATTTGACCAGCGTATCGATGACCGCTCTCTGGCTGCCCAGTGAGCCTTTGAGGATGGCTATGAACACGTTTTTGGGGGCCTCGCCGGCGGCGACGATGATGGCGGAGGCGATGAGCAGCGAGACCACCAGGGCAACCACGATCGACAACAGGTTGAGGAAAATACCGATATCCTTGCGTTTCTCGATTCGGTAAGCGTATTGCGTAGCCGTTATTTTCGCCATGATTTGTCTTCCTGGATGCCGGCCATCAGCAGACCAACTTTTGTCTCATCGACTTCGCCCGCTTCGAAGACGCCCATGATGCGGCCGTTGTAGATCACGGCAATGCGGTCGGACAGGTTGAAAATTTCGTCCAGGTCTTCGGAAATCAGCAGGATTCCGGCGCCGGTCTTCAGCAATTCCAGGAACCGCTGATACACATAGTAGGTGGCGCCGATGTCCAGCCCGCGGGTGGGGGAGCTGGCGACGACCACTTTGACCGGATGCGAAAGCTCGCGCGCCAGGATGACCTTTTGCAGGTTGCCGCCGGAGAGCTGATGTACCTTTTGCTCCGGCCCCAGGGCGGTAATATCGAAGCGCTGGATGGCCTCTCTGGCAAAGCTCTGGATGGCCTGATAGTTAAGGATGGAAGCCCTGGAGCAGAAGGGCGGGTTGCCATGCGCCCCCAGGATCAGGTTTTCCTGGATGGAAAAATCGCCGATCAATCCCTGTTTCAGGCGGTCTTGAGGGATGCTGGCCAGGTCTTTTTTGAAGATGCCAGCCGGCGAGAGGCCGATGATCGACTCGCCTTGGACGTAAACCTCGCCGCTGGTGGGCTGACGCACCCCTACCAGGATGTCGAACAACTCCGGCTGCCCGTTGCCGCTGACCCCCGCCAGCCCCAGGATCTCGCCCCTCTGGACGGTCAGGGAGACATCCCGCAGCGCCTGCGAGCGGTTGTCCCGCAGGGCGCT
Source organism: uncultured Anaerolinea sp. (assembly GCA_964503145.1). Taxonomy (GTDB): domain Bacteria; phylum Chloroflexota; class Anaerolineae; order Anaerolineales; family UBA4823; genus RBG-16-57-11. Next base: position 3,804 of record CAZCYV010000032.1, on the reverse strand, counting down.
CAACCCCTTGATTTCGAGCACCGGCGGCCCTGGTTGGATGTGCTCCTTGTGGACGACAAAGTCGAATTCACGACCAACGAGCAGCTTCGCCAGCGCCTCGCGGGTGGTGTCGGCGGTGTTCAGGGTAGCGATCATCTTGCCTCGGCGAAGCACGGTCACCCGTTGGGAGATGTGCATCACTTCATTGAGCTTGTGGGTGATCAGCAGGATCGAAATGCCGCTTTGGGCCATCTTGCCAATGATCGAGAACAGCGTCTCAACCTCCTGCGGGGTGAGCACGGCGGTAGGCTCGTCCAGCAAGAGCAGGTCAACGCCGACGTACAGGGCTTTGAGGATCTCGACCCATTGCTGCTGGCCCACCGATAACTGGCCGACAGGGGTGTCCAGGTCCAGGGCGATGCCGTATTGATCGCACAGGGCTTGAATGCGCCTCTTCTCCTCGCGTAGATTGAGCAGCGCCCCAACCGACTCCTCGGCAACGATGATGTTTTCCACTGCGTTCATCGGTTCGGCCAGCACAAAATGCTGGTGGACCATGCCAATCCCCATGCGGATGGCATCTCGGGGCGACGAAAACCGGACTTCCTGCCCTTTGAAAATGATCTTCCCTGAGTCGGGCCGCGAGGCGCCGTAGATGCATTTGGCCAGGGTCGATTTTCCCGCCCCGTTTTCGCCCAACAGGCAATGGATGTGCCCCTGGTGGACGTCGAAAGAGACGCGATCGTTGGCGATCAGCGGGCCATAGGTCTTGGTCAGGTGCTCGACGATCAGGATCGGCTGTGCAGCTTCAGGCTTCATTGTTCCCGCCCCATAGATATCTCATTACGGTCGGGCCTGTTTGCCCCGTCCAGGGCAAACAGGCCCAGGCTATTCAATCGCCCGTCCTTATTGCACGGGCTCCAGGTTGAGCGGGACGACCAGCGTGCCGTCCAGGATTTTCTGCTCCTCGCTTGCCAGCTTGTCCAGCACCTCTTTGGGGAGCTTGGTCTCGAATTCATACAGCGGCGCCAGGCCCGACCCGCCGTCTTTCATCAGGAAAGACACGGGCTTATCGGCGGGGGCGTTGTACGACGTGCCGTTGACGGTGTGGTCGTACCACAGTTCGATCATGTAGCGCACCGAGGGGTCCCAGAAGAACAGGGCGCTGGTGATCACCGTTTCGGGGGCCAGATCGTGGATATCGGCCTGCGAGCCAAAGGCGTAGATGCCCTTATCGCGGGCGGCCTCATGCCCGCCGTAGCGCTCCGAATAGATCAGGTCGGCGCCGGCTTCGATTTGAGCCAGAGCGGTCTCCTTGGCCTTCACTGGGTCCCACCAGGATTCGATGTAGCTGTTCTTGACCTCCACATTCGGGTTCACCGATTTAGCGCCGGCGATGAAGGCGTTCAGCAGGTGGTTCACGCTGGCATACGGGAAGGCCGAGACCATGCCCAGTTTGTTGGTCTTGGTCATCATGCCAGCGATCACGCCGCACAGATAGGCCGGCTCGTGAGCGTAGGGCTGGATCCAGTAGGTGTTGCCGCCAACCGGCCGATAATTGGAAGCGGTGACCGGGAAGATGCGATCCGGGTAGTCCTTGCGGATGTTGTCAATTGGGTCGGCGCCAGCGCAGCCGTCGTGGAACCAGACGATGTCGTATTCGCCCGAATCGATCACATTGCGGGTGAACTTCTCGAACTCGTCCACGGTGATCTTTTCGAAATACTTGTAGCTGATTTGCAGTCCATGCGGGGGATCGGCTTTGACCCGCTCGACCGCCTGGATCATCGCCTGCGACCAGGGTTCATCCAGCGGGCCGCAGTAGATGAAGCCGATATTGACCTTGGTGGGAGCGGCGGCTGCCGGCTTTTCCGTTTGCGCCGGTTGTTCGGCGGCGGGCGGCGTCTGGGTCGCCTGGGGAGCGCAGGCTGCCAGCAGCATCAGCAAAACTGCCAACGGGATGAAGAACTTCCAAATCTTGGTGGACATGTTTTGTCTCCTTTATCTCTTCCTTTGATTTGTATTTTCAGGATCGGCCGATCTTGGTCAGATCCGCGATGGGCGTATCAGGGCAGGATTTGGCGGAAAGTGCACCTCCTTGAACGCAGAAAATTAAAAATGGCGGGATGAGATACTCGCCATTTTCCAATCAAACGACACCCATGTTGAGATCGGGCCTGAAGCTGACCTTCCACACCGATATGCCAGATACCGCTCAACTTCACCGCTCTGGAGTTACGGATCGAGGTACCCAAAGTGACGCCTGATTATCTTCCGCAATGATGTTTTGCTATTATAATCCAAAAGGAACGATTCGAACAAAGATACAGATCGAGGTCGTCGCCCTGGACAGGCCGGGAGCGCCCTGGGCGCCAGCCATTTACCCCACTTTGCCGAGGTTTGCATGGAAATCACCATTCACAACGCCATCCTGGATAAGACGCTAAAGCCCGTGAACATTGGGATCCAAGGGGGTAAAATCGCCGTCGTCTCGGAAGGGGAGATCCCACGCGGCGAGCGGGCGATAGACGCCGAGGGGGCGATGGTCTCGCCGCCGTTCATCGACGCACACTTTCATCTGGAAAACGCCTACCTGGAGCAGACGCCCAACCTGAGCGGCACGCTGCAGGAGGCCATCGAGATCTACGCGGAGATCAAGCCAAAGCTCGACGCTGCCGACATTCTGCGACGGACGCTGCGGGTGGCGCGCGAGGCAATCGCCAACGGCACCCTGTGGATGCGCAGCCATGTGGACATCGATCACATCGGCAAGCTGCGGCTGCTGGAGAGCGTGCTGGCGGCGCGCCAGGCAGTGAAGGGTTTTTTTGATGTCCAGGTCATCGCCTTCCCCCAATTGGGGCTGGCCAGGAACCCCGAAGCGGTCGAGTACATGTGGGCGGCGATGGAGATGGGGGCGGATCTCGTCGGCGGCATGCCGCACGGCGAGAGAGATATGGACGACGCAGCGAAGCAGATCGAAATCGCTTTCGAGATTGCCAAAAAATACGACGCCGATATCGACATGCACGTGGATGAAACCGATGATCCCTACTGGCATTCGCTCGAGTTGTTGGCCGAGAAGACCATCGAAGAAGGGTATCAGGGCAGGGTCTCGGCCGGGCACTGCTGCGCGATGGGGTCGTGGGACGAGGCGCTGGCGGCGCGGGTGATCGAGAAGGTGAAGAAAGCCGAGATGACCATCATCGGGAACATCCCCATCAACCTGTATCTGGAGGGCCGGCACGACCCGCACCCGTTTCGGCGCGGCATCCCGCGGCTGCGCGACCTGGTCGAGGCGGGAGTCAACGTGGCGCTGGGGCAAGATGACGTGCGCAATATGTTCTATCCCTTCGGCAAGCTGGACATGCTGGAGGTGGCAAATTTTGCGGCGCACGCCGCACAGCTCAGCACGCCGGCGCAGATCGAGGCCACGTTCGATATGCCGCGCTACAACGCCGCCCGCGCTCTGCGGCTGCAGGAATACGGTATCCGGGAGGGGTTGCCCGCCAATCTGATCCTGATCGACGCGGCGACGCCGGTGGACGCCATCCGCCGCCAGCCGGAGCGGTTGTATGTGATCCGGCAAGGGGAGATCCTGGTGGAGAGCAAGCGAGTTTTGAGTTATTCGCCCCGCCTGGCCAACGGTTGAAACCGACGGCGAAGGCCCACATTCGTTTATTCGTGATCGTGATCCTATTCGTGGACGGGGACGGGAACTCGCAGCGCGAAAGGGCTTCCGTCCACGAATTGCGCCACGAATGAACGAATATCCCGCCGCCCACATTCGTTTATTCGTGAGCGTGGTCGTATTCGTGGGCGTGGACG
>CAZCYV010000031.1:0-21541 GCA_964503145.1 uncultured Anaerolinea sp. | reverse complement strand
ATACCCCGCCGCCCACATTCGTTTATTCGTGAGCGTGGTCGTATTCGTGGACGGGGGCGCGGACGTGAGCGTGAACGTGGGCGTGGACGGAAACTCACAGCGCGAAAGGGGCTTCCATCCACGAATTGCGCCACGAATGAACGAATACCCCGCCGCCCATATTCGTTTATTCGTGAGCGTGATTGTATTCGTGGACGTGGACGCGGGCGCGGGCGGAAACTCACAGACGCCTCGCCCCCGCCCTCACCCCTCCAGCGCCGCCGGCTTGCGATGCGCCACGCAGAGGAAGGGGAGTTTGACCTGCCGTCCACGAATTACTCCACGAATGAACGAATACCCCGCCGCCCGCATTCGTTTATTCGTGGTCGTATTCGTGGACGGGGGCGCGGACGTGAGCGTGAACGTGGGCGCGGGCGGAAACTCACAGCGCGAAAGGGGAATCCGTCCACGAATTGCGCCACGAATGAACGAATACCCCGCCGCCCACATTCGTTTATTCGTGAGCGTGGTCGTATTCGTGGACGGGACGGGGCGTGAACGTGAACGTGGACGGCGCCTCGCCCCCCGCCCTCACCCCTCCAGCGCCACCGGCTTGCGCTTCGCCGCGCGGGGAGGGGGAGTTTGCCCCCCGTCCCGGCCTAATAGATGCGGTTCGTGTCAGGCATCTGCCACTCGACGACTTCGGAGGCGGAGAGGGCTTTTTTGGCGTTGTCCAGGGCTTTGTAGTAGGCGCGCTCGGCGCGGTAGCTGTTGACTTCCTGGGTGGCGGCTAGCAGCTTGATGGGGTCGGGGTCCATGCCTTCGCTGGTGGAGAGTTCCTGCCAGGCTTTGTAGCGCACAAACAGGGCGATGAGGTGGGTCAGGCGGTCGGGTACGGTGGTCTCGTCGCTGGACAGGGTGAGCTGGTTATGCTCGACGGTGGCGGTGTAGGTGATGGTCTCGCCGGTGGCGGGGCTTTCGCTGATGATAAGCTGAGGCGGATTGCTGCTATCGGCATCCTGAGGGCGCAGGATGTCGTAGTAACCCTCGTAATTCCAGAACGTAGGTAGTTTCGATGAGCGGTACTTGAGGTAGGCGGGCGGATCTTCGCCGGTTGGGTACTCGATTTTGACCATGGCGATGAAGGTCAGGGGCAGGTCGTAGGCGTGTACTCCGGCGGTGGTGGTGAGGGTGTCGGTGACGGTGCGCGGGAAGTGGTTATTCAGGTCTCTGATGGCGGCGTTGATCCAGCTATCGATTTGCTGGGTGGTGAAGATGGGGGATGTGGTGGAGGTGTCGCCGATCAGGTCGCGGCATTCCTGGCGTAAGGTGGCTAGGGTGAGGGCCATGGGGGGTTCCTTTCTGGTGGTTGGTGGTTGGCTGTTGGCTATTGGCTGTTAGCTATTAGCGGTTAGCGGTTGGCGGTTGGGTTACTTTTCGATGACGACGAAGGCGGCGACGCCTGCGGGGCAAACGACGGTAAGGCCGGTGGTAAAGCGGATGGGGCCGATGTCTTTCAGGTTGAACGCGATGGCGTGATAGGCGCTGACGTAGAGAGTGAGCAGGATATTTCCGCTGCCGGCTGTGTTGTCGTAGAAGACAAGCTGGGCTGGCGTGGTACTGTTGCCGGTGGCGATGATGGAGTGGATGCCTCCTACCCCACTGGCGACGGTGGTGGTGGTGGCGGGTGGGCAGTAGTTTTGACGGTAGGCGGTGATTCGGGCCATTGGGGGGTGAGCCTTTGGTGGTTGGTGGTTGGTGGTTAGCTATTAGCGGTTAGCTGTTAGCGGTTAGCTATTGGCGGTTAGGGGTTGGCGGCGGGCGGGCGCAGGGCCTGCCCCCTAACCCCTTTGGGCCGGGCGGGGAGGAGGGCCGCCCGACCCTGGAGGAGAGTGACCGGCCTGCGAAGGCGGCGGGCAGTAGGGGCGGGTCTGCGGCTTGCCCTTACCCGTGGGTGAAGGTTAGGACGACACAGACGTTTGCCATGTGGCTAGCGTGGTCGGTGACGGTGACCAAGATGATAGTTCCGGCTGGGATGTGCGGGAACTGTCCGCCTGCGTCAACACCTGCGAAGCCGGAGAAGGTGCTCACCTGGGCGGGGGTGCTGGATACGCCGAAGCTGGTAGCGGTAAGGTAGGCGTCGTCGTCGGAGGACTTGCCGACTTTGAGGGTGCCAGCGTTGGCGGTGGTGTTGGATGCGCTGACGTGGATAAGCTGCACGTCGAAGGGGAACTTGAACTGGAAGGTGTGATTTGCGGCGAGGGTGCCGGGGATAGTGAGGGTGATAGGGATGATGTTCATGGGTTAGGCTCCTAGGTTGGTAGTTAGCTGTTGGCTATTGGCGGTTAGGCGACGTTGGCCTTGTACATGCCGCGCCAGTCGATGGGAGCGACGGCGTAGAAGAACCGGACTTTGACGGGCATGGTGTCGTTGGTGAACATTAAGCCGGCAGTGGGCGATGCGACGCTGAAGACTTCGGGCTGTCTGCCGTAGCGGTAGCCTACGCCGATAGTTGGATACAGGCGCGGATCACAGACTGCTGCCCAATCGTTGGTGTCGGTCCAAAGGTCGATGATTACGACGCGCTGGCGGGCTTGCGCCATGCGAGCGTTGAAGGTATCGCCTTCGGCGTTGGGGTTGACTGGAGCGGGGCCGGGAGCGTTGCTGAGGGCGTAGGTGTAGTCATACTCCGAAGCGATGATTTGGGTAGCGGTGATTTCCAGATCCGGGGGAACCAGCAGGAACTTGGGAACTACCAGGCCGCCCAGGCGTTCGCCGGAGTTAAGCTCGGTGAACTTGCGCATGGCGATGCGTGCCGCATTCCAGGTGGTGAGGCTGAGGGCGGAAGTGCCGACGTTGCCGCGGCTGGAGTGGAACAGGGCGACACTATCGCTGAGGGTTGGGCCTGCGCCGCTGTTGGCGGTGAAGACGCTGGAGATGGACTTGCTGAGGGTTAACCAGGCGGCTTGTGCCAGGGCACGCGGAGCGCCGCGCAGACGGCCGGTGTCGTCTTTGTCGATGGCTTCCAGGGTAAGCCCAAGGTAGCCGCCTTTCTTGATGAACGTACCGGTTTCCTTGCTGTCATCCCAAGTCAGCTCGGTGTAGGCTGCGCCTTCTGCGACGGTGGGCAATTCGCCGACGCCGCCTAGAAGCGTCCATTGGATCTGCTGCAGACTCTGGAAGTCTTCCTCGTTGACGATGGGCGCCCACCATTGGGGGTAGTTTTGAAACTCCTGAGCGACGCGTTTGTTGAGGACGTTGGCTACCATGTTGGCCATGGTGGAACTGTTGACGTTGGCAAGCTGGACGCGGTCACTCTGGAACAGGCCGGACATTTCGTAGTCGCCGGAGAGCAGGTGGTATAGCTCGCGGATGCCGGTCAGTGGCGGGATGCCGTCGGGCGGGCGCTTACCGGCCAGCAGGGCTTCCAAGGCCAGCTCGATGCGGTCTAAGCCGGTGCGCATGTTGGAGATTTGGGCGGAGCGGGGAGCAGTGCCGCCGATGTTGATAACGCTGTTGGCGCTAAGCTCGGCGAGGTAAGCGCGCTCGGCGTCGATGGCGGCCTGTAGGTCTTGGGGGTTAGTCCACTGCTGGCGGCTGAGGCGGGCTTTGGAGGGTTCGGGTAAGCCGCTGGCGGAAATGATCTGCTGAGCGGCGGTCTGAGCGAGGGCGGCGCTCCACTGGTCGCTCAGGTTCTCGGATGGCTGGTTGTTGGGGGTTGGCATGGTGGTTTCTCCTGTGGTTAGTGGTTGGCTGTTGGCGGTTAGCGGTTGGCTGTTGGCGGTTAGTGATTGGCTATTAGCTATTAGCTGTTGGCTATTAGCTGAAGAGAGGGCGGCGAGGATGCGGCCGTCGGCGGCGGGCTGGAACACGAGGTCGACACTCTCCACATGGCGGATGCCGATGATCTGGCGGCTCTGCTCGCCTGCGCCCCACACCGGGTAGAAGACGATCGACAGGCCGATATCCGCCGGCGACTCGTCCGCCAGCAGCCGGTCGATGATCTGACAGGCCAGGCGGCCAGAGGGCGTCTCGTTGAAAGCGATCTGCCCGACGACGGATTGCGTGGCGGCGTCGTACTGGGCGCGCTCGGTCTTGCCGGCCAGCTTCTCCAGGGAGGGGTTGTCGTGCCAGCCGGCGTGGTCGATGAACACGGCGCGGTGGTCGAACAGCCCCCGCTGCGCCGCGGCGCGCAGCGCTTCGGGGGTGATGGCGATCTCGGATGGGCTGCGGTCGGCGCGCAGCACTGTTCCGGCTTTGACCAGGCGGGCGAAGTAGTAGCGCCCGCCGCCGCCGGTCAGGGCGGAGAGCAATATGGGGGTTCGTAAGGCGTCATCTGGCATGGGGGCTCCTGTTGGCGGATGGCTATTGGCGGTTAGCGGTTGGCTGTTGGCTATTAGCTATTGGCGGTTGGCAGGTGGTGGTGGGCTGGTCGTTGGGGATGTCCTCCTTTGCCTGGGTTTCGGGGGCGTCGAGCGGGCCGGGCGCGGCCCCCTGGCGCATCTCGGCGATCATCGTCTCGATGGCCTCTTCGGAGACGGGGACGCCGGCGTACTGGAAGAAGGCGCGCAGCATCGGGCGTTGCAGGCTTTCGGGGACGCCGCCGACGGCAGCGGCCAGGTTGCAATACGCCTGGGTGAGATCGCGGGCGGATTGGGCCAGCGCCTGGTTGTCGAAGCGCGAGATGTCGGGCATGCTGAAGGTGAACAGGGTGTCGTAGTCCGCGCTGGCCAGGCGCGGCGCCGCGCCGACCTCCGCGGCGCGCCGGTAGGCGTGGTGCAGCAGGTCGGCGATGACGAACTTGAAGTAATTCTGGCGCCGTGTCAGGTGGCGCTCGGTGGGGCCGGTCATCGCCTGGGCGGTGGCCAGCGAGATGTCGCTGGCGTCGCCGCGCCAGTGCGGCGGGAAGCCGCTGCCGGCGTCGATCATGGCGCGCACCGCCTGCATGTCGTGGCGGGCGTCGGCTGCCGCCAGGTTGGGGTTCACCGCCCGCCAGCTTTCCGCCTCGTCGTGGACGATGATCGAGCCGCTCTCCGGTGGCTGGCGGTATTGCTCGGCCTTGGCCTGCACCGCGGCCGCCGGCACGGTGACCTCCCACAGGAAGGAGCGCGCCGCCCAGTGCAGGCGCACGCGATCCTCCACCAGGCGCGAATAGCGCAGCAGCCAGGTCAGCACCGTGGTCAGGTCGCTCTCCCCCAGCAGCGCCCCGATGGGACGGTTGACGGCGTAGTGCAGCATCACCGCCTCGGCGTCGGGGGCTTCGGGATGCTCCGGCGAGAGCCAGACCCGCGCCTCGCCGCTCTCGCGAACCTCGTGATAGGCCAGCTCGGTTTCCCAATCGTTGTCTGCACTGACGATGCGCAAGATGCGATCTTTGGTGACGAAGCGGACGTAGGACATGCCGTCCTGCGGGTTGCGGAACAGCAACACGAACAGATCGCCGGCGCGGGAAAGCTCGTCGCACATCGATTCCAGGCGCAGTGGCATGCGGTTCTTGGGGTGATTCCAGAATTCGCGGATGAAGCGGTTGAGGCGCGGATTGCGGCTGCTGACGGTGAAGCGGTCGCCTACGACGTAGTCGGTGATGATGGCGATGATGCGCCAGGCGACGGGGTTCTTACGCCAGGCTTCCAGGGCATCGGCGTAGATCTGCTGCACCACGCCGGGGTCGTAGTCATGCTTGAGTGTAGTCAGTCCAGCCCAACCGGGGCTGTCGTCGACGCGGACGGTGACGGCGGTAAGCTGCTGGCGGTTGGCGGTTGGCGGTTGGCTATTAGCGGTTGGCTGTTGGCGATTGGCGGTTAGCCATTGGGCGAGGCGTTCGCGGAAGGTGGGCATAGTGCGTTCTCTCCTAGACGGTGGCGGCGTAGGCGATCTCTGCGGTGGATAGGGCGCGGTTGAAGAGGGCGATATGAGCGAGGTAGCCTGACCAGAGATAGGCGGCGTCGGTCATGGCGAAGTGGGCTTTGGCGATGCTGCCGCTGATGGCGGTGAGGCCGGTTCCCGGGGTGCCGACTTCCAGGCCGTTGAAGTACAGGCGGATCGCGTCTCCGCTTAGGCTCGAGCGCATGGCGAGGTGAAACCAATCCGTGGGGCCGGAGGTGGTGTAGTCTATGGCGCGGTGGGTGGCGCTGGCGCGTCCGCAACGTACCTGGTTGGTGGTGGTGTTCTTACGCAAGTAAAAGTGGTTGTTGGCTTCGTCAATACTGAAGCCGAAGTACAGGATGCGGCGCTGGGTGGCATCGGACCAAACGCCCGCATTGGCTACACGCACCCATGCCATGATGGTGAACTCGTCTTTGTTGAAGGCGGCGGCGAGTGCGGTAAGGTTTGTGCCGGTGATCTCGGCTTTGCTGGATGTGCCGTTGAAGAGGGCGGATGTGAGTCCGTCGCCGATGCCGGGCTGACCGAGGGTGACGTTGGTATAGACACCGTTGTAACCGTTGCGGATGTCGGTCATGGTGGATCCGGAGGCTTCGTTGAGCGGCCAGTAGGCGACGGGGAACAGGTTCAGGATGCGGCGGTAGTAGGGCTTGCGGGCGGCGATGGCTGGCTGGGCGAGGGTAGGGGTGAGACGGGGTTTCATGAGGGGTTGGGTCATAGTGGTTGTTACTAGAATTGTCGCTGGCGCAGGGTGGTTTGGATGGGGTCGGCGGGGGTGACAATGGACGATTGCGCCGGGCCGAAGCCCTCGCCGTCGAGGGCGCAGCACAGGGCGGCGGAGACCAGCAGGTCATCGTGTACCAGCTCGCCGGTGGTGGGGTCGCGCGTGCCGCCGGGGACAGACCAGCGCAGGGTTTTGCCAGGGCCGGGGAGGATTTCCATCTGGCAGTGGCGGGCTTGCTGCTGGAAGACGGCCAGCAGGCGGGCGGCGTCGTGCGGTTCGCCGGTGTCGAGGTTGATCTTGCCTTCGCCGGAGACTTTGAAGCGGGCGGGCGAGGGGGTGTAATCTTTGAAGCGGCCGGTCTCGATGGCGGCCAGGAAGTCCCAACCGAGTTGAGACTTGGACTGTTGGGTGAACTTGAAGGGGATCACCTGGCTGCCGTAAGCCTGGGCGAGCATCCCGGCGAGGCCTTCTCCCACGCCGGTGGCGTCCACAACGATGCGGTGCGGCTTCCAGAGTTCGATCAGGGCGGCCAGGCGCTTGAAGACGGAGACCTGGCGCGCGCCGTCCCATTGCTGGCGATAGACCACCTTGAAGCGGGGCTGATGGATGACTCCGGCCAGGGATACCAGGTCGATCTCGAAGATGGTCAGGGCGGTGGAGTCATGGTCCTTGGCTGTTGGTGATTGGCCGTTGGCGAGGTCCTCTCCGCCCACGTCCAGGGTGAACAGGTAGATCGCGCCCGGGGTAGGTGTGGTTTGCGGCGGGTGGTCGCCTTGCATGAGCGCCAGTCGTTCAGCGGTGAACATGCCGGCTTGCTCGTCGATTTCTTCGCTGTAAAACTGGGTGCGCACGAAGGGGTGATTGCGTCCCAGGCTGGCGATCTGGCTAGAGACAAAGTCGCGATAGGCGGGGACTTCTTCGCCGACGGTATCGGCATCGATGACGAAGACGCGCTGCACCCCGTCGGCTTCCTGAGCGGCGAGTGCGGCGCGCTTTTCGCGAGCGAGCAGAGTTTGGGATGTCCAGGCCGTGCCGTAGAAGACGCGGGTGGCGTTGGTGCTGGCGGCCATGGGGGCGATCTCTTTGTCGTACTTCTCGATGCTGATATCCTGGGCTTCGTCGATGACCAGCAGGGTCGAAGCGGTAGCGCCGACGATGTTGGCGGTAGGGCTGCCGGAAAAGAAAAAGATGCGGGCGTCGCCGATGCGGTAGATGTAGCCGGACTCTTTGCTCCACATGCCGCGGGTGATCAGGTTGCGCTTCAGCACGCGCTCCAGGCGGCGCATGGCGTTGAGCGATTGGGGCTTCCAGGTGGGGGAAACCTTGACGATTTCGGCGGGGGTGGGGCTGAACAGGGTGAGCAAGTAGGCCTCGATCTGCGCTTGCAGTTCGTTCTTACCGGACTGGCGCGGGAAGATGACGACAAAGGATCGGCCGCGGCGCTTCAACACCGAGTCGACGATGGCCAGCGCCGCGGCGCGCTGGTAGCTGCGCAGGGGCAATCCGCTGGCGTGGGCGCTGAACAGGGTGACATCCCGCAGCACGGTCTGGATGGTGGCAATCAGGCTCGACAAGGGACCTCCCGGACATGGGAGCGCTCCTGTTCAATCTCCGGGCGCTAGGCGTTGAGCGCCAGCCAGCACACGCCCTCGCCGTTGACCGCCGCGTCCACGTAGATGTTGGATAGGTCGGCGACGTGGTTCAGGATGATGGTTTCGCCGGCGGCAAGCTGGAAGCCGTTAGCTGACGACACGTCGGATGCGCCGTCGTTGCCGATGAACACCAGGCCGGTGTTAGCGGCCAGAGCCTTGACGGCGAGCGGGCCGGCGATGGGCTGGCTGCCCAGGGGGACGGCGGTTCCGGCGGCGGCGACGGTTTTTTGACCAGAGAGTGCGGGCATAGGTTCTCCTTCCCGTAAGTCGAAATCAATTTCGACTTACTCGATCAGTTCGAATTCGGCCAGGATGGCATGGATGGCCTCGGCGATATCCGCCTGGTAGCTCTGCAGGACGGGGCATTGCCCCCCGGCGGGGCAGGTCTTGCAGCGGTCCAGGTCGCGGCGCAGCTTGCGCATGGCGCGCTGGACGTCCTGCGCCAGGTCGCTCAGGTGGGCGGCGTCGGCCAGCACCGGGCAGGCGGCGCACAGCGGAGCGTTTATATCAAAAGCGTTCATAAAAAGCGTTCATAGCAGGTTGAACTCCCGCGCCACCGCCTGGATCGCCGCGGTGATCGCCTGGGCGGTCTGGTTGCTGTTGCCGGTGAGCGCGGCGTGGGTGCGCATCAGCGAGGCGATGTGCACCAGGTGGCGGGAGAAGGCCGCCAGGGCGCGGATGCTCTGCGCCGGGTCGGAGGCCTCCTCGCTCAGCTCCAGCATGCGCCGCCCGGCCACCCGCGCCGCAGCGATCTCGTCTTCCAGTTTCAGTTCCAGCGCCTCCAGGTCTTGCAGTTCGGCGCTGCGGAACTGGCGCGAGTAGAAGCCGTGCTTCAGGCGGCTGGAACGGCGCAGGCGGTCAGGCTTTGGTGAGCACATAGGCGGCTTGATTGGCGGTCAGGGCGGCGATCAGGGCGCGCAGCGCCAGGATGACGCCGTTGGTCGAGCAGGCTTCGGCGGGGAGGCCGAAGGCCTCGCCCAGCCCGGCGCAGGCGATGCCGACGCTGGCGGCGCTGGCGGCGACCAGCAGGCCGAGCATCACCAGGCGCTTGTGCGTCGGCTGCAGGCGCTCGAACCAGTCCGAGAAGCCGGGCAGGTAAGATGCCAGCAGCGACAGGGCGATGCCGGCGATGGCGCTGAGCAGCTCCGGGGTGAGCCAGGGGGTGGGGGAAATGTCGTTGGGCATCGAATCTGCGTCCTTTCTGCCCCGATTATGATTAGAAAATATGTTCTAATCAAGTGGGTTCACCCGAAATTCACCCGTTTTGTAGTATAGTTGGCGCATGGAAATCGGCGAAGTCTTGCAAAATCGCTATCGCATCGAGGCCGAACTGGGCCAGGGCGGGATGGGCATGGTGTATCGGGGGCACGATCTGCTGCTGGATCGCCGCGTGGCGATCAAGGCGCTGGTGCAGCGCGGCTGGGGCGCCGAGGGCCGCGCCCGCCTGCTCAACGAGGCCCAGGCGGCGGCGCGCCTGAACCACCCCAACATCGTCGCCGTGTATGATGCCGGCGAGGCGCCCGCCGACCCCGACCCCATCCCCTACATCATCATGCAGTTCGTGGACGGCATCTCGCTGCACGACTGGGTGGCGCGCGGCCAGCCCGCGCCGCTGGAGGCCGTGCTGGACGTGGCCCGCCAGCTCTGCGCCGCCCTGGAGCACGCCCACGCCCACGGCGTCATCCACCGCGATATCAAGCCCGAAAACGTGCTCCTGGGGGATGACGGCGTGGCGCGGCTGACCGATTTCGGCCTGGCGCGCTCGGTGGCCTCGCGCCTGACCGTCGAGGGAGCCATCGTCGGCACGGTCTTCTACCTGGCCCCCGAGCTGGCCCTGGGGCAACCCTACGACGGGCGCGCCGACCTGTATAGCCTGGGCGTGATGCTCTACGAGTTTCTCGCCGGTCGCCTGCCGTTCATCGCCGACGACCCGATCGGCGTGATCTCGCAGCACCTGTACGCGCCGCCGGTGCCGCCGAGCACCTACAACAGCCAGATTTCCCCCGCCCTGGACGCGCTGATCCTGCGCCTGATGAGCAAAGATCCGGCAGACCGCCCGGCCTCGGCTGCGCACCTGCACCAGGAGTTTGCCGCCCTGGAGGCGCCCGCCGCGATCGAGGCCGCCCTGCCGCTGGAGCGCATCGCCCGCGGGCGCCTGGTCGGCCGCGAGCGCGAGCTGGAGGCCGCCCACCGCCTGTGGCGCCGCGCCGCCGCCGGCCAGGGGCAGGTGCTGCTGATCAGCGGCGAGCCGGGCATCGGCAAGACCCGCCTGGCGCGCGAGCTTTCCGCCCGCGTCCGGGTCTCCGGTGGCATCACCCTGATGGCGGCGTGCTACGCCGAGGGCGGCGCGCCCTACGCCCCCGTGGCGCAGCTCATCCGCCAGGCCTTCCAGGGCTTCACCCCCGACCTCTCGGAAACCGCGCTGGACGCCCTGGGCATGCTCGCCCCGGATTGCTGCGGCGAGCCGCGGCAGATGCGCGACCGCCCGGAGCTGGAGCCGCGCGCCGATCAGCAGCGCCTGTTCGACAGCCTGGTGGAGCTATTCCAGGCGCTCGCCCGCCGCGCCCCGCTGCTTATCATCCTGGAGGACGTGCATTGGGCCGATAGCGGCACCCTGGCCCTGGCGCGCCGCCTCTCGCGCCACCTCTCCGAGCTGCGCCTGCTGTTGACGCTGACCTACCGCGAGGTGGAGCTGGGCGAATCGTTCGCCCTGAGCGACCTGCTGCACGAGCTCAACCGCCAGCGCCTGGGCGAGCGCCTCAAGCTCACCCGCCTGTCGCGCGCCGAGACCGCCGAAATGCTGGAGACGATGTTCGCCAGCCCCCCGCAGGACGAATTCGTGGCGCTGATCTACCGCGAGACCGAGGGCAACCCCTTCTTCGTCGAAGAAGTGTGCAAGGCGCTGGTGGACGACGGCCGCCTGCAGCACCAATCCGGCCGCTGGCAGGCCGCCAGCCTGGCGGAGCTGGGCGTCCCCCAGAGCATCCGCATGGCCATCCAGGCGCGCGTCGGCCGGTTGCCCGCAGCCGCCCAGGAGGCGCTGCGACTGGCGGCGGTCTTCGGGCGGGAGTTCGACTTCCAGGCGCTCAGCGCCGTCTCGCTCGCCGGATCCAATGGCGGCGGCGCCATCCAGAACGAAGATATGCTCATCGAAGCCCTGGAGGCCGCCCAGCGCGCCCAGCTCATCGTCGAGGCCCAGCGTCCCGCCCGCGGGCTGCTGCCGCCGCGCCCCGCCTTCAGCTTCACCCATGCCCTGATCCCCTCCACGCTGCTGGACGAGATGAGCACCATGCGCCGCCAGCGCCTGCATCACCGCGCCGGCCTGGCCCTGGAGCGCCTCTGCGCCGAGCGCCCCGCCGAGTATCCCCGTGAAGACCTGGCCCCCCAGCTCAGCCGCCACTTCATCGAAGCCGGCGACCACGCCCGGGCGGTGAATTACCTGCTGCTGCTCGGCGACCGCGCCCGCCAGCTCTTCGCCTACCCCGAAGCCATCCTGGCCTACGAGCAGGCGCAGGAGTACCTCAAAGACCGGGGCGATTACGAAGCCGCCGCCCGCACCCTGATGAAGCTGGGGCTGGTATATCACCTGGCCTACGATTTCCCCCGTTCGCGCCAGGCCTACCAGCAAGGCTTCGCCCTGTGGCAGCAGGCCGCCTCCCAGGCGAGCGCCGTCGCCGCGCCCCCGCCCCCCGCCTCGCGCCCCTTCCGCGCCGCCGGCGGCGATCCGCGCACCCTCGACCCCGCCTATGTCGGCGATGTGGGCACCGGGGAGTTCACTTTCGCCCTCTTCGAGGGCCTGACCGAGCTGACCCACGAGCGGGATATCCTCCCCGCCGTCGCCAGTTCCTGGGAGGTGCAGCAGGGCGGCCGGCGCTACCTCTTCCGCCTGCGCCGCGACGCCCGCTGGAGCGATGGTCAGCCGCTCACCGCCCACGATTTCGTCTTCGCCTGGCGGCGCACCCTGCACCCCGCTGCGGCCTCGCCCAACGCCAGCCTGCTCTATGATCTGCGCGGCGCCCGCCGCTTCCACGCCGGCCAGGACCCCGACCCGGCCTCCCTGGGCGTCTCCGCTCTGGACGATTGGACGCTGGCGGTGGAGCTGGAGGAGCCGGTGGGCTACTTCATGTACCTGATGGCGCACTATGCCGCCTTCCCCGTCCCGCGCCACAGCGTCGAGGCGCTGGGGGAGGCCTGGGCCACGCCGCAGCGCCTGGTGTGCAACGGGCCGTTCCGCCTGGCGAGCTGGAAGCCCGGCGAATCGCTGACCCTGGAGCGCAACCCCTTCTACACCGGCCGCTTCCCCGGCAATCTGCAGGCGGTCGAGTTCGACCTGGTGTACGACCGCGACCGCTTCCAGGCGCGCTACGAGGCCGACGAGCTGGATGTCATCGGCCTGGGCACCCGCCACCTGGAGCGCATGCGCTACCGTTACCCCGGCGAGTATCTCACCGCCCCCGCCCCGGGGATTTCCTTCATCGGCTTCAACCTGGCCTATCCCCCGCTGAACGACCGCCGCGTGCGCCAGGCGCTGGTGCACGCTTTAGATCGCGCCGCCCTGGTGGAGCTGCTATCTTACGGCTACCCCATGCCCACCTCCGGCGGCTTCCTGCCGCCCGGCGTGCCCGGCCATTCCCCCGAGAACAGCCTGCCCTACGACCCCGAGCGGGCGCGCCAGCTCCTGGCCGAGGCCGGCTTCCCCGGCGGGCGCGGCCTGCCCGAACTGAATCTGTTCACCCTGAAATCGAAAGAGCTCAACCGCATGGGCGAGTTCATCGCCCGCTCTTGGAAGGAGACCCTGGGTGTGACGCTGCGCCTGCGGGAGCACGACCTGATCGAAGACTTCAACACCCCCGAACTGCCCGGCATGTGGTTCATCACCTGGGCCGCCGATTACCCCGACGCCGACAACTTCCTGCGCGTCGCCCTGGATCATTACCACGTGCTGCAGCACTGGCAGAACGCCGAGTTCGACCGCCTGGTGAACGACGCCCGCCGCTGCCTGGACCCGCAGCGCCGCGCCCAGATGTATCAGCAGGCCGACCGCCTGCTCACCCAAGACGCCGTGCTGATGCCGCTGAACTACATGCGCCAGCACCTGCTGATCAAGCCCTGGGTGAAGAACTTCCACCCGGGGATGGTGCACTTTTTCTTCTTCAAGGATGTAATTCTGGAGGCCTGAGAGGGGCGACTCAGGGCAAGAACCTGTCCAGGTCGAAATTCCCGTTTTCATTTCCCAGAAACAAAGCTTAAAGTTATAATGTGGGTAAATTATTCAGCAGGATGGTTAGTACTATGCCTGAAGATCTTGAATTAGTAACGATAGAAGAGGCAGCACGTCTCGTAGGTAAAACGCCGAACAATATACGAGATTACATTCAACGTGGGCGCATCGGAAAATACGATGAACATGGTAAGTTGATTAGACGTGCCCAAAATGGGCATCTTAGAGTTTCTTTGAAAGAAATAAGGATATTTTTGTCGTTGGTGGAACAAGGGCTTGAAAAACATCACCACGCTGGTCTTCATCCTGAACTGGGATTTCATAATGTTCCAGAGTATCAAAGAACAAAACACGTACATAGATTACATCCTTATCTTGGCAAGTTTATACCTCAACTCGTAGAATGGTTTTTAGCACGCTACTTCCAAGCCGATGATATCATCCTTGACCCATTCATGGGTTCTGGAACCACTCTGATTCAGGGTAATGAGATGAAAATGCATACAATTGGCATTGACATCTCACCTTTCAACTGTCTTATAACGCAAGTCAAGGCAGCAAAATACGATGTGATAAAAGCGCGTTCTGAAATCCTCGAAGTCGAACGGCGAGTTACGCAATTCTCGAAATATCTCACTCGCTCTCAGGAAGTAAATCTTTCTCTTTTCCCAGAAGATCGAATGGATAATCTCAGAGAAAGCCTGCTTGCGGAATGCACCAGCGAATATCTTAGGACATGGTTTGCACCACGCGCTTTGCTTGAAATGCTGTATTATCGCCGTCTCATTCCATACTATAATTACCAAGATTTATTGCGGGTGGTGCTCAGTCGAGCAGTTCGTTCATCCCGTCTCGTCCCCCATTATGACTTAGCTACCCCTAAGGCTCCCCTGCCTGTTGGCGAGAAATATTGGTGCAGGAAACACAATCGCTACTGTGTACCGATTGATAACTGTATAACAAAAATTCACGCTTATAGTGAAGATACAGCGCGTCGTATTGCCGAATTCGATAAGCTGCGCTCTGACAAAACTATAACGATTATTCAAGCTGACTCGAGAGAAGTGGATTTGAAAGCCGAATTAGCCAATTCAGCTATTGCCGGGAGACCAATTGATGGTATTTTCACCTCACCGCCCTATGTAGGTCAGATTGATTATCACGACCAACACATTTATGCTTATGAGTTATTTGGGTTTCCGCGCCTAGATGAACTTGAAATCGGTCCAAAGAAAAGGGGCAAATCAAGACAAGCGCAACAAGACTATGTTGATGGTATTGTCGCGGTATTCCGAAATATCTTGCCTCACGTAAAAGCCGATGGGAGAATATTTGTTGTGGCAAACGACCGATTTTGCCTGTACCCAGAAATTGCGAAACTCAGTGGATTGAGAGTTG
Organism: uncultured Anaerolinea sp.; assembly: GCA_964503145.1. GTDB lineage: Bacteria > Chloroflexota > Anaerolineae > Anaerolineales > UBA4823 > RBG-16-57-11. Next base: position 6,684 of record CAZCYV010000031.1, on the reverse strand, counting down.
TGGATGAATTCCATCGTGCTGTGACAAAACGCACCGAACAGGGTGATGACCCTTACCAAGAAACAATCTTCTTTATGATGAAGGATACGTAGAATGGGTTTATCAAATCGCCAGCGTGACCAAATAGCCAATTTACTCTTTGAGCAAATTAGGCGTAAGCTACACGCTTATTCGCCAGAATCCAACAACATGCCGTTCCATGTTCGCTTGCTTGGCCAAGATCGGATGGCTTTATTTTCGTTTATCCAGTCTATCAATACCACATTAGGGACATCAGTTTTTGAGCAAGTCGCTGCGATCATTGCTACGCCAAATTTTAAACGCGCTGTTAATCAGTACAAGGACTTCAATAATACAATCAGTGAGATTGCTCAAGCGGAAATTCAGCGCATCGTTGATGATTTACGAGCAGCGAGAACAAAGCCGGACAAGGCAAGCGAAATAGCAAGACTTTATAAAGTAGCGCAAACCGGTAATGTAAGGATAATAAGACGACCTCGCATTGACTTGTTTTTAGAGTCGATGGATGGTACCGAGTACTATTTTGACCTTAAGACAGCAAAACCAAACGTTGACGAAATTGTTGGTTTCAAACGGAAAATGCTAGAGTGGGTAGCGATACGGGGAGCCATAAACCCTCAACCCAAGATTTACACCGGGCTTGCAATTCCATACAATCCATACGAGCCACAACCTTATGATCGCTGGACATTTCAGGGCATGTTCGACTTGCCCAATGAGATAAAAGTAGCCGCGGAATTTTGGGAGTTTCTCGGTGGAGAAAATGCATACGAAGAACTACTGCAAATTTTTGAAGAAGTTGGTATCCAGTTACGACCCGAGATTGATGCAAGATTTGAAGCGTTCGCATCAGAGAGGAAGCCACATTCTGACAAATTGCAATAACAAATCTTGTTCTGTATCTGTCTGAACCCGACCACCTCACTTCCGTATGCGCCAATAGGCTAAATCAGCACAATCTGCCGCTCCCGTTCCCCCTCACGGATCAGCAGCTCTGCCCCGGGGCGCTCTTCGATCTGCTCCACCAGTAACCCCAGCTTGATATAGCGCCGCAGCACCTCCACCACGCTGGTGTGGCGCTTGCGCGCCGTGCGCTCCAGCTCGGCGAACAACTCCTCCGGCAATACCAGGTTATAGCGCTTCAACTCCGACATACCATTCACTCCATCCATGCTGGCGCCTCATCTCACCGCCGCGATCATCTTCCCTCCCAGCAGCGCCAGCGCCGCCCCGAAGATCAGCGCCAGCGAAACCACTGCGATCCCCAGCGAGGCGTAGCGCAACCCGCTGCGCAGCGCCCGCCGCGAAAAACACCCCGCCCGCGCCAGCCAGCCCTCCGTCTGCTCCCCCTCGGCGCGCAGCCCATCCATTGGCGGCTGCTCGGCAAACACCCACAGCAACGCCAGGCAACAGACACATAGCAGGCCAATGAACACCGTCGAAGCCACCCCCGAAGATAGGTTTGCCATGCTCGCCTCCAATGATAGAATATGTGTTCTATGTATAGTCTACCACCGCTGTGACCCGCTGTCAATACATTTGTAACGCCATTTCCTGCCACATCGTTTACACAATAAATGTGCATCGCCGCCCGAAGATGCTATAATCCAATCGGGTCAGACGGGTGATGAAAAACGCCTTCCAATTCCTGCGCCAGCAGCTTGAGCTGCCCACCTACCCCGACGAACTGCAGCGGCAGCGCGCCCGTCTGCTCGTCGCCATGCTCAACGGCGGCCTCCTCCTCGGGGCGGCGAGCGTCCTGGTCACCCTGCTGGTGGGCGTCGCCAACCCCTGGATGTACCTCTCGATCCTGGGGGCGTTGGGGCTGGTGCTGACCTTTCGGCTTTGGCTGCGCCGCGGGCCGCTGGAGCTGATCGGCTACCTGGTGGTGCAGAGCGGGCTGGTGATGGTCACCGTGCTGCTGGCCTCCCGCGGCACCGTCAACTCGCCCACCGCCCTGGCCTATCTGCTGGTGATCATCGCCGCCGGCCTGCTGCTCGACCGCCGCGCCCTGATCGCCACCGTCGCCGCCAGCGTCCTGGCGCTGCTCGGCCTGGCGCTGGCCGAGAGCACCGGCCTGCTGCGTCCGCCGACCCTGTTCCCCCCGCTGCTCACCTGGCTGATCCTGACCGTTTACTTCATCCTCACCGCCGTCTTCCTGCACCTGGTGCTCAACACCACCCTGGCCGCCATCCAGCACGCCCAGGACCAACTCCAGCAGCGCCAGTTGACCCTCTTCGAGCTGGCCCAGAGCCAGGAGCGCTACCGCAACTTCATCGAGCATAGCTTCGAAGGGGTGTGGCTGCTGGCCTTCGACGAACCCATCCCCCTCGACCTGCCGCCTGAAGAGCAGGTGCGGCGCATCCAATATACCGGCTACATCGCCGAGTGCAACGACGCCCTGGCGCGCATGTACGGCTATCAGAGCCGCGAGGAGCTGATCGGCCAGCGGCTGCTCGACCTGTACGGCGGCGCCCCCAACCCGCAGAACACCCAGGCCACGCTCACCCTGGTGCGCTCCGGCTACCGCTCCAACGACCGCGAGACGGTCGAAGTCAACCGCCGCGGCGAGCCGGTGTATTTCCTGAACAACGCCGTCGGCATCATCGAAAACAACCGCCTGGTGAGTTTGTGGGGTGTGCAGCGCGATATCACCACCCGCCGCCTGGCCGAGGAGGCCCTGCAGCGCCGCAACAACCAGCTTGCCTCGCTCAACCGCATCGCCGCCGCCGTCTCCGGCCTGCAAGACATCCAGGGCGTGCTGCGCGAAGTGCTGGCGCAGCTTCAGCCCGTCCTGCCGCTGGATACCTTCTTCGCCGCGCTCTACGACGAAGCGACCAACACCGTCTCCTACCCCCTGGTCTATGACGCCGGGCGCTTCTGGGATCAGCCGCCCCAACCGCTGGAGCCGTACATGTGGCTGCACACCGTGCTCAAAGAGCGCCGCCCGCTGCTGGTCAACCGCACGCCCGAGCAACTTAAGGAAGACCGCCAACGCTACCCCCTGCGCAAGCTGGGCGACAGCGAGCGCCTGGCCGCCTCGCTGCTCTTCGTCCCCATGCAGGTCGGCGCGCGGCTGATCGGCGCCCTCTCCGTGCAGAGCTATGCCTTCGACGCTTACACCGACGAGCATCTGAATTTCCTCTCCCTGGCCTCGCAGCAGATCGCCATCGCCCTGGACAACGCCCGCCTGTACGAGGGCCTGCAGCGCGAGCTGCGGGAGCGGGCGCGCGCCGAGGCCGCCGTGCAGCAGCTCAACCAGGAGCTGGAGCAGCGCGTTCACGAGCGCACCGCCCAGCTCGAGGCCGCCGTGCGCGAGCTGGAATCCTTCTCCTACTCCGTCTCCCACGACCTGCGCGCCCCGCTGCGCGCCATCGACGGCTACAGCCGCCTGCTGCTCTCCGATTACCTGTACGCCCTGGACGGCGACGCCCCGCTGTACCTGGAAAACGTGCGCAAGGCCGCCCAGCGCATGGGCGCGCTGATCGACGACCTGCTGATGCTCTCGCGCCTCACCCGCGCCGAGCTGAAATACGCCCGGGTCTCGCTCAGCCAGCTCGCCGAGGAGATCATCGCCGGGCTGCGCCAGCAAGACCCGCAGCGCGTGGTGGAGGTGCGCCTGCAGCGCTCGCTCGACGTGCGCGGCGACCCCAACCTGCTGCGCATCGTCCTGGAGAATCTGCTCGGCAACGCCTGGAAGTTCACCGCCCGCCGCCCGCAGGCGTTGATCGAGTTCGGCGCCGAGCAGCGGGGCGAGCAGCGCGTCTTCTTCGTGCGCGATAACGGCGCCGGCTTCGACATGCGCTACGCCGACAAGCTCTTCACCCCCTTCCAGCGCCTGCACGGCGTGGACGAGTTCGACGGCACCGGCATCGGCCTGGCCAACGTCAAGCGCATCATCACCCGCCACGGCGGCGAAGTCTGGGCCGAGGGCGAAGTGGACAAAGGCGCGGCCTTCTATTTCACCCTGCCCGGCGCCTGGCGCGCCGACCCGAACTCAGCGCCTCAACCCTAGCCTCGCCCGCCCGAACGCCCGCGGCGGAAATTTGTGCTAAAATTACCCCAGGGGCGCCGCCTCGGCGCCCGGCATCGCACCATCCAGGGAGGGACACACGCACTATGGCAGTAAGGCTGCAACTCCACACTGAAAACGGATTCATTACCCCGCGCCTGGACGGCCAGGCGATCGCCGCGCCCACCCCGCTGGCGGACCTGCCCGACCTGCAGGCGGCGCAGCGCGCCCCCTTTGAACGGGGCAAGGCGCTGACCGAGGCGCTCGGCGGCCCGGCGCTGCTGGCGCGCCTGGAGGCCGACCCCGAGCGCCTGCTCTTGCTGGACATCCCCGACCCGCAGGCCGACGCGCTCCCCTGGGAGTTTGCCGCCCTGCCCGGGCGGCAACTGCTGGCGCTGCGCTATGGCCTGCTGCGCCTGGTGGACCGCGACGCCCCACCCCCGCCGTCGGACGACGCGCCGCTGCGGGTGCTGGTGTTGCAGGCCGACCCGCTGGTGGATGACCAGGGGCGGCCGCGGCAGGAGCGGCTGGACCTGGACAGCGAGCTGAAGGCCCTGCGCCAGGCGCTGCGGGAGAGCCAGGTCGCCCTGCAGGCGCTGCGCGCCCCGCCCACCGCCGCCGGGCTGCGCGCCGCGCTGCGCCGCGGCGCAAGCCCCACCGCGCTGCACCTGTCCTGTCACGGCGAGGTGATCGAGACCGACCACGGCCCGCTGGCGCTGCTGCTGCTGGAAGACGAAGACGGCGCGGCCAGGAAACTGCGCGGCGACGAGCTGGCTGTGGCCGCCGCGCCTGGCGTGCTGCGCCTGGTGGTGCTGATGTCCTGTTACACCTCCGCCGGCCAGAGCGAAGCGCGGCTGGCGCGCGCCCTGGCGCTCAACGGCCTGCCCGCCGCCATCGGCATGCAGGATAAATTCCCGGTGGCCGCCAGCGACGAGTTCGACGCCGCCCTGTACGCCGCCTTGCTGGCCGGTTACCCCCTGGGCGAGGCGCTGCGCCAGGCGCGCCAGGAGATCTTTGCCGAGTACCCCGCTTTCGCCGGCCTGCCGGTGGGCTACGTCGCCCGCGGCGGCTGGGCGGCGCTGCCGCTGCACCCCGGCACACCCCAGGTCTTCGACCTGCGCCTCAGCGGGCGCTGCGACCTGCCCCAGGAGGTCCAGCCGCCGCGCCCGCTGCTCGGCCGCGAGGCCGACCTGCACGCCCTGGCCCGGCTCTACAGCCAGGGGGCTATGGTGGTGACCATCGCCGGGGCGGGCGGCATGGGCAAGACCGCCCTGGCGGCGGGCTTCGCCGAGCGCTTCGCCTGGCGCTGGCCGCAAGGGGTGAGCGGCTACAGCTTCGCCAGCGGGACGGTGGACGCCGCGGCCTTCCGCCAGGCGCTGCTGGGCATTTTCCTCGGGGCCGCCCAGGCCGACCTTTTGCGCGGCGCCGACCCCGCCGAGCAGGCGCGGGCGATCCTGGCCGCCGCGCCCAACTGGGACGGGCTGCTGCTGCTGGACAATTACGAGACGGTGCTGGGATGCCTGCCCCCGCCGGGGGAGGCCGCCGCCGGCGCCGAGGCGCAGCAGGCCCAGGCGGCGCACCATCTGGCGAGTCAGCTCGCCGAGGGCGGGGCGCGGCTGTTGCTCACCAGCCGCGAGCAGCCCGCCGGGCTGCGCGGCGAGCGGCTCTACCCGCCAGAGCAGGGCCTGCGCGGCCTGGCGCCGCTCCCCGGGGCGGGGCTGTTTTTGTCCCACAGCACGAAGGCCAAAGAGGAGAACCAGAGGGGCCTGGCGCTGGGCCTGGCGGTGGCCGAAGCCACCGCAGGCCACCCGCTGGCGATCGCCCTGCTGGCGGGCGAGTACGATGTGAGCCAGGTGCCGCCGCAGGACTTCTTGCAGCACTGGCAAGAGGAGCTGGCGGCGGCCTACCGGCCGGGGCTGAACCCGCACCAGGTCACCCTGGCGGCGGCCTTCGGGCGCAGCTACGACCGCCTGCCGGCGGACTTGCAGCGGCGCCTGGGGCGGCTGAGCGTCTTCGATTTCCCCTTCTTCGCCGAAGCCGCCGCCTTCGCCTGGGCCGACCTGGAAGGGCCTTCAGAGGGCCTGAATCCGCTGCAGGCCGTTCCCGGCGAGCGCCTGACGGCGGCGCGACAGGGGCTGGCGGCGCTGGCGCGCCGCTCGCTGCTGGAGATCGAGCACTATTTCCCTGATGGCGCGCCGGCCACCTACCGCTTCCAGCCGGCCCTGCTGCAGGAGGCGCAGCGGCGGGCGGAGCCGGCCGAGCGCCTGCAGGCCCGGGCGGGCTACGCCGCCTACGGCGCCTGGCTGGCGCAGCGCGGCTATGGGGATATCCGCAGTGACCCGGCCCTGGCGCGGCTGGTGCAGCGCTCGCTGCCCGCCCTGCGGGCGGCGACGGAGCGGCTCGCGGCGCTGGACAGGCTGCGGCATATCCGGCGGCTGGCATGGCTGCTGGCGGCCTATGGCGAGACGGGCGAGGCCTACCGCTTGCTGACCGAGACCCTGGATCAGGCGGCTGCCCCGGCCGATGCGCAGGCGCAGCCGGAGCAAGCTAAAGCCTGGAGCGGGCTGGCCTACGAACTGGCGAATCTGTACGTGAGGCGCGGCGACCTGGCGCGGGCGCTGGCGCTGTACGAGCAGAGCCTGGCGATACGT
>CAZCYV010000030.1:0-23137 GCA_964503145.1 uncultured Anaerolinea sp. | reverse complement strand
CTTGCTGATGCCGTTGGTGCTGGTGCTGACTGCGGTGCGCTTGCTGATGATGCCGACTTTCTTATCCTTCGAATACAACACCCTGGGTTTCCCTGCCGACCCCTACGGTTTTACAAAAGAAGACCGTCTGTACTGGTCGAACATTGCCCTGGAATATCTGCTCAACGATGCTGGGATCGAGTTCCTGGGCGATCTGCGCTTCGCCGATGGCAGCCCGGTCTATAATGCGCGCGAGTTGCGTCACATGATAGATGTGAAGATCGCTATTCAGGCGGCATTGAATGTGTGGCGGATTGGGTTGGCAGCGCTGGCGCTGCTGGCGATCTGGTCCTGGTTGGGCGGCTGGATCGGAATCTATCAGCACGGCCTGGCGCGCGGCGGCTGGCTGACCGCCATCGCCATCGCCGTCATCATTCTCTTCGTGCTGCTCAGCTTCGGCGTCTTCTTCGTTGCCTTCCACAACGTCTTCTTCGAGCCGGGCACCTGGATGTTCGAATTCAGCGACACCCTCATTCGGCTGTTCCCCGAGCGTTTCTGGCGGGATATCTTTATCTACGTTGGCGTCCTCTCCGGCGGCGCAGGCCTGCTGATCGGCTTCCTGCTTCGAAAACGCTCGCCCAGCCCAAACCGTAGATCTTAATTGCACCCGACAAACGGCTCTGGGGTAGCGCTATCTGAAAATAAACAGGTTGATGTTGCTCATCTTACACCGCGTGCCAAAACCCGCGTTCGTCCCAGAGAAGATATTTAAGCCGATTTGACCGCCAGTGTATAAGCTGTTATAAAACTCATTTGCCAGGGCCTCATTCACATACACCCAGACCCGCTTGTCGAACACGACCAATAGCACTGATGCGTTTCCCTTGGGTCTTTCCGGGTCTCCCCATTTTTTGAAGGCAAACAATCCAACCGGTCTGTCTTGACGGTATTGCAGCGAGTGCGTGTACCCATCCAGCCCCAGAAAAGTGATATCCGCATTGTAGCGGTCTTTAAAGCCATAAACGAAACCACATCCGGAGGTAGGCCAGTTGGCTTTCATGCTGGCCGACTCCCACTCAATATCCGCCGTAATGGCGAAATCAACCGCTTCTATGCCTAGAAAATAGACAAATGGTTGGTTGATTTGCGCCTCGTTCCCTTCGAAATTTTCCAGGCGAATATAGTCCCCTTCTGTAGTTGCTACCACTCCGTCGTCCTGAAGCCTTTGGATCACATCCATGAAGCCTGTCGCGTAGGCCGTGGCTGTGGCGTTTACTCCCGCTGTGGCGGTCAGCTTGACCGCAGCCAGCTCGGTAGCAGTGGCAGCCTTGTTCAGCGCTGCCTGGGTCTCCAAGGCCTCCTCAGCCTCCGCCGTTGCCTGCGCCTCAGCGGTCTGCTGGGCGCTGTGTGTGGCGGCTGCATCTACCGTTGGTGTGGCTGTATCCGTGGGCGGAACGGTGTTGGTTGGCGGCGCTGGGGGTGGAGAAGTGACGGTTGGCTCCGCCGTTCCGGCCTCCCCACAACCGGCTAGCATGATGAAGATCAAGACCAACACAAAGCGAAACGCGTGGGTTTTCATTGCTGGTTTGCCTCCATGACAAACAAAACGCCGCCTATCACCGATAAGCGGCTTAATACAAGCGTTCATACGTTACCGCAAGAACGGTAATACTATTATCGCGCTAAATTTCACATTGTCTATAGCGAGTTTTTTCTGGCAACGACCACCAGATTGCCACTGGTCTCTGCCTCGAACCTGGCTCCGTTCATATTTCCATAACAGGTAATTTCGCCGAACCCCGCCGCAGTCAATACCGCTCTAAGTTCTGCCTCCAGCAGCGGGCGCAGGCGCGTCGCCGATATTTGCTGCATCCACCCACCTGTCCCTTCTCGTTTCAGAGTCAGGATATTAAAGGTGATCAGGCCATCCGGGTCGAAGTCATAGAAGCGAATGAAAATCCACTCTTCCTGGCCTTCCTGATGCGCCTGGGGTTCCATCCAGCGTTCTTTCTTTGCCATCACCGCGTCGAAATTGCGGTTCTGCACGATCAACAGACCGCCGGGGCGCAGGCAGGCGGCGAAATCTTCCAAAGTCGTTGCCAGTTCGGCGGGCGATAGCACGTGGGGCAGGGAATTGCCCAGGCAGAGCAGCGCATCGAAAGCTTGCCCGCCAAAGGTCTGCGCCAGCGCGCCAAAGCCGACCGCTTCGAAACGCACCTGAACCCCGGCCGCTGCCGCGTTCTGCCGCGCCCGCTCGATCATCACGCCGCTCAAATCCGCCCCCGCCGCCCTGTACCCCTTCTGGGCCAGCGCAATAGCGTGCATCCCTGTCCCGCAAGCCGCGTCCAGCACGTGCACCTGCATCTCCCTGTGGCCCTGTAACGCCTGGAGTTGCTGCTCGATCCAGGGCAACTCTACCGCCAGCCTGGAAGGCCAGTTCACGAAACGGTCGTAGTCTGCGCCAAAAGTATCGTACATCTGATCTCAACTGTTTGACTATTTGATGATCCACAAGTCAATATTTGTCATCTGGCAGCGTGTGCCGAAATCTTTGTTCGTGCCAGAGAGCAGGGTCAGCGCAATGTCCCCGCTGTTGAGGGAACCGTCGTATGCGTTGACCACGCGCTGGCCATTGACGTAGAAGTTGATCCTCTGATCGTACACGACCAGCATGATCCTGGCATCGCCCTTGGGGATGGATAGCGCCCCATAGCGATGAGCGGCCAGGTTCTTCCACCGCCCTTTGGCGATCTGAGCCAGTCGCCCAAACCCGTCCAGGGACAAAAATGCCAGGTGGTGGTCGCTCTCGCTATCCTCGGAAAACACGATGCCACAGCCGGCCTCCGGCCAGTTCGCCCGGTCGCTGGCCGACTCCCAGGCGATGTCCGCGGAGAGCACAAAGTTCTCTGCCGAGTAGCCGGTCTTCCACCAGCGGTAATAGCCAAGCTGCGCCCAGCTCTGGTCGAAATCGTCGAGCTGATGATATTCGCCCTCCTTGGAGCCAATGATGCCTGCATCGTATAGTTGCTGCACTGTTTGAAGCATGGCCTGGGCCTGCTGGGTGGCCGATGAATTTACCGCCAGGGTGGGGGTCGCCTGGACGCTGGGTGGTTGAGTGGCGTTGAAGCCGAGCGCGGCGCCGGTGGCCTGCGCAGAAAGCGCCCCGGCGGTGGCTGTAGCGTTCACTTGCGCTGCCAGCGTGGCAGCCGCCTGCGCATCCTGGGTTGCCTGCGCCAGGGTCGTAGCCTGGGCGGCCACGGCGGTGTTCAAAGCGTTCTCAGTTGCGCTGAGATCCAAAGCCGGTGTGTCGGTTGCGCTCAGGGCGATTCCGGCGGTTTCGCCGACCAGCTTGCATGCCATCGTGGCCGGCAGGATTAAGACCAGCAAAACGATCCAAACTTTGCGTCGCATGACTTCCTCCTTAGCGGAAAACCTACCGCCTCACAGAATAGCGAAATAAGACCCATTAAGTGGTTTTGGGCTGGGACAAATCATAGCGTCGAATAGGGCGCCGGTCAACGTCTAATTCATATACCAGGGGCACGCCGGTGGGAATGTTGATCGCCGGCACCTTCTCTTCAGGCACATCCTCCAGATAGCGGACCAGCGCCCGCAGGCTGTTTCCGTGCGCAACGATCAAAACCCGGCGACCGGCGCGCAAGGCTGGGGCGATCTGCTCTCGCCAGCAGGGCAACAAACGTTGCTCGGTATCGGCTAGCGATTCGGTGTGCGGCAGTTCGGCTGCGTTCAGATCGGCATAGCGTGGGTCGAAGCGGGGATGTCGTCGGTCGTCCCATTCCAGTGCGGGGGGACGCGCCGCATAGCTGCGCCGCCAGGCCATAACCCGTTTTTCCCCCAGACGTCGGGCGGTCTCGGCCTTGTTCAGCCCTTGCAGCGCCCCGTAATGCCGCTCGTTGAGTTCCCAGCGCCGTATGGTGGTGATTCCTTCCAGGCGCATCACCTTTAGCACGATCTCCAGCGTCTCGATCGCCCGGGATAACACCGAGGTAAAGACAAGGTCGAAGCTGTAACCGGCTTCGACCAGCCAGCGCGCCGCTTCGAGCGCCTCCAAACGTCCCTTTTCTGTCAATTCCACGTCCGTCCAGCCGGTGAAACGGTTTTCCCGGTTCCACAGGCTCTCACCGTGGCGCAACAAGACCAGGGTATAAGCAAAGGAGTTCTGAGCAAGCGGGGCTTGGCCAGAACTCCTGTGTCGGTCGGTCAAATCCATCCAATAGGTGGTTAGCGGATTGCCTGCTCCGTCTCGCGGTCGAAGATGTGCATGTTGTCCATGTTGAACACGAGTTGCACCTTTTCATCGACATGGTAGCGCGTGCGCGGGTCGACGCGGGCGACGAAACTGTTATCGCCAGTCTTGAGGTAAACGAAGATTTCGTTGCCCATCAACTCGGTCACATCGACAACGCACTCAACGGGCTGGGCGTTGATGCCCGGCGGAGCAAACTCCGGGTTGTGGATATTCTCCGGGCGGATGCCAAAAATGATATCGCGGCCCACCTCTTTCATGTAGGCCTCTTTGCGATTATCAGGCACTTTGAGCTTGAAGGTGCCGCCATCCACGTACATGTTGCCGTCGTCCATGCGTAGCTTGGCAGGGAAGAAGTTCATCGCGGGGGAGCCAATGAAGCCGGCCACGAACAGGTTATCTGGGCGATCGTAGAGCGCCTGCGGGGTGTCGATCTGCTGCAGGATGCCCTTGTTGATCACTGCGATGCGGGTTGCCATCGTCATCGCCTCTACCTGGTCGTGGGTCACGTAAATGAAGGTCGTCTGAAGCTGCTGATGCAGCTTGCTGATGTTGGCGCGCGTCTCGACGCGCAGCTTGGCATCCAGGTTCGAGAGCGGCTCATCGAAGAGAAAGACCTTTGGCTCGCGCACGATTGCTCGGCCTACTGCCACGCGCTGGCGTTGACCGCCCGAAAGTTGGCGCGGCTTGCGATCCAGCAAGTGGCCGATCCCCAGGATATCTGCAGCGTTTTTCACCCGTCGATCGATCTCTGCCTTGGGGGTCTTGCGCAGCTTCAGCCCGAAGGCCATATTGTCGTACACCGACATGTGTGGATATAGCGCATAGGACTGGAACACCATGGCGATGTCACGATCTTTGGGCGCCACATCATTCACAACCTGGTCGCCGATCAAAATGCGTCCTTCGCTGACGTCCTCCAGCCCAGCCAGACAGCGCAGCGCTGTCGTTTTGCCGCAGCCAGACGGTCCCACCAGCACCAGGAACTCTTTATCCGCGATCTCGATATTCAAATCATTAACTGCAATAACATCTCCGAACCGCTTGTAAACATGCTCGAACGTAACGCTAGCCATCAGCTTTCTCCTTTCTCGCCTTGGGGGTATAGTGATTGTATTATAGCCTGCCCTCCGAAAATTGGCAATTCTATTTACAGGCGATTTTTCGAGATGAACGAACGGTTGCTTTTGCCGTTCAATCGAGAGCCTGCTGGTCGGATTCAGCAGGTCCTCAGGCTCTGACCAGGATTTGCCGCGCTGTTTCTGCCCCTTGCCCCTTTTGGGGGTTTGCGATAGGATTATGGCGGGAGAGCAAGATGCCGCCTGGTAGATCGTTCCTTGCAGTGCTTGTTATTGGAGACCTGATCACGCTGGCGCTGGTCACCGTGTTTGGATTTGCCACACATGGGACGCTAGAGTCGGCGGGCGCGCGCCTGTTGACCACCTTCCTGCCGTTGCTGATCGGCTGGCTTGCCGCGGCGCCGGCGCTTGGCGTTTATGATCCTCAGCGAGCGGTAGACGCGCGCCAGCTTTGGCGTCCCTTTTGGGCGATGATCCTGGCTGCGCCGCTGGCGGCGTGGCTGCGCGGCGCCTGGCTGAATGCGCCGATTCTGCCAATTTTCGTCCTGGTTCTGGGTGGGTTCAGCGCTCTGGGGGTGTTAGCCTGGCGCGCCGCATTTACCCTGTTCTTTTCCAGGCGGCGCACAGCCTCGAAGGTCACGCATGGATGAAGCCTCTCTTATTCAAGACGCCCAAAACGGCGACCTGGAGGCGTTCAACCGCCTGGTGCTGGCCTATCAGGACATGGTGTACACCCAGGCTTACCGCATGATGGGCGAGGCTGACGCCGCAGAGGATGCCGCCCAGGATGCGTTCATCGCCGCTTTTCGCAAACTAGGCTCTTATCGCGGCGGCTCGTTCAAGGCCTGGCTGTTGCGCATTGTGACCAATCTGTGCTATGACGAACTGCGCCGCCGTAAGCGACGCCCAACCACACCCCTCGAGCCGCTGGATAGCGAAGACGAAGAGATCGAATCGCCGCGCTGGCTTGCCGACCCCAATAGTACGCCAGAGGAGGCGGCCGAGCGCGCCGAACTGGCGCGTGCCTTGCAGCGCTGCCTGGATGGGTTGCCGCCGGAGTTCCGGGCCGTGGTTGCGCTGGTGGACATTCAGGGGCTGGATTACGTCGAGGCGGCCGCATCGATGGGGAAGCCCTTGGGCACGGTGAAGAGCCGACTGGCGCGCGCTCGGATGCGCCTGCGCGATTGCTTGCAAGGCTTCTGGGAACTTTTGCCTGAGTCGTTTCGTCTGGTGAAAGAGAGTGACCTATGACGACCAGGATTAAAACACGCGATTGGGAGGCCCTGTCGGCCTACCTGGATCATCAATTAAGCCCCAAGGATCGCGTTCGCCTGGAGTCTCGCCTGAACGAAAGCCCCGAATTGCGATCCGCCCTGGAAGAATTGCGCCGCACGCGCGCTGTGCTGCGCAGCCAGCCGCGCCTGCGCGCGCCGCGCAACTTCACGCTGACGCCCGAAATGGCGGGCATCGGGGCAGGTTTTCGTCCTGGCCCGCGTAGCGTTCCTGGTCCTTATCCCGTGTTACGCCTGGCTGCCGTCTTGGCCACCATTTTCTTCGTCTTCATCACCCTTGGAGATCTGGCAGTGCGCACCGCGGCCCCCGCGCCGATGACCGTGACCGTATCACAGGATCAACCGGTTGCGGTTCCCTTTGGGATGGGAGGCGGCAGCGGGGGCGGAGGCGGATCAGAAGCGCCTCCTGCGCCGGCCGCAGTAGAAGCGCCCGCAGCCGAAGCAACTGTGGTTGTGGAAAGCGCACAACCGACTGAAGCTCCAACGTTCAAGCAAGCCGCCCCGACTCAGGCAGAGTCGTTGCAGGCGCAGGCCATGCCGGCCATGGCCTCCGAAGTCGCGGATCAGTCATCCCTGGCGGTGACTCCGCTATCGCCGACCGAGACGCCTATCCCATTTGAATCTGCCCAGCGGCTGGCGCCAGCGCCAGCCGAGGCGGAGGGCGCTGCGCAACCGATGGAAAATATCGCTCCCATTGAGCCTGGCGCCGGGCAGAATGCCCGCTCCGGCGGGCTGTCGGGACTGGCGCTCTTGCGCATCCTGCAATTCTTGTTGGCGGCGCTGGCGATCGGGGCTGGACTGGCCGCGCTTTACGTGCGCCGCTCGGCTCGGTGATCGAATTCCTCTCCCCCTGAGAGTTGCCTTGGCATCCACCCAACCGGAAACGAACGTCAATTACTGCCTGCGCTGCGGCCATCTGCTCACGCAGGCGGAATTTGCAGGGCGCTTGCGCCCTACCTGTCCGGCCTGCGGCTGGATATATTTTGCCGATCCCAAGGTGGCCGTCGCCGCGCTGATCTTGGAACGCGACCAGGTGCTGTTGGTTCGTCGCTCGAACGACCCGCAGCGTGGGCTTTGGACCTTGCCGGCGGGTTTTGTGGACGCTGGCGAAGACCCCCTCGAGGCGCTACGCCGCGAATGCCTGGAAGAGACCGGACTGCAAGTCGAAATCGTCGGCTTGCTGGATGTGCTTTATGGCCAGGAACATCCGCGTGGCGCGCATATCCTGATCGTCTATCGGGCTGAGATTGTCGGGGGAACTTTGAAGCCGGGTGATGATGTCGATGGCGCGGCGTTCTTTGCTCTCGATGATCTGCCGCCGCTGGCTTTTACCACTACGCTGCAAATCCTGAACCGCCTCAGCGGCGACCAGGGTTCGGTCGCCGCTGTATAGGCGGCGGTTTACTTGACCGTAAAGTTGATCGAATCCTGGCTAACGTTGCCCGCTTGATCCAGCGCCCGCACCCGCAGCGTGTGCTCTCCGGCGGTGCATCGCCAGGAGATGCCGTAAGGCGGCTGCAGGAAGGTCGTCAGCAGGCGATCATCCAGGTAGAATTCCACGCTTCCTAGAGCCAGATCATCGCTCACCTCGGCCCAAAGCACCAGGCTGGGCCTCTGGCTGGCGTCGATTTCCTGCCCCTGAAATGGTTCTCCGAACTCGATGACCGGCGGCTGATTGTCGATCGTCACCAGCACCGTATCGCGCAGCACGCTTTGATCTTCCTGAACGACAACCAGTTGCAGGGCGTACAATCCGTTGAGTTTGCTGGTGTCCCATTGACCGAGCAACCCGTTCGTCACCCTCTGCGTTCGATCCTCTCCGATCTGAATCCAGGCTTGCGGATTCAGGCCCTGCCCGGCCTGCAAGCGGAAGAAGTCCAGGTTTTCGACTGCCACGGTGCCGCTGATCGGCGTCTGCCCGCGCAGGATGGCAAACGCCTCGGGGGAGGAGATGCGCGCCTCAGGCTGGGATGGCCGGGTGGAGGGCAGTGTGTCGTAAATGTCGGGTGGGGCGTCGAAGCCTTCTTGCTCTGCCCACTCGGCCGCCTCGGCGGGGATGCTCAGATAAGGCCGTTGTTCCACCAGATCGAATGGGGTATAGACCGTCGCCAGCCGACCGCTTTTGCGGTTGATCGGCACGCTGCGATACAAACGATCCGCTTGCAGGGGCTCATTCCCGGCCAGAAAGACCTCTTCAACGATGTTTGGACAATCTTTGGTGGGCAACATTCCCGAAGGGTCACATACCCTCAGTTCGACGATTCCTGGCGGCGCAGACCAGCCCTGAATAGGCAGGTTTCGATGCGTGTATTGGGTAAGCGCATGCCACAGCCCTGCAGTCGCCTGAGGTAGGATTTCTGCCGCCTGGATGTTCGGGTTAACTGGCGCATCGGGCAGACCCAGCCACACGGTGATGAGCTTCTCCGTGGTGTAGCCGATGACCCAGTTGCTCAGGCCGTCGCGGGTGCGCCCCATTTTAGCAGCTACGGGCCGGCCGATTTCCAGCGGGTTAGGATGACCCAGGCTCGGCCAGCGGGCGGCCTCGTCGCTCAACACATGGGTGACCAGATAAGCCAGTTCCGGGGTGATGATCGGGCGGGTTTGCCACGTGCTGCGGTCCAACCAGATTTTGCCCGAGGCATCTTCGACCCGTAAGATCATCGCAGGTTGAATGGGGGCAGGTCCCCGCTCGGGCGCGGATGCGCCATCGCCGCCTACCATGTTGGCTAAAGAGATATGACCAGCCAGGATGCCTTGATGTGCCAGGATGCCATACGCCTGGCTGATTTCGACCAGATTCAAAGGTCGCAACAGCGTCAGGCTGGTGTTTCCCTGCGGGTTAGCCGGTTGACGCAGCCCCAATTGCTGGGCGGTGCGCAAAACGTTTTCTGCGCCTACCTGCGCCAGCAGTTTTTCGGCTGGGGCCAGATAGTCGTTTGCCAGCGCAATCCGCAGCCGCATCGGGCCGCGATACTGACCATCGAAATTGCCCTGTTCTGGTTCGAGGGTCTGGCCAGGGATATCCCAGACTAAGGATGCCGGGCTCATCCCGCGGGCGAAGGCGGTCAGGTAGATCAGCGGGGTTCCCAGCGAACCGGGCGGGTGGGCGGAAAGGGGCGCATCCTGCGGCAGGGGCGTGGATTGCTCCACCAGCGCCAGGATCTGCCCGGTTTGCGGTTCGAAGATCGCCAACTCGGCCTGCAAGCCGTCGATGGGTTGGGGGATTTGCAGGCTGGGCAACAAGCGCGCCGCAGGACACTCTGGCGCCTCTTCCGCCGCGCCGCTGCCGGAGGACGTTCCCAGGCGCGCCAGTTGTTCAGCCGCCGCGCACCTGGCCTGTGTTTGAAGGTCAATGTTCAGCGTGGTTAGGATGCTCAGGCCGCCGCGCTCCAAACGGCTGCGCGAGATGTGACCCTCGAGTTGCTCGAGCGCCATGCTGGCGAATGCCGGCGCAATCTTCGGCTCCAGGTCGCTGATGCGCAGCATCTGGCCGGGGCGTTCGACCGGGCGCAATGCCAGTTTCTGTTGCGCCGCCTGGGCCACAACCTGCGGCTCGGCCAGGCGATATCGCAGCATATCCTGCAAGACGAATTTTTGACGCTCCAGAGCAGATTGCGGGGCGTCGAAAGGGTTCAGCGCCGGATTGTTTGCCACGCCTGCCAGCATGGCAGCTTCTGCCAGGTCTAATTCTGTGGCCGGCTTGGCGAAGTACAGGCGGGCAGCGGCGTCGGCTCCGTAGGCCAGGCGTCCGTAATTGGCGCTGTTCAGGTACCATTCGAGCACTTTCTGGCGTCCATAGCGTCGGGTCAATTGGGCTGCCAGTAAGCGCTCGCGCAGGGCGCGCCGTAGCGAAGGCGGTTCGACCTCCAGCAGTAAGTCAGAGGCCAGGCGCTGCGCCAGGGTGGGTTGACTCGCGCCGATCAGGCTGCTCCAGGAGAAGCCCGGATGACGCCAAAAGCCCGGGTCGCTGGCTGCCAGAGTGGCGCTGATCAAAGCCTGCGGCAGGCGCGCCGGTTGTGATTCGGGGTCGGGTTCCAGGTAGAGGTACTGGCGGCCTTTGGAAGCTGGATTCTGCAACTCCAGGATCACCACCTGTCCCTGGCGGTCGTACAGGCGGGTGGGTTGGAGCAATAAGCCATCTGGCGGGTCGAGCAGCGCTGGCAGCGTTTCAATGGATGGCAGGTCTTGGGTGACATAGCTATATACCAGGGCGCTGAACACGCCCACCAGCGCCAGGAGAACGCTCAGCAGGCCGGCGCAACTCAATCCCAGCCGGGGCAACGGGTTCTTGCGGGCCTGTGAGCGCCGCCTTTGGCGCATCGAAATGATTTGCAAGGGAGCAGGCATGGAAGGCAATCAGGGAAGGTTAACGGCTCTGTTTGGCTGGCGCCTGCTTCTGTGATTGGGCCATCTCCAGCAATTCGCGGGCCGACTGCAAGGTGCCCTCGCTGACGCCGCCCAGCATCTGCGCCAGTTCCACCAGTCGCTCTTCGCCTTGAAGCAACTTGAGCCGGGTATGTGTGCGGTTGGTTTGCACCAGCTTTTCCACATGGAAGTGTTGCTCGCCAAAAGCGGCCAACTGCGGCAGATGGGAAATGCACAACACCTGATGCTGGCGGCCCAGATTCCACAGTTTCTGCCCCACCACTGCCCCCACACGCCCGCCAATCCCCTGATCGATCTCGTCGAAGATGAGCGTCGGGACGTGGTCGGCTTGCACCAGGACGTTCTTGAGCGCCAGCATCAAGCGCGAAGTCTCGCCGCCAGAAGCGATCTTCGCCAGCGGCTTGAAACCTTCGCCGGGGTTGGGGGCGATCAGGAACTCGACCCGATCCAGCCCGTTGGCATGAAAGGCCACCCGCGCCCCATCCGGCAGGCGGGCACCCTCAGGATCGGCCTGCCGCTGAAAATCCACCTGGAAGCGCGCCCCTGACATGTGCAGGTCGTTGAGTTCGGCCTCGATCGCTCTTTCCAGGATTTGCGCTGCGTTTCGCCGCAGGTTGGAAAGGGTCTCGCCTTGTTCCCCCAGCTTCACCAGGAGCTTCTCTTGTTCTTCTTCCAGTTCTTGCAATCGCTCTGCCGAGTGGGTGATCTGGTCGAGCTGGCGTCTGGCGTTCTCGGCAAATTTCAGCACTTCGCTGATCGAGTCGCCGTACTTGCGCTTCAGGTTATGAATCAGGCTCAGTCGTTCCTCGACCTGATCCAGCCGCCGGGGGTTGAATTCGATGCCTTCGAGATAAGCGCGCAGGGTCTGAGACAGATCCGTCACACTTTCGAAAATGGTCTGCGCGGCTTCGGCCAGCGCCCCCTGGGATGGATCCAGGCGCACCAGGGCCTGGATGGCGTCGCTGACCTCCCCTAGTAGATCCGTGGCCGCCGGAGCTTCGACTGTGCCCTCGTCTAAGGCGACCAGGGCGCGCTGAACTGCGGAGGTCAACCCCTCGGCGTTTGCCAGCCGATTGCGTTCCTCGCGCAGGCTTTCTTCTTCGCCAGGCTGCAAGCGCGCCGCTTCGATCTCTTGGATCTGGTAAGTCAGCATGTCGGCGCGGCGGGCGGCGTCGCGCTCGACCTGGCGGATCTCTTGCAACTCTCGGCGCACCTGTTGCAGCCGTTGGTAAGTCTGGCGATAAGCGTCGAGCGCCTGGGATAGCCGCCCGTCCTGGGCGCTGATCGCATACCGGTCGAGCAGCCCCAGGTGCTGGTTGACGCGCAGCAAGGACAGGTGCTCCGATTGCCCATGCACATCCACCAGGTATTCACCCAGTTCGCGCAGCAGGCTCACGCTGACGCTGCGCCCATTCACCCGCGCCACGTTGCGGCCATTCAGGCGCACTTCTCGACCCAGGGTGATGTAATCGGGATCCTCGAGCAGCTCCTCGCGCGCCAAGACCTGGTGGATGGCTTCACGGCTGTTTTCTGGAATGCGGAAAACCGCTTCGACGCTGGCGCGTTCAGCCCCGGTGCGCACCTGGATCGCTTCCGCTCGCCCGCCCAGGATCGTCTCGACAGCGTCGATGATGATCGACTTCCCGGCGCCGGTCTCTCCGGTGAAGGTGACCAGCCCGGGCATCAGTTGAACGTCCAGGCGTTCGATGATGGCGAAGTTCTCGATGTGCAGCTCGACCAGCATAAGCACTCAGCGGATGTTGATGCCTCTCAGGCGATAATACACCGTCGAAGTGACGGTAAAGGCGTACAGGCCGCGCCACAGCAACCCCAACAGGCCGAAGGCTGGAAAGCCGCTCAGCAGCAACTGAACCAGCAAGATCAACAGCAATGGCAGGCTGCCCAAAGCAGCGCCGGCCGCCGCGAGCAGGAAGACCTGCGGCGAGCGACGCCTGCGGATGGCGAAGCGCACCGCTTCGGCGGTAGCCACGCCGATGATCGGGGCCAGAAAGATGATGAAGAACCCCATAAAGGTAGCCAGAAAGCTTCCAGCGAAGGAGAGCAAACCGGCGATCACAAACGCCACTGGGTAGTCGTACCATTGGCTGGTGTTGAAAACCTTCTGTTGACCGCGGACGCATTCTTTGCAGCGATAGCCGGTCTCGGTTAACACGGCGCACTTCGGGCAGATGGGCTTTTCACAGTTGTTACAGCGCAGGCTGGTTTCGACGGTGGGGTGGTTGGCGCAGTACAATGTAGGCGGAGTGTCTGTCATCTGGAATTTCCTGTAGCGGGGTTTTGGCTCATGTGGGGTGTCAGATTGCGATAAAAGTATCCCGCATCCTGAAAGCGCAGGAATCGGATGGTGTGTTCGCTGGCATACGCTTCCACCCGGTCGCCGTCGGCCAGCCCAATGGGCACCTGTCCGTCTGGCGAGAGCACCGCCTGATGATCCGTGTTGACGACGATGCTCACCGAGGAGCCTTCAGAGAGGATGATCGCCCGGTCGATGGACAGGTGCGGCGCTACGGCCACCAGCAAGATGTTGCGCAATTCCGGCGGCATGATCGGCCCGCCAGCGGCCAGCGCGTAGGCCGTGGAGCCGGTAGCAGTGGCGGCGATCAACGCATCGGCGACATAGGTGGTCAGATAGCGCTGATCGACGTAGGTGACGAGATGCACCGGTCGGACGATATGGCCGCGGCTGACGACGATTTCGTTCAACACATCCCAACTACCCAACAACTCGCCGGCCCGCCATTGCTCGGCGTGCAACATCATCCGATGCTCCAACCAGTAATCGCGGCTGAGCAAACGCGGCAACAACTCACGCCATTGATCCTGCCTCATCTCGGTCAGGAAGCCAAAGCGCCCCAGGTTGATCCCCAGGATCGGCACGCCAATGGGGGCGCACAGATGCCCGGCGCGCAGCACGGTGCCGTCGCCGCCCAGGGCGATCAACAGGTCGAACTCACCATTTTTAAGCTGCTGGCGCAGTCTGGTGTCGTAGAGCAGACCATGCGTTGCGGGCAAGCCCAGCGACTGCAGAAAATCTGCAATCTGGGCTGCCTCCTGCGCCGCTTCGGGCAGCTTAGGATGAGCTACGATCAGCACGTTATGAATTTCGGGTGAAGGTTCAGTCATGGTAATCGCGCCAATTATATTACAGAAGTCGCTGGTCGCAGATGGCGCGAAAACCGCAGCGGCTGCAGCGCGCGGCCGATTGATGCGAGCGCGCCAGCTCTTTTTGTCGCTCCTGGGCGTGCATTTCCTGCAGTAGATCGAGCAGTTGCCGCTCCAATTGTGGGGTGTAGTCGATGGCGTAGGTGCGGTTAGGGTAGTGCAGGATGCCGTAAGATGGCCGCTTGCCGTAATGGCGCTGCACCAGCAGGCAGTAAGCCGCCAACTGGAAGATATGTGCGTCATAAGGCGCGGTGGCCACCGGGCTGGATTTGACCTCCACCGGGATCACCTGCCCGCCGCTCTCTACCAGGTAATCGGGCCTACCGACCAGCCCCAGCTCTGGATCGTACAGCGGCTGCTCCACAGGCCCCCATTTGCGCGTATCCGTATAAATCACCCGTCCGGCGGGCAGGCCGATCGCCCGTTGGCGGCGGTTGGCCTGCCAGAGCAAAGCTAGCGCCAGGACGAAAATCAGCACAGCCAGAGCAAGCATGGCGGGGTCGTGGCCTCCGAGGTCCGGCTAGATCAGCCTGCCGGTCAGGTAAACTACCGCCAGGATCAGCGCCAACAGCATCAGCGCGTAAGCTGCAACGCGCAGACAACCGACTCCTAGCACCGCCCGTCCGTGGCGATAGTGCAACTCGCTGCCGGCCGCCATCTCGCCCAGGTTTTGCGAAGGCTGCCCGTTTTTCTGGTACCACCACGCCCGCCGGCAGAAAAGGTAAGCGCCGATCTCGGAAGCGCGCAGCGTGCGCATGCCTCAGCCGTTGTTTTCCAGCCTGTCTTCCAGGCGCTGCAGGCTGCGCTCGAGTTGCTCCTGGCGGCGGCTGATGGTCATGTCGCCGCGCGTGCGCTCGGTCACGCTGCGGGCGATATCCGTCAGGCGGCGCAGGCCGCCGGTGATAGCGTCGGGATAGTCCATCGTGACCAGCACCGTGTAGATGTCATCCATGTGGCTCAGCAAGCGCTCGGCGTCCTGTGAATGGCCCAGGCGCAACAGGTCCAGGCAGCGCCGCCGCAACTCGCCAACCGCCTCGGCCATGCCTTGCAAGTAAGTGGCGTATTCCACGCTCAACGCCTCTGGGGTGGGGAGCGGCAGGTCTCGCACCAGGGCATAGACGATGCTGGCCTCGGCATACTCCTTCAAGGCGTCCTGCGTATAGCCGGAGAAGTACAGATCGGCGAACTGTGCCAGGTCACTCTGCAGCGAATTGACCAGCAAGCGCGCCTGCGCCAGGTTCTCGTCTGCCAGGTCGTATTCGTCGCGGTGCACGGCGCGGATGGCGTTGGCGCAATGGCGGGTGAGCAGGCGCGTTTGCGCCAGGGCGCGGTCGCGCGCCGCTGTACGGGCGTCGAAGGATTTCCGGATGCGTTCGGCGATTTCTTCGAGATGTTGCATGGCAGGCTTTCTATTGATCTGGCGGGTTCGGCGGGTGTGGGCGGAACAGGTCATCCACCAGGGTGGGATCGCCGGGGATGGGGATGGCGCCAAAGGCCGCTTCGTAGCGCGCCAGGTTCTCCGTCAGGGCGCGATGGAAGAGTTTGGCGCCCAATGGCGACATCACCAGCCGCGCGGTCACCTTCGCCGGGCCGCTGCCGGGCAACAGGTGGGCGAAATCGAACACCAACTCGGAAGGCGAGTGGGCGATGCGCACCAGGTTGACGTATTCGATCGGTAGATCGGGGGGCACTTCCATCACTGGAATCTGCGAACCCGAGGGGTGGGGTGGGGTATTTGCCATGGTTCGATCCTAAATTTTATGCGGCTCAAGTACAACCAGGGTGACTACCAGCCAGCAGCAGTCACCCTGGTTCCCATGTCGCGGTGTGATTAGAAGGGGATGACTTCGTCGGAGTCGGCCATAGCGGGCGCATCGTAAACGCCGCCCTCTCCTTCGCCACGGCTGCCCAGGAAGCGCACCGTGTTGGCCGTGACTTCGAAGGATGCGCCGGCCGTGCCATCCTGGCGGGTCCAGATTTTGGGTCCGCCGGTAGCCGGGTCAGGGGTCAAGCGCCCCTCGATGAGCACTTTGCTCCCCTTCTTGAGGTACTGGCTGACGACTTCGGCCTGCTTTCCCCAAACCGTCACCCGGAACCAGGTGGTTTCCTTGACGGGGTTGCCGTCTGAGCCGGTATATTGGCGGTTGGAGGCCACGTTGAACGTCGTCACCGCCTGCCCAGAGGGGGTGTAGCGCATCTCCGGATCTCTGCCGAGATTGCCTACAATGATAATGGTGTGGTACATAGGGGGCTCCTTTACCGGTGAATTGTCTGTCTTCAGGTCCGGACGAACGCCGTCCGGGGCAGAGCATAAGGGGATTCACCGGATACAGAACAATTGTACACAAAATTCGCTAATCGTGAAGGGATTTGCCCATCTATTCGTTGCGGAATTGCAGGCAATAATGATGGAATGTGTTGCTCACCCAGGCGCTGCCCAGGCCGTAGGGCGCCAGGCGGATGTCATCCTGACACCAGATTTTCTCGTCCTTCAGGGCGTAAATCTGCCCCAGGCCGCGCCCCAGATCCCAGGCCAGGGGATAGACCCTGCCGCCCTTCTTCACGTTCTTGACGATGATGGTGAGATACGCCTTGGGCCGCAGGAGAGGCTTCAAGGCCGCATAGATATCCACCAGCCGCTGGATGAACTCGTCGTAGTCGGCGACATTGCCCAGGTCGTTTGGGTCGTCTGAGTAGAAGACATCCATCTCAGCGGATTGGCGGCGCCGCTTCTGCGTCTCCGCGCCCGCCGCCCGCAGCATGTCCCAGTAGGGCGGGGAGGTGAGCACGTAATCGATCGGCGGCAGGCCGGCGCTGGCGGCCAGTGTTTGGATCTGCGCTGCGTCTCCCTGGATGACCTCCGCGGCCAGGCTGGCAGCTGCCTCTCCCAGCGTTGCCCGCTCCTCGGCCACCACCTGGCGGGCGATTTCGGCGTAAGCCGGGTTCAATTCCACGCCGTAGGAATGCCGCCCACAGCGCAGCGCTGCCACCAGGGCGCTGCCCGTGCCGACCATTGGATCGAGCACCACGCCGCCCCGACGGCTGAAGAACTCGATGAATTCCTGCGCCAGCGTCTCGGGGAACTTCGCCGGGTGGCGCAGCACATCTTTGCGCCGCGGCGGCGGGTTGTGCACGAACCAGGATTTCTGGAATTTGAGCCAGCTTTTCGGATCGAGGTCGTTCAACTGATTGTGGAAAGATCGGGGCATAAGCTACCTTGTCGCCTGGTAAACCATCAGATTGGAAAAATTTACCGTCATCGGGTCGTCCCCGCTGACGCGGGCATACACGCCCAGCCCGCCAACCTGCAGCACGGGGTCGCGCACGCTGAACAAAAACTGCCCGTTGACGTAGAAACGCAATTCCCTACCCAGCGCCCATACCCCTAGCCGCGAGCTGCTCGGCGCGCCGGGCGGCACCGCCCCGTTGAATTCTGGCGGATGGGGAGATGACGCCTGGCCGCCGATCAAACGGTCGAGGCGCGCTTCGCCGCGGCAGGTCAGCCCAAAACGATAGAAATCCTGCAGCGAGACCAGGCGCACCAGCAGGCCGTATTCGTCTCCGCCGCGGCAGATGCTCGGGCTGGCGGTGATTTCCAGATAAAAATCGCTCAGTGCGGTCTCTTGGCGCAGGCTGAACAGGTAGCCGCGCGGCTGGCTGACGGCCAGGCTGAGTTCACTCACTCCCAGCGCGGCGCTGCCCGCCGCGCTGCGCCCCAACGCCCACAGCTCGGGCTTTTGGAAGTCGTCGGCGAAGATCAGCGCGCCATAGCCAGGGCGCATATCGAGCGTCGGGGTGACCACCGGTGTAACCGGCGGCAACGGCGTGTAGGTGGCGGTGGGCGGGAACCATACAATCGTCGCCGTCGGCGAGGCGGTCGGCGGAGGCGGCGTGTCGCTCGGCAGAGGCGGCAGGGGCGTCGGAGGCGCCAGGCAGCCCGCCAGCAGCGCAGCCAGCCCACCTGCCAGCAGCGTCAGGCCGATCAGGCGTGGGGTGCATCTCTTCATCAGCGACAAGTTTACTATAAGACGGTTTTGTGTTGTAAAATAAAACCGCAAGTGTGCTCCTGCTCGTAAAGACGAAACCTTCAACTCGACAAGGAGAAAAAATGCGCAAAAGAGGCATCCTCATCACCGGAGCAGCAGGGGAAATCGGCGACTCCCTGGTGCGCTCATTGGCCGCGCAGGGCGAAACCCAGATCGTCACCCTGGATCTCAAGCCCTTGCCGCCGGAAAACGCTGCCCTGGCGACCCACATTCAGGGGGATTTGATGGATCAGGCGTTGCTGGCCCGGCTGGTCAGCGAGTATGAGATCGCCACGATCTATCACCTGGCGGCGTTGCTTTCTACTCGCGCCGAATTCACCCCCGAGATGGCGCACAAGGTGAATGTCGAAGGCACGCTCAACCTGCTCCGATTGGCCTCGGAGCAATCTCAATGGCGCGGCGAGCCGGTTCTGTTCATGTTCCCCAGCTCCATCGCGGCCTACGGTATGCCCAATCTGGAGACCAAGGCGCAATATCCGCGGGTGCGCGAGTGGGAATGGAACTACCCCACGACCATGTACGGCTGCAACAAGCTGTACTGTGAAATGCTCGGAATTTATTACAGTCAGTATTACCGCCAGTTGGCGGCCGATCGCCCGGTGACGCTGGATTTCCGCGCTCTGCGCTTCCCTGGCCTGATCAGCGCTTTCACCGTCCCCAGCGGCGGTACCAGCGACTATGGCCCGGAGATGCTCCACGCCGCCGCCCGCGGCGAGCCATACGCCGCCTTTGTGCGCGAGGATACCTGCATCCCGTTCATGGCCATGCCCGACGCGGTGAACGCTCTGCTGCGCCTGGCGGCCGCGCCCGCCCGCGCCCTCAGCCGCCGGGTCTATAACGTTACCAGCTTCAGCCTGACGGCGGGCGAGTTCCGCGATATGGTGCTGCGTTTCTTTCCCGATGCGCAAATCACCTTCAAGCCTGACCTCAAACGCCAGGGCATCGTGGATAGCTGGCCTGCTGGCCTGAACGACAACGACGCCCGCCGTGATTGGGGTTGGAAACCCGATTACGATCTGGAGCGTGCTTTCTCGGAATACCTGGTGCCGAACATTCGCAAGCGCTACCAGCCTGCATAGATGCGTGACCCTTTCGAGTCGCTACGCATCTGGCGACCTGAACAGCTTAGAGGTGTACATTGACTGATCTTGAGTTACCTGGCGATGCAAAGCCGGGAATCGTGGTTTTGTTTGGCTCGGGAGAGACTTCTCCCAGTGGACGCAAAGTTTTCGATCGCGTGTTGCGGGGGTTGCCCCAGCCGCCCAGGCTGGCGTTGCTGGAGACCCCCGCCGGCTTCGAGTTGAACTCGGCGCAGGTCATCGGGCGGGTGGCAGAGTTCATCCGCCACCGCTTGCAGAACTATCAGCCTCAGATTACTGTGGTGCCGGCGCGCAAGCGCGGCACGCCCTACAGCCCGGATCGGCCTGAGGTGGTTGCGCCATTGCTCGAAGCCGACCTGATCTTCATGGGGCCGGGCAGCCCCAGCTACGCCGTGCGCCAACTCAGGGATAGCCTGGCCTGGCATTACCTGCTCGCCCGCCACCGATTGGGGGCTGCTTTGGTGCTCGCCAGCGCCGCGGCCATCGCCATCAGCGCCTACGCCCTGCCGGTGTATGAGATCTACAAAGTGGGCGAAGACCCACACTGGAAGGTCGGGCTGGATTTCTTCGGCGTTTATGGCTTGCCGCTGGTCTTCGTCCCCCATTGGAACAATAACGACGGCGGCGACGAACTGGACACCAGCCGTTGCTTCATGGGGCGGCCGCGCTTCGCCGATTTAATGGAGCAACTTCCGCCTGACCTGACGGTGATCGGCATCGACGAAAAGACCGCTCTGGTGATGGACCTTTCCGCCGGCATCTGCCGGGTGATCGGGCTGGGTGGGGTGACCTTGATCCACACCGGCCATGCGCATCCCGCCCCCGGCCCCGATCTGCGCGGCACCGGGCTGGACGAAGTGGCCGAGCAGCGTAACAGCCATGTGCATGTGCATGGCGATGGCGAGACTTTCCCGCTCAGCGAGTGCTGCCCAATGGATTTGCGCCTGACGCTGGAAGGCCTGCCGCCGCTGGCCTGGAAGCAGGCCCTGGAGGCCGAGGCGCGCTTGCGGGCAGCGCGCCAGGCGGCTGCAGCCGCCCCGACTGCCCCCCAACCTGTTGTCGCCGATGTCGCCCCGGAAGACGTGCAGGCGCTGCTGGCCGCCCGCCAGGAGGCCCGCGCCCGCAAGGACTGGCCTGCCGCTGACGCCCTGCGCGACCAGATCGCCGCCCTGGGATGGCAGGTGGTGGACACGCCCGAGGGGCCAAAGCTGGTTAGGATCGGAGGGTAGATTGCCATAGAGACACAGTTGCTCTCTGGTAAAAAAAATAAAGCACGCACTCCTACTTGATCGGAGAAGGACATGGATCATTATTTGCAAGAGGCCAATCAGTTATTTGAATATACGGTAGGGCTGCGGCGCGATTTCCACATGCATCCCGAACTGGGCTTTCAGGAAGTGCGCACGGCGGGGATCGTGGCGCGAGAGCTTAAGAGCCTGGGGCTAGAAGTCACCACCGGTGTTGCAGAGACCGGGGTAGTGGCAATGCTCGAGGGCGCCCGGCCTGGGCCGGTGGTGCTGCTGCGCTTCGACATGGACGCTCTGCCCATTCAGGAGGAGACCGGCGCGGAATATGCCTCGCAGAACCCCGGCGTAATGCACGCTTGCGGCCACGATGGCCACACTGCGGTCGGGCTGACGGCGGCTCGCCTGCTCCATGCTCACCGCCACGAGTTGCATGGATCGGTCAAACTGGTCTTCCAACCGGCCGAGGAAGGGCTGGGCGGGGCTGCGCGCATGATTCACGAAGGCATTCTGGATAACCCTCGGCCAGAGGCGGCCCTGGCGCTACATGTGTGGAACGACAAGCCGCTGGGTTGGATCGGGGTGACACCCGGCCCGGTGATGGCCGCAGCCGAAACCTTCAAGATCGTGGTCACGGGCAAGGGCGGACACGGCGCCGCGCCGCACCTGGCAGTGGACCCGGTGCTGGCGGCATCGCAAATCGTGGTGGCGCTGCAAAGCATCGTCTCGCGCAATGTGCCTCCCCTGGAGACCGCCGTAGTCACCGTGGCCGCCATCCACGGCGGTCAGGCCTTCAATGTCATCCCGCCAATGGTGGAGATGAAAGGCACCATTCGCTCCTTCAATCCTGAAGTGCGCGCCCGGGTGTTGGAGCGTTTCGACCAGATTGTACAGGGCACAGCACAGGCTTTTGGCTGCCAGGCGCAGATCGAGAACAGCTTTCTGACCCCGGCGGTGGTCAACGATCCCCAGATCACCTCCCGGGTGCAATCGCTGGTGGGCAAAGTGCTGCCAGAAGCCTCTTTGGACACCAACGAGCGCACCATGGGCTCGGAAGATATGGCTTACATCCTTCAAGGCGTGCCGGGGTGCTTTATTTTCATTGGCTCGTCCAACGCAGAGAAACACCTGGATGCCCCGCACCACCATCCACGTTTTGATTTCGATGAGCGCGTCCTGCCCCGCGCGGCCGCGTTGATTGCTGCAGCGGCGGCGGACTACCTGGCTGCGCCAACTAGCTGAGCGCAAAATGGAAATCCGCGGCAACGGCCACAATAGGGCGCTACATTTCGCCAGTCCACCGCAACGGGTGGTCTCGCTGGTTCCTTCGATGACCGAGAGCCTGTTCGAGTTGGGGCTGGGTTCTGCGGTGGTGGGTATCACTGACTTCTGCATCCACCCGGCCGAAGCGCTGGCCGGGCTGCCGCGCCTGGGCGGGCCGAAGAACCCGCGCGTGGATGAGATCCTGGCCTTGCAGCCTGACCTGGTGCTGGCTAACTGGGAAGAGAACACCCGTTCAACGGTCGAAGCGTTGCAGCAGGCGGGAGTGGCAGTGTGGGTCACATTTCCGCGCACAGTGCTGGAATCGCTCGACGTCCTATGGAAGCTGGCCGAGTTATTCCGCAGTCCGGAAGCCAATATCCGTTTGCGCACCCTGGAGTTAACCCTGGATTGGGCCATCTCAGCGGTAGATGAGCGCCGGGTAGTGCGTTACTTCTGCCCTATCTGGCAACAAGAAACCCAGGAGGGACGGCTGTGGTGGATGACCTTCAACCGTCAAACTTACCCCAGCGACCTGCTGCTCTTGATTGGCGGAGAGAACGTTTTTGCCGAACGAGAGCGCCGCTACCCGCTGGGGGCCGATTTGGGGCTGGAGGCGGCACAGGATCCTGGCGAGCGCGACACACGCTATCCGCGAGTCACGGTCGAGGAAGTGATCGCTGCCCAACCAGAGGTGATCTTACTGCCCGATGAGCCGTTCAAGTTCACCGAGACACATGTCGAGCAGATCGCCAGATTGCTGGCCGAGACACCCGCTGCCCGGCGCGGTTGTATTTATCTCATCGATGGCAGCCTGATCACCTGGCATGGGACGCGGCTGGCGCGAGCGCTGCGCGAACTGCCGGCGGTGCTGGAAAAGTGCCGTGGTGAATGAAACGCTTTTCGCGTTGATCGACAACCCGCGCATCAAGCCGACGCCGCTCTTCGCGGCGCAGGTGAAGCGCCAGGCATTAGCCGCAAAACAGAGAAAATGGCACTTTTCACAAGCCGCTCTATCGGGTCGAACTCCAGGTTCAGGCTCTTGGGCTTAAGGATGGGCAGCCGGCTGAAGTGCGGGCAAGCGTAGCCCATGCCGATGGATACGAACTCACCGCCATTCCGGTGGTGGCAGCGTTACTTCAGTACCTGGATGGTTCTGCCCGAAAGCCTGGACTTTGGATCATGGGACAACTGGTTGATCCGGTCCGTCTGTATGAGGGACATGGAAAGCATGGGCATACAATGTACGACCAGAGTTCAAGCTGGTCAGCCTGGCCAGCGCAGCTTTGCTTTCCGTTAGC
>CAZCYV010000029.1:0-23373 GCA_964503145.1 uncultured Anaerolinea sp. | reverse complement strand
CCGCCTTGTGGAAAACATCAAGCGGCCCTGACCGGCGCGCTAGACTTCCTCCACCTTCAGCGTCATGCGGCAGAAGGCGCATTCCCCCGGGGCGGTGGTCGCCTGGCCGCAGCGCGGGCAGGCGTGGAGGTGCGCCATTTGCGGATCGGCCTGGGCGGCGAACAGGCCGCGCGCTTTGGCCTCCAGAAATGCGACGTAGAAGCTCAGCTTGGCGCCCGGGTGATCGGCCTCCAGCTTGTTGAGCAGCTCCTTGTAGTAGATCGACTTCGAGCCTTCGGCGTAGGGGCATTCGTCGTAGATGTATTCGATGCCGCGCAGCAGGGCATACGCCGCCATCTCGCGCTCGTAGATGCGACACAGCGGCTTGGCCTTGCGCGCCAGCCCCGGCAGATCGGCCTCCAGCACCGGCCACTGGCGCGCCAGGTGGCCGGCCTGCCAGTTCAGCGTGTTGCCGAACAGCGTCGCCGCCTCGTCGTCCAGGTTATGCCCGGTGACCAGCACATCGTATCCCCCTTCGCGGGCGACGCGGTTCATCACGTGCCGCTTGGTCAGCCCGCACACCGCGCACGGCTTGCCCTTGCCGCGGCGCGTGCGCTGCGCCATCTCGGGGATCGTCTCGCCGTACGCCTGCGGCACGCTGACCACCTGCAAGCGCAGGCCGCGCTCGGCGGCGAATTTCTCCGTCAGGCGCTGCGATTCATCCGAATAGCCGATCCCGCCATCGATGCCCAGGCCGATGTACAGCCCATCGGCCGCATACCCCAGCCGCCACAGGATGTCCCACAGCGAGAGCGAATCCTTGCCCCCCGACACGGCCACCAGCACCCGGTCTTGCGGCCCGAACATGCGGTACTTCTCGATGAAGCGCTGCACTTGTTCGGGCAGCCACTCCAGATAATCCTCGCGGCACAGCGCCAGCTTATGCTGGCGCATGTTGATCACCGCCTTACCGCCGCACTTGGAACACTTCATCGCACACTCCTGAACACCACTAATAAACAGGCGGCTCAGGCCACGCTCACCCGCCCGAGATCACCGAGATCAGCCGGATCACCTGACCATCTTGCAGAATTTCGTCGTCGGTGATCATCTCGCCATCCCGCGTGGCCAACACCGACTCGCCCGGAATGCCCAGCTTCTTCAGCGCCTCGCGCAGGCCGATGCCCGGCTTCACCTCGTATTCCTGATTTCGCAGAACCAGTTTGACGCTCATACCAGCCTCCAACTCGTGGACACTGATTGTACCGGAGGCGCTGGAGCGCGTCAACTCCCCGCAAAAACGCCGGCCCAAAGTTCAGGCGCGGTGGTTGGCCGTCGCCGGCTCCAGCCCGGCCAGGAAATCCAGCACCAGCTTCTGCACCCGCTCCGGCTGGCCGATGTGCGGCTGATGCCCCGAGCCGGGGATGGGATGGCCGACCGCCCCGGGGATCGCCGCCACCAGCGGCGGGAAAGACGAAGGTTGCAGGGTCAGATCGTGATCGCCCCAGATGACCAGGGTGGGCGCCCGGATTTGCCCCAGTTGCGGAGTCAGGTCGCGGATGGTGCGGGGGTAGTTCAGGATGTGCGGCGAGGCGCGCTTGTAATCCACGGCGACCTGCCAGCGCGCCTCGGCAGAGAAACGGGACGCATCCACCGGATCCCAGCCCAGCACGCGGTCGATCAGCGGCAGCGGGGTGATCTGCATCACCCGAATGCCCAGCGTGGGGCGGGGCAGGAACCAGCGCAGCAGCGGCTGGGGCTGCCGCGGCGAGTAATAGGGATCGATCAGCACCAGCGCCCGCACCTGCTGCGGGCAGCGCAGCGCATAACGCAGGCTCAGATACCCGCCGAACGAATGCCCAACGAAGATGTAGGGTGGGCCATCTTTCAGGCTTTGCAGCCAGGCTTCCAGCGCCTGCTCCACCCGCCCGGCGGTATAGGCAGCCGGGTCGTCCGGCTTTTCGCTTTCGCCATGCCCGGGCAGGTCGAGGGCGAAGGCGCGATAACCGGCGCCCGCCACCGCCGGCAACAGGGAGTCCCAATCGTACAGCGAAGCCGCCACGCCGTGCAGGAAGATCACCGGCGGCCCCTGGCCGCGGGCGATATGGTAAATGTAAGTCTTCAGATCAGCCTCCGTCATCTGCCAGTGGATTATAACTTAGCGGGGCGCATCGCGATGGGTCGGAAAGCCGCACAGATCGCCCGATCGCGCGGCGAAGACATTCCCAAACCGCCCCTCACGGGTATAATAAAACCATGCCCGTTAAAAGCCTTTCCATCTCTTTCAACACCCGCGGCAACACCGATGTGCTGGATATCACCGACCAGGTGGCTGCCTGCCTGGTGGAGGCGGGCCTGCAAAACGGCATCGTCGCCCTGTTCTGCCCGTCTTCCACCAGCGCCCTGACGACCCTGGAATACGAGCCTGGCGCGATCAAGGACCTCAAACGCCTGTTGGATGAAATCATCCCCGCTGACCGCCCCTATGCCCACCACGCCGCCTGGAACGACTACAACGGACACAGCCACATCCGCTCGGCCCTGCTTGGGCCTTCGCTGGTCGTGCCGTTCGTCGATGGGCGCCTCACCCTGGGGACCTGGCAGCAGATCATCTACCTGGACTTCGACATCCGGCCACGCAACCGTGAGTTGATGGTGCAGGTCATCGGCGAGTAGCGCCGCTGCCGCAACCGCTCAGGGGGCCGCCGGCTGCGGCAGCGACCACACGCGCACGCTGCCATCATCCGAGCCGGAGGCGATGCGATCGCCGAGGGGCGAGAAATCCACGCAGCGCACCGCGCCAGTGTGCCCGGAATAGATCACCGCCGGGATGCTCTGAAGAGTCTGCTCTGCAAACGTCCACAGCCGCAACGTTCGATCGGACGAGGCAGAGACCAGCCACTCGCCGCCTGGGGAAAAGGCCAGGTCGGTTACGGCCTGGGGGTGGCCTTTGAGCAATTGCGCCAGGCTCCCATCGCCGATTTGCCAGATGCGGAGCGTGCCATCGGCGTAACCGGAGGCCAGCAGGCGGCCATCCGGCGAAAACGCCACGCTGGTCGCTTCGATGGGGACGCTTTTCAGGGTGAACAACCGCCCGCCGTTCAGCTTCCACAGGCGCACGCTTCCGTTGGCTTCGGCAAAGGCCAGGGAGGCGCCATCTGGCGAAAGCGCCACGCTGTTCACCGCCGTCATCCCTTCATCGATCGTCTCGACAGCGTTGAGGTTGGGCAGCCGCCACAGGCGCACGGTAAAGTCATCCGAGCCTGAGACGATTATCTTTCCATCGGCGGAGATATCCACATCCTTCACCCAACCGGCGTGGGCCGTCACGTTGCGCACCAGGCTGCCGTTCGAGACCTGCCACAGGCGAATCTGCCCATCCATCGAGCCGGTGATCAGGGTTGCGCCGTTGGGGGTGAATTGCATGCTCAGGATGGGAAAGGGATGTCCCTGGGTGGTGCGCAGCAGTTGGCCCTGCTCCACCCGCCACAGGCGCATGCTGTTATCCACCGATCCCGAGGCCACCAGGTTGCCATCCGGTGAGAACGCCACCGCTAAAACGCTGGCAGTATGCCCTTCCAGGATCAGGTCGGCGTTTTGATAGGCCACCACCGGCGTGGGGGTGGCCAGGCACTCTGGCGGCGGCGCGGGGGTGGCAAGCCGGCCGGTGAAGAGGTTGTTGCGCTCGTCGCTTTCGACCACCTGCGAATTGACATCCACACGGATGGAGGGCGAGGGATTGAGGATCGCAAACCCGAGGGTGAGCGCCTGCCCCGCCGCCAGGCCCTCTGAAACGACCTGACGGGCATCGTCCGCCTGCACCACAAATGTAGAGGCGTCGGCGTCGCCCAGGTTGGCGATGCTCACCTCCAGGCGGATCAGTTCTTCGGGCGCCGGGCAGGCGCCATCGCGCGGCTGGACGTTCACCAGGGCAACGCTTTGGATTGCCAGGTCGGGCAGCGGGGGCGTGGTATCGGTCGGCAAGACGGCTGAAAGCGGCGAGGGGGAGGGCCTTCCGACCTCATCGCCCAGGCCGCAGCCGGTCAGCGCCAGGCCGAGCAGCAGCACAATTGCCCAAAGCCATCCAATTCGAGGTGAAAAACCGCATTCTGACATGCTGCCCGCTTCCACCAGCCCGCCAGGGGCAGCCCGAGAAGCGCCTCCTGCGCCGGGCGCAGCGCTCTGGAATGGCGCCCTAAGTATGCAAACCGGAGCGCGTTTCCTGGTCTCGCATCGCCCTAAAAGCAGCGATCGAAACTTCCAGCATCTCCCGACTGGGTTCACGCGTCGTCAGGCGCTGGAGCGCCAGGTTAGGCCTGACCATCCAGCGCACCAGCGGCGACTGGATGTGGTTGGCCGTCCAGCGGATGTACTCGTATGACAGGCTCGCCAGCAGCGGCAGGAGCAAAATGCGGCTCGCCAGCCGCCAGCCCATCGGCAGCGGGCCGAGCAGGCTGAACAACACCACCGAGAGCAGCACCAGCGTCAGCAAAAACGCCGTGCCGCAGCGGGTGTGCTCCAGGGGAAAGCGCGCCACACTCTCCGGCGTCAACTCTGCCCCGGCTTCGAAAGCGTTGATCGTTTTGTGCTCCGCCCCATGATAGGCGAATACCCGCCGGATGTCCGGGATTCGCCCAATGAAGTAGATATAGGCGATCAACAGCGCCAGGCGCACCAGCCCCTCCAGCAGGTTGCTCCACCAGGCGCTGATCCCCAGATAGCGTTCGCCGAGCTGCCCAACGGCCGCCGGGGCCAACAGAAAGATGCCCAGCCCAAGCGCCAGCGACAACCCCAGGGAGAGATACAACGCCGGCCCTTCCAGTTTTTCGTCTTCCTTGGTTTGCAGATTGGCCGAGATGGTCAGGGCGCGCATCCCCAATCCCAGCGCGTCCCACAAACCGATCAGGCCGCGCACGAACGGCGTCTGCATGATCTTGCTGCGATACACCGCCGAGAGCGGCTCACAGTGGACGACGATCTCCTGAGTCGGGGCGCGCATGGCGATGGCCATGCTTTGCGAGCCGCGCATCATCACGCCTTCGATGACCGCCTGCCCGCCATAGACGGGTAATTTCTCTTCCATCCCCTAACCTTGCCCCAGGATATAGAAATAGCGCGTGAGCGCCTCGATGCCGCGATAGAACGTGGGCAGGTGCATCTTTTCGTTCGGCGCGTGCAGGTTGTCGTCCGGCAGGCCAAAGCCGGTCAGCACCGACTCGATCCCCAAAATCTCGCTCATCTGCGCTGTCACCGGCACGCTGCCGCCTTCGCGCTTGAAGACCGGCGGGATGCCCCAGGTCTGCTCCAAAGCCCGGCGCAGGGCAATCACACCCGGATGATGGCGGTCGGTGATCGACGGCTTGCCCCCGGCGTGTTTGATCAGCTCCCAGCGCACCGTCTTCGGCGCTCGCTCTTCGAGATACCGCCGCAACTGTTGTTGCACTTCGTCCGGGTTTTGGTCGGGTACCAGGCGCATCGAGATCTTCGCCATCGCCTTAGAAGGCAGCACCGTTTTCGAGCCTTCGCCGGTGTAACCGGAAAGCAGCCCGTTGACCTCCAACGTGGGGCGGGCGGCCACGCGCTCGACGGCGGTATAACCAGCTTCGCCGTACAAGGCGGGCGCGCCCGTCTGCTCCAGGTAGAATTGCTCGTCGAGCGGCAGCCGAGCCAACTCAGCGCGCTCTTCATCGTCCAATGGGCGCACTTTGTCGTAGAAACCGGGCAGCGTCACCCGTCCCTGCTCGTCGTGCATGCCAGCGATCAACTCGCACAGCACCTGAGCGGGGTTATGCACCGCGCCGCCAAACAGGCCAGAGTGCAGGTCGTGGCTGGGGCCAAAGACGCGCACCTCGAAGTAGCCCAAGCCGCGCAGCCCGTAGGTGATCGTCGGCACCTGCGCTCCGATCATCCCGGTATCCGGATTCAGGGCGAAATCGCAGGCCAGCAGGGCTTTGTTTTCCGACAGGAATTTTTCCAGGCTGGGAGAGCCGATCTCCTCTTCGCCCTCGACGATGAATTTCACGTTGATCGGCATGCCGCCGGCGCGCGTCAGCGCCTCCACCGCCTTGAGGGTGATGACCACCTGCGCCTTCATATCCGAGGCGCCGCGGCCGTAAAGGTTCTCGCCGCGCACGGTGGGTTCGAAGGCCGGGCTTTCCCAAAGCTCCAGCGGTTCCGCTGGCTGGACATCGTAATGTCCATAGATCAGCACCGTGGGCTTATCCGCTCCAGCGCCGAGCCACTCGCCGTAAACCACCGGATGGCCGGCGGTGGGCATGATCTGCACCTTCTGCATCCCCAGGCCTCGCAGTTGTTCTGCGACCCATTCGGCGGCGCGCTGCATCTCCGGCTTAGCAGACGGTTCCGTCGAAACCGACGGAATGCGCACGAAGGAAATCAGCTCTTCCAGAAATCGGCCTTGATTTTGCTTCAGGTAGTCCAGTGCTGTGTTCAATTGGTCATTCATCCGCAGGTTGCCTCAGTTCGATAGTGTCGGTGATGGGATCTCCCTCACGGATTATACCCTCATTGAGAATTTCCGCTCGCAATCCGCCACGGTGGATCAATCCGGGCAGCACGCCCGCCTGGGTCAGGCTGCTCAGATGTTGACAAGGCTCGCACAACCGAATGCCGCGCAGGGCGACTTCGCCCACCCAGAAGGTCTTGCCGACCAGGTGGTTGAGCGGCGCGCCGCGGGTGACCAGATTGCGCCGCGCCTCCCCAGGCGACAGGTGGATGCCCGCCTCGCGCTGCAAGGCCTCGATCGCTTCGATCTCGATCAGCGTCACCTGGCGGCTGCCGTCGTCTTTGTCTGAGTACGTCCCCTGGCGGGTGGCGTAGCGATCCCCTTCCAGGCCAATCCCGGGCAGGGCGCGAACCTGGCGCACGGATTGCATCGGCGCGCTGCCGCTCGAAGCGATGTTAATCGAGACCAGGGTGCCTTTCCACATGCGAGGCGCTCCTTTCGTCGGGCCGTTTCATGGTGGCGAACATCAGATAGCAGATCAGCAAGAAAGCGGTGAACAGGCTGCTGAACCCGAAAAAGCGCAGGCTGTTCAAGGGGTCGGTCATCGGCGCTAAGATGTCCGCCAGGATGCGCTCCGGCTGGGTGAGCATGTCCCAGCTATTCCAGCGTTCGAAGCGCCCCAGGTAAATCCCCACGCCGCTCAAGACCAGCGCAAAAAAGGCGAAGACCCAACCCGCGAACCTTCCGGCGTAGTAGCTGACCAATCTTTGCATCGTGCGCAACGAGGCAAACGCCAGGAAAATGCCGGTGAACGAGAAGGCGATCAGCAGCAGCGTGTCGTACCACAGCGGCGAGCCATAGCGCGGCGCCAGGTGAAAGAAATCGGTCAGGATGTAGGGCGCGTTCGGGAAGAACAACAGCCAGATCACCCCCGCCGGCACCTGCAACCACCATTGGCGGGGGAACAGGCGATGTAAGCCATCTGCAATGATGCTAAACACGTATGGAACCCAGGCCAGAAACAGGTTCCAGACCAGATTGGCATACACCACCCACGCGCCGCTGCCAAGCGCTCGCCCGGC
This sequence comes from uncultured Anaerolinea sp., assembly GCA_964503145.1. Lineage (GTDB taxonomy): Bacteria > Chloroflexota > Anaerolineae > Anaerolineales > UBA4823 > RBG-16-57-11. The sequence continues at coordinate 15,846 of CAZCYV010000029.1, read as the reverse complement.
GTACAAAACCAGGGAATAAAGGGTGGATAGCACGATCGGATAGATCGAGTGATCTACCAGCAAACGGTGAAAACGCAGAACAGTGGTCTTCATGGGCTTTCTATATCTACAACATCTACAACCCCCCATTTTACAACACTTCTGAGTCGAGCGCGCTATTGTGAAATGAGATTTCCATGTTAAAATAAGCACCTCAAAGCAAACCGCCATGCCATACTGGAAACACTATCATATTGCCCAAAACGTTGCAGACGCGTTGCAGGCGCTGGCCACAGCCCCAGGCGCAGCGCGGCTGATCGCCGGCGGCACCGACCTGCTGCTCGATCTGCAGCAGGGGCGACATGCCCCTGTCGAAGCTCTGGTCGATGTGACCAGGATACCTGAGATGTGCCTGCTGGAGATCCAGCAGGACAATTTGTACATTGGGGCGGGGGTGCCGCTGAACCGGGTGATCGCCTCGCCGTTGGTGGTCGAACATGCCCAGGCGTTGTACGAGGCCGCCAGTTTGATCGGCGGGCCGCAGGTGCGCAACACGGCCACCCTGGGCGGCAACGTCGCCCACGCCCTGCCCGCCGCGGATGGCACCATCGCCTTGCTCGCCCTGGACGCCCAGGCGGAGATCGCCAGCCTGAACGGTCGCCGCCGGGCGCCGATGCAGGAATTGTTCTTAGGCCCTGGGCGTTCGGCGCTGGATCCGCGCGGCGAAATCCTGGTCGGTTTTCATCTCCCGCTGCGCCAGCCGGGTCAGGCCTCGGCCTTCCAGCGTGTGATGCGTCCGCAAGGGGTGGCGATTGCGATCCTGAACCTGTCGGTGTGGTTGCAGCGCGTCGAAGAACGCATCGCCGACATCCGCATCGCCATCGGCCCGGCAGGGCCGACTCCCTATCGGGCGCACGCGGCTGAAGCGGCGCTGAAAGGCAAACCCTGGGGGGCTTCGGCTCTTCAAGAGGCGACCCAGGCCCTGCTTGCGGAAGCGCGCTTTCGCACCAGCCCCCATCGCGCCACTGCCGAATACCGCCGCCAGATGGCTGCGGTGCTGCTGCAGGAGACCCTGACAACGGCGTGGTCGCGCACTCGGTAAAGCATTCTTAGAGGTGAGGCTATGGAATTAATCGTTAATGGTAATCCTGTTTCGCTCGACCCCCTGCCCGGCGAGATGCTCGCCGATTTGTTGCGCCGACGCCTGGGGCTCACCGGGACCAAGATCGGCTGCAACGAAGCCGAGTGCGGCGCCTGCACTGTGCTGGTGGATGGCGAACCGGTCCTGGCGTGCACCTACCCGTCGGCCAAGGCCGCCGGCCGAGAGGTGATCACCATCGAAGGGCTGGCGCATGGCGCGGCGGTCGCCCAGAAGGATGATCTGGGTTTTGCCCAACTGCATCCGCTGCAGCAGGCCTTCGTGCTGTATGGCGCGGTTCAATGCGGCTTCTGCATCCCGGGTCAGATTATGACCGCCTACGCCCTGCTGAGGCGCACCCCTGACCCCAGCGAAACCCAGATCCGCCAGGCGCTGAAAGACACCCTGTGCCGCTGCGCGGGCTACCCGACGATCATCCGCGCCATCCAGGCGGCCGCGCAGGCGGCTCGCCAGGGAACGCCGGTCGCTGCACCGGATTTCATCGAAAGTACGCCGATCGAACCGGTGATCGGCACGCTGCAGATCCGACCGGACGCGGTGGATAAGGTTACCGGCAAAGCCAGATTCACCGACGACCTGCAATTCGAGGGCATGTTGTATGCGCGGGTCAAGCGCGCCGGCGTGCCGCATGCGTTCCTGCGCCGCCTGGACGTCTCCAAGGCGCGCGCCCTGCCGGGGGTGGCGGCGGTGCTGACGGCGGACGATATCCCTGGGGATCACTGGCATGGCATTGTCATCTTCGATTGGCCGGTGATGGTAGGAGTGGGCGAGCGCGTGCGCTACGTGGGCGACGCCGTGGCCATCGTCGCCGCCGAGACAGCCGACATCGCCGCTCAGGCCCTGGAGCTGATCGAGGCGGAATACGACCCTCAGCCGGTCATCAGCGACCCGGTCCAGGCGCGCCAGCCGGATGTGCCGCAATTGCACCCCAAGGGAAATCTGCTCAAGCACATCAAGGTGCGCAAGGGCGATGTCGAGCAGGGCTTTGCGGAAGCAGACGTGATCCTGGAGCACGTCTATCACACCGCCGCTACCGACCATGCCTTCATGGAGCCGGAGTGCAGCATCGCTCGCCCCACGCCCGATGGGCGTATGGAGATCTACGTCGGTTCTCAAATCCCTTACCAGGATCGCCAGCAGGTGGCGCGGGCGCTGGGCTGGCCCGAAGAGCGCGTGCGCATCGTTGGCCAACTGATGGGCGGCGGCTTCGGAGGCAAGGAAGATATCGCCGGCCAGATCCACGCCGCGCTGCTGGCTCAGGCCACCGGACGGCCGGTAAAGCTGCTCTTCGACCGACACGAAAGCCTGCTGGTGCACCCCAAGCGCCACGCCACGCAAATCCGCGTCAAGATCGGCGCCCGCCGCGATGGCCGCCTGACCGCCGCAGAGACCGAACTGTACGGCGATACCGGCGCTTATGCCTCGCTGGGTGAGAAGGTGATGACCCGCGCCACCACGCATTCGTCCGGCCCATACGAAATTCCCCATGCCCGCGCCGACTGCTACGCCATGTACACCAACAACCCTCCCGCCGGGGCGTTTCGCGGCTTTGGCGTTACCCAATCCGCCTTTGCCATCGAGAGCATGATGGACGACCTGGCGCACGCGCTGAACATGGATCCGGTCGAGCTTCGCCGCCTGAACGCCCTGCGGGTGGGCAGCATCACCAACACCGGTCAGCAACTGCGCGAAAGCGTCGGGCTGCTCGAGTGCATCGACAAGGTGAACGCCGAGATGCGCCGACTGGGCGGCGAAAACCCCTTCGAGTCCCGCCCCGTCGCGGGCGCGCCGCACCTGCGCCGCGCCTGGGGCTTCGCCGTGGGCTACAAGAACACCGGACTGGGCGGCGGCGCGCCCGATAAAGCCGGCGCGGAAGTCGAGCTGCACGCAGATGGGACGCTGGAAGTGCGCACCGCCTCCGCCGAGCTGGGGCAGGGGCTGGTGACCGTGCTGCAAATGATCGTGGCGCAGGAGTTCAATCAGCCTCCGAACCGCGTGCGCGTCCTGGTGATGGACACCGACCTGACCCCCGACGGCGGCCCGACCACCGCCTCGCGCCAGACTTACGTCACGGGCAACGCCGCCCTGCACGCCGCCCGCACCTTGCGCCAGGCGATCGCCGCCACGCTGGCCGAGAAATACGATCAGCCGCCCGAATCGGTGCGCTTCATCGAAGGTCTGGCGCAGGTGAATGGTCATACGGTTCCCCTGGGCGAGGTGGTGCGCATCATGCGCTCGGAGGGCCGCGATCCCCGCGTCCTGTACGAGTATTGGGCTCCCAAGACGCAACCCTTGGGCCAGGGCGGCGATATGCACTTCGCCTTCTCGTTCGCTGCTCAAGCCGCCGAGGTGGAGGTCAACACCCTCACCGGCGAGGTGCGCGTGCTGCGCGTCATCGCCGCCAACGACGTGGGCAAAGCCATCAACCCGCTCGGGCTTCAAGGCCAGGTGGAGGGCGGGGTGATGATGGGGCTGGGCAATGCCCTGACCGAGAAATTCATCGTCGAACAAGGCCAGGTCTTCACCGATCGCCTGGCGCGCTATCGCATCCCGTCGATCGTCCAGACCCCCGAGATCATTTCGTTCATCGTCGAGCATCCCACGGCGGAGGGGCCGTATGGCGCCAAAGGAGTGGGCGAGATTGTCAGCGTGCCCACCAGCCCGGCGATCACCAACGCCATCTACAACGCCGTGGGCGTGCGCTTCGACCGCCTGCCGGTGGATCAGGAGCAAATCGTACGGGAGCTGGCAGCCAGATCATGACCTACCCAAGTGTGCCGCGCTGGCTGGAATGGGCGCGTGAGATACAGGCCCTGTCTCAGACCGGCTATCACTATGCAGAAAACGATTACCAGCGCCAGCGCTACCGGCGTCTGACGCAAATCGCAGCCGAAATCATCAGCGAATGCTCCGACTTAGAGTACGCGCCGTTGCTGGATGCGTTCCACGCCCAGATCGGTTACGCCACGCCGCGAGTGGACGTGCGCGCCGCGGTCTTTCGGGATGGCAAGCTCCTGCTGGTGCGAGAGCGCCAGGACGGCGGCTGGACCATGCCCGGCGGCTGGGCGGACGTGGGCGATGTGCCCTCCGAGGCCGCCGAGCGCGAAGCCTGGGAGGAAGCTGGTTTTCACGTCAAAGCGCGGCGGGTGATCGGCGTCTATGACGCCAACCGCGTCGGCCCGTTGGAGTTGTTCCACGCCTTCAAGATCGTCTTTTTGTGCGACTTGATCGATGGCGAGGCCCGCCCCAGCTCCGAGACCAGCGAGGTGGCCTTCTTTGCCCGTGATGAAATCCCTGCCCATCTCTCGCAGAACCGCACCTACGTGCGCCACATCGAGGATGCGTTCCGCACTCATGAGCACCCCGACTTACCCACGATATTCGACTGAGGCCTCGAAATGTTAATTACCAATGCCACCTTGATCACCTGGGGAGAGCCCAATCAGATCCTGACGGATCACGCCGTCTTGATACAGGATGGTCGGATTGCAGAGATGGGGCCGCAGGCGGAGTTGCTGGCGCGCCACCCCCAGGCCGAGCGCCTGGACGCGCGCGGCCAGTACGTGATGCCCGGCAACATCTGCGCCCACACCCATTTTTACGGCGCCTTTGCCCGCGGCCTGGCCATCCCGGGGCCGGCCCCCAAAGACTTCCCTGAAATCTTGCAGAAGCTGTGGTGGCCGCTGGATCGCTCGCTCACTTATGAGAATGTGCGCGCCTCGGCCGAAGTGATGCTGGTGGATGCGATCAAACACGGCACGACCACGCTGATCGATCATCACGCCTCGCCCAACGCCATCGACGGCTCGCTGGATGTCATCGCCGAAGCGGTGGAGCGCTCCGGCCTGCGCGCCGTGCTGTGCTACGAAGTCACCGACCGCGACGGGCAGGCAAAAGCGCGCGCCGGCATCCAGGAGAACGTGCGCTTCATTCGCCGGGCGCGCAACGAAAACATCGCTGGCGGGCGCGTGGCGGCGACCTTCGGCCTGCACGCCAGCCTGACCCTCTCGGCCGAGACCCTGGACGCCTGTCGCCAGGCCGCCCCCGAAGGCGTGGGGTTTCACATCCACGTCGCCGAGCACGAAGCGGATGAGTACGATAGCCTGGCCAAATCCGGCAGGCGCGTGATCGACCGCCTGCAGGCGCACGGCATTCTCGGCCCGCAAACCATCGTGGCGCACGCCATCCATGTGGACGCCCGCGAAGTGAGCCTGCTGGCCGAGACCAACACCTGGGTCACCCATCAGCCGCGCTCCAACATGAACAACGGCGTGGGCGCAGCCGAGGTGGAGAGCCTGCTGCGCGCTGGGGTCAAGGTTTGCCTGGGCACGGACGGGTTCTCGCACACCATGTGGGAAGAGTGGAAGACCGCTTACCTGCTCCACAAGGTCTGGCACCGCGACCCGCGCCGTATGAACGGGGCGGATGTGGCGCGCATGGCCGCCGATCACAACGCCCGCCTGGCGGAGAGCTTCTTCCGCGACGCGCCTTTAGGGGTTTTGGCGCCCGGCGCGCATGCAGACCTGATCTTCGTGGATTACCACCCCCACACGCCGCTGACCGTCGGCAACCTGCCTTGGCAGATCATTTTCGGCTTCCATGAGAGCATGGTGACCACGACCATCGTCGCCGGGCGGGTGCTGATGCGCGACCGTCAACTGCTCACCCTGGACGAAGCCGAAATTGCCGCCAAAGCGCGCCAGCTAGCGCCCAAAGTCTGGGAGCGCTATTACCAGCAGTTTTCGTGATCCAATTCCATCACGCCTTTCAGGAGCATTCATGTCAGCAAACCCCCTCCCCACCATCGCCATCCTGGGCGGCACCGGTAAAGAAGGCCCCGGCCTGGCGCTGCGCTGGGCCAGCGCCGGCTACCCGATCATCATCGGCTCACGCCAGCAGGAAAAGGCCGAAGCCACTGCCGCTGAGTTGAACGCCAAATTGGGCATCGACACCATCCGCGGCATGGAGAATAGCCTCGCCGCGCGCCAGGCGGACCTGTGCGTGCTCACCGTCGTCCAGGCGGCGCACCAGAGCGCCCTGGAAGCCCTGAAGGAAGACCTGCAGGGCAAAATCCTGGTGGACGCCACGGCGCGGGTGGACTTTCGCGATCCGCGGCCGCCAGAGCCGCCTTCCGCCGGGCGCATCGCCCAGCAGATCCTCGGGCCGGGGGTGCGGGTGGTGGCGGCATTTCAGAATGTCCCCGCCCATGCGCTGAAGAAAAATCTGGGCCAATCGCTGGACCTGGATGTGCTGGTCTGCGCCGATGATCCACAGGCGGCCGAGGAAGTGATCCGCCTGGCCGAGGCCGGCGGAATGCGCGGCTTTTACGCCGGCAATTTGGACAACGCCATCGTCGTCGAAGGTTTGACTTCCATTCTCATCAGCCTGAACGCGCGCTATGGCGTCAAGACCGCCAGCATTGGCATCACCGGCATCCCAAGATAGCCTCTGATGACGCTCACGTTGACCCCGCTCCCTGGCCTGCCGCTCATCTCGCCCGGGGATGACCTGGCATCGCTGATCCTTCAGGCGCTCGACCGGGCGCATCTCTCCCTGATGGATGGCGATATCCTCGTCCTGGCGCAGAAAATCGTCTCCAAAGCCGAGGGCCGGCTGGTGGATCTTTCTCAGGTGACGCCTTCACCTCGAGCGCTGGAGTTGGCGGCCTGCACCGACAAAGACCCGCGCCTGGTGGAGCTCATCCTGAGCGAGAGCCGTCAGATCCTGCGCACCCGGCCTGGCACGATCATCGTCGAGCATCGGCTGGGGTTCATCTGCGCCAACGCCGGGATCGACCATTCGAACGTGCATGGCGCCGCAGGCAAAGCCGAGGACTGGGTTTTACTGCTGCCCAAGGACCCCGATGCTTCGGCCTGCGCCCTGCGCCAGCGCCTGGAGGCCGCCAGCGGGGCGCGCCTGGGGGTGTTGATCATCGACTCGCATGGGCGAGCCTGGCGCCTGGGCACCGTCGGCATGGCGATTGGCATCTCCGGCATGCCCGGGCTGGTGGATATGCGCGGCTGGGCCGACCTGTTCGACTACCGTCTGCAGATCACCCAGGTGGGCGTGGCCGACGAACTGGCCGGCGCCGCCTCGCTGGTCATGGGGCAGGCCGCCGAGGGCACGCCGGTCGTGCACGTGCGCGGCTTTCCTTACCCTTTGCGCGAAGCCTCGCTGAGCGAGTTACTGCGCCCGCGCGAGCAGGACCTGTTCCGCTGATCCCATGAACCAGGATTTCTGGCGCTTTTTGGATCAACTGGTTTCCGAGAGCCAGATCGAAATCGACCGCCCCAAAGGCTCCGCCCACCCTGCCTTCCCAGATTTGATCTATCCGCTGGATTACGGCTTCTTGCGGGACACGACAACCGTGGACGGAGGCGGCATCGACCTGTTCCTGGGTTCGCGCCCCGAACGGTTGTTGGACGCTCTGGCCCTGACCGTGGATCTGGCCAAGCGCGACGCAGAAATCAAACTGCTGCTGGGATGCACCGAGGCCGAAAAACAGATCGCTCTGGATTTCCTCAACGGCGCCGACATGCGCGCCTGCCTGGTTCAGCGGGAGCCGGCTTCGTCCTGGCTGCGCGGCCGCCGCTCGGTGCGCCGCTTCCAGCCGCAGGCGGTGCCCGAAGAGGTGGTCAGGCGCATCCTGGAAGCGGCGACCTGGGCGCCCTCGGCGCATCACCGCCAACCCTGGCGCTTCGCCGTGCTGGCCAGCCCCGCAGCCCGCGCGCGATTGGCGCACGCCCTGGCCGAGGCCTTTCGCCAGGACCTTTTGGCCGATGGCTTGCCAGCCGCAGAAGTGGAACTGCGGGTCACTCGCTCTCGCCAGCGCATCAGCGAAGCGCCCCTGGCAATCTTGCTTTGCCTGGACCCAAGCGTCGGCGACGCTTACCCAGACCCGGCGCGCCAGCAATACGAGCATTGGATGGGCATCCAGAGCGTGGCGCTGGCGGGAGGTCACTTGCTCCTGGCGGCCTGGGCGGAAAGCCTGGGCAGCGTGTGGATGTGCGCCCCCTTGTTCGCGCCGACGGCGGCCCAACAGGCGCTGGGCCTGCCGCAGAACTGGCAGCCGCAGGCGTTGATCCTGCTTGGTTATCCGGCGCAAATTCCCCCGCCACGTCCTCGCCGTCCGCTCGAAGAAGTGGCCCGGTTTTTCTAGGAGGCCGATGGCTCAAGACCAAATCCCCGATATCAAGGTGGTCGCCCTGGCCGGAGGCGTGGGCGGGGCGCGCCTGGCGGATGGCCTGGCGCAGGTGCTGCCCCCGGAGCGGCTGACCATCATCGTCAACACCGGCGATGACTTCGAGCACCTGGGGCTGTACATCTGCCCCGACCTGGATACGGTGTGCTACACCCTGGCCGGGGTGGCCAATCCGATCACCGGTTGGGGCCGCGCCGACGAGACCTGGCGCGCCTTGCAGGTCATCAGCCAGTTGGGCGGCCCCGCCTGGTTTCGATTGGGCGACCAGGACCTGGGGCTGCACCTGGAGCGCACCCGCCGCCATCGCGCTGGCCAGCCGTTGAGTCAGATCGTCCAACACTTTTGTCAGGTGATGGGGATTCGTCCGCGAATCCTGCCGATGACTGATGACTTTACGCCCACTTGGGTGTATACTATTGAGGGTGAAATGCCCTTTCAAGAGTATTTCGTCCGTCGCCAATGTCAACCGGTCGTCACCGGCTTTCGCTTCCAGGGAGCAGAAACAGCCTCCCCGGCGCCAGGGGTGTTAGATGCAGTCCATCAAGCTGATTTGGTTGTGTTCTGTCCCTCTAATCCATGGGTGAGCCTGGATCCGATCCTGGCGATCCCGGGCGTCCGAGCCGCCGTGGCTGCTCGCCCCGTCGTGGCCGTTTCGCCGATCATTGGCGGGCAAACAGTCAAAGGGCCGGCGGGTAAGATGTTCGCCGAGTTGGGCATCCCACCCAGCGCCGCCGCGGTCGCTCGCCACTATGACCGTTTGTTGAAAGGTTTCGTCATCGACCATCAGGATGCTGCATTGGCATCGGAGATCCAAAGATTAGCGATCGAGACGCTTGTGACCAATATCCTGATGAAAACGCCGCTGGATCGAGCTCGTTTAGCAAAGGAGGTGATCGACTTCGGGGCCAAATGGATCCATTGAACTGATATCGAACTGATGAGGAGAGAATTCGCCCAAGCGTCAGACCGCCGGGTCTGTTTCCATACTTCAACGCCTGTTCACTTTGTGTAAAGGGAGATGTTTCGATGACTTTGTGGGCGATCGTCCCTGTTAAGCCCCTTCGTTATGGAAAATCACGCTTGGCTGAGGTGCTCACGCCCGATGAGCGTTCAGATTTGAATCGCCGCATGCTGGCCCACACCCTGGACACGCTGACGGCGATCCCAGAAATCGAGCATGTTTTAGTTGTAAGCCGCGACCAGGCAGCGTTGGCCCTGGCGCGGGAATATGGCGCCCGCACCGTGCAAGAAAACGGTTCGCCGCACCTGAACGTCGCCCTCGCCCGGGCGACGGTGGTCGCCAAGAACTATGCCACCCGCGGCGTGTTGATCGTTCCAGCCGACCTGCCGCTGATCACCCCTGAGGATGTGCGCCTGATGTTGGAGCGCGCCGTCAAACCACCCGTGGTGGTGGTCGCTCCAGATCGCCGTCAGGACGGCACAAACGCTTTATTGGTTTGCCCCGCCGGCCTGATCGAGTACGAGTTTGGGCCAGGCTCTTTCCAGCGTCACTGCGAACGCGCCCGCCAGGCGGGCGCGCGCCTCGAAATCTGCGACATGCCCTCGCTGGCTTTGGACATGGACCTGCCCGAAGATTTGGAACTGGTCAGCGAAACCCTGGAAAACGGCTGACCCGGGAGAGTGCCCCATGGAAAGACAGGATTTCCTCGTCGCCTTATCGAAGCGATACCCCGCCGATCGGCTGCTCACCAAACCGGCGCAGTTGATCCCCTATGAATCCGACGCCCTGACCGCTTACCAGGTGCGCCCGCTGGCGGTGGTCATCCCTGAGACGCAGGAAGATGTGATCGAGACGGTGCGCCTGTGCGACCGCTTTCAGATCCCCTTCGTCGCCCGAGGCAGTGGCACCAGCCTCTCTGGCGGTTCGCTGCCGATCAAAGATGGCCTGGTGATCGCCCTCAACCGCCTGAATCGCATCCTGCGCCTGGACCCTCAAGAGCGCCTGGCGGTGGTCGAACCGGGCGTGGTCAACCTGGATGTCTCCAAAGCCGCAGCGCCCTATGGCCTGTACTACGCCCCCGACCCCGCCAGCCAGATCATTTGCACCATCGGGGGCAACCTGGCCTTCAACGCCGGCGGCGCGCATTGCTTGAAATATGGCATGACCAGCAATCATGTCCTGTGCATCAAGGCGGTGCTGCCGGACGGCGAAGTGGTCACCCTGGGCGGAGAGAGCCTGGAAGACAGCGACCTGAATCTGACCGGCCTGTTCGTCGGCTCCGAAGGCCTGTTCGGCGTCGCTCTGGAGATCACCCTGCGCCTGATGCCCAAGCCGGAAAAGTATCAAACCGTCCTGGCTGCCTATAGCAGCCTGGAGGCGGCCGGGGAAGCGGTCTCGAAGGTCGTCGCCTCCGGGTTGCTGCCCGGCGCTTTGGAGTTCATGGATCGCCTGGCGATCCAGGCGGTGGAAGCCGCCGTGCAGGCCAACTACCCGCCAGGCGCCGAGGCGGTGTTGATCGTCGAACTGGAAGGCGACCGCGATCAGGTAGCCGAGGAATTCAAGGTGCTGATGGATGTGCTGCAATCCACCCGGCCGGACGCGATGCGCGTCGCCCAGGACGAGGCAGACCGTCTGCGCATCTGGAAAGGCCGCAAGAGCGCCTTTTCTGCCGTCGGCCGTCTCAGCCCCGACTATCTGGTGCAAGACGGGGTCGTGCCGCGCAGCCGTCTGGGCACGGTCATGGCCGAGATTGGCCGGCTCAGCCAACAGTACGGGATGCGCGTGGCCAACGTTTTCCACGCCGGCGATGGCAACTTGCATCCGCTGATCCTGTATAACGGCCGCGAGGCCGGCGCTTACGAGCGTGCCGAAGAGCTGGCCGGCAAGATCTTGCGCCTGTGCGTGGGATATGGCGGCTCGATCACCGGCGAGCATGGCGTGGGAGTCGAGAAGCGCGCCTACCTGCCGGAGATGTTCAACGAGGACGATATCGACACCATGCAGCGGCTGCGCCTGGCGATGGATCCCAAGGAGATCGCCAATCGCGGCAAAATGTTCCCCGACGGAACAACCCCTTCGTTAAGGACCACTGGCCCTCACCCTCTGGAAAGATTGGGCATCATCTCCCGAGAATGACCACTCAGGGAGGTCATCGCCCAGGCTTTCCGCTCTGCTGAGTGATTTGTGGAGGCCCTGATGACAATTGCACAGCCAAAGACCATCGAGCAGGCCTGCGCCTTCGTGCGGCAATCGACGCGTTTGTTGCCGCGCGGCGGCGGCACCAAGCCTGCCCTTTCCACGCCATCCGACGAGATGGATGTGGTGGAGATGACCCAGCTCAGCGGGATGCTGGAATACGAACCAGGCGAATTCACCTTCACCGCGCTGGCCGGGACGCCCGTGGCGCAGGTGGCGCAAACCCTGGCGGAGCACGGGCAGTACCTGCCTTTCGATCCGCTGTTCGTCGAGCGCGGCGCCACCCTGGGGGGCACGGTCGCCGCCAACGCCAGCGGCCCAGGACGCTATCATTACGGGGGCCTGCGAGATTTCCTGATCGGCGTGCGTTACATCAACAGCAATGGGCATCTGATCCGCGGCGGCGGCAAGGTGGTGAAAAACGCCGCCGGCTTCGATCTGCCCAAGCTGATGGTCGGCAGCCTGGGAGGCTTCGGCGTGCTGGTGGAGCTATCCTTCAAAGTGCTGCCCAAGCCGGAGGCCTATGCCAGTTTGCGCCTGGAATTGGACGATCTGCCGGGCGCGCTGCAGGCAATGCAACATGCCGCCGCAACCCGCCTGGACATCGACGCCCTGGATCTCGTCCCCGAGCAAAGCAAGTACACCCTTTGGGTACGCCTGGGGGGGCTGGAAAAGGCCCTGCCCGCGCGTCTGGAGCGGCTGCGCGCCGCCTTCGACCAGCGCGGCGAAGCTTTCCAGGGGGCAGACGAGGCGCGCTTCTGGAAATCGGCCATTGAGATGGACTGGGCGCCGCCGCAGGCGACGGTGGTCAAAGCCGCCCTGACCCCCGGCAGAATACCCGAGGTAGAAGCCTTCCTTGCGGATCGACCCGTGATGCGCCGCTATTCCTGCGGCGGGCAGATGGCCTGGCTGGCGGCAGACGCCCCCTTGCAGGAAATCAACGCCTGGTTCAAGCAGCTCCGGCTGAATGGAACGGCGTTCTTCGGCGACCCAGGACTGCCGCGCCTGGGCGAATTCACCGGGCGGCCGTTCTACCGCCGCGTCAAAGACGCATTGGATCCGGCGCGCCACTTCATGGAGGTCTGAGATGCAGCACGCCATCTCGCTATCAGAGCTATCGAAAAGCATCGGCCCCCAGGTGGAGTCGATGGCGCAGGCCATCGAAACCTGCATCCACTGCGGCTTCTGCCTGTCTGTCTGCCCCACCTATTCGGTCTTAGGGGAGGAGATGGACTCCCCACGCGGCCGGATCGTCTTGATGAAAAACGTTCTCGAAGGCGAGGTGTTGCTGGCAGAAGCCGCCCCCTACATCGACCGCTGCCTGGGCTGCCTGGCCTGCGTCACCGCTTGCCCTTCTGGCGTGCGCTATGGCGAGCTGGTCACGCCTTTCCGCGCCTATGCCCGCAGCCAGGCGCCGCGCAGCACAGCCAAAAGGGTTCAGCACAGCCTGGTCACCCAGACGTTGCCCTACGCGGCTCGCTTTCGCGCGGCGGCCACAGCCGGGAAGCTGGTCAGGCCATTGAGTTCCTGGCTGCCCGACGAATTGCAGGCCATGTTGGAGATGCTCCCCGACCGCTTGCCGCCCTCCAGGCCGCTGCCAGCCCTGACGCCCGCCGAAGGGCCGCGCCGGGCGCGCGTCGCCCTGTTGGTCGGCTGCGTCCAGCAAACACTGGCGCCGGAGATCAACTGGGCCACCCTGCGCGTCCTGGCGAAGAACGGCGTCGAAGTCGTCGTCCCCCCGGAGCAGGGCTGCTGCGGCGCGCTGCTGATCCACACCGGCGACCACGCGCAGGCGCGGACGCTGGCTCGCCAGAACCTGAAGGCCTTCCCGAAGGACGTGGACGCCATCCTGACCAACGCCGCCGGGTGTGGTTCGGGGATGAAAGAATACGAACTGCTGTTCAAAGGCCAGCCGGACGAGGAAATCGCGGCTGCTTTTGCCCACAAAGTTCAGGACATTCACGTGTTTCTGGAGCGTTTGGGTGTGCGGGAAGCGCCGCCGCTGCCGCAGCCGCTCAAAGTCGCCTACCACGACGCCTGCCACCTGGCCCACGCTCAGACGATCACCTCGCAGCCCCGCAGCCTGCTCGCCGCCATCCCCAACCTGACCTTGCTCGAAATCCCGGATGGCACGACTTGCTGCGGTTCGGCGGGCACCTATAATCTGGAGCAGCCGGAGATCGCCGCCGAATTGGGCCATCGAAAAGCATTGAACATCCTTCAAAGCGGCGCCGAAGCGGTGGCAATGGGCAACATTGGGTGTATGGTGCAGATCCGTAATCACCTGCAAAAGCAGGGCAAGCTGCTGCCCGTCTTTCATGTCATGGAACTGCTCGACATGGCCTACGCCCACTGAGCGATAGGATTTCTGCCGGTATAGAAGTTCGTGGAGCCGGGTTCTCTGAACCCGGTTTCGTTTTCTTAATCATGAAAACCGGTAGAATACAGAACATTTGTGCTATAATCGAGACATGTCTCAGCCTTGCTTACAGGAGCGATGATTTGTATCGTGGGCGGTTCGACGCGCTCACCCTGGTCGGGGTGATGTTTTTCGTTTTCATTATCTTCAACCTGCTCAGCGACCGCGGCTGGTTCTCCGGCGTTTCGGAGACCTTCAGCCAGCCGCTGGTGGTCTCGGCGAACGCCCCGACGGCGGAACCGGCGACGGAAGCCAATGGCGGGCTGACCCAATCCGACGCAGCCCAGCTCCAGGAAGAGGATGACCCTTCCGCCATAGCCTGGCCTTACGAACGCTTCATCCTGACCCAGGGGCTTCACGGCATGTCCTACGGCCACCTGGCGATCGACATCGCCGCCGGCAAAGGCGCCACCATCCTTTCCCCGATCAACGGCGAAGTCACCGAATTGTACGTCGATCAATACGGCAATCCCACGTTGATCATCGAAAATTCACGCTACAAGATTCTGATGCTGCACGGCGATTACACCGTTCAGGTCGGTCAACGCGTGAAAATCGGCCAGCCCGTTGGCACGGAAAGCAACCACGGCTACACGCTGGATGCTTATGGGCGCCTGTGCACCGGGCGCCCCTGCGGCTATCACACTCACTTGAACATCTACGACAAGCAACTGGGGTCGAATGTCAACCCCCTGGATGTGCTCCCCAAATAAGCGCTAAGGCACCTGGCCCACCCCCAAACTCACGCTGATCCCGCCATTGACCGTCCGCATCAACGGGACCAGCTTCAAGCCGGTCTGCGCCAGCAGGCGCTGATCGCTGCACAGGATCGCCACCCGCCAGCCAGAGCAGCTTTTGCGCAACACGTGGCCCAGTTGAGCGTACAGGTTGCGCAAATCCTTGTTTCCACCTAAACGCAACCCATACGGCGGATTGGTCACCACCCACCCCGGCGCTAGCGGCGGCTGGATCGCCGATACCGCCCGGCAGGCAAATTCGATGTCGCCGGCTACGCCCGCGCGCTCGGCGTTGGCGCGCGCCAGTTCGATCGCCCCGGCATCCCGGTCGGACGCCTGAATGATGGGCGCTTCACCCGCTATCTGTGACCGTGCTTGTTCCAGCAACGCTTCCCACAGTTGCCCGTCGTAGCCCGGCCAGTCCATGAACGCAAAGCGTCGCTTCGCCCCTGGGGGCATCCCTTTCGCCATCAAGGCCGCCTCGATGGCGATCGTCCCCGACCCGCAGAAGGGGTCGAGCAGCGGCGAGGTTCGATCCCAGCCGCTGGCCAGCAGCATCCCTGCCGCCAGCGTCTCGCGCAGCGGCGCCTTGGCCGTCGCCAGGCGGTAGCCGCGCCGATGCAGCAGCGCCCCCGATGAATCGATGCTGATCGTGCAATGATCGTTCACTAAGCGCACGATCACAAGCTGCGGCGGATGGTCGCCCTCGCTCTCGGCAGGTTTGACCAGCGGCGCCGGCCGTCCCAGGCGGTCGCCGATCGCCCCGGCCACCCGCTCCGCCACCGCATCCGAATGATACAGCCGCGATTTGTGACACGTCACATGCAGCCTGACCGGCTGGCCGGGGGCCAAGTAGCGTTCCCAGGCTAAACGCCCGGCTTTCTTGCGCAGCTCAGAGAAGGCCGCGGCGTAGAAATCGCCCAGCCGCACGATCACCCGGCTGGCCGTGCGCAGGTGCAGGTTGGCGCGGTAGAGCGCCTCCAAACCACCGGTAAAAGAAACACCGCCGCTTTCCGCGCCGGGCTGGGGGACGGCGGCTCCGTCGAGCAACCCTAACCGGTGCAGCTCAAGGGCGGTCAGCTCTTGTAAACCAGGAGGTGTGATGGCAAAGTAGCTTTCCATGACCAAATCCTGGCTTGATTTTCCATCATTCAAATGGGCTTCTGACCACCAGTGTTTCGTAACGCTGTCCGG
>CAZCYV010000028.1:0-27437 GCA_964503145.1 uncultured Anaerolinea sp. | reverse complement strand
CGGCATCATCAGCAAGCGCACCGCAGTCAGCACCAGCACCAACGGCATCAGCAAGGTGACCAGCCAGCCAAGCGCAGCGTAAATTCTGGAAGTGGTCGAAGTGGCGGCAAAGTTCATGGATTCGCTCCTTCTTGGATGTTTTCCAGATCCCCAAACAACACGTAGCTGAGCACCATGCGGTTGGTGATCCATTCGATCGGCGACCAGTCATCGGTGTAAACCGCCCCGCTGTCGGGCGTGGGCTGCAGGTTGGCGACCACACGTTCCAGCGAACGCACCAGCAAGGGATGTACTTCAGGCCGTCCATAAAGCGAGGCCAGGTTGTTGTACAGGTTTTCGATCTGCGTGGGCTGTCGGGTAGCATAGATGATCGAGTTGAACGACCCTGACACGTCCATCACATAAACCGACGGGAACACCGTGCGGATGGTGCCCACCAGGTCATTCACCAGGCGCCGGTCGGTAGGCGAGCGGCCGACATTGACCACCAGCACGCCATCTTCAAGCAGGCGATCATAGACGAGCCGGAAAAATTCCTGCGTGGTCAGGTGCCAGGGGATGTAAGGCGGACGATATGCATCCACGCCGATGATCGAATAGCGGCGCCGGCTGTGCTCCAGGCCCCAACGCCCATCTTGAGCGATGGCGTTCAGATTGGGCTGGTTCATGTCGAAATAATCGCGCCCAACGCGGATGATCTCCGGATCGATTTCGAAACCGTCGATCGGAATGGGGCCGAAGACTTCTGTAGCCTGACGCGCCGAGGTGCCGGCTGCCAGGCCGACAATGGCCATGCTCTGAACGCGCTCTGGGCCATAGGGAGCCGGATTGAAGAACGGCGCAGCCAGGAACTGCTCCCATGGCCCGAGATAGTCCAGCTCGATGGGATGCCAGATAGAGTGCTGTCCCTGGCCTTCGTTCAGGCGCAGGATGCGATAACCACCCAGTTCGAGGACCTGGATGTAGTTGTATTCTGATTCGGTCTCGTAGATCTGCCCGGCGGTGGTTTTGATCGGCCGCGCCGCCCAGGCCAGGGCAAGCGCGAACAGCACAAGCGGCATCCAGGCAAAACGCGCCGCGTTCCTCCAGCCGCCATCCAGCCACAAACCGCCCAGGGCGATCAACAGCAAGAACTGGCTGAAGATGACGAACGTCCAGGTGGTGCCGACCAGCGGGATGAACAGCAGCACCGGCAGAAAGGTGCCCAGGAAGGAGCCCAGGGTGGAGATTGCATAGATGCGTCCAGAAACCTGGCCGGACTGCTGCGGATCGCGGATCGCCAGACGGATTGCAAAAGGCGAGATGGCTCCGAGCAGAGTGACCGGAATGCTGAAGAGGATCAAAACCGCTGTGAAAGAGCCAAACAGGATGCCCACCTGGAGTTGATCGAAAGCGTCTGCGGCCAGGCGCAAGACTGGGCGAGCGACCAGGGGCACTAGCCCTGCTATGAATGCGCCCCAGGCAAGGATCTTGAACAGGGTGCGGAAATAGGGTGAGCGATCGGCCCAGGAACCGCCGATGAAATAGCCTGCCGCCAGATAGATCAGAATCAATCCAATGATGCTGGCCCAGACCAGATTGCTCGTGCCGAAAACGCTGCCCAGCAGGCGGGAGGCGGTCAACTCCAGCGCCAGGGTGGTCATGCCAGCGGAAAATACAGTTACGGAAAGATAGCGATTCATAACCAATGGATTTAGGTTGGCGTCGTTCAAGCCGAATTATTCGCCCGCCAGCAAGACAGCTTTAATCCATGGAGCGTCATTCTAACTTTTGAAGCGGTTACCGGGAATAACGAAAAGGAACTCATCCCGTATTGCGGGAAAAGTTCCGCGGCATTCCCACAATACGTGCAGCAAGTCCGCCGCTCAGTTTACCGCTCTCGTAGAGCTTCAAAGCCAATAACAGGCGCGCTTCTCGCTTAAACTCTTCTGGTTCTTTTTGCAGCGCCCAGAGGACTTCAGAGGGGTACTCAACACTCAAATAATTTACTTTATCGGCTTTCATGGCGACACCTTTACAGTTGGAATTATACCCCAGCAACGAAGGTTAATTCGTTGGTATAATTGGCAGGCTAGAAGACGCGCTGCGCGATTACCCAATCCCTACATGTTGGAGTGCTGATGAGCCAAGAGAAGTTGACCGGAGCTAAAATCCGTCAGGGTTTTATCGACTTTTTCGTCGAGCATGGCCATACCTTTGTCCCCTCTTCGTCCCTGGTGCCCGGCGGCGACCAGACGTTGCTATTCACCAACGCCGGGATGGTGCAATTTAAAGATGTGTTCCTGGGCACAGATAAGCGCCCCTATACTCGGGCGGCCAACTCTCAAAAATGCATGCGAGTGGCGGGTAAGCACAACGATCTGGATGACGTGGGCAGGGATAATACCCACCATACTTTCTTCGAGATGCTGGGCAACTGGTCCTTCGGGGATTATTACAAGAAAGAGGCCATTGCCTGGGCCTGGCAACTCCTGACCGAAGTTTGGGGCTTGCCCCGGGAAGCGTTGTGGGCCACCTGCTTCAAGGATGAAAAAGGGGAAATCCCAACCGACGAAGAAGCCGCCAATTACTGGCGTGAGCAGCCTGGTATGAACCCAGAGCATGTGCTTTACTTTGGGCGCAAGGATAATTTCTGGGAGATGGCGGAAGTGGGCCCTTGCGGGCCATGCAGCGAAATCCACCTCGACCGCGGCCCGAAATACTGTGACAAGCGGGATGTACCGGGCCATGTTTGCCGCGTAAACGGCGATTGCACGCGCTTCCTCGAGCTGTGGAATCTGGTGTTCATCCAGTACAACCGCACCGGGCCTAACACTCTGGAGCCGCTGCCCGCCAAGCATGTGGATACCGGCATGGGGTTAGAGCGCATCGTCTCGGTGTTACAGAATACCGATTCGAATTACAAAACCGACCTGCTCTGGCCGTTGATGCGCGCCACGCAGGAGATGACCGGCCACAGCGATGCGGAGATGGAAGCCAACCTGACGCCCTATCGGGTGATCGCCGATCACACGCGCGCCGCCACGTTCCTCATCGCCGATGGCGTGGTGCCAGGCAATGTGGGGCGCAACTACGTGTGCCGCATGATCATCCGCCGGGCGGCGCGCTTCGGCAGCAAGATTGGGCTGAATCAACCTTTCCTGGCGCGTGTGGCGCAGGAAGTCATCGACCATTATGGGGATTTCTACCCCGAACTGGTGCGCAACCGTTCGGCGATTCTGAGCAACCTGACGCGCGAAGAAGAACGCTTCCAGCGAACGGTGGAGAGCGGACTGGCCAAGCTGGAAAACCTGTTGGCTAAGTTACGCGCCAATGGCGGCAAGGTCCTGCCCGGCGACCAGGCTTTTGACTTATACGCCACTTACGGACTACCGCTGGAGATCACCCGGGATATCGCTCGCGAACAGGATCTGGAAGTGGACGAGCCGGGCTTCCGCCAGGCGATGGAGAAGCACCGACTGGCTTCCGGCGCCGGAGAGGCATTCGGCCCCCTGGGAGGCGAGGACGCCGAGCTTTATCGCGATCTGGTGGAGAAGCTGCAAGGGGAAGGCAAACTGCCAGATACGGGCGTGGCTTATAACCCCTACGAGTGGCTGGAAGTTCAGGGCGAAGTCCTGGCGCTGGTCAAGGACAGCGAAGTGATCCTATCTCCAATGCCAGGAGATCGAGTCGAAGTCCTGTTGCCCCGCACCGGCTTTTACGTCGAGTCGGGCGGCCAGGTCTCAGATACAGGCGCAATTCTCGGAACCGCCGGAGCCGATTGGGAGATCCGGGTTGTGGAGATGCGCAAACCGGCGGCGGGGGCGATTGTCCACGTCGGGGAGGTGGTGCGCGGTCAGCCGCGGGTGGGCGATACAGCGATCGCCCGGGTGGACGCCGAACGCCGCCACGACACCATGCGCAACCACACCGCCACACACCTGTTGCACGCCGAGTTGCGCGCGGTTCTGGGCGAACATGCCCGTCAGGCCGGTTCTCTGGTCGCGCCCAACTATCTGCGCTTCGACTTCACCCACCCGCAGGCGGTGACCGCTGAAGAGTTGGAACGTATCGAGGCAGGGGTGAATCGAGCCATTTTGAGTAATTACCGCCTGAACATCGCCTTCAAGCCGCTACAGCAGGCGATCAACGAGGGCGCCATCGCCCTGTTCGGCGAGAAATATGGCGAGACGGTACGCAATATCACCATCGGACAAAAGCCAGACGAGGAAGAGAGTGAGTTTTTCTCCAATGAGCTTTGCGGCGGCACCCACGTCGACGAAACCGGGGATATCGGCCTGTTTCTGATCACCAGCGAAGGCAGCGCCGCCGCCGGAATCCGGCGCATCGAGGCAGTGACCGGGCGCAGGGCGTATGAGCTGGTGCAGCAGCGCTTCAAAGCGCTCAAGCAGGCGGCTGCGTTGCTGGCGGCTACGCCGGAGGAGCTTCCGGCTAAGACCGAACAAATTTTGCAAGAACTCGACCAGGCGCGCAAACAAATCGCTGACCTGCGACAAAAACAGGCCATGCAATCCTTCGAGGAGCACCTGAAGGATATCCCTCAGGTCAAGGGCGTGCCTGTGCTGGCGGCAGCACTGGTTAATTGCGATGTGGATACGCTGCGCCTGCTGACGGATCGTTTCCGCCAGAGGTTCCCCAGCGGAGTGGCGGTGCTGGGATCGGTCGGCGAGGATGGTCGGCCTGTGGTGGTCGCCGCAGTGACCCAGGATCTGGTTCAGCGCGGCCTGCATGCTGGTGAACTGGTGAAGTTCGTCGCCGGGTTCCTGGGTGGAGGTGGCGGCGGACGTCCCACGTTGGCCCAGGCAGGCGGTAAAGACGCTTCTCGCCTGAACGAGGCTTTGTCCCAGGTTGCCGCCTGGGTAGAAAAGAACCTCGGCGACTGATCCATGCCGACGAAATAACTGCGTAGCGGACGGTGAGCCAGAGCATGCACCCCTGGTCAGCGGGGCGGCGCCATCTTACCCTCAGCCTAAAGACCGCCCACGCTCGTTGGGTTGCGCCAGTGGTGTTGCTGGCGGTTTGTGGCGTCGCTTACGGGCCGCTGATCGCCGAGTTGGGGCTGTATTGGGACGATTGGCCCTCGCTCTGGTTCCTGCACTTCTTCGACGCGCAGGTTTTTCCCCAGGCCTTTGCAATCGACCGTCCCTTACAGGGCTGGCTTTTCGTGCCGACCACTGCCCTGGTTGGCGAGTCATTGATCGCCTGGCAAATCTTTGGGATCCTTACTCGCTGGCTGAGCGGGATGGCGTTCTATTGGGTGCTGCGCTCCTTATGGCCGGAACGCAAAGTGCAGGCGCTGTGGATCGTCATCCTGTTCCTGGTCTATCCTGGATTCACGCAGCAGTACATCCCGATCACCTACGGACATCAATTCATTATCTACTCGGTGTTCCTGGCTTCGCTGGCGTTGATGGTGCAATCAATCCGCAGGCCAGAAGCTGGTATCGCTCTCACCGGAGCTTCGCTGCTGCTCTCCGTCCTGGTCATGTTTGCATTGGAATACTTCTTCGGCCTGGAGTTGCTGCGCCCGGCGTTGATCTGGATTGCCAGCGCAGGCTTGCCGCTCGTGCCCCGCCAACGGCTGGTCTTCACCCTGAAACGCTGGTCGCCCTATGCGCTGGCGAATGGCCTTTTCCTGGCCTGGCGCATCACCCATCCCACGCCCCGCGGTCAGCTCATCCTGTTCGACCGCCTGACCGCTGATCCTCTATCGGCGTTGTGGGAGCTGGCGCGCACAATCCTACAGGATGTTTTGCAGGCCAGCGTGCTGGCCTGGGGGCGGATTTTTCGAATCCCTGACCCATTCGAGAGCAAATCGGTCATCCTGCTCGGATACTGGCTGGTCGTCCTGAGCGCATCTGGCCTGTTGATGGCCTACCTGGCGTCCCTTCATCGCAGACAACCCGCCAACTCCCCGGCGCCGCTCCAAGGGCGACGCTGGGCGATGCAGGCGACTGCGCTGGGACTGTACGCGCTGCTCATCGGCGGCTGGCCGATCTGGGCGACCGACCTGCATCTGGAGCTGGCTTTCCCCTGGGATCGTTTCACTCTGCCGCTGATGCCAGGCGCTGCGCTCCTGGGCATAGGCCTGCTGGAATTGCTCATCCGACCGGCCCGGCTCAAAATCCTACTGATCAGCCTGGTCGCCGGAATGGCAGCCGGGATTCACTTCCAGTATGCAATCGGCTACCGTCAGGAATGGCAGACACAGAAAGATTTCTTCTGGCAGTTGGCCTGGCGCGCGCCCGCAATAAAAGATGAGACGCTGTTATTGCTCTTCAGCGACGACTTCAGTTACGTGAGCGACAACTCGCTCAGCGCGCCGGTCAATTGGATTTATGCTCCCCACCTGGCTTCGCGCCAGATGCCTTATCTGGTGTACGATCTGGCCGGCCGCCTGGGGGATCGATTGCCCGCTCTGGAGCCAGGTATTCCTATCGAGCAAGAGTATCGTGCAACGCATTTTTCTGGAACGACCTCGCAAGCGCTGGTGATCTACTATTCCCCGCCGCGTTGCCTGAAAGTGATCGACCCATATCGGGATCGAACCCTGCCCAACCGCCCAGACCTGGTCACCCAAGCCATGCCGCTTTCGCGGGTGGAACTGGTTCAACCTGCCTCGGCGCGTCCGGCGCATCCACCGGAAAGCATCTTCGGGCCAGAACCAGAACACAATTGGTGCTACTACTTCCAAAAAGCCGAGCTTGCCCGGCAGGTCGGCGACTGGCAGCAGGTAATCGGTTTGGCCAGACAGGCTCTGCCTTTAGCGCCGCCCGGTCGTGAGAACGCCCCCGAGGTCGCGCCGTTTATCGAGGGTTACGCCCACAGCGGCGACTGGCAACAGGCGCTGGAATTGAGTCTGCGATTTGGGGAACGATCGGATAAAATGCCTTTTGTGCTATGCGACGCTTGGCGACGCATCGCCAGCGACACACCGCCCGGAACAGAGAAAAACGCTGCGCTGCAGCAGATCAACCAACGCTTTCAGTGCGGCATCCCGTAACATGATGCGAACCAAGCTGCGCCTCCCCGAATTTCCCGAGGCCACCATCCCACTGGCCTTGCTTGCCCTGAGTGTGATCGGCTTTGTGCCGATGGTGTATCGCCTGGGCTTCTTTTGGGATGACTGGCCTTCGATCTGGTTTTTCCACCTTTGGGGCCCAGGCAGCTTTCTGGAGAGCTTTTCTATCGATCGGCCATCGCTGGCCTGGATGTTCATGCTGACGACATCCGTCTTCGGAGAGTCGACGGCGGGATGGCAGTTCTTCGCAGTAGCGGCCCGCTGGCTGGCCAGCCTGGTGTTCTGGTGGACCTTGCGCGGGCTATGGCCGCGTCAGGCGGCGCAGGCGTTCTGGGCAGCAGCCTTGTTTTTGATTTATCCTGGCTTCGGCCAGCAGTATATCGCAGTCACCTATAGCAACGCTTTCATGGTGTTCAGCCTGTTTTTGTTCTCGCTGGGAAGTATGATCTGGGCATGCCGCAGACCCGCCTGGTTTTGGCCCCTGACCGCCCTGGCGCTGATCGCTCAGCTGGTCAGCATGTCGATGACCGAGTATTTCTTCGGCCTGGAGTTGCTGCGGCCAGCGTTGCTGTGGCTGACCCTGGCCAAACCAGGAGACGAGGCATGGCAACGCCTGCGGCAGGTCATGCTGCGCTGGCTGCCCTATGCGTCGGTCGCCGCGTTCTTCCTGATCGATCGATTGTTTTTCCATCAAACGCCCCGCGGCAGGGTGATTTTGCTCGATCAATTGTCCGCCGATCCATTTCGCACGCTCGCTCGAACGATTGCTACAATCGTGAATGATTTCATCGAGGTCAACTTTGCAGCCTGGTTTTCGGGCTTCGACCTGGGGTTCTTGAGAAGTTTCGAAGCCAATATCATTTGGATATTCTTTGCTATCGTGGTTGGCTGCTTCTTGTTTATCCTGGTCTATAGCGCCCGGATGAACCCGACAGCGGCTCGAACGGAGGGAGCGCCCCGCACAGAGATCAAAGCCTGGGGGTGGCAGGCGGCTGGCCTGGGGATTTATGCTTTCCTGGCGTCTGGCTGGATCATCTGGGTCACCGATCTGCATATCGAGCTGATTTTCCCGTGGGATCGCTTCACCCTGATTACGCTGACGGGCACATCGCTGTTGATCGCCGGCCTGATCGCGGCGCTGACCCGTAATCGGCTGCAAAGCGCAATCGTCTTAGGGGTGCTGATCGGCTCTTCAGCCGGCTTGCAATTTCAGCACCGGCTCCAATATCGCCAGGAATGGCTGGCGCAGCGCAATTTTTTCTGGCAATTGAGCTGGCGCGCCCCTGAGATCGAACCCGGTACCACCCTGCTGACCTCAGAATTGCCGTTCACCTATTACAGCGACAATTCACTGACCGCGCCGCTCAACTGGACTTACGCGCCGGAGCATCAGGAGCGCCAGATGTCGTATCTGCTCTACGACATCGAAGCGCGATTGGGGCTGAATGGCGCCAGCATCAAAAACGGCGCGCCCATTCGCATGAATTATCGCGC
This sequence comes from uncultured Anaerolinea sp., assembly GCA_964503145.1. Lineage (GTDB taxonomy): Bacteria > Chloroflexota > Anaerolineae > Anaerolineales > UBA4823 > RBG-16-57-11. The sequence continues at coordinate 18,922 of CAZCYV010000028.1, read as the reverse complement.
CGCCAGCTTCGAGGGTTCAACAGACCAGGCCATTGTGGTGTTTTACGAGCCGCCGCGCTGCGTCAAGGTGCTCGATCCACAGGTAGATCGCTTCCTGCCGGTCAAGCCGCTATACATTCGGGAAGCGTTGCCGCTTTCCAGGCCCGAATTGATCCACGCCAGCTCCGGCCTCGCCGCCGCTCCTCCCGAGCACATTCTCGGCCCTGAACCGCCGCACCGTTGGTGCTATTATTTCGAAAAGGCCGAATTATATGGACAAATGGGCGAATGGCATAAGGCCGCCCAGGCAGCAGACCAGGCGCTGCAGGTCAACAAAACCTTTACTCAGAAAAACATCTCAGAATTGATGCCGTTTATTGAAGCTTATGCCCACATCGGCGAATGGACCAAAGCTGTGAAGTATTCAATTCAATCGTACCAGGTTTGGGAAAAAACCCAATACCCGTTGTGTGATGTATGGATGCGCATCCTGGCATCCACCCCCGCCAGCGAGGAGCGTCAGGCAGCGCTGAACCAAATCCAAGAGGCTCTGAATTGCAGGTTTCCATAGCGCCATGAAACAATCCACATCCTTAAAGCCTGGCGTATCGGTCGTTGTGCCGGTCTACAACAGCGAGAAATCGCTAGACGAACTGATCCGCCAGTTGAGATCGGCCCTGGATGGGCTGACTCTGGAATACGAAATTCTGCTGATCAATGACGGCAGCCGGGATCAAAGCTGGCAGGAGATTAATCGCTTGAGCGTGGAAGCGTCGCGCCGGACGAATGGGCGGGTGCGTGGAGTCAATCTGATGCGCAATTACGGCCAGCATAACGCGTTGCTGTGCGGGGTGCGTCTGGCGCAATATGATCGGCTGGTCACCCTGGATGACGATCTGCAACACCCGCCCGGCGAAATTCCTGTCTTGCTGTCGAAGCTAGACGAAGGATATGACGTAGTGTATGGAACCCCGATCCGCCAACAGCATCGTTTGTGGCGCAAGCTGGCCTCGTATTTCACTCGCCTGGCTTTGCAGAGCACGATGGGGGTCGAAAACGCTCGCCGGGTGAGCGCGTTTCGAGCGTTTCGCACCCAACTGCGCGCCGCTTTCGAACGCTATGAGAGTCCCTTTGTCATCTTAGATGCGCTGCTCGCCTGGGGGACGACACGCTTTACCTCAACTCCAGTGCATCATGATGCGCGACACAGTGGCAAGTCGAATTACACCTTCAAAATGCTGCTGATCCATGCCATCAATATGGTCACCGGTTTCACGGTGTTGCCGCTGCAACTGGCCAGTCTGATGGGTTTTGGTTTCGCTGCATTCGGCATTCTGGTTTTGATGTACGTTTTGGGGCGATATTTGATCCAGGGCGGCAGCGTGCCGGGATTCCCCTTCCTGGCCTCGATCATTGCCATATTCTCCGGTGTGCAGTTGTTTTCTTTGGGGATCATCGGCGAGTACCTGGCTCGTATGCATTTCCGCATTATGGAAAAGCCCACCTACGTCATTCGCGAAATGTCCGCAGAGGTAACCGATGGAAACGATCGCTGAACCCTGCCGATTTCTGGATTGGGACACCCACTTCTTCGGCCATCGGATCGGGCGCATCGAGGCGCATCGTCTGGATGCGCGCCTCTGGGAGGCCATCGATCAATGGCGGCAACTGCATCGCATCGCGTGTTTATATTTTCTGGCCGACTCTGATGATCCGCAAACCATCACCCTGGCGCAAAAACACGGCTTTCAACTGGTGGAAGTGCGGCTGACCTTCGAGCGCTCGCTAACCGATTGGGATCCGCAAACCAGGCCTAAAGCGGCCGAGGGCCTGCTCATCCGGCCCGCGCGCGAGCAAGACATTCCCATCTTGCAGGAAATTGCCAGCAACAGCTATATCGACTCGCGCTATTACTTCGACGAGCATTTTACAGAGCAGCAGTGGCAGGAATATTACCGCACCTGGGTGCAGAAAAGCTGCTCTGGCGGTGCAGAATTGGCGCTGGTGGCCGAAAAAGATGGGGAAGTGCTGGGGTATATCACGGGGCAGGTGGACCATGAGAAAAGCGAGGGAATCTATGAACTGACCGGGGTCAAAGAAACCGCCCGGCGCATGGGAGTGGGACAGGAACTGTTTCGCAGCGGGCTGGACTGGTACGTCCGAGCGGGCGTTCGATCCATCTGGGTGGCTACGCAGGGCCGCAACATCACTACCCAGCGCATGATCCAGCGCAACGGCTTTGTCAGCCGCTCCTGCCAGTTGTATTACCATAAATGGTTCCAGGACGGCTGAGAAACCATGTATCGCATCCCCTTTAATAAGCCATGCTTGACGGGCAAGGAACCGGAATATATGCTCCAGGCGGTGATCAATGGGCACATCTCCGGAGATGGCCCGTTCAGCCGCAAATGCCATGCCTGGCTGGAGCAATTTCTGGGGGCGCCCAGGGCGCTGCTGACCACCTCTTGCACCCACGCCCTCGAAATGGCGGCTTTCTTGCTCGAGCTTCGACCCGATGACGAAGTCATTGTACCCTCGTTTACCTTTGTCTCCACCGTGAACGCGTTCGTCATCCGCGGCGCGCGCCCGGTCTTCGCCGATATCCGCGCCGATACGCTGAACCTGGATGAGAGGCGCCTGGAAGGCCTGATCACAGAGCGCAGCCGGGCAATCGTGGTGGTGCACTACGCCGGCGTGGGTTGTGAGATGGATGCAATCCTGAAGATCGCCGGACAGTATGGGCTGACAGTGATCGAAGATAACGCCCACGGATTGTTCGGACGCTACCGCGGCCGGTTGTTAGGGACCTTTGGCAGCCTGGCAGCGCAGAGCTTCCATGAAACGAAGAACATTACCTGCGGCGAAGGCGGAGCGCTGCTGATCAACGATCCACAATATATCGAGCGGGCGGAAATCCTGCGCGAGAAAGGTACCGATCGCAGCCGCTTCTTCCGCGGCCAGGTGGATAAATACACCTGGGTGGATGTCGGATCCAGCTACCTGCCCTCCGACATCTTGGCGGCTTTCTTGTACGCCCAACTGGAACAGCACCGAACAATCCAGGACAGGCGACGGGCTATCTGGGAACGTTATCAAGTTGGTCTGACCGATTGGGCAGCAGCGAATGGCATTCGCCTGCCTTATATCCCCGAGCATTGCGAGCAGCCTTACCACATGTTCTATTTACTGCTACCGTCGCTCGAGGACCGCACGGCGCTAATCGAAAGGCTGAAAAACCAGGGCATCCTGGCAGTTTTTCATTACCTGCCGCTGCATCTCTCGGATATGGGCCGCCGGTACGGAGGCCAGGTAGGGCAGTGCCCGGTCACAGAGGAAATCAGCGACCGCTTGCTGCGACTTCCGTTTTATAATGATTTGAGCGAGAGCGATCAATCTATGATCATCGAAACAATCTGTGAATTTCGCACAGCCGGGGCGTGATGCCGCTGGTCATGCAGAGTGAAGAGCCTTCGAGCAATGAAATTTCCGTTTCGGTTTGACCTGCTCCCTAGATGATCTAGACTTCTAGCCCGGAAATGAAAACACACATCATCCAATTAGAGCAACATGACGATATCATCTCAGCCAGGGACAAAATGGTCTGGGCTAAAGGTGAGCGCATCCTGCTGGTTTGGCCAGAACGGGGGCGGGTGCTATACCGCCGGCTGGACCTGATCCTGCTGCTGCGCCAGAGCCTGACCCAAGGCGCTCAACTGGCGCTGGTGACCAAGGATCCCGACGTGCGCTACTACGCTCCGCGGCTTGGCATACCGGTCTTTAAGTCGCTGCGCCGGGCGCAGCGCTCGGTATGGAGGCTGCCGCGGCGCTTCCGCGGCGCCAGGCCGGGCAGTCCATTGATACACTCTGAACCAAAGGATCGGCCTGCGCCAGCTTTGCAGAATCCGCCTGAACGAGACATTACCCAACTATATCCGCTGGCGCGCCTGGCGTTTTTCGCTTTGGGAGTGCTGGCGCTGCTGGCCATCGCCGCGACGCTGCTGCCCGCCGCCACCATCTCCCTGGTCCCCCAAACCCGGGTTCAAGAAGTGACGATGGACGTGTGGGCTGGACCACAGGTGAGCGCGGTCGATCTATCTGGAAGCGTGCCAGCGCGTTGGGCGCAGGTAACTGTGGAAGGGCGAGATACAACGCCCGCCAGCGGCACACTGTTGCTGCCAGACAGGCCAGCCCGCGGCGAAGTGTTGTTTACCAACCTGACCGACCAGCCCATCACCATCCCAGAAGGCACTGTGGTGCTCAGCCAGGGGGCATCTGTCCAGCGTTTTGCAGTGCAACGTAAAGGCGAACTGCCGGCCGGACCTGGCGAAACAGTCTCGCTGCCGGTGATCGCCGTGCAGCCCGGCAGCCAGGGCAATCTCCCGGAAGGCAGCCTGATCGCCATCGAGGGGCTGCTCGGAACCCAGGTGAGCGTGACCAATCCACAAGCCACCCACTCAGGAAGCGACCGCGAGGAACCGGCCCCCACCGCTGAGGATCGGCGGCTGTTGGCCGAGCGCCTGCACCGCACCCTGGAACAGACCGCCCTGGAGGAGATCTCCAAAGGTCTTGCTCCAGGCAGCCTGTTGATCACCGACACATTGACGCTGGTCGAAAACGTCGAAGAGAAGTTTCGGCCCCCCGAAGGCATTCCGTCTGATCAACTGGCGCTCAGTCTGCGACTGGAATACCAGGCGCTGGTCGTTTCGGAAGAAGACCTGAACGCCCTGGCGCGTGCCGTGTTCGACGCCAACCTGCCGCCGGGGTTTGCGCCGCTTCAGGGATCGCTGTATGTGGAAAACCTGAGCGCGCCGCAGTTATCTCTGGATAGCAACAACGCAGACACCTGGCGGGCGCAATGGAAGCTGCACGCCTCTCGCTCCATCCTGGCGCAGACGCCTGCGCCACGCGTGATACGTTTGGTGCTGGGCTTCGAGCCGGGGAAGGCCATTCAGCGTCTGCAGAGCGAACTGGCGCTCGAAGAACCGCCAAGCATTGCGCTCACCCCACGCTGGTGGCCACGATTGCCCATCCTGCCCTTCCGGGTCGTGGTGCGGATTGAGGGGCCTGGCAACAAACCAGAACAGCTTACAGGCCCCAGACAACCGCTCGGTTATCGAACGGGCTACTCGAGGTAATTCCATGCGCATCCTGGCCGTTGACCCCGGAGAAAAACGCATTGGCATCGCTTTGAGCGATCCGACCGGCACCATTGCCAACCCGCTGACGATCTTGAGGCATGTCTCGCGAACGATCGACGCCGCAACGATTGCCCAACTGGCGCAAGAACATGGCGCCGGCCAGATCATCGTCGGGCAAGCGCTGGACGCGGAGAATCAGCCGACGCTCCAGAGCCGCAGAGCCTATCGGCTGGCGGCGGCTATCCGCTCACAGACGACCATCCCGGTCAAATTATGGGATGAGAGCGGCAGCACTCAGGCGGCCAGGGCGGCGCGCCTCGCCATGGGCGTCTCGAGGCACAAGCGCCGCGGCCACATGGACGACCTTGCCGCCACTTACATGCTGCAAACTTACCTCGACTTCCTGGCCGGGCAGGCCGACCTTCAGTCCACTAAACCCGAAGATATATGAATCCGAAAGAGTTTGAGTACCCTACGGGATAAGCCTGTATGCGACGTTTCCCGATTTTAGTTGCGATTCTTGCCCTGCTGAGCTTGATATGCCTGGGCCTGATAGCCGCAGGCTGGGCGGTGAATCAGCTCCCGGCACAGGCTCTGCTGACCTTTGGGCCGCCCGCTCCCGGTTTGAACGCCTATCAGCGCTACTCACTATCCGCCCGGTTGGTGCTCAACAAAGACCAGCTTTTAACCGCCCATAACCCTCAAGGCGCGCCGCAGCCCTTCGAGATCAAACTTGGCGAGTCCACCTTCACCATCACAAACCGGCTTCAAGCGCAGGGGCTGATCTCCGATGCGGAACTGCTGCGCGATTATCTCGTTTACTCGGGTTTGGACAGAACGATTCAGGCAGGAGTCTATACTCTTGATCCGAGGAACAGTCCCGTAGAGATCGCCCATGCCCTGCAAGACGCCACCCCCAGCGAAGTCACCTTTCGCATCTTACCCGGTTGGCGGATGGAAGAAATCGCCGCCGCCCTGCCGACCTCTGGATTGAGCTTTACCCCACAGGCTTTCTTGGGAATGGCCGCCAACCCGCCAGCCGCTCTGCCGCTGGTGCAGCAATTGCCTGCCGGAGCGTCGCTGGAAGGCTTTCTATATCCTGATAGCTATCGCTTACCGCGGGTGATCTCGGTGGAGGAATTTCTGCGCTCCGTATTGGAAGATTTTCAACTGAAGGTCACCCATGATATGCTGATAGGTTTCCAGGATCAAGGGTTCTCCTTGCACCAGGCCGTTACGCTGGCGTCTATTGTCCAGCGCGAGGCGGTCGTGGAAGAAGAGATGCCGATGATCGCCTCGGTGTTCGTCAATCGGCTGAAGGCGGGCATGCGGCTAGACGCCGACCCGACAGTGCAGTACGCCTTAGGCTTCGACCCGGTCAAGGGCACGTGGTGGAAAAGCCCGCTGAGCCTGGAGGATCTGCAGGTCGTCTCGCCATACAACACCTACCAGGTCCAGGGATTGCCGCCCGGGCCAATCGCCAATCCCGGCCTGAACGCCTTACGAGCGGTTGCTTTCCCCGCCGAGACGCCATATTACTACTTCCGCGCCGCCTGCGACGGTTCAGGGCGACATACCTTCGCCGAAACCTTCGAGCAACACCGCAGTAACTCATGCCCCTAAAGGGCATCTAATTTATTGGCAGTTACTTTTACCCAGGAAAATTCGAAAGATGCTCTTTGCAATCAATTATTCTACGCAGGCAGCCGCGCTGTGCGCCCAGGGGCGCCTGGAAGTGGATCGTTTCAAGTGCCCTGACTGGCCGGATATGGTCGCCGAAGCTCAAAAGTTGCGCGACGTGGCGGTGCACTTCACGTTAAAGGCAGGCCGCGGCAAGATCAGGAAAACCGACTGGGAGCAGATCGCTCGCTTTGCCGATCAAACCGGCACGCCCTATATCAATCTGCACCTGGAGCCGAGACCTGAAGATTATGCCGGCAATCAAACCGGAGATCAGAATGGAATACCCATCGACTCGACCGATCCGGCACACCGACAACGTGTTTTAGAACGCACGCTAGAAGACCTGTGGGTCGCCGTCCGGCGGTTTAGCGCAGAGCGTGTGATCGCCGAGAACGCTCCCTACCGCCCGGCGGGAAACCTTTTGCGCCTGGCCACAGAAGCGGATTTCATCACCCAGGTCGTGCAGGAGACGGGCTGCGGCCTGCTTTTGGATATCTCGCACGCCCTCATCAGCGCGCACCATCTGGGGTTGTCTGCTGAAGAGTATATGCGCCAGTTGCCGGTGCACCGCCTGCGCGAATTGCATTTCGCCGGGGTGCACAACCTGGACGGCTGGTTGCAAGATCACCTGCCGGCGCTTCCTGCCGACTGGGAGACCCTGGATTGGGTGCTGGAGCGCATCCGTAGTGGGGAGTGGCCGACGCCGTGGCTGCTGGCATTCGAGTACGGCGGCGTGGGTGAGAAATTCGCTGATCGCAGCGAGGTAAGCGTGATCGAGGAGCAGGGTGGGCGGCTGTACAGGCTGATAAGTAATATTCATCAGGAAGAGTAGAGGCAGCGCACGAGCAACCGCGAGAGCGGCTGCCCCTACCCCGGGCGCAGGACCAGCCCAGCATGATGGGAACACTGCGTAAAACGTTTATCAATTCTGAGAGTGAGGTGTCGATGATGAAGCAAAAAGTTCTTTGGGTGTTTGCAGTTTTTATCCTGCTGCTGACCGTCTCAGCAGCGGATTGGCGCTCTCGATCCAGCCGTCAGGGAAGAGACGCATTTGTGGCTGATGTGCAAGCCAAAGCGCAGGTTGACTGGCCGGCAATTGCCTTCGTGCAGGTCAGTCTGCCCGATCTGGCATCCCCGGTGTATCTGACCCATGCCGGGGACGGTAGCGGGCGCATCTTCATCGTAGAACGCTCCGGACGCATCCAACTGGTGAAAAACGGCGCTTTACAGCCCACACCCTTCCTGGACATCAGCGGCCGCGTGCGTTCGCCATCCAGCGGCGGCGGCTTTGAGGAAGGGCTGTTGGGTCTGGCTTTTCCGCCGGATTATGCGCAGCGGCAGCGCTTCTATGTCTATTACACTCAACTGGATGGGGATAATGTGGTGGCGCGTTTCCGCACCAGCGCCAACCCAGACCTGGGCGACCCCAGCAGCGAGGAACTGATCCTCGAAATTCCGCACCCGGTGCGCACGAACCATAACGGCGGACAGCTCGCCTTCGGGCCAGATGGTTACCTTTACCTGGGTCCCGGCGATGGCGGAGGCAGCGGAGATCCGGACAACAACGGCCAGAATCCGGCTACCTTGTTGGGGAAAATCTTGCGCATCGATGTCGAAGCCAAGATCCCGACTTCGACGCCTGGCGAGCCTAACCGGATCTTCTTCCCACTGATCAGCCGTAACAACGGACTGCCCTACCGCGTCCCGCCCGACAATCCATTCATCGGCCAGTCCGGTTACCTGCCGGAAATCTGGGCGTTGGGGCTGCGCAATCCATGGCGCTTCTCCTTCGACCGCTCGACGGGCAACCTGTATATTGCCGACGTTGGCCAGGACGATGTGGAAGAGATCAACTTCCAGGCTGCAGGGAGTAATGGCGGACAAAACTACGGTTGGAACATCCTGGAAGGCAGCCAATGTTATCCGCCAGGGTCGAGCTGTACGCCGCCGGCGAATTACGTCGCGCCGGTGGCTGAATACCAGCACGGAGCAAACGACTCGAACGGCTGCTCGGTGACCGGCGGCTACGTCTATCGCGGGACAGCTTACCCTAATCTTCAGGGGATCTATTTCTACGCCGACTATTGCCAGGGGAAAGTATATGGGCTGAAGTTCGAGAATTCTGCCTGGCAAAGCCAGATGTTGCTGGATACCACCTACCGGCCCAGCAGCTTCGGCGAAGACGAGAACGGCGAAATTTATCTGGTCGATATATTGGGGCAGGTCTATCGCCTGACCGGCGTCACTGCGGCGCGCTGACGGCTAGCGGCCATCTCAGTCTGCGCCTGGCAGGCAGGCGCAGACTGAAGCTCAGCGCTTCAAAATGTAGTAGGTGGCGCGCTTATCGCCCACCTTGATCAGCAAGCCGCGCGCCACCAGATCGGCCAGGTCTCGGCGCAACGTCTCAGCGTGGACATCGGGGCATAGCTCCTGATACTCGCGGCTGGTGATCCGCCGACGGGAAAACAAGAACGCCAGCGCCTGTTCCTGACGCGTGTTCAACATCAGATCCTGGTAAGCTTGCAATTCAGCGGCCGAAACAGACGGGTTTTGCAACTCATCCGCCCCCTGAAGCGTGACGCGAAACATGCCGGCGCTCTCTTCGAAACGCGGCGGGCGCAGGCCATTACGCCGCATCACCTGCACCACCCGATTCAACCCGTAACCCAGGCGCTCGACATATCCTAAATCGGCAAGCACCTGCATGATCACCGGGTTGCGTGAGAAACGCGCCTCCAGCAGGTTATCCAGAGTCATTGGGCCGGGTAATCCGCCCGGCGAGTGTATTTCGATGCGATCGGCAAACATATGGATATGGATGTTATCACCCTGGAGGTTGTAATCCCGGTGGGCTACCGCGTTCACCAACACCTCACGCAAGGCTTCCAGTGGAAATTGGAACGTCTCCTGATGGACCAGGCCGACCAGTCGCACCTGGGTGCTCAGGTTATCGCGGATAAAAGCTTCCGCCTGCTGCAACTGCTCGGGCAAAGAGCCGCGGATCTCTTGCTTGATGAAGTGATCGGTGATGGCGCGGCCGGAGAAACGGGCCGCCAGGATGGTGGCGTTGGGCAGCCAGCGCTGGGGGTGCTTGCCAAACAGCAGCAGCGCGGCATAGGTGGGGCGCAGGGAGGCGCGTTCGGGTGAGCTTCGCGGTTCGACAGCCTCACCCTGAGATGCCGCCAGCCCTCCAGGCTGGGCGGTCACTGAGCCGATCCCGCCGGTTCGCAGGCAGCCGCGGCTCAAAAGGATGGTCAATGGGTCATCGGCCGGCAACTCCAATGCATCGAGATAGGCGGCTATTTTCTGCGCATCCAGATCATCCAGCGTCGCCTCGGGCGGGACCTGCGACTCGAATTGAACCACGCCGCGCTCCATGATCAATTGGCGCAGGCGGCGCGCAGAAAGCGGGTTGGTCTGGCTGCCTTCGCGACCCAAATAGCGCCCTTCCAGGCTGTACACATTCGGTAAGCCAGGAGGGACAGTCACCACCATGACTTGAGAAGGCTGTAAACCGGTTACGCTGGAGGTTGGAAGGGAACACAGGCGCGGCACAGGCAGTACCAGCGGCGGCTCGATCAGCAAGGCGGCCTGGAAAACCATGTCCAGACAGGCGTCTGGGTCAGGGACGCCCAGGACCTGGGCCGAGCGCGGAGCGACCCCCAGGAGCACCGTACCGCCTTGGGCGTTCGCCATCCCTGTCAGCACCATGGCCAGGCGCGAGGCGGGCACATCCGCCGGGAACCAATGCAAAGTTGGCCCCATGCCCTGCTCCAACAGCGCCTGGACCTCCATCGTGTCGGCTCTGAACCGAGCGCCGGTTTTCATCCCACAGGCTATTCGATGCTCTTGAAATTACGCGTTCGGCATAGGTTCTGCTGCTGAGATTTCTGGAGTCTCCGCAGCGGCCTTCTTGCGGCGCGGGCGCGGCGGTCGGCTGTCCACGGGCGCCGGGGCCAGCGCCACCTCCAACACCTGATCGACATGTTCGACCGGCACAATCTTCAACTCGTTGCGAGCGCGCTTGGGCACATCCACCAGGTCCTTCAGGTTTTTCTTGGGTAGGATGACCGTTTTCAGCCCGGCGCGATGCGCCGCCAGCACTTTCTCGCGCACCCCTCCCACCGGCAGGACATGCCCGCGCAGGGTGATCTCGCCGGTCATGCCCACATCCCGCAGCACCGCCCTGCCCGTAAAGGCCGAGGTCAGCGCAGTGCAAATGGTCACGCCAGCGCTCGGCCCATCTTTGGGGATGGCGCCTTCGGGAATGTGCAAGTGGATATCGACCTGCTCATAGATCTCTGGGTCAATGCCGAATTGACGCGAGCGGGATTTGAGGAACGAAAGCGCCGCCTGCGCCGATTCCTGCATAATGTTCCCTACCTGACCGGTGATTTGCATGTTGCCTTTGCCTTCCATCAGCAGCACCTCCACCGGCATGATCTCGCCGCCGTTCTCGGTCCAGGCGACCGCCGTCGCCACCCCGACCTCATTCTGCAGTTCTGCTTCCAGGTTGAAGAACTGCGGCGGACCGAGGAAACGCTCCACCGTCGCCGGGCTGATATTGGTGGGATGGCGTTTGCCCTCCGCTTTCAGGCGGGCAACCTTGCGACAGATGCGCCCAATCTCCCGCTCCAAATTGCGCACGCCTGCTTCGTAAGTGTACTCGCGGATCACGCGCTTCAGCGCCCGATCGGCAAAGCGCAGTTCGCCGTCCTCCAGGCCGTTCTCTTCGATCTGGCGGGGGATGAGGAAATGGCGGGCGATCTCCAGCTTCTCTTCCTCGATATAACCCGGGAACTCGATCAGCTCCATGCGATCCAGCAAGGGAAGCGGGATGGTGCTGGTCGTGTTGGCTGTGGTGATGAACATCACCTTGGAAAGATCGTAGGGCAGTTCAAGGTAATGATCGGAAAAGGCAAAGTTCTGTTCTGGGTCGAGCACCTCGAGCAGCGCCGAAGAGGGATCGCCGCGGAAATCCTGACCCAGCTTATCCACCTCATCCAGCATGAACAGCGGATTGATCGTGCCGGCGCGGCGCATGGTCTGCAGGATTCGCCCTGGCAGCGCGCCGATATATGTGCGGCGATGGCCGCGGATCTCGGCCTCATCGCGCACGCCGCCCAGGGAGAGGCGCACGAACTTGCGCCCCAGCGCCTCGGAAATCGAGCGCCCCAACGAGGTCTTGCCGGTCCCTGGCGGGCCGACGAAGCACAGGATGGGCTGTCTCAGGCGGCGGGGCTTCAAGCTGCGCACGGCGATATATTCCAGGATGCGCTCCTTGGCGCGGGGCAAGCCATAATGATCGCGTTCCAGCACCTCCGCAGCGTGGCGTACATCCAGATTGTCCTCCGTGGCGTTCGTCCAGGGCAACTCCAGGATCCATTCGATATAGGTGCGAATGATGCCCACCTCGGGCGACATGGGCGGCATCTGCCCCAGGCGCTCCACCTCTTTCAGCGCCCTAACTTGAACTTCTTCGGGCAGCCCGGCGGTTTCGACGCGGGTTTGCAACTCGTAGAGCTCTCGCCCCCAGGGATCGCCTTCGCCCAACTCCGTTTGGATGACTTTCATCTGCTCGCGCAGGTAGAACTCGCGCTGGGTTCGGTCCACTTCGCTTTGGGCGCGGGAGTGGATCTCGTCTTCCAACTCCAGCACGTCGGCCTCTTTTGCCAGCAGATTGATCACCCGCCTGAGCCGTTCGACGGGATCCAGGGTGCCTAGCAACTCCAGGCGCACCGGCAGAGGCGGGGCAATCGCCGTGACGATCATGTCGCTCAGCCATCCCGGATCATCGATGTTCAGCGCGTATAGATAAGCCTCTTCCGGCAGGCTGCGGTCGAGTTGAACACACTTGTGGAACATATCCAGGGCCGTGCGCATGGTCGCATCGACCTGGCGATCCATTTCGGCGGCTTCGATGACCGGGCGGGCGCGCATCACCAGGAAGGGACGCTCCTGAACAAATTCGATCACCTCGACGCGCCGTCGACCCTGAACCAGCGCAGAGCTGGAATTATCCGGCATGTTGAGCAGACGACCCACCGCCATCTCCACACCAACCGTGTAAAAATCGTTAGGGCCAGGCTCATCCTGGTCTGGGTCACGCTGCGTCAGGGCGATCACCGTCTGATTATTAAGCTGAGCCTCCTCAGCCGCCAAAAGAGCAATCTCTTGCGAGAGGAACACCGGCGAAACCATGCGCGGGAAAATCACCGTATCGCGCAATGGCAACACCGGGCATTCGATCAAACCCTCCGCATCCGGGATGGCATCGGGGATGCTGTAAAGCTCCTCCGTACGGTGATGCAAGGTTTCGCTGAATTCTTCTTCGTCGTCAGAATACCAATCGTCGTCGCGCATTTTATCCTCAAAAATCGAGCCTTCCACCAGTCTTTATGTCGTCCGTGAAACGCTCAATCCAGTTGCAAGCTTTTGTTTTGTCTTTTTTACCTTGTTAAATTGTACCAGGTCTGGCGCGCCCCAGCGGCAACAAATATGCTGCCCGTTATCAGCAACAGGCTGTCCGAATCCAGCAGGCGCAGCCCTTCGACCAGTGCATCCTCCACGGCTGCGATAATCTTGCCGGTATGACCGTGCCGGGCAGCATCTGCAAGCAACTGCTGCGGTTCGGCAGCCCGCGGGTGGAAGGAGCGGGTAAAGATCACCTGTGAAGCCAGGGGCAGCAACTCGTCCAACATGCCGGAAATGTCTTTATCCTCGGAGGCGCCAAAGACCAAAACCACCCGCTTTCCAGGGAAGTAAGTTTCCAGAGTTCGGCGCAGTTTCATGGCCGAGTCGCGGTTATGCGCTGCGTCGACCACCACAGGCGGTTGGCGTTGTAAGATTTCGAAGCGCCCCGGCCATTGGGCATCGGCAAAACCATGCTGGATGTCGCTGACGGCGAGCGGTAACCCGTGCTGGCTGGCGACCTTCAGGGTGGCGTACGCCACAGCTGCGTTTTCGACCTGGTGCTCCCCAAGGAGCGGTATGGTCAGGCGCAGCGGCGCCCAACCCGGCGCTCCGCGGCGGAATGCATCGTATAGCGGTTGCTCTTCTGCAGTCCAGAGGTACAGGGATTGCTCGGTCAGGCTGTGCTCAAGCGGCGCAAAACAGACATCCACCCCTATCTGGATGCACGGCGCGTTGCGCTCATGAGCGATGCGCGTGACCACCTGGCGCGCCTCCTCCACCTGAGGCGCCAGCACCAGCGGGACCCCGGGCTTGATGATACCGGCTTTCTCTGCAGCAATTTCAGCCAGGGTGTTTCCTAACACCTGCATATGATCATAAGATAGCGAAGTGATCACCGTCACCAGCGGCGCCACAATGTTCGTGGCATCCAGCCGCCCGCCCAGACCCACCTCGGCTACAACGGCAGTGGCCTTTTGACGGGCAAAGTACAAAAACGCCAACGCTGTGGTGATCTCGAAGGTTGTCAGCTTAGTGCCTCGATCAAGATAAGGCCGGATCTCATCCACCAGCGCGATCAGATCGGCATGGGGGATCGGCTGGCGGTTGACCTGAATGCGCTCGGCGTAATCCTGCAAATGGGGAGAGGTGTACAGCCCAACGGTGTAGCCCGCGGCTTGCAGCGTGCTGGCGCACAAGGCGCAAACGGAGCCTTTGCCCTTGGTGCCGGCGACATGCAGGATGGGGTAGGCCTGGTGCGGGTTGCCCAGGTATTCCATGAAATCGACCATGCGGCCCAGATCGAACAGGCCAGGCTGATTGCGGAAACCGCGCGTCAGGCTGTAATCGACGAAACTGTAGAGATAATCGAGCGTCTTTTGATAATCGGTTGCAATATCCATAAGCCTAGCGATTTTACTCGCGGCGGGGATTCCACACAAGAGTAATCTTTGCCTGCTGATCTCTGTGTCCGACTCACGGAACGCTCACATGGAGAGGCCAGGCGTTTCTGGTAAAATTTTCTCCATGTCAGGGAGTTTCCCGAAAATGGTTTTCCGCGCATTGTTATTGTTCCTCATCCTGATCCCAACGGCGCTGATCCTGCCGCGAATGATCACCGGGTTGTATGCTCGCTCGCTGACGTATTCCATCGAAACCGCGCCGTCGCGCAGCGTTGCGATCGTCTTCGGCGCCGGGTTGTGGCGCGATGGCAGCCCCACGCCGGTGCTGCGCGATCGGGTGGCGACAGCGGCCCGGCTCTTCTTCGATGGGAAAGTGGAAAAGCTGGTCATGAGCGGCGGCAACCCGACGATCTACTATGATGAGCCAGGGGCGATGCGCAAATATGCGCTTTCCCTGGGAGTGCCAGACGAAGCGATCGTGTTGGATTATGCCGGACGACGCACCTACGACACCTGCTATCGCGCCCGCCACATCTTCGGCCTGCGCCAGGCAATCCTGGTCACCCAGGGCTTTCATCTGCCGCGGGCGCTGTATCTGTGCAACAAGTTGGGGATAGACGGCGTAGGCGTGCGCGCAGACCTGCGGCAATACCGTCGGCTCTCGCGAGTGTACTGGAACCTGCGCGAAATCCCTGCTACCCTGGGCGCGCTGTGGGATGTGCACATTGCCCGCCCGCTGCCCATCCTGGGCGATCCCGAACCCATCTTTCCTCCGGAGGCGCAATGAAGCGAGACGAAGCTCTGGCAATCGTACGCGAGTACGTCAAAAACGAGAACCTGGTGCGGCACATGTTGGCAGTCGAAGCGGCCATGGCCTGGTACGCCGAGAAATTTGGCGAGGATGTAGAAAAGTGGCGTGTGGTGGCGCTGCTGCACGACTTCGACTGGGAAATCCACCCCACCCTGGAGGAGCATCCCCAGGCAGGCGTGCCCATCCTGCGGGAGCGCGGCGTATCCGAAGAGATCATCCGCGCCATCCTGAGCCATGCCGATCACACCGGCGTGCCGCGCGAATCGCGCATGGAAAAAGCGCTGGCGGCGTGCGACGAGATCACCGGGTTGATCACGGCGGTAGCGCTGGTGCGCCCATCGCGCTCGCTGCACGATTTAACTGCCTCGTCGGTGAAGAAGAAGTGGAAGGACCGCGCCTTTGCGGCGGGCGCCAGCCGGGAGGAGATCGAGAAGACCACCGCCGAGTTCGGCGTGCCGTTGTGGGAACACGTGGATAATGTGATCGCGGCGATGCGGCAGATCGCGCCGGAGCTGGGGCTGGAAGGGAATCTGGCAGCAGCGTAGAAAGGTTGACAATCCACAGGTTTTGGGCTAAACTCCGGTTGTACGACTATACGAAATCAGCGATATTCACCTTGTGGAAGCAGCTATGTCTCCAGAAAACACCTCCAAAGCAAGCAGCGCGCTGACCAGCGCCCACATCACCTCGCACAGCCTGCTCACCCCCACCATCAAGGCCTGGCGCATCTACCTGGAAGACCAGGGCGTCTCGAACCACACCGTCAAGGCGTTCCTTTCCGACCTGAACCTGCTGGCTGCATATGTGCCGCCCGACCGCAGCCTGGGTGAAATCTCCACCAGCGAGCTGAACAACTTCCTGAACTGGATGCAAAACGAGCGCGGCGTGCCCTGCAGCCCCAAGACGCTGGCGCGGCGCATCACCTCGATCAAGGCGTTCTTCCGCTGGCTGAACCAATACGGCGTGTTGATCGTCGATCCGGCGGAAAAGGTGCCGCAGCGGACGGTGATCAGCCCGTTGCCGGTGGTGTTGACCCCGGAGGAGGTCGAACTGGCGCTGGAAGTGGCTGATCGTCATCGCCGGGCGGCAAAACCCGACGCCCGCACTTACACCCTGTTCTCTCTATTGCTGCATACCGGCATCAAAAAAGGCGAGTGTCTGGCGTTGACGCAAAATCATCTGGAGTTAGAATCGCCAACCGGGCCGTTCCTTTTTGTGCGCTACGCCAGCCCGCAAAACCGCTATAAAGAGCGCAAGATCGACCTGCCAGAAAGCTGGATAGAAGCCTATCTTGAATACCGCGCCCAGTATAATCTGGGCGAGCGGGTCTTCCCCTGGTCGCAGCGCCGCCTGGAATATCTGCTGGAGGACCTGAGCGTCGAGGCGGGGCTGTCGAAACACATCTCCTTCGATATGTGCCGCTGGACATGCGCCTTGAGCGACTGGCGCGCCGGCATGGAGCGCGAAAAAATCCGCCAGAAACTGGGGATTTCCAAGATTCAATGGCGCGAAGTGAGCATGAAGCTGGAGCGACTGGCGGGAGGATAAACTAGAGATGCATCCTTCGACTGCGCTCAGGGTGCATCCTGAGCATCCTCGAAGGGTGCATCTCTACGATTAGCCAGGGTCTTCGGGGTCAACCGCCGATCTCGCTCATCGTTCGGTTGAGCGGGATTTCGCCATCGGCCAGGCGATGCCCCCAGGGCTTTTCCCAGATTGCCTCGATCACCAATTGACGCAACTCCTCGTCCGTAGCGCCGGCGCGCAGCGGCGAGAGCAAATCCACTTCCCTCTCGCGCAACAAGCACAGGCGCAGCCGCCCATCGGCGGTCAGGCGCGCCCGGGTGCAACTGGCGCAAAACGGCTGGGTGACGGTGGCGATGACGCCGATCGTTCCTGCGGCGCCGGGCAGGCGATACAGGCGCGCCTCGCCATCCAGCGCTCCACCATTGACCACTTCCAATTTGCCCAGCGCAGCTTCGATGCGCTGCTGGATCTCGGAGGCGCCAACGCCTTGCATGCGCTGGAACTCCGTTGCTCCGGCAAAGGGCATCATCTCGATGAAGCGCACCTGCCAGGGCTTTTCCAGGGTCAGGCGGGCGAGATCGACCACGTCGCTCTCGTTGTAGTCGCGCACCACCACCGTGTTGATCTTGATCGGCGTCAGCCCGGCGGCTTCCGCCGCCTGGATGCCCGCCCAGACATCCTCCAGACGGCCGCGGCGCGTCAGGCGTTCGAACTTTTGCGGATCGAGGGTATCCAGGCTGAAATTGACCCGCTGCAGGCCCGCCCGTGCCAGCGCGCCCGCCAGCCGGGCAAAGAGCACACCGTTGGAGGTCATCGAGAGCGAGCGCACCCCCGGTGTGTGGGCGATGCCATGCACCAGATCGACGATATGCGCGCGCACCGTTGGCTCGCCGCCGGTCAGGCGGAACTTGTCGAAGCCCAATCGGACGAACAGGCGCACCAGACGCAGGATCTCGTCGTCTTGCATCAACTCCGCCGGGGGGCGAAAGCTGATGTCATCTGGCATGCAATACAGGCAGCGCAGGTTGCAATGATCTGTCAGGCTGATGCGCAAGTAGTGAATTCGTCGCCCATAACGATCCAATGCCATACCGATGCCTCGATCCTGCCTGTTAAGGCCAGGCAAAGCTGATTATACGAGGGAAAACCCGGCAGTGGTACTTTAAAATAAATTTTAAAATTGCTAAACGGCTTATAAAATGCTACTATTATTCTGGTTGGTTTGTGTCTAAGGCCCAGCATTTGGGCAAAGAATGTGCCACCAGAAAAAAGCAAAGCGCTCTGAAATTTAAATTTCCCCTTACCACGTCGCACCCTCGTCTGTGCGCCTATGAAAGGCGCTCCATGTTGCAACCAGTGAAAAGGAGGTGAACACTCCGAACCACTTCCACAGAACTTCTCTTCCCTCAACCGGCTTTGCACCCGCAACCGGCAGACAATCGGACAAACCGTTCTCACCCAACCACTCGCTTGTTCTGTAGGAGGTACATTATGACGCTTGGAGGATATGCCAATCGCATCGCCCACGTTGACCTGACCAGTGGTAACGTGGAGTACAAACCGATTCCCGAAGAATGGGCGCTCAAGTATATCGGCGCTCGCGGCCTGGGTGTACGCTATCTGCTCGAGAACGGCCCTAAAGTTGATCCCCTTTCGCCAGACAACATCTTGTGCTTCATGAATGGCCCGCTGACCGGCTCCGAGGCCAATATGAGCGGCCGCATGGCGATCGTCACTAAATCGCCGCTGACCGGCACCGCCACCGACAGCCATCACGGCGGCTGGTCGGCCGCCCGCTTGCGCTGGGCCGGTTTCGACGGCCTGATCTTCAAAGGCAAGGCCGCCAAGCCGGTGTATGCGTTCGTGCACGACGGGACAGTCGAGATCCTCGACGCCTCTGAAGTATGGGGCAAGGGCGTGCACGACACCGTGAAGTACTTCAAGGATAAGTACGGCGAGAAGGACCTGAC
>CAZCYV010000027.1:0-27500 GCA_964503145.1 uncultured Anaerolinea sp. | reverse complement strand
GCAGCTTTGCGCAGCCCAATTGTCAGTTGCTCGCCGTCGAAAGCCGCCGTGGTTGTGGCGAAGCCCTGCGGCGGAGGCCCCTGCACCAGTTCAAGTGCCAGCGTCTCGCTCATGATGTAATCCCGATGCGTTGCCAGCGCCGGCTCTAAACCGGGAGAGACCGCCAGGTACAGCTCGATGCGATCAGCAATTTCCAGCCCGCTTTGCTTGCGGAAATCCTGCACTCGGCGCACGATCTCACGCGCCAGGCCTTCGGCGCGCAGCTCTGGGGTGATGTTGGCATCCACCGCCACTGTGGCGAACTTATCCGCTGCCACCGCCAGACCTTCTACCGGGTGAGTCTGCACCAAAATTTCCTCCGGCTTCAAGTCCACCGGCTCCCCATCCACTATCAAGGCTACAGGCAACCCCGCCTGGACGTTGGCGGCCACCGCTGCCGGATCGGCGGCGGCCAGCGCGGCGCGCACCTTGGGGAACTGAGCGCCGAAGCGCGGCCCGAGCAGCTTGTTATCCGGCAGCACCTGGTAGCGCACCAATTGGCTGGCCTGTTCGACGAACTCGAAGGTTTTGACGTTCAGTTCATCGGTGATGATCTCGATGAACTCATTGTCCAGGCTGCGCCGTCCACCCGCATAGGCCAGGGCGCGCGCCAGCGGCTGGCGCACTTTCAGTCCGGCGCTGTTGCGCGCCGCCAGGCCCAGGCTGGCGATCTGCCGCGCCAGCTCCATTTGCTCCAGCAAAGACTCGTCCACCGCCTGTGGGTCATATTTCGGCCAGGCAGTGTGATGCACGCTCTCGTGAGCCTGCGGGTAGGCCGAGCGAACCAGATTCTGGTAGATCTCCTCGGTGACGAAGGGCGTGAACGGGGCCAACAGCCGGGCATACTTGACCAGCACGTGGTACAGTGTGGCGTAAGCGTCATTCTTGTCGGCGTCGCGCTCACTCTTCCAGAATCGCCGGCGGCTGCGGCGCACATACCAGTTGCTCAAGTCGTCCAGGAAGCCGCCCAGCGCCAGGGTCGCCGTCAATGGATCGGAGTTTTCCAGCGCCTCGGTCACCGTAGGGATGATCTGGTTCAGCCGGGCCAGCACCCAGCGGTCGAGCAGGTTGTCGCTGCGCGGGGTCGGCCCTTCGGGGTGCGTCGGGTCGAAGCCGTCTCCCTTATCTGGCGGCATCCAGCCATCCAGATTGGCGTAGGTCGCCAGAAAGCTGTACACATTCCATAGCGGGATCAAGAAGGCGCGCCGCGCCTCGTCGCCACGGTGATAACCGAAAAGCAGGTCGTTTTCTGGCTTGTGATTGCAATACAGCCAACGCATCACGTCCACGCCCATCTTGTCGGCGGCTTCGTTGAACTCGATCATGTTGCCCCAGCTTTTGTGCATCGGTCGGCCGTCCTCGGCCAGCAGAGTCCCGTAGCCGAAGTTCTGCAGGAAGGGAGGGCTGTTATCCACCACCGTGGCCATCGCCAGCAGGCTGTAGAACCAGTTGCGGAACTGGCCGGGGAAGGATTCGCTGATCCAATGCGCCGGGTACCAGGCGCGCCAGTACGCCGGGTCGCTGCGATAGCGCAATGTGCTGAAGGGGACGATGCCCGCGTCCAGCCAGGG
The DNA here is from genome assembly GCA_964503145.1 of uncultured Anaerolinea sp. Classification (GTDB taxonomy): domain Bacteria; phylum Chloroflexota; class Anaerolineae; order Anaerolineales; family UBA4823; genus RBG-16-57-11. The sequence goes on along the minus strand of CAZCYV010000027.1, from coordinate 25,890 downwards.
ATTGCCCACGTCCTGGATGCGGCTCATCGGCTTGTGACATTCCGGGCATTCGATCTTGACCGCGTCGATAAAGGGTCGGTGGGGGGTATGGCCTTCGAAGACCTCCCATCCTTCCACCGCGCGCGCCTTCAACTCGTTCTCATCGCCGATCACCTCGTAATGCGCGCATTCCTCGCACAACCAGATGGGCAGCGCCAGCCCCCAGTAGCGTTTCTTACTGATCATCCAGTCGTGCATGTTGCGCAGCCAGTCCATTTCGCGCGCATAGCCAAACTCTGGGATCCAACGGATCTGATCTACCACATCCATGATCTGATAGCGCAGGCTGGCTTCTTTTTCCTCTTTGGTCAGCAATTCGCGCGGCTTATCATACGTCTTGCCCATGCTGATGAACCACTCGTCCACCAGGCGGAAGATCAGCTCGGTCTTGCAACGCCAGCAGGTTGGGTAACGATGGGTATATGGCTCGACGTGGTAGAGCAGGCCCTTGCGCTTCAAGTCCTCGAAGATTGGCGTCGCCACTTCACTTACCGGTTTCCCGGTCAACCAGCCGAAGCCTTCGACGAAGACGCCTTCATCGTCCAGCGGCGCTACCAGGGGTAGTTTGTGCTCACGCCCCAGCAAGAAGTCCTCTGCGCCGCAGCCAGGGGCGATATGGACGATGCCGGTGCCTTCGGTTTCGCCCACCTCCTCCCAGGCGATCACCTGATGTGCCTGGGCGGCGCTTTCTTTTACTTCGCGCACCAGATCCTTCAGGTGGGTATGTCCGCCGGGCTGCTGCTCTGCCGGCAGGTCGTCGAAGGGGCCATCGTAAGTCCAGCCGATCATCTGGCTGCCTGGCAGTTCTTCGAGCACCTGGTAGTCCCCGCGCAGCATATCCAACGTGCCTTTGGAGAGGTAAAACACTTCGTCGCCCTGGCGCACCTTAACGTAGGTCAAATCGGGGCCGACCGCCGCAGCCACATTGCTGGTCAGCGTCCAGGGGGTGGTGGTCCACACCAGCAGTGACTCTTTTTCCCGCCCACGCAGTGGGAAGCGCAGGGTGACGCTGCGATGGGTCAGTTCGGCGTAACCATCGGTGACGATCTCATGCTGGCTGATGCCAGTGGCGCAGCGCGGGCACCAGGGCATGACGTCCACACCCCGATAGAGCCAGCCTTTCTGCCAGCATTTCTTGAGCATCGTCCAGATCATGTAATTATTTTCGTTCGAGAAGGTGAAATAGCTGCCGCCCAGATCCTCCAGCCCCAGCCTGCCCACGATCTGCTCCACGGTGTCGGTCACCGGGCCGTTCACCCCAGGGACCGTGATTACCTGCATGGGGTCTTCTTCCAGCAGGTCCGCCAGCTTGCGCAGCAGATCCGTGTCGTTCCAGTCCATCCAGTAGCCCAGACGGATAGATTGCTCGGTCTGCACCGCAGCATAACGCAGGACGCGCGCCTTGCACTTGCGCACGAAGCGTTCCAGACCATAATTTTCGATGTCTTTCTTGGATTTGAAGCCCATCTCTTTTTCGACTTCCACTTCGACCCATAATCCCTGACAATCGAAGCCGTTCTGATAGCGCGTCTTGCGCCCGCGCATCGTCCAGAAGCGATGAAACAGGTCTTTATAGGTGCGTCCCCAGCCGTGGTGTACCCCCATGGGATTGTTGGCGGTGATCGGCCCATCAATGAAAGACCAGTGCGGATCATGAGCGTGGAGCTGGGTCAGTTTGCGGAATGCATTGCTATCTTTCCAGAACCGCAATAACTGGCGTTCTTGTGCAGGAAAATCGACCTTCGTGGGTACTTCTTTGAATGGCATACGACCTCCATAAAAAAAATAAACAAACACTCTCATCCCACACCAGGGACGAGAGTGCGATTATTGCTCCCGCGGTACCACCCGGTTTCCCATCCGCAGATGGGCAACTCGCTCAGGTACGGCCCAAGACGGCGATACCTGCGTCAATGATAACGGGTGACGAACCCGGCGGCGCTTACTCTGGTGACTGGCGGTTAGCTGATCGGCCGTTAGCCTTTGGCTTAATTGCTAAAAGCTAAATACCAATTGCCAAAAGCTAAATGCCAATTGCTAAACGCTAACTACGAAGCCAACTCCCATTTCAGCTTGCGGCTCCGGAAGGATTTTCGGTCGGCAGGCCTGCCCCGGCTTACACCTTGCTGCGCGCTGTGCAGCTTCCGGGGTCGCTGTCAGGCTGGCTCGGCCTACTCGTTTCCATCATCGCCTTTGAATGTTAAGACGAACAGGCGTGATTATGCCACAAAAATCTTTCATGGTCAATCGCCAGGTTCAAAAACCCCGAAGCAATTTGGGGTGCTCTCATCAGAGGGTGTAAGAGTTTATGCTAAAATCACTTTAAGGAGATTTTACGTCCATAACGCCCCATAGATGCCAATCAAAGCCCAGATGCATCCAGGTAGATCGTCATCCTGGGGCTGGGCTGTGAAAGAATGGAAGGAAGGGTACGATGAGTAAGATACTGGAAGTCCGACCCTCGCCAATTGCCGGGCAATGGTACCCGGCAGACCCACGCCGCCTGGCATCTCAGGTGGATCAATACATGGATGCCGCCCGCCTGCCCAAACTGGAGGGCGAGATCGTGGCGGTCATGGCGCCGCATGCCGGGCATCTGTACTCCGGGCCGGTAGCAGGATATGCATTTGCCGCGGTGCGCGGCGCAAACCCCGACCTGGTGGTGGTGGTCTCTCCAATGCATTATCCTTACGCTGAGCCGCTGCTCACCACTGCCCACGCGGCCTACGCCACGCCATTGGGCGAGATTCCGGTGCATCGCCAGGCCTTGAAGACTTTAGATGGCTATCTGCGCCAGGAGTTGGGCATTGGCCTGGTTGCGGTAGCCCGAGATCCGGAGCACTCGCTGGAAATCGAACTGCCCTTCTTGCAGCGGGCGCTGGCGGGGCCGTTCTCTTTGGTGCCGATCATGGTGCGCGAGCAGGATCAGAGGACCGCCCAGGGCCTTGGCCGGGCGCTGGCGCGCCTGGTGCGAGAAGGCCCAGAACTGGCGGATAAAAAGGTCCTTCTGGTCGCCAGCACCGATCTATCCCACTTCTACCCCCAAGCGGTGGCTAAGCAGTTGGATGGTGAAGTGCTGCGTCAGGTCGAGGCTTTCGATCCTGCTGGAGTCATTCAAGTGGAAGAAGAAGGGAAAGGCTTTGCCTGTGGGCGGGGGGCGCTGGCGGCTGTGCTGTGGGCAGCTAAAGAGCTGGGCGCCGACCATGCTCAGGTGCTGCACCATGCCACCTCGGGCGATGTAACCGGCGATTATGATCGCGTGGTGGGATACGGTGCGGCGGTCTTCACTCGTCAGAGGCGCAATTGACGCATGAACACACTAATCGCTGACCTACTCGGGATTCTCGCAATTGCGCTGTTTGTCCTTTCGAACGCTTTCTTCGTCGCCGCGGAGTTTTCGTTGGTCAGCGTGCGCCGCACGCGCATCGCCGAGCTGGCAGAACGCGGCATGGCGGGCGCGCAGGCAGTCCAAAAAGCGATCGAAAACCCAGACCGGGTGATCGCGGCCACACAACTGGGCATCACGCTTTCCAGCCTGGCGCTGGGCTGGATCGGTGAGCCGGCTCTTTCTCATCTGTTGCAGCCGCTCATTGCGCTCTTCCCTTCGGCAATGCAATCCGGCGTCGCTCACAGCGTATCCGTCGCCCTGGCGTTCAGCCTGATCACTTTTCTGCATGTGGTGATCGGCGAACTGGCGCCCAAATCCATCGCCCTACAGAACCCGGAGCGCACCTCGCTGGTGGTGGCTGGACCAACGCTGTTCACCGAGCGCCTGTTCAAGCCCGTCATTTGGGCTTTGAACGGCACCGGGAACGCGCTGCTGCGTCTGGTCGGCATCCAGCCAGCCTCCGGACACCAATTGGTGCATTCGGTGCAAGAGCTTAAGATGCTGGTGGATGCAAGCACAGAAGGCGGCGTCGTGCCAGAGGCCGAAAGTGAGATGCTGCACGCGGTCTTCGATTTCGGAGAGTTGATCGTGCGGCAGGTGATGGTGCCGCGCACGGAAATCGCCGCAGTCGAGGCCGACACCCCGCTCGAGGAGATCATCCGCCTGGCGACCGACTCGGCTTATACCAAGTTTCCGGTTTACGAGGAAAACCTGGACCATATTATCGGCATCGTACACGTCAAAGACCTGCTCAAGGCGATGCAATCCCCCGATTGCCAGGGCTGTATCGCCCGCGGACTGATGCGCGAGCCGCTTTTCGTCCCTGAGACTCTGCCGGTTAGCACCCTCCTGCGCCGCTTTCGCGATCACCGCCAGCACAGTGCCATTGTGCTGGATGAATTCGGCGGTACAGCCGGGATGGTCACTCTGGAGGATCTGTTGGAGGAGATCGTCGGCGAAGTCAGCGACATGTTCGACACCAATGTCCCAGGTTTCCAGGCTTTGCCTGACGGATCGATCCTGATCGATGGGCTAACGCTGATCGAAGAAGTGAACCAGCAGTTGGACTTGAATCTGGTCGAAAAGAATTACGACACGATTGCGGGTTATGTGATGGGCAAGCTGGGTCGCATCCCGCGGCTGTATGATGTCGTGGAGGGCGATGGCGTGAGGATTCGCGTCGAAGAAATGGACCGCCTGCGGGTGGCGCGGGTCAGGCTCACCCGTCTGGGTTCTTCCGCTACTGAGACATCCCCCCTTGCGCCAACAGGCCCCAAAGCCGCCGGGTAAGCAGCCCGAACCGACCAGCCCCTGGAGCGCCGCGCCGATGACTGTCTTTATATCCGTAGCGGTCAATGTCCCGCAAGTCTCGGGCGTCTTCGATTACCACCTGCCTGAGGAGCTGGTTGGGCAGGTGAAACTGGGACATCTGGTGCTGGTGCCCTTTGGACACCAGACGGTTCAAGGGGTGGTGGTCGGCTTTCCTGACCAGCCTGGCGTCCAGGAAACGCGCCCGACGCTGGAGGTGGTCGATCCGGCGGCGGCCCTGACCGAGTTGCAAATTGCCCTGGCGCGGCGGATGTCACATGATTGCCTGGCGCCGCTGGCGGCCTGCATTGGTTTGATGCTGCCTCCGGGCGTAGAGCAGCAGGCGGATGTGCTTTATATCCTGCAGGGGAACCCGTTCGGCGGGCTGACCAAAACCCAAATGCGGTTAGTGAAGCTGCTCTCGGAGCGCGGTCCGCTGCGCGGCCAGCAGATTGACCGCGCGCTGCCGCGCATGGATTGGCGTTCCGCCGCTCGCGCCCTTGTCCGGCGCGGTTTGATCGTTACACAGCCCATTTTACCTGCCCCAAAAGTCAGGCCTAAGCTGGGGCGCACCGTCCAGTTGGCCTGCTCGCCTGCTGAGGCTGAAGCCGCCATGCACACCCTGGCGCGGGCTGGCTCGAAGGCTCTGGAACGCCGCCAGGCGATGTTGCGCTTCCTGATGCGCGAGCCGGGGCCGGTGGAAGCATCCTGGGTTTATGCCGAAAGCGGCGGCAGCCTGGGGGATATACGCGCCCTGGAAGCGCGGGGGTTGGCGCGGCTCGGAGAAAGCCAGGTGTGGCGTGATCCCTTGCAGCAATACGACTTCCAGCCCACCCAGCCGCCCACGCTGACCCGCGACCAGCGGGCCGTTTGGGAGCAGGTGGAGATGCGCCTGCTCGAAGCCGCCGGCGGCCGGCCGACCCCGCCGATACTGCTTCACGGGGTCACCGGCTCGGGAAAGACCGAGATTTACCTGCATGCTGTCCAAAAGACCCTGGCAATGGGAAAGCGGGCGATTGTGCTGGTGCCCGAAATCGCCCTGACGCCCCAGACCTTGCGAAGATTTATGGGGCGCTTCCCCGGACAGGTGGGGGTAATCCATTCCCGGCTTTCGGCGGGCGAGCGTTATGATACCTGGCGGCGGGCGCGCGCTGGCGAACTCAGCCTGATTGTGGGGCCGCGCAGCGCCTTGTTCACACCCTTCGACCGCCTGGGGTTGATCGTTGTGGACGAATGTCATGATGACTCCTATTACCAGTCCGAAGCTGCGCCGCACTACCACGCGCGCGAGACTGCGGTAACGTATGCCAGGATCGCCGGGGCGGTCTGTCTGATGGGTTCCGCCACGCCGGACGTTTCCAGCTTTTACTGTGGGCAGACCGGCGAGTGGCAATACTTGCGCCTGCCCGCCAGAATCCTGGCCCATCGCGAAGCGGTGCAGGCGCAGATCGCCCGCCTGGAATCGCAAGGCGCACGCGTTCATCGAGCGGCGGATCATTATCGCCCTCTGGAGGCGCAGGCTGAAGCGACCGAGCTGCCGCCGGTGGAAGTGGTGGATATGCGCGAAGAGCTCAAGGCGGGCAACCGCCTGATCTTCAGCCGGGCTTTGCAAAGCGCGCTGAAACAGGTGCTGGAGCAGGGCCTGCAGGCAATCCTGTTCCTAAACCGGCGTGGCACGGCCACCTATGTCTTCTGCCGCGACTGCGGGCACACCCTGAAGTGCCCGCAGTGCGAAATTCCTCTCACCTTTCACGAGGCGCTGGATCATCTGTTGTGTCACTACTGCGGCTATCGGCGGCGGATGCCGGCGAAATGCCCTGCCTGCGGCGGGACGCGCATCCGCCAGTTCGGCACCGGCACCCAGCGCGTTGAGTCGGAAGTACAGGCTTTGTATCCCGGCGTGCGCACCCTGCGATGGGACCATGAGACGACGCAGTACAAAGGTGCCCATGAGGCGATCTTGAGCCGCTTCGTCGCCCATGACGCCGATATCTTGATTGGCACCCAAATGCTGGCAAAAGGCCTGGATTTGCCGCTGGTCACTCTGGTGGGCGTGGTGCTGGCGGATGTGGGCCTGGGTTTGCCGGATTATCGCGCCGGCGAGCGCACATTTCAGGTGCTGACCCAGGTGGCCGGCCGGGCTGGCCGCAGCCCGCTAGGGGGGCAGGTGATCCTACAGACTTTTCAGCCGGAGCACTATGTGATTCAGTGCGCCAGCCGCCACGACTATGCAGCGTTCTATCGGCAAGAGATCGCCTATCGCCAAAGGTTGGTCTATCCGCCGTTCTCGGACCTGGTGCGGCTGGAATATCGTCATTATGATCCACAGCGCGCCGAGCGCGCTGCGAATGAACTGGCAGAGCGGTTGAAAGGCTGGCTGGAAGAGGAAGGCCGTCGCTCCACCCGCCTGATCGGCCCGGCGCCTTGCTTCTTCGCCCGCGTCGCCGGCCAATACCGCTGGCAGATCGTCATCAATGGGCCAGACCCGGTTTCCTTGCTGCGCGGGCGCGAATTCAACGATTGGAAGATCGAAGTCAATCCACCTGCCCTGCTATAGGCTATAATATCGGTCAGGCTCCGCCCTAAATCGCTGATGAGGAGAAAGGTATGCAGCCGCTGCGTAAAGAGATTTTGACCTGGGATGATATCGATCGCTTGATCGACCATCTGTTGCCCCAATTCGATGTCGAATTTGATGCAATGGTAATGATCACCCGTGGGGGCATCATTCCGGGCGGGCTGCTGGCCGAAGCAATGGGCATCTCTCATATCTTGACGGCAGCGGTGGATTTCCCGGCTCAGATGGAAATGGAAAAAGCCAAACTGATGGCCTGGCCGCAGTTCATCCAGTTTCCCGAAGAGAAAGCCATTCGTGGCCGTCGGACGCTGGTGGTAGATGACGTCTGGGGCTCGGGCAGGACGATCACCTCGGTCAAGATCCGCATCGCAGCTGCGGGCGGCCTGCCATACACTTGCGTCTTGCACTTCAACCCCTACCGCAACCTGTTTGGAACCGCCCGACCGGATTTCTACGCCGCAATCACTGATGCGCAGATTATTTATCCCTGGGAGGTCGATCGCGGCCCAAATCGGGTGCTTCTAAACGAGCCCTAACCTGACAAAAGCCTTCAGGCAGGCGCAAAATTGAAGTCGAACCCTAAAAAGTGCGGGGCGGTCTGTAAAACCAGACCGCCCCGCACCGTACCAGCCCAAGCGATTACAAAACCGAGACAGCCTGCGCCAGGTATCGCCGGAAGGTGGGGTGCCAGAACCGTTTCTGCCATTCTTCATCAAAAGTGTCCATCAGATTGCGGCGCTCTTCCTGGCGATAGGCTAGATACTGTCTGACTTCATCGGCGCTCTGGCGCTCATCAGGCGGCAGCGCTGCCTGGCGCGCCTCCCAGTCATCAATGAATTGGCTCAATAGCTGCTGCGCTACCTGAGCATCATTCAAGTCGCCCAAATGATCCTGCATCTGTTTGAGCAAATCGATTGCTTCTTTGGCTCGCTTACCCAGTGCTTCCTGGAAATATTCCACCGTGTAGCGCAATTTCTTGAACTCGATCCGCAAAGCGTGCAGCAGCTCCACTGGCGCATCCTGCAGATAAGGGGCATAGGCTCGCACTGCGGCCAGCCGCGTGTAGATCAACACCGGAGCCAGCTCACGCACCCTGGTCGGAGCGGGCGCGTTGGCTGGCGCAAGGCGCGCTCCAGCCCCAGGGGTGTTCAGAAACAGGTTGAACTTCCGTTTGAAGTCGGTATATTCCTTGCTATCCAGCCAGGCCAGCATCTCGGCGCGCGCGGCTTCGCGCTGATCCTTCCAATCGTTCAGCAGGATATCCAAACCTGCGCGGCGCTCCTCTGGGATATCCGCCAGATATTTCTGCGCCTTTTCCATGAATACATCCAGATCGCGCACCTTACCCAGGGCGCGGCCGGTGGCGCGCAACCCTTTGAGATAGGGCTTCAAAGCGCCCGGCTCGAAGGCTTCTTCGAACACTTCGAATGCCGCGCGCAGTCGGCGGGTCGCCACGCGCATATCGTGCAGCGCTTCGATATCCTCGCCCAGTCGCGTCCCTTCTTCGTGGCTGAGCATGCGCGCAAAATGAAAACGCATGACTTTGCGGGCAGCCTCGGCCAACGGCTCATCGCGGGTGATGCCGATGCGCTCCATAGGCTCCGGGAACGGCGTCAGGCGGAGAGCAGCTTCAGCCGATTCGAGCACTTCCACGTTAGGATAGCCGATTTTCGTCCATAGCCGCGCATTGTGTTGCGCCGCGGCTGCATCTTTAGCAGCCTCGGGGCCATCGATGACGATCCACATCCCATTTTCGTTTTGCTCGACCGAACGGATGCAGGTCTGGCCGCTGCCAGAAGCATCCAGTCCGGCGGCAATTTTGAGCAGCGCCGTGATCGTTAGCACCTGGCGCATCTCAATCGGGGATAAATCCAGGCGATCGATCTCTTTCCGCTTGATCTTCTTCTGATGATAGGCCAGCACGGCTGCCAGGACTCGCGCCTCATCTTCGCTGAGATCCTGCGCCAATTGAGACCTTATGAAAGCAACCGCTGCTTTGTAAGGCTTCTTGCGGGTATGAGGAATAGGTTGGTTGTTCAACATTGCCGCCATCTCCAGGATGGCGCGGCTATTCTGGCTCAGATCATGTAAAGGCTGCGTGCGATCGAAAAGAATGAGCGCCTGCTCGCGGATATGTTCGGTATGGTCTGCCTGGGACTTTGCGGCCAGTTGGCCAGGGGAGAGCCGTTTAGCCTTTTTCGTTGGCGCTTCTCGGGGTGTCTTGGGATTACTGGAACCTGTTTCTTCCATCATTGGTTTGTCCCTTGAAATGAAATATGCTTACGAAATTATCTTAGCTCTTCAACCGTTGATGATACTGGATCAACCATTCTTGGGGGTTGAGGGCTGGCGCGCCCGGCTCCGGCTGAACACGCCGATAGGTGCCATCTGGCTGCAAAATGCGCACCTTGGTGTTCGCCGCCAGATAGGTCTTCAAGACATCATCGGTGAGATAGCGGATGATACGCCTGTCTTGAACCGGGAATAGCACCTCGACGCGCCAGTTAATGTTGCGCGGCATCAAGTCGGCGCTGCCCAGATAGATTTCCTCGTTGCCGCCGTTGCAGAAATAATAAATTCGGCTGTGTTCCAAAAATCTGCCCACCACGCTGATCACGCGAATATTCTCGCTGACGCCCGGAATGCCCGGGCGCAAACAGCACATGCCGCGCACGATCAGGTCAATTTTCACCCCCGCCTGGGACGCCTGATACAATTTGCGGATCATACGTGGATCAACCAGGGCGTTCATCTTGAAGATGAGATGCCCACAGCCGCCAGCTTGCTGGTGTTCGATCTCACGATCGATGAGTTCCTCCATACGCCTGCGCAGGTTCACCGGGGCTACCAGCAGCTTGTTGTAATCCTTCTTCGCCGAATAGCCGGTCAGGTAATTGAACAGGTCGGTGGCGTCTGCGCCGATCCCCTCATCGGCGGTAAACATCCCGATATCTTCGTACACCTGAGCCGTGATGGTGTTGTAGTTGCCAGTAGCCAGGTGAATATAGCGGCGGATATGCTCGCCTTCTTTGCGAACGACCAGAGCGATCTTGGAATGGGTTTTCAATCCAAGCAGGCCATAGATCACATGCACGCCCTCTTTTTCCAACGTGCGGGCCCAGCCGATATTGCTTTCTTCATCGAAACGGGCTTTCAGTTCGACCAGCACCGCAACCTCTTTGCCGTTCTGGCGCGCTTCCAGCAGCGCTTCGACCACCGGAGAGTTCCGCCCTACCCGATAAAGGGTTTGTTTGATCGCCAGCACGTCAGGGTCATAGGCCGCCAGCTTGAGGAAGTCCACTACAGGTCGGAATGAGTCATAGGGATGGTGTAATAGAATATCCTGGTTGCGAATGGCAGCAAACAGGTTGCTATCGCCGGGGTCATACTTGAGTTCAGGCGGCGTGGTCGGGCGGAGGGGCGGGTCTTTGAGATCCGGGCGATCCAGGCTGTGTAGAGCCATCAAGTCGCTCAAGCCCAACGGGCCGCTCACGGTGTACACATCCCGGCGATCCATTTCCAGGTTTTCGACCAGGATGTCGCGAATCCGGGAGGGCATGGCATCGTTCACCGTCAGACGGGTGACGGATCCGAAACGCCGCTGACGCACGCTTTGTTCGATCGATTCCAGCAGGTCGGCCGCCTCCAGCTCCTGGATGATCATATCCGCGTCTCGGGTCACTCGGAAGGGATGCGCCTCGACGATTTCCATGCCTGGGAACAGCTTATCTAGATTGGCGGCAATCAGTTGCTCTACCCAGACGAAGTAATGATTCTGGGGCGGAGTGCCGTCTTTGCGCAACCCGCCCGAGGAGCGCTTGATCGGCACCAGGCGCGGCAATGGTTTAGGGACTTTGACGCGCGCGAATCTCTCCTGCCCATTTTCGTCACGGATCACTACAGCCAGGTTAAGGCTCAGGTTCGAAATATGGGGGAATGGATGCCCCGGATCGAAGGCCAGAGGGGTGACCACTTTAGAGATCACCTCATTAAAGTATTCATCGGCGTTGGCTTTCTGGCGCGGAGTCAGCGCCTGATAATCCATGATGTGGATGCCCTCACGCCGCAATTGGGGCAGCAAATCGTCGTTGAGGCAATCGCGCGCCTGCGTCATCAGTTGCAAGGCTACCTTGCGGATTTCGGCCAGCACACGCACGGGAGGAATGCCATCCGCAGGGACATCCACCACGCCGGCGTCCATCTGCTTGCGCAGGCCCGTCACCCGCACCATGAAAAATTCGTCCAGGTTGGAGCCGACGATGGCCAGAAACTTGACCCGCTCCAACAGGGGGTTGGTTTCATCTTGAGCCTCCTCGAGCACCCGGCGATGGAATTCCAACAGGCTCAGTTCACGGTTGATATACAACTTTGGATCATGAAGATCATACGGCGCGCTGACCGCTTCAACTTGCGCTTCAGTCGGCGTTTCTACCAGCTCAGTCATGCCAGTCTCCACCTGTCTCAACGGGTTCATTTAATCTTCTTCTTGCCTTCTTTGACTTTACCCTTCTTTTTCTTGGCGGCAAGCTCCGCCTCATAAGGGTCGTATTTCAGCTCCTGGCTCAGCTTCTCCACCAGCGTGCGCAGGATTTTGATCCTGGCATAGGCCTTGGAATTGCCCTCGACCACCGTCCAGGGCGCCGAGAGGGTGCTGGTTTTGAGCAGCATTTCGTTGACGGCCTCTTCGTACAGGCCCCATTTTTCGCGGTTACGCCAGTCTTCATCGGTCAGCTTCCAGGAACGACGTTTATCGTCCTGGCGCGATTCGAAGCGACGCAACTGTTCATCGGGGCTGATGTGCAGCCAGAACTTAAACAATATTGTACCAAAATCGATCAACTGGCGCTCGAAGTAATTGATCTCTCGATAAGCCCGTTTCCAGGCCGCCTCATTGCAAAATCCCTCAATGCGCTCGACCAGCACCCGCCCATACCAGGAGCGGTCGAAGATGGCGATCTGCCCGGCTTCTGGCAACTTGTTCCAGAAGCGCCACAGATAGTGATGCGTGGCTTCGTCGCCTTTGGGCGCAGCAATCGAATAGACCACAAAGCCGCGCGGGTCGAGTTTTTCTGTCACCCGACGGATTGCGCCGCCCTTACCCGCTGCGTCCCAACCCTCGAAAACGATGATCACCGGCCGCTGCTGCACATAAATCTGATAAGCCAGGCGAAAAAGCCCCACCTGGTAATAGACCAGCAGCTTTTCGTACTCTTGGGGCTCTAAATCCAGCGAAAGGTTGACCGTGCTGAGCATGGACGCTCCTGTTTATTCTTCCTCTTCATTTTCCTGAACCTTCATCGCCAGCGCCAGATCGATCGCTTCGAGATCAAAGGTGGCAGGCTCTTCCAGGTGATTCTGATCCTCATTTTGTTCCTCGGGGGTTTCCTCATCGCTTTCCTGTTCTTCGATCTGGCTGGGCAGCACCAGGTGAGGCCATCCCAGGCGCTCCTCCAGGGAGGAGATGACCGTCTGGTAGATCTTCACCCAGGTGAACCGGCGATCGGTGGCTTCGACGATGGTCCATGGACCCCATTCCGACTCGGTCCGTTCGAAGGCTTCCTCGTATGCAATCAGCCAATCGTCGTATCTGTAATGGTGTTCCCAATCCTCGGGGGTGACGTGCCACGCCGTCAGAGGATCTTTCGAGAGCTTGTTGAAGCGGCGCTTCTGTTCCTGCTTGCTGATATGCAGGAAAAACTTGATGATCAAGGTGCCATCATCTGCCAGAGTGCGTTCGAAGTCGATGATGTCGCGATAGGCGCGACGCCATTCGCTTTCGGGGATCAGATTCTCGACGCGCTCGACCATCACCCGCCCATACCAGGAACGATCGAAGATCGCCCACTCGCCGCGGGCGGGTATCTTGAGCCAGAAACGCCACAGCCAGGGGCGTTTCTTCTCATAGGTGCGGGCGGCGCGTATCGGATAGAGCTTATAACCACGCGGGTCGAGCGGGCTGGTCAACTTCTGGATGGAGGTGCCTTTGCCAGCCGCATCCCAGCCTTCGAAGAGGATGATCACTGGAATGCGTGCGTCCCAGGAAGCTTTTTGCACGTCAAACAGGCGATTTTCCAATTCGGGCATGATCCGCTGGTAGGTCTTTTTATCAATTTTGCGGTTCAGATCAATTTTATCGAGCATGGCACAAGCAGCTCCTTTCCTCCGACACGCGATCAGGTCAATCACCTGTTTTGTCCCCCGAGTAGGGTATATTATAATATGTGGTATGCAGAATATGATCGTCAGCTTAAGGGAAAAGCTTGACGCATTGCGCGCTAACAGTTACTTTTCAACCGTAAGCGACAAAGTCCTGGAGAATCTGGCGCAAGGCACAACCCTGCGACTCTACCAGCGGGGAGAAGTTATCTGTTGGCAAGATGATGTCTGTACAGCATTGTATATCATTTCTCGCGGCAGCGTGAAGCTTTTCAAGCTCTCTCCAAAAGGTCGGGAATTAATCATCCGGGTGTTTAGCGAGGGGGCTTCCTTCAATGAGGTTCCGATCTTTGACCAGGGAACAAATCCGGTGAATGTCGCTGCCCTGGAAGATAGTCATATTTGGGTGGTAGATGCACAGGTGATCCGCACCTGCGTCCGCCAGCACCCTGAAATGGCTCAGGCGGTGATCCTGAACCTGGCGCACAACTTGCGAATGTTAGTCGGTGTGGTGGAGGAGCTCTCGTTCTACCAGGTGACCAATCGCCTGGCCCGCCTGCTCAGCCGACTGCCCAGCGAACAGCTAGAGGATCAGCGCCTGACCCAGGATCAACTGGCTGCTCAACTGGGGACGGTGCGCGAAGTGGTGGCGCGCAGCCTGCGCGATCTGGAGCGCAGCGGGGCTATCCGCGTCCGGCGACGACAAATCCTTGTGTTGAACGAGCATCTGCTGCGGGATTGGGCGCAGGAACCCTACAACTAGCAGCAAAAAACCGGGCGTCTGGGCAGCCCGGTTTTTTGCTTATCACCTGGATGAACTTACTGACTTCCGCCTTGCAAGACGTCCGGCGTGCCGGCCGCCTGGATGGCTTTCAATTGTGCCTGACGCGCCAGGTCGGTGGATTTCGCCAGGATGCGCAGCGCCTCCTGGGAATTGTGGAAGCCCATGCTGTTTTCAGCGGCGATGAAGTCCCACATCATCTGCGATTGGCGGTGCAAACTGCGCGCTTCTGTTAACAAGGCCTGATCCACGTTGGGCGTCTCGGCGGCTGCAGCGATAGCGTTGATCGCCGCGATCAGGGCATCCTGGGTTGCACTCATCGTAGCATACACATCGTCCTGGATGATCTTCACGCGCTCGACGACAAAGGCGACATCGGTGTGGCACGTGCCGCAAGCCGCTTCTGAATTGAGCAGCGGGCTGTGCACATTGTGGTTGGAGAACTTCGCTGCGCCGTCACGGGTATAAGGCATATGGCAGTCGGCGCAGGCGACGCCCGCCTTGTAGTGGGTGCTATCGGCGGTGTATAGCTCATATTCGGGGTGCTGCGCTTTGAGCATTGGCGCGCCGGAAACAGCATGCTCCCAATCTTTGAACCCATACTCATCGTAGAAAGCAATGATGTCTTCAATCTTGATGCCCTTTGCCCAGGGGAAGACCAGGTATTTTTCATCGCCTCTAAAGTAGTACTCAACATGACAGTTGGCGCAGACCACCGTGCGCATTTCCTGGCGGGTGAAGATCTTCCAGTCCTTGCCCTGGGCGATCAGGGCTTCTTCCAGCGCCGGGTTAGTGACCACTAACTTCATTGTTTCGGCATCATGGCAGTTGGCGCAGCCGATGGGTTCAGTAATCTGCCTGCCCAGTTCGGCAAAGGGCGTCTTGTCATATTCGAGCATGCCTATCTTCTGCCACAAAGAGGGGTTGTTCGCCGACTTGCACGAATAGCAGGTGCCTGGGGTGGTCTCGTTGACCCGCTTGGTCGCCCGTACATCGATCAGGCTGTTCAGATGACCGCGTTCCTCATTGTAGTCTTTGCCAAAGCCGTAACCCGCAAACAACTCCACCAGGCGCGGGTCCTGCTCTAACTTGGAATAGGGATCAGAACCGCCGTAGGTTGTGCGGGCGTTGTTGGCCTCGGTCTTTTGCAGGCTAGACCATTGGTTCGGGAAGTTGATCCCCCAGTTGGCCGAATTGGGATCCATCGGAGCGATCTCCTTGATCGGCGCCACGCCGCGCGTCGGCTGCGGCTGATTCTTCAGAAACAATAAGACGCCGATCAGAGCCGCTGCCAGTATGACAACGATCCCAGATAGCAGCCAGATCATCCAGGAGGTCTTTTTCTGCTTTTCGATGTTCAGGCTTTGGTTCTCTTCGGTCATTTGTTTTCCTCCGTGTGTTGATAAGGCAGAATCGAAACGCCGCGAGCGCCGTGCGCTGCAGTGCGATGGCACTCGAAGCAGTAGCGCTGTGTATCTTGTGAGGTGTATCCCATCTCCCAATCCAGATTCGAAATCGTCTCGCTGTGGCAGCGGATGCAGTTCTCCTGCACCACTTCGCGCGAGGCCTCTTTGGCGCGAATGGCATCCGGAATATGCCCCAGAATGAAGGCGGAGACATGATGATAGCCGGATTTGGCTTTGACATAATACTTGGGGATCAAAGCATGCGGGGTGTGGCAGTCGTTGCAGGTAGTCCACTGTTTGTGCCCGCCGTGATACCAGCCTTCATAGACGTAATCCATGACATGGCAGTTGTTGCATGTGGAAGGGTTGTTGCCCAGATAAGCGGTAAAGTCGGTGGCGTAAAGGCCAGCGCTGGCCACGGCAAGCAGCGCAATGATGCTGATGAAAAAGGGGATCTTCATAAGTTCACCTGCGTGACATTTCGATAGCGAATTCGTCTTGCAAAGGTAAAAGAAAAAGCGCCAACTTGAACGTCTCTCATTTGGCGCTAATTCTAACATAATTTGTCCGAGTTTATGTGATAAAAGTCACATTTGGGCTAAGATATTCTCTCATTCGTGCTTGATGGCCTCGACGATGTTCACTGCCGCGGCGCGCCGCGCCGGATAAACGGCCGCTGCCTGTACAAATAACAGGGCGATCAGCGCGCCGATCAGGTAAGGATTAGGGGTGAAGCGATACACCAGGTCATAGCCGACCATCATATTGGTACCCAGAATGACTACCTGGGCGATGAAATAGCCGATGACGAAGCCGTACACCCCGCCCATCACTCCAAGCGCCAACGCTTCTGCCAGCACCATGCGCAGCACCTGGCGGCGGGTCATCCCCAGCGAGCGCAGGCTGCCGATCTCACGCTGCCGCTCGATGACATTCATCGTCAGGGTGTTGACTACGCTCAGCGCCCCAATGGTCACCCCGATCAAATTCAACACATCGAACAAGCGGAAGGACCGATCGACCAGATCCATGACGCTTTGCTTGAAGGACTGAGTGGTTTGCAGGCTGATATTCTCGCTCTCTTTGTAGCGCGCCTCGATCTCTTGCGCTACCGCCTCGATTGAGTACCCCTGAGCGACCTTTATCGTAAAGCGATCCACGCCCTGCTCGTTGAACCAGCGATTCATATCTTCGTAGGTCCCGTAGATTACCTGCCCCTGGGAACCGAATTCAGTGACTTCGGCGGCGATGTAGAAGGCCTGTTCGCCGCGCCGGGTGAGCAAGATCAGTTCATCCCCCTGATGCAGATCATAGCGGTCGGCGACCATATTGGAAATAAAGATGGCTTTGCCCTGGATGAGCCGCTGCCAGTTTGCCTCAGAGTCCCCCTGGTTGGCGACGAACTCCATGTCGCCGATCTGGCGAAAAGTGAGCGGGTCGAGCGCTTCATAATAGAATTCCAAATCGCTCTGCTGGTTTGTTTTCAGGCTGCCCGGCGCGGCTCTGACCGTCAGGATGCGCGTTGGCGTGACGATCTGGACCCCGGGCACGCTGCGCAATTGATTGGCAAAGGATAGACGCATCGGCAGCGGAGCGCGCACATACAGGTCGCCTCCCAACGCGTTGTCGATCCAATTCTGTAAATCACTCTTGAAGGAATATGCCAGCGACTCGATGCTGATGATCATCGTCAGGGCGACCATCAGAGAAGCCACGGTCAGGGTGGTCCTGCCTACAGCGCGACGCACATTGGCCGAACCCAGTGCCCCCTCGTTGCGGTACAGCCACAGCGCCAAGGGCCGCGTCAGGCGCTCCAGCCAGCCGACCACCATCCCCACAGTCAGAGTCGCCCCCAGAAAGAAGCAAATCAGAGCAAAATTGCCTCCGAATAGGAGCAATTCCCTGGGCCAGGGGAAGCGGAAGGAAGCGTACCAACCGATCAGCATCAGGGTGAAGCCAGCCAGGCCGAGCAGCGGCTTGGGTCGAGAGGTGCTGCGGCTGCGGGCGCGCAGCGCCTCCAAGGGCGGGATGCGCCCTGCTTGCAGCGCCGGCAACAAAGACGCCAGCAAGGTGACGCCGATGCCCACGGCGATGCTCTGCAACACTCCTTGCCAGGTGACACTGATCAGGTTCTCCTCCGCGGTAACCAGATCGCCCAACAGGCGAATCAGACCCGCCGCCAACCAGTAGCCGACTCCAATTCCAACGATTGAACCTACAAACGAGAGCAGACTGGCCTCTGCCAGCACCATGCCCAATACCTGACGGCGGTTCATGCCCAGCGCGCGCAGCATGCCGATCTCGCGGGTGCGCTCGACCACGGTCATAGAGAAAGCGTTATAGATCAAGAAGGCGCCGACGAAGATGGCGATCAGCGAAAAGAAGGTCAACCCCATCTGGTAGGAGGCCAGCATCTGGCTGACCAACTGGCCGCGCGCCGCTGGATAGGAGACCTGGCTGTGCTCACCCAGACGCCTGCTCAAGGCGTCCTTGAGCGCTTCGAGCGCATCTGGCCTCTCGACAATCGCCTGCTCCACCTGCAACGCGATTTCATCGTATTCGCCGCCGCGCCCGAACAATTCCTGCACCACGCTGCTGGGCGCAAAGCCGACCATACCATCATTGAGCAGGCCGACTCCTTCGCCAGCCAGCAACCCAACGATCTCCAATTGTGCTGGCCGCTCTGGCGTCAGGAAGACCAGGTCCTGGCCGATTTGCAGGTTTTTTTCGCGAGCGGTCTTTTCAGGGATCACCACCTCATACTTTTCGGCCCTGGGCATGCGCCCGGCGCTGAGCACGTAGACGCGCACCTCAGGGTCGAGCGCCGGGTCGATCCCATAAAGCAGAAAGAAATTTCCGGCCGCGATCCCAGACATGTTAAAGGCGATCTGCCAGGAGGCAGCATCGTCCAACAGCAAGGTGCGCGCCTGGAGGGACGGCGCAGCGATTTTCACGCCCGCTTGCCGCTCGACTTTGGCCAGCACCTCCTCATCCAACGGTCGGCGGTTTTTGTTCACCGGTACGACCACCAGGCTGGCCTTGCCGGTGGTGCGGTCGAATACCCGCCGTAGTGAGTCCAGGGTGGTCTGATTGGTGGTCTGGATTGCCAGCACTACCGCCACGCCGAGGACGATGCCCAACAGGGTGAGCAGCGTGCGCCAGCGCCGGGCGCGCAGGTTGCGCCGCGCCAGGAAGATCATCGAAAACACTATAGCTCCAATTGCGCCATCAAGTCGGCGATGCGCTGCACAGGGACGCCGTCGGCGCCATTGGTCAGTTCGTGCACGATGCGCCCATCTTTCAGGAAGACCACCCGGTCGGCATAAGAAGCCGCGCGCGGGTCATGGGTGACCATGACAATGGTGGCGCACATCTCGCGGCAGGTTTTGCGCAGCAATTCCAGCACAGCTGCGCCAGCGCGCGAGTCCAGGTTGCCGGTTGGCTCATCTGCCAGGACGATCTCCGGTTGATTGACAAAGGCGCGGGCGATCGCTACCCGCTGCTGCTGCCCGCCCGAGAGCTGATCGGGCAAATGCTCAGCGCGATCCTGCAGACCCACCAGCTTGAGCAGATCGCCCAGCAAGGCGCGGTGGCGAGCGATTGGCTGATTATCAATGATCAGCGGCAGGCCGACATTCTCGGCGGCGCTGAGGGTGGGCAGCAGGTTGTAAAACTGGAAGATGAAGCCTACCTTGTGCCGCCGCAATTGGGTCATCTCATCGTCGCTGAGCCGGGAGAGCGGCTGTCCGTTCAGATACACCTCGCCGGAGGTAGGATAATCCAGCCCGCCCAAGAGGTGCAGCAGGGTGGATTTGCCCGAGCCGGAGGGGCCCATGATGGCCACGAACTCGCCGCGCTGAACGCTGAAATCGACGCCGTCCAGCGCAGTCACTGTGACCTCGCCCATCTGGTAGGTCTTGGTCAAGGAGCGGGTTTCTAATACGGTCATGAGCGCAACTATAACCCAAATTGCCCCCGATTGCATCACCTAAGCGAGTGATCTTGCAGGTTGGTTAACGAAAAAGCCTGGCGAAGGCCGCTGGGTGCCGCCAGCCACAGCCAGGCTTTTTCACCCTGAAACAGGCTAATAAATCGGCAGGTTTGGATCGACCTCTTGCGCCCAGGCATTGATCCCGCCCTGCAGGTTCTTCACCTTGCGGAAGCCGGCGCTGAGCAGCAGCTCCAGGGCGCGCGCGGAGCGCGTGCCGGATTTGCAGAAGACCACCATTTCTTCGGCGCTGTCCAATTCGGAGAGGCGCGCTGCCAATTGCCCCAAGGGGATCAGCGTGGCGCCCTCGATGCGCGAGATCTGCAGCTCGTGCGGCTCGCGCACGTCCAACAGGCGCAGGTGATTGCCCAGCTTCATGCGCGCCGCCAGTTCGGTCGCGGTGATATCCCAGCCGCCGCCCACCGAGCCGGCGTCGTGATCGTGACCCGGCACGCCGCAGAAGGCCTCGTAGTCGATCAATTCGGTGACTTCGGGTTTTTCGCCGCAAACCTTGCAGTTGGGGTTCTTGCGCAGCCTGACGAACTCGAAGCTCATATCCAGGGCGTTGTACAGCAATAACCTGCCGATCAGCGGCTCGCCGATGCCCAGGATGAGCTTGATGGCCTCGGTCGCCTGGATAGTGCCAATGGTGCCTGGCAGCACACCCAGCACGCCGCCCTCGGCGCAAGAAGGCACCAGTCCAGGCGGCGGCGGCTCGGGGAACAGGCAGCGATAGCACGGGCCGCGCCTGGCATCGAACACGCTCACCTGGCCGTCGAAGCGGAAGATCGATCCATATACATTGGGTTTGCCGGTCAGCACGCACAGGTCGTTGGTCAGGTAACGGGTGGGGAAATTGTCCGTGCCATCGATGATCAGATCATAGCTCTCGGCGATCTGCATGGCGTTGGCGGAGGTGAACGGCTCGTTGTAAACCTCCACCTGAATGTCTGGGTTCAGGTCGAGCATGCGTTTACGCGCCGATTCGACCTTCAGCACCCCGATGCCCGAAGTGCCGTGAATCACCTGGCGCTGCAGGTTGGAAAAGTCCACTACATCGTAATCCACCAGACCAATGCGCCCAACCCCTGCTGCGGCCAGGTACAGCGCCACGGGCGAACCGAGACCGCCGGTGCCGATGACCAGCACCGAGGCCGCTTTAAGTTTGCGCTGGCCGTCCAGTCCCACTTCAGGGATCAGCAGGTGGCGTGAGTAGCGCAGAATTTCTTCACGCGTCAGTTCGGGTAGCATATCAGACCTCATTTCCGCCAGCAATGCTGGGGATCAACAGCAACCGATCGTCGGCCTTGATCGGCGTCTCCAATCCGTTCAGGTCTTTGATGTTGTTCTCGCCGATGAACAGGTTGACGAACGGCCGCAACGTGCCCTGACCGTTGTACAGATGAGGCTGCAAGGCCGGGAACTGGCGGATCAGGTCGTTCATTGCTTCGGCGACGGTGTCGCCTTGCACAGGAACCTCGCTCTGGCCGCCAGTGTAGCTGCGCAGAGGCGTGGGTATTCGTAAAATCGGCATACAACGTACTCCTTCGCTCAAGAAATGATTTCAGACAACTGGCGCTGCAGCTTGTCCAGCGGCGCAACGCCGTGATTAACATAGCGCGGATTTCCCTGGGCGTCAATGATGAACGTCGTCGGCACGCTCAATACGCCCCACCGGCTGGCGACCTCCGGTTGGCTGGCGGCGTCGATTTCGACCACTTCCAGCCGCTCGCCGATGCGCTCTTGCAGACGCTGGATTGCCGGCCGTTGGATCGTCTTGCATGGCGCGCAGGTGGGCGTGGTGAAATACAATAGCACCGGCACCCCTCGTCGCGCTCTTTCCAGCCCTGTCACGCGCGCGCGGGCGCGCGCCAGCGTGACAGTGTTGATCGCCCAATAAAGCGCCAACCCTATAAAGGCGATCCCAACAGCGATTAGCAAACGATATACGACATCACTTGCCAGGCCATCAATGCTCATAGCCCACCCCCTGCCCTTTAGGACGCATCCCAGGGAACGTACCCGCGGGAGGAGATTTGTGGAAGCCGGGGACATTCAGGCGGCCTAGCCAATAATATACAGCACAACCAACGCAAAAACCGCCAAAGGCGTTCAAAGCCGCCAACGCTGCCACTATCCAAACCAACCCCCAGCCCAGCGTGGTAAACCCCGCCCACAGCGCCAGGCTGCCAGCGATCATGAAGGCTCCGCCCAGCCCCTGAGCAAAACGGTGGGGTTCAGGGTTATCCAGCAGCACGTCCGGTTTGACCAACCCGGCAGGCTTGAGCGCATACCGGTAGATGAAGCCGAACCCTGGCGCCTTCAGAATCGTCCCGCCGATCATTGTCAGGGCGACCAGCGCCGCCAACCATGGCAGGTCGAATACAAACGCCAGGATGTTCAGGGTAATGATGGTAATTTGATTGACCCGCAGCGCCGCATGGTCAACTTTGTGCAAATTTTCGGACATCGCGCACCTCTAAATCGTCTCCAAAACGATAATGGTCTCTTCAGTAAAGCCGCTGCGATCTTCGTTCAGCAGCCAGGAGCGGCTTTCCAGCGCTGCTCCAGACTGCACACTGGTGATCACATAAGACAGGAATGGCATCGCCCACTCCCGGTCGAACTCGGAAGGTCGGTTAGGGTGATCGGGATGAGAGTGGAACACGCCAATCACCTCCAGCCCCAGGCGGGCGGCTTCCATCTCGCCATGCAGGACATCCTCGGCGGTGAGCAGGTAGCGGTTGTGCCGGGCGGAGGCCTCGCGGGCATTTTCGAATTCGAGCAACCGTTCGACCCGTTTATTGGTTTCGTCGAAGCTGCCCAGCAGCAGGCCTGCGCCTTCCTCTGGATAAGCCGCTTCGCCGTGGGCGTGGATGCGTTGCAGCAATTCGTTCGCAATCAATAGAGCCATTAATTCTCTCCAATCGCTTCGTGCGTCGGATGCAAGATCGACCTTGCTTTCCGGCTTTGTCATTCATTCCCACAGCGCTTTATCGCTGAGGTACTTGTAGCCTGCATCCGGGAATACCGTCACCACCACGCCCTGTTCCAGCTCTTGCGCCACCTGTAGCGCAGCCACTGCCGCCGCGCCAGAGGAGATGCCTACAAACAGGCCTTCCTGGCGCGCCAGTTTGCGCACCATCTCATAGGCAGCTTCGGTGGAAATTTCCACCGTGCGGTCCGGCAGACCCGTGTCAAAGATGCCGGGCAGGATGGCTGTCTGCATGTGCTTCAGCCCCTCCAGGCCGTGGAAGGGCGAGTCGGGTTGTACAGCGATGACCCGGATGGCGGGGTTGTACGAGCGCAGGTAACGCCCCACGCCGGTGAGCGTGCCGCTGGTGCCCAGGCCGGCGATGAAGTGCGTGATCTGCCCGCCAGTCTGCTGCACGATCTCTGGGCCGGTGGAATGGTAATGCGCTTGCCAGTTGGCCGGGTTGTCATATTGGTTGGCGTAGAAATAGCGCTCTGGCTGCTCTGCGGCCATCTGGCGGGCGACGCGCAGCGCGCCATCCGAGCCTTCTAGTGGATCGGTGAGCACCAGTTCGGCCCCCAGGGCGCGCAGGATGGCGATGCGCTCCGGGCTGGCATTGGCGGGCAACGCCAATGTCACCGGGATACCTAGCGCCGCCCCAAAGGTGGCATAGGCGATGCCCATATTGCCCGAAGTCGAGTCGAGCAAGCGTTTGCCGCTTTCCAGCGATCCATCGCACAGAGCTGTGCGTAGGATGTTCAGAGCCGGGCGGTCTTTCACCGAGCCGCCGGGGTTGAACCACTCCGCTTTGGCAAAGACCTGCACGCCGGGCGGCAAGTGCGCTCCAATCCGGCGCAGCGGCAACAGCGGCGTGTTGCCCACGGCTGCCTCGAGGCCGCTGACGATGGGCGCTTTGACTTGCAATTGATCCAGGGTTGCCAGATGCATTGTTTCTCTCTCCAAATTGGTTAACGCAAAACGGCTAACAAGACTTAAAAATAAAATCGGGTGGTGCGCAAGCCTCAGCGATGCACTCACGCTAAGCGAAATGTCTTTCGCCAGCGGGGCCGCAACCACCCGACCTCAGTCTGTTAGCCGTTAAAAGCTTTACCCGGTGATGAGGCGGTGGTTACTGACCCCGCCTCAGACACATGCAAGTGAACATGATCAAGATGTCTCCAGAATTTTTATGATAATCTTGATAATAATTGTACGCAAGATGTGGTTTTTTGTCAAGGGATGAGCGTTCGTTCAGATTGAATCGCCCCTACCCGAACCGCTCTTCCTTCCACACATCTGCCTCATTGTGATAACCGGCCTGTTCCCAAAAGCCAGGGCGATCGTAAGCCATGAATTCCAATCCGCGCAGCCACTTAGCGCCTTTCCAGAAATAGGGCGTCTTCAGGTCGCTGCGCCCGGGGATCGCCCCGATGACTCCGCGCACCGGGTAACCGTGATCTGGGGTGAGCGGCTCGCCGTTGAAGTGCGTCGCCAGCAGGAAATTCTCCTGCAGCGCCACCTCCAGCGGAAGATTGACCGTGAAACCATACTCTGCGTGCTGCATCAGATAGCGGGCGCTGGACTTGGGGCGAATCAGGCCCTGATCGACCAGCGCGCGCAGGGATACCCCTTCCCAAAGCGTGTCGAACTTGCTCCAGCGCGTCACGCAGTGGATGTCCATCATCACCCTGGTACGCGGCAGTTTCTGGAATTCGTCCCACGTCCAGCGCACTTCTTGCTCCACCTCGCCCCAGACCCTGAAGCTCCAGGTGGCCGGATTGAAGGTCGGGACTGGACCATAATGGAGGACAGGGAATTTCTGCGTGGCGGCCTGGCCAGGCGGAAGCCTGCCCTCCTGCGCAAATCGCTGCTCACTCTCTTTGCGACGAAAAAAACTATCCAACACATTCACCTCCAATTGGAAAGTGAATTATAGCAGACAGATCCTGTCTCAATATTAACCTATTGGAAGAATTGCGCCTGGAGCGTCTCGATCACCAGCGTCTAAAGGGAGAAACTCTCTCCAGGCTTCAAAACGTGCACTTTGGCGCTAGTCTCTGACTCGACTCGCTTCGCCCATTCATGGGGATCCTGAGCGATCAACTCCCAGGTGTCGTAATGCACCGGAATGACGTGTTTCGGGGTGAGCAGCTTGACCGCACGCAATGCATCATCCGGCCCCATGGTGTAGTTGTCCCCGATGGGCAGCACGGCCAGGTCGATGCCCTCTTCGCCGATCAGGCGCATGTCGCCAAACAGTCCAGTATCGCAAGCCAGATAGACTTTTTCGCCAGATTGTGTGGTCAGCAAGAAGCCCGCCGGGTTACCGCCATACGAACCATCTGGCAGCCCGGATCCATGCACCGCTTGGGTCAGCTTGAGGTAGCCGAAGGGATGCTTGTAGCCGCCGCCGATATGCTGACCATGCGCCTTCACCCCACGGGCTTCCAGCCAGGTGGCGATCTCATAGTTGCTGATCACCGGAATGCCGAGGCGCTGGGAGATGCTTAGCGTGTCTCCGACGTGATCGCCATGCCCGTGGGAGAGCAGGATGAAATCAGCCTGTACTTCTTCCGCCGAGACCGGCGCCGATGGATTGCCGCTAAAGAAAGGATCGATCAGCAGTTTGTAACCGCTGGTCTCTAACCCCATGGTGGCGTGACCGTACCAGGTAAACTTTACGCTCATCTTTGCCTCCGAAAGACTGTTGAAAGGTTGAGGATCCTGACCTTGTGTGCAGATTATATCTAATATCTTGCTGTTTAATGGTTAAAGTCAAATAGGGCATCTTCTATCTCTAGGCAATGGATAAATTTCCTGGCGCAGAGTGCCAGAGTCTGGAGATCGCACTCCAGGCCTC
This sequence comes from uncultured Anaerolinea sp., assembly GCA_964503145.1. GTDB lineage: Bacteria > Chloroflexota > Anaerolineae > Anaerolineales > UBA4823 > RBG-16-57-11. The sequence continues at coordinate 412 of CAZCYV010000027.1, read as the reverse complement.
TCTCCATCTTTCCCTTGTGACTGTTCCAAAATTGGTAAAGTTCCGGAACCGCCAGGGGTGGCGACGCAATTGGGCCATGCACCGCCATATGTGCCGGTTTGAGCTTCAAGTTACCAATTTTGGAACGATCACTTTTCCCTATAGCTGTATGGTATAATCAAAACATTAGGAAAAGTAACAAAAACTATATGATGAACGTCATATAGAGGGAGGAACTTTAACCGGGTATAGTTGATACAATGCCAGCCATCGATGCCAATACTGAGCGGGAAGGTCGAAGACTCTCATCGGTGGCATTGATTACTTAACACAACCTCATATTGCAAGAAATGGGAGCTATGATCCAAAGATGTAATTTGGTCGCCTCCCTTGACTGTGTTTCAGGGGATTATCTTTGGGGAGCCAGTGGCGA
>CAZCYV010000026.1:0-27603 GCA_964503145.1 uncultured Anaerolinea sp. | reverse complement strand
AGTCGTCCTTCGGATACCACACCAGGCTCTTCCCGTTGAAGCGGTACCACACACCCCCCGTCATCATCTTGCCGTCCGGCCCTGGCACCATCGCCATGTCCAGCCAGCTCTGATTGTACTGCTGCTGCAGCCAGCTCTGCGGGATGAACGTCGTCGGATCTACGATCTTCCCCTGGCGCGCAAAGTTCGCCAGCAGCCCCGGCTGCGGAAAGTCCGCTATGTCCGGCGCATCCCCGGCGTCCACCCGGATCGAGATCGAGCCCTCGAACTCCTTGCTCCCAATGTAGTTGATCTTGATCCCCGTCGCTTCCTCGAAGGCCTTGTACGACTGCTCGAACTTCACCTTGTCTGCATCGGTGAACGGACCATCCACCGTCACCGTCGTCCCCTTGTACTCGCCCGCCAGCGCCTTCTCTAGAAAACCGCCCGGGACCACCGGGAAGTCAACCTCGGCCATTCCCTCTGCCGGCGGTTTCGTCGCTACAGGCGCCTCGGTCGCCGCTGGGGCTTCTGTCGCTGGGGCCGGGGTGGCCGCAGGCTGGCAGGCAGCCAGGACCATCGCCAGGATGACGAGGATCCCCATCAATTGCCAAAGGGCTTTCTTAGCATACATGTTTTCTTCTCCTTGAAATGTTCGCTACTTGAACAGATGAACTCCTGACGTTGCAAAATCTCAGCCGGGGATTACGATCTTTCGCCTGACATCACCTCCTCCCAAAGGGCAAATCAATCAACAATGGCGCCACAAGAACGCCGGATCACGAGATGGGTATCCAGGATCGTCTGTCGGCGACAGGACTGCTCGCCTTGCAGCAGACAGATAAGCAGGTTGCTGGCCTGTCGGGCTAGCTCGACCGCCGGCAAGTGCACCGTCGTCAACGGCGGGCTCATGTATTGCGCAAACGGCAGATCGTCAAAGCCGACCAGGGCTACATCTTGCGGCACGCGCAGGCCGCGCTCAACCAGGGCCGCCTTGGCGCCCAGCACCAGGGTATCGCTGGCGACAAAAGCCGCGGTGAAGCGGACGCCGCTTTCGAGCAGGCCCTTCATTTGCTGATAACCGCTCTCCACGGTGAAATCTCCATAGCGCACCAGCGCAGGATCGAAGGGCAGACCGCCCTTTTCCAGGGCGTTCCTGTAGCCGCGCAGGCGATCCACCGCAGCCGTATAGGGCGCAGCAGCATTGGTAATACAGGCAATTTGGGTGTGGCCCAGGCGAATCAAATGCGCCACAGCCATTTCGGCTGAGGCGCAGTTATCCACGTCAACGAAGGCAAAACCCGAGCCCGGCAACTGGCCGATCAAGACGGTCGGAAAGCCCTCTTTTTCAAGCAAGTATAGCGCTTCGTCATCCAGGCGCGGGCCAGAGAGCAGAATGCCGTCGATGCGCTTGGCGCGCGCCATCTCCAGATAAATATCCTTCTGATGCTCCGGCTCGACGATATCGATCAACAGGCGCATGCCATGCTGATGAACAACCTCCAACAGTCCCTCTAAAGTCTGGGTGATATAGGCATCCGAAGCAATATGGTGTGAGCGGCGAGTGAGGAACAGGCCGATGATCTGAGCGCGCTGACTGACCAGCGCCCGTGCAGCAGCGTTGGGTACATAACCCAAGCGATCGGCGGCCTCGAGGATCTTTTGGCGGGTTTCAGGCCGTATTTTGACCCCCTGAACGCGGTTCAGCACCAAAGACACGGTCGTCCGTGAGACGCCCGCGACTCTGGCAACATCCTGGCTGGTCACCCGATTTCCAACCACATAACACCTGGCAGAGAAACGAGAGGCGGAAATTAACACGTTTTAGTAACGCGTGTTAAGAATATCAGATTTTGAAGCGGCTGTCAATAATCTTTTACAGCGTGGGAACGATGTTATCTCAGAGAAACCCAATATTTGGAACCGTTTCCATTCTACCCTCTTCGGTTCCTGCTGTCAAGCATTTTGAGCTGCTCCCATGTACAATCCACCCGTTTGCTCCAACCAGTCGGTGATCAACTCAATCGTCGGGGCACATTTTCATGGAATCCGAAGTTGATTAAGCCACAACCTCAAGGGCAATTGGTAAAAGCGCACCACCCCGCCGAGGTAAGCGGCGAGCGAAACGATACCTGCTCAGGCCAACAATACGAGAATGTGCGTTGAGCGCGAAGACGATTTCCGTCTTGAAGGCCAGGCGAGTGCCCTCAAGGATGATTTCAGGGCAAAGTTTTGATCCCATGACAGCAGACCTTATCCGGTCGGCAGTGGCTTGATCAAATATCGCTCGCCGCGCTCAAAACCCAGGCGCAGGTAATACGGGCGCGTGCCAATGGCTGCGATCACCGCCAGGCGCCGATAACCGGCCTGGCGAGCGATACGCTCCGCCTCTTCGATCAGCCGTCGACCCAGGCCGCTATGCTGCGCCGCGCCGTTCTCGTCGCTTCCAACGGGCAGCGACTGCCCATAGACGTGCACTTCACGAATGATCGCTGCGCCCTGCAGGTCGGCCAACCCGGTGCGCGGCGCGCCCGCGGTGGGCAGGGACAGGCGCAAGAAGCCCGCCAATTGATCTTCGGGGGTGTCGAAGGACAGGAAATGCTCCTGGCTGCCGCCGGTCGGATACACCAGATCGTGCAAGGCCAGCGAGGCGGGGTCGATCTTACGGCCTTTGACCTCACGGCAGCGCACACAGCGACAGGCGGCGCCCCGGCGGCGCAGTTCATCCTGCACATCCTGGCGTAAGCTGGTGCGCTTGTTCCCCTCCACGACATAGGTCGAGGGGATATCGCGGATGACGCGGTTCACCCGGCAATAGCGTGGGATAGTGGTCTTGACATCGGCGATCAACTCGATCAATTCTTGTGTGGTGTAGGGGCGATACTCGCCGCGCAGCCAGTACTGGTAAAGGTCCGTATTTTCGAGCAACTGGTTGGGGTAGATCTTGATCTCGTCTGGGCAAAAGCCATCCCACAGGCGGACGAAATCCTGCCGATCGGATTCGAGGGTTGCCCCGAAGAGATTGGGCATCCAGTGGAGCACGATCTTGAACCCTGCGGCGCGCAGCAACTCGACCGCCCGCAGCGCCTCGGCCACGGTGTGCCCGCGTTGGTTTAAGGCGAGGATGGTATCGTCCAGACTCTGCACGCCCATTTGCACCTTAGTAACGCCCAGATCGCGCAACCAGGCCAGTTCGCCTGCGTCCACATGATCAGGCCGCGTCTCGATCACCAGACCCACATTACGGTGCACGGCCGTCTCGTTGCGCGCCTGCGCCTCGGCAAGCGTAGCTGAATCAGCCCCGTTCAGCGCATCGAAGCAGCGCCGGATGAACCATTCCTGGTAATCGCGGCGATACGCGCTCCAGGTGCCGCCCAGGATCAGCAGCTCCACCTTCTCGGTAGGATGGCCCACTTCGTCCAGGGCGCGCAGCCGCGCAGCCACCTGATCATAAGGATCGAATGCGTGGTCCAGAGCGCGGCGCGCCCCCGGCTCATCCGGCAGGTAGCTTTTGGGCATGCGCACATCTGTGGGGCAGAAGATACACTTGCCCGGGCAGGGGTATGGTTTGGTGAGCACTGTGACCGTGGTGACGCCTGAGAGGGTGCGCACCGGCTTCAGGCGGATACGCGCCAGCAACTCCGTATCGGCCGACCACTCGCCGCTTTCGACTAACTGACGATAGACCGCCACCAGCAGGTGCTTGCCGACATAGCCGCCATCGGACAGCGGACGACGCCGCACTGCTTCGGCGACCGGCTTCCCGGCACGCACTTCTTCCAGGATCTGGCGCGCAACAGCCAACCTTTCAGGGGTATGCTTTCGCAGTTCAATCCAGCTTGGTTTGTGTGTATTCATCACCGCTAAGCTTATAATATGCTCGTGGATACGGATACCTGCCAGCGAATCATCGATCTCAACCGCCAATTTTACCAGAGGTTCGCCCAGCCCTTCTCGCTGACCCGCCGGCGGCTGCAGCCAGGCGTCCATCGGATACTGGAACACGCCCCACTCCAGGCGAACTGGCTGGACCTGGGCTGCGGGAACGGCGAACTCTGGCGGGCACTGGCCGGCCGCGGCCAGCGCGGACTCTACCTGGGAGTAGATTTCAGCGCCGAGCTGCTACGGGCCGCCGAGCAGCGCCTGCCCGCCGCGCCAGCCGACTTCTCGCGCCGATTCATCCAGGCCGACCTGACCAGCAGCGACTGGGCCGAGAGAATCCCCCCTGCGCCGCTGGACGTAGCAACGGCCTTTGCCGTGATGCACCACCTGCCCGGCAGGGAGACGCGGCTGCGCTTCTTGCAGCAGCTCAGGCGCCTGATGGCACTGACAGGCCGCGTCTATCTTTCGAACTGGCAGTTTTTGAACAGCAAGCGGCTGCGCGAGCGCATCCAGCCCTGGGAAGCGATTGGCCTGAGCCAGGAACAGGTCGAACCCGGAGATTATTTGTTGGATTGGCGACAGGGAGGGCATGGGCTGCGCTATGTTCACCACTTCGACCAGGCGGAGCTGAGCGAACTGGCAGATGAAAGCGGCTTCCGCATCCTGGAGACTTTCTATTCTGACGGCGAAGGGGGACGATTGAGCATATACCAGACCTGGGAACCCGTCGAGTGATAGTATAATACAGCAATCCTATTGCCTGACTTCCCCGACCTTCATGCGCGCATTAATTATTTCTGACATCCATGCCAACCTTGCTGCCCTGGAAGCCGTTCTGGCTGACGCGGGGCAATTCGACGCCGTCTGGTGCCTGGGCGACCTGGTAGGTTACGGCCCCAATCCGAACGAGTGCATTGAGCTGGTGCGCTCGCTGCCCAATTTGCAGTGCGTTATCGGTAATCACGATGCCGCAACCCTGCATCAGATCAATGTAGAGGCTTTCAATCCTGAGGCGCGCGCGGCCATCCAGTGGACGCAAAACGCCTTGAACGATAGCAGCCGGGCTTTCTTGAATAGCCTGCCAGAGAAGATCGAACTGGAGAAGGTCACTCTGGCGCATGGCAGCCCGCGACACCCCGTTTGGGAATATCTGCTGGACACGCGAACTGCAACGCTGAATTTTGACTTTTTCTCCACGCCGTTGTGTTTCGTCGGCCATACGCATTTACCCGTGATCTACACGCTCAGCGCCGCCAATCACATCGCCCGTTTGAGCATCCCAGAGCCAAACCAGTTGATCGCCCTGCCGGAGCGCGCCATCGTCAACCCGGGCTCGGTGGGCCAGCCGCGCGATCGCGACCCCAGGGCAGCCTATGCACTGTTCGACACCGAGGCTAATTTGCTGGATTACCGCCGCGTGCCGTACGATTTTTCGGTGGTGCAGGCGCGCATGGCCGCGGCTGGCTTGCCCGAGCGACACATCCATCGCCTGGCTGCCGGCTGGTAGCTATAAAACGCGTTCACCATCGACTTTCCTCTCTCGATCAGGAACTATTCTGGCTGGTCAACCGTCCTGGTCTTAACCGAAACACAAGGAGGATAGCAAGAAATGCGCCCGCCAGTTCGAAAGTCCGTTTCCTTTTGGCTCATTCTGTTGCTGATCGGCGCGATGGCGTTGAGCGCCTGCGCACAGGCTGCTGCGCCGACCGAATCGCCCGCCTATGACCAGGTCATGGGGATGGCCCCGCCTGCCCCGGCGGAGGTGGCACGCGAGTCCGAGGGAGGTACTTCTCAGACAATTGCCAATCTCCCTGCACAGAGCGCCGAGCGCCTCGTCATCAAGAACGCCAGCTTGTCGATTGTGGTGGTCGATCCGCCGCAAGCGATGGATGAGATCGTTCGCATGGCGGAGGAATTGGGCGGTTTCGTGGTCACCGCGAACCTTTACAAAGAGCAGCTCAGCAGCGGGGTGGAGGTGCCGCGGGCCTCGGTCACCGTGCGCGTGCCGGCCGAAAGGTTGGACGAAGCCTTGCGCCGCATCCGCGAGCAGAGCAACCAGGATCCGTTGCAAGAGAGCATCAATAGCCAGGACGTGACCAGCGAGTACGTCGATCTGCGCTCGCGCCTGAGCAACCTGGAAGCCGCCGAAGCCGAGTTAAAGGAGATCATGCAGGAGGCTACCAAGACCGAAGACGTGCTGGCGGTTTACAACCAACTGGTCTCCATTCGGGAGCAGATCGAAGTCATCAAAGGCCAGATAAAGTATTACGAAGAATCGGCGGCGCTCTCGGCGATCAGCGTCGAGTTGATCGCCGACAAGGCAGTGCAACCGATCGAGATCGGCGGATGGCAACCAAAGGGTGTGATCAAAGACGCGGTCGAGACCTTGATCCGCTCGTTGCAGTTCCTGGTCAACGCGTTGATCTGGATCATTATCTATATCCTGCCGGTGCTGGCGATCCTGTTCGTGATCTTCGTCCTGCCGCCGCTGCTGCTGATCCGCGCCTGGCTGCGCCGACGCAAGAGAAAGGCAGCTCTAACGCACTCGCCAACCCCGCCCGGCGACAGCTCATCAGCCTAGGCGATCATCACAGCCGTACACCTGCCGGCGGAACATCTGAGAATGTTCCGCCGGAACATTTCTACAGGTATAATCCAAACCATGAAAGAACTGGCGCAGCATGCCCGCAATTTGTTAGGCATCCAACTCTCCCCGGCACAGATCAACGCGTTGGAGATTTACGAGCAGGAATTACTGCGCTGGAACGAACGCGTCAACCTGACAGCGATCCGCGATGTGCAGCAAATTCGCATCAAGCACTTTTTGGATTCGCTGACCTGCCTGAGCGTCATTCGCGGCTCATGCGAACGGATCATCGACGTCGGCACCGGGGCAGGTTTCCCAGGGCTGCCGCTGAAAATCATTTACCCCTCCATCCAACTCACTCTGGTCGAATCGGTGGGCAAGAAAGCAGATTTCTGCCGTCACCTGGTTCAGGTCTTGCGTCTGGAGGGCGTGCAGGTGATCCAGGAACGGGCGGAGACGGTTGGCCGGATGCCTGCTCACCGCCAGCAGTATGATTGGGCGGTGGCGCGGGCGGTGGCGATCATGCCGGTGCTGGTCGAATATCTGCTGCCATTGGTGCGAGTGGGCGGGGCAATGCTGGCGATGAAGGGCGAAAGCGCTCCCGCGGAAACTCACCAAGCGGAATACGCCATCCGCCTGCTAGGCGGGCATCTACGTAAACTCACGCCGATCACTTTGCCTACGGTGGTCGAGGAGCGTTACCTGGTGGTGGTGGATAAAGTCGCCTCTACACCAGATGCTTACCCGCGGCGGGTGGGCATCCCGGCAAAGCGTCCATTACAGGCCTCCCCCCAGGGCGCAATCTCCTGAACAACCGGTAACTCAAACCGAGGGGGTTTCGATGGTCTGGCCGGGAATCAACTGGTGAGCAGTTGCCCGGCCTGAATCTGCCACACCCTGGCGCGGCGAACGTAATCTGCCGAAAACAGGTCCAGGTCGGTCGTGGTCAGCATGGCCTGCTCGCTGTCCATCAATCGGGAAAGCAGATCTACCCTGCGGGCAGGATCGAGTTCAGCAAGCACCTCATCCAGCAGTAGCACAGGCCATTGACCGGTCTTTTCCTTCATCCAGGCCACTTCGGCCAGCTTGATGGACAAAACTGCGGTGCGCCCCTGGCCGCGCGAACCGTAAATCCCCAGATCGATGCCATTGCTGATAAAGCGCAACTCGTCGCGGTGTGGGCCGGTGCGGGTGACCCCACGCGGGATCTCCTCGCTGCGCGAGCGCTGTAAATGTGCCAGGAAACCGGAGCGGATCTTTTCGATGGGGATGCCCGAGCGGTCAACGGAGAAGTTCATCGGCAGTTCGATCTGCAGCGGCGAGGTGGGAAACGGATCATAGGACGGTTGATAATCCAGGCGCAGAAGCTCCTGGCCGCGGGTAAGCTGGCTATGCAGCGGTCGCGCCAGGCGCTCTAGCTCCTGAATCGCCTGGATGCGGGCATAGATGATCTGCGCGCCGAACGCGGCCAACTGCTCATCCCAATAGTCGAGCTGCGCCGGGTCGCCGCCTTGCTCGCTGAGCGACTTCAGCAGGGCGTTGCGTTGTGTCAGGACGCGATTGTAATCTGCCAGGTGATCGGCGTAACGCGGCCACACCTGACCCAAGGATAGATTCAAGTAGCGCCGACGGTCTTCGGGCGAGCCTTCTACCACGTTCAACATCTGCGGCAGGAATAGCACGGCGATGAACGTGCCATAGACTTCGCTCATCTTGCGTGGAACGCCATCCAACAGGATTTCCTTGCGCATGCGCGGAGCGCCATTGGTCGCATCGCGGATCAGGCGTATCTCCAGGCGGTGTGAACCAGCATGACGTGAGCCGGCCAGCGAGTTTTCGGGCTGCGTATGGCGGAAATCCGCCACAATGCGCGCCACCGCCAGAGGTTCCTGCTCGGCGTGGAAACTGATCAACTCGCGATCGCTGGAGGCATGGAAGGAAGTCAGAGCCGCCAGATAATAGATCGCTTCGAGCAAGCTGGTCTTGCCCTGGGCGTTTTCGCCCACCAGCAGTATCGGCCCGCAAGGGACATCCAGATCCAGGCGGGCGAAGTTGCGATAATTTGTCAGCGATAGATGAGTCAGATACATAAGAAGTCAGGATTATCGAAGCCGAAGCGCGTGCATTGGGCGATCAAACCGACTAATCTCGCGGAACTTCTTCGCCTTCGGCCGGTTTCCAGACGCGCAAGGCTCTGTCGGTGAACAGCACGCCGTTCAGGTGATCGATTTCGTGCTGGAAGATGCGCGCCAGCCAGCCGCTGGCTTTCACCCGCATGGGCTGTCCATAGCGGCTCAAGCCCTTCACCGTGATCTGCTTCAACCGCTCGACATCCCCGATAAAGCCGGGGATCGACAGGCAGCCCTCGGTGCCCACCTCCGTTTCATCCGAGATGCGCACGATCTCCGGGTTGACCATCGTGTACAGCTTCGGCGGGACATCTTCGTTCTGCTCGTCGCCGAACTCGACGACAATGACCCGCAGCGGGACGGCCACCTGCGGGGCCGCCAGGCCAACGCCAGGCGCCTGGCGCATGGTCTCGACCATGTCATCAATCAATGTTTGCAATTCGGGGCCAAAATCCGTGACCTTGCGCGCCTTTTTGCGCAACACCGGTTCAGGAATAGTAACAATCTCTCTCAAAGCCATCAAACGAATACCTCTTCACTTCAGCCTGCAGGATTTTCTTTTTGCGTACCATGAACATTTTGATGATAAATCGACAGAATCGTCAGCACACGCTCCCGTTCGCGAGCCGCCTGCTCTTTTTGCTGCCGCAGACGGAGCTGACGCATACGATCAAAAATATCCTGTTGAATTCGCGCCGGTTCATGAACATCCACAAAATCGAACTTGGTAAATCCAACGTTGATAATTACTGTACCCACGTTGAATAAATAGCCGATGAACCCCGGCCGCGTGTGCTCCAGGCTGATGATCTGATCGAGCGAGGCGGACTTGCGGATTTCGGTGCCCAACGGCTTCTTTTCGATATCGAAAATGTTCTGATCGGTCACCTGGTAAATGTCATTGCGCCAGTCCACGTAATTATACAACCACCAGGGAAACAGCACCAGCAAGATTAATGATATTCCAAGTGCAACGAACACCTCGATCGTCAGGTAATCTTCCCAATTGTTGTAAAAACCAGAGAGCAGGCAGGCCAGCATCCCAGAAACCACCGCCAGGAAAGCTAGGGCAGGCTGCCAGGTCTTGCGGATCAAGACCAACCAATGCTTGCGATAGGTGATGGTATTATCCTTTTCAATACGCAAGTCAAAAATGTTGCCGAAATAGGTGCGGAAAAAGCCGGGTTCGCGAAAACCCTCGCCCACTGAAGGCGGAAGGGGCAGCCGAGACTTAGGCGGAGGTGAAACCTCCCCCCGGCCTAAAATACGATTGACCGAGCGCTCTGTTTCTTCTCGCTCCTCCCGCTGGAGGCTGACTTGGGCACGGCGCAGGTGTTCTTGAATTAAGGCAGCCATCTGGTAAGGATCGGCAACGGTGCGTAGGGGAACCCTGCCGACATACGTATCGACAGCCACGTCGCCATATCCCAAAATCCGCCCCAGCAAATCGGTGTTCACATTGACAGAGCGAATCGTACCCATAGGCGCCTCGACCCGGCTCTCGTAAAAAAAGATTACCTTCTCGATCCACACTACCCGCTGACTGGTGACGATGTAATAATCATTGCTCCAATCGATCCACTGCCACACACCCCATAAAACCCCGCCAGCCATCACCAGACCAGCGATCAGAGAGAGGATCACTCGAACAGCGCCGTCCGCGTCGCTCTGGAGCTGATACTGGTACAAGAACAGGAAGAGCCCTACCAGGAAGACCAACGCGGGCAACAAGAGCGTGATCGCCAGGTAAGCAACATGTTTGCGGCTCACCTGGTAAATTACTTCATCCTCGTTCAACCAATCGAACCGATGGGTGCGGATGAACTGACGGCTGCGAATGACCCTTTCCAGATTCCGCCGGATATCCGGGTAATCCTGTATCAGGTTGCTGAAATGCTCGAAATCGGCCTTCAATACAGTCCCCCTGCTGGAGGCCGTGACGGTGGCGCTGGTCAGTCGGTTGAGAAGCAACGCTTCTTCGCCGAAAAAATCGCCGGCGACCAGGACGTCGATTTGTGTATCGACATCGTTGATCTTCCGGCTAACAATGACCTCCCCCTCAAGGAGAATGTAAAATGCCTGCCCCGGCTGATTCTCCCGGATGATGATCTGATCTGGTTCGAGCGATTCCTGGGTGAAATAACGGGTCACCTGTTCCAGGCGCTGCTCGTCCAGTCCATGAAACAGGTAGATATTTTTCAGAATCGAGATGATTTGCGACTGTTCGATCGGCATAAGCCACAGGCGACCCGTTCCCTCGACCGATAAGCATCAGCGCCTCTCTGCCAGCGCAGGCAGATAGCGGTGAACACAAAGTGAACTGCTCCTCAATGCTCAGGCCGTCCGCAACCGACGAGCCAGGAAAATGACCACCACCAACAACACTGCCATCCCCAGCATCGCCGGCAAACCCACCTCGTCAGCAAAACCGGTTTTGGGGATTTCGGTCGGCTGGGCGGGCCTGGCCGTCAGGGTAGCAGCGTACAAGGTCGCGTTCGCCTGCAAGGTGGCATGTAAGGCCGTGGCAGTCGCCATCTCTGGGCCGGGCATCGGCGCTTGAGGAGTCTCGGATGGGAGAGCGACGACCGGGGTCGGGCTGGGAGTCGCAGTGGCGGTAGGCGGCGGCAGAGTCCGCGTCGGCGTGGCGGTAAAGCCGGCAGCGATCGCCGTCTCGGCGGCTGAAGTCGAGGTGCCGGCGATGATCAGCGCCACTTCAGTGTTCTGCGCTTCCAGGGTCGCCCTTTGCGCCGACTGCGCTTCACGAGCGCGCGGCAAGAGCACCAGAGCGTAAATCGCAATGCACACCAGCGCTATCAGGGCGATACCGCCTAGAGCAGCCGCAATGATCAAGAACGTCCGATTGCTCGACTCCTCTGGCAGCGGAGCTTCCTCTGGCGGCTGCTCCAGATCGTCGTCTAATTTGAAATCTTCCAGGCCCATAGGTTTCTCCTTCTTCTCTATGCTAGGACTTCAAGGTTTGCCAGGGGTATGATGGCGTTTTCTCCGCTCTCCAAACGAACCAGCGCAGCTCGCGCGCGCAGCCCGCTTGGGAAAACGGTGATGCCTTTGAACTCTTGCACTGTGCCCGTCTCTCCAACATAGGGTGGACGAACAATGCGAACTTGCTGGTTCAACTCGAGAGGGATAAAATCGGGCGTGGGGGTGACCGTGCTGGGTACCGCGGCCGGGAAGAAGACCTCGGGCTTCGCGCCGGTAAACGCGTTCCAGGCTTCAGCGTTCAGCGCCACCTCGCGCCGCTCCAATGAGGCCAGCAGTTTGTGGCTGATCACTCCGATCGGGCGGCGGCCAAAACCTTCCAAAACGATGATCGGAATCGATGATTTCGCTGCAACGGGGATCAGGCGCGCTTCCATGCTGCCCAGGATCAAGCCGCGCAAAGGCAGTTCGTTCACGGTTTTGAAAACTTCCGCATCCTGACAATACCCTGCCAGGACAACCCAGCCGCGGGCGCTGGCATCCAGATCTGAAGGCTGAATTTCATGATCCGGGGTCTTAGCCAGTACCAGCAGTTGCCCGGCGTCGATCTTGCCATTCCCCCAGACCCCCTGCACCAGCGCCCCGGCGCTCTCGATCACCACGCCGCGCTCAGGAATCAATTCGGCCACCTCGCCCGGAAAGCCAGCTTTCAACTGAAAAGGTGGTTGGCTGACCTCCAACAACACCTGCCCATCGGCGACGATCACCACCTTACCGGCGCGAGGCGAACGCACCACGCGCTTTGCCAGGCCAACCGGGCCGGCGACGATGTCTTTCTCGGCCAATTGGTCGCCAGCCTGGCACTGGATATAACGATCTGTTTGCTCCGCCGACATACCCAGACCGCGAGCAATGTCCAGCAGCAAATATTCCGGATAGAGGTTGGCTTCAGCGACCGTGTCTGTTGCGCCTACCTTCTGACCCGCGCGCGCCACGACCTTACCGGACATCGGCATGACCCGTTGGCGACGGATCACCGTCATGGGCAAGATGCATTTCATCGGCGCGTACATGCTTACTGGCCTCCCAGGGTCCACAGCCATTTACGGTAGAGTTCCTTGCGGCGATTACGATCTTCCGGCAGCGCCAGCGGACGGCCCCGTGCATCGATGATCAGGCCCAGCGCGCCGCCAGAGACCCTCAAAGCGCCGCCTCGCCCCGGAGCGCCCATGCCGACATCGCAGCGATGCAAGGGGTGCAATTGCAGGCGCGCCGTCTGGCCGGCGGGAAGCGGCACCACTTCCAACGCGCCCTGTTTCACTTCCAGGCTGGCTTCATGCCCACTCTCATAAGTGACCTTCAACCGCAAGATCGGAGAGCCAGGTCGGGCATGCCCCACAGGCGCAATCACTGTTCCAAGATGGAGGAAGGCGTTCGATTCGAGCACCTGGACGACCAGGAGTGGGTTCACCGCGGCAGCCGCGCCCAAAGCGGGGGCGATTTGGTTTTGATCCAGCACCAGCGTGGCCACTCCGCAAGGCTGCACGCCATCCAAAAGGATCAAGGCGGACTGCGCCAGATTAGGCGCCTGAGCTACTGCGCTGCCTGTAGCCACAATCGCCTCGAACCAGGGCAGCAGACCTTCTCCCGCCGACACGGCTTGAGCCGAAAAATTGCGCGCCGCCCAGCGCGTCGCAGAATAAATCGCCTGCCGAGAGAGCGCCTGCTCGATTGCCATCTCCTCTGCAGAAGCGGGCAAGCTGGCCGGATAAAGGGCTTTGTTGTAGATGTAGTTCCTTAGCTCGTCTTCGGTCGTCTCGATGCTGAGCCAGCGCATAATCTCCCGCAAGGAGACTTGCTCGAGCATATCCGGCAATCGGGCGCCCAGGCCAAACTGCGGGAAAACGCCCAATGAAAGATCGCCATCAAAAGCCGCGGCAATCACTGCCGCAGAAGCGCCCAAATTGACGCCCAGCACGCCCTTTTTTGAAGCCAGTTCCTTGCTGAGAAAACGGATCACGCGCGAGAAAGCTGTTGCGCCGGGCGCCAGCCCACCCCCCGCCCAGGTGTTCAGTTCGCTCACACCGGGCACTTGTTGCGACCGAAGATGGCAATAGATCCTGGCTAATTCAGCCTGGGCGACATCCAACTGTTCCTGATCCAAAGTTGGGCGGATGTTGGGCGCAAAATGCAAGTTCATCATCCCTTCGAAAGTTGAGCGGATCTCGGGCTGAATGGCCTGGTTGCCGACGAAGAGCACCTCTGGCCGTTGACGTTGAGGTTGCAAATAACCTGCCAGCCCGACCGCTTCGAGTAACTTGATCACCGATTGCGCAGCGCCGTTATCGGTGCCGCCGGCGGCGATGATCAAATCCGGCCGCGAGCGGACGATGGTGTTCAGCCGGGCGTCCGTCTTGCGGCGGTCGTTCAAACTGATCGTCTGAACCACTTTTGCATACGTCGTCGCTGCCAGGCGCCGCGCGCTCTCCAGGGAAATATCTTCCAAAAGCCCCACAACCACCACTTGCAGCGGCTCGCCCACCGAAATGACCGCAGCAAAGCTGTCCACACCCGAGCCATCTGCCGCAGTGGGCAGAATAAGCTGTTCGTCAGGCCCGATGAACGCCTTTCCGGTCACCAGCTTAAGTTCATCCAAGGCCAGGCGCACGCCCTCGCTGATATTGTGATACGGAGCGCTAGCGGTGGTTGCGGCCGTCCCCGCAGCGACAAAACGATAGCGCCCATCCACGACATCGAACAAGATTGCCCGCGTCGTTATCGAGCCTACGTCAATCACCAGGAGCGATTCAGCATCAATGAGTGAAGTCATACTAGGCTGGGGTGATGAACCAAAGGATAAAGTTGATCAGCGCGCTCAAGCGCTCAACCAGGGCTGTCAGCGCAGCCGAATACACGCCGGCGAAAATGACTCCCAGGGCGATGGCGATCATGACCTTGCCCAAGAAAGCCAACCCCTGCATCCAGATCGGCTGAGGCGAGCGAACGTTGAAATGGAAATAGGCCAGGGTGATCACCGTGCCCAACAAGATCATCGCCCCGTTGAACAACTCCCAGGTCAACGATTTGCCGCTCATGGCGATCGCCCGAACGTCGAACAAGTTCAGGCTGGCCTGCACCTGGGGGAAGAGCGTGCCGGTGATTGCACCGCCGACCGTGGTTGCCGCTCCTACACCGACCAGAAAAGCCATCACCGGCGCACCCCAACCGGAGAGGCGCGGAGAGGCCTTGAACAGCAAGAGCACGCTCAGGCCCAATGGCACAAGCGCGAGCAAACGTTCAACAGGCAGGCCAAAAAGAAGCGGCGCCAGCAAGCGCGGCCACAGGACATTGTAAAAAGCCACCGCGGCCGTGAAAGCAGCCGCCACACCGACAAACAGGTGAACTGCAAAACGGAACAGGAGGTTATCCCCGAAAAGATAGCTGAAGATCAGCAATGTAAGGATGAACCCTGCAAAAGCGCCCAGGATGCCGCTCCAATCCGCCAGGTTCATGATCGCTTTTTACCTCCCGTCCTTTCCTTGCGGTGCGCCACCTGCGCAGCTACCAGGTTCATCAGACCGGTCAAGGCCATCAATACCACCGCAACGAACGCCCCTACGCCATACGGCGACCAGAACTGCGTCGCTGCGCCGCGCTGGGCTCTCTGTGCCAGGTAGGCGCTCCCGCCAGCCAGCCCGCTCACCAGACCTTGCACCTGCTGCGGACTCGAGTGGTAATAAGGCCGTATCATCGGGTCTGCCTGAGCGCTCAGCGCCATTACCAGCGGCGTCGTCCCTAACAGGGGCTGAACCTGTTCGATCCAGTAGCGGGCGATATCCGGATTCTCAGTCAAGACCACCACCAGCGCAAATTCGTTCAGCGCATTCACAGGCTGCAAGGCAGGGAGTTCCCACAGCCGCTCGCCTCGCAGCGTGGTAGCGAAGACCTGGCGCGGCGCACGCACAAAAGCCAGCAACCCGGTCGCGCCGCCGGGGATGTAGCCCAAATTGGCGGAACTGGCAATACCCTGCAGCGGGACGCCGCCCGGGCCGCGCACACCCGCCAGTAAACGCTCAGCCTGCACTGGGCCGGTCGGAATGGTGGATACGATTGTCAAATAGGCGCCCCGGTCGAACAGGTGCTGGATCACCGGCGAGGCGATGGCATCCATCTCACTCGAAAATGCCGGCTGATAATCCACCGCCAGCAACACCGGCGCGCCGGGCTGGATCCCTTCAATCAGCCTGCCCACATTCATAACATCCAGGGATGGCGCCGGCAGATTAAGCTGAGGGAAACCGGTGAGCAGAACGAACACCAACGGCAGAATGAGCAAAACAGCAATGACCAGGCGGAGAATTCGCTGAGAACGGATGGCTCGCTCCGCTGACACCGGCCGGGGCGCGCCCTCAGCATCGACTATGCCACGCAGCAGTTCGGCCTGCATCTGCTGAGCGTCGGTGACCTGCAGTTTTACCGAATACATCGGCGGCTTTTGCACCTGTGAGACGTCCGGCTCGGCCGGGAGAACGCCGCGCAGACCTGCCAGCGGTCCAGCGCCCTCGATCTGCAGCGGCTCGGACTCTCCTAGCAGGCTGGCTGCGGCTGCCGTCACGCCCACCGGTCGCATTGCCTGCAACCAGCTGGGCAAATCAGCGGGCTTCAATTCGCCCTCGCCTTCCGCAGACTCAGCGAGAATCCCTTCCTCTTCTTCGACAGTCTTCGAGAGCCAGACAGGCAGCTCAGCGCCCGGCCCCAGGCTCTCTCCTGCGCCTGCCTCAGCTTCCTCTCCTTCAGGCGCGTTTGGCGAGAGGTCGCCATAGACGGATTCCAATTCGCTCAGCCATTCCAGGCCCGCCTGAGGTCGTCTATCACCGATTTCCAAAACAGGGATGACTTCCGCAGTTTCATCCTCCACAGGCAAGGGCAGCGCCTCCTCAAACGGCATTCCCGCCTCTGCGGTTGGTTCCATCTCACCGGGCAGCAACTCTTCGGCGAAAAGGCTCTCGGGAACAGGTCCCACGAATGGCGGTACGACTTCTGGCTCCTGGGTCGGCGACGAAGCCTTGAGCCAGTCGGGGATTTCTTCTTCCGCCGCCAGCCAATCCGGTATTTCTTCTTCGCTCAACAACCAGTCGAGCAGCCCTTCTTCGGGCGTCTCAGGCGACTCAGGCGTTTCCTGTGCAGGCTCGAACGCGCCAGGGGCAGTACCTGGTTCAGAAGGTTCGACCTGAGGAGCGCCTGTCTCCATTGCGGCTTCCTGGGCAAATAGCCAGTCAGGAAGCTCCTCTTCTTCACCGCTGCCAGCCAGCCAGTCAAGGGCCGGCTCACCGCCTGCTTCTTGTTCAACGGCTTCTGCCGCTTCGAGCTTCTTCCAGTCGGTGAAATCCGTCTCGCCGGGTTCGCCCGTCTCGTCGGTCTCCCGGACGCTGTCAGCCGCCTGTTGTAACCAGGCAGGCAATTCTTCGCCTAATTCCGGCTCTGCTTCGAACTCTTGCGGCAACTGCGGTACACCAAGATCTTCCAGGCTGGAGGCCCTGTGAATAGCCTCCTGCTCAGGCGGCTCAGATTCTTCTGCCCCAGCATGGGTTAACCAGGCCGGCAGGGACTCACTGGCCTGCGTAGTTTGCGGCTCTATCGGGGAATACCAGTCTTGTCCATTAGAAGGGGTCAGATCAGGCGCTGCCTGCTCCAATTCAGTCAACCAGTCCAGCGTGTCCGAAGGCTCCTCTGGAGGCTCTTCTGTAAAGGGCGTCGAGTCTACGCGCGATCGCCAGCCGGCATCGTCACGCCGAAAGGCGTCGTTCATCTGCTTCGCAAAGGCCTCGTCTTGTGCCAGGTCATCCTCGGTCAGCAGGCTCTGAAGCCACTCTGCCGAACTCTCATCCGCCGCAGCAGAGACCTCTTCCGAGATCTCCTCCGGCGGCGCCTCTCCCAACTCGGCTGGCTGCCGGCGCAAATCGCTCAACCAACCCGGCAGAGTGGAGCGCTCTTCCGGTTCGGCGGGAGATTGCTCTGCCTGGTCATCCTCGGGCGTGCGCAGCGATTTCAGCCAGTCGGGGAGCTCCTGCCCCTGCTCATCAGAGGCCTCAAGCTGATCGCCTATCGGCGCAGACTCCCAAATCGGCCGCAAGCGCGCCTGGCAGTACTGGCATTCATCCAGTTCTGCCGGGTTGGGCTTGCCACACATTGGACAGCGTACTTCCGCCATACCTAACCACCATAGGGGCGGTCAGACCCCATTATGACCCTCAATCCAGTGGCGATTGCGCCTAGCGCCACGCCGATCAAGATGCCGCGCATCCCGCCGAGCGCCCAAACCTGAGTGATCCAGGCGCGCAATTCGCCCAACAGGAATATCTCCAGACCTGGCAAAGTAAATGCCCCGATCAGGACAAACAAAACCACCGCAGCAAAGATCAATGTGGGAACGGAGAAGCGGCGACGGAACATCCGCGCAAAGGCATAGATCAAGACCACCGCCAGCAAAGCCAGTAAGCTGGCCTCAATGGGGATCAAGATCGAATTATAAATCCACATCGGCCAGGTCGCTGTCGGACCACCCAATATGCCCACGACTAACAGGGTGACCAGCATGGAAGCGATCAACACCAGGCTATTGACCGAGCCTTTCTGCGCTGACTTCACCCGCGCCCAATGGACCCTTGCCAGGTTGAGCACGCCGATCAACAAGGCGATGGCAGCCAGGATCGCCGCCCAATCCAGAAATAGCTGGCGCAAATCGCTCAGGCCAGGAAGGTCCATAAAATAACCCAGGAGCACGACTAATGCGCTGAAGAGCGCAATGCTGACCAGGATGGGGATTCGCAGATCGGTTTTCACAGCACACCCACCAGTTTGAGCGCTGCGCCGGCCAGGATAGCCAGGATCAACAGCCAGCGCAGGACATCCTGCGTTTTCAAACTTGCTGCATGCATTGGGCCAGCCTGAACATACGCCCCGGCGGCGAACAATTCTTCGCCGATCAACGGCTCTTGAGCAGCAGCATACAGCACTGCCTGAGCGGAGAGGTTCTCGCTGCCTCCCAGGCTCACACTATTGGTTTGCTCGGCCGCATCGGCGATCAACGCCGCTTCGCTACCGAAAGAGCCCGCCAGGACATTCACCGACACATGCTGATCATAAACCACCGGCAGCGCCCCAGCCGCGTATGAGAAAGGTGTCAGGCCGCTGATTTGAGCGACATTAGGATCGAACTGGCTCTCGGCGTTTATCGAGCGATAAGCGGCGCGCAGCGTGTCTTGAGAAAGCAGTGCTTGCGCCGCCTCGCCGCTGGTCGCCACCGGCGGGCGATCGCTGATCGAGGCCGCCCGGGCGATGCGCTGAAGCAAGCTCAATCCTACAAAAGCGGATGCAGAAGCTTGCCCGGTGATGCCGCCGTGCCCCAGGGTGACATGCAACCTCTGGCCAGCCTCGACCGCCAGGCCAATGCCGCGCTTCAATTTCGCAAATGCAGGGATCGCCCGCAGGTTCTGCCGCGGCCGCTTACGCTCCCGCACCCAGAAAAAGACCATCAAGGCGACGAACAGGATGACAAAAATAAGACCGAATACATTCACTGCGTATGCGCCTCCCGCAGGCAACTGACAAACGCTTGTGTCTGATTGGCATCTTCCAGCGTTCTGGCCAGAGTTCCCAGTTGAGCCGTCGGCAGAATATTTTTTAACAGCGGCGCACTCAGGTACACCGCCTGGGCGCCCAACACAGACAGCGGACCCGCCGCTTCGAGGATTGAGGCTGCCCATTGCTCCAGCCCCCAGCGTTGCAAGATGCTTGCCCAAGACCGCCAGATCTGCTGGTCTTCATCCATACTTAAAAGTATAGCACAAATCCAATTAAATTGGAATCTTACGCGAAAATTTCAGTAAGATTTTACGTTTCCTCTTTGACAGGCTAACAGCTACGCGGTGAAAAAGAACCGAACTTATCTGAAATATGACAGTCCGCAGGTATTTTTTATACCATAAATCACTATCTGAAATGCCCGATGCAGGCTAAACTTTAAGATTGAAACGACCATATTTCCTTTCCAAATTCACTCTCCTGTCAGAAACCGACAGGTGAAATCAGCGATTAAACGGAGCAAATAAAGCATGAAAAGACCAATGGTAACCATTGATGGCAACGAGGCAACCGCCTATGTTGCCCACAAATTGAGCGAAGTGATCGCCATTTACCCGATCACGCCTTCCTCGCCGATGGGCGAATTCGCCGATGAGTGGTCTGCGCAGAAACGCCCCAACATTTGGGGCACCGTTCCCCTGGTGATCGAGATGCAATCCGAAGGCGGCGCGGCGGGCGCAGTCCACGGCGCGTTGCAAACCGGCTCCCTGACGACGACCTTCACGGCTTCTCAGGGGCTGCTGTTGATGATCCCGAATATGTACAAAATCGCCGGCGAACTCACGCCTACCGTGTTCCACGTCTCTGCTCGTACCCTGGCAGCCCATGCGCTTTCGATCTTTGGCGATCATTCAGACGTCATGGCAACGCGCGCCACCGGTTTCGCTTTGCTGGCCTCCGGTTCAGTTCAGGAGGCACACGATATGGCCCTGATCGCCCATGCCTCCACGCTGGAAGCGCGGGTGCCATTCCTGCACTTCTTCGATGGTTTCCGCACTTCTCACGAAGTGAACAAGATCGAACAACTGACCACCGAGGATCTGCGGGCGATGATCGACGACAGCCTGGTGCAGGCGCATCGCGCCCGCGGCCTCACCCCTGACCGGCCGGTGCTGCGCGGCACTGCCCAGAACCCGGACGTGTTCTTCCAGGCGCGCGAGACGGTCAACCCGTTCTACGCGGCATGCCCCGGCGTCGTGCAAAAATATATGGACAAATTTGCTGCCTTGACCGGTCGGCAATATCACCTCTTCGATTACACCGGAGCGCCAGACGCCGAGCGCGTCATTGTGATCATGGGTTCGGGCGCCGAGACCGCCGCAGAGACCGCCAAATATCTGATCGATCGAGGCGAAAAGGTGGGCGTGGTGGCTGTGCACCTCTATCGGCCGTTCTCAGTAGCAGCCTTCATGGATACACTCCCTGCGACGGTCAAGCAAATTGCCGTGTTGGATCGCACCAAAGAGCCTGGCGCGGCCGGCGAGCCGCTTTACCTGGATGTAGTGACAGCTATCAACGAAGGGCAGGGCGTAAAGCCCAGGGTGATCGGCGGACGTTATGGCCTTTCATCCAAGGAGTTCACCCCGGCCATGGTGAAGGCAGTCTTCGACGAATTGGCCAAGCCCGAACCGAAGAATCATTTCACGGTGGGCATCCTGGATGACGTGAGCCACACCAGCCTGGATTTCGACCCGGACTTCGATATCGAGTCCGAGGAGACCGTGCGCTGCGTCTTCTGGGGATTGGGTTCAGATGGCACAGTAGGTGCAAACAAGAATTCCATCAAGATCATCGGCGAGGAGACCGAAAACTGGGCGCAGGGCTACTTCGTTTACGACTCGAAAAAGTCTGGTACGGTGACCCTGTCGCACCTGCGCTTCGGACCCAAACCGATTCGCGCGCCATACCTGGTCAACAAGGCGCAATTCGTCGCCTGCCATCAGTTCTCCTTCCTGGAGCGCTTCGACGTGCTGAAGTACGCGATCCCAGGCGGCATCTTCCTGCTCAACAGCATTTACGGCCCGGACGAAGTCTGGGACAAGCTGCCGCGTGAGATCCAAGAGGATATCATCCGGAAGAAGCTGCGCTTCTATGTCATCGACGCCTACGATGTGGCTCAAAAGACCGGCATGGGCGGGCGGATCAACACCATCATGCAAACCTGCTTCTTCGCCATCAGCGGCGTGCTGCCGCGAGACAAGGCCATTGCCGAGATCAAACATGCCATCGAGAAGACCTACGGCAAGCGCGGCGAGGCGGTGGTCAGGGCCAACTTCGAAGCAGTGGATCAAACCCTGGCAAACCTGTATGAAGTGAAAGTGCCCGACCAAGTGACGAGCACTTTCTCCCGCCGTCCGCCCGTCCCCCCCGAAGCGCCCGAATTTGTACGCAATGTGCTGGGGCCAATGCTCGCTATGGAAGGCGACAGCCTGCCGGTCAGCGCATTGCCGGTGGATGGCACCTTCCCCACCGGTACGACCCAGTGGGAGAAGCGCAACATCACCCTGGAAATCCCGGTTTGGGAGCCTGATCTGTGCATCCAGTGCGGCAAATGTTCCTTTGTCTGCCCGCATGCGGTGATCCGCGAGAAGGTTTATGATCCGGTTTATCTGGAGCAGGCCCCCGAAAGCTGGCAGGCGGTGGACGCCCGCTGGAAAGAACTGCCCGGCATGAAGTACAGCTTGGTGGTTTCTCCCGAAGACTGCACCGGCTGCGGCCTGTGTGTGGAGGTCTGCCCGGCAAAGGACAAGAGCCAGGTAGGGCGCAAAGCGGTGAATATGGCGCCTCAGCCGCCCATTCGCGAGCGCGAAAGGATTAAGTGGGATTACTTCCTGACGCTGCCGGAGGTCGATCGCACACAGATCAGCCTGAAGTCGGTCAAGAACTCTCAATTGCTACAGCCGCTGTTCGAGTTCTCCGGGGCGTGCGCCGGCTGCGGCGAGACGCCATATCTGAAGCTGCTTTCGCAACTATTCGGCGACCGCATCGTGATCGCCAACGCCACCGGTTGTTCGTCGATCTACGGCGGCAATCTGCCCACCACCCCTTGGGCTCAGAACCATGAGGGTCGCGGCCCGGCCTGGTCGAACTCGCTGTTCGAAGACAACGCCGAATTCGGATTGGGCATGCGCCTGACGCTGGATAAGCAAAGCGAATATGTGCGCGAACTCTTGCCGCAACTGGCAGGCCAGGTGGGTGAAAGCCTGGTGGATGAGCTGCTCAATGCCGATCAGAGCACCGAATTGGGGATTCGCCAGCAGCGGGAGCGCGTCCAACTCCTCAAGCAGCGCCTGCAGAGCCTCAACGACCCGCGCGCTCGCGACCTGCTCAGCCTGGCGGATGTGCTGGTGCGCAAGAGCGTGTGGATCGTGGGCGGCGACGGCTGGGCGTACGATATCGGCTACGGCGGCCTGGATCATGTGCTGGCTTCGGGCCGAAACGTGAACATCTTGGTGCTCGACACCGAGGTATATTCCAACACCGGCGGGCAGGCGTCCAAATCCACTCCTCGAGCTGCGGTCGCAAAATTCGCCGCCGAGGGCAAGGGCACGCCTAAGAAGGATCTGGGGATGATCGCCATGGCCTACGGCTATGTCTATGTGGCGCGCATCGCCATGGGCGCCAGCGATCAGCAGACCCTGACCGCCTTCCACGAAGCAGACGCCTATGACGGCCCGTCTCTGTTGATCGCTTACAGCCACTGCATCCAGCAGGGGCTGGATCTGCGCAGAGGCCTGGAGCAACAAAAGCTAGCCGTCGAATCGGGCATCTGGCCTTTGTATCGCTTCAACCCGACCCTGGCCGCGGAGGGCAAGAACCCGCTGATCATCGATTCCAAAGAACCGACCATACCGGTCAGCAAATACGCCTACAACGAAACCCGCTACCGCATGTTGCTGTTGAGCGATGAAACCCGGGCCGAGATGTTGATGAAAAAGGCCGAGGAAGACGCCCACAGCCGCTGGGAGATGTACCGTCAACTGGCATCCATGCATTATCGGGCGCCAGGAGATGGAAACGAAAAATCTTCGTAAGTACAACCCGTCCAGGAGATGAGGCGCGTAGGTTGTGCCCTCATCTCCTGCCACTTGTGGAACATATGGCGTGAAATACATGGCATGAAAGGGAAACCCACATGGTAGATCTGAG
The DNA here is from genome assembly GCA_964503145.1 of uncultured Anaerolinea sp. Taxonomy (GTDB): domain Bacteria; phylum Chloroflexota; class Anaerolineae; order Anaerolineales; family UBA4823; genus RBG-16-57-11. The sequence continues at coordinate 4,296 of CAZCYV010000026.1, read as the reverse complement.
CACCACTTACCTCGGACTCAAGCTGAAGAATCCCATTGTTGCCTCCTCATCACCGCTCACCCAAAAGCCTGAAACGGCCCAAGAGTTGGAGGCCGCCGGTGTCGCCGCGGTGATCATGCACTCGCTGTTCGAGGAGCAAATCATCCACGAGAGCCTGAAACTGCACGACGATCTGATGCGCGGCACGGAGTCGTATGCCGAAGCGCTGACCTACCTGCCGGACTATGGACAATACAGCGTTGGCCCAGAGACCTATCTGAACACTCTGCGCAAAATGAAGCAGATGGTCAATATCCCAGTGATCGGCAGCCTGAACGGCGTCTCCACCGGAGGTTGGGTCGATTACTCTTTGAAAATCCAGGACGCCGGCGCAGACGCGCTCGAATTGAACATTTACTATCTGGCGACTGACCCCGAACTGACCAGCGCCGAATTGGAAGACACCTATATCACCCTGGTCAGTGATATCCGCAAACGGGTCAGCATCCCGCTGGCAGTCAAGCTAAGCCCCTTCTTCACCGCGCTGCCGAACTTCGCCCGCCGGCTGGCCGACGCCGGCGCAGATGGGCTGGTGCTGTTCAACCGCTTCTACCAGCCCGATTTCGACCTGGAGGAGCTCGAAGTGGTGCCGAACCTGGTGTTGAGCAGCTCGGTCGAATTGCGCCTGCCGCTACGCTGGATCGCCATCCTCTACGGGCGCGTCCCGGTGGATTTTGCTCTGACCGGCGGTGTGCATACCGGCATCGATGTGCTTAAGGCAGTCATGGCTGGAGCCAGCGTGACCACTATGGCTTCAGAGTTGCTGCAAAAAGGCCCCAGGCGCGTGTCCGAAATCTTGGATGAGATCGTCACTTGGATGGAGGAGCATGAATATATCTCCATCAACCAGATGAAGGGCAGCATGAGCCAGAAAGCAGTGGCCGAGCCAGCAGCTTTTGAAAGAGCCAATTACATGAAGGTGCTTTCTTCGTACTAGATCGCGCCAGTCCGTCCTAAAAGACATAAGCCCTGAACGGGAAGGCGACCTGTTCAGGGCTTTGATTTTGCAGGCAACACGACCCGCTCAAGGTTCCACGGTCGTGAAGTAAACCCTTTGACCATCGCGGATGGTCAACACGGTTGCGCTTTTGATCGGGTTGTGTTTTTCGTCGAAGTAAAAAGTCCCCGAAACCCCCTCCCAGGTCATCCCGGCCAGCATCTCCGCAACCTGGACGGGGTCATCAGCGCCGACTCTTTCAATAGCAGCGAGCAGCAAATTGGTCGCGTCGTAGGTGAGCACAGCAGTTGCATTAGGCATCCTCAAATTATACTCGGCGCCAAACCTGCGCAGCCACTTGACCATGATAGGACGGGTATCGCCTGGGTGAAAGTGATTGGTGAAGAAGCCGCCTTCCATCACTGCAAGGTCCAGATCGGGCGAGTCCCAGCCATCGCCCCCCATCATCACCGCAGAGAGACCCAGATTCCTGGCCTGACGGCCAACTGTATTGGCCGTGGGGTAATACTCCGGCAGGAAAAGCACCTCAGCCTGGCTGGCAATCACTTGGCGCAGCAGGGCGGAGAAATCCTTCGCAGAAGGCGGGAAACTCTCCTTGCCGACGATCTGACCGCCCATCGCCGTAAAGGTCTGCGCAAATGCTTCTCCCAGGCCGGCACCGTAATCATTCCCGGCTTGATACAGGACGAATGCTGTCTGGTACCCCTGGCTGATGGCAAACTGCGCCATCATCCGCCCCTGGAATGGATCGATAAAACTAACCCGGAAGACAAACGGCCTGGTGTTGCCGTTCTCGTCCACCGTCACCAGTGGATGGGTCGAAACTGGGCTGATCAACACCACCCGGTTCTGATTGGCTACCTCGGCAGCAGGGATCGAAGCTCGAGAACACACCCCGCCCACGATATAGCGGACGCCCTCTTGATGGATGAGCCGGTTCGTTGACTGGGTGGCCGGACCCGCCTCGCATTGGCTATCCAGAATGACGACCTCGATCTGCTTGCCTAAGACTCCGCCTCGGGCATTCCATTCTTTCACCGCCAGGTCCGCCCCTTGTTTTGCGGATATCCCCAGAGCAGGCACGGCCCCGCTGAGTGGCGCCAGCAGGCCGATGCGGAACCGCTCGCCTCCCTGCCCAGGGCCCCTGGTAAGGGTATCCAGGGTTGCACCGCCGGACGACGAGGACGCCTCGGAAGTGCCGGTGGCCAAAGCCGCAGCGGTCAGCGCGCTACGGGTCGAAGAGTTGCCGGCAAACCAGCCAATCGAATTAAGATAATTCAAACCGGAGAGCGCGCCGATCAGCACCAGGATTACAATCGCAATGATCCCCAGCAGCGCCGGGAAACCAGCATCGCTCGCCTGGATGGTTTGGCCCTCTACGCCCGGCAATGGCATCACGGCGCCGCCCTGGCCGGTTAATCCTGGCAACGGAGCTTCGAGCGAGTCGTCCAGCGCTTCATCCAACGGTTTCGACGGAAAAGCCCTGCCGTGCAAGGCTTCCTTGAAATCCGCGGCGCTCTGCCAGCGGCGGCGCGGGTCAACCTGGATCGCCCGCTGGATGGCAAACGAGGTGGCGGCAGAAATCGCCGGGTTCAACTGGTTCGGCGGTTTGACCGGGTCATCGATGGTGCGCAACACGCTTTCGTGAATCACCTGGCCCGTCAACAGGGTGTAGAGCGTCGCTCCTAGAGAGTAAATATCTGTGCGGGCGTCGGTCGTCCCCATACTGTACTGCTCATACGGCGAGTAACCCGGGGTGACCGCTCGAGCGCCTTCCGTCGTCTTTTGATTAGGAACATAAATCTTGGCAATGCCGAAATCCACCAGCACCGCCTGGCCCTGCGGCGTGATGCGAATATTGGCGGGTTTGATGTCACGATGGATGATTGGAGGCTGCTGGTGATGCAGGTAATCCAACGCGTCCAGGATCTGGTCAGCCCAATCCAACACCAGCGCTTCCGGCAGCGGTCCGTTAGCCTTTTCCAACTTGGCGTCCAGATCCTCGCCATCGATATATTCCATGACCAGGTACTGGCCGCGGTCGGGCAGGACAAAATGGTCAATGACGCGGGGCAGGTTGGGGTGGCGCAATTTGGCCAGGATGTTGGCCTCGCGGGCAAATCGCCGCGATGAATGATGGCCGAAGTCTGTATTTTGCTTGAGCGCGCAAGCCAGGTTCAGTTGCAGATCCCAGGCACGGTAAACCGCTCCAAAGCCCCCTTGGCCGAGCAATTTTACGATGCGATAGCGATTGTTAAGCACCTCTCCGGTAGCGTGCAGCATGTCCAGTCTGTTGCTCCAATCAATGCTCGAATTCTATCATAAACAGCAGCCCATCGGTTGGCTGACCGATGGGCTGCTCTCAGTGTTCATGACACAGCACAGAGCATATGGCCGATAACCCCACACACGGTTTCTCCTGATGAGCAGGAAAACCGTCATGCCCCCCTTCAGGCCGAGCAACGACTAAAGCTCGAGCTCTGGCTCGGTGGCGTATTTCCGATGCCGGTAGACGATGCGTCCGCGCGTCAAATCATAAGGCGACATTTCCACGCGCACGCGATCCCCGAGCAGGATGCGGATGTAATACTTGCGCATCTTGCCCGAGAGGTAGGCCAAAACTTCGTGCCCGTTGTCCAGGCGAACTTTGAATTGCGTGCCCGGCAACGCCTCAATGACCTGCCCCTCTACCTGAATCTTATCCTCATCTTTAGCCATATTCTCCTCCGGTCCCAGGCAGGTTGCCCAGGACGCTTACCAACGGCAGCCGCCGCTGCTCTACATCACAACCAGCATGCTGCCCTGACCAATTGATTATTCCGTCTCTGTAGTCTGGCGCCGCTTGTGACGGCGAATCGCCTTTTTCTTATCAATGCGACGCAACTCGCTCTTCGAAACGAACCAGCGCTTGCGACGAACGGTGCTCAAGATGCCGCTCTTGGCCACTTTCTTGCGAAAGCGCTTCAGGAGCTGCTCCTGAGACTCGTTAGGGCGCAATGTTACCGTAGTCAAATTTCTCACCTCCTTTCGTCGCAAGCGATACAACAAAATCCAAAAAAAAGCCCGGCCGATGAACGCGGTTCAGCCGAGCACAAAACCGAAAACCTGGTCTAATCGTCTGATAAGCTAATCAGCTCCTCCTTGCCACTGTGAAACCAGCAACATGGGTGTGATAGCAGCCCGCGTTCGTAACCCTATTATAGCGAATTAAGGTTTGCCTGTCAATTGTTTAAAAACAAATTAAATAGAAAAGTCTCTTGGCAATGACCTACTCTCCCAGGGGGCCGCCCCCCAAGTAC
>CAZCYV010000025.1:0-28209 GCA_964503145.1 uncultured Anaerolinea sp. | reverse complement strand
GCGGGGGCTGGGAATCGTGTGGTCTGGTTGCTTCATCGCCGACGCAGGAATTATATATTGGGGGCACGCCTGGGGGTAGATCGGCGCGCTACGGCAATGGAATCGCCAGGCTGCAGTCTGGTTGACCAGTATGGCTGTTCGGGCGGATCCACAATACCCAATCACTTCCCTGTGGATCGACGTCAAAGGCGATCATCGTATGGAAAGGAAAATTGGGAACCACATCATCTACGAAAAACGCAAAGTTGGGATCCGTCATAGAGCGATCGAAGTAAAGATCAAAGGACGGGCTGAAAGAAGCTGGGAAGACAACCTGTTTCCCATCCACCACGCCAACTATTTCATAGTCCTCCTCATACAAATTTCGATAAATGACGCCCTTCAGGTTCAATAATTGAATCTCGACAACCAGGTACACGCCGCCGGCAAGATTATTGCGGATCGATTGCATGAAGCTGATTGGCGATAATATTGTTGCTTCGAACAAATCTCCACAACGCATTGGCGCGCCGGCCGCGCCCGACTTTACCGTAGGAAGCATTGTCGCCAAGTCCTGCCGGATAGTCGGCGTGGCGATCGGAGCGGAAGGCGCAGTAGCTGAGGGGATCGCGGCCAACTGTCGGGCGATCAATGTCTGGAGTGGGATTGAATATTCGTCCTTGTCGGATTTCACATCGAATGAACAGTCGGATGGATGGCCAAACAGCTCGTATTCGATGGAACCGGCCGAAAAGTCGGGCGTTGGTGGTTGAAACGCAGCCTGCTGATAACTCTTTTGCTGATAACTGACACCTTTGCATTTCAGCGATGACGCGTGCGCCAGCCAATCGAACCAGATATCTGACTTGCCGCTCCCTTCCCACCGCCATTCGAGCTCCAAGATCAGGTTCCGATTTTCAGTCCGAGCGCGTAACAGCCTGAATCGCAAATCCCCGATGATGGGATTTACTGTTTCAGACGGCTGGCTCAGATCCAGGAAAAGCAGATCTTTCAAAAGCGCCGGAAAGTCGATCCCAGGGATAGGGGTGGGCGTAGGTGTAGAGGTTGCCGTGCGTGTCGGCGTCGCGGTAGAAGTTGAGGTTAGAGTCAAAGTCGGGGTCGCTGTAAACGTTGCGGTCGGCGGAGGGGGTTGGGTGGAGATCGCAGTTGAGACAGCCACGCCTGGGGATGAAGCCCCAGGCCCACATCCCACGGCAAACATAACCCATGTGCCCAGCGCAAGCAGATGGATCATTTTCGAACGTATCATGCTGCCCTCCCCTCCCCACTGCTGGAGTGCGATGCTCCATCGTGGGTATTCGCTTAATGACATGCCTCAGTTTTTATGCCCAACTGAAGTGAGCGCCCGAGCAGGTTGGTATTGGGCGGCAAATGCCGCCGGGGTTTGGTAGGCCAGTGAACTGTGTGACCTGTGGGTATTATACATCTACTTGGGCATAATTTTCATGGCATGTCACTTTCTGACCGAACCAAGCACCTTTACCCTGGCAATGGCCCGCCCCGGCCTGGGAGATTCGCGCCCCCACATTTACCTTTCGTATCTCTACAATTCAATTATAATTCAGCAAATTTATCTTATTAACCCAGGAGGGTCATTGCCATGATTGCCCATGTCGCGCAGCCATTCGCTCTCCCCCAGCTCCAGGGCGGCCTCGTCCCCATCCCGGCGGCGTTCTTCACCACCGCCCTCACCTGGGTCGGGATCAGCATCCTGGCCTACATTGTGCTCACCTACATACTTCGAACGCTCGCCCGCCAGTTGCCCGGCGAGGTCGAAGACACCCTGCTGGCGATCCTGCGCCGGCCGATCATCCTGCTGATCCTGTCCTACGGCGCGGTGCGCACGCTGGAAACGCTCCCCCTGCGCCCGGACTTCATCGCCTTCCTCGAAAAGCTGCTCCAGACCATCCTGATCCTGGTCGCGCTGTACCTGATCTGGCGGCTGATCAAAGAAGTGCTGCTCTACTACGGTCGGGGCTGGGCGCAAAAGACCGAGAGCAAGATCGACGACAACCTGCTGCCCATCCTGAACATCTTCGGCCCGCTGGCGATCATCGTCATCGGGCTGCTGACGGTGTTGCCCGTGTGGGGGCTGGATATCAGCTCTGCGCTGGTGGGCGCCGGGGTCATCGGCCTGGTGCTCGGCCTGGCGCTGCAAGATAGCCTGTCCAACCTGTTCAGCGGGATGAGTCTGGTGGTCGAGGCCGCCTATCGAAAGGGCGATCTGCTGCAACTGGCCGACGGCAGCGTGTGCGAGGTGGAAGAGATGGGCCTGCGCACCACGCGCATGTACTCGCTGGACTCGCACTGCACGCTGTACATGCCCAACAAGAACCTGGCCAACATGACCATCATCAATATCACCAAGCCCACCGTCGAGCAGCGCGACCACATCCAGTTCAGCCTGCCGGGCCAGGCAGACATGGCGCAGGTGGAGGCGCGGCTGGCGCAGATCGCCGGAAGCGTGCCGGGGGTGCTGATGGAGGACATGACGCATAAGATTGCGCTGGTGAGGTCGCGGCTGGCGGAGCTGGAAGCCGGCCTGGGCGAGCTGGCGGCAGATCACCTGTTGCGCCCCACGCTGGAGGGCGAGGTCGCCCATTACCGCGGCGCCATCGCCAAGCTGGAGCGGGAGCGGGATTTCAACCACGCCCTGATCGCTTTCATCTCTTGCCTGGAAGAGCTGAGCGCCGGCCTGCGGGAGCGCGAGGCGCAGGGCTTCTCCGCTGAGGAAAAGCGCGAGATCAAAGAGGACTTCCTGGCGCCGGCGCACGCCGCCTACCAGGCGCTGATCGCCGCCGCCGAGGCCTGGCGCCAGGTCCCCGACCCCTACGCCTCGGCGACGGAGAACGACGTCGTCTCGCAGATCTGGGAGCGCCGCAACCAGCGCCTGGAAAAGCGCTGGCAGGAGCTGCGCGGCAAGATGATCCGCCCGGACGACCCCACCGAGATGCGCCTGGACGACATGGCGCTCGCCCTGGTCAAATGGCTGCGCAGCGAATACCGCATCCTGCCCGAAGCCTGGAAGAACCCGCGGGTGATCTTCAAGGGCTTCGACGGCGATGCGACCGTCCTGGAGCTGTGGTTCTACGTGGACAACATCCGCCTGGAGCGCGACGGACGGCTGAAGCGCGTGCGCACCGACATCGCCCGGCGCATTCGCGAGGAATTGAAGGGGTGACCCTGCTTACTGCAACACGCTCTCCAGCGCTTGCTCCAATTCGGCTTCGGAGACGCGGCCGAGCCAGCTCTTGACGATCTCCCCGTTGGCGTCCAGCAGGAAGAAGTGCGGCTGGACGCGGTAGCCTAGCTGACGCTTGAACGGGGCGGTGTTGGGGTCGTCGATGTCCAGATAGACGAACCCGATGCGATCACGGTACCTGGCTTCTAACCCATGCACGATGGGTATCATCGAGCGGCACGTCCCTCACCAGAAGGCGAAGAACTCGACGAACTGCGGCCGCCCGGCGGCCAGGTTCACTTGCGCCGGATCGCTGGGGCGGAACTGATCATCCGGCAGCGGACGGGCGGCCTGGGCGGTGGGCTGCACGGGCGCCTGCGCCTGGGTGGGCGCGGCGACGGGCGGCTGCTCGGCCGCCGGCGTGGGCGGAACGGCGCTGGGCGCGGCGGCCGGGGCGCAGGCGGCCAGCGTCAGAGCGAGCAGCGCCAGCAAAAGCCATGCCGCCGCGCGCCGCTTCGGTTCGAAAGACGATTGCATCCATGACCTCCTTGTGTTCACTTTGACGGGCGGAGCGAAATCAGCCATATCCTACCCGAATATGACGCGTTGAACAGCCGCTATCTTACCACACAACCGGATCGCCGGCCTCCAACCTGCGAGGGAAGCCGCCGCCTGGCCGAGCTGCATGGGGATAGAATTGCGCTATGAGCGCCCGCGGCGTTTACCCCCGCCTTCCACTGGCGTTCGTCCTGCTTCTCGTCTGCGCCAGCCTGAGCGCGTGCGCCGCGCTTTCACCCCTGCGCCGTAAGCCTTCCACCGGCTTCCTGCATCCGCGCTGGCGGCGAGAATCATTTTCTTTTTATCCTTTGCGGGTGGTTTTCGGGTAAAATGTGCCTGTGAGCACAAAGTTTCATCGCTTCCAGAGGGTCATTCAATCGCGCTGGCTGCCCTGGACGATCGTCGGGCTGGTGCTCCTGGCCACCCTGCTGTACGAGATCGCCCGCCCCGCCTGGATCGCCTCGCTGCCCACCCTGGGGCAGATGGCGGTGTGGGCTGTGGCGCTGGTTGGGCTGGCGCTGGCCTTCCTGACGCTGAACCGGCTGAACGCCTTGATCGAGCAGCGCGAGCGCATCGAGCAACGCCTGGAGGCGGCTCAGCGCCAGGTGGACGAGGCCTATCGGCGCATGGAGACGCTGTTGCGCGTCAGTCAGAAGTTCGCCGAGGCCAGCGACGAGAACCAGGTGATCGAGCCGATGTTGCGGCTGTTGGTGGAGATCGCCGGCGCGCAGGGGGCGGCCTTCGTCCCGCTGGACGAGCACGGCCAACCCCAGACCGCCGTGAGCCACGGGGAGCTGCCCTCTTCGGTGAACCAGGCCTGGCTGGAATACCTGGCCAGCCCGGAGGTGCGCCAGCGCTGCCGGGAGTGCGAGGCGCGCGAGCCGTTGGAGCGCCCGGCGAATTGCCCGGTGCTGCGCGGGCCGTTCGAGGACGGCGCCGGGCTGATCTGCCTGATGGTGCGGCGCGGCGAGCGCGAGTTCGGGGTGGTGAACCTGGTGCTGCCGCGGCCGGGCGGCCTGGACGAGCGCACGCGCGGCTTCATCGGCGCGCTGCTCGACGAAGCCGCCCTGGGGCTGGAAGGGGCGTACCTGCGGCGGCGCGAGCTTTCGGTGCTGCGCCAGATGCAATCGCTGCGCCAGAAGACCGACCTGACCGCCCTGCTCAACGGCCTGCTGGAGAACATCTCCAACACCCTGGAAGCCGATTTCGCGGTGATGCGCGTGCCGGGCAACGGCGCTCATCAGCCGCGGCTGGAGCTGGCGCTGGGCGAGATCTCGCCCCAGGCGCGCTCCTTCGTGGACGGGCTGTTGCAGGGGGTGATGGCTTCTGGCGAGCCGGTGCTGCTGGGCGACCTGGCGGGCGACCCGGCCGAGGCGTCGCCGGCGCGCCCGGCGCTGAAGTCGCTGCTGGCGGCGCCGCTGCTCTCGCCGGAGCGGGCGGTGCTGGGGGCGCTGCTGCTGGGCAACCGCCGCGCCCGCGCCTTTCAGCCGCGCCAGATGGCGCTGCTGCAGACCATCGCCGGGCAGATGGCGCTGGTGGTGCAGAACGCCGGGCTGATGGCCGAGCTGGAGTATCAGACCATGCTGCAGGAGCGCGCCCGCCTGGCGCGCGAGATCCACGACGGCCTGGCGCAGACCATCGGCTTCCTCAAGCTGCAGGCGGCGCAGTTGCGCAATCAGCTCGAAAAGGGCGACGCCGAGCGCGCCCGCCAGAGCGCCGAGCTGTTCTACGCCACGCTCAGCGAGGCCTATCAGGACGCCCGCCAGGCGATCGACGGGCTGCGCGTCTCGCCGGATGAGTGCGGGCTGAGCGGCTGGCTGCGCCAGATCGCCGGCGAGTTCGAGGAGCTGAGCGGCCTGCCGGTGCACCTGGAGGAGACGCCAGTGCAGGCGCCGGTTTCGCCCGAAGTCCAGGCGCAGCTCATCCGCATCGTGCAGGAGGCGCTGAGCAACGTGCGCAAGCACGCCCGCGCCGAGCAGGTGTGGCTGGCGTTGGGCGAGGTGAACGGCGACCTGGTGCTGGAGGTGCGCGATGACGGCCAGGGCTTTTCGCCGCAGGATATCACCAGCGCCGCGCGCCACGGGCTGCGCGGCATGCGCGAGCGCGCCGAGCTGATCGGCGCCGATTTCCAGGTGATCAGCCGCCCGCAGCAGGGGGCGGCGGTGCGCGTGCGCCTGTCGCGCCGCGCTTCGCAGGAGGCGTTGCCATGAGCCGCATCCGCCTGGGGGTGGTGGACGATCACGCCCTGTTCCGCGCCGGGCTGATCAGCCTGCTCAACGAGATCGCCGAGTTCCAGGTGGTGGGCGAGGCGGGCGATGGCCGGGCAGCGCTGGAGATGGTGCAGGCGCGCCGCCCGGAGGTGCTGCTGCTGGACGTGAACATGCCCGGGATGAGCGGGGTGGAGGTGGTGCGGGCGCTGCGCGAGCTGCCCGAGGCGCTGCGCCCGCGGGTGCTGATGCTGACCATCTCCAAGAGCGAGGAGGACCTGCTGGGGGCGATCGCCGCCGGGGCGGATGGCTACTTGCTGAAGAGCGCCGAGCCGGAGGAGCTGCGCCGGGCGATCCAGTTGGTGCATCAGGGGCTGTCGGTGCTCTCGCCGCAGGTCACCCGCCAGGTGCTGCGCGCCGTGGCCCACGGCGACCTGGAGCGCGGCGCGGAGAGCGGCCTGAGCGCGCGGGAGATGGAGGTGCTGGCCTGCCTGTCGCAGGGCAAGACCACCGCTCAGATCGCCGCGGAATTATTCATCTCCGAGAACACCGTCAAGACCCACGTGCGCCACATCCTGGAGAAGCTGGAGGCCTCCAACCGCGCCGAGGCGGTCAGCAAGGCGACGCAGATGGGGTTGATTGGGGGGGAGTAACTCCTACGGGAGCAACTTTGTCCGCCATTCTTTCCACATCGAAATCAATCCCTTCTCGGTACACCAGAACTCGATATAGCCGTAATCTAAACTATCCCCCAAAGTCTGTACGATTGCGGCAACGTCCTGCAGGTGTTTGGTCTGCTGGCTCAGGCTGTAATACCACAGTTTGTAGATAATCAAGTCTTCCGGCGAATGTAAAAATACCTCTCCCAACGGAGGTCCGAGATCCACCTGGACCCGGCGTTGGAACGCCGAGCGGCGCAGCTCATCCTTTGGGCGCAGAGGGTACAGGTCCGCCTTGTAGCCGGTGTGCATGTGGATGGCGCTAATCGGCAGATCGGCCCGATCTTCGATTAGTGCGTCCAAAATGGCTTCGACGGGCACGAGCATGTCCCTTTTCTCCAGTTCAAACGACAACTTGCCTATCGCCTCGGCGGGGATATCGACCACCAGATCCACATCCAGTGTGCTGCGTGGCTCGCCCCAGACCCAGGCGGCTACCGCCCCACCGATCAGGTATTCCACGCCCGCGGCCTGCAGGGCGTCCAACACCAGCTTGACAAAATCGAGATAGTCCAGGGCTTGATCACTCATGGGCATGTGGGTGAAGGCTGCGACCTTTTTGCAAGGCGAGAACATTGGCCTGATCAGGCGTCAGCTCTGGATGGCGCTGGCGAATGCGGTAAGCCACGACCTTGCGCGCCGCGTCGCTGACCGAGCATCCTAAGCGGAAGCGCTGCGCTGGGGACAGGCGGCGCAGGATGGCGATCTGGTTGGGATCGACCTGGGCAGCAGTTTTTCTCAAGATCTCGGCCAGCTCTTCGGAAACCGCAGGCTGGCCTTCTAAATAATATCCCGGATGCGCTGCGCTGCGGCTGTACGCCAGTTGAAACCCGGCGGCTTCGAAGGCTTGCTTGACCACGCGCAGGTCGCGATAAAAATTGTCCTGCCAGGCGGAGGCGCCAAAACAGCCATGCCCCAGGTGGCCTTCGAGGCGCGCGATCAACTGGGCGCGGGTCAGGTAGCGCTCGCGCCACAGGATTTCGAGCAGGAGCGCCCTGCGGGCGGTGGGGAGGTCGCGCCGGATGGAATCGCGCAGGATGACTTCTCGGGCAGGCTGCGGGGCGGTGAGGGTGATCATGATTTCAATTATAGGGATTAAAACTGATTTGTCAATCAGTCTTGATGCGGAAAATTCACCAGCAAAGCCTTGGACTGCCGCGCCGCTTCCGGCCGCCCCAGGCTGAACGGTTGCACGTTGATCTCCAACAGCGCGATGACCGAGGTGATCGCCCGCCAGAGACCGTGCTCGATGCCCGTAAGCAGCTCATGCGCCAGGGCGAGGCAAGACGGTGGTAAAATTCAGGAAGTGCAGTGGGTTCAAGGGCGAAGCTGCCCTTGACGGAGGCGAGCACCGGGCTACAATCGATCCAGGCGACGGCGGGGATGGTCATGGTTCTTCGGTTGGTAAGGTACGAAAGCCGAGAGAAAAAGCTCGGAAAGCGTCCAGGGTGATACTTAAGAGTACACGATATGTATTGCCCAGATAGGTTATGCAACAGGCTCTTATGCAATGTATATACAATAAAACTGTCTCATAATCCAGGAAGATTGTTGCATATATGATACACCTACCTCGTATCATTGATCACCGATTATATCTGCTGACAGTTATCCCCAACGTCCTGAAGGATACACGCCAGGGGCATATCTCCACTACCAGGATTGCTCATGCAAAAAATCCCGGCGATTAATGGCAACTATCAGATCACCCCAAACCATGACCAGAACTGGCTTCAAATCTGTCGGTTGTTCAACGATTTTCTCTACAAAGCCGTTTATTATGGGCAGAAAATGGACAGATGAACGCCAGGCAAGCACGCGCCAGGAGTCCTTAAGTACATCCGCAACGAGCTGGGCGTGCATGTGCCGGATCCGATATTTGGTTGCAAAACCAGATAAAATACTTATCCAACGAGATGATGTCAAATGAGCGATCAAAATCAGACAATTGGTGAAGGATTTTTTCGACCCCGGGCAAGAATCATGCGCACACTCGGAGATGAATTAATCAGCTCCGAAACTGTGGCTTTACTTGAGCTTGTCAAAAATGCATATGATGCCGATGCCACGGATGTTGACATCATTTTTGAGGGACCATTTAAAAAGGGCCAGGGGAAAATTATTGTTATCGATAACGGACACGGCATGGGTTTAGAAACCATACAGAACACGTGGTTGGAACCTGCCACGCTGTATAGAAGAAGAAATAAATTCAGTGAAGAAAAGAAAAGACGTGTACTTGGAGAAAAAGGTATTGGGCGATTTGCCGCATCCAGACTCGCAGAAACATTGGAGTTAATCACCCGACGAAAAAATACCGAGGAGGAAATCAGGGTAAAGTTTCCATGGAAGGATTTTGATGAAGAGGAAAAATACCTCGATCAGGTTGGAATCAAATGGGAAATCCGCCCTCCCAGGATAATCGATTCATATGGAATGGTGCTTTTATGGTTGAAAAATTATCACGAGCGAGGGTTCGTTGATTTTTCGCACGGAACAGTACTGATCATGGAAAATCTGAGAACCGATTGGGAAGAACGTGACTTTGTAAGTATCCGGCAGGGACTGGCAAGGCTTATCTCCCCATTTTTTGGTGAGGATGAAGCAACAAAAGGAGATACGTTTAATATTTTTTTGAATCTGCCTGAACCTTATGAATATTTATCAGGACACGTAAAGCCACCAGAATCTCTCAGCAATCCACATTATCGGGTAATTGGAAATGTTGACGAAAATGGAAAGTACGAGCTGATCATTAAATTAAAAGGCGATGAAACCCTCATTACAGTAAATGGAAAGGTTTCGTTTAAAGACGAACATCAGCCTCAATGCGGACCTTTTGAAATTGATTTGAGAGTCTGGGATCGTGACAGAGACTCCTTACATGAACTGGCTCAGAAATATAACTCAACGATTAACGATGTACGACGGGATCTGGATGATGCTGCTGGAATAAACATTTATCGAGATGGGTTTAGAGTATTACCTTACGGTGAACCTCGTAATGACTGGCTCAGGCTGGATATCAGACGTGTACAAAACCCCACTCGTAATCTTTCAAACAATCAAATAGTTGGTTATATACGAATATCATCAGACAAAAATCCTTTGCTTAGAGATCAAAGCAATCGTGAAGGATTAATTGAAAGCAGGGCTTTTGATGATTTAAGAGAGAGTGTTATTACCCTGTTAACTGAGCTTGAGTCACGTCGATGGATTCAAAAACATCCTAAAGAGACAATACCCAGAAAGGGAATATTTTCCGAATTTAACATCAATACCCTTTCCGATTACTTGAAAAAGAATTATCCGCAGGATAAAGAATTACAAAATATATTAGAGGCAAATCAAACACGACTTGATAAGGGGGTCGATGAGTTCCAGAGAGTTCTGTCTCGTTACTGGCGTCTGGCGACGCTGGGACAGTTGGTTGATATTGTCCTTCATGATGGTCGCACGCCACTGGCAAAAATTGGCAACGAAGCAGATCTGGCTCTGATTGAGATAGGAAATATGGTTGATTCAGATAATTCTTCATTGGAAGCATTCAGGAAACACTTCAGTTTCATCAAGGATCAATCTAATGTTCTCTCAACCGTATTTAACAGGATCGAACCATTCAGCGGGAGAAAGCGGGGAAAACCAGAAGAACTCATTCTGGAACAGGCAATCCGGGACTCATTCGCTGTTCTGGAGGGTGAGATCAAGGAGACTGGGGTATCAGTCGTTTTACCGCAGTCAAATACATCGCTTGTTGCAGATCGATCCGAGATTCAAGAAATTATTATCAATTTATTGAATAACAGTCTTTACTGGCTGAAACAAGCCCAGAAACATAACCGCAAGATTGTCGTGAATGTAACCCAACGAAGTGATGGAGAAGCTGTTATTATTTTTTCCGACAGCGGTCCGGGCGTTGATCCGGACTATCGAGACTATATTTTTGACCCCTATTTCTCGACAAAGCCTGATGGCATTGGTCTGGGGTTGACCATTGTTGGTGAAATTATCAGCGAGTATTATTCAGGCTCCCTTGAATTGCTTGACAATGGACCATGTTCAGGCGCCACATTCCGCATTACCCTGAAAGGGAGGAAATAATATGCCCGATAAAGATCTCTGGAATATCCTCTTTGTTGATGATGATCCAGATATTTGCCGCCAAGTCAAGGATGCTCTGGAAAAATCAATTCATGAAGGTATTTTTACTGTAACCACAAAAACCAGCTTTGCAGATACACTGGATGAACTTGAAAATCACAGATATGATATCCTGATTCTGGATGTCAGACTGGGTTCACACGATGTCGAACAGGATACTGAGGCAGGGGTAGAAACCCTGGATCTGATTAAAGCGAGGCGCTTTCTGCCCGTGATTTTCTATACTGCATTGCCAGCAAAAGTAAGAGATCTGGAAAGTCCACCAGTTTGGGTCGTTCAGAAAGATGCGGGGATACCGGCTCTTATCGAGGCAATTAATGTTGTACTTGCTACTGGTCTCCCTCTTGTCAACCGCG
This sequence comes from uncultured Anaerolinea sp., assembly GCA_964503145.1. GTDB lineage: Bacteria > Chloroflexota > Anaerolineae > Anaerolineales > UBA4823 > RBG-16-57-11. The sequence goes on along the minus strand of CAZCYV010000025.1, from coordinate 17,027 downwards.
CGTTAATCCAACATCTGGAATTCATTCAGAGAGATTACATGTGGGGGTTTGTTCTCCAAAACTGGAGAGATCTTGGGAAAGAAAATGATCGGATAACCCTGGCTTATTTCCTGGCGCGTCGACTGGCCATGTCGCTTTCAGGCTCAGGCATTGCAGAGCTTGCAGAGAGACTGGGCTATTCGGGAAAAGATGTTTTCGATGAAGAACTGGCTCATCCTTTGAGATACTATATAATTCCCCCTGTCAGTGGACTTCCAATGACCGGTGATATCCTCATCGATACTGATAAAAATTACTGGGTTGTTTTGACTCCAACATGTGATTTCGTGCCCCGAAAAGGTGGAAAAACGAAGGCTGACTATGTATTACTGGCTGAGTGCAGCTCTCTGGTAAATGAAAAAGAATACATTGAATGGAAAGAGAATCCGGACTCAAACACTAAAAAAGATGCATTATTGGGTTTGTTAAATAATGCTCGAAAATTCGGTCAGCCGGACCGCTATTTCTTTTTACCATCTGCGATGAAATTGCCCAATCTGGTTGTGGATTTCCAGAAAACCAAAGCGATTACAAGAGATGATCTGAATAACTATCAAAGATTGGCATCAATGGATAGCCCTTTTTCCGAAGCCATTATCTTGAGGTATTCGCAATTCTATGGTCGGGTAGGCACTCCAGATCTTAATTGTGATATTGTGTTGAATTCACTATGATCTGTGTGTCCTGACCTGTTCTGGCGGAAATATAGACCAGAAACTGATCTGATGACTAATTTTAACCCAAGTTGCTACCTTACCAGGTAGTTGATAGAACAGGCAAGCACAAAGAGAGCCACTTTGAGTTCAAAGCCACTAGGTGTCACGGCGTGAATATACTTTGGAAGGAGTTGCTCAATCAAGCTACCCGTTGTTTCGATCGGTTTGCGGTAAGAAGACCTCAAGTAATGAGAGCTTCCACATCGTAATCATTGTAAGCTTTGTCTCCGGTGAGTTTGGTGCCTTCGGGCAGATCAAAGTGGTACAGCTTCAAAGCGCTTGCGTCACTGTAATTACCCGAAGTCAGGAAGAACTCAAACTGGATACGATAGTTGTCGCAAGCCGCCACCGGAAAACTGTCGATCACATAGATCGAGTTGCTATTCAATTGTTTCCAGGTTTCACCCAACAGGCTGAACAGGGTCAGAAACAGGTTCGCATTGCGATGCCAGCGGCGATTGAAGCGGCTTTTCCCCAACATGTTGGGAATATACCCTTCCGTTTGGAGCATTCGGCGGGCTTTCTCCAGATTGCCGCCATAATCCAGGGCTGCAATAATCGCAGTGGTCATAACTTCGGCATCTGTCATTTGACATTGAGGATCATCTCGATGTGGAAGCGCCTTCAACATGCCGTCACACAGGCAATAAACTGCTACAATTCGGGTGTCCATGTTGTCCTCCGGTTAGTTGTGGTTTGGTCACCATCAACTTTACCAGAGGCGCATGGACTTTCGATCTCAACCACCTATGGTGGCAACTTGGGTTAAGGATACTGAGAAACTATTGGCCGAGGTGGAGAAACTGGCAGGCGCAACTCCTGCAACCAGCTCCAGAGTTGAAAAAACCATGCGTACTCTGACTCGAGAAGACCTTCATCTGGTGTGCTGGGAATATGTGTGGTCGTGACCTGGTGGACCGGGCAGGGTCCAAGTATAATGAGACGCTGATGAATAACCTGAACGGAAACGGGAATTCTGATTATCTTCTCAAATTGGAGCGCCTGGCTGCAGGTAAACCACCCCGGGCCGTGGATCTTTTCGCCGGCTGTGGGGGATTGTCGCTTGGGTTTCATCGTGCCGGTTACTCCATTTTGGGAGGCGTCGAGCTCGATCCAAAAGCTGCTCTGACGTACGCCAGCAATTTTTTTCGGGGACAATCAGAGGATATCATTGAGAAACATGCCAGACCTCGCGATATTACCAGTTTTCATCCATCCGAGTTCATGCGCGAAATTCTTGGGGCGGATACTCCCAATAATCTGGTAGATGTGATTGTTGGCGGTCCACCCTGTCAGGCATTTGCCCGGATTGGACGGGCAAAACTGCGTGAAATTCTGAAACACCCAGAAGCATACCTGAAAGATGAGAGAGCCAATCTTTATACTTCCTTCCTCGAGTATGTGGAATTCTTCAGGCCTCTGGCAGTCCTGGTTGAGAATGTACCTGACATTATGAATTATGGGGGAAAGAATGTGGCTTATGAGATTGCCGTCACGCTGGAAGGGATGGGCTATAACTGCCGATACACCATTTTGAACGCAGCTCTTTATGGGGTTCCACAGCATCGAATGCGATTCTTTCTGATGGCGATACTCAAAGAACTGGATATCTTTCCGGTCTTTCCTGATCCAACTCATCGGGCTGATGTACCAGTTGGATATAAGAATCAGGCGATGGGGATGAGGATAGCCGAGCCGAAAGAGGCTTACCTGATTTCACCGACAGAACTTATTGAGGGGTTTTTTGTGCCGGCACCTGGACCAGGAAGTTCTGCAAAGCAGGCTGTTTCCACCCAGCAGGCTCTGGAAGACTTACCTGCTATTACCTTGCATCTGGATGGCAAGAAACGTACAGGAACACGCTCATTTGACAGCCCTATGGCTTATCAACATACGGCTCATTTATCGGAATATATTGCCGATATGAGAAGCTGGCCTAGTTTCGAGGCGCGGGGAGAGATTTGGGATCATGTAATACGTTATCTGCCGAGAGATTATGAGACATTCAAACGCATGAGCCCAGGCGATGAGTACCCACGTGCACGCGAAATCGCTGAAATGGAAATATTTCCTGAGAAGCTGACAGAAGCGGAAAAGAGAGTTGGCCATAGGATCAGGCGTAACTCTAAAGAATACAAACGTATCTGGAAAAGCTGTGTCCCTCCTTACGATCCGGAAAAGTTTCCCAATAAATGGTGGAAATTGATCCCAGGTGAGCCATCACGCACACTCACCGCCCATCTGGGCAAAGATACTTACAGCCATATTCATTATGATAGTGCTCAGGCGCGCGTTATCTCCGTTAGAGAAGCTGCCAGACTGCAGTCATTTCCAGATGGCTTTATATTTACGGGTCCAATGAATGCTGCATTTCGCCAGATTGGTAATGCAGTACCTCCCCTTTTGGCATTTGCCCTGGCAAAGCAAATTCGTCAACTGCTTGCACAGGCATTGAATAATCGTGTCTCCATCCAAATCAGAGAGAGCTCGCTGAATATCGACTCCGAAACAGAAAGCCATGTCGGATAAACCTGGAAATATATCAGTCAGTTTTTCTGATAAGGAAATCTCCAGATTTCGTTCTTTTCTGTTGAATTGGGGGCATTCCAATATCTGTTCCTACCCATGGCGTTATTCAGATGACCCGTACAGGGTAATCGTATCTGAGTTCATGCTCCATCGCACCCAGACGAAGCAGGTAATACCAATCTACGAACAGTTTATAAAAGAGTATCCCACTCTGGCTGATTATGCAGAAGCGGACCGCTCTGATGTTGCGGATATTCTCAAACCGCTTGGATTGTCGTGGCGAATCCAGGGAATGCTGAACGCATTGGATGAAATGTGGCAGAAACATGGTGAAATTCCTGTCGATTATGAGCTGCTGCTTGCTGTTCCGACGGTTGGTCAATATATTGCCGGGGCTGCTGTATGCTTTACCACGAATAAGCCTCTGACATTGATTGATAGCAATATTGTGCGAGTGGTGGGTCGGGTATTTGGTCTGGATCTTGGCGGAGAGGCTCGGAGGAAGAAACCGATCATTCAGGCTATCAGCGCGGTGGTGGATCCAGTACAACCTCGGGACTTCTATTATGCCTTGATAGATCTGGCCCACAACATCTGCCGCCCTCGAAATCCTGGCTGTACAGAGTGCCCACTGCTGGATGTACCCTGTCGGTATGGTGCAGCAATCCTGCATCAGTCATCTGTACTCTGAAGTATCGTCCCGCACAATCGGACTGACTCAGGGTGAAACCGATTATCAGAGGAACGAACGAGGTCATTAGCGCCAGAGATCTAAATCGCCGAACAGCGCCTGAGCGTGCTGGAGCCAGCCAAGGCGCTGGGTAATGTGTCTGCTGCCTGCAAGCAGCGCGGCGTGTCGCGCACGCAATTCGATAAGTATAAGCGGCGCTTCCAGACCCACGGATCGAAAGGTTGGTGGACTTGCCGCCAGTTCATCACTCGCATCCGAATACCACCCCGCCGGAAGTCGAGCAGCGCATCCTGGAGTTGAGCCTGGAGCAACCGGCTGAGCGACAGCTTGAAGCTGGAAGGCATCCTGAGCAGCGCCGAGCTGGCGCGGGAGATGGCGCCGGTGCTGGCCGAGATGCAGGCCAGCGGGGCGGCGATGAGCGGGGCGGGGATACGCTGGAAGCAGGCTTTGGGGTATCAAGATCGGTGGGAGACGCTGCCTGAATGAGGAGGGCGGCGACTGGCGTGGCGACTGCGTGAGGGCCGGGGGGGTGCGGCGGACAACGGATGACGGGAACGGATTGAGCGGATTAGGCGCCCGGCGTGAAATCCGTGCGCCAGGGTGCGGTGACAAACAGCACAGCCCTCGGCTGGACGCCGAGGGCTGTGCTGTGGTGGGCGCGCAGGGGCTCGAACCCCATAAGCGCAGCGACAGCGCGGCGGCAGCGCAGCGGCTGGGGCAGCAGGATCAATATGCCATCCTGGATGTCCACCCGCAGGCGGTCGCCGCTCTGAATGTTCAAGCGCTGCCGCCGCTACCAGGACGCCGACGGCAACGGTCGCTGCGATTGGGGGGAATGCGCATGAGATCAGCGATACGATGATCGTTAAGAGCGCCGACTCTGGCTTCGATGCTGTATAATCGGCGCATGGCTCAGACCTCCCGCAGGTTCACGCGAACCGTGTTCGCTAAACCTGCGGCAGGTTGTTTAGAACGGGAGTGACCCAGAATGAACAAAGCGCAAATCATCGCCCTGTATGACCAGGATCAGCGCATCGCGGTGGAATATCCCGGCATGCGGCGGGAAGTCACGCCGCAGGTGGTGCGCCATATCGACACATTGGACACCAGGGATGGGGCAGTTGTTTACAGCAACTTGAACGAGGCCAACGCGGATGACATTATCCGTGAGCAGGTGGCCTTTTTCGAAAGCCTTGGCCAGGGCTTCGAATGGAAGTTATACGATTACGACCGGCCAGCCGACCTGAAAGACAGGCTGGCGGCCTTTGGATTTGTCATCGAAGAGGAAGAAGCAATCATGGTGCTGGACTTAGCGCAGGCGCCGCAGAATTTGTGGCAGCCGGCCCAGCAGGATATCCGCAAGATCGTCGATCCGGCAAACTTATCAGATGTGGTAGCGATCAAAGAACAGGTCTATCCGGGTGAAGATTTTTCAGGGCTGGCCGAATACCTGGGAGAGGCGCTCAGGAATTACCCCGAGCAGATGAGCGTGTATGTGGCGTACGTCGCGGGCCAGCCGGTCAGCGCGGCGTGGATCTACTTTCCCAGGCGCAGCCAGTTTGCCAGCCTGTGGGGAGGCTCGACGATCAGCGGCTTCCGCCAGCAAGGGCTGTACACGGCGTTGCTGGCGGTGCGGGCGCAGGAGGCCAAAGCCCGCCAGGTGCGCTATCTGACCGTGGACGCCAGCCCGATGAGCCGGCCGATCCTGGAGAAGTTCGGTTTCGAATTAATCGCCTATTCCTATCCCTGCAAATGGGAGTTGAAGCCCAAAGACCGGGGAAGCGGGGCGTAACCCGACGCCCGCGCCGGGTCAACCGTGCTGGCCTGAGGGTTTGGCGCAGCGATAGACTTCGTAAAAGGGCAGGCCGGGCAAGATGGCAGCGATTCGGCGCACATGGAAGCGCCGCGCCAGCGTCTGGCGGACGGCGTAAATATCCCGCAGGTGGTATTCGCCCGAATAGCCCGCCAGCTTGCGGCCGATTTGATACAGCCAGTTTTCGGTCGGGCCGGAGACCAGCAGCGCCCCTTGCGGCCGGAGCAGTTCGTAGAACAGATCCACGGTCTCTTCCAGCGCTTCGACATGTTCCAGCACCTCGATCGCCAGGATCAGATCGAAGCGCTGTCGCATGGCGGCGATCCTGGCCAGGTCAGACTCATAGCTGACGCGCGGCCAGCCAGCCGCCTCGCCCAGCGCCTGCAGTTCGGCGATCATTGGGTCGAAAGCTAGAGTGTGGTCGGCGTGCTCGATGAGGTAGGGAATGAAGACGCCATAGCCGCAGCCAAAATCGAGCACTTCTTGCAGCGGAAGTTCGGCGGCGATGGCGTTCAGCACCACCTGCACCCTGCGCCAGGTCAGCCAGCGCATCAACGGGTTAGGATGGGTGTAGGAGGGCAGGCCCTGCTCGTCGCAGTGCCCTTTTTCGTGGGCGCGCAGGATGTCTTCGAAGCGTCGGATGCCCGCCTGTCGATAGCGGCGAAAGTCGGCGCGTCTCATGTCGCCGGCAGCCTTTCTCTTTGGTCGTACCACAGCGAAACGCCTGCCAGGAGCAATTCCGCCAGCGTGTAGAGCAGGCGATGCACGATGGCAGCGACGCCGATTTCCGGGCCGGAGAACAGGGAAGATAGCAGCAGCACGGCGACGTATTCCCGCACGCCGATACCGCCTGGGGCGAAGATCGCCACATAGCCGGCCAGGAAGCTCAGGATGAAGGCACCGCTGAGCAACCCCCACATCCGCGCATCGGCGGCGACCTGGATCAGGCAGGCAAAGCTGAGGCCCAAAAGCAGCCACATGCCGGTCTGGGAGATGAATTGCGCGCAGGCGGCCGCCGCCGACGGCCGGCGGCCGGCGGACCTGATCGCGTATTCGGAGGCTCCAATCGTCAAGGCCCAGAGCAAGAGCGATAGACCGGCGAGGGCGGGCAGCAGGCCAGGGCCGAAAGCCGCGCCGAAAAGTTGCATCAGCGCGGGCGGACGCCCCAGGAAGACAGCGGCCGCTCCCACGAACAGGGAGCCCAGGATCAGCCACACGTTTTCGACCACGAAGGCTTTGCCCATGTCTCGGTAAGAGAGCCGATTCTGCCGGTAGGCCGCAAAACGAGCCACGAACTGCCACACCCCGCCGGGCAAGTACTTTCCAAGCTGCGAGATCGAGACGATCGAGAACACCAGCGGAAAAGGAAGCTCCCAACCTGCCAGCGCCAGCGAGCGCTGCACCAGATGGGGATGCAAGAGGCGCATGCCCAGAATGAAGAGCAGGCAGAGCACCAGCCGGGGCAAGCCGATCGTCTGCAAATAATCGACAGCAGCGACGTAGTTTTTGACAACATAATAGACCCCGCCGATCAACACTGCCAGCAGCCAGCCCGTTTTGATCCAGGCGTAGGAACGCTTTCTATCCAGTTTCATCGCTCTGGCTCATGACCCTTTTTTGCTGCTGCATGGCCTTTTTTTGCAGATAGAGTTGCCTCTCGGCGGTCAAGCGAATGCCCACCAGGATATCGGCCAGGAAGCCGATGATAACGAACACCAGCCCCAGAGAGAAGAGATACACGCCGATGAAACCGACAAATTTATACGGGGTGAACTCGCCAGTCGTCAGGTAGTACACCAGCATGAACAGGGATAACGTGGCGCCAATGATCAGAGGGAAGAAAGCCAGCAGGCCGAAAAAGTAAAACGGTCGATAATCTCGGAAGGCTTTGAGGATGATGCGCAGAGTCTGCTGGGCATAAACCGCCAGATTGTCGGCGATTTTGGATTTTCTCTCCGCATAATAGACGACGTTAATCGGTGTCGAGATCAAGCGCAAACGCTTGAAGGCCAGATCAAGGACCGTCTCGTGGGTATAGGTGTATTTTCCGCTGAGGTTCAGGTGCAGCATGGCTTCACGGCTGTAGGCCCTGAAGCCGCTGGAGACATCCCCCAGGCGCGTGCGGGCCAGGGTGTTCACCAGCCAGGTCATGCATTGGTTGCCCCAAAACTTCACCGCAGGCATCTCCCTGGGTCGGATTTTCTTTCCCGCAGCGTTGCTGAAACGGTCGGCGACCACCAGGTCGGCCTTGCCATCCAGGATCGGCCGGATCAGCTTTTCGATGTCAGCGGGATCGTATTGCAGGTCGGCGTCGATGTTCACCAGGATGTCGGCGTCGTCTTGCAGGGCGTATTCCAGCCCGTCCTGGAACGATCGTCCCAGGCCGAGGTTGGTCTCATGCCGCAGCACCTTCGCCCCAGCGGCGCGGGCAAACTCCCCCGTGTGGTCGTCCGAGCCATCGTCAATGACCAGCGGCGCGAGCTGGATGCCCATGGCGCGCAGGTCGGGCATGCGGCGCAGCAAGTCGGCGATGCTGGCCGCCTCGTTGTACGCCGGGATGATCACGAGCAACTTGAGCGGTTTCATCTGCGATCACTCTTGAAGCCCCAACCCCGAGTCGCCTCGGCCGGAGGTGGGGTTTGTGTCCGTGGGTTGGGGGGTTGGCTGGCGGTGGGTCAGCAAGTAAGGCCAGTAGAGCAGGGAAATGACATACACCGGGTACAGATAGCGGAACGACTGGCTGTGGTTGGCCAACAGGATCGGCAGGCACAGGCCAATGAGCGGCGCAGCAAGCAGCAGGTAGCGCTTCCCATGGCGGATCGCCGTCACCGCCGTCCCAAACAGGAAGAGATACAGGTACAGGGCCGGGCGCCAGAAGTACCATTCTCGCTGCGGGGAAAGCGAGTCGCCATAGCGAGCGTCCACCCATTCGAACCAGGCCGGGTTGCGGGTGGTCTTTTCGGCGAGGTTGCGGTCGATAAATCGGGTCGGCGCCAGAGAGGGATTCTTGATCCGCCAGACGATGGAACTGGAGCAGAAGGTATGCGCCAGGTTCACCATGGGGTTGGCCAACAGGCTGTTGAGGAACACCCGGCGGAGTTGCTGCGGGTGGGCGTAAGCGACCGCCAGCCGAGTGCCTCGATCGTGCAGCAAAGGGCCGACCGTCAGGCAGGTGTAATTCCAACCGTCTTCCAGGGGGCGGATCGAATTCAGGAACTCGCGGTCGGCGGCAGAGAACGGCGTGCCGGCGTCGAGATGGGCTGCCAGGTGGTAGAGTTCGAAAGCCGTTTCGAAGAACGAGTCTGCCCGCTGCACTTTCATCAAGTCGAAGAGCGGCCCTTTGATCAGCAGGACAAGGGCGATCAGGGCTGCCAGGGCGAAGGACAGCCTGCGCCGCGCGCCTTTCATAAACAGGATCAGGCAGGCGAACGAAAACAGGATCGTCGGCAAGCCGTTGTGGCGGTAGAGGGCAGATAGCGCAGCGACCAAGACAAAGCCTAGCAGATAGCCGGGCTCGGCCAGCCTGCGGCCCTGAGTGACCAGGATATCGAGCCAAAAGACGAAAAACAACAGGAAGGCGACCGTGAAAAGAACGTCCTTCCACAGGGCGACGACCATCAAGGCGTTGACGATGGACAGGGCGAACAGCGCCGCGCCCACCACCAGCCAGGGCAGGGCGACGCCCAGGCGGCGTATCTGGTAGTAGCTCAACCCGGCGGCGCCAGCCAGCGCCAGAATCTGGAACAGCGAGATCGCCGCCGGCGAGTTCCACACCTGCAGGATCAGCCACCACGTCCAGGTCAGGATCACCGGATGAGCATCGGAGTAGCGACCCAAGGCGATCTGCCCAAGCTGATCGCGCGAGTCGGCGGTGACAATACCGGGCCAGAGCGCCAGCCAGAAGAACAGCCATACGGCGATCATCGGCAGGGCGAAGGCGAGGATGCTCCAAGGGGAAGCCTTGCGCGCCGCTGAGGCAAGGGGCTGCCTGGCGGGGGTGATGAGGAAGGCCGCCAGGAGATACAGCAGCAGCCCGACCACCAAGCCGCTCACCAGGGCATAACGCAACATGTTATCGGCTGGATAGCGCGGCAGAAGATCGATCTGCTGAATCGTGGCTTCGTCGGCGTATAGATCGAACACGCCGATCTCTTTTGCGTTCCAGATGATCCTGACCATCCCAGAGGAGTCGGATTTGTGAAAGATCAGCTTGACCGGAAAGGCCCAATCGGAGCGCCAGATCGTCCTGGCGGGGAAATTCCTTTGGGCGATCAACTGGCCATAGAGGATTTCCCACTTGTTTTTGCCGTATTTGACGAAGCGAGCAAAGTCTTCTTCGTCGCCGTTAGGGAAGTACAGGCCTTCCAGGTGTACCTCGCTTCCTGCGGCGGCAGGATTTCGCTCGCCGGTGGCGATGATCTCTAGAGTTTGCTCCCCGGGAAGGTAAGGGGTCGCCGGATAGGCCAGCGTCAGCAACATGCCGCTGACCAGAAATCCCAACAGGGTCAGCACCTGGCCGCGCCGGCCGATGCCGTTGGATTGGAAGCGCGGCGGGGCGAAGCGATAGATGGTCCAATAGGCCAGGGCGCTGAACAAGGCGAATACACCGGCCAGAAGGGTATATCTGGTGGATTGGCTCAGGCTGATGCGATAGACGGAGTAATCGAGGGTGAAGACAGCGGCCAGGCCGAAAAGGAAGCTAGAAAGGCTTTTCAGGCCGAGGGTAACGGTATCGCTGTGGTCATTCTGGCCGGCAGACTGGACGGGTATTTGCAAAGCACTCTACTCGTACATTACCATTTTGGGCATGCGCAGAGAGGGATTATACCATTTTCGATGAGCGGTCTTTCTGGGGATGAGGTGGAGAATGCGGTAACAACCCCCTGCAGGTTCTGAACTTACAAGGGGTGGACGAGCGGCTTGTGGTATGCTGCGAGCGGCTAGCGAATCACCGGCGCTTCCTGGCAGCCGTCCACCGCCGGGTGGATCGTCCAGCGGTTGCGGGCCAGCCCCTGCTCCTGGCGGGTGGCAGGGTCGAAGGCTTCGTGGGCGAGGTTGCACCATTTCTCGCGCAGCCATCTGGCGCGCGCGGCAAACTTTGGGGAATCCAGGCCTTTTTGCATGTCCTCGGCGGTCAGGTTGCGGGCGGCTGCGGGCAGGCCCGGGTCAGAGTCATCGGGCAGCGGATCGACGGCGGGGTTAAAGTTCGGCTGCCATTCCAGGTACTGGCTGGATTCGCGCTCGTTGAGCTTCATCACCGCCATCAGCGGATGAAACTCGTGCCAGCCCTCGTGAAAGCCATCGTACACATGCTCCCCGATCACGATCACCCGATCCCCCTCCTGGATGGGGCCGAGATCCTTATCGCCCACGTTGGCGTCTTCGACGTTTCCCTTGTTGGCTTCGAACAGGGCGGTCAGAATGCCGTACAGAACCGCCGCGCCGGCGGCCGCCACAATCCCCCCCGCCAGCACCGCGCCGATGATCGCCCCAATGATCGCCCCGATAATGCAGCCGATCGGGCCCAAAAAGATCAGCGCCGCGCAGCCGATCCCCGCGCCGGCGGCTGCGCCCGCCGCCCCCGCGGCCACTGCCCCCGTGCCGAATGCGCCCACCACGATGCCGATCAGCCAGGCCCATTCTTTCATTTTGATCCAGAAATCGCCCTCGGCTTCGCAGTGCAGCTCCCGGGCTTCGTCCTTGCTGTGATCGTAGCCCAAATCCGCAAGGATCGGCTTGAGCAATTCTTCGCCCATCAACCCATCTTCGTGGACTTTGTTTTTGGGAAACTTGCTCAGGTTCTGCTCGAACTCTTCGTTGTTCTTCTGCTGCTGAAGCGGGTCGCTGCTCTCCGCCGGTCGGATGTGCGGCAGGAGCACGACGTTGAAATACTGGTCATTATCGAAATTGCCCAGGCCGCCATCGGTGGGATTCGCCCGCACCTTGCCAACGGCGCATTTGACGCCGGTCAGGCAGATCAGGCGGTGATACAGCCACTCATTGGCCACGGTGATGATGCCGCCAACCGTGGCCAGCGCCGCGCCGACGCCGAAGGTGAACAAAGAGCCGATAATCGCGCCCACCAGGGCCACGATCAGCCCGGCCGCGCCGCCGCCGAAGATCGTGCCGACCAGCTCCTTTTCGTTGAACGGCTTATCGCCGGGTGTATGGTTGTAACATTGGGTATATTTGCGGTAGGCCATGGCAGAAAAACCGCTTTCTCTAGGTTTCGACGGTCAGGGTGACCCCGCCTTCGAACACTTTCGCTTCGCGCGGGCCGATCGAAAAGGCGTTGACGTTGAAGGCTTTGCGCCCGCTGAAGCCGGGCGTTCTCGGCTCGATGGACACCCGGACGTCGATCTCTTCGAAGGGCGCCAGCACCTCTTTTTCCGGCTCGATGCGGATGCTCCAGTCGTCCGAAGGGCGGAACAGGCCGTAGCCTTGCTCCTTCAGGGCTTTGGCCCAGCGCTGGCGGCTCTCCTCCAGGCGGGTGGGCGGCCGGCGGTCTTCCTGCTCCGGCGGGGGACACAGCTCCAGCTCCGGCAGGGCGTAATCGTCGGCTTCGAAGACGAAGCGCCGCTCGACCGCGGCGCGGTTGCGCACGCGGAAGCGGAAGTGGGCCGGGGACTGGAGCTTGGCAACGTTGGTGTTTTCCTGTCCCAGGTTATTGTCGGGGTTGGCGTCGTCGGGCCAGTCCAGTTGGGCCTGCAGGCAGTAGTGGCCGGGGGTTTCGGGCGTCTTCCAGATGAAATGGGCGAAGGCCGGGCAGAGTGAGGAGCCTTTGACGCCCAGGTCGATCAGCGTCTTGCCGATGAACGTGGAGACCGTGCCCACGCCGAAGCTCAGGTAAGACAGGAAAACCGCCAGCCCGGCGGCGGGGGCGTCGTAGGAATTGTTCCACACCCGCACCACCACCTCGTATTCGCGCCCCGCTTCGAGTTGCGACGACGAAACCGGACTGCCATTCTGATACAACTGGATATCCGGGTTGTCCCAGGTGACCGCCAGCCCCATCTTCATCAGGTAGGATTGCGAGTAGAGCAGCGGGTCGGCGCGTTTGTAGGTGTCTGCGGGGACGCGGATCTCCTCCTCGCATTCGCCTTCTCTCCTGCGGCGTCGCCGCAGGAGCTGGAACAGCAGCCGGATGAACTCGATGATCTGGCGGGGTAAACCCAATAGCGCCCGGAAAAGCTCGGGCAAGCTGCGAATGCCCCCGAAGAAACCTTTCAATAACCCGCTGAGGAGTTGTGTCATCAGATTGTCACATGAGGTTGTCGGCCTTGGGTGAGATTTACTGCCCGGTGTCGGCGGAGGGTTTACGGAATACCCGCAGCAGCGTCTGAATCACGGCATCCAGCACGAGCCAGGTCGCCAGGAAGGCGGCGCACTCCAGGGTGAAAGAGTGGAATTTGTAGAATAGCTCGGCGATGATCCAGGCGGTCAGCAGCGCGGGCAACTGTTCGATGACCAACCGTTTCGGCGGCAAAAGGCGCAGCAAAGTGTACATTGAACATTCTCCTTGAAAAGGCGATTAGGACATTGTGTTATCCTAACATTTTGGATAACTAATGTCAAATTAATGAATAATTTCACATGGCGAGTTTCCAGATAAGGAGCAAGCGCGAGGCGCTGGCGAACCGCGTTCGTTCGCCAGCGCCTCGCGTCCGAAGAGACGGCTGAGGATGAAGGTCAGTCCGTCGGTTCGATGGGCACGATCTCTTCGTCGTAGGTCTCTTCGACGAATTGCTCTTCTTCGGTGGAGCCTTTGAGGGCGGCGGTGCTGGATTGGCCGGAGGTAGCGGCCATCAGCACTTCGTCGAAGTAGCCGGCGCCGACGAAGCTCTGGTGCTTGATGGCGGTGTAGCCGTAGCGGTGCTCCAGCTCGAACTCGTGCTGCTGGAAGCGGGAGTAGGCGGCCATGCCCTCCAGGTTGTAGGCCTGGGCCAGCTCGAACATGCTGGCGTTCAGGGTATGGAAACCGGCCAGGGTGACGAACTGGAACTTGTAGCCCATCTCGCCCAGCTTCTCCTGGAAGTGCAGGATGGTCTTATCGTCCAGGTTGCGCTTCCAGTTGAACGACGGCGAGCAGTTGTAGGCCAGCCACTTGCCGGGGAACTTTTCGTGCACGCCGTCGGCAAACTCTTTGGCTTCGCCCAGGTCGGGTTTGGTGGTTTCGCACCATACCATGTCGGCGTAGGGGGCGAAGGCGCGGGCGCGCTCGATGGCGTATTCCACCCCGCCCTTGACGTAGAAGTAGCCCTCGTAGGAGCGCTCGCCGGTGAGGAAGGGCTGATCCACGGGGTGCGAATCGGAGCGGATCAGCGCCGCCGATTCGGCGTCGGTGCGGGCGATCAGGATCACCGGCACGCTGAGGATATCCGCCGCCAGGCGCGCCATGATCAGCTTCTCAATGAAGACGTTGACCGGCACCAGCACCTTGCCGCCCATGTGGCCGCACTTCTTCAGCGAGGAGAGCTGATCTTCCAGGTGGATGCCCGAGGCGCCGGCCTGGATCATCGCCTTGATCAGCTCGAAGGTGTTCAGCGGGCCGCCGAAACCGGCCTCGGCGTCGGCCACCACCGGCACCAGCCAGTCCACATCGTTCCGGTTCTCCATGTGCTGGATCTGGTCGGCGCGCAGCAGGGCGTTGTTGATGCGCGTGATCAGGTGCGGCACGCTCTGCACGGGGTACAGGCTCTGGTCGGGGTAGGTTTGCAGGGCGTCGTTCATGTCGCCGGCCACCTGCCAGCCGCTGACGTAGATCGCCTTCAGCCCGGCCTGCACCATCTGCACCGCCTGGTTGCCGGTGACCGCGCCCAGGGCGCGCACGAAAGGCTCCTTCTGGAACAGGTTCCATAGCTTCCAGCAGCCCATGCAGGCCAGCGGGTACTCGATCTTCAGCGAGCCGCGCAGCCGCACCACGTCTTCGGCGGAGTAGGTGCGGGTGACGCCCTTCCAGCGCGGGTCGGTCTTCCAGTAATGTTCCAGCTCCTGGATATCCTCTTGGGTGTACATGGGGTTACCTCCTGTTGGTAAATGGCTGTTGGCTGTTGGCTGTTGGCTGTTGGCTATTGGCTGTTGGTTATTAGCCGTTGGCCGTTAGCTGTTGGCCGTTAGCTGTTGGCTGTTAGCTGTTGGCTATTGGCTGTTGGTTATTAGCCGTTGGCCGTTAGCTGTTGGCTGTTAGCTGTTGGCTGTTAGCTGTTGGCCGTTAGCTGTTGGCTGTTAGCTGTTGGCTATCAGCCGCCCAACCGCTAACTACTAACCGCTAATTACTAATCGCTAATCGCTAACCGCTAATCGCTAACCGCTAACTGCTAACTGCTAACTGCTAACTACTAATCGCTAACCGCTAACCACTAACCGCTAACTGCTAACCGCTAACTGCTAATAGCTAATAGCCAATAGCTAAGATCAATCCAAATACTCATAGGCCAACGGTGTGAGGAACTCGATGAAGCGCTCGGCGGTCACCAGTTGGTCAAAGATCTGCGTCGCCAGGTCGAATTTGCCGGTGGCGAAGGCTTTCTCGCCGTACAGGGCCTTGATCTTCTCCAGCTCCTCGGGCAGCAGGCTGCGGTACAGCTCCTGGGTCACCTTGCGCCCATCGGCCAGGCGCCCCAGCGGGCTGGTGATCCACTGCCACACCTGGGCGCGGGAGATCTCGGCGGTGGCGGCGTCTTCCATCAGGTTGTAGATCGCCACCGCGCCGACGCCGCGCAGCCAGGACTCGATGTACATCAACGCTACGCTGATGTTGGTGCGCAGGCCGACCTCGGTGATCTCGCCGCTGGGGATGCGGAAGTCGATCAGCTCAGGCCCCTGCACATGGACGTCTTCACGCCGGCGGTCTTTCTGGTGCGGCTTATCGCCCAGGGCGCGGCGGAAGACCTGCATCGCCACCGGCACCAGGTCGGGGTGCGCCACCCAGGTGCCATCGAAGCCGTCGCCCGATTCGCGCAGCTTGTCGTCGCGCACCTTGGTCAGGGCGATCTCGTTGATCTCCGGGTTTTTGCGGTTGGGGATGTAGGCGGCCATACCGCCCATGGCGTGGGCGCCGCGCTTGTGGCAGGTCTGCACCAGCAGGTTGGTGTAGGCGCGCATGAAGGGCACGGTCATGGTCACCTGAGCGCGGTCGGGGAAGATGAAATCCGGCCGGGAGCGGAACTTCTTGATGATGCTGAACATGTAATCCCAGCGCCCGGCGTTCAGCCCGGCGGCGTGGTCGCGCAGCTCGTAGAGGATCTCTTCCATCTCGAAGGCCGCCAGGATGGTCTCGATGAGCACGGTGGCGCGGATCGTGCCGCGGGGGATGCCCAGCTCATCCTGCGCCAGGTTGAACACGTCGTTCCACAGGCGGGCCTCCAGGTGGTTTTCCAGCTTGGGCAGGTAGAAGTAGGGGCCGCTGCCGCGCGCCAGCAGGCGGCGGGCGTTGTGGAAGAAGAACAGGCCGAAGTCGCACAGCGCGCCAGACACCGCCTCGCCGTCCACCAGCAGGTGCTTTTCGGGCAGGTGCCAGCCGCGCGGGCGCACCATCAGCACGGCCACCTTTTCGTTGAGGCGGTAGGCTTTGCCTTCGGGGCTGGTGAAGTCGATCTGGCGGGTGATGGCGTCGCCCAGGTTGATCTGGCCTTCGACCATGTTGGCCCAGGTGGGCGAGTTGGCGTCTTCGAAGTCGGCCATGAACACGTCGGCGCCGGAGTTCAGGGCGTTGATCAGCATCTTGCGATCGGTGGGGCCGGTGATCTCAACGTGGCGCACCTGCAGGTCGGCGGGTGTGGGGGCGACCTGCCAGGTCGGGTCGGCGCGGATGGCGGCGGTTTCGGGGAGGAAGGCGGGGAGCTGGCCGGCGTCCAGGGCGGCCTGGCGCTCGGCGCGCCGCTGCAGCAGCGCCAGGCGGCGGGGGTTGAACTCGCGATGCAGTTTGGCGACGAAGGCCAGCGCGGCGGGGGTGAGCACGGTTTCGTAGGCGGCGGGGACGGGGGCGGCGACCTCAACGCCGGGGGGTAACTGTACAGGCATCGGATGACCTCCTTCCAGGGTGCGGGTAGCGCGGCGGGCGGTTTTGACGCAGTGCGTAATGAATTATATCAGAGTTGGGGAGGCGGGAGGGGGTGAAAGTGGCAGGGGTGATGGCAGGATCACCCGCCGCGGCAACCGTAGAGACGTTGCAGTGCAACGTCTCCACGATTGCAGTGCAACGTCTCCACGATTGCAGTGCAACGTCTCCACGATTGCA
>CAZCYV010000024.1:0-30422 GCA_964503145.1 uncultured Anaerolinea sp. | reverse complement strand
AAGAGAAAGACATGAACTCCTCTTATCTGTATCTGAACGGTCTGAGATTTCACTATCTGCGCCAGGAGGCGCCCGATTCCGGCCGGGCGATCGTCATGCACCACGGGCTGGCTTCCAACGCCCGCATCTGGGAGATGACCGCCCCTCGCCTGGTCGAGTATGGCTATTCTGTGTATGCCCTGGACGCCCGCGGCCACGGCCTGAGCGACAAGCCCGAAGACGGCTATGACATCGAAACCGTCACGAGCGACCTGGCCGCTTTCGTCCAGACCTGCCACCTGGAACGGCCCCTGCTGGTAGGCCACTCATGGGGCGGAAGCGTCGTCTTGAATTATGCGGCCCGCCTCGCCGTTGGACCGTATGCGCCGGCGGGCATCGTCCTGGTTGACGGCGGCATCTCGCAACTCGACGACGCCGGGGCCAGTTGGGAAGAAATGGAACGACGGTTGACGCCGCCGCGCCTGGCAGGGATCCCGCTCAGCGAGTTCCAACCTCGCCTGGAAGCCTGGTTCTCCGAATGGGGCGGCTCAGACCGGGCGGTCTCCATCGCCCTGAGCAACTTCGAGATCGGTGAAGACGAGCGCATCTACCCCAGGCTGGCTTTCGAGCGCCACATGCGCATCGTCCGCTCGATCTGGGACTTCAAGACCTATGCGTATTTCCGCCGCGTGCGCTGCCCCACGCTGATGATCCCGGCGCGGCCAAAAGCCCCATTTGGCTCTGTGGAAGCGGAGTATCTCAAAGCCAAGCAACGCGGCATCGAAAAGGCGCAGCAGGCGATCCGTGACCTGCGCGTGGTCTGGATGGAAGACACCATCCACGACGTCCCTTTGCAGCGACCGCTCGAACTGGCAGACCTGATCGCCGGGTTCGCGGCCTCGCTGGGCTGAGCATGCCTGCCGAAAGAAATAGCTTTACGCTCCGCCCGGCGCGCCCTGAAGACCAGGCCGCCATTCGCCAGCTCATCCGCGATGTGGGGATCAACCCGCTGGGGCTGCACTGGGAGCGCTTCGTGCTGGCCGTGGATGCGCAGGGGGCGATGATCGGGTGTGGGCAGATCAAAATCCACGGCGATGGGTCGCGTGAACTGGCCTCGATTGCCGTGGTCGAGGCGTGGCGCGGGCGTGGGGTGGCAAGCGAGATCATCCATCATCTGATCGCCAGACACGACCCGCCGCTTTACCTGACCTGCCGCGCCAGCCTGGGAACGTTCTACCAGCGCTTTGGCTTTCGACCTGCGCAGACGAACGAACTGCCGCCCTACTTTCGGCGCCTGAATCGACTGACGAAGTTGCTACGCTCGTTGCGCCTGATGCCCCGTGAAGGCTTGCTGATCATGTTACGGCAAGAAGTGTAGCAAAGGCGATTTGTTGACCGCGCAAATGGGAGTAGCGAGGACAAGCCAACCACGCGTTCGGTTGCATCGAATCATCGAGATTCGAATTGCGAAGTTCCTCCCAGCGGCGGTCGCGCCGCCGCCCCTGGCTTAGGCGGGATCTGGCTCATGGCGTACTCCGCCAGCGCGGTGATCGTCAGGCTGGGGTTGATCCCCGGGTTAGCCGGCATGATCGAGCCGTCCACCACATAGAGCCCGGGATAATTGTGCACCTGGCAATCCAACCCGACCACGCCCTCCTGATCGTTGCGCCCAAGCGGGCAACCGCCCAGGATATGCGCCGTCATGGGGATGTTCAGCAGCGCTTCGTTGATCGAGCCTGCCGGGATGCCACCGGTCTTTTCCGCAAAACGCCGGGTGACCTGGTGGCCGATGTCGAGCTTCGCCGGGATGCTGCGCCCCTGGCTGGTGTCCGAAACCAGGTTTTGGCCGAACAGCGTCCACAGGCTGCGCCCCAGCTTCATGTGAAAATGATTGTCCTCGGTCTGCATCACCAGCAGGATCGTGGTGCGCTGCGCCCATCCAGGCATCACATGCGTCCTGAGGAAATCCATCGGATGGGAAAGCATCTGGAAAAAGGTGGCGAAAAACCGTTTCAGGGCGCTGCCATCCAGCTCCAGCAACGGCCCGGTCAGAAAGCGCATCAGCGAAGAGCCCGCGGGGTAGCGCACCGGCTCGACAGTGGTAACGGGGTCCGCATAAAACACGGAGGTGATGGCAATCCCCTCCGAATAGTTCACCTCATTGTTTCTGGCGCAGGAGCCAAGCAAAGCCTCATTGTTCGTGCGCACCATGCTGCCCAGCCTGGGCGACAGCCGGGACAGCGAGCGGGTGACATCGCGACAGCGAAACAGCAGCCGCT
This sequence comes from uncultured Anaerolinea sp., assembly GCA_964503145.1. Taxonomy (GTDB): domain Bacteria; phylum Chloroflexota; class Anaerolineae; order Anaerolineales; family UBA4823; genus RBG-16-57-11. The sequence continues at coordinate 28,164 of CAZCYV010000024.1, read as the reverse complement.
GAGTGCCCAATGAACCCGCCGAGACGACGACGTTGCGCGCCCGCACGGTCTTGAGCGGCTTGAACAGCCAGGCCGTCGTGCTGCGGTAAACCACCTCATAGCGCGCCCCATCCGGCTGACCCTCGGGCAGCGGGCGGATGTCTCTCACTTCGCACTCCGGCCAGATCTGCGCCCCCCACTTCTCGGCGAAATAGAGGTAGTTCTTCATCAGGGTGTTCTTGGCATTGTAACGACAGCCGACCATGCACGCGCCGCAGTGGGTGCAGCCGCGGCGCGGCGGCCCTTCGCCCCCAAAATAGGGGTCCGGCACCTCGACGCCTTCCTTGCCAGGCTCGCCAAAAAAGGTGCCCATCGTGGTCGGACGAAAGGTGAACTCGGTCTTCAGCTCGCTGGCGATCTCGCGCAACACCCGATCCGCCGGCCACAGGCAGGGGTTGGTGGTCACGCCGAGCATCCGGCGCGCCGTCTCGTAATGGGGCCGCAACAGGCTCTTCCAATCCGCCAGGTCTCTCCAGGACGGGTTTTCGAACAACTCATCGGAGGGCTGCATCAACACATTGGCGTAGCCCAGGCTGCCGCCGCCCACGCCTGCGCCGTGCAACACCAGGACATCCTTGAACAGGCTGATCTGCAGGATGCCAAAGCAACGCAAGGCCGGCGCCCACAGATAGCGGAAAACGTTCCAGTTTGTCTTAGCGAAGTCCTGGTCGTCGAAGCGCTTGCCGCGCTCCATCACCAGCACGGAATAGCCTTTTTCGGTCAGGCGCATGGCGGAGACGCTGCCGCCGAAGCCGGAGCCGATGATGACATAATCGAAGACCTGGGAAGAGTTCTTGTTCGCCATACGCCGCTCCATGATACCCGCGTGACTCTGCTTTTTACATGCTTGAAACAGGAATGGTTCAGACGATCCAATTATACTGGATATTGACGCGGTGCGTAATATCGAGTATAGTTGGAGCAACAGGTCAGACCACTTACCAGTAACGCTATATGAACCCCTCACCCCTGCTTCGACCGGCGGAATACGCCGAAAACGCCCTCATCGACGCCATCCTGAGCGGCGAATACCCCATCGCCTCGGCGCTGCCCGCCGAGCGCGAACTGGCAGCCCGCTTGGGCGTCACCCGCCCCACGTTACGCGAAGCGTTGCAGCGTCTGGCGCGCGATGGCTGGTTGGAGATCCATCAGGGCAAGTCCACCCGGGTGCGAAACTACTGGCAGGAGGGCAGCCTGGGCGTCCTGGGCGCGCTGGCGCGCCGGGCGAACGCCTTGCCCAAGGATTTTGTGCCCAATCTGCTGGCGGTGCGCCTGGCGCTGGCCCCGGCCTACACCCGCCAGGCGGTGGAGCGGAATGCGCCAGGTGTGGCAGCCGTCCTGGAAAATTACGCCGACCTACCCGACGCGCCGCAAGCCTTCGCCGCTTTCGACTGGCATCTTCACCACCAGTTGACCCTCTTCTCAGAGAACCCGATATTCACCCTGATCCTGAACGGCTTCGCCGAGCTCTATCCCCGCATGGCCGAGCGCTATTTCCAATCCGACATGGCGCGCGCCAGCTCGCGCGGCTTCTACGCCGGGCTTCTGGCGGCTGCAACCACCGGAGACCCAGGGACCGCCGAGGCCATCACCCGCCGGGTGATGGCGGCCAGCCTGGCCATCTGGGAAAATTCTGAGGCGCCGTTGCAGGCGACGGAGGAATGAACATGCGACGCTGGAACGGCTGGGGCGACGAAAACACGCATTATCCGCTGCCTGCTTCGGCGGAAAGTTATCTGGCGGAGCGCATCGGCCATGGGGCGCCGGCGCCGGATGCAACGCTGGAGCAGGTGCTGAAGGGCGCGCCGGCTTCCAGGCTGACGCCGCGCGCCGGAATATCCACCGAAGCCCTCGACCGGCTGCTGCACGCCCGCGGCCAGAGCCTGCCGGATTGGGTAGCCCTGCGCCGCGGGCGCATCGGCGCGCTGCCGGACGGCGTCGCTTACCCCGAAAACGCACAACAAGTGCGGGAGCTCCTGGATGATGCCCGGCGCAGCGGCGTTTCAGTCATCCCCTACGGCGGCGGCACCAGCGTGGTAGGGCACATCAACCCGCTGCCGCAGGACGCGCCGGTGTTGACCATCGATCTCTCGCGCCTCGACCGCCTGATCGAACTGGACGAGACCAGCCGCCTGGCAACCTTCGAGGCTGGCGTGCGCGGGCCGCACCTGGAACGGCAACTCAACGCTCGAGGCTACACGCTGGGGCATTTCCCCCAGTCCTTCGAGCTTTCCACGCTGGGCGGCTGGATCGCCACCCGCTCCAGCGGCCAGCAATCGTATTACTATGGGCGCATCGAGGATCTGTTCGCCGGCGGCCGCATGGAGACCCCCTCCGGCGCGCTGGAGCTGCCGCCGCTGCCCGCCAGCGCCGCCGGCCCCGACCTGCGCCAGGCGCTGCTCGGCTCCGAAGGGCGGCTGGGGATCATCACCCAGGCGGCGCTGCGCGTCCGCCCCCTGCCCGAGTTCGAAGCCTTCTACGGGGTGTTCTTTCCAGAATGGGAACAGGGGGTGGAAGCCGTGCGCCAGATCGCCCAGCAAGGCGCAGGCGTCTCCATGCTGCGCCTGAGCAACCCCCAGGAGACCGAGACCACCCTGGCGCTCTCCGGCAAGGAAGCCTTGACCCACTGGGCTGATCGCGGTCTGGGATTGCTCGGCTACCGGCGGGAACGCTGCCTGCTGATCTTCGGCGTCACCGGCCGCCAGCGGGCCGCTCGCCGCGCCCGAGACGAGGCGCTGGGCCTGGCCCAGAAGCATGGTGGGTTGTTTACCGGCGGCGTCATTGGCAATATCTGGCGCAAATCGCGCTTCCTGACCCCTTACCTGCGCAACACGCTGTGGGAGCGCGGCTACGCCGTGGACACGCTGGAGACCGCCCTGCCCTGGGGGAAGGTGCTCCCCGCCGCCGAGGCGATCCAGGCCGCGCTGCGCGCCGCGCTGGAGCGGATGAACGAAAGAGCCTGGGTTTTCGCCCATCTATCTCACGTCTATACCGATGGGGCGAGCATCTACGTCACTTATATCTTTCGCCGCGCCGCCGATCCCGACGAAACGCTGGCGCGCTGGTCGGCGATGAAAGCCACCGCCAGCCAGGTCATCGTCGCCCAGCGCGGCACGATCAGCCATCAGCACGGGGTGGGGCTGGATCACGCAGCCTATCTGCAGGCAGAGAAGGGGGCGCTGGGGATGAAGATGCTGCGAGAGATGGCGCGCTCGCTCGACCCTCAGGGGATGATGAACCCGGGAAAGCTGTTTTAGGAGGCGTTCATGTGGATGAAAGGCTGGCGAGAGCAGCTTTGGTCGCAGTTGGATGAGACTTGGGATGTGTTGATCATCGGCGGGGGGATCACCGGCGCGGGCATCCTGCGCGAGGCCAGCCGCTCCGGGCTGCGCACCCTGCTGGTCGAAGCGCATGACTTCGCTTCGGGCACCTCCAGCCGCAGCTCCAAGCTGGTGCATGGCGGCTTTCGTTACCTGAAGAACGGCCAGATCAAGCTGACCTTCGAGTCGGTGCGCGAGCGCGAGCGGCTGCTCAAGGAGGGCCGCGGGCTGATCAACCCCCTCGGCTTTCTGCTGGCCAATTATCGCGGCGACGCCATCCCCGCCTGGGTGTTCGGCGCCGGGTTGGTGTTCTACGATCTGCTGGCCATGCAGTGGGGACACCGCCGCTACGATGCTTACGACATGCACGACCTTTGCCCGCCGCTGACCCAGGAAAAGTTGCGCGGGGGCTATCGCTACTTCGACGCCCAGACCGACGACGCCAGGCTGGTGTTGCGCCTGCTGCAGGAGAGCATGCAGGATGGCGGCGCGGCCCTGAACTACACCCGGGCGATTCGCCTGCTGCGCGCCCGAGATGGCCGGGTGTGCGGCGCAATCTTCCAGGACGAAACGCCCGAAGGCCATGGCCGGACAGCCGAAGTCCAGGCGCGGGTGGTGATCAACGCCACCGGCGCCTGGGCCGATGACCTGCGCCAGCAGATAGGCATGCGCCCCCGCCTGCGCCGATTGCGCGGCTCGCACCTGATCTTCCCCGCGGATCGCCTGCCGCTCACCCGTTCGGTCAGCTTCCTGCACCCCGCCGACGACCGACCGGTGTTCGCTTTCCCCTGGGAGGGCGTGACGCTGGTCGGCACGACCGACGTGGACCTGGACGAGCCCTTGCGCACCGACGTGGCCATCAGCCCGGCGGAGGCGGAGTATCTGCTGCAGGCCGTGCAATACGCTTTCTCCTGTCAGGAACTAACCCATGCCGACGTGCAATCCACCTACGCCGGGGTGCGCCCGGTGGTGGACACCGGCAAAGCCGACCCGTCCAAAGAGTCGCGCGAATTTGTGCTATGGAGCGAAAACGGGTTGCTGACCGTCGCCGGCGGTAAGCTGACCACCTTCCGCCTGATGGCCTGTCAGGCACTGCGCATGGTCAGCAAGTTCATCCAAGGCTGCAAAATCGACTTGCGCCAGCGAGTTTTGAATCCGCCGCCCGCCGACGTGGCCTTTCCCGAAGCGCTCAACCCGGCCGCCCGCCTGCGCCTGCTGGGACGGTATGGCCAAAACGCCCCGGCGCTGATCCAGGCGGCCCAGACAGACGACTTTCAGCCGGTCGGCAAAACGCCCACCTTATGGGCTGAACTGCGTTGGGCTGCGCGCGCCGAAGCGGTAGTGCATCTGGATGACCTGCTGCTGCGCCGCACACGCCTGGGATTGCTCCTGCCGCGCGGCGGGCTGGATCACCTGGAAGGCATCCGCCAGATCGCCCAGCCGGAGCTGGGCTGGGAGGAGGCCCGCTGGCAGGCGGAGGCGGCTGCCTATGCAGATTTGTGGCAACGGTGTTATCATCTGCGATAAGCTATCATCGCGCTGCGAAAATCTATTGCGGAGGACGTATGCCCAAATTAATCCCCGCTGCCGAACGAATCGTGCGAGCGCGCAAACTCATCCAAAAAGCTCGCGAGCTGCCCGTGCCCGACGGCGCGGGAAAGTATGACATTACATATATCGCCGGGGTGAAAGAGCTTTTGCAGCAAGCCCGGGATCTGGTCAAATTCATCCCTTACACCCCCACCGCCACCCCCGAAATGAAAGAAGAAGTCAAGAAGATCTTTGCCGAAGCCGAACAGGCCCATCGGGAACTCTTGCGCTGATCTGCGACACGCCTATGGCAACCTCCCGCGACTTGATCCTGGCAATCGATTATGGCACGCAGAGCGTGCGCGCCCTGCTCTTCGACCCGCAGGGGAATCTGCTGGCCAAGGCGCGCATGCCGGTGGAACCTTACTTTTCCACCGCTCCGGGGCTGGCGGAGCAAGAACCGGAGTATTTCTGGCGCTCGCTATGCCAGGCCTGCCAGCAGCTTTGGGGAATGCTCTCGCCGGAGGTGGGCAAGGAGCGCATCGCCGCCGTGGCGTTGACCACGCAGCGCTCCACAGTGATCAACCTGGACAAAAACGGCCAACCGCTGCGCCCGGCGATCGTCTGGCTGGACCAGCGGCGCACCGAGGGGCTGAAGCCGCTGGGCGGGCTTTGGGGGCTGGCCTTTCGCCTGGCGGGCATGTCTCGCACGGTAGCCTACCTGCAGGCCGAGGCGGAAGCCAACTGGATCGCCGTGCACCAACCGGAGATTTGGGCCAAGACGCACAAATACGTGTATCTCTCCGGCTACCTGACCTATCGCCTGACCGACCGGCTGGTGGATTCGACCGGCTGCCAGGTGGGCTACATGCCGTTCGACTACAAGAAGCTGCGCTGGGCAGACCGTTGGGACTGGAAATGGCAGGTGTTGCCGATCGACCCCTCGATCCTGGTCGAGCTTCAGCCGCCGGCGTCGATCCTGGGAGAGATCACCCCGCGGGCGGCGCAGGAGACGGGCATCCCGGCGGGGCTGCCGCTGGTGGCGGCCGCCTCGGATAAGGCTTGCGAGGTCATCGGAGCAGGGAGCCTGCACCCACACATCGGCTGCCTCAGCTACGGCACCACCGCCACGATCAACACCACCCATCGGCGCTACATCGAGGTGATCCCGCTGATCCCGCCCTATCCCGCTGCAATCCCCGGCGCCTACAGCCTGGAGATACAGATCTACCGCGGCTTCTGGATGGTCAGTTGGTTCAAGCAGGAATTTGGGCAGCACGAGCAACGCCTGGCCCAAGAGCGGCAGATCGAGCCTGAAGCGCTGTTCGATGAGCTGGTGAGCGCGGTTCCCCCTGGCTCCCAGGGGCTGGTGTTGCAGCCGTACTGGTCGCCCGGTCTGAAGACGCCCGGCCCAGAGGCGCGCGGCGCGGTGATTGGCTTTGGCGACGTGCACACCCGCGCCCACCTGTATCGCGCCATCCTGGAGGGGCTGGCCTACGCGCTGCGCGAGGGCGCCGAGCGCACCGTGCGGCGCAGCGGCGTGCCGATCACCGAGTTACGGGTGGCCGGCGGCGGCAGCCAGAGCCGGGCCGCCATGCAGCTTACTGCGGACGTGTTCGGCCTGCCGGCCTCGCGCCCGCATGTGTACGAGGCCTCCGGCCTGGGCGCGGCCATCGACGCCGCCGTGGGGGTGGGACTGCACGCCGATTTCGATGCCGCAGTAGACGCGATGACCCGCATCCGGGATACATTCGAGCCGATCGCCTCGAATCACCGCCTCTATGACGAGATTTACCAGGGGGTGTATCGGAAGATGTACGCCCACCTGAAACCGCTGTACGAGACGCTCTATCGGCTGGCAATCAAATAAGGCGCGGTTGCGGCAACCGCGCCTGATCTATCGGGTTCACTTTAAATGCTTTGGATTGTAAGTGCTTCGGATGGAGCGGTCGCCGGTCGCTACCCGGCCAGGCGACCTAGGGGGCGCGGACTTCTGCCTGTACGCTGATTCGTCCGGCTTTCTCGAAGACCAGCACCAACGAGACCGTCTCTCCAACTTTAAGTTCGCGCTTCAAGCCGATCAGCATCACATGCATCCCGCCCGGCTTCAGCTCTGCCTGGCCGTTTGCGGGCACCTCGACATACTCGATTGGCCGCATGGTCATCACCTCGCCCTGCATTTCGCTGGTGTGCAGCTCGACCGCCTCCGCCACATCGCTCTCGGCGCGCAGCAGCCTGTCGGCAACCGCGCCGTTATTGCGCAGGCGCATGTAAGCCGCGCTGACCATCCCCATGCCCTGCATATCCCCCATCGCCGGGGTGGCCATCGCCCCTTGTCCTTCCATCTGCATCCCACCGGCCGCCCTGACCCAGGCATCGCTCACCTCGATCGGCGCGCGGTCCGCGCCGCCAGAGGCGCAGGAGGCCAGGACCAACGCGCACAGCAAAACTCCAGCCCACCACATCCCTTTCATTGCTTCGATCCTCCAGAGTTTGGTCTCAATTCACGTCATTATAACAAATATGGGACGGGCGTCTGGCCCGCCGACCCAGGAAAATAATGATCTTCTTATCTGGGCGTCGTTTCCGCCTCGAACGGCGCTTCGAGCGTGTATTATAATCAACCCGCCCGTTCATCTTTCTCTTCAGGAGTCCCACCGTGAGGCTTTTCACCAAAACCACCAGCGCCATCATCGTGTTGTTCTTGATATCCGGTTTTGTAGCTCAGATCCCCAAACCGCGCGCCTCAGGCCATGCGGTAAGGTCGCAGCCTGACAGCGCCTTTCAGCCCGCGCCTTGCATGGTCACGCTGCCCGGCGGCGCCGTGGAGGGCACGGATGTCGTCTGCGGCTATCTGACAGTCCCGGCGGAGCACGCCAATCCAGACGGCCCGACCATTCAGCTTGCCGTGGCGATCATCAAAAGCCAGGATCCCAACCCCAGGCCCGATCCGCTCTTCCTGGCCCAGGGCGGGCCAGGCGGCTCGACCCTCAAGACCTATCTCGAGCCGCTGCTTGGCGGCAGCATCTTGCGCGCCGATCGCGATATCGTCCTCTTCGACCAGCGCGGCACCCTGTACTCCAAGCCGGCGCTGTATTGCACCGAGATCGACCAGCTCACCGCCGAAACCCTGGAAAAGGTGCTCACGCGCGACGAAGCCGAACGCCTGAGTCTGGAAGCCCTGACCGCCTGTCGCGCCCGGCTGGCGAACGACGGGGTCAACCTGTCCGCGTTCGACAGCCTGGAGAATGCCGCCGACATCGAGGCGCTGCGCCAGGCGTTAGGCTACGAGCAAATCAACCTCTACGGCGTTTCGTATGGCACGCTGCTGGCGCTGCACTATATGCGCAATTTCCCGGAAAGCCTGCGCAGCGTCATCCTGGACGGGGTCGTGCCGCCGCAAACCAATTTCATCCTCGGCAGCGCCAGAACAATGGATCAATCCTTCAGGCGGCTGTTCCAATCCTGCCAGCAAGACCCAGACTGCAACCGGCAGTTCCCCAACCTGGAACAGGCCCTTTTCGATTTGGTGGAGCAGTTGAACCGCAACCCGGCCCGGGTTGAGATGACCGACCCCGAGACCAACATCACCTATAAAGAAGCCGCCATTGACGGGGATACCTTTTTATCTGGAATTTTCCAGTTTTTATACGTCGAAGACTTGATTCCGCTGCTGCCGCGCATGATCGATGACGCCCGCCAGGGAGATTTCGCCACCTTTGCGCGCATTCTCTCCATCCTGGTTTTCGATCGCTCGATGAGCTATGGCATGTATTATTCGGTCGTCTGCGCCGAAGACGCCGATTTCACCCCCGAAGAGCACGATCTGCGCGGCGTTTACCCGGTGATCGCCGAGATCGAGCAGCGCACGCCCCAATCGCTGCTGGAAACCTGCAACAAGTGGGACGTCCAACCGCTCGACGCCTCGGTGGATCAGCCCGTGCTGAGCGACGTCCCCACCCTGGTGCTTTCCGGCGGCTTTGACCCCATCACCCCGCCCGAATATGCTTCCACCGCCGCCTCGACTTTGCCCAACAGCTACAATTTCGTTTTCCCAACCGGCGGGCACGGTCAAATGCTGTCGAGCGACTGCGCCGACCAGATGATCCTGTCTTTCCTGGCTGATCCAACCCTGGCTCCCGACGCTTCCTGCATCGACCCGCAAGCCAAGCCCCAATTCATCACCTCGAAGACGGTGATCGATCTTCCGCTGGCGCTCGAGCTGCTCAACCTCGATCCGCTGGCCACGGTCGGCTTTTTCGGCCTGACGCTGTTGCTGCTGGTCCTGTGGACCTCGGCGCTGGTCTTCCCGCTCGCATGGCTGACCGAACGCTCGCGCCGTCAACCTGCTCCGGCGGCCGCAGCCCTCCTGGCATACCCCGGCGCGCCCCAGGAAAATGCGCTGTTGCCCAGGACGAAACCGCCTTCCGCCCTGTTGCGCCTGTCGAGCTGGCTGCCCATCGTTGCCAGCTTTGTCCTCAGCCTGTTCTGGCTCGTCTTCATCACTTTCCTCGTCATCATGGTGAGCCAGAACGACAATCGCCTGTTCTATGGCCTGGCGGGCGAGGCCCGACCCTGGTTCGCCCTGGTGTGGGTCTTCCTGCTGTTGAGTTTAGCGATGCTGGCCGCAGCCATCCAGGGCTGGTCACAGCGTTACGGCCCGCTCTGGCGTCGGCTTTACTACACGCTGCTGACCCTCTGCGCGCTGCTCATCGTCGGCCTGCTGGCCGTTTCGGGCGTGTTAAGCGCAGTGTTCTAAAGCTCAACCCAGAGGCGCTTCGCCGGAGGAGTATCCGCTGGGTTCCAGCGGGCGGAGTTGCTTGAGCGCTCTGCGCCTGCCTTGCAGGCTTAGCTGGACATCGCGAGCGACGCGCAGGCCGCCCAGAGCGACCGCCGCGGTGGACTGTCCAGGGAAAATGCTATCGCCGACCATCCACAGCCCAGGCGCCAAGCGCGGCCCCCAGGATTGGAACAGGTTGACCTGCGGAAAGCCCCCAACCCAGCCCCAGGCGCGGCGCGTAAAGCGTTCGAACGTCACCGGCGTCCCCGGCAGGACCAACCGCGCCGCTTCACGCAGGTCGGGGATCGCCCGGCTGGCCGCGTCTAGCAAGCGCTCGGTGTACATCTGCTTGCTCATCTCATAGCCCAGGCGGTTGTTTTCATAGAGATCATACCAGGGGCCGAACTGGGTATGGGTGCTGATCGTCAGGGCGCGCTGCCCTGCCGGCGCTCTGCTCGCATCCCAGGCAGGCGAAAGCGACAGGAACACCGTCCGTCCCTCGCCCAACGGTCGGCCGACGATCACCTGGTGATGCAACGGGAAATCTGCCGGCAGCGCCGACCCATCCAGGCCTACATACACCATGAACGCCCCCCAACCGGCAAGCGGCCGCTCGGGCAGATGGCGCAGCTTCGCCGGGGCAGCCTGCCCCAGCAGGCGGGCGATGTTCCAGGGGGGCAAATTCGCCACCACCACATCCGCCGGGAAATGACCGCCGCGCCGGGTTTCCACTGCAACCGGCCTGCCGCCTTCCATCACGATGCGCGTCGCCTCCTGGCGGTAGAGCACCTGGCCGCCGTTCTGTCGCACGGACTGCGCCAGGGTCTCGGCAATCGCGCCCATCCCGCCTTCCAGATGAACCACGCCCCGCCGCGGCAAATCCAACGCCGAGGCAGCGTATAGCGCAACCGCGCTGTCGCTGGTGGCCTGCGCGGAGATCAGCAGTTGGGCATCTACGAACAAACGCAAGGCTTCGGGAGCGTCTTTCAGATGCGCAGCCGCCGGTCGAAAGGCGTCTGCGATCAGCGCCGGGTTCAGCCGCCGCCGCAGGTCGTCGCTCAACCAGCTCAGGCCTTTGGCAACCAGATCGGCCGCCTGCGCCAGGGACTGCGGAGGCCAGGCAGGATTGCGCAGCGCCAGATCCCACAGCGCGTCCGCAGCTTGTTCCTGCCAGCGGAAGAACGCCTCGCCCGCCAGCCCAAAAGCCTGGCGCTGTTCGGCGTACCGCCGCCCATCCGTCCAGCGCGGGATCGCCCGGCCATCCGGCATGTGCACCACCATCGCCGGCTCGGAAGGATGGGCTGGCCAGCGGCTGATCCCCGCTTCTTGAGCCACCTTATCCATCGGCCCGCCCGGATAAAAACCGCCCGCCAACGTCGCTCCGGCGTCGAAGCGATAACCTTGATGGTAATACGTGCCCGCGCAGCCCCCCGGATAGACATGCGCTTCCAGAACGGTAACCTCAAAACCCTGCTTGGCCAGGATGGCAGCGGTGGTCAGCCCACCGATGCCTGCGCCGACAACCACGACCCGATTCATTTTGTTGCCACTCCCTTCACCGATGAAGCTCTCTCCAACGCTCGCCGCGTCGCCCAGCCGCGATAGGCGAACATCAGCGGCAAATTCAGCCACATTAACCGCCCAATCAGCCCCATGATCCCCTTGCCGAACTCGGCCTCGATCTCATCGATCACTTCCGTAGTCTCTGCGTCCACCGGCCGAAAAGTATGTCGATGCACCCAACTGGCAAACGGACCGCGCTCCTGCCGGTCTTTGAAACCGGTTCGCGGGTCAACCTGGGTATGCACAGCCACCCAGCGCACCGGCAGCGGCCCCAGCCACAGGGTGAAATCGGCGACCGAACCTTCCGCCAGCGGTTCGACGCGATGCATCTGCACCCAAACCGGCGGCGGCGTGAGCAGCTTCAACGCCCGGCTATCCTGATGAAAAGCGGCCACTGCGCCGAGCGGGGCCTTCACCCGAAAACGATGTTTGAATTGGCGAAGCTTGGACATCATCGACTACCACAGGGGAATTGCGCTTTAGTTGCGCGGCTCTTTGCGCACCGGCACTTTGACTTCGCGCGGCCGATCGAGGCGCAGAATGTGGAAGGACAAACCGATCCCGGCTAATGTGAGCAGGATCCAGATCAGATAAGCCAACATGTCGATCACCATCATCTACTCCTTTTTCGTCTGGAACATACGCTTGAAAGGCTCTACAGTAATGGTGATTATAGCCAAAAATCATATTTTGTCAAGGTTTTGTAAAATTATTGTTCGGTCTTGGGGCGGGATGCTCAGTATCCTGCTTCCACAAGGCTACCCCCTCGATTCCGGCCCTCAGGGATAAAATGTGTTAAACTTATTCCTGGGCCGGTACCGATGACCTGGCATAGCACGATTTTCCCACTCCTTTTACTCATCAACGCTGGTGTTGCGTTAATTATCCTGCAGACCGCCTGGCAGCGACGCCACACGCGCGGCGCTCTGCCCTTCTGCTGGATGGTGCTCGCCGTCTCGGTCTGGTCGTTTGCCGGCGCCATGGAGCTGCTGGCGATCGAGCTGCCTCTAAAGGTTTTTTGGAGCAAAGTGCAATACTTCGGCATCGTCAGCTTGCCGATCCTGTGGTTGCTGTTCGCCCAAGAATACGCCCAGATCGGCGGGGCGCTCTTCCACCGCCGTGCCTTCCTGGCGCTCCTGTGGCTGATCCCGGTCATCACCATCCTGCTGGCGCTGACCAACGAATGGCATGACCTCATCTGGAGCGCGATCACCCCGCTCCAGACCCAGCCCATCCCCCTGTTCCGCTATGAGCATGGCGCCTGGTTTTGGGTTTTCGCGGTTTATGGATACGCCATCCTGTTCGCCGGGACGATGCTTTTGGTCATCGGCACGGCGCGCTTCTCGCCGGATCATCGCCGGCAGGCGCTGATCTTGCTGATCGGCGCGGCAATCCCCTGGGTCGCTAACCTGGCCTACTTGAGCGGCTGGACCGCCGCAGTGGGCATCGACGTGACGCCGATTGCTTTTTGCCTGACCAGCATCATCTATGCCCTTCAAGTCTTCCGCTTCCAACTGTTCGATCTCATCCCCATCGCCCAGGATGTGATCGTCGAAAGCATGAGCGATGGAATCATCGTCCTGGATCTGAAGGGGCGAATCAGCTACATCAACCCAACGGCCAGGCAAATTCTGAAAGCCGATCCCGAAATCGGCAAAACCGCCGCCGAAGCCTTGCCCGACCTGCCGCTGTTCTCGGATGCCGGCTCGCCCGGCGCTCCCCAGGTGCTCGAAATTCGAACCGACGAGGGGACTGCCCGTTATTACGACATTCAGAGCGCCACCTTGGACGATCGACGCGGCCGCCCCAGCGGTCGGATGATCCTGATCCGGGATGTGACGGCAGCCAAACGAGAAGAGGGGCTTTTGCGCGCCATTTTGGATGCGGCGCCTTACGGGATGATCGTGATCGATCGACACGGCTCGATCGCCATGGCCAACGCGCCTGCCGAACAAATGCTGGGCTATCAACCAGGCGAACTCAACGCCCGGCCTCTGGGCGCGATTGTGCCGGCCCGCTATGCCGATGCATCTTCCATGATCGCCAGATACCTGCAAGACCCCCTCCAAGTGGGTGATCCACACGGCCGTGAAGTCGCTGCGTTGTGCAAAGATGGCCGCGAGTTGCCCGTGGAAATCACCCTTAACCTTCTGAACGCGCCCACCGGATTGCTGATCCTGGCCACGCTGCGCGATCTTAGCCGTCAAAAAGCCGCCGAAGAGCAAATCAATCAACAGAGCGTGGCGCTGGCCGCCGCGGCCAGCGCCATCGTGATCACCGATCGCGAGGGCTGGATCACCTGGGTCAACCCGGCGTTCACCCAAATCACCGGTTACAGCGCCGAGGAAGCCATTGGCAAAAAGCCGAGCATCCTCAAGTCTGGCTTCCACGACCAAAAATTCTACGCCCACTTGTGGCAGACGATCCTTGCGGGAGAAAACTGGCGCGGCGAATTGACCAACCGCCGCAAAGATGGCAGCCTGTTCATCGAGGAGGCCACCATTGCTCCGGTGCGAAACGCCCGCGGTGAAATCACCCACTTCATCGCCATCAAACAGGATATCACCAAGCGCAAAGAGCTGGAAGGGATGCGCGACGAATTGATGCAAACCATCGTGCACGATTTGCGCAATCCATTGACCTCGATCCTGTTTGCCCTGGACATGATCAAAGACCAGGCCGACGCGCTGCGCCTGCCGCCGGAAATGGCGATGATGCTCGCCATCAGCCGAGACAACTCCTGGCGCATGCTGGGCATGGTCAACGCCATGCTGGACTACAGCCGCCTGGAAAGCGGGAAGCTGCCGTTGCAGCGCGAGCCGATCACGCTGGCCGAGATGGTCGAGCAAAGCTTTCGCTTCCAATCTCAACTGGCCGCCCGCCGCGAGCTTTTGCTGCTGAACGACGTCCCCTACGATCTCCCCCCCGTTCTTGCCGACCGGACGCTGATCAGTCGCGTGCTGCAAAATCTGATCGATAACGCCATCAAATACGCCCCCCAGGGTTCGAACATCACCATCAAGGCGCAGGTCGATGCGCAGTGCAACGCCGTTCGGGTCGTCGTGCACGACGATGGGCCGGGTGTGGCCTTCGAGTTGCGCGACCAGTTGTTTCAGAAATTTGCCTCCGAAAGATCCGAGCGCGGCGGCACCGGCCTTGGCCTGGCGTTCTGCCGTCTGGCGATCGAAGCTCATAAAGGACAGATCTGGGTCGAAAGCGAGGAGGGACGTGGGACGGACTTCATTTTCACCCTCCCCCTCGGAGAAACGCCCGAAAAAACAGGACAGGAGTGACCACGATGACCGAAGCAGTGATCATTGACGCAATCCGCACCCCGATCGGAGCGCTTGGCGGCGTGCTATCCTCGGTGCGTCCAGACGATCTGGCGGCGCACGTTCTAAAGGCCCTGGTAGAGCGCACGGGCCTCGACCCTGCCCAGGTCGAGGAGGTCTATTTGGGCTGCGCCAACCAGGCCGGCGAAGACAACCGCAACGTCGCCCGCATGGCGGCGCTGCTGGCGGGCTTCCCGGTAGAAGTGCCCGCGGTCACGATGAACCGTCTGTGCGCTTCCGGGCTGGCGGCGGTGAACCTGGCGGCGCGCGCCATCCGCGCCGGCGAAGGCGAGGTGTATATCGCCGGCGGCGTGGAAAGCATGAGCCGCGCCCCGTATTCCCTGCCCAAAGCGGAGGCGGCCTTCCCCTTTGGCAACCTGACCGCCTGGGATACCGCGCTCGGCTGGCGCTATCCCAACCCGCGCATGCAAGAGTTGTATGGCACCGAATCGATGGGCGAAACCGCCGAAAACATCGCCGCGCTGATGCCGGAAATCACCCGCCAGGATCAGGACGCCTTTGCCCTGGCAAGCCACCGGCGGGCGATCGCCGCCATCGACTCGGGCAAATTCGCCGAGGAGATCACCCCGGTGCCTGTGCCGCAACGCAAGGGCGAGCCGATCCTGGTGACCACTGACGAACGGCCGCGGCGCGATACCTCGCTGGAGTCGCTGGCAAAGCTCAAGCCGGCGTTCCGCAAAGATGGCAGCGTCACCGCAGGCAACTCCTCCGGCCTGAACGATGGCGCCGCCGCGGTGCTGCTCACCTCGGCAGAAAAAGCCAGGGCGCTGGGCTTGAAGCCGATGGCGCGGGTGATCGCCTCTGCTGCGGCGGGCGTACCGCCGCGCATCATGGGCCTGGGGCCAGTGCCGGCCACGCGCAAAGCCCTGGCTCGCGCCGGTCTGTCCATCGAGCAAATCGGCCTGGTCGAACTGAACGAGGCCTTTGCTGTCCAGGCGCTGGCGGTGATGAAGGAGCTGGGCCTGCGCCACGAAATCACCAACGTGAACGGCGGCGCCATCGCCCTGGGGCATCCGCTCGGCTGCTCAGGAGCGCGCATCCTGACCACCCTGCTGCACGAGATGCGCCGTCGGGCGCCGGAGCAGCCGCGCCCCTTCTACGGCCTGGCGACCTTGTGCGTCGGCGTCGGTCAGGGCGAAGCGACGATCGTGGAATGGATCGGCGCGACAGATTAATTTGGCATAAAAATTGACAGGCTGAGACTTTTTTGATATATTTTTACAACATCCTGGAGCTAAAGAAACCGAACCATTTTATGGAAAACACCCCCGAACTACCCAATCAGACATCCGATCAGCAAGTAGAACTGTTTGAAAACCTCCTGACCCAGTATGACCACCAGCCCCCCCAGCCCGGACAGGTTCTGCAGGCGACGGTCATCCAGATCGACAAGGATGGCATTCTGGTGGATATTGGTATCAAACGCGATACGCTCATCCCCGCCCGGGATCTGAGCAGAATTGATCCCGCATACCTTGAGCAACTCACCGCCGGCAGCCAGGTCCCGGTCTTTGTTTTAGGCCATTCCGAGGAAAACGGCGAATATCAGCTCTCCTTGAGCAAAGGGTTGGAGGATCAGCTCTGGGTCAAAGCGGAAAAATATATGCAGGATGGGACGATCCTGAATCTGGATGTCTTGGGGCACAATCGCGGCGGGTTCATCATCCGCTTCGAAAGCCTGCGTGGTTTCCTGCCTTTTTCACTGGTGCCGGAATTGCAGGGGGTGCGCAGCCCCAAACGCGCCGAAGAGATCAAGAACAACATGGTTGGGAAGGCGCTGCCGGTCACGATCACCGAGGTGGATCGCACCCGCAATCGGCTGATCCTGTCTGCCGAGGCGGCTCAAAAGGAACTGCTCCAGAAACGCTTCCAGGAGATCAAGAAAGGCCAGGTGGTCACCGGAAAAGTGGTCAAAATCCTGGACTTCGGCGCGTTCGTAGATATCGGCGGGGTGGATGGGCTGGTTCACATCACCCAGCTTGCCTGGAAGAAACCCAATCATCCCTCCGAAGTGGTCAAGCTGGGCGATGAGATCGAAGTGAAAGTCATCGAAGTGGACGCCGAGCGCCAGCGCATCAGCCTGAGCCGCAAGGCGCTATTGCCCGGCCCCTGGCAGACCATCGGCGACGAATTGAAAGCCGGCGATTACGTGGAAGGGGTGGTGACGCGCCTGGTCGATTTCGGCGCGTTCGTAAAGCTCCCCATGGGCGTCGAAGGGTTGATCCACACCAGCCAGATCGGCTACGGCTCTTCGCCCAACCCCCAAAATGCGATCAAGCCCGGCGACCTGGTGCTGCTCAAAGTGCTGGAAGTGAACCCAGAGCGCAAACGCGTGGCGCTCAGCATGCGCCAGGTGTCCGTGGAGCGGCAGATCGCCTGGTCGATGGGCAACTTTGAAGCCAAAGCCGCAAAATCCGCCGCAGAGCCGCCCGCGGCTGCAGCGCCAGAGGAGGCCGCCGGGCAGGTCGATCAGACGACCGGCGCTGAAGGAGCAGCCGAGCCAGCGCCAGAGCAAGAGCCGCCTGCCGAAACAACCCAGGCGCCGGCCTCGCCCGATGAAACAGCGCCAGAGCAGCCCCAATCAGACGATTGAAACCGACGGGCAAGGGGATCCCCTTGCCCGTTTTGATTGAGAGACCGATTATTGTGGTATGATTTTATTCAACAATGGGCTCTCTAATCCCAAAAACCTGAATCGCAGTGGGTAACCAAACCAAAGCATGTGGATTCTGACGGTTCGTTCGCCTGGCGGTGAACCCAGGCAATACACCCTGCATCCCGGCAACAACACCATTGGCCGCATGTCCGGCAATGATATCGTGATTCTCGATCCCTCGGCCTCGCGCTATCATGCTCAGGTGATCTACGAACCCGAGCGAGAGACCGTCACCGTGCAAGACCTGGGAAGCACCAATGGCACTTTCGTCAATCGCGACCGCCTGACCGCGCCGCGGGCGATGAAGGTCAACGATGTCATCCGCATCGGCCAGCACCTGATCGAGCTAAGCTATTGGGACGAAAGCCTTCAGGCGGGACAGATCCCCCGCCTGCCCAACACCCAGCAACTCACCCGCGACCTGGTGCTCGAATCCCTCGACCAACATGCCGTGCTGCTTTCCGAAGTGGCCTCGCGCCTGAACACCATCCTGGATCTTCCGACTGCGTTGCAGACCGTCGGAAACATGATGAAAGTGTCGATGGGAGCCGATCGCTGCGAGGTCATCCTGATCGAACAAATCGAACGGCTGTCGGAACTGGGCTTTGCGCGTTCGATTGCCCAGCAGGCGATCCAGCAACGCTCCGCGGTGATCGTGCAAGACGCCGCCGCAGATCCGGTGCTGGGGCGCAGCGCGGCGCTGCTCAACATTCACGCCGCCATGTGCGTGCCGGTGATGTCTGGTGAAGAGATGCTCGGGCTGATCTACGTCTTCAAGAACCGGCCGCACGCGCGACCGTTCGAAAAGCGCGACCTGCAACTGGCGGTGGCGATTGGCCATCAGGCCGCCTTGACCATCCAGCGCATGCGTTTACTGGAGCGCATCCGCCACCAGGAGCTGGTGTCCAGCCTGCTGCGTCGCTTCCTCTCCCCCCAGGAGGCCGAATTCACCCTGAAGGACTATCTGGAAACCGGGACGTTGCCGCCCATCGACGAACACCGCCTGACCGTACTGGTCGCCGATATCTGCGACTCGACCCTGTTGGCCGAGCGCGTCGGCGCCCGGCGCTTCGGCAACATCCTGGGGACTTACTACAAAGAAATGAGCAAAGTGATCTTCGATCACGGGGGGATGTTGGGCAAATACCTGGGAGACGGCCTGATGGCCATCTACGGCCTGCCGCACCAGCCGCCCGAACCGGAGGCGCGCGCCGTTCAGACCGCCCTGATGATGCTCGACCGCATCGAGCAGGTCAATCGTGAGACCGGCGAGCAGGTCAACATCGGCGTAGGCATCAACACCGGCCCGGCGATGGCCGGCTACCTGGGCAGCGAAGAATACGTCGAATTTACCGTGATCGGCTACCCGATCAACATCGCCTGGGGGCTGGAGACGCTGGCCCGCCCCAACCGCATCTTCATCGGCTATCCGACTTACCAGGCGGTGGGGAAAAGGTTCCCCATCAAACCGCTGGGGGAGGTCGAAATCAAGCGGCACTTCGAGCCGATCCCGGCTTTCGAGGTGCTGCGCAATCCCGCTTAACGGCGCACGGCGTTCAGAAAATCCGCGAACAGGCCATAAGCCGTGGTGTGCGGACCTGGGTTGGCCTCCACCACGGAAAGCTGGCCGAGCACATCGGTCTTGAATTCGACGATGCTGGTGGTGCCATCCACCCCATACATCGGCGAGTCGACGCCCACCATCTCCGGCGCGACGCGCGCCTGAACCCGCTCGCCCTGGCGCTCCGCCGAACACACCAGCTTCCAGCGTTTGCCCATCTGGCGCGCTCGCTCGATCTCCGCCGCGCCAATCCCCCGAATGCCCGTCCGATCCACTTCGGAGGG
Organism: uncultured Anaerolinea sp.; assembly: GCA_964503145.1. Classification (GTDB taxonomy): domain Bacteria; phylum Chloroflexota; class Anaerolineae; order Anaerolineales; family UBA4823; genus RBG-16-57-11. The sequence continues at coordinate 9,078 of CAZCYV010000024.1, read as the reverse complement.
CTTCAACGGGATGTCCATCAGCACCGTCGCCAGCGCCGCCACCTTCACCGCCGCGTCCCAGCCATCGATATCCCCGCTGGGGTCGGTCTCGGCAATCCCGATCTCCTGGCAATAGGCCACTGCGGCGTCGAAACTCTCCCCTTGCTCCATGCGCGTCAGGATCATATTCGTCGTGGAATTGAGCACCCCGCGCAGCGAACGCAGATTCGCCCCGGGCAGCGCCTCGCGAAACAGCGAAAAGATCGGCGCCCCGTCCATCACCGTCGATTCGAAGTAGAACTTCTTGCCCTTGCTGCGCGCCAGTTCGGTCAGCTCCCGGTAAGCGTGCACCACCGGGCCTTTGTTGGCGGTGATGGCGTGCATCCCCAGCTCCAGCGCCAGGCGCAGGTGATCCACCGCTGGGTGCCCGGTCGCGTAATTCACGGGCGTGTTCTCGAACAGAACGTCCGCCCCGCAGCGTCGGATGAAATCCAGCGCCTCTTTCGGCGCGGGCAGCCTGGACAACGCGCTGAGATCGCTGCTGGTCAGCGCAAGCTCCAGATCGATGCCCTGGGGATCGATGGCCATCCCATGCCGGGCGCTGGCGATCCCCGTCGCCGAAAAGGTGATCCCATAACGCTCCTGCAGTTCGAGCCGCTTGCTCAGGAAGAGCTTTGCCAGCGCCTTGCCGACGTTCCCAAAACCCAGAAAAGCCAAACGGTAATGACTCATGCTAGACCTCCGTCAGGATGTTGTGTGTTCTCGAATCGAAGGGCGGTCAGCCCATTTCAGCGATCAGATTTGCGGCCAGGGGAAGGCCCGGCGAAAAGGATCCGGCGCGGGGAAACGGCCGCTGGCGACCAGGCGCTCGGCGCGCATCCCCAGGGCGCGCACTTCGCCGCGGCTCAGAAAGCTCATCAGGCTGCTGGCCAGTTCCGAAGGCGCCCCCTGCACCGGCTTCAGCCGACGGGCGAAGTCGCTCAAATCGGCGCACAGGTTTTCGGGGATCGGCTCGCCCACGAAGTCCCAGATCACCGTGCGCAGCTTGTCCTCGACGTGGAAGCAGACCCCGTGATCGATCAGCCACAGGTGCGCCTGATTGTCCCGCAGGATGTGGCTGCCCTTGCGATCGGCGTTATTGATCAGCAAGTCGAACAGCACGGTCGGCCTCAGCCGCTGGCGATCCTCCTCGGTGAAGTTGAAATAGTGATACTCAGGGTCGTGGTCAATATACAGTTGCACCGAACCCGGCCCCAGGGGCGCGGCATCGCGGTAAACCGTCGGCGGTACAAGCTCCCAGCCCAGCGCCTGGCTGACCAGATAGGCCGCCACTTCGCGCTTCGCCAGCGTGGCTACCGGGAAATCCCACAGCGGCCGCTCGCCCTTGCTGGGCTTATACACGCAGGCGATCTTCTGCTCTCCCAGTTCGGCGTCGGCCAGAAAAGTGTAGTTCGAACCCCAAAGAAATTCGCCGCGGATCGTCAATTGGCCGTTTTTCAGGATTTCGAGGGCATCAGTGTTTGTGACCATTCTTTTTCGGGCAGAAATGGCCTTCTGGATCCATCGGCTCGCCGCATTGCGGACAGATCGGCCGGCCGCGCGAAGCCACTTCCATCCCCCAGTGGCACATGGCGCGGAGCTGGTCGCGCGTGCACCAGAAGCGCACCACCCTGGCTTGCTGCTCCGTTTCCCCTTCCGCTTCGAAGCCCTCTTCGTTGATCATCTCCCGCGCCACCAGCACAATGATGTCGTTTTCCGCGTCATACCCCAGGCCCAGCTCGCCTACACGAAAGAGCGGATCCACCGGCGGGCGGATGTGCATGCGTTCTTCATCGTACTCCCCCGAGGCCTCGGGCAGATGGGGGTAACGTTGATGCAGTTCCGCCAGGAACTGCTCCAACCCGACGGCCAGCGATTGCACCTGAATCTTCTCCACGATCAACGAAATGGTGCGCGTGCCCTGCCAGGCCTGGATGTAGAACACTCGCTTGCCCGGCTGCCCAATGGCATCGGTGGTAATATGGGTTACCGGTTGTAAATCGATCTCTTCGCCCATAAGATCTCCCGTAGCATATTGTAGTATACCAGATCAGGATTCTGGGAAGCTTATAGAAATTTCATAATTCAGCCGCAGCAACTGGCTGCTGGCCTCTCCCAGGTGCAACATGGTGATCGAGGCCGGGGCGACGCTCAACCGCTGGAACATATCCAGCGGCATCCCCAGATAATACGCCACCGCCAGCCGGATCGGATCCGAATGCGAGACGCAAACCACCAGGTCTTTCATCTCGTGCTGGCGGGTGATGGCTTCCAAATCCTGACAGATGCGATACTGCGCCTCGGCGAAGGTCTCGCCGCCGGGAAAACGCATCCGCGACGGCGCACCTTGAACCACCTTCCACAGCTTCGTGCGGCTCAGGGCCTTGATCCGCTGATCCTGCCACTCGCCGACATCCACCTCGATCAGGCCGGGGCGCGGCTGCACCGGTAACCCCAACGCCTGAGCCAGCGGCGCAGCGGTCTCCATCGCCCGCTCTAAAGGGCTGCTGTAGATGGCCTTGATCGGCGCGCGCCCCAGCGTCTCCGCCAGCGCCTGCGCCTGCTTCTGTCCATTCTGGTTCAAATGCACGCCCGCCATGCGCCCCGCCAGGCGCTGCTTCTTGACGTAGTCATTTTCACCATGTCGAATCAATAAGATAACCGGCATAGCACTCCTGTGGTTCGATGCTCGCTCGCGCCCGGGCTACGCGCCTGGTTTGTGGCGGCTCTTGAGTTCATTGATGGTCGTTTGATCCAGCTCCGGCAGGGTCTCCGCTTTGGTCACGCCCAGCGCGGCGCGCTGCGCCTGACGCCAGCGCTCCAGCCGCTCCGCCACCTGGGCTTCGTAACCCTGGTCCGACGGGCGGTAGAAGTACGTCCCCAACAGCGGCCGGGGCAGATATTGCTGCGGCAGGAAATGGTCGGGGCTTTCGTGGGGATACTGATAGCCGCGCCCATGCCCCAGCGCCTGCGCATCGCGATTGGCATCCTGCAGATGCTGCGGCACGCCGGTGATGCCCTGTTCCTCGATCAATTGAAAAGCCTTGAAATAGGCCCCGGCGGAGTTCGACTTCGGCGCGGTCGCCAGATATAGCGTGGCTTCGACGATGGGGTAAATCCCTTCGGGCAGGCCAACGTAATCGAAGGCCTGCGCCGCGGCGCTGGCGATCACCAGCCCCAGTGGGTCAGCCAGGCCAATGTCTTCGCCCGCCAGGATGATCAGCCGTCGCAAAATGAAGCGCGGGTCTTCGCCCGCGTAGAGCATCTTCGCCAGCCAGTACAGCGCCGCGTCCGGGTCAGAACCGCGCACCGACTTGATGAACGCCGAGATGGTATCGTAATGGGCGTCGCCGTCCTTGTCGTACAGCACCGCCCGCCGCTGGATCGACTCCTGCGCCACGTCCAGCGTCACATGCACCACGCCGTCGGCGTCCGGCAGCGTGCTTTCCACCGCCAGTTCCAGCGCGTTGAGGGCATTGCGCGCGTCGCCGCCCGCCACCCGGATCAGGTGTTCCATGGCGTCGTCGTCCACCCGCACCTTGCGCCTGCCATATCCCCGTTCTGGGTCGGTCAACGCGGCGTTCAGGATGCGCAGCACGTCCTCATCCCGCAGCGGGCGCAACTGAAAGACCCGCGAGCGCGAGACCAGCGCGCCGATGACTTCGAAATACGGGTTCTCCGTCGTCGCCCCGATCAGCGTCACCGTGCCGTTTTCGACATGCGGTAGCAGCGCGTCCTGTTGCGCCTTGTTCCAGCGATGCACCTCGTCCACGAACAAAATGGTGCGTTTGCCGTACAGCTTGCGCCGCTCCAGCGCCTTGTCGATCACCTCGCGCAGCTCGGCCTTGCCCGCCAGCACCGCCGAGAGCGTCTCGAAGTGGCTCTTGGTCAGGTTGGCGATCACCATCGCCAGCGTGGTCTTGCCCGAGCCAGGCGGCCCCCATAAAATGATCGAGGAGAACAGCTTATCGGCTTCGATCGCCCGCCGCAGCAGCTTGCCCGGCCCGACGATCTCCTCCTGGCCGACGAACTCATCCAGGGTGCGCGGGCGCATGCGCGCCGCCAGCGGCGCTTCGGTCTTCATCCGTTCGTGCATCGCATGGGTGAACAAATCCATGCTTTCAATTATAATCTGAGCAAAGCAGAAGCGGGATTTTTGGTCGCTCAACCCTGAACTTGCTGAAACCTGGAGCAAAGCCTATGGCAAAAGTCTATTACATCGGCGACTGGGCGGTGCAGCTTGGCCCGATCTATGCGGAAACCTCCTTCAATCAATCCCCAAAGGGGCTGGATTTCATTAACTACGGGAAATGGCTGGTGGCGGCGGTGGAATCCAGCGGGCGGCACCGCATCACCAGCGTGCCCACCTGGGAATTCTATATGCTACCCCCTGGCGAATACGAAAAGATATTGGCAGAATACGACATCATCGTCTTCTCGGACGTAGAAGCCAAGAACTTCCAGCTTCACCCGCAGTTCTTCAACCGCCACCTGTTCGGCACCAAAGTGCTCACCTTCCCCGACCGGGTGCGGCTGACGGTGGAGGCAGTGGAGAGCGGCAAGCACGCCATGTTCCTGGGCGGCTGGCTGAGCTTCAACGGCGAACTGGGCAAGGGCGGCTGGGGTCGCACGCAACTGCGCCAGATCCTGCCCTGCGAGTGCCTGGAGGTGGAAGACCTGCGCGAGAGCACCGAAGGCTTTACCATGCAGGCCGCAATCCCCGATCACCCCATCCTGCGCGGCCTGGACCTGGACAGCATGCCCCCGGTCTTGGGCTACAACATCGTGCGACCGCGCCCGGGCTGCACGGTGGTGGCGCACTGGCAGGGCGAGGCGCATCCCGCCATCGCCGTGGGTCAGTTCGGCCAGGGCCGTGTGCTGGCCTACACCTCCGACCCCGCCCCGCATTGGGGCTGCAACTTCGTCTTCTGGCAGGATTACGCCCGGCTGTGGACGAACATATGCGATTGGCTCGAACAGGGCAACTGACTTACAGCCTGCGGCCGACGTAGTTACCGTAGCCCAGATACTCGAACATCTCCCGCAGCACCGCCCGGGAAGGCACGATCTCCCGGGCGTATCGGCGCAGGTCAGGGTCGGTCGCGTAGGCGCGGATGAAGCTGCCGATCGCCCGCAGGCGGTCCATCCAATCGCTGGCATCCAGGCCGGCGACCTCATCCAGCCGCTGGCGTAACGCGTTGATGGCGTAAACCTTCGCCGCCGTCACTTCCAGGCCAGCCTGCGCCAGCAACGCCTTCCATTCCTCGGCAGTCTTGAATTCCGCGCCCATCGCCCGTCGGATGAAGGCCAACAACTCCGCCGGGGGCGGCGTCTTCACCCAGGTGCCCTCGTTCATCCCCACATAACCGCCTGGCCGCAGCACGCGGGCATATTCCGCAAACGCCCGCTCCAGATCGGGGATAAAAGCGTTCACCGACTCGATGATCACCGCGTCGAAGCGCCCATCCTCGAAGGGCAGTTCCTGAGCGTCGGCGACGCGCAGCTCGACCAGGCTCTCCAACCCTTTGCGCCTCACCCTTTTGCGCGACCATTCCACCATTTTCTCCGAAAGATCGACGCCCATCACCCGGCAGCCGTAATGCTTCGCCAGGTGGCAGGGCGTCAGCCCGATGCCGCAGCCCACCACCAGCACCGATTTTCCCTCGGCAATATGGCACAGCGTCGCCAGTTCATCGGTGGCGCGCAGCCCGCCGAAATGCTTGGTCACTCCCCAGGAAGATTGCATCCCGAAGTAGGAATACCCATGTTCAGACATTGGCTATAACCTCCGCGCGGCTGGTCATCATGTCAAAAAATTAAATCTTTGCGTCTCTGCGGCTTGGCGTCCAGAAATTTCAGGATAATCGCTCATTTCTCCAGGTAATCTTCCAGGTTACTTTCAAGCACATCCAGCGGCAGGCTGCCAAGCTGAAGCACCGCGCGGTGGAACTCTTTGAGATCGAAACCCTCCCCCAGGCGCTCCTGCGCCGCCCGGCGCAGCTCGAGCAGCTTGAGCAGGCCGACCTCGTAACAGGTCGCCTGACCGGGCCAGGCGATGTAGCGCGTCACTTCGTAGGCCATCTGCTGATAGGGCAGGCCGGTGTTCTCGACCAGGAAATCGACCGCCTGGTCGAAAGTCCAGCGCCTGGCGTGCAGGCCGGTATCCACCACCAGGCGCGCGGCGCGCAGCGCTTCCGACTGCAACCGCCCCAAATCGGCGTACGGGTCATCGGCATACCAGCCCAGCTCTCCGGCCAGATGCTCGGCGTACATGCCCCACCCCTCGGTGAAAGCCCCAAAGATCAGGGCATGGCGCAACAGGGGCAGATTCTGCTGGCGCGCCAGGGCGATCTGAAAGTGATGCCCGGGCAGCGTCTCGTGATAAGCCAGGGTCGGCAACTGATAGCGCGGCTGATTCTCCTCCACCGGCACGTAGAAGACGCCCGCGCCGGAGCCATCCAGCGGCGCGGCGGCGTAATAGGCGATCCCCGCCGGGATGCCGCGCACCTCCAATTGGGCCTCAGGCCGCAGATCGAAGGCTTCATCCAGGCGGCCTTCGGCCTGGGCGATCAGATCCTGGTAAGTCCGCAAGACCATATTCGCCGGCACCGCGCCGCCCTCGTTGTACACCCGGATGTAGAGATTGTTGATGCTGGCTTCCCTGGGGTAGCCAAGCTGGTCGAAACGCTGGCGCATCTCGGCTTGCAGGCGCGCCAGTTCGTCCAACCCAAGCTGATGCACCTCGTCCGGCGTCAGATCGGTCGTGGTGTGGTGGCGCAGCGCGTAGCGGTAATACGCCTCGCCTGCGGGATATTGCCACACGCCTTCTTCGAGCGGAGCGCGCTTGCGTTGCGCTTCCAAGAACTTCGCCAGGCGCTGATACGCCGGCAACACCGTGGCCTGGATCTCCTGCTCCGCGGCCAGCAGCAATTCGCGCTGCATCTCAGGCGGGATGCTGCTCAGCGGCGCCATGTGATCTCGCAGCGCAGTGTAGTAGGAGGTCTGCCTGGGCGCGCTGTTCGCCATGAGCTGGATATCCCCCAGGCTGGCTTCGATCACCCGCCGCGGGGTGATCATACCTTGCGCCTCGCGCCGCTCCAGGCTTTCCAGCACATAGCCCAGCTTCTCGCCCACCTGTCCCAGGCGCGCCAGGTAGTTACGGGCGTCCTGCTCGTCGGCAATGACGTGCTGATCGGTGAACAAGTACTCGGTCTGGTATTGCACCCCCAACACCGGCAACGGATTGATCGGATAAGGGTAATCGATGAACTCCTGGCCGCGCGCCAGGTCATCCAAATACCACTCGAAAACGTCGTAGGTGAGGCGCTGCTGACGGTCGAGCGACTGGCGGGAATAGGCGCGCAACTGCGCCAGCAGCGACCTGTGCAACTCCTGCGCCTGGCGGATGCCCTCCGGCGACAGATCGGTCAGGCGCGATTCGTCCGCCCCGGCCCACTCCGCCAGCCCCTCGGCGGTTGCCCATTCCGGGTCGCTGCGCAGCAGCTCTCGAAAAGCGTCTTCCACAAAGACATCGAATGGCAGCGGCGGCGCCTCCTGCGGCGCGGCCGGCCTGGCGGGCGTAACCGTCTCCGTCGCAACGGCGGTGGGCCTCGTCGGCGCAGCGGTCTCGCCGGGCGCGCTCGGCGTGATCGAGGTGGGTTGGGGCGATCCGCAACCTGCCAGGAGGAGCAGCGCCAGCGCAATGAGCAGAGGCAGAGAGCCGAGCGAATACCGTTTCATCGCCTCTAGGGCGTTTCCCCATAACAAAATACCGACCGCTCCTCGTTTTCAGCGTCGAAAAGGTAGCCGCAGTCGCCCGAGTTTTCCCACACCTCAAAAATGCTCAAGAAACTATCGGACACGCAGCTATCCGCCTCGATCAGGTTGGTGTAGATGCGGCAGGATTGCCCAGGGCCCAGGCTGAATTCGGTGAAGGGGAAAAACTGGCTGTTGATTTCGGCGTAGATCCACCAGTCGGTCAAGTCCACCGGGGTATTCTCGAAATTCTTGATCTCGATATATTCATCCGGCTCATTCGGGTCTTGCAGGCCATCGTAGAAGATGTGCACAATCTGCACGCCGGTGCCGACCACCGTCCCCGTCGCCACAGGCTGCGTCGCCGTGGGCGGCGGAGTGAGCGTCGGCGGGAAAGTGTTCGTCGGCTGGAACTGCGGCGGCGTGGGATTGGCCTCTGGCGTGACCGCGGTGGTCGCCTGTCCCGTTGCGGTGAGCGTCGGTGCGGGCGTGGCCGAGGCCGTCACAGGCGCTGTGGCAGTGGGTTGCACAGGCGCCTGAGTGACGATGGTCGCGGTGAGGCTCGGCAGCGCCGCCCTGGCCGCCAGCTCCCAAATCCCCAGAACTTCTTGAATGGCGTATTTCTCGGCGCGTTCGAATTGCGCCCGGCAGGCCAGGTTGCCCATCTTCGAGTCGAAGCGAGCAGCGCCGCTGCGCAGCAGTTCATCGTTGATGAAACGGCCATCCAACAGCAAGACATAGCGCAGCAGCCGTCCCTGCGCGTCGCGGTCCGGCCCATCGGCCACCAGGCGCACCACGCGCTTGTCCAACAGGCCGCGGGTGATGCCGGCGGTCAGCGGCAGCGCGTCGATCCCCAGCAGGCGCACCGTTTCCCTGCGCCCGGCCAGATCGACGACGAACGTCGCGCCGTCGCTCACCCAGCTCACCAGAGCGGTCTGGCCCGGCTCGTCCGGCAGGCAGGCCAGCGGGTCGGCGGTGGGCAGCGGCGTTGGCGTGGACGTAGCGCTCGCCCGAGCAGCGGCCGACTCGGATGGCGCGGCGCTGGCGCCCGCGCGCTCGTCGAGCCTCAGCGTCGGCGTCAGCGAAGGGGCGCGGGTGAACGCCGCCATTGCCGTCGGCGTCCTGGTGGGCAGCCGGGTCGGCTGGGCCGGCCTGCAGGCCGACGCCAGCCAGACCAAAGCCAATAGAATGATCCTGCCACACGCTATGCCCGCAGTTTTACTCAGTTTTACACGCCTCCAATCTGCCTTGAGCATCTTGCTCGGAGCATCTTGCTCGGAGCATCTTGCTCGGAGCATCTTGCTC
>CAZCYV010000023.1:0-30571 GCA_964503145.1 uncultured Anaerolinea sp. | reverse complement strand
ATTAGCCATTAGCCATTAGCCATTAGCCATTAGCCATTAGCCATTAGCCATTAGCCAACAGCTAACAGCTAACAGCTAACAGCTAATAGCTAATAGCTAACAGCCAACAGCCAACACCCAACTGGAGATCTGCCATGTTCATCCCCAGCATGTTGCTCAAGCGACTGTACACCTTTTCCAGCCTGAAGAACACCCCGGATGGGGTGCAGTTTTCGGTGAAGAACCGCCTCAGCGACGCCCGATTGGTCGGGATCACCCATATCAAAGTCGGCAGCCAGCCCTTCCCCCTGGAGCGCACCACCCTGACCCTGCCCGACGGCACCCGGCTGATTGCCGCCGAGATCCGCAAAGACCGGCCGCTGGATTTCCCGCTGCGCCAGACGCTGGACATCTGGGCGCCGCTCCCGCCGCTGGCCGCGGGCAAATACACCGTGGAGATCGGCTTCAAGGCCGAGCCTTTCGGCGAGCTGAAGTTCGACGTCGAAGACTCGATCAGCGAGAGCGACGAGCAAATCCTGCGCATCCCGCGCAGCCAGGAGGACAACTACTCCCCGCAGATCATCCAGGAGCGGCAAAAGTTCATCCAGCAGTTCACCGGCGTGGAGCTAAAGCACATCAGCCATTATTCCTTCGACCCCCACTCGACCCAGGGGAACATCGAAAATTTCACCGGCGTGGCCCAGGTGCCGCTCGGCTTTGCCGGCCCGCTGCACATCGAAGGCGAACACGCCAAAGGCGACTTTCTGATCCCGCTGGCGACCACCGAAGGCACCCTGGTGGCGTCTTACAACCGCGGCTGCAAGCTGGTCAACCTGTGCGGCGGCGTGAAATGCACCGTGGTGGCCGACGCCATGCAGCGCGCCCCGGTGTTCGTCTTCGAAGACGCCCGCCAGGGGCGGGATTTCATCCTGTGGGTGATGGCCAACATCGACAAGATCCGCGAGGAGGCCGAAGCCACCTCGCACGTGGCGCGGCTGTTGGACATCGACCCTTACCTGGCGAGCAAGTTCGCCTACCTGCGCTTCAACTTCACCACCGGCGACGCCGCCGGGCAGAACATGGTCGGGCGCGCCACCTTCGCCGCGTGTAGCTGGATCATCGACAACTATCCCGGGATCAAGCACTTCTACCTCGAATCCAACTTCGCCACCGACAAGAAGGCCTCGCAGATCAACATCATGCGCACGCGCGGCAAGCGCGTCACCGCCGAGGCGCTGATCAAGCGCGACGTGCTGATCCAGCACATGCGCGTCGAGCCGGAGAGCCTGGCCTATCACTACCAGGTGGCCAACATCGGCTCGATCATGTCGGGGGCGAACAACAACGGCCTGCACTCGGCCAACGCCATCACCGCCATGTTCATCGCCACCGGCCAGGACGTGGCCAACGTGTCCGAATCTTCCGCCGGGCTGCTCTACGCCGAACTCACCCCGGAGAAAGACCTGTACATCTCGATCACCATCCCCTCGCTGATCGTGGCCACTTACGGCGGCGGCACCGGCCTGGCGACGCAGCGCGAATGCCTGGAGCTTTTGGGCTGCTACGGCAAGGGCAAGGTGCATCGCCTGGCGGAGATCATCGCCGGGGCAGTGCTGGCCGGCGAACTCTCCCTGGCGGCGGCGATCTCGTCATCCGATTGGGTCTCCAGCCACGAGAAGTACGGGCGCAACCGCTAATGCAATCGCCTCAAAACCTGTCTTGCCATCCCCTGCGCCTGCCCAACCAGCGCAAGCTGGGGCCTTTGTTTGCAGCCTGCGCCGGCCTCCGCTGCCGCTCAGGGTGAACACGCCTGATACACCGCGCAGGCGTCCACGAACTCCAGGCGGCCGGGCTTTTTGGACAGGATATAGCTGGCGTCTTCGAGCCGGTCGAGCTGCGTCCCAAAATAGGCGTTGAGAAGCAGGCGAAAAGAGTTCACCGGCGTGATCGTCGCGTACACCGGCGTGTTCTCTTCATACCCCGGCAGATGATAGGCGTTCAGGATCGGGAACAGCAGCTTCATCTTCATCTCGGCTGAAGGATCCACGACGTTGAAAGCCCGGTTCCCGTGGTCGGCCTGCAGGATGATGATCGGTTGGGGGTCGCTCTGCGCCAGGATCTGGTCAATCGTCGCCAGGATCATCTTATTGATGAAGATCACCTGATCGCGGTACAAATCCGGCGACCACTCTTCGCCCTCCGGGTTATCCAGCAGCGTGAACGGATCGACCCCGCGGCGCTCCTCGCCGTTTGGGCCGAAGACATACGGCGAGTGCGGCGAGATGATATGGGCGTAGATGAAGTAGCGCCCTTCCTGATCGGCGTACTTGGGCAGGTTCGCCAGTGCGTAGCGAATGCGGGTGCGGTGCTCGTCGAACAGCGACTGAAGCGGGGCGTTTTGCTCGCCTCGCAGGCGGAAATAGGCCTTTCCCAGGGTGGTGTTGAGCAGCATCAGATCGAAAGCCGCCTGCGGGTTGAACAGCCCGATTTCGGGCGATTTCTCGAAATGATCGGCGTTGGGGATGTTGATGCGCGCGTAACCGCTGTCGAAGTTGACGAAGCGATACCCCATCTGCTCCAGGAAGGCGCGCACCCGGTTCTGCTTGACCAGCACCGCCAACACATCCTGGAGCGCCTTATGGTCGGTGAGGTCCATCCTGGGCCGCAGGTAGTCTGGCAGGGTGTTCACATGCGCCATATTGAGCGAGGAGGAGATCGAGTACACCGTATCGGTGTAATTCGAGCGGCTCTCACGCGCCACGTAGAAGCCGCGGCGCTCCAGCGCCCGGATGAACTCCGAGTTGTCGTATCCGAACAGCTCCTGCATCACATCGGCGCGAGTATAGCCGTCCAGGATGATGTAATAGATATCCCGATCTGGCAATTCCTCTGCTCGCCTGGCGGCATGCATCTCGGCGACGCCGCTCTGCTGCCAGATCTGCTGCTGATATTCGCGCGCCAGCGGTTCGAACTGCGTGGCGTGGCGCGAGTAAGTCAGGATGTTGTACAGTGGAAAGACGATCAGAATCAGGCCAACCAGGTTCAGATAGTTGGTCAAGGCGGCCGGCGGGGCAGACCGCCTGAGCACCCAGACCGTCCACAGGCCATACAGGACGACGAAAAGCGCCAGCAGGAACACGCTCCTGGCGGCGCCGGGCGCCAATCGGCTCAGGATCGCATCCACGTGACCATAGGAAAAGAACAACACGATCAACCCGGAGAGCAGCAATCCCCCCTTCTCCTGGTTGCGAGTCAGCCAGCGAAGCAGGAGGGACAACACGATCACCCAGAAGAGGGCAATAATCAGCGTGCGGATGGCCTGCAGCCCCACGGCGTCGATGTTCTTCGCCAGCGGGGAGAGCACGGCATACATCGTGAACAGAAAAGGATGCAGGATAATCGTTCGTTTCATCGCCATTGCCGAGCGCTTCGCTTTTGCCCTGGACGAGCGCCCGCAGCGCCCAACCCTCTGGATTATAATCGCCAGCCCCGCCGCTTGGGTCAAACCGCCTGGTTGCCTATCACGACTGTAAGCAAATCCAGCCCGACATTTTCTCCACGAGGCAAGTATAATACCCCCATCTTTGATGATCCGATTGCACCATATTCCCGTGAATAACAGGTTTTCATGCGTACACTGATCCTCGGCCTGGACGCCTTCGACCCCGTCCTCTTCGAAGCCCTGGCAGAGCAGGGCAAGCTGCCCCATCTGAGCCGCTACCTGCAACGTAAAGGTTATTCCCCCTTCCAGGTGTCCAACCCGCCGCAGAGCGAGGTCTCCTGGACCAGCATCGCCACCGGGCTGGACCCCGGCGAGCACGGCATGTTCGACTTCGTCCACCGCGACCCGGCGACCTACAACCTGCACGTCTCGCTGCTGCCCACCGCCAAGACCCTGGGCGGGATTTCGTTCGTGCGCCCGCACAACGCCCGCACGATCTTCGACATGGCCGCCGAGCGCGGCTACCCCGCCACTTCGCTGTGGTGGCCGGCCACCTTCCCCGCCCGCCCCGATTCGCCGGTGCGCACCCTGCCCGGCCTGGGCGCGCCCGACATCCAGGGGCGGCTGGGCGTGGGCATGCTGTTCAGCAGCGAGGGCGGCCTGCCGGAAAAGCAGGGCAAAACCCCCGTGCGCCCGCTGCAAAGCGCCGGGGCGCAACGCTACCGCGCCGCCCTGGAAGGTCCGCAACGCCCAACCCCGCAAGGCCCGCAGAGCGTCCTGCTGGAGCTGGAGTTGCTGGTCAAAGATGAGACCCACGCCGAGCTGCGCCTGGGCAAGCAGGTGATCCCGCTGGAGCTGGGGCGCTGGAGCCCGATCCTCGAGGTCAGCTTCAAGATCGGCTTCCTGGTCAACGTCCACGCCATCACCCGGCTGATCCTGACCCAACTGCAGCCCGCCGTGCGGTTGTACGCCCTGCCGCTGCAGATCCACCCCCTGCACCCCATCTGGCGTTATGGCACGCCGCCGTCCTTCGTCAAAGAAGCCTGGAGCGCCGCCGGCCCCTTCCTGACCCTGGGCTGGCCGCAGGACACCACCGGCCTGGAGGATGGCTGCATCTCCGACCAGCAGTTCCTCGACCTGTGCGATTCGATCGTCGCCGCCCGCGAAAAGCTGCTGCTGCACCAGTTGGAGCGCTTCAAAGAGGGCCTGCTCGCCTCGGTCTTCGATTCGCTGGACCGCGTCCAGCACATGTTCTGGCGCGACCATCCGCAGGTGATCGAGCGCTGGTATCAGAAACTGGACGGCATCGTGGGGAAGGTGCACGCCCGCCTGGCCGCCAACGGTGGGGAAGCCGTCCGCCTGATCATCGTCTCCGATCACGGCTTCAAGACCTTCGATTACAAAGTCCATCTCAACCGCTGGCTGATCCAGGAGGGCTTCTTGACCCCTGCGCAACCCGCGCCGCAGGGCGACCTGAAGGGCGTGGATTGGTCGCGTGCTTCGGCCTACGCCATCGGCCTGAACAGCCTGTACCTGAACCTGGCCGGCCGCGAAGGTCAGGGCAGCGTCGCCATCGGCGAAGCCGAGGCGCTCGCCGGGCGCCTGCGCCAGCGCCTGCTGGAATGGATCGGCCCGGACGGCCGCCCGGTGGTGCAGGAGGTCTATCTGCGCGGCAGCCCCGGCCATGGCGGCGGCGCCCTGGCGGCCTACGGCCCAGACCTGCTGGTGGGCTACACCCCCGGCTACCGCGCCTCCGCCGAGACCGGCCTGGGCGCCTGGAAGGCCGAGGCCCTGGAGCCTAACCGCGACCACTGGGGCGCCGACCACTGCTTCGATCCCCGCTCGGTGCCCGGGGTGCTGTTCTACAGCGGCGACCTCTCCGGCTACCCGGCGCCCTGCTACCGCGATATCCCCGCCCTGGCGATCGACGCCGCCCCCGACGCCCGCGGCGCCGCGCCTCCGCCCACGCTGAGCGCCGAGGATCAGGAGAAGGTGGAGGAGAGGTTGAGGAGTCTGGGGTATTTGTGAGGGGTTGGCTGTTGGCTGTTGGCTGTTGGCTTTTAGCTGTTAGCTGTTAGCCTTTAGCTGTTGGCTGTTTTGGAGGATGATTGGATGATGGCAAACTGGTTCGATATCCTGACTGCGGCTGGGCTGGCTGCGCCCCGCGCCTACATCGATCCTAACACCGGCGGCATGCTGTTCCAGGTGTTGGCGGTGATGCTGGCGGCCTTTTCCGGCTTGCTGTTCTTCTTCTCGCGGCAGATCAAAGCCGGGGCGGCGCGCCTGCGCCGCAGCCTGCGCAAGGATGAGCCGCCGCAAGACGCAGACGAAGAACATAAATAGTCGCCTTCCCCGCCGCCGGAGACGGTTTTGTCGCTGCTGCGCTCCCGCCTTCCCCGCCGCCAGGAGGTCTTCCTGGTCTTTGCGATGACCATTGCGCCCATCTATCTCTGGGCGCTGTACAATTTCCTGCGCGAGGTGCCCGCTTACCTGCTGCGCGCCGACCTGGTCTTCGTCCTGGCGGTGCTGAGCTACATCCTGGCTGCCGGACTGGTGGAGAGCCTGGCGGTCACCGGATTCGTCGTCCTGCTGGCGATGATCACCCCGCGGCGCTTCCTGCTGGACCGCTTCGTGCCCCAGGCGGCGATCCTGGTGCTCGTCCCCGCCTTTTGGGCGATCCCGGTGCATTTCCAGACGCGCACCATGTACGATATCTCCCTGTCGCCGGCGGCGTACACCGCCCTGGTGGGCGTGTGGCTGTTCACCTTCATCGTCGCCCTGGTGGATCTCTCGATCATCTTCCGGCGCTACCCCAGGGTGGAGGCTGGCATCCGCGATTTCGCCGAGCGGCTCACCGTGCTGGCCTGGGTGTTCATCGCCCTGGGCCTGCTGTCGGTGGGCAACATCCTGGCGCGCAATTTGATCCTTTGACATTCCCAGGTGCGACGCACTTTGAAAGTGCGTTGCACCTGGCAGCATCCGACTCTATCCTATGCCCACACCCCAGCTCACCCGCCGCGATTTCATCAAGCTGCTCGGCCTCAGCCCGTTGCTGCTCAGCGGGCTGTCGCAGGCGCTGCCCGCCAGGGGGGACGCCCCATCGCCGCAGGGGGCGAGCGGCCAGCCCAACTTCTTGATCGTGGTCTTCGACGCGCTCTCGGCGCGCCACCTGTCGCTCTATGGCTACCCGCGCCGCACCGCGCCCAACCTGGAGCGCCTGGCGCAGCGCGCCACGGTGTACCATCGCCACTACGCCACGGCCAACTTCACCTCGCCGGGCACGGCCTCGCTGCTCACCGGCGCCTACCCCTGGAGCCACCGGGCGATCCAGATGCACAGCCAGCCGCTGCCCCCCTACGCCCGCCAGAACCTGTTCGCCCTGCCCCAGGCTTACACTACCTTTGCCTATACGCATAACCCCCTGGCGTACATCCTGCTGCACCAGCAACGGGCGTTGATCGACCAACTGACCCCAATCGAAGACCTGTGCCTGTTCTCGGACTCCCCCGCCAACGCCTGGTTCGACCGCGACTACCCCGCCGCCTACGACGCCGAACTGCTGCTCTACCGCAACGGCTTCTATCCCAACGGCTCGCTGTTCTTCGCCATCTACAACCGCATCCGCCGCTACCTGCAACAAGGGGAGATGAACGCCCGCTATCAGCAGGCCTATCCGCGCGGCGTGCCCAGTTACTATGACGAAGAAGCGCCCTCGTTCCTGTATTTCACCCTGGAGCAGGCGGTGGACTGGGCCGCGGCGCAGGCGCGCCGCCAGCCGCAGCCCTTCCTGGGCTATGTGCACCTGTTGCCCCCGCACGGGCCGCACGCCACCTCACGCCAGTTCTACGACCGCTTCATTGACGGCTATCAGCCGCCGCCCAAGCCCGCCAACCCTCTCTCGGACGGCCTGCCGCAGGAGACCCTCGACCTGCTGCGCCGCTTCTACGACGAGTCCATCGCCTACGTGGACGACCAGTTCGGGCGGCTGTATCAGGCGCTGGAGCGTTCCGGCGCGCTGCAGAACACCTGGCTGATCTTCACCTCCGACCACGGCGAACTGTTCGAGCGCGGCACCTACGGCCACATCACCCCGCTGCTCTACGAACCGCTGATCCGCATCCCGCTGCTGGTCTGGCGGCCCGGCCAGGCGCAGCGCCAGGACATCGACACCCCCACCAGCAACGTCGATCTGCTGCCCACCCTGTTCCATGCCGCCGGCGCGCCCATCCCTGAGGGGGCCGAAGGGCAAACGTTGCCGGGTCTGGGCCTGCCCGCCCCGGCCGCAGGCGAGCGCAGCCTCTTCGCCCACGAAGCCAAAGAAGCCTCGCGCTTCGAGCCGCTGCGCCCCGCCACGCTGGCTCTGATCCGCGGGCAGCACAAGCTGATCTATTACACCGGCTATGAAAACCTCGAGGACCGCTACGAACTATACGACCTGGCGAGCGATCCCGAAGAGTTGCACGATCTCTACGCCCCCGGCGACCGGCTCGCTAAGGAAATGAAAGACGAGCTGGACGCCCAGCTCGCCAGGATTGCCCGCCAGCAAGCGGCGGATTAAACGGCCCGCTGGCGGTACAGCGTCGGATCGACCACCCCGATCATCTTCTCCACGTCCAACCCGCCGCCCAGGAAGGCGTTGATCTGTTCGACGAACGGCGCGGGATCTTTGAGCATGGCGTTGTAATCCACGTACAGCGTAGCGATGTTCGGCTGCTCCGCCAGCCAGGCGGTCACCTGCGCCAGGTGTTTCTCGAAATACACCGCCATCTCGGCGTCGCTGACCTTGTCCGGGTCTTCGCCGCGGTGGATCAGCATCTTACGCTGCGAGGCCAGGATTTCGGGGAGCGCCCGCTGGATGAACAGCACCCGGTAAGCATAGCCGGCGGGCAGATAGGTGAGCAGCGCCGAGATGACCTTCACCGCTTTGCCCTGCGCCTGGGGCAGCCAGGAAGTATCCCCTTCACGCAGCTTCTTGACCGGCTCGAACTCGTAATAGCCGCGCGGGTTGTCGTCGTCGGCGGCGCGCAGGTGATCGGTGAGCGGCGGGATGCCGCCGGCGTCCAGCATGCGCATCAGCATCGACGTGCCGGAGCGCGGTAGCCCCGAAACCACCACCACCGGCCGCGGCGCAGCCCGGGAGAACCATCCAGACAGGAACTTCATGCCTGCGTCGCTAGGCCCGCTGGCAGAATTCGCAGTTCGGCCGGGAGAGGCGGTTGCCGTTCACCGTCCCCTCGCAGTTGGTGCAGTTCCACGCCCCGGAGCGCAGATCGGTCCTCACTCGCAGGCCCGCAGGCTGCGGGACGGACAGGCGGGTTTGCGGCTGGTTTTTAACATTGGTCGGGTTCATAGCGCCTCCTTGCGCTGAACGAATTGCGGGATGGGCAATGGCCGGCCGACGAAACACAACGGCAGCGCCAGGAGCGCCGTCGCCATCGGCGCGACCGTCTTGTAAGCCAGCTCTGAAAGCACGGTGTGCAGGCCATACCACTCGGGCCGGGTCAGGCCATACACAAAACCGGCCAGCCCCAGGACATACAGGATGGGGTAGAAATACACGGCCAATCGATATAGCACCGGCCGCGCCTTCTCCAGATGGGCGAACAGCCAGATCAGCGCCATGGGCAGCGCCGCCAGGTTCATCATCCCCAGCACCGCCACCGTCAGCCACCAGACGCTCAGGCTGAGCAACAATGTCCCGGCGAAGGCGGCGCTCTCCGGCGCAGCGTTGCGGTTCCACACGAACACCCCCGCGGCCAGCAAGATCAACACGGCGTTGAGCGCGCTGCCGAGCGGCCCCAGGCTCGACAACCCCCCCTGCGGATGATGGATGGCGCTATAGGCGCGCACCGCCTCCACGAAGCCGCTCACCCAGTTGGGTTCGATCCACTCGGCGAAAGCCCAGGCCGCCAGGCCGCTCAGCCCGAAGCTCAGGGCGAACGCCCAACGGCGGCGCCTGGCGAGCGACCAGACGAGCAGGAAGGCCAGGGTGAGCAGCATCGCCTGCGGCTTGAAGGTCAGCCCCAGGGCGAAGACGCCCGCCCAGGCGTAGCGCTCGCGGCGCAGGCACAGGTACACCAGCGCCAGGCTGATGGCGCTCAGGGTGTTGAATTGCCCCCAGATGGTGTTCTGGATCGAGGGGATGAAAAAGAGCGCCAGCATCAGGTAAACCGCAAGCTGGTTCGGCGTGTGCGGCCAGCCCTCCGCCCGCGCAATCCAGTAGATCGCCGCCACCAGGAACAATTGCGTCAGCGTCAGCCAGACGAAGAAAGCCGTCGGAAAGGGCAGCAGGGTGAAGGGCAGGATGAGCAGCATCAAATGCGCCGGATAGAAGAAGTGCGCCGGGTAGATCGTCGGCTCGTCCTTAAGCTCCGAGGGCGGGTGGTTGAGCGAAAAGACCTCCAGGCTGTTCTGCGGATCGTAGATGCGGCGGCCCTCGGCGACGTACTTGTGCGCCGCGTACCAGCGCGGCAGGAAATCCGAGCGGTTCAGCACCTGGGTCTGGCGCGAGAGCAGCCAGGCAAGAGCCACAGAGTACAGCGCGCAGACCAGCAGCAGGATGGCGATCCTGGCTCTGGATTGGGGGTCTGTGGGCATCGTTCCTACAGGAAGCAAACTTCGCACACGGCGTCTTGCAGGTTGCCATCCGGCAGCCGCGTCCCTGCGCAGGACTGACAACTCAGCCACTGAAATCCCGGAGCAGGCGACGGCGCGGGCGGCAATGTGGGGGGCAACGTGGGCGTGCTGCAGGGCGTGATCACAGGCACCAGGAAGCCGCTCGAATTATCGAAGCAGACGATCGCCCCGGCTTTCAAGCCGGATTTCAAGCGCAGGCCCGGGTGGACAACGACCGATCGGTTCATCATACAACCTCCTCAGGATGCACAATGCTGCGATTGTAAAGCCTGAACACGCTTTTGGCAATACGTCTTTTGTCCAACAGGTGGTGTTCATGAACACGAAACAGGCATTCCGGGCGCAGTCGAAGGGCGCATGACGGAGTAAAATCGTCACAAATCATTCCCTTATCTTAACTGACTCTCAGGTTGATCTAAAGATGGGTGGATATACTGAAATGAGGCGAGTTTAATCCCTCGAGCGGCTGCGGCTGCTCTGGAACGCAGAAAAGGAAACGGCTTAAGATGATCTCGAAAACGAAGAAACTGGCGCTCTTGATGCTGCTGCCCGCGCTGACCCTGGCCTGCGGGTTGTTCATCCCCATCGAGCGCGCCGTCAACCCCGCCGGCGAAGCGCTGCAGCCCACCCTCCAGGCGCTCATGGCGCCGACCAGCCCGCCGGCGAAGATCGAACTGCCCGCCGTCACCGTAGATGAGGAGGCGCTGCTGATCGAACTCTACCGCCAGGTCAACCCGGCGGTGGTCAACATCGTCACCTATGTCCGGCAGGGCAACCTCGTCATTGCCGAGGGGCAAGGCTCTGGCTTCGTCTATGATGCAGACGGCCACATCGTCACCAACTCTCACGTGGTGCAGGACGCCGACGCCATCGAGGTGGTCTTTGCGGATAACACCACCCTGGAGGCCGAGCTGGTCGGCGAAGACCCGCACAGCGACCTGGCGGTGATCCGCGTGGAAAGCCTGCCAGAGGGCGTCCAGCCGCTGCCGCTGGGCGACATCAACGAAGTCGCCGTCGGGCAGACCGTGGTGGCGATCGGCAACCCCTTCGGCCTGGGCGGCACCCTCACCCGCGGCGTCGTCAGCGCCCTGGGGCGCACCATCCCCGCGCTGACGGCGTTTTCCATCCCCCAGGCGATCCAGACCGACGCGCCGATCAACCCGGGCAACTCCGGCGGCCCGCTGCTCAACCTGCGCGGCGAGGTGATCGGGGTGAACGCCCAGATCGAGACCGGCGACGGCAGCCGGGTGAACAGCGGCGTCGGCTTCGCCATCCCGGTGAACATCGTGGCGCGCGTCGTCCCGGCCCTGATCCAGGACGGCCAGTACGAATGGGCGTGGATGGGCGTCGTCGGCGGCACGATCAACCCGGCGATGGTCAAGGCGATGAAGCTGCCGATCCAAAAAGGCGCTTATATCTCGCAGGTGGTCAACAACGGCCCCGCCGAGCGCGCCGGGCTGCGCGGCTCGAGCGACGACATCGTCGTGGACGGCAGGCGCACCGAGGTCGGCGGGGATATCATCGTCGCCATCGACGGCCAGCCGGTGACCTCCTTCGAGGATATCCTGATTTACATCGCCCTGAACACAAGGCCCGGCCAACAGATCACCCTCACCGTCCTGCGCAACAACAAGACCCAGGAGATTACATTGGAGCTGGAGAAACGCCCAGCCAGTAGCCGCGAGCTTCTGCAGCCCTGAACCGCTCCCCCAGAAAAGAGCGGCGGCGCACTGAAATCCACTTTCAGTGCGCCGCCGGCTTTAAACCGCAGTTTTTCTATGCCTCAGCTTCCAGGCGGCGCAGCAGCTCCGGCAGCTCGCTCAGGCGGCTCACCTGAGCGTCGGGGCGGATGGTATCGGCGTGGGCGCGGTTGGCCGGGGTGTCCGCCCGCCGCGTGATCCAGATGGCGAAGACGCCGGCGTTGCGCGCGCCGAGGATGTCTGCTCCCAGGGTATCGCCGACCATCGCCGCCCGCGCTGGCGGCGCGCCCAGGCGCGCCAGCGCGGCGTGGAAAATGCGCGGGTTGGGCTTGCGCACCCCCTGCGCAGCCGAAGACAGGACGAATTCGAAGTAGCGCCGGGCGCCCAGCTTGTCCACCAGCGCCTGGGTGTTGGCGTCGTCGGCCGCGTTGGAGATCAGCGCCAGGCGGTAGCCCATCTGGCGCAGCGCCTCCAGGGTGGGGAGAGCGTCCTCTTCGGGGCGCCAGTGCTGCTGGGTCACGCGGTGGAAGCCGGCCAGCGCGTCGCGCAGGACATCCTCGGCGACGGCGGCGTGCTGCCAATCCGCCAGGGTCGTCTGCAACACGTAGTGCGTGGTGTATTCGACGAACTCGGTGTCGCGCTCGCGGTAATAGGCTTCCATGCGGTTGTAAAAATCGTCCAGGAAATCCTGCCCCACCGCCACGCCGCTGGCCTGCAGGCTGCCGAGCAGCGCCTGCCGCGCCTCGGCGAAGACCTGCGGCCAGTCTCCATCGAAGTACAACAACGTATCGCCCAAATCGAACAGGATGACGTCGAAGCGGCGCGGCGACATCGATACCCCTCAGCCTTCAATAGCCCAATTCGAGGTTGACCTGGTTCAGCAACGGCTCTCCAGACAGATAGCGCCTCAGGTTAGCGGCGAACAGCTCCACCGCCCGCTGGTCATAGAAAGGCGTGTTGCCCGAGATGTGCGGCGTGACGATGACGTTGGGCATCTTCCACAGCGGGCTATCCGCCGGCAGCGGCTCTTCGGGGAAGACGTCCAGCGCCGCGCCGGCGAGGCGGCGCTCCTTGAGCGCTGCGATCAGGTCGGCGTGGTTCACCACCCCGCCGCGCGAGGTGTCGATCAGGTACGCCGTGGGCTTCATCGCCGCGAAAATTTCGGCGTCGATCAGCCCCTGCGTTTTGGGGGTAAGCGGGACGCACACCACCAGGAAGTCGCACTCCCGCGCCATCGAGCGCAAAGCCTCCGCCGGATACAGCCGGCGCACGTAATCGCCGCTGGCGTCGCCCAGCCCCTCGATGAAGTAGCCGCGGTCTTCGGGGTGGCGGGCGTCCAGCTTGCTGGCCAGCACCGTGGCCCCGAAGGGGTGCAGCAGGCGCGCTACCTGGCGGCCGATGCTGCCATAGCCGACGATGCCCACCGTCGAGACGCGCAACTCCTGCGGGCTGAAGCGCTCCCAGCGATCCTTGGGCCACACCCCGCGCCGCTGATGATCCATCAGGTCGGGCAGGCGGTGGCCGAAGGCCAGCAACATCATCAGCACATATTCGGCCACCTGGGAGGCCGAGGCGCCGCTCATCGTGGTGGCGATCACCCCCGGCTTGCGCAGGATCGGCGCTTCGCGGGCGTGATCGATTCCCGCAAAGTGAAACTGAATCCAGCGCAGGTTGGGCGCCAGCTCCGGCAGCGGCAGCACCCGGGCAGTGTACAGCACCTCCACCGTGAGCCAGACATCCGGCGGGATCTCCTCCGCCCTGCTGGCCCTGATCTGGCGGATGTGCAGGCGCGGCGAGATGGCCTGCAAACGGCCGATCAGCTCTTCGGATATGGGCAAGGTAATCAAGACATCGATCGGTTCATCCATGTTGGCGATTTTACCACCCCAGGCGGGCTTTTATCCGCAAAAGCGGTCATGCAGTCTGGCGATAGTGCGTCGGGCTGAGGCTGCGCAGTCGCTCCGCGGCGGTCTCCGGCGTGATGTCCCGCTGCGGCATGGCCAGCATCTCGAACCCCACCATGAACTTGCGCACCGTGGCCGAGCGTAACAGCGGGGGATAGAAATGGGCGTGCAGGTGCCACTCCGGGTGCGGGTCGCCGTCGGTCGGCGCCTGGTGGAACCCCATCGAATAGGGGAAGGACACTTCGAACAGGTTGTCGTAGCGGATGGTCAACTGGCGCAACACATCCGCCAGCGCCGCGGCTTCCGGCGGCGTCAGATCCGTCAGTGATCCCAGGTGCCGCAGGGGCAGCACCAGCGTCTCGAAGGGCCACACCGCCCAGTACGGCGTCAGGGCCAGGAAATGTGCGTTGGACAGGATCACCCTTTCGCCCGCCGCCAGCTCCGCCTGCGCCACATCGCACAGCAGGCACGCGCCGCGCCGCGCCTGATAGGCGGCCAGCGCCTGCAACTCTTTGGCCGGTTCGTTGGGCAGATAGCTGGTGGACCAGATCTGGCTGTGCGGGTGCGGGTTCGAGCAGCCCATCATCTCGCCCTTGTTCTCGAAGACCTGCACATAGCGGATCTCCTGCCGGCCGCCCAGCTCGCGCGTCTGCTCGGTCCAGGTGTGGATCACCGCCTCCACCTGCGCCTGGGGCAGCTCCGGCAGGGTCAGATCGTGGCGCGGCGAAAAGCACACCACGCGGCAAACGCCGGACACCGCCTCGGCGCGGAAAAGCCCCGCGCCGGCGTCCGCCGCGGGTTCCGTCGCCCCCTCCCCGGCCGGGAGCAGCGCCGGGAAGTCGTTGTCAAAGACGAAGGTGGAGGCGTAGGGCGGGTTGCGCTTGCCGCCGGCGCGGGCGTTCCCCGGACACAGGTAGCAGTCGGGGTCATAGGCGGGGAGGTTTTCCGGCGGCGGCTTCTCCACCTGGCCCAGCCAGGGGCGGCGGGCGCGATGCGGCGAAACCAGCACCCACTCGTTCGTCAGCGGGTTGAAGCGGCGATGCGGGAGGTCGAAATGGGACATCGGTTTTGCCTCGGCGGCGCAGGCGCAGCGGCCTTATTTGGTCTTCAGATACACGATCTTGCACACCGCAAAGTTGTATTCGTAGGTGCGGCTGCCAAGCTGGATGGTGTAATCCACGTTCAGGCTCAGATAGAAGGTGGAAATCAGATCGGTCAGTCGGGTCTTCACGCCGTTGATGACGATCTCCGGCTTGCCCTGGCCGACGTTGGTCACCACCAGGACCCAGGTGTCCTTGGGCGTGCCCTTGGGGCAACTGCCGGGGGTGGTCGGCGTGGGGGTGAAGCGGCTCGCCGGCGTGGGCAGCCCGCGCGTGGCGGTCGACTGACCGGGCGGGGCGGCCGGGGTGAGCGCCTGCCCAGGCTCGGTCGGGCGGAGCTGGATCACCTGGAGGTTGCCGGCGATCAGGCGCACGCCATCCTGATCGACGATGAAGCCTATCCGGCCTTCGTTGTAGGGCTTCTCATCCTCGTAGCTGGCCAGCCGCTCGCCGTTCAAGAACAGGTCGATGGTCTTGTCCCGCAGCCTGACCCCCAGGATGTTGGTCTGGGGCGGCAGGAGCAGGCCGGGGGTCTTGGTCCAGTCGATCAGCGGCGTCCAGCCGCCGTTGGCCAGCTTGAACAGGCCATATTCCCCGCTCGCCGGGCGGACTTTGTAGGCGTAGTAGGCGTTCCTGGCGTCGTTGATGGCGAAGATCAGCCCGTAGCCGAATTCGGACTCTCGCTCGTCGAGCATTTCGGCTTCATAGTAATAGCTGTCCTTGAACGGACCACAATCGCCGGCGCAGTAAACCACCGCCGGCTGACCGGCCAGGTTGCTGTTGAAGATCAGGCGGTTTTCCTGGATCAGGAACTCCGAGTTCGGCCCCAGCCCGCTCCAGGCGCGGCGGTTGTCGGCGAAGTTCTCCGCCAGCGCCGGCGGCAGGATGGCCTGGGCCATGATCTCCGGCGCCGGCTGCCGCGGCGGGGCGGGGGGCGGCGTATCGCTGGGAGGCGGCGCCTCGGTGGGGGTGGGCGGCAGCGGGGTGAACGTCGCCGTCGGCGGCAGCGTTTGGGTCGCCGTCGGGGTGGCGCTGGCCAGCCATTCGGCGACCGGGGCGAAGAAAGTCTCTCTTCCGAACCATAGCACGACCGCCAGCCCGATGCACACCACCGCTACGCCGATCCCGGCCAGAATCCCCCAACGACGAAAGCCCTCGCTCCCCTCGTCTTCCTCGTATTCTTCTTCCTCGTCGAATGCTTCGATATCCTCGTCGTATGCTTCGTTGTCCACTGGATCGTTCATGTTCGGTGAACCTCCTTGTCTGTGACAGACCACAGAAAGCCGAATGCTCCCACTATAACACCCTCCAGGCGGAAAATCAACCGCTGGGGCGCCAAAATCGCCCCGACCGGGGCGAAAACCCGTCAAAACTACGATACAATAGGCGGGGTTTGCCCCAATCGACCCCAGGAAGGAGCTGCCATGCAAAATCGTAAAACCCGGCTGGCCAGGAGCGAGACCGAATATCTGATGCCCAAGAAGATCGGCGTCATCTACTCGGACGTCCGCCGCGAGTACTTCCCCACCGAAGCCCAATACATCACCGAAAAAGACGCCGACGCCGACGCCCGGTTGATCGGAGACTACCTGCGGCAACTGGGCATCGAAGTGCATCTCTACCCCGGCAACGCCCGCCTGCCAGAGCGCCTGCGCCACGATCGCCCGGAGATGGTGCTCAACCTGGTCGATTCGGTCAAGGGGGACGAGAGCCTGGCGGCGGCCATCCCCGGCGTGCTGGAATTGCTCGAAATCCCCTACACCGGCGCGGACATCCTGGGGCTTTCGCTGGACACCAACAAGTTCCTGATCAAGAAGCTGCTGCAACAGCACGGCGTGCCGGTGCCCAACTATCAGCTCTTCAACACCCCCGGCGATTACCTGAACCCCTCGCTGCGCTTCCCGCTGATCTCCAAGCTCAACGCCATCCACGGCTCGGTGGAGATCACCGCCGACGCGGTCTCCGAGACCGAAAAGCACCTGCGCGAGCGCCTGCGCTACCTGATCCGCACCTACCGCCAGCCGGTGCTGGTCGAAGAGTTCATCGTCGGGCGGGAGATCACCGCCATCCTGCTCGAAGGGATGAACAAGAAGGTGTACCTGGCGGAGAAGGTGTTCGCCCACCCCCAAGGCAAATACGTCTATCTCACCTTCGAAGACCAGTGGCTCTCGCCCGGCGAGGCGGCGTTCCGCTACGTGCGCTACGACGACCCGCTGCTGAAGGAATACATCAAGAAGGCCTTCGAAGTCACCAACATGTACGACTACGGCAAGTTCGACGTGCGCCTGGACCAGTCCGGCCGCTACTTCTTTATCGACACCAACTGCAACCCGGCCTTCGGGCCGAAGGAACTGGACGTGGCGCTCTCGGTGATCCTCGATCTGTACGGCGTCTCGTTCTACGAGATCCTCAAACGGCTGATCCTGAACACGGTGCGCGACGCCATCGGCAAAGAGCGCCTGCCGCTGCCCGGCGACCGGGAAAGCGAAGTGGATGACAAGGCGCTGGTTGACGCTGAACCTGCTTTCTGATGCGAATTAGCGATCGAGCTTGACCGGCATCCTCCCCGTGGGCAGCGTCTCGGCCAGCAGCGCCTCGGCCAGCGCCTCGACCTGCTCCGGCAGGCCGCCGAAGGTCGCCAGGGCGGGCTGCTCGGCGGGCAGCAGGTTCAGGTCGTAGGGCGAACTGGCAGCGACCACCACCAGCGGCGCGCCGCCGCCGAGCAGCGCCTCGAGCAGGTTCACCTGCGCCTGGTTGCCCTGGCCGCCCTGGCGCAGCGCCGCGTCCCACAGCACCAACACCGCCTGGGGGAACCCCGGCAGCGCCTGCTGCACCTGCGCCTGGATGGCGGCGACCTGCCCGGCGTCCTCCACCGAGTAGATCCACTCCTCCACCTCGATCCCCCGCCCCTGCAGCAGCTCGCCCAGCAGGCTCAGATTGTCGCCGGTGGCGCTGCCGGGCGGCAGCTCGCCGGGCGTGACCAGCAACAACCGCCCCGCCCCGACCAGCGGCGCGCGCCCCTGCCCGCTGAAGACGATCCCCCGCCGGGCGATCTCCCGCGCCAGGGCTTCGTGCGTCTCCAGCGCCGGCGGCGCGGCGTTGGCGAACAGATCGTAGCGCTGCTTGAGCCGCAGCACGCGCCGCGCCGCTTCTTCGATCCGAGATTGCGGGATCGTCCCGTCGCGCGCCCCGGCCAGGATCGCCTGGTAGGCGGCGATGGCCATCTCCGCCTGCGGATAGGCCAGCAGGTCGTTCCCCGCCAGCGCCGCCAGTTGCGCCGCCTGCTCCACGCTGTAGCGGTTGGTGATCGCCCCCATCGACATGGCGTCGGTCATCACCACCCCGTCAAAGCCCAGTTCGCCGCGCAGCCGGCCTTGCACCAGGAGCGGCGAGAGCGACGCCGGCGCGCCGGAAGGATCGAGCTGCGGATAGGCCACGTGCGCCACCTGGATCACACCCACCTGATTGCGGATCGCCGCCTGGAAGGGGAGCAGTTCGTTCTGCGCCAGTTGCGCCTCGGTCTTATTGACGATCGGCAGGGTGAAGTGCGAATCCTCGATGGTGCTGCCATGGCCGGGGAAGTGCTTGGCCGCGGCGATCACCCCCTGATCCTGCAGGCCGCGCAGGTAGGCCATGCCCATCAGCGTCACCAGGTCGGGCGAACCGCCGAAGGCGCGCACCCCGATCACCGGGTTGAGCGGCTCGTCGTTGATATCCAGCACCGGCGCCAGGCTGACGTTGATCCCCACGGCCAGCAGCTCGCGAGCGGCAGCCGCGGCCGCCTGGTAGGCCAGCTCCGGCGAGGCCGCCGCCCCCAGCGCCATCGGGTTGGCGAAATGGGTCAGCCCCTGGCCAAAGCGATGCACCCGCCCGCCCTCGTGATCGATGGCGATCAGCAGCGGGATGCCATGCGCCGCGCCCGCCGCAGCGCGCTGTAGCTCCTGGCTCAGGCGCCGCGTCTGCCCCGGATTGGCGGTGTTTTCGGCGAAATAGACCACCGACCCGAAATGATAGGTCTCGATGAGCTGCGCGGTCTGGGCGTCGAAGGCCCGTCCGGGGATGCCGGTCATGATCATCTGGCCGACCTTCTCTTCCAGGCTCATGGCGTTCAACAGCCCATCGATATCCACCGCCGAAGTCGGGCGCGGCGGCGGGGTGGGGATGGCCGGCCGGGGCGTCCAGGTCGGGAGCAGCGGCGGCGGCTGGATAGCGACCTGGCCGGGGCTTGCCGCAGTGGCGCTGCTCCCCGCCTGCGCCGGCGCTTCCCCCGCCTCGGACAGGCTGCGCGCCAGCAGGGTCGCCACCCAGATAGTCGCCCCCAGCGCAATCAGCCCCAGGATCAGCAGCAGGCCGCCGACCGCCAGCAGCACAGGGCGCTGCGGGCGTCTCACGGTTTGCTCCAACTGGGTTGAAACTGGTCGCCGCCCAAATCGGCGGTCAGGTTGATCTCGATCCCCGGATCGAGCAGGTAGAGATAGATGTCCCAATCGCCGCTCTTGGGCGAGGCGTAGGCCAGCCAGCGGCCATCGGCCGACCAGCGCGGGGTGAAGACGTGGAAGCGGTTGTAACCTTCGCGCAGCCCGTTCGTCCTGCCGGCCTGCTCCAGGATCTGGAATCCCCGCCCGTCGGCGTTCTGCAGGCACAGCCCCCAGACGCCCGGCTCGCGGCGCGTCTCCGGCTCCAGCTCGCAGGCGTAGGCGATCTGGCCGCTGAGCGGCGAGATGCTGGGATACATGGCGTTGAAGACGCGCGCATCCAGCGGCAAGACGGCGCTATTTCGCGGGTCGGCCCAGGAAAACTCCAGGATGCGGTAAACCGGGTCGCTAGCGTTGTCCTTGTGCATCAGCACCAGCCAGGAGTCATCGCCGGAAAAGCTGGCGTAGCCGGCGAAGGGCAGAAAGCCATCGCCCACCGGCGCGGCTTCCCTGGGGCGGCTGGCGTCGAACCAGTGCAGTTGCCAGGTCTGCGTCTCCAGGTTCAGGCGCGCGCTGGCCAGCGCCGTCGAGCCGCGGTTGGCGCAGCGCGGTACCCCCAGCATCGGAAAGCGGCTCCAGACGATCTGGCTCGGCCGGGACTGCCCTGCCGGGTCGTAGGGCAGCGCGTAGAGCGTCTGGAACACCTGGCTCTGGCGGTCGCCGCCCTCGAAGAGCAGGATCCGGTTGCCGTCGCACCATTCCGGCCACCAGGCGCGCTCCTGGGTTTCGTCGATGGGCACCGCCGCCGGCCCGACAAACGGCGAGGCGGGATTGGCGCGCGCAAGCCGATATTGGGCGCCCTCCACCGGCGTCAGCCAGTATTCGCCCCCCTGAAGCTCATAGACGTAGATGCGGTCTTTGCGGTCGCCGCTGTGGTCGGAGGCGAAGGCGATCCTGGCGGTGGGAAACGCCACCCGGATCGCCCCCGGCTCCGGCGGCGTGAGTGGGGTATCGCTGGGCTGGATGGCCAGGGTCGGCGGCGACGCCAGGGTCGGAGGCGCGACCTGCCCTGGGTCGCTGCCCACCTGGCTATCGGTTGGACGACTCCCGCCCGATCCCCCCAGGAAGGTCGGGCCGCGCTGCATCAGCAACACCACCCCGAAGGTGAGCAACAAGGCCAGCAGCGCCATTCCCAGCCCGGCGCTCAGCAAGTTGCCCAGGGCGCGCCCCAGCCCACCACCCTGCTTACCCTGGCCGGTCGTCCGCGGGGGCGGGGGGATGACCAGCGGCGGGGGCGGCGCAGCCCGGCCGGGCTGCGGAGCCTGGAACGGCCTGGCGGCGGGCGATTGCGCCGCAGGCAGGGGCGCCGGGGCGGCAAACAGGGCGCGCTTGAATTGTTCCACCGACTGGAAGCGCCGCTCCCGCTCAGGCTGCATCGCCTGGGCGATCGCCAATCCCACCGCTTCGGGCACCTGTGGATTGACCTGATGCGCCAGCGGCGGCGGCTTGGCGTTATGGCTGAGCAGGTCCACGCTGTCCGGCGGGGTCTGATTGGTCAACAGGGTGTAGAGCGTCGCCCCCAGGGCGTAGATGTCGCTGCGCTCGTCGGTGACGCCCTTGCCATACTGCTCCGGCGGCGAGTACCCCGGCGTGAAGGCGCGCGCCGCAACTGTGGTGCGGCTCTGGCTGTCGTACAACTTGGCGATGCCGAAATCTACCAGCATCGCCTGGCCGCGAGGGGTGATGCGGATATTGCCCGGCTTGATGTCGCGATGGATGATCGGCGGATCGAGGTGGTGCAGATAAATCAGGGCGTCGCACACCTGGCCGATCCAGTCCAGCGCCTGGGCGACGGGCAGCGGCTTGCCGGTGCGCGCGAGCATCTGCTCCAGGTCTTCCCCCTCCACGTAGTCCATCACCAGATACTGCCCCTGCCCGGGGAGGACGAAATGATCGATCACCCGCGGCAGGTTGGGATGGCTCAGGTTGGCCAGGAGCTGCGCCTCGCGGGTGAACTGGCGCATCACCTGGCTGGAAGTCTCCAGGTTCTCCTTGAGCGCGCAGGGACGATCCAGGTTCTGATCGTGCGCCTGATAAACCGCGCCGAAGCCACCCTGGCCCAACAGCCGGATGATCTTGTAGCGGCCATTCACGATCTGGCCCGGGGCGATGGGCATCGAGAAATTCTCCTGGTGGATAGCCGGTGCTGCCATGCAGGTTGCGTTGCCGGCTGCATGGCAGATTGTAAATTCCCGCTAAGCGCCTGTCAAGTTACCTATTCGTTGAACGAGAAGGTCGACTCGGCGTAGTAGCGGATGGCGTTGGCCGCCATGCGCCCCATCAACCACTCGTGGAGCCACTGGCGCTTGCGCTCCAGATCCCAATCGGCCATCAGGATGCCGATGGGGATGTTGATGTTCAGCGCCCGGTTGGGGATGATGTGGCGGGTGATCCCGCTGGGCACCTTGTAATCGTTCATCGCCGCGTGCAGGATATCCGCCGGGCGCAGCCGGGGGAAGACCACCAGGGCGGCGATCTCCGGGTAGTAGGGCTTCTGGATCTCCCAGATATCGTTGGAAGCGCGGAAGATCTCCGCCCGGCCGCGGTAGGCGTCCACCAGGGTGGAAAGCAGCCGCAGGTCGCGCGGGCGTCCGGGCGGCGGAATCACCTTGCGCACCCCGCTCTCGCAGATGATGTAGGCCAGCGCCTCCTCGGCGGCCAGGGCCAGCCGCGCCTCCTCCAGGCTGCAGGCCTGCAGGCGCATCCCGCCCATCTGGGTCAGCGCCTCCTCGAAGGCGTCCAGCGGGATGCCGGAGACGACGTGATACCAGGTGTCCAGTATCACCCCCGGATCGGCGTAGCTGACCACCTGCGCCACGATGTGCGGGATGCCGACCAGGGCAAAAGACAGGACGCGGTTGGCGCCATCCAGCACCACGTAGCGCGGGCTTTCTGGCACCGGCGCCACCACCGGCGGGTTCTTCAGCAGCCCCTCCTCCAGGATGCGCCGGCTCAGCCGCTCCACCCGCCGCGGGTCGTGATCCTCGTGGGGCACCAGCAGGTGCGTGGGCAGGACTTGCAAATCAGGCAGGGCGGTGCTGTCTCTCATGGCGATAGATTATACAACACGCCCTGGCCTGCCCGCCCCCCGATCTGCGCCGGCCGGGTCAATATGACAAATGTCATAGGGTGGATATGACATTTGACACATGAATTTCGTCCATCAAAAATGCTACTATCTTTGCGGACAACTGAATACGCCGGAGTAGCCCAAACAATTTGCTGGCAAATCATCTAACGTAAAACGGTTAGACGAGCTGAAACAGCTAAAAAAAGCCAGGTAAAACCTGCTTGATGAGCAGGAGAAGGGTTACTCCGGCGATCTTTATTTTCAATCCTTCAATCGTCCAAATCGACTTCGGTCAAATAGCCCATCTCCGCCAGCCCATCCACCAGCTTCTCCACCGCGCCCGGGCGGACGATCACCGCGCTGGGGCCTAAGACTTCCCCCAGGTAGCGCGCCAGTGGCGAAGCGCGCAGGGCTTGCAGCAACTGCGGGTCGCGGGCGCGCAGGATCAGCGCCCGCTCCAGGCGGGCGGCGCTGCCGCTGGCCTCCCAGCGCTCCAGCGCCCCCAGCAGCCCTGGCGGCAGCGCCTGGGCGTAATGGCGCAGCAGGGCCAGCAGATGTTGCAGGCGCAGCCCCTGGCGGCGCGCCGCCTCCAGCGAAGCCGGCGTCAGGCGGTAGTGATAGCTGTCCTGGGCGTAGCGCTCCCAGGCGGCGAAGCGAGCGACCTGGTAGCGGGCGGCGCGCGGCGCCCTGGCGGGGATGCGCAGCCGGGCGTCGCGGCCCACGAAGATCGGCTCGCCTTCTGCGCCCAGGCCGGCCGGCTCCTTCAGGCTGAGCAGGTCGGCCGCCCAGGCCGAGAAGCGGAAGGCAGCCGCTTGCGGCGGCGCGTCCGCCGCCGGTTCGGGCAGCCCCAGATCGACGATCCCCAGCCAGTGCAGCGGCCCGGCAATGGTGAAGCGGATCAACTCCCCCTCCACGGCGTCCCAATGCTCGAAGCCGCTTAGGCTGACGCCGCTCTCCCGCTGGCGCAGGAACCAGGCGTCGTATTCCCCGGCGGTGCGCTGAAAGTCGGGGTCAGACTGGCGCACCGCGGCGACCAGCGAGGCGAGGCTCCAGAATGGCCGCTCCCCGCCGGCGCCCGCCTGCAACCCGCCGGGGATGGTGGACAGGAAGTCCAGGATGGCATGGCGGGCGCGCAGCGGATCGTTGCGCCAGGCGCCTTCCGCCACCAGGGAGGGGATCAGGCGCAGTTCGTCGAAGCTGGCGCTGCGCAGCCAGGCCTGCACCAGCCATAGCAACGCCTCCGCCCGGCTGGCCTCCAGAAAGCGCCGCGTCGGCTCCGGCAGCGGCGCGCCGCGCGCATCCAGCAGCCCCGCCGCAGCAAGCAGCCCCTGCAGCGCCGCGGCGCTCAGTGGATAGGGCAGCAGCGGGTTGGCGCGCAGGGCGTAGAAATCGTCCCGCGCCGCCTCGGGGCGCGCAGCCGGCGCAGCGCCGCCCGCCGCCCCCAGGCGCAGCGCAGCCAGCAGGGTGCAGGCGTCGTCCAGGATGCGGTCGCTGGCCAGCAGCACCACAGCGCGCTCGGCGGGCGTGGCCGGGCGCCCCAGCGGCGGGTGGCGCGCCGAACTCACCGGCGGCATCAGCGCCAGCAGGTCTTCGGGGACGTAGGCGTACTCCTCAGGCCCGGCGGGGGTGTCGAAAAAGGCGCGCCCGATCAGGGCGCGGTACCACAGCGCTTCGCTGGCGCTGGCCCGGGTGTTCTGGTAGGGGCGTTCGCGGTCGCGCCGCGCCGCGCCCATCTCGCGCACCGCGCCGTAGCGGCGTTCGAGCAGGCTCCAGGGCATGCGCCCCTCGTTGCGCAGCAGCTCCTCCAGCGCCGCCCGGGCGCCTTCGGGCAGCGCCTGGATCACCTCGTCCAGAAGCTGGCGATCCAGCAGCAGCGGCGCCAGGCGCTGCAGGCCCACCCGGGCGTCGGGGGCGCTCAGCTCCACGCCCCACAGCTCGGCGACGATCTTCAGATGTCCCAGGTCGCGCCCCTGCAGGCTCTGGATCAGGTCAGGCATCTCACCCCACGACTTGCAATTCCTGCGGCAGCAACTCCACGCGCAACTGGCGGACGTCGTTCCCCCAGCCGGCGAAGATCTCGCCGTCGGCGTGAATGTACAGCGGGCGGTCGGCTTGCACCTGCAGGCGGGCGAACTCGCCCATGCGCACCTGGCGAAAGCGCCCGTGCGTGCCGCGCATCACTTCGGGCAGCAGGCGGAACATCATCGGCCGCGAGACGCGCCGGATGCCCACATAGTTCAGCCGCCCGTCGTCCAGCCTGGCCCCGGGGCACACCCGAAAGCCGCCCCCCTCGCGCCCGCCGTTGCACAGCACCAGCATCAGCAGCTCCTGCTCCCATTGCTCGCGGTCGGTCTGCACCTGCATGCGCGGCGCTTCGTGGTTGAGCAGGATAGTCTGGATCACGGCGATGAGATAGATCAGAAAGCCGCTGAACTGGCGGAAGCGCCGCGAGCGGATGGTGACCGTGGCATCGAAGCCGATGCCCAGGGTGTTGCCCCAATACTCCACCCGCCCCAGGTTGTCCTGCAGGCGCACGATGTCGATGGTCTTCGGCGCGCCGGTGAGGATCTGGCGCAGGGCGGGCAAGGGCGCGCCGTCCATGCCGATGGCGTGGGCGAAATCGTTGCCCGAGCCAAGCGGCACCACCCCCAGGCGCGGGCGGCGTTCCCGGGGTAACTGCATCAGGCCGTTCAAGACTTCGTGAGCGGTGCCATCGCCGCCAGCGGCGATGACCAGCTCGTAGCCCTGTTCGCCGGCCTGGTGCGCCAGCTCCGTGGCGTGGGTGGGATACACCGTCCCCGCCCAGTCGGCGCCGCCGAATTCCTCGACGATCGGGCGCAGGTCGCGGGCGGCGATCCAGGCGCGGCCCAGGTTGGCGTTGGGGTTGACGATCAATTTGACGCGGTGAGCGGGCATAGAAAAGTCCTGTGGGGATATGGTTAACCACAGAACACGCGGCGCAGGCAGAAGTTACGCCCCTTGCGGCGCTAACCCCCGGACTCATAGCGCGATTTCAGCGCTGCGACAGGCAGCACCACCTGGCCCTCCGCCGGGTCGCCCAGGCGGGTGACCTGATCGGGGTGCAGCGCCGCCAGCCAGGCGGTGTAGGCGGCCACCAGGGCGTCCAGTTCGCCGGGGGAATACAGCGTCTCCAGCGGCAAGATGCCCCTGAGCAGGCGGTGGCGGGTGATCTCTTCGAAGATGCGCATCGCATCCGGCACGTCCACCTGGCGCTCCAGCAGCGCCAGCTGGCGCTGCAGGCGGCCCTCCAGGGTGTACTTGGGGAAGGGCAGCACCCCCAGCAGCGCCGCATAGCAGGCGTAAGGATACACCTCCAGGCTCTGGCGCTCCGCCCCATCGGTGGGGTATTCACGGTAGCCCAGCCCCTCCAGGCGGTGGAACAGGGCGAAGCCGTTGCGCATCCAATTGGGGGCCTGCGCTTCGTCCGCCGGGGTCTGGGGGATGCTCAGGTTGTGCTGGCGCAGCAGGTAATCCGCCAGGCGGAAGTTCTCCCAGCGCCCCGGGTTGGGCGGCGGAGTCAGGTTCTGGCGCACCTCCGGGCGGTTCATCACCCCCTGATTGGGGCGCCGCGGGGCGCACACCGCCACCACCGCCCGGCGCTGACCGGCGGTGAAGGCCAGCACGTCGTCGATGCTGCCATGTCCGATCGACAGCAGGCGCAGCTCATGATCCAGCGCGGCGCATACGAACGGCTTTTCGCCCGCCGTCGGATCGATGCCGATAAAGGTGGTGTTGGTATAAAACACGACAGAACTCCCAGACCCTTACAGCGTCCTACACGCTACTTATTATTTCTTCAATCTTGGGCTTGAGCAACGGCAACTAGACATAAACAACGCTTTCTGTGATATTTTTTGCCACCTGGGCGATCCTAATCCCTCGGACACCTGTGGGCGTAAGGATATCCACTTTCCGCCCGAGCAGGCGCTCAAGGTATTCAGCAAACTCAACAAATCGAAAACCTATGGGGCGGTCGAATTCCACAATGAGATCAACATCGCTGGCCTCGCTCGGCTGGCCGTCGGCATAAGAGCCGAACAATCCAATCCTGGCCACGCCATATTCAGCCGCCAGATAAGAATAATTCTCTCGAAGCAGCTTCATAATCTCTTGGCGGTCAAGCATTCCAACACCTCGCTGTTTCATCCACTCGATACAATTATACCTGTGTACGCACTGCAAAAAGGCGTGATTTCAACGCAAAGCAACTGTGTGGCTTCACGACCTGGCGTTAAGGTTTTGTGTTTTTGCAAGGCGTACATCCGAATCTGTCTGGCGCAGGCCTCTGCTCTTCTCAATGGGGGCGTCTTCCTGTGCTCGGCCAAAAGTGTGGAAAATTGTCATACCAATCTCGATACACCTGTCTTTTGACGGAAACGCCCAGGTAGGCTATACTTATAATTGCGCGCTGTGGCTGCCCCCATCCACTGGGAGCGCCCGGCGAATCGCTCACTGCATGGATACGCCTGGTTGACCCTCAGAGGCAAGAACGGCAATGAAGCACTGCGACCGATGAGTTTATCCACCCCCCAAGTTAAGGAGACGAAACCTATGGCCGAACAATTCAAACTGACCTATGCCACCATGTTCAACCCGCCGGAAGAGCTGCACACCCGCTACGAAGCCGCGCTGGCCAAGATCAAAGCCGGGCTGGGCGCCGAGTACGGCATGATCATCAACGGCAAAGACGTCTTCGCCGACGAGAAGTTCAACGATGTCACGCCGATCAACACCGACGTCGTGCTGGCGGTGATGCAGAAGGGCGACGAAAGGCACGCCCAGCAGGCGCTGGCCGCCGCCCGCAAGGCCTTCCCGGTGTGGAGCGGCATGCCCTGGCAGGAGCGGGTGCGCCTGCTGAACAAGGCCGCCGACCTGATCGAAGAGCGCATCTTCGAGCTGGGCGCCGCCATGTCGCTGGAGGTGGGCAAGAACCGCATGGAAGCCCTGGGCGATGTGCAGGAGACCGCCGACTTGGTGCGCTACGCCTGCTATCAGATGGAAAAGAACAACGGCTACATCGTCGAGATGGGCAAAGACCCACTGGTGGGCTACACCGCCACCAATATCTCGGTGCTGCGCCCCTACGGCGTGTGGCTGGTGATCAGCCCGTTCAACTTCCCCGCCGCGCTCACCGGCGGCCCGGTCGGCTCGGCGCTGGTGACCGGCAACACCGTGGTGATGAAGCCCGCCACCGACACCCCGTGGATCGTGCGCCTGCTGGCGGAGTGCTTCCGCGACGCCGGCCTGCCGGAAGGCGTGGTCAACTTCGTCACCGGCCCCGGCCGCACCCTGGGCCAGGCGCTGATCGACAGCCCCGAAGTGGACGGGGTGACCTTCACCGGCTCCTACGACGTGGGCATGAAGATCTTCCGCGATTTCGCCGCCGGGCGCTGGGTGCGCCCCACCATCCTGGAGCTGGGCGGCAAGAACCCCGCCATCGTCTCGCGCCACGCCGACCTGGAGCGCGCCGCCATCGGCATCGTGCGCTCCGCCTTCGGCCTGCAGGGGCAGAAGTGCTCCGCCTGCTCGCGGGTCTTCATCGAAGAACCGGTGTACGACGCCCTGGTCGAGAAGCTGGTGGTGCTCACCGAAAAGCTGACCATCGGCGACCCCACCGACCGGGCGGTGTTCCTGGGGCCGGTGATCAATAAAAGCTCCTACAACGACTACAAGAACTTCTGCGAGGAGCTTTCGCAGGCCGGCACCATCCTCACCGGCGGCAAGGTGCTGGCCGAGGGCGATTACGGCAAAGGCTACTTCTGCACCCCCACCCTGGTCGCCGACGTCCCACTGAGCCACCGCCTGTGGAAGTACGAGATGTTCCTGCCCATCACCACCGTGGCCCGCGTCGGCAGCCTGGACGAGGCGATGCAGCACGCCAACGAGGTGGATTACGGCCTGACGGCAGGCTTCTACGGCAGCAAGGAAGAAGTCAAGTGGTTCTTCCAGAACATCCAGGCCGGCGTGACCTACGCCAACCGCCCGCAGGGCGCCACCACCGGCGCCTGGCCCGGCTTTCAGCCCTTCGGCGGCTGGAAAGGCTCCGG
Organism: uncultured Anaerolinea sp.; assembly: GCA_964503145.1. Lineage (GTDB taxonomy): Bacteria > Chloroflexota > Anaerolineae > Anaerolineales > UBA4823 > RBG-16-57-11. Next base: position 2,197 of record CAZCYV010000023.1, on the reverse strand, counting down.
CTCCACGGGCAAGAACGCCGGCGGGCACTACTACCTGCCGCTGTACATGCACGAGCAGATCCAGACGCTGATCGACTGACTATGAGCAAACTGATCCCGTTGAAACAAGCCATCCAAGAATATGTCAAAGACGGCGACGTGGTGTACGCCGCCGGCTTCACCCACCTGATCCCCTTCGCCGCCGGACACGAGATCATCCGCCAGGGGCGTAAAGACCTGACCCTGGCGCGCGCCACCCCCGACCTGATCTACGATCAGATGGTGGCGGCGGGCTGCGCCCGCAAGGTGATCTTCTCCTACATGGGCAACCCCGGGGTGGGTTCGCTGCGCATCGTGCGCGCCGAGCTGGAGGCCGGGCGGCTGGAATGGGAAGAGTATTCGCACTTCGCCATGATCTCGCGCCTGCAGGCCGGCGCCGCCGGGCTGCCCTTCATGCCGATGAACCCCACCGCCGCCGACGACCTGGAAAAGGTCAACCCGCAGTACCGCACAGTGACCGACCCATACTCCGGTCGGCCGGTGGTGGTGGTGCCGGCGCTCAAGCCCGATGTGGCCATCGTCCACGTGCAGCGCGCCGACGCCCAGGGCAACGCCCAAATCTGGGGCATCATCGGCGAGCAGAAGGAGGCCGCCTTCGCCGCCGAGCGGGTGATCCTGACCGCCGAGGAGATCGTGCCCGAGGAGGTCATCCGCTCCGACCCCAACCGCACCCTGATCCCCGCCTTCATCGTGGATGCGGTGTGCCACGTGCCCTACTGCTGCCACCCCTCCTACACCCAGGGCTATTACGACCGCGATAACGCCTTCTACCTGGAATGGGACAAGATCAGCCAGGACCGCCAGCAGGTGCAGCGCTGGCTGGAAGAGTGGGTGTACGGGGTGAAGGACCGCGCCGAGTACTGGGAGAAGCTGGGGCCGGAGGTGCACCAGCGCCTCAAGGTCGCCAGCCGCCCCAGCCTGCCGGTGGATTACGGGCAATATTAGTCCTCAGGGGCGGGTCGGCGCATGAATCTGCGGCCGGCCAGGGCGCACGCCGGCCCGCCCCCGCCCTCCCTTCCGCCCGCCCGAAGCGCGGATGACGCTTCCCGATCCCATCCCCTATGAAGATTTCGGCGGCAGTGGGCCGCCGCTGCACTTCGCCCACGCCAACGGTTACCCGCCGCGCGCCTATCGGGCGCTGCTGGAGGGGCTGAGCGCCGCGCACCATGTCTTGGCTATGCGCATGCGCCCGCTGTGGCCCGGCGCCCGCCCCCAGGAGCTGCACGACTGGCGCCCGCTGGCCGACGACCTGCGCCGCTTCCTCGACCAGCAGAAGCTGAGCGGCGTGATCGGCTGGGGGCACTCGATGGGCGCCACCACCACCCTGCGCCTGGCGCTGCGCCAGCCGCAGCGTTTCCGCGCCCTGGTGTTGATCGACCCGGTGTTTTTCCCGCCCTACATGACCTTGCTCTGGGATCTGATCTACCGCCTGGGGCTGGCCTACCGCCTGCACCCGCTGGTCAAGGGGGCGCTCAAGCGGCGCAACGAGTTCGGGAGCCGCGCGGCGATGTTCGCCAATTACCGCCAGAAGGCGGTGTTCCGGCGGCTGAGCGACGCCGCGCTGGCCGATTACGTCCAGGCGCTGGCCTGCCCGCGCGCCGACGGGCGGGTGGGGCTGTGCTACCCTGCCGAGTGGGAGGCGCGCATCTACGTCACCGGCGTGCGCGCCGACCTGGAGCTATGGCGGGCGTTGCCGCAATTGAAAATCCCGCTGCTGATCGTGCGCGGCGCCGAGACCAACACCTTCTGGGAGCGCACCGGCCGCCTGGTGCAGCGGCGCCTGCCGGCGGCGCGGGTGGTCGCCCTGCCGGAGAGCACCCACCTGGTGGCGCTGGAAAAGCCCGAGCAGATCCTGGCGCTGGCGAGGGAGATGGGGGCGTGAAGGCGCGTCCATGCCAGGTGCAATCCATGCCAGGTGCAATGCACGTTGGACGTGCATTGCACCTGAGGGCATGGGGCTTCCGTCCACGCATTGCGCCACGAATCAGGTCCATGCCAGGTGCCATGCACGTCGGACGTGCATGGCACCTGAGGGCATGGGGCTTCCGTCCACGCATTGCGCCACGAATGAACGAATAGCCCCCGCCGCCCACATTCGTTTATTCGTGGTCGTGGTCGTATTCGTGGACGGGGCGTGAACGTGGACGGGGGCGGAAAC
>CAZCYV010000022.1:0-32473 GCA_964503145.1 uncultured Anaerolinea sp. | reverse complement strand
CCAGGCGCGCAGCAGGGCGATGAAACGGCGGCGGAAATAGATCCCTTTGCGCCGCCAGCCGCAGGTACAGCCGCACGCGGTCCAGCGACAGATCGGCGGCGTCCAGGTAGGCCAGGCGCTCTTTTCCTTTGCGGTGATTGGCGGCTTCCAGTTGCTCGCGCAGGTCGAACGCCGCCTCCAGCAGGCGGTGGGTAAAGGAATGGCGCTGCGCTTTGGGAAAGTGGTTGGTGATCGGCAGCAGCCAGCTCAGGAAATCGAAGCTGCGGGTGAAGATCGGCATTTGTTCTTGAGACATGTGGATCTTGTTGCAAGAAGCATGCCGATTCTTGGGCCGCGCGGGTGGGGGGAAGTCTCCCCCCACACCCCCCTCTCCAGCGATTCAGAGCCCCAGAGTCTCAGAGCGTCCAGAGTCCAGCGGCAATAGGGACGCCCCCACCCGGAAACCGAGGCGCCTGAGCCAGCCGTCGGGATTGCTCCAGTACCGGCAGGCGCAACGGGCGTACCCCTCACTGACGATGAACGACCCGCCACGAGCGACCCGCGGGCCTCGCGCCTGTAAATCCTCACGCTCCCGCCGCGCTTGCGGGTCATCCGGGTAAGGATAATCTCCCCACAGGCTGCGCGTCCACTCCCAGACGTTCCCGCTCATGTCCAGCAGTTCATACGGGCTGGCCCCGCCCGGAAAGCAGCCCACCGCGCTGGTATCCCCCAGCCCGGTCTCATCCATGTTGGCCTTGTCCGGGTCGAAGTCTCCTTTCCAGGGATAGATCCGCCCATCCGCGCCGCGGGCGGCCTTCTCCCACTCGGCTTCGCTGGGCAGGCCGATGACCAGCTCGCCATCCCGCAGCCGCCGCCAGAACTCGCCCTGCTCCGGCGGCAGCGCCTCATTCAGCTTTTCCTGCGCCAGAGCGCGCAGCTTCTCGCCCAGCCAGCGGCAGTACGCCACGGCTTCATACCAGGTCACGTAGCGCACCGGGCGGTTGTCCGGGTCGCGCAAGCTGCCGGGGTTTTCCGGCGGTTCGCCGCGTTCTTCGATGAAGGCGCGGAACTGCGCCACGGTGGTCGGGTAGCGGCTCAGGTAGTATTCCGGCAGGTGCACGCTGTGCTGCGGCAGCTCGTCGTTGTAAGCACGTTTATCACGCTGCTTGTCGCTGCCCATGCGGAACGGCCCGGCGGGGATGCGCACGAAGCCCAGCAGCGGCTCGTCCGGCAGATGCCACAGGTCTTTATTGAAGCGCGGGTCGCCCAGCTCGGCCAGGGCGTCGCCGGCGGCGGCGCGCTCGCGGGCCGGCAGCCGGCTGCGCTGCAGGAGCTGGACCAGCCACTTCCGAGAGCGTTTCAGCAAGGCTTGATATGAATCCTGCCCTCCAGCTTGTTCAGCCAGGCGCAATTCAATGAGCGCCTGGCCGATCAGGCTGGCCACTCGCCACTGGTTTGGCGGCGCTTCATCCTCCACAGGGGGGTCAGCGGGCAGCAGATGATTCGCCACCCCAACCGCCTGGCTCATTCCGCCGCGTTTCGCCTTGCCGATCCCAAACAGGCACACCTCCCGCCACCAGGCCGGGTCGGAACACACCAGCTTTTCCAATTCCAGGGCAAACTCCGGCTGGTCGGCCAGGTAGCAGGCCGCCAGGTATTCCTGGAACGAACGATGCGGGAAGCTGTAAACGCCGCCGCGCCGCTCACCCAGCAGCCCAGCGCGCTCCTTCAGGTAAGACAGCAGCGTGTCCGGCGACACCTGTCCAAGCAGCGGCCTGAACGCCAGCAGCAGTTCCGCCTCGCTGATGTCCGCCGGGGCTTCGTCGCGCTGCGCCCCGCGCCCCTGTGTTTCATGGGCGCGGTAGGCCAGCGTCTCCAGCGTGCTGCGCAGCTTTTCCTCTCCAATGCCCAACACCTGCAGGATGCCCGGCTCGACCACCGGCGTCCCATCTGGAGCGCTGGTCAGGCGCGCCTGCTGCCAGCGGCTGAGCATCAGCTTCACCGTCTCTTCGTACAAGTCGGCGCGGTCCTCTGGCAATTGTCCGTGGCTGGAATGCAGCGCCGCCATCAGGGTGAGCAAAAGCGGGCGAGAGGCCAGGTCGGCCAGGTACTCGCGCTCTTCCAGAGCCTGCTTCAGGCGGCCGGCGCGCCGTTCCGCCTCGGCCTCGTTCCAACCCAGGAAGGGGCGCGCCGCCTGGCACCAGCGGTCGATGAAGCGCTCCACCTGCTCTTCGTTGAAGGGCGCCAGCGCCAGGGTGGAGAACTCCGCCAGCCGCCAGGCGCGATCGGCGTAAGCGTATGGGCGGGCGGTGACCAGCAGGTAGGTGCGCTCTTTCGACAATGCGCCGGCGAAATCGGCCACTGCCTCGCGCAGCGCCTCGCGGCGGCGTTGCGCCTCGGGCACCTCGTCCAGCCCGTCCAGCAGGATGATACCGCCCTTCTCCAGCAATTGCTCCTGCAGGAATAAAAGCAGCTTTTCGGCCGCCGCGGCGCCCAAACGCGCTGCAATATCGTCCTGCAACGCCCCCCACAGCATCTGCGCTTTGCCCCGGCGCGCGCCTGGCGGTATGCGCTGCGCGGCGACGTCCCGCAGCACCAGGCGCACTACCAGCCTGCCGCGCAACTTTCCGGGAAGCTCCGGCGCCTGGGCTTCGCCGCTGATCTCACACGCCAGGGCATAGGTCAGGTAGTTGACAAAAGTGGTCTTGCCGGAGCCGGCGTCGCCCAACAAGACGGTCTTCCGGCCAGGGTCTTCGAGCAGGGCTTCCAGCAGCGCCCGGCGCTCCCGCCCTGCGCCGCGCTCCAGCTTCAACGCCCAGGCGCGCTCGGATTCGCCCCGCTCTTGCGGGGGCGGTGTGGTGACGTCCAGGTCAACGTACACCTGCGCCAGCGGAAGGGGGACATCGCCGCTGGTTTGAACGAAGCGGGCGTCGATCACCCCCAGCGGCAGGCGGCTGCACTCCGCCGCCAGGGCGCGGTAATAGGCCTTGAGCAGTTCCTCGGGCGGGTCTTGCGGGTTGATCACCACGCCATAGGCCTTACTACCCGGCGCCAGGCTGCCGATGTTTTGATTCACGATGATTTGGGGCTGTCCTGCCACCTTCTCGCCGCACTGATCGCAGAACTTCGCTTCTGCTCTCAAAACCGCTCCGCACTTTAGACAGTTCATCTCACCCTTCCTGGCGGCGCGCCGGCGAATGCGGTCAGAGTTCAAGCTCCTTCAACACAATGATCCGCAATTCGGAGAGGCGCGACAATTCCTGGTCATTGGTCAAGAACGCCTGACAGCCAGAATGCAACGCTGCCGCAATCTGCAACGCATCTGGTGTGCGCAGATGGTGCCGTCCGCGAAGCTCGGCTGCAATTTCAGCGATTTCTACTTTCAACTGGATTATACTCAAAATCCCGCCGCCGGGCATCGGCCGTTGCGGGATGGGACGTTCGGAATGAATCCCTCCCTGCTGCAAGAAACCCGCTCGAGCGGGTAGGGCGCGGGCGCTTGGGCCGATCTATCTCTCCCCGCGCGCCTTCAGCTCCTGCGGCAGCAGGCTGGCGTAGATGAAAGCGTGCGTCGGCGTGGGAACGCCGGCCTCCAGCCCCATGCGCACCACCGCGCCGTTCTGCGCCCCCAGCTCCGAGGGCCGCCCTTCCATGATGTCGCGCTGCATCGAGGCGGTGACGGTCGGCGCCAGCCCGTCGATGATCGCCAGGGTGCGCTCGGCGGCGTCTGGCGGCAGGTTGATCCGCCGCGCCCGCGCCACGGCGACCACCTCCTGGATGGCCGCTTCGAGCATCTGGCGCGTCTCGGGCACGCTGCGGAAGTCGCCCACCGGCGCCCGCGTCACCGCGCCCACCCCGCTGATGGCGGCGATGAAGACGAACTTCTCCCACATGGCGGCCTGGATGTCGTCGGGCACGATTGCCTTCACCTGCGCCCGCTCGAAGGCCTGGCGCAGCGCCTCGACGCGCGGGCTGCGACGCCCGTCCAGCTCGCCGAAGGCGATGGTCGGCTCGATCCCCAGGTGGGCGATGCGCCCTGGCGCGACCAGGGCCGCGGAGATGCGCGTCAGCCCGCCCAGCACCGCTTTGGGCCCCAGGGCGTGGGCCAGTTGCGCCGGCGCGTCGACGCCATTTCCCAGATAGACCACGCCGGTCTCTTCTCCCACCAGGGCCGCCAGGCGAGGCGCCACTTCGGGCACCTGCCAGGCCTTGACTGCCACCAGCACCATGTCCACCGGGCCAACCTGCGCCGGGTCGTCGGTGGCCTGCACCGGCTGGAGGTGGAAATCGCCCAGGAACGAGTCGACGCGCAGCCCGCTCGTCTGCATGGCTTTCAGATGCTCGCCGCGGGCGATGAAGACGACCTGCTCGCCGGCTTTGGCCAGCCGCCCGCCGAAATAGCCGCCCACCGCCCCCGCTCCGACCACAGCAATTCGCATGTCAACCTCCTGCATCGATTTTGGCCGATTATATCCTGATTCGCCCCGCCAAGCGCGTTTCGCAAAGGCGCAGAAAATAGGGTAGAATTAATCCCACAGTTTGCCGTATCAAAGATCGACATCTTTTAGAGAAGGCACAAAAGAGGATGACTGACAAAGAAAGCGCCCAAAATGTGATCGAGGCCTACCGCAAGCGCCAGCAGAAAGCGCGCCGCGCGCCTCTGATCATTGGCCTGGCAGCGCTGCTGTTGATCGCCGGCGCTGCCTTGCTGGTCTTCTGGCTGCTGGGGCCAGACCAGCCGGCGATTTCGCTCTTCGCCAGCGACACCCCGACCCCAACCGAGACCTTCACCCCAACCGCGACGGCCACCTCGACCTCCACGCCCACGATCACCTTCACCCCCACCGAGACTCCCACCGAGACGCCAGCCCCCACTCAGGCCGGGCCTTTTATCTATCAGGTGGAAGAGGGCGATAGCCTGTGGTCGATTGCTGTGAAATTCAACGTGGATCTGCTGGTGCTGATCACGGTCAACAATCTCGATCCGGCCAACCCGACCATCCGCGTCGGAGACAAGCTGATCATCCCCGGCCCGGACGCGGCGCTGCCGACGGCGACGCCGCTGCCCACCGGCATCCGCCGGGGCACCAAGATCGAATATCAGGTGTTGCTGGGCGATTCGCTGCTCTCCATCGCCCTGAAGTTCAACAGCACGGTGGAGGAGATCAAGAAAGAGAACAACATCGAAAACGAAAACCAGATCTTCGTCGGGCAAAAGCTGATCATCCCGGTCAATATCGTCACGCCGGTGCCCACCGCCACGATCACCCCGACGCCGAATCTGCTGCTGAGCGGCACGCCCGTGCCCACGGCGGTGACGCCGCCGGCGCCCGCCCCGACGCGGACGCCATGATCGAGACAGGACGAGAGGGCTGACGACCGATGTGCATGTTCTGCGCGGCAATTCCAGCGGCCCTGGCGGTGGGCGCCAACGCCCAGGCGCGGCAGAACCGCGCCGAGCGGGAAGCCAGGGCGCGCGGCGAGAAGCCCGTCCGCCCGAAGACGGCGCCCAAGACCACCACTGCCCTGGTGGTGGCCGGGCTGGCGGTCGCTTCCATCGTCTATCACACCCAGATCGGCAACTGAAGCAAGCCTTGATCCGCCCGTCCTGAACTGTTTTCCCCGCGCAGTTCAGGACGGGCGGCATTTCTCAGGGCAGCGCCCGGCTGGATTGCTCGATGCGCTGCAGGATCTCTTGCGCTTCCTGCGGCCCGGCCAGGTGCACGCGGCCATCGCGATCGACGTGGGTGGGGATCAGTTCATAGCCGATGTATCGCTTGCCCTGGAATTTGACCAGCAGGATTACCGCCTGGCGATGGTGTCCCCAATCCTGGTCGAAGACGAAGTTGCCCAAGCCGTAGAAGACCGGCACCCCAGCCAGCATCTGGATCGCTTGGACGACGTGGGTGTGGTTGCCGACCACCAGGTCTGCGCCTGCCGCCACGATCTGTTGGGCCTGGTTGCGCTGAATCCAGTTAGGGATGGCGTTGTCCTCCGATCCCCAGTGGGGCAGCACGACCAGCACGTCCACCTGCGGGCGAACCGCCGCAACGGCCGCCTTCAGGTTTGCCTCGGTCAGCCGCGCGATGCCGGGGTGCTCCTCGGCGGCGAAGACGATCTCATCCATTTTGCTATCCCCCAACGAGATGAACCCGAACACCACCCCATTGAGGGTGACGATCACCGGTTGCAGCGCCTGCGCCAGGTTTTCGCCCGCTCCGACCGTCTGGATGCCGACGCGCTGTAGATGGTATAGGGTGTCGAAGAAGGTCGAGTCGCACCAGCCCTTCATCAGGCCGCAGTCTTTGATGTGATTGGTCGCCACGCTCATCACGTCGAAGCCGGCGCGCGCCAGGGCGTCGGCGTTGGCGGGGCTGCCGACGAGCTGGTAGGTGTCGATGCAGCCGGTGTGCGCCACCGATTCGCTCATCGTGGCGTTGAAGGTTCCCACTGCCAGGTCGGCCTGGGCGATGATCTGGCGCACCTCTTCATAGGGGTAATCCGGGTTGCCGTTGGCGTCCAGCGCGGCCTGCACGCAGCGCGCCGGCACGATCACGCCGGTGAACAGCAGCGTCGTCAGCGGCTCGGAAGTGGCGGCAGCCGTGGGGGTAACGCTGGCGGCGGCGGGCGTTTGGGTGGGGGGGAGCGTGGGCGCAGGGGTTTCGCTCGGCGGGGCTGGGGTGAACTCAGGCGCCGCTGTCGCGCTGGAGATGGTGGGCGTTGGCGGCGCCGACGTGGAAGTCTGGCGCGCGGGGGGCGGCTGGCAGGCGGAAAACGCCAGCAAAAAGCACAGGGCCAGGCGGGGCGCGAACGGGATGACCTTCATTGAATGGGTATATACGAAGATTTTAGAGGAATTTTACCGCTTTGCCGCTTCTCCTCACTTAAAATGATTTGAGGAGAATAAGTCGAGTCTGTTTTTATTGGCTGGTTTTTTTGGCTGGAGTCCAAAATGAAGGCCGCTAGACATCTCTTCCTTGCTCTTATTTTGGTGTTGATGCTCTTGTCCATTGTGGCTTGTTTGATTACAGGGGGAGGTGGAGGCGACACAAACAACTCTTCGGTGGCGGGTGCCGTTTCCGGGGAAGATGCCACTGCCACATATGGCGCCGAGCAATTTCACCTTCAATTGACCGCCATCGCGCGCGACCAGATGACACCGGCGGCCGGCGCGCCTTGACCTGCGCCGGTTGTTTGGGGGTGGGTCATGCTTCATCGCTGGGCGGCGCAGCGGCGCCGTAATCCAGCACCTGGCGGGCGCCGCTTCCGGGTTCGGGCGGTCCGATGATTCCTTTGGCTTCCATTGTTTCGATCAGGCGCGCGGCGCGGGTGTAGCCGATGCGCAGCCGACGCTGCAGCATCGAAATGGAGGCGCGCCCCTGACGGCGCGAGAGTTCGATGGCTTCCTGGAGCATTGGGTCGGCGTCTTCATCCTCCTGCTCCATCTCATCCCAAAGCGGCATCTGTTTGAACGGCAGGCTGGGCGGCGGGGCGTCGATGATCCCGCCGGCGGCGGTGGGCGCGGGCTGGCCCAGCCCGGCAAAACTTCGCCAGTAGTCCACCAGGCGCTGGATCTCGCCTTCAGAGACAAAGACGCCTTGCAAGCGCACCGGCGCTGGGGCGTCGGGCGCCTGGAACAGCATGTCGCCGCGCCCCAGCAGGCGCTCTGCCCCCGGCTGATCCAGGATCACCCGACTGTCCACGCCGGAGGCCACGGCGAAGGCGATGCGCGCCGGGAAGTTCGCCTTGATCAGCCCGGTCACCACGTCCACCGAGGGGCGCTGCGTGGCGATCACCAGGTGGATGCCGGTGGCGCGCGCCAGTTGGGCCAGGCGGGTGATGGCGCGCTCGGTTTCGTCCGGCGCAAGCATCATCAGGTCGGCCAGTTCGTCGATAACGATCACCAGGAAGGGGAGCTTCTTTTCGCCGCGCCCGAGCGCTTTGGCGTTGTACTCCTGGATGTTGCGGCAGCCGGCTTCGGCCAGCCGGCGATAGCGCATGTCCATCTCGCGCGTCACCCATTGCAGCACGGTGATCACCCGTTCCAGTTCGACGACCACCGGCGCCAGCAGGTGGGGGATGCCGTTGTAAGCGGTCAACTCTACGCGCTTGGGGTCCACCATGACCAGGCGCAGGTCGTCGGGGGTGTTGTGCAGCAGCAAGCAGCAGATCAGTGAGTTGACGCACACCGATTTGCCCGACCCGGTCGCTCCGGCGATCAGCAGATGGGGCATGGCGGCCAGGTCGGCGGCCACGGCGTTTCCCGACACGTTCAAACCCAGCGCAAAGCGGAGCGGCGATTTCAGCCGTTTGAACGCCTCGCTTTCGATCAGGTCGCGCAGCGCCACCAGAGTGATCTCTTCGTTGGGGACTTCGATGCCTACGAAACCTTTGCCGGGCACGGGCGCCTGGACGCGGATGGTGCGCGCCGAGAGCGCCAGGGCCAGGTCGTCCGCCAGGGCGGTGATCTTGCCCACGCGCACCCGCATCCGCCCGCCGCGTGATTCGATGAAATCCGGCTCGACGCCGAATTGCGTGATCGTCGGGCCGCGGTTGATCTCGATCACCCTGGCCGGCGCGCCAAAAGACGAAAGCGTCTCTTCGATCAGGCGGGCGCGCTGCAGGTCGATCTCGTCGTCGTAGTTGACCTCGCCGCCCTCGTCCAGGATCTCTTCGACGGGCGGCAGCACCCAGACCGGCGCCGCCGCCTGGGATGCGGCGGGGTGACCAATGACCGCTGTGGGGACGCCAGCCTGGATGGGGGCAGGCGGAGGCGGGCCGCTCACGGCGGAGGGATAATCGGGCATGGGCGATGTCGGTTCCAGCAGGCTGGCGGGCGAGGACGGCTGAGCGCGCTGATCTGAGAGGCGGCGGGATTGGTACTCATCTAACCTGTCCCCGGCCCAGTCGAGCAGGCGCAGATACTGTTCTTTTGCCCAGCGTCCCATTTCCATCACCGTGATATCGAAAGACAGCGCCAGGGCCACCAGCGAGATGGCCGCCAGGGCAATTGCCGCGCCGCCGATCCCCAGCACCGTTTCCAGCAGGCCGGCGACCAGCGCGCCCAGGTAGCCGCCGCCAAACCCAGCCTGCGCCAGCGGGATGGCGGTCTGGCCGGTGAGAAACATCTCCAGGAAGTGCAAACCCGCCAGAATGCACAGGAACAGCAACACGAAGCCGGCCAGGCGTTCGACGGCCAGTTGCGGGATGCGCTCAAAATTGCGCAACAGCAGCCATAGCCCGACCAGCATCAGGCCTGGCGGAAACAGGTACATGCCGCGGCCAAATAGCTTTGCCAGATTTGACACCCAGACCCCCGTCAGGCTGCCATTGGTGGCGGAGAGGAAGCTGAGCAGGGTGAGCAGTCCGACCAGCGCCAGAGTAACTCCAACGATGTCCAGCTTGCGATCCAGAGACATCCCCTGACGGATGGATGGGGCGGCGCGTGAGGCGCTGCGTCGGGTTGGGGCTTGCTTCGCGCGGGTGGAGTGGGCGGGGGACTCAGCTTTGGGCTTTTGAGCAACAGGCTTACTGGCGCCGGACTTTTGCGCGGCGGGTTTCTGCGCCGCAGGTCTCTGCGCCGCGGATCTTTGCGGCGCCTGGGCCTTGCCATGAGCCTTCTGAGAGGGTATCGGGCGTTTCTTTTCCGCCATGTCAGCGTGTCTCACTCGTCATGAGGATTATAGCACATTTGGTCTGTTGTCCCGGCTGCCTTCTGAAGAATGGCTGCTTCGGTAAATGAGGTACAATACCTGCAGTCGTTCATCCTCACAATTTGAAGGCATCTTTTGTTCGAGATCTTATTCCTAGGCACTTCTGCATCCGCTCCGTCGGCGCGCCGCGGCCTTTCCGCCCAGGTGGTAATGCACGATGAACATCGCTTCTTGGTCGATTGCGGCGAGGGCACCCAGCGGCAGATCATGAAATCGGGGCTGGGCTTCAAACGTTTGAACCGCATCCTGATCACACATAGCCACCTGGATCATATCCTGGGGTTGGCCGGGCTGCTCTCCACCTTCAGCCGTTGGGAGACGATCGACTTTTTGGAGATTTATGGCGGCGCGGCGGCGCTGGAGCGCATCCGTGACCTGTTGTTCGGCGTGGTGCTGCGCGGCGCCAGGCCCCCCATGGAGATCCACTTCCGGCCAGTCCAGCCGGGTGTGATCTTCGACGCCGAGGATTTCAGCGTCTCGGCGTTTCCGGTGCATCACCGCGGGGCGGATTGCTATGGCTACCTTTTCGCAGAGAAACCGCGCCGACCGTTTCTGCCCGAGCGCGCTGAAGCGCTGGACATCCCACCCGGCCCCTGGCGACGCGATCTGGTCAATGGAAACGAAGTCACCCTGCCAGATGGCAGGCGCGTCTCGCCGGAGCAGGTGCTCGGCCCGGAGCGTCCAGGGGTGCGCCTGGTGCATGTGGGCGACGCCGGGCACACGGAGGATTTGGTAGAGGTCGCCCGTGACGCTGACCTGCTGATTATCGAGGCGACTTATCTGGAAGAGGAAGCGCAGATGGCGACTCAGTTCGCTCACCTGACCGCGCAGCGCGCCGCTGAGCTGGCTGTCAAGGCCAGGGTGAAGCACTTGATCCTGACCCATCTGTCTCGGCGCTACCGGGAGCGGGATGTGATTGCAGAAGCACGCGCAGTCTTTCCAGGGGCGATTGTGGCGCGAGATTTCGATGCTTACCAGGTGCGTCGGGGAGAACTGATCAAGGTCGAATTCAAGGAACAAGAAGAATAACCAGGGGATGGTTTCGGCGTTGAGGCAACCGGGCGAAGCACGTTCCTTGAAGCAAATTTGGGTTGCACTCCGTAAAGATTTTCTGTTCAGAAATTCTGTCTATTTCTTCACCAACACGGTTTCGCTCTCAGCCCTGGGGTTCATGTTTTGGTGGGTTTCAGCGCGGCTGTATTCCGCCGAACAGGTAGGGGGAGCCGTGGTGATGATCGCCATTGCCCAACTGACGACCACGGTCTCCAATTTGGGGCTATCCTTTGGACTGATACGCTTTTTGCCCGACGCCCAGAACAAGCCCGAATTGATCAATTTTGCGCTATCTTTTGTCGGGGGTATGACCTTGATCTTGATCGCTGGGATCATACTGCCCGGGGTGGTATTTCTTGATATTCCAACAGGGGCAATCCTGACTCCTGCCTCTTCCATCGTCCTGGTCTTTCTGGTGGTTTCGCTGGCGATCTATCAACTCAGTTCCCCGATATTTGCCGCATTCAGGGCCGGCCAACTCTTGCTTGGGGTCAATCTGGTAACCGCTATCGGACGGTTGGCCTTTGTGCTGCTCTTTGCAAATTATCCCTCGGCTGAAACTTTGTTTATCTCCTTCGGCCTGCCCACCCTGATCGCTGCGGTTGTCATCATCTGGTTCATCTTGCCGAAGCTCGTGGCAGGCTACCATCCCAGGATCGCCCTCGGTTTCAAGCGATTCGCATATCTCGTTCGCTATTCCCTGCCCAATTACGCCGGAAACGTCTTCCATGATGCGCCCTATCAATTGTTGCCCCAGATTGTGGCGGCGCAGGTCGGCGTGGCGAGCGCCGCGTACTTCTACATCGTTTGGAATTTTTTCAACCTGATCACCACCATCGGCGGCGCGACCTCGCTTTCCCTGTTCGTCGAAGGCTCTCACAATGCCCGGAATCTGCCTGGATTGGCCAGGAAGGCCCTCGGCTCCACGGTCGGGATTACTCTGATCGTCGCTATTGCGGTAATGTTCTTCTCCCGGCCCATTTTGCTGCTCTTCGGCGTCGATTATGCCGCGGAGGGGGCTATCCTGCTGCGCCTGGTTTCTCTGGCTGCGATCCCGGCGGTGGTCGTTTATAACAAAGTCGCCACACTGCGAGTGGCGATGCGGTTGAGGAAAATCGTGGCGGCCTTCGCCCTGATTGCGGCGATCAGTTTGACGCTTTCGCTCACGCCCTTGGGAAAGGATGTGGTTGCGATTGGTTTCATCTGGTTGATCGCCCAAATGGTCACGGCTGTGTACCTGGTGGTGGTAAAATAATCAGAGCGGGGGACCAGTGATGTCGAATCCGGCGCCAGGTGAAGTGATCATCGCTCATCCAATGGATGCAAATACCCCAGACCAGGGCGGCGGGGTTCGTTATTTGATGAACCTGGTGAACCAGTTTGCTGAGTCTGGCAGCCGTGTCACGATCCTGGGGGTGCAGCGGAAACCCGCGGCCTGCGAACGCCGCTGGCGGCAGCTCTCGCTGATCAAAGACGAGCGTCGCTTTCCTGGCGGGATCCCCTTTTGGGTGTGTTACCTGCTGGCTTTGTACTCGAGGTTGCCGTTCATAAAGATTTCCACCCAGGCGGTCATCCTCACCCACCGCATGGATTGTATGCTGGCTTTCGTATTGTTCAAACCCAGGAATCCGAAAGTGCTGATCAGCGCGGCGCCGGCGTATTATCTGCGCATCAATCACCCTGGCTGGTATCGATATTTGGGCTGGTTGTACCATTTGGCCGAGCGCCTGTGCGTCAGGGGGGTGGATTTTATTGTGCCCACCGATCCAGGCACTAGGAACTATTACCTGAGCCGTTACCCCAACGCGCAGGTGACCGCGAGTATGCCTTCGCCGATAAACCTGGCCGATTTCAAGCTCATCCCCTTCCGACAGGCCAGGTCGTCTTTGAACTGGCCGATGAGCGATCCGGTGGTGCTGTTTGTGGGCCGACTGGCGAAGGTCAAGCGGATCCCTTTGCTTCTGGATGCTTTCGGTCGGGTTCGCCAGAGCTTACCAGATGCCCGGTTGTACCTCCTCGGCGAGGGCGAAGACGGCGAAGAGCTTCGCAGGCTGGCGCGCCAAAACTGTGACGGCGTAACCTTCTTGGGAGCCGTGCCGCCGCAGGATATTTTTCGCTACTATAATGGCGCAAATCTTTTGGTGTTATGCTCGCTAGAGGAGGGCAGTCCAACCGTGGTGAAAGAGGCTTTGGCCTGTGGCGCCCCGATTGTCAGCACCGATGTGGGCGATGTTGCAAATGTATTGAATTTAGGCGATGACCTGGGTATCATCGTTCCACCAGATGGGAATTGTCTTGCTCAGGGCATCCTTGATGTGCTGTCTGCGCCGCTCGACGACGAAAAGAGAAGGCAAAGGAGGAAAGCAGTAGGGGTCTATAGCGTTGAAAAGACGGGCGCAAAAATCATCCAGATATGCAATCAAGCCATCCGCAACAGGAAACCATGAAACCGCCGACTATCTTGCCGAGCATCCGGCGATACAGTCACTTTGTCGCAATATTCAGCGGATACATTTTATTAGCGTATCTGTTCGTTGTTCGGTTGGGGATATACTGGCCAACGGCTATCTTCTGGGGGGCGTTGTTCTTGATTCTTTCGATATCGGTGTACAAGGTCATTACAGCATCTCAAGTGTCCGCCTTGTATTGGGTTTTCCCACTCACCATCTTGACAGTATGGTCGCTTAAGACGCTATTTGTCCCTGTTGGCGTCCCGTTTTTCGGTTCTGATCCTTACGTCGAGCAAGCGGCTACGCTCGAAATTGCGCAAGTTGGTTGGCTGGATCTCTCGCCGTGGAAAGAGGGGCTGTCGAGGCTGCCGAATTCGACTAATTACCCCCTTCTCTCGATTTTGGATATCTCTCTCTCGGAGCTGGTTGGACTTTCGAGCACAACCTGGGAGAGGTGGGCGATGCCGGCAATCAGCCTGATCTCGCTCCTGTTCGTGCATGGAATCAGCCTGGAGTTGTATCGCTCCAAAAGGGTGGCTCTGCTGAGCACGATTGGTTTTGGCTTTACCTACATGTACTTGATGTTTCATTCCCTTTACTTGAGAGAGACCCTGGCGTTCATCTTCTTTCTTGGCACGATTTACACATTCATCAAGGGACGCTCAGCGGTTGACCAACGATCTAAAATCCTGTATCGCCTTAGCAGCATGGCCTTTATTATTGGCATCGTTCTTTCCCATCACTTCTCGAGCTTGATGCTGCTGTTCTTCGGCGCAGTCCTGGCTGGGGTCTATTGGGTTCGAAACTGGCTGGCCGCCAGGAAATGGATCGAGCCAACGGCGGATCGGCGAGACCTAGTCACACTGTGGCTTTTCCTGCTGGTCACGTTGTTTGCTTATTGGACTTATCTTCGGTATTCGCCCCTGATCATCGTCCGAAATTTAGTCGAGGATGCGACCTCTGGAGTTCAGTTAACTTCTTTCTCTCTCCCCGCGACCAGTCGCTATTACATTGTACTTTTTAATCAAATGGCCACGACTTTGGCATTTGGCCTGCTGGCGGTAATTGGACTGTTTAGAAAAGAGAACCGGAACATCTTGCAGCTCACCGCGGTCATTTGGGGCGGGTTGGCGGGCGCGGCGAGTTTTTTGTTTGCAGTCGCAGCAATACCGGGAACCACCTCTTTGTCCAATCGGTTCGAATTGTTTGGCTACATATTTCTTATACCGGCAGCCTCTGGTACCGTTATCTGGATCTTTCATAAAAGGCGCTGGCTGGGCATTGCTCTGGGGTTGATTTTTGTGCTGTACGGCCTGAACAATATCTACCGTTTTCCCTTGTATCTTTATACACAAAAACAGCCTGACTTTGTAAAGCGTGAGGTTCGCGCTCTGCCGTTGCGCGAAGAATATCAGTTGGTAAGGAAAATCAACCCGCAAGCAAAGATTGCCAGCGATCTGGTGCTGAGTCGGTGGATCAGACCTCGAACGGCTGGACCGGTCGAAATTTGGTTTCGTACGAATCCAAGCACAGGTAAAAACGAGCCAAATTTGGATTTTGATTTCTTGATCCTCGGTGAGAGAGAATTGCATCTGCTTGCTGCGAACTTTTATGGCCAAACCCCAGAAGATTTAGGTTTGAACAAAATTTACAGCGCTGGTTTCACGGCCATTTATACTCAACCGTTGGATGCCCTGGGGTCATTTGACATCCGCGAGATTCTGGGTCCTCCTCCAGACGAAGGGCGGAACAGGTATCCAGATTTCATCACCTGGATGTTGCTGACAATCGAGATCCTCACCCTGATTGCTCTGGCTTATCTGGTGGCGCTTCAATTCGACGACATCTCGCGGGCCAATCTGGCAACCGGCTTTGGCATCGTCATGCTGCTCATTTTCGTGCTCTATCTGGGGGCCAACCTCATAGGGTACAAGTCCCCTGGTCTGCTTCTGCTGCTCCTGCCGATGGCGTTGATCTTCTGGGGGATCAGGCATTCCTTGTCAGGGAAGATCAACTTAGGGTTCCTTCTTTCTGTGGGGCTTTTCGGCAGCCTGGTTTTTGGGTATGGTCTGCTCGTGGATCGGCTCTCTCTTCACCAGGAATTAGATGCGTACACGGAATTTTATGTGCAAAGCATCCTCCCTTGTGATGAAAATGTATGTGTAAATTTGTACATTGCAAATCATGAAGGCCGTCCGATGCACTATCGGGTGGATGGTTTCATCGACTCGGTAACCCTGCACCCAGAGCACGCCTGGGAAGGCACTCTGGTCGTTCCGCAAACTAGAGAGGATGCGCTGTTGCTCAATCTGATCAAATCTCCAAACACTCGAACAAGCGAAAGCCTGTTACTTCGAGTCAAAAATTCCTCTGAGTAGGCGCTGGCTGTGACAATCGATGGCCTCAAATGCAGCTCTCAAGGAAAGATTGAAGCATGAAAACCAGGTTGCAGTCGATTGATTTCATCAGAGGCCTGGCGATTGTGGGAATGGTTCAAACCCACTTCTGGGGGGTCTTTATTGCCAATGAAGGTTACGCCTATGATTTTGTCACCAAATGGATCGTTCTTCCGTTAGGCGGATATGCTGCGCCGCTATTTATCATAATTTCAGGGCTGAGCGCCAGCTTGTCGGTGAAGTCGATGTCTGTTGAAGGGCCTGCGCCCCCAACCCAACTTCGGAATGTCTTCATCAAGCGGGGCTTGCTGCTGTTCGCCTTTTCCACGCTGATCAACCTTTTTACGAGCGAATTTCTTCGCATTGGCGGCATCCGTTGGTTGAATTGGAGCATTTTCCAGTTGATCGGTTTCGCTTATCTGTTCGTTCCATTTTTCGTGCGTTGGGCGTTTCCGGCAAAGGCGCTCTTCTCGGCGCTTATATTGATCTCCCCCATGGGGGAACTCGGGCCGAGATTCATCCCATCCGCTTTCCTGATCGGGTTTATGCCGTTTTTCCCCTGGGCATCCTTGTTCTTCTTCGGTTACCTGATTGGCGATCTGTTCATTGCTGGCCACTGTCTGCCTTCAACGCGAAAATACTCGATCGGTTTCCTGACTGGTCTGTTGATGCTGATCATCAGGAAACCGCTTTTCGACTACTTTCAAATTCCTTTCAACAACTGGGATAAACGTCTGGGAATGAATCTTGCCTCGTTCGCTGTGTACATGGGCTGCTTTTTATGCTTGATCTCATTGTTCGGATATCTGCTGGATGATCGCGGATTTCGTTCCCCGCTGTTTGGGGCCATTTCCGGGCTAGGCCAGCGTTCTCTCACGGTGTATTATCTTCAACTGATTGGCATTATTGGCCTGGGCATGCTCATCAGAAGCTTTTTCAATGAAAGCGCAGTCCTAAGCCCGATATGGTTCTTGCCGGCTCTGGTGCTCATCTTCAGCATGTTGCACGTGGGTGTCAACAAAATCTGGAGGGCAAAGGGTTATGAATTCAGCCTGGAATGGTTCTTGAGAGAATTAGCCGCGAGAGATTGGCGTTTTGCAATTAAGGCGTAATTCTTGCTTGCAGCGTCTGGCTTTTAGGCACATCTGGTTGACGCCAGAAAACTCGTCTGAAACTACCGTTTCTTTTGCCTGGATGACATCATGGATCGGTTGAGACTGAACAGATTATTGGCCAGATACACCAGCCTGCCGCGGCACCAGATACACAGGTCCCTGACCGAATTCTCCAAAACGGTTGGGCAGAGCGGCCTAATTCTCGATTTAGGCAGCGGAACCGAAAAGCCTTACCAGCAGCTTTTCCGTTCGGAACAATACTTCGGGATTGATCTGTTCGAGCCTGCAGATATCCAGGGGGACATCTCTCTTCTTCCCATTTCCGGCGGAGCCTGCGATGCTGTGATTTGTACCGAGGTCTTAGAACATGTTCCAGACCCCGACCGCGCGCTGGTGGAAATTCGGCGGATATTGAAATCGGGTGGATATCTGGTGCTCACGGTGCCATTGCTTTGGGGTGAACATGATCGCCTCGATTTTCAGCGCTGGACCGAGGCGGGCTTGCGCAGGTTGCTGCTCTTGCATGGATTTGAGATCTTGGATTTCAACAAACGGGGAGGGTTGTTCAGCAGCATTGGTTGCATGGTGGCTCAAATACCCTTGCAGGTATTTGGTGGTTTCGAGAAGACAAAGAACGTCTTTTCCCGGCTGTTATTTCTGCTGGGAGTCATCCTGCTAGTGCCCATACCCTGGTTACTCGCCTTGTTAGACAGATTGGATCGGAGCAAGAATTTCGTCCTGGGCTATTCTGTGCTCTGCCGCAAGCGCATCCATTGACAGCGTTGAAGAAGGGCGCAAGAAGCAAACCGGCCGGAGACCCCGGAAGAGGTCGCCAGCCGGTTAATTGAACTTGGAGGTGAAGCGACCTAAACGGCGCTAAATCAGCCCCGTCTGTTTGCCCACTCGCTCATAGATTTCGAGCGCCCGGTCGAGTTGCTCGTCGGTGTGTATGGCCATATAGCTGGTGCGCAGCAGTTGCTGGCCTTCGGGCACGGCAGGGGCGAGCACCGGGTTGACGAACACGCCGTTCTCGAAGAGCAGCTTCCAGGTCAGGATGGTGCGCATGTCGTCGCCGATGATAATGGGAACAATGGGGGAAACCGACTGGCCGATGTTGAACCCCAGCCGCTTCAGCTCCTGACGCATGCGCGCCCCCACCTGGTTGACGCGCTCGATGCGCTCTGGTTCTTCCTGAATAACATGCAACGCCGCCAGAGCCGCAGCAGTGTTGGGCGGTGAGATGCTGGCGCTGAAGATCAAGGAACGGGCGTGGTGTTTGATGTAGTGGATCACCACCTCGTCGCCAGCGATGAACCCGCCGATGGAGGCAAAGGATTTGCTAAACGTGGACATAATCAAGTCGACCTGGTCGGTCAGGCCGAAGTGAGCCGCGGTGCCGCGTCCGCCGCCGAACACCCCCATGCTGTGCGCGTCGTCAACCATCAGACGGGCGCCATACCGTTTGCACAGCGGCACCAATTCGGGCAGGGGCGATAAATCGCCTCCCATGCTGAACAGGCCATCCACTACTACCAGGATGCCGGCCTTATCTGGAATGCCCTTCAGAACGCGCTCCAGGTCGTCCATATCATTGTGGCGGAAGCGCTTCATCTCCCCCCAGGCCAGCCGGGCGCCATCTACGATGCTGGCATGATCGTCCTTGTCCAGGACGACGACATCACCGCGCCCCACCAGCGCGCTGATCACGCCGAGGTTGACCTGCATACCGGTGGTGAAGATCAGTGCCGCCTCTTTGCCTACCCAGTCAGCCAGCTCCCGCTCTAGCTGCTCGTGCAATTCCAGGGTGCCATTGGCGAAGCGCGAACCGGTGCAACTGGTGCCAAAACGCTGGATGGCATCGATCGCTGCCTGGCGCACCTTGGGATGTGTCGTCAGGCCCAGGTAGTTGTTGGAGCCGCACATGATCACCCTGCGGCCCTGATAGATCGCCTCGCTGCCTTCATTATCCGTCATTGGGATGAAGAAGGGATAGTAGCCGCCGGCTATTGCCTCCCTGGCAGCCGTAAAGCTGGGGCACTTCTCGAAAATATCCATGATTTTCAGCCTCCTGTATCTACCGCATGAATGGGATTTTGACGAACACCGCTCCCACAGGTATCTATTCGTTTTTATGAGCCGACCGTTGCGCCCTGGCGACGATCCAATCCATCACCGGGCGGGCGAGGCTGCCGGTGCCGTTGGTAAAGATGTACAAGGCTTTGGCCAGCCCGCCGGGAAGTATAGCATATTGTCCACGCAATACGCCGCGCAAGATGGCTTCGGCGACCTTTTCAGGCAACAGGATGGCCGCGCCTTCGACCAGGGCGCGGGTCTCTGCTGGCCTGAATTGCGACTCATATTTCAGTTGGGGTGTGTCCACGTCGGGGGGGAAGACAATGGAAACGCCGATTCCATGCCGTTTCAGCTCGGCGCGCAAGATTTCCGAAAAGCCCGTTACGGCAAACTTCGAAGCGCCATAGGCGCTGTAGCCGAAGACGCCCAGAAAACCGGCCACAGAAGAGATGTTGACAATGTGACCTGATTGGCGAGAGAGCATCTCCGGCAAAACGGCTTTGACCATATAAACCGTACCGAAATAGTTGATCTCCATCATTTGGCGGAAGTCGTCCAGGCCGAGTTCATGCACATAGCCCGGACGCGCGACGCCCGCCGAATTGACCAGCAAGTGCGGCGCGCCAACTTCCTGGGCGACTTGCTCAACGACAGCCAGGGCTTGTTGCGGATCGGACACATCTGCGGAGATCATCCCACAGCGTTGCGCCTCGCTCTGCCTGGCGGCGATCACCTCGGCCAGCGCCGCCTCTAGCCTCTGCCTCCTGCGGGCCACCAGCCAGACATGACAACCTTCTTGAGCCAGCAATCGCGCAACAGCAAGCCCGATCCCGCTAGAACCGCCGCTGACCAGCGCAACGCGCTCCCGGCCGATAACAGGGATTCTCTTCTTCAAGGCAATCTTTCTCCCGATGGGAATTCAATCAAACCATAAAACACCTTTGATGCCGAATGGGTGCATTCCGGCGTCCACCCCCTGGTGAAAATCATCGGGGTGGGTTCAGCGAACCCACCCCGCTCATTACGATTCTGGGCCGAAGTGTACTTCTACGCTCATCCCCGCCCGCAGGCCGGGAGGAAGCGCATCTAACTCGATAATGGCTTTATACACCACATCGCCCCCCAGAGTATCCGCCAGCGGCGAGATGTCGCTGACGCGGCCGGGTACCTGCTCGCCCAGCGCCTTGATGAACACGGTGACTGGCTGGCCGAGGTTGACCTTGGGCACATCGCGCTCGCTCAAGTCGGTGGTCTCGACGCGCAGTTGAGACAGGTCGGCCAGAGTCAGCACGGGCTGTCCAGGGACAACCCATTCACCTGGATGGATGTTAATTGCAGCGATTGTGCCATCGAAGGGCGCAGTCAGCGTCAGGTGATCTAGGGAGGCCTGGGCGGCGGCCAACTGCGTCTGGGCGTTTGCCAGGCGGGCTTCCGCCAGGCGCACTTTATTCGGGTCGGGGCCGGCCTGCAAGACGGCGTAATCTGCCAGCGCTTTGTCCAATTGCGCTTGGGCCACCTGCAAATCATACTCGTATTGCAGTCGCCTCACGGCGGCGTTGTAATCGGCCTGGGCCTGATCCAACGCTTCTTTGCGCTCCTTTCGCACCGGGTCGCTGGAAGGGTGATAACGGTAAGGCTCGAACGCCGCGCGCGCCGCCTCCAGGCGCTCTTTCATGGCGTCCAAGGCTTCGACGGTGTCCATCCCGGCCTGGTTGACGGGAACAGTGAAGTTGTCCAGAGCGTACTGGGCGTCGCGCACCGCCTTCTCGAAGGTGATGATCTCCTGCATGGCTTGCACGCGGGCGGACTCAGCCTCTTTTTTGAGGTCCTCCAGGGCCTGCTGCGCCTGGAGCAGCTCGAATTGGGCCTGGCTGATTGCCGTTTGCAGATCCTCCTGGCCTTCGAGCTGCGCCAGCGGCTGACCAGCTTTGACTTCGTCGCCCACGGCGACCGCCACCGTCTCGACTTTGCCAGCGATGGCGAAAACCAGTCGGGCGACCTGGGCGGGGGCAATTACACCCGAAGCGACCACGCCGCCGCTCACTGGCAAGGGAGATTGCGGCGCAGCGCGGCTGCTATCCAGCACGACGGTGGGCAACGGCGTGGGCGTGGCGGGGTTGAAGACGCCGCACCCGACCAACAGCGCGGCGAGCAAAATGAACGAAGCCAGCCTGCTTGTCGGTGGTGTCATTTTCATTCTCAGACTCCCAGGGCGACCTTCTCGTCCTCAAAAGGGTGCTGCACATTGTTGGCGTCGATCAGACCGTCCCGCAAGGTAATCACGCGTCGGGCGTATTGGATCACGCGCGGATCGTGGGTAGCAAAGACGAAAGTTACCCCGGTCTCTTGATTGAGGCGGGTCATGATTTCCATGATCTGTTTGCCGTTGGCGGTATCCAGGTTGGCGGTGGGCTCGTCGGCCAGGATAATGGATGGCCTGGGGGCCAGGGCGCGGGCAATGGCCACGCGCTGCTGCTCACCGCCGCTGAGCTGGTCGGGGCGGTGGTGGGCGCGCTCGGTAAGGTCCACCGCCTGGAGCAGTTCCATCACGCGCGCCCGTCGCTCAGACGAACTGCGTCCGTTGAGCAGCAGGGGCATTTCGATGTTCTCATAAGCGCTGAGCGTCGGGATCAGGGCAAAGAACTGGAAGATGAAACCGATCGTACCGCGGCGTACGTCGGCGCGCTGGTTGCGGTTGAGTTTGCTGACATCTTTGCCGTTGATGTACACCTTACCGCTGGTGGGCTGGTCCAGGCAGCCGATCAATTGCAAGAGGGTCGTCTTGCCCGAGCCAGAAGGCCCAACCAGGGCAGTAAATTCGCCGCTCTCAATGGAGAGGCTGACGCCGCGCAGGGCCAGAGTCTCGACTTGACCAACCTTATAGACACGAGTGACATTTTCAACTTTGGCGACTTCCATGTTGTTCTCCTTATTTTTCAGCGCGCAAGGCTTCTACCGGCTCCATGCGGGCAGCCAGCACAGCCGGATAGAGCCCGGCCAAAAGGGTGACGACAAAGGCCATCAGGCTCACCTGGATCGTGCCATCCAGGTTGAATTTGGCATAAACCGTGTCGCGGATCAAGAAACCGCCTCCGCCGATAGCCATGTTGCCCACGTAGAGACCATTCCGCTCAAGATAAGCGACCGCTAACGACCCCAGAATCAGCCCCAGCAGGATGCCGCCTACCGCCAGAATGGACGATTCGGCCAGGAACATAGCCATGATGCGCTGGCTTTTCATGCCGATGGCGGATAGAATGCCGATCTCGCGCGTGCGTTCGAAGACTGCCATAATCAGCGTGTTGATGACGACCGTGGCAGTTACCGCCAACACGATGATGTAAAACAGGAACATATACGAATTGGACAGGTTCTCGGTCTGAATGATGATTTCGTTCATCTTCGTCCAGGTCAGAATTTTGTAACTCGATGTCTGCAGCGCGTTAACTACCGCGTCGGTCTGGTCTTTATCTTTGAGCAGGACAAAGATCGTGCTGGCATGGTTCTCGGTCCGGGTGATCGCCTGAGCCTTCTGCAACGGCAGGAAGACGATGGCGCTGTCGAAAACACGGGTTTCTGTGGAGTAGATGCCTCGAATGGTGAAGAGTTGCTCGCTCACATCGCCGTTGGAGGTGTTGGCGATCAGGTTGATCTGGTCGCCCACGCCCACTCCCATTTTCTCGGCCAGCGGACGACCGATAAGAATGCCCTCACGGTCGTCAGGGGTGAGAAACTCGCCGCTGACCAGGCCCTTCCGGTAGGGTTCGTTAGTCACCGAGTCCGGTTCGATGCCAATGATCTGAACTCCGGCGGACTGCTTGCGAGAGGCCACGATCCCGCTGGCAAACAGCCGGGGCGAGGCGGCGAGCACCGGCTCGAGCCTGGAAATTTGTTCGGCTACCTGGGTGGGATTCTCGATCAGGTCCGCCCATTTCAGGCTGGTCTTTCTTTCGTCGTAATTTTGGGCGCGGATTTGCAGATGACCGCTCTGCAATTGGATGGTGGTATCCATAGCGTTATCCATCTCGCCCTTGATAAAAGACGCCATCAGGATCAGCAGAGCCAGTCCCATCGCCAGCGCCAGGACGGAGAAAAAGGTCCGGCGGCGGTTACGGCCAAGATCGCGAAACGCCATTCGAAAGAGTTGGATCATACAATACCTCTCAGGGGACGCGGGTCATACATGATGCAAGGCTTCGGCCGGCTCGCGGCGGGCAGCCTCGCTCGCCGGGATCAGCGCGGCCAGCGCGGCGATGATCGCTACCGTCAGTGCGCGGCCGAGCAATTTTTCCAGGCCCCAGGTAGGGTAGATGCGGTCGCTGATCAGCGCCATGTATTCGACCGCGCCCGTCATGGCGCTGAAATCCAGGCCGATCTGGCGCAGCAGCCCATTGATGAACAGGCCAAAAATGATCCCAGCCCCCACTCCCAACAAACCCATCAAGGTCCCTTCCAAGATGAACAGCAAGGAAATCTGGCGCGGTTTCAACCCCATGGCGCCCAGCAGACCGATCTCGCGCGTCCGCTCATACACGGCCATCAACAACAGGTTCAGGATGCCGATGCCGGCGATCAGCAGGATGATCACGCCGAAGATGTTCATCACGCTGTTCTTGGTGGTAATGGCTGCCAGGAGCTCTGGGTAGTTGTTTCTCCAGGTGTCGATTTCGTAACCGGGCAAGAGTGGTTCAATGGCCGCGATCACCTGGGGTTCTGTGCCCAACCGCTTCAGCACGATGGCGACTTCGGTGGATTTCCCGGCCAGGTCGAACAGGGTCTGTGCTTCGCTTAGCGAAATGTACACCGACCCTTTCTCGAATTCGGGCATGCCCAGGTCGTAAATGCCGACCACGGTCATCGTGCGCTGGCGCGTCTGGTCGTGGGTGGAGCGTCCAACCATGGTGATCCGATCGCCTACGCCGACAGCCATCGCATCGGCCAGGCCCTGGCCGATATAGACCATGTCGCCGTCATCCTCCTTAAGATATCGCCCAGCAGCGACGTGTTGCGCCACCAGGTTGACCTCCTGTTCCTTCTCCGGCTCGATGCCGATGATGTTAATTCCGAATGCGCCTTCGGGGCTGGTGACCAGCCCGCCGGTAATGATCCGCCGCGTAGCGCTTTGCACCAATGGATGAGACAAGGCGGCCTGTACCACCGCCTGGTCATCCGGCAGCGGCAGTAGCGGGTTCTGCCCGGCTTCCGTGTTGTAGCCTTCCGCGTGGATCTGGATGTTCCCACCCAGGACTTTGATCGCATTGCCATAAATGGCCTGGTCGAAACCGGCCATCAGGCCATCGTAGAACATCATCAGCCCCAGACCCAGCGCCATCGCCACGGCGACGATCAGGGTGCGGCGGCGGTGGCGCCACAGGTTGCGCCAGGCAAGGAGAAGATAGAGCTTCATGTTGCGTGTCCCTTTCTGGTTGGCTCGTGCATGATGCAACTCCGGTGTGAACCGCTATCCAGCTTTGGCCTGAAGTGGCTGTGGCTGTTGGGCGCCCGCTGCGGGCGCAAACCACTGCTTCAGCCCTTCGGGGTCGATCAGACTCAAGGAACCGGCCGGCGCTCCCAAGACGCGCTCCACGGCGTCGTTCAGGGCGCGGGTGTAGGCGGTCACGGTACGCTCGACGCGCAGCGGGTCGAGTTCTGTTTTGCTAGCAAGGAGCAGTTCAATGATCATGTCGCTCAGCCCTTGCAGGATATAGATGATCACCTGGCTCACCTGCTCGGGGTAGGCGGTAGTGAAGACGCCCTCCTGGACTCCCTGGCGGACGATGCTGGTGAGCAAGGGCGTGACCTGCTCGACCGTCCTGGAAAACATCTTCTGGCGCACGATGGCGTTTTCGTCGGCCACCCACACCCGCAGCAAGGCCAGCATCAGCGGCTTTTGGGCCGATTTCCAGCGCAGGCCGGTGTCGAAGTAGCGCTCCAATTTCTCGACCGCCGACAGGTTCGGGTCCTGCACAATCGGCAGGATCAGCGGCAACACTTCATCGGTGACCATGCGCTCGACCAGGGCATTCAGAACGGCCCCTTTGGAGTCGAAATAGTGGTAGAAGGCGCCTTTAGAAATCTGTAGATCGTCCAGAATATCCTGGATGGTCATCTGCTCATAGCCTTTGGTATAGACCAGCCGCCGCGCCGCGGCCAGGATTTCGCTGCGGCGGGCCGATTGAGCGTCTTCTTTGGCGGAGCGAGCCATGATTCGACCTCGATGAACAGGATATTAAACCGACCGTCGGTTTAATTATAGCGCAGTATACATCTAGTCGGCTGGGTTGTCAATTGTGCCGCGCATTTCAACAGACGGGGAATCGCTTGAGGCCGGTTCGCTTGGCGAAGGTGGAGCATATCAGACAAGCAGCCCAGAGGATTCTGGGCCGGAAATCACACCCGTTTGCCAGCCTTAAGTGAAGGGGCAAACCACATGATCGATTTGGTGTGCAGATTTCCCCAAAAATCTCAAATCATTCATAAAGGTTCGAAGCACAGAGTGCTCAAACCAGCCTGATATTTCAGCAGACGCAGTCCTTCCAAGCGCAGCGCTTCGGGATACAAGGCTTTATAGATGTTGCAATTGGGTGACCTGACATCATAACGCCCGGTCGTCCGGTACGTTTCCAACGGACAGCCGCCTGCACACCAGTATTTCCACTGGCAACCTTGACAACCTTCCTTTTCCTTCACCGAAAAATTCTGTAGTCCACTCTGATCTTCACGGATGAGGACCAACGGATCGGCCGCGTGAATGTCCGTTACCGGTTGGTGCATCATCATCTGGCATTTTGCAACACGTCCGTTTTGATCAAAGACCAAATAATCTTGCCCTGCCGAGCAGGCATATTCATGCGATACAGCCAGGTTGGCCCGGTCAATCAACGATGCCAACAGACTGTGCTGGGGAGGATTGGCTTCGATGACTTCAAAAGCTGCCAGCATACCTGTTATGATCCTCTCCTCCTCGAGCTTCAGGTCTTCATGCTTAATTGAAAAATCATTCAGCCGGTAGAAATTAAGGCCGAATGGGAGATTATGCTCCAACACCCAGCCGACGATTTCAGGTAAGCCTGCGGCGTTGCGCCCGCTGACCGTGATCGAAATATCCGGCATTAGCCCGTTGGCAAGGGCGAGTTTTACGGCGGAAGCAACATCATCGAAGGACCCGCGCCCGCTTGCGTAAGAGCGTTGCATGTTATGCCACCCATCTATTCCGTCTAACGAAATCATCAGGCGCAGGCCAAGAGCGCGCAGATCGGCGACGACCGCTTCAGTCAGCAGTGTCCCATTGCTGAGTACGACGCCGCCCAACTCCAAACCCTTTTCTGCAGCCAGCCGTTGGGCGTATGGATGCAATTCTTTTATCAGTGAGAACTGCAATAACGGCTCGCCGCCAGCATATTTGAGCTTAATCTGGCGATGACCGTGATTCACGGCCGAGCGGAAAGCGGCCTCGATTGCAGCACGCCCGACATCCAGGGACATATCTTCGCGGACATGGGGCAGGTAACAATAGGAGCAGCGCAGATTGCAGCGATCGGTAAGGTGTAACCAGACGGAAAGTTGCCAGTTGCGTGTCGTAGGCTGAAAATCTGGCGCGCCCTGCGGCAGGAGCAAGCCAACGCGGGCCATTTCCTGCAGAACTTGAACCTCTTGAGCCTTGAATTGGGGCCCAGCAATAGTTTGTGGGTTTTGAAAACGTCTCCAGAGCTCATAGGCGGGCTGGTTAAGCACTGCCAGGGAGACAGGGCCACCCGGGGCAAACAACCCTTGCCAGTCGCCAGGGAGCGGAAAAACCCGGGCACCCGAGGCGGCGCGCCAGGGGGTGGATAGGTCAAAGGATGTAGCGCTGGTGCATGGCGCATGCGCGCAGGCGCAATCGCACGGCTTGCCTGATACTGCTCGTTCATCGACGTTTGACGCAGCGCTAAGCACTCTGGGTGTAGGATCTACCATGTGCACCTCGCTCATTCCTCTGGCAAAAACGCCGTCTCAAGGTGAATTTGTATCTCTTTGACCAGCCTCGGATGAAGTTGTGCCAGGGTCTGTTCAGGTTGTGAAGGATCAATGGGCTGAACCCGCGTATCCGCCCACTTCTGAATGAACGCATTTCCCCATTTCCAAACAACAGTTTCTTCTTTGGGCCTTCCGGGTTTATCGAGCTTTTCGAGCTTTTTGAGCTGATCGAGCAGGTGGCCCAGATGCTGGCGATAGCGCGCCACCCCATATCCAGGGATGCTGGCCAAACCAGCATATCCCTTTAAGTAAAACTCCAAAGCCTCGTCGAACTGGCCCTGCACGAAGCGGAAGGCGCCCTCTTCCAGCTCGAGCAGATGTTCAAACACGGGGAACTGATAAATCCTAATTGGATCTTCTCTGTGGCGGTCTAAAGCTTCTCTCAAGCGTTGAATATCCCTGTCGCCTTCCTGGATTTGTTCCTGGACCAGCGAATTGCTGCGGGACTTCTGTTTATACGCCTCCAGGCGGTCATCCACCAGGAACGCCAGTTCGGTCAGATTCTCAAGCTCTTCCAGCGTATTTCGGTCGTCCTTGGCGGCTTGTAATCCTTTTTGAAAATACTCGCCAGCTTCTTTCAACAATTCAAGGCGTTTACTCGGGTCGCTGGCGCGTTTGGCCTGGTCATGTCTCAATCGTCCCAACCGCCGGTAGGCGGTGTATTTCTCTTTGAGTCGGTATTGGTCACAAAGATTCAAACTGTCTTGCAGATCCTTTTCAGCCTTTTCCTCGAAGTCTTTGCTGGCCTTGAAGCGATTCTGAGAATACATAAGTTCCGCAAGCCGGCGATGGGCTTCGCCGCGCGAATACAGCGCCCTGGCTAGCCACAAAAAATCGTTTGCATTCTTAAAAAGTTCCAAGGCTTCCGAATAGGCACCCGTCGCAGCT
Organism: uncultured Anaerolinea sp.; assembly: GCA_964503145.1. Classification (GTDB taxonomy): domain Bacteria; phylum Chloroflexota; class Anaerolineae; order Anaerolineales; family UBA4823; genus RBG-16-57-11. Next base: position 4,790 of record CAZCYV010000022.1, on the reverse strand, counting down.
GAGAGATCGACTTCGTAACGCTTGATCTCACCCAGTGTATTGAATGATAAACCCAATTCCCAACGAGCATCCGCCAATTTTCGCTCTAGCTCACCTCCTCCAAAGCCTTCTGCTTCTCTAGCACCTTCACTTGAAGCAATTTGCGCCTCCAGGAAGTCTACACGCATCCCACGAAGGTCTAGGGCCTTCTTTATACAACGCATGGCTTCGTTGTAATCGCTCCAATAAGTATAAGCATATCCCAGATCATTTAAGATCATTGCCATCCATGCTTTGTTTGGAGCAGCATCCTTGGCTTTTTGATAATATTCGATTGCCTTGGGGATATCTTGCAGCAGCCTGTATGTGAAACCAATCTCATATAGTACTTCGGCGCGCCGGTTTTCACTGCGGGCGCACATAGACAGGGCTTCTTGAAGGATGTCAAGCGATCCCCTGGGATCATCCGGATGGGTGCAATTATGCTTGCCCAGAAGCGCCCGGATGATCTGTTTGGGATCATCCTTTTGTCTGCCTGCATCAATGGCAATATCCCAGTATTCCCGTCCCCGCTCATACAGATACACCCGGCGCGCCCGCTCGCCCAAATCTACCGCAAATGGATAACGATAGTCGGCGGGTAACCCCTTAATTTTGTCGGGCTTAATCTCGACGACCAGGAGATTGTTCAGCACAAAAGAGTCGTAGCCGTAGCCGTTGAGTAAGGTAAATGCTTTGTCCAGGTCGGCTTCGATCAAATAAATCAGGTGTTCGGCCTTTAGATCATCCAGGGTCGTTTCTTCCCCCTTTGCCCGCTGGATCATTTCTTCGTACCATTCGCAGGCAAGGCCGGCCAGCTCATGCCGAAAATCACCGATGGGATCTATTCTTGGCCACAAATGTTTGTTGACCAAACGCTCCATTTCGTCATGCAGTTGAACATAACCGTCCGGCCTGGTTTTGACAAAAAAGAACTCTTGCTCCAGTTTGCTCAAAACGTCTTCGGGCTGCAGACCCAAAAGATCTATTGCCCCATAATCGATAAAGCGTTGCAACAACTCGGCATTGAAGCGGCGGTTGAAATACGCCATAAAGAGGATCACCTGGTGCACAGCAAGATCGAATTTCCGTGAGCCAAAGAGACCTTGACCCATCTCCAGCAACGAAGCCATCAAGGCCTCCTCGAATTCATCCACGCCCGCTCTGCGCAGCTTATCGATATCCTGGATCAAGCCGGCGCTCAAGAATTCGAGCGCTAATTCAATTTTTAGCGGATGGCCGGATGCTTTCTCTCGGATGACCTTCAGCACTTCTGGTTCAGCTTTGCCCCATCCACGTCCTTCAAAATATTCCTGTGCTTCCTCAGCAGAGAACCCCTCGACGCTGCGGGAACAGATGTAGGTATTGCCGCCCCAAGTTTCCCGGCTGGCGATCACAAACAAGAAATTAGGGAGCTGGCGCGCCAGCTCTACCAATACCCACTTGCCTACCTGATCACGCTGCACCCGTTCGAAGGTATCTAAAAAGACCAGCACCTTTCTATTCTCCGAAAGCGCACGACAATCTTCGATGAAATCTTTTTGCAGGCCCTGACGCATGCTGTCCAGAATCTCTTCGCGGTATCTCTCTTGTATTCCCCTCTCCAGGTTTACCTTGCTGCTTCGATACCGTTCGAACGCTGGTTGGCCAAGAACGTCTTCCAGCAAAGCAATCAAGCGTTCTTGGACCCCCTCAATGCTATGAACGGCAGTAGAATACATATCAATCAGGTCATCTACCACGAGCAACTCCGGGTGGTTCACTTCATGAGCTGCCGCAATCATCTTTCGCAGCAGCCAGGTTTTGCCAATTCCCCCAGGCCCATGGATAAAAAGCACCCGATAGTCTTTCTGACGCGAAATGAAAGATTTAAATTCTTCCAGATGCGATTCTCGGCCAACAAAATATTGATCTACTAGAGTTGGTGCTTTCATCACTTTGCCTCTTTCCTTGTCGTGTCTCACACGCCTGCGCTTAGCGGATAGCCGAAATTATTTTGTCCAAGGCATCAGAGCCAATCAGTTCATATAGTTCTTTATCCCCTCTAATCAAACTCTCAAGCTTGGATTTCCAATCGTCTTTATCTGAATCAGCCAGCAACGCACTATTGTTAAGCTCACTAAGGCAATCTGTAATTGTCTTCACAAGGTCATATCTTCCTGGCTGTCCGGTATTGGCACAAGCCGAATGATAAAGTTGCTCTACTGCGTATTTTCGCCAGCTTGTCATGTCTCGCCTTTCGATAGATTTACTTGCGAGTTCTTGGCATCCGCGAATTAGAATGTCTTGAGCATTTACATATTCATCAGGTCTAACAACAGAGTAAAACTTGCTCAACCATCTGCTGATGGTTTCTTGGCAAAATCCTCTAGGTGGCTCTCCTGATAGAGTGGTGGATTTCAATTCACGAAATCCGAGGGGATGGGGCGATGAGGTTACACTAGAAGGCGAGGATTTTGTCCTAAACAATTCTATGTTAGCGGTGCGCATCAGCGCCAGGAAGTACAGATCACTTGCACTAAGCTTATTACCTTGGAACACATAATTTTGGATAACCTGTTCTTCGATAGCCTCTGCAATTTCTTTTTTGAGTTCCTCTTCGGTCTTTCCGCGGTGAAGACAGTACGTACTGGCCGCCACTTGCTCTGCCAGTGGATGGCCAAAAGTGATATCCCTAATCCAGGGCACCAAAACTCGATCGATCTCATCTGAAGGCACGCCCCGTGCCGCCAAACATGTTTTTATTACAGCGTTGTCTGGAATTGGCTCTACGGGTGATGATAGCACCTTTAACTTTAGTTCAGAGTGTCTCACATCCCATTGCTTTTGCCTTTGACCCACCCAAATGATCAGACAATGAGTGCTTAACATCAACGGCCAGATGAGCTTTTCTTCGAACCAGTCAAGTTCTTCTGGAATTTTATCCGTTTCATCACATATGAGGACAACTGTATCTTTGGAATCGCAGCGCTTAACCTCATCCACTATTTGGGCTGCAGATGGATCTGTTAGTGAAAGTTTCCAGCCGTGTATTAAAACGTCAAGGAGGGTCTTTGGATCGCTGGAATAGCTTTTGCAGCCTGGATTCCGAACCGGATTAAAATCCAAATAGGCACACAAAGCCTCCATGCTTTCTAAATCCCCCTTTATCTGCTTTACCAGCTCGGTCTTGCCGATCCCTGGAATTCCGTAAAATTCGAGACAAGTTGTTTCCGCCTTCCCCTGACAGAGCCCTTCCCACAACTCCAGAGCCTTGCCAACTTCTTCTTGGCGCCTGACAATTTCGCTCATTTTAAGCCCCCGGAAAACTCGAATTTTTTGGTGATATGAGTCGCCTTTTATACCGAAGATTGATAGGCAGCGATGCGCGCGTCGCGGACGATATCCACCAACGCTCCTAGTCGCTCGTTTCCAATTAGCCTCGGCAGATCCGGATCAGCCTCCAATTCATGTTGCAAACGGTCCAGCCCGGAAGCACGCAGGTCAGGATCGCTTTGTTGGTATTCATCAATCCTTTGTTTCAGCAAAGTAGAAAGCTCGACCTGTTCTGGGGGATTTAGAACCTGGTTGGCGCAGGCCTGGTGGTAGAGTTCTTCGACGATGTAGATGCCGCGGTTATCCCCGGAGCGTTCGATCCAGTCGCGATACACTTCGATTGCAAAGCGGTTGACCTGGGCGTAGAATGACGGTTGATGGCGGCGAATATGTTCTCCAACGATATGGCGCAAGGTTGGGTCGAGCGCATAGCCTTTGCGGCGGTCGTCCCAGAGCACCAACTGCGTCGAACGCAGCCGCGAAAGCAAATCGCCAAAATCGTTGCGGTCATACTTGCCGAACTCCTCCGGCAAAGCCTGGGTCAAGATCTCACGCAGCATGATGACGTCGAACTGGCGCACCAGGGACATCACCCGGCAGGCGCTGATAAGCTCGGCGGGCAGATCTTTGAAGGCAAAAGAATCGACGAAGTTCTGCACCAGCTCATCCAGCACGCTGACCTCGATCTGGTCGAATTGATCCTTTTTGGGCTTCTGGCCCTCTCGCGCCATGTGGTCCAGGTAGCGCAAGACGATGGTGTCCGCAAATGGATGGCCGCCAGTTAATTTGCGCACCGGAACAGCCAGATCGCTGATCGGATAGGAGCTGTTTTTTTTGAACAGGCTTTCCGTACCTTTTTGGTCAAAAACCCCCAATTCCTGCACGCGCGCCCGCCGGCGCACTTCGAAGCGCTTCCAGCGTTGCGGCCGGCGCCCGGTCCACACGATCAGGCAGCGCCCATTTTGAGCCAGCGGATTGACAATCCACTCCTCCAGCCAGGCGGCGACGTATTCCTGATCGGCCTGTTCGGTTTCGTCAAAAAACAGCACCACAGGGCCTTCATCCGTCAACTTTCGGATAAGCCGCTGAAACGCTCGCGCGACGTCATCCAGCTTTCGTTCTTTATCTTTCTCCGGCGCTTTGCGGTATTGCTCGATTGCCTCCCGAACTTCGTGGACGCTTTCGTGGCGCAGGCCTATCACCAAATCTTCGATCAGCAGGCTGAGGTCTTCTTTGTACCTATCGGCGCGCGGATTGCGTTTTTTGGCGAAGTCAACAACAGAGTACGGGATACGGATTTTATCGCATTCCGCCTGTAACAATTGGACGAGGGTGCTTTTACCAATGCCTGGACCGCCATACCACTCATAGAGCGTCTGGAAGATCGATCCCAGCACCCGGATACGGTCTAAGGCCGCATGGAAATCCTCAATTTGCTCATCTCGATTGACGGGCTT
>CAZCYV010000021.1:0-38715 GCA_964503145.1 uncultured Anaerolinea sp. | reverse complement strand
CCCACCAGCACACAAACCGCCACGCCGACCCAGGCGGCCAGCCCATCGCCCGGCAGGCCCTGTCGTTCTATGCGATTGCACTAGCAACGCGTCCTACCCAAGGGCTGATGCTGCCTAACCGGCGCATCCAGCCGACAGGCTTCGCCTCGCTGCGCTCGGCTTGCCTGCGGCTGATGCTCCCTGTTAGGCCGCTTGGTGGGCAGTTCGCCAGTCAGTGAGACGGAATTTGAGACCGACCATACAGGATTTCGGACGGGTAGCTTGGGGTGAAGGACAGCAAGTTCAAATAGCCTCGTAAGTAGAAAGGAGGCCAACCATGTACGCAAGAGTGAGGACTATCCAGGTTCAGCCTGGCAAAATCAGGAGGCAGCGCCATGAAACTCGCTAATTTCTTGGTGTTTAAGGCTATTGTCGAGCTCGCCTTCGGAATCCCGACTGTTCTGGTACCAGTGCAATTGTTGTCATTGTACGGTGTCACGCTAGACCCAGCCGGAACATTCATGGCACGATGTGTTGGTGCGAGCTTCATTGGAATTGGCCTGCTATGCTGGTTCATCAGAACAACTGCAGACCCTAAGACACTACAGGGCATCATCCTCGCCCTCTTTATCACCGATGCTCTTAGCTTCATCGTGACTCTATCAGTCCAACTTTCTGGCCTGATGAATGCCCTCGGTTGGTCTGCCGTCGCCATTTGGCTATTGTTGGCCTTGGGCCTTGGATACTTCCGCTTCGTGAAGCCAAGTGCTTCCTGAGCAACGTCCTCAGCTCAACAAGCCTGACGTAGACAAGCTGTAGCCCTGACGAACGCCAGTCACAACATAGCAGCGGAATGCAATGCCGCCAAACACAGTCTGTAGTCTATGCTACGCTCTGCTCCCAGAGCAAAGGGCGGCCTAACCTGCGCTTGCACCTGACGCCGCTCCGCTGCGCTTCGCGGCGCAGGTGAAGCGCAGGCCGTTGGCTGGCTTCGCTGAAAATATAGTATTGCTCTATGGTAGCCAAAACATTGAAGGAATTTAGGGATGAGAAAAATTATCGTGCTTGAACACATTTCCCTTGACGGCGTTATACAAGCCCCAGGCGGACCAGAAGAAGATACCAGTGGTGGCTTTGTGCACGGCGGGTGGATAAGTTCATATTCGGACGAGATTCTTGGAACGCTTCTGAGAAGGCAAATGAACTTGCCGTTTGACTTGTTGTTAGGACGTACAACCTTTGAAATTTGGGAACCATACTGGCCTCAACATGCAGACATATGGCCTAATGTTAACGTAGCAATCAAATACGTTGCATCGAATACCAGAACTTCTAGCAATTGGCAACCGTCCGTGTTTTTAAGTGCAGATATTCCAGAAAAAATTGCCAATCTCAAGCAGCAGCAAGGTTCAGACTTGCACGTTTGGGGAAGTAGCAACCTTATTCAGACACTTATCAAGCATGATTTGGTAGATACGTTCTGGCTGATGATATATCCAATAACATTGGGCGCTGGGAAGCGGTTATTTGCAGAAGGCACAACTCCAATGTCGTTCAAGGTAACAGAAAGCAAGGTTACTCCCAGTGGTGTTATTGTCGTAAATTACGAACGAGCATCTATTTAAACAGGTAGCGTCATGCACAACAAAACGCCAGCCAACGCAGCGCGCAGCCGACTGGTGGGATTCTGCCGCATTTTCAGGCATTTTTCTGACTTCGGGCTTTTTCCTGCTCCCCAGCCGAATCCCCGCCCGCCCACCAGCGGCTAACGCAAACCGTCAGGCGGTTGTACCCAACAATGAGAGCGCAAAATATAAACAGGATTGGTGAAACAAAATGAGCGTTGATTCCGCACATAGAAGTCAATGGGAGAGTGCAGAAGTCATTTTTGGCATTCCATTTCTTATCAGCATCGCCCTACAATTTGTAGTCCCATTTTCATTACCGCAAGGAATCCTCAGGCAAGTCCTCGTCCTTATTGGAATCGTTTTGATCATCCTCGGCATAGGTCTTATCGTTTTGGCTCGTCGTGAGCTTGCCCATTATGGTCAACCTACCGACCCTGGTCATCCAACAAGTAAGGTTGTGCAAACAGGCGTGTTCGCAATATCAAGAAATCCGCTCTATCTTGCGAGTGTTATTGTTTTCTTCGGTATCGCCCTGACGCTGAACATACTTTGGGCATTAGTAACGCTTCTGGCTTCAATCGTTCTCTGCCATTACATCCTGATAATTCCTGAGGAGAAGTACTTGGCAGCCAAGTTTGGCAAAGAATACGAAGAATACGTTGCTTCTGTTCATAGGTGGTTTGGTCGTAAATGAACTACAATCTGCAATATGAGTCAATTTGTGGGTAAAACGTCGCCCAACACGCGCTTCCTGGGAACGGGCTTATCCGTTCCCCCAGGAACAATGATGGCCGCGTCATCATGAGACGTTGCACCTGACGCCGCTGCGCTCGCTTCGCGGCGCGGCTGAAGCGCGTGCCGTTAGGCGGCTAAATAAAGATTAAGGAGTATACAATGAAACTAAAAGAAGGCAGACAGACAATCAGGCTACTTCTCATCCCGATAATCATAGCCGCAACGCTCTCATTGTTGTTTTTCAAGGCCGAAAGCGTCAGCATCATCACGAAGCCGCTTCTTGCCAATGCGTATGTGGATGGCGAGTTGAAGTATCAACTGATTACTTTGGGGCTAGCAGGTATCGTTCTGTTGTTCACCTTCCTACTTGGGCCAACAAACTTTAGGAAGTTCTTCGCTCTTGGTAAGATCGACGCTCCCGTCGAACCGGTCAAACTGATTGGTTTGACCCCTAAACCGGGGGAAGGCTGGCTTCAAATTGGCAGGAACTTTGCGGTTATCATTTCCGTGGTGACTTTTGTTTTTATCTATCTTCAAGTCATCCGTGGCAATAGTATCGAGACACATAATCTTCGCTATCTGCCCTGGATACTTGTCTTTGCAATTGCCAACTCCTTCGTTGAAGAGATGATCACCCGGTTTGCTGTAGTCAGCGCACTGGACGGATTATTATCGAGTCAGTTGATATATCTGACGTCGGCAGCCATCTTCGGGTCGGTGCATTACTTCGGAACGCCTGGTGGAATAGCAGGTGTGGCATTGGCCGGGTTTTTGGGTTGGCTGTTGGCCAAGTCGATCTATGAGACACACGGCATATTCTGGGCGTGGTTGATTCATTGTCTGCAAGACGTTATTATTTTCACGGGGCTTTTCTTTATGTACTTGTAATGTGCCGCCCAACACGCCCATCCACCTGACGCCGCTCCGCTGCGCTGCGCAGGCGAAGCGCGAGTCGCTGAGTAGCTGTTTCGTGACACAATAGGTTAAAATACAGGCAACGAAATATCATCATGGCATTCGCGAGTTGTTCGCAGCAGGTAATCGAATGATTGATCGGCTAGGTGCCACACGTCTTGGTGTGTGGATAATCAAGCACATCGTCGCGCCCACTCAGCGCTTTCTTTATCGTGCATCGGGTGGCAGGGCGTTTACATCCACTGGTGCCGGCAGGGAAGTGTTGCTCTTGACGACAAGGGGGCGCCTCACTGGCAAGGATCGAACGACTCCTCTTTACTATCTTCGGGATGGAAATCGGATTATCATTTGCAATGTAAATCCAGGTTTCGAGCGAACAAACCCTTGGGTCATTAATCTTCGCGCACATCCGATAGCCAAGGTGCAGATTGGGCCTGAAATTGGTGAGTATCACGCCCGCGAGGCCACGGAAGCGGAGATTGACGCTTACTGGCCGCGTTTAATCAACCTCTGGCCCGCTTATGCCTCGCATTTTGAAAAGAGCCACCAGAGAGCCATCTTCGTGCTGGAGCGTCGTTGAAGAGGCAAGGCGTCAGAATCAGCCGCCCAACCTGCGCTTGCGCCTTGCGCCGCGTAGCGGCTGCACTCGGCCTCATTGGGCGGCTTCGCTGATCGAATAGCAAAGTCAAGAACATATTAGCGTTATCAGGAGAAAACTTATGGGTACAGCAAATATTCAAGGCCAGATTTGGGGAACGCGAGCAAGAGATTGGGCCGAGGTACAGGAAGGGGTTGCCATCCCACTTTATGAAGCGGTTCTCGACAAGACTGCAGTAGGTGAAGGAACTTCTGTCCTTGATATCGGGTGCGGGTCAGGCATCTTTTGCGAAATGGCGGCAAAACGCGGCGCACGGGTCAGCGGGATTGACGCAGCGGAGTCATTGCTTGCGATTGCCCGTGAGCGCGTGATTGACGGCGATTTCCGAACTGGCGAGATGGAAGTGTTGCCCTATGTGGATCGAACTTTTGATGTGGTAGCGGGTTTCAGTTCGTTCCAGTTCGCTGCCAGCCCCGTGAATGCGTTACGAGAGGCAACCCGTGTCTCACGGACTGGCACAGTCGTCATCGCAGTTTTTGGTAAACGAGAAGAAAGCGAATCCGCTGCTTATATCGCAGCATTGGGTTCATTGTTGCCGCCACCGCCGCCAGGCGCCCCCGGACCCTATACACTTTCGGCTGATGGCGCGCTAGAAGCCCTCGCCACAGAAGCGGGAATGACTCCAGGAATCGTTGAGACGGTTGATTGTCCATGGGAATACCCTGATGAAAAAACAGCATTGCGCGGTTTGCTTTCTTCGGGTCCAGCCATACGGGCAATTCAACATGTGGGAGAGGAAGTGGTACGTGATGTGGTCTTGAGTGTCATTGCGCCATTCAAGACAAACTCAGGCGGATATCGTCTCAAAAACAATTTCCGCTACATGATTGCAAAAGTATAATCTGGCAGTGGTAATTGGGATTGGCTCAAAGCGACTCCACAAGAGCGCTGTCCAACCCACCGTGCACCTGATGTCGCTCCGCGGGGCGGGTGTAGCGCGGACCATTGGGTCGCACATGGCGAATTATGGAAGTAACTCCTGTGACGATTGTGAACGTTGGCTATCGCTCGACAAACTATTGGGTTGTCAGCGCAGGTGCTTCCCGCTTGCTGGTTGATATTGGCTGGCCAGGAACCCTCGGAACTCTGAAGGCGAATCTCGAGAAGATGGATATCCCTATCGGCGAGATTCGCTATGCACTCGCGACCCATTATCACATTGACCATGCGGGGCTTGCGGAGGAGTTGAAGAGGGAGGGTGTCCGCCTTCTCGTGCTTGATGTCCAGGTTGACGCTATCCCTGTCATGAAGACATGGACAAAGCCGCAGGATAATTACGTTGATATTACCGGGAATGGCAACCTAATCATCTCATTTGAGCAGAGCCGCCAAATTCTTAGCCAGATTCGTATTGCTGGGGAGATACTCTATACCCCTGGCCATACAGATCATTGCGTCTCACTCCTTCTTGATGATGGCTCAGTTTTTACTGGCGATCTTCCGGCCGAAGCCTACGCTTTCGATAACCCCGTTGCTCTGGCAACCTGGAAGATGCTCCGAGAGTGGGGCGCTACTCGCGTGTACCCTGCACATGGCCCTATCAGAGCGCTGGATGAAATGCCAGAAAAACGATTGGCCGAATGATATTTTTACTCCATCACATTTTGTGCTATTCGATACTGTTTGGGGGCGCCAGCGGCAATGCTTACCTATCAACCTGCTACTCCTGATCAAATCGAGGAATTCTTACGCCTCATGCGATCAGATGCGTCTGATTATCTCGACCGCACGATGCAACTCATGAATATGACGTGGTCGCAATTCTCCCAGCTGGTTCGGACTGTCGGCCAGGTTTTCGGTGTTTACCGTGATAACGAATTAGCCGGGTTTTACTGGATAGAAGAACGAGGCCGTATTGTCCATTTGCATGGGTTGGTCGTTAGCAGCGCCTATCAAAATCAAGGCATCGGAACAGAGATACTCACCATGCTGATGCACAGGTATGCTGGAGCGATGGATGCTATTGAACTGGGTGTCCATGAATCTAACACTAGAGCGCGCGCATTATACGAGAGATTGGGCTATCGCACAGTCAAGCACCTGGCAGACTTGGGGTTCTACGTTTTACAGCGCCCATTGGAAAAGGAAGCAAGTGATACATGAGGTGTGAGTTATGAGAGCGCAGCAGAGCGGCGCAGGTGAAGCGCAGGCCATTAGCCAAACTGTTGTATCGAAACGGGTGATATTGAAAAGCCCCCTGTTGGCTTTCATCGTAATTCTGATCAGCATGCTGGCTTGCGCGCGTAATGTGCCCAGCACTCTTGCCCTGCCCGTTGGCGATTCCACCCGCACACTAAATTACGACGGCCTTGAGCGCAGTTACATCCTGCACGTCCCACCCGGCTATGACGAGGCTCATCCCATGGCTGTCGTGTTAGTCTTTCACGGCGGTGGGGGGAACGCTGAGAACGCCGCCCGCATGACGGCTTTCAACACCCAGGCGGATCACTCGGGCTTTTTGGTCGTCTATCCTAACGGGACGGGACGGCTGGGGGATTTACTCCTGACCTGGAACGGTGGGACGTGCTGTGGCTACGCCCAGTAGCACAATGTGGAGGATGTAGGTTTCGTGCGCACCATTCTCGCGGATTTGCAAAGCATCACTGCGATTGACACAAAGAGAATCTATGCCACGGGCATCTCCAATGGCGGGATTATGTCCTATCGACTGGCGTGCGAGGCGTCCGATATGATTGCGGCCATTGCTCCCGTTGCAGGGACGTTGAATTACGAACCATGCCAGCCGTCGCAGCCTGTTTCGGTGATCCACTTTCATGGCACAAATGATGCCCACCTGCCTTACGACGGCGGCGTGGGATCTGAGTCTCGTGTGGGGGTGGAATTTGCCTCAGTGCAGGAATCGATCGAGTTCTGGACGGCGTTCAATGGCTGCAATTCCCAGCCGCAGACCACCTCCTTTGACGACATCCAGCACCAGGTTTGGAGCGGATGCAGGGGTGGGACGTCGGTGGAACTGTACACCATCCTTGGCGGCAAACACGCCTGGCCCGGCAGCAGCGGTCCCGCCTGGGCCGAGCGGCATAGTTCAGGACTTCTACCTGGATTTTCGCCGTTATCTAGGGAGTTTCCTTAGGAAGGATAGAGTTGTACTCTTAATGAGCGAGCCGCCGCCTGGCACAGCGGCGCGCGACTGTTTCACTCTCGATCACTGCTTTGCACCGCCACATGGGGGCTAATTTCACCAACCGGCCTGCGCGGCTCAGTTCAGATGCGCGATGATGGCGTTGGCCATGTCTTCGGTGGTAAGCGACCCGCCCAGGTCGCGGGTGCGCTGGCCGGCGGCGATGGCCCTTTCGACGGCGATTTCGATCTTTTGCGCGGCGCTTTCCAGTCCGAGCGAGTAGCGCAGCATCAGCGCCGCGCTGAGGATGGCGCCGATCGGGTTGGCGATGCCCTGCCCGGCGATATCCGGCGCAGAGCCGTGGATCGGCTCGTACAGCCCGGGGCCGCTCTCGCCCAGCGAAGCGGATGGTAACAGCCCCATCGAACCCGCCAGCACCGAGGCTTCGTCGGTGAGGATATCTCCAAACATGTTCTCGGTGACCACCACGTCGAACTTCGCCGGGCTGGCCACCAGGCGCATGGCGGCGGTGTCCACCAGCATGTGCTCCAGGGTCACCTCAGGGTAGCGGGCGTGGACTTCGCCGACCACCTGGCGCCATAAACGCGACGATTCGAGCACATTGGCCTTGTCGATAGAAGTGACCTGCTTGCGCCGCCTCTGCGCCAGCCGGAAGGCCATCTCGGCGATGCGCCGGATTTCGTAGTCGTAATATTCCAGAGTATCGATCGCCCGCTGGCGGCCATCCACCGTTTGGCGCCCTTTGGGCTGGCCGAAATACAGCCCGCCGGTAAGCTCGCGCACCACGATCAGATCCACCCCAGCCAGCAGGTCGGACCTGACGGGCGAAAGGCTGGCAAGCGGAGGATGCACCCGCACCGGCCGCAGGTTGGCAAACACACCCAGTTCCTTGCGCAACCGCAGCAGCCCCTGCTCCGGGCGCACCTTCGCCAGGGGATCGTCCCACTTTGGCCCGCCCACCGCGCCCAACAGCACCGCATCGCAGGTCTTGCAAGCCGCCAGGGTTTCCTCGGTGAGCGGTGTACCGTAGGCGTCGATCGAACAGCCGCCGATGAGGTGTTCGGTGAAGGTCAAACGGATCCCGCTGGCCTCGGCCACAGCCTGCAAGACGCGCACTGCGGCGAAGGTCACCTCCGGGCCGATGCCGTCGCCGGGGAGCAGCGTGATCCGATATGCGCTGTTCGCCTTCATCTCGCCGCCATCTGCTCGGCCGCCACCGGCTGTTCTGCGGCCACCATCAGCCCATACTCCACCGCGTCGGCCAGCGCCCGCCAGCTCGCTTCGATGATGTTGGCGCTGGCGCCGACGGTGCTCCAGCGCTTGGTGCCGTTTTGGGTGTCGATCAGCACCCGCGTTGTGGCGGCGGTGCCATTGTTCCCGTCCAGGATGCGTACCTTATAGTCCGCCAGTTGGAAGCGCGCCACGTCGGGATAGTGCTTCGAAAGGGCTTTGCGCAGGGCGGTATCCAGGGCGTTCACCGGGCCGTTGCCCTCGGCGGCGGTGTGCAGCACCTCGCCGTCCACGCGCACCTTGACCGTGGCTTCGGCGAAGATGCCCCGACCCAGGCGGTGTTCGACGATCACCGAAAAATCGATCAACTCGAACGGCGGACGATAGTCCGCCTTCTGCCGTTTGAGCATCAACAGCACCGAGGCTTCTGCGGCTTCGAAGGAGAAGCCCCGCGCCTCCAGCTCCTTGACCTCGTTGAGCACCTCGGCCACGTCTGCCAGCTCTTCGGCGCTTAATCCATACTCTTCGGCTTTGCTGATCAGGTTGCCGCGCCCCGAAAGCTCCGAGACCACCACCTGCATCTTATTGCCCACCAGCTCCGGCTGAATGTGCTGATAAGACTGGCTGTTGCGGCGCATGGCGGCGACGTGGATGCCCCCTTTATGGGCGAAGGCCGCCCGCCCAACGTAGGGCAGGTGTTCGTCGGGCGCCAGATTGGCCACCTCTGCCACGTAATGCGACAGGTCAAAGAGCTTTTCCAGCCCGCCCTCGGGCAAACAGCGCAGTCCCAGCTTCAATTCCAGATCGGGGATGATCGAGCACAGGTTGGCGTTGCCGCAGCGCTCGCCGTAGCCGTTGATCGTCCCCTGCACCTGGATACACCCCTCGCGCACCGCCGCCAGCGCGTTGGCGACGGCGCACTCGCCGTCGTTGTGGGTATGGATGCCCAGCGGCGCATCGATCTGCGCCTTGATCTGCCGGACGATTTCGGCGATCTCCCAGGGCATCGTCCCGCCATTGGTGTCGCACAGGACGAGGGTCTCTGCGCCGCCGCGGGCGGCGGCCCGCAATGTCTCCAGCGCGTAGGCGGCGTCCAGTTTATAGCCATCGAAGAGGTGCTCGGCGTCGTAGATCACCGACCGCCCCTGGGAACGTAGATAGCGGACGCTCTGCTCGATCATGCGCAGGTTGTTCTCCAGGCTGGTGCGCAGCACATCATGGACGTGCAGAGTGGAGCTTTTGCCCACCAGAGTGCAATAGGCGGCCCCCGAGTCGAGCAGCGCCTGGATGTTGACGTCGTCCTGCGGCAGCCGGTCAGCCCCGCAGGTCGCGCCAAAAGCGGCAATTTTGGCCTGTCTCCAGCTTATCTTTGCGGCGCGCTGGAAGAATTCGACGTCTTTGGGATTCGAACCCGGCCAGCCGCCCTCGATGAACGCCACGCCCAGGTCATCCAGGCGTCGGGCGATGTTCAGCTTGTCGCTCGCCGAGAGGGAGATATCCGTGCGTTGTGTGCCATCGCGCAGTGTCGTGTCGTAGATCTGGATCATCGTCCACCTTTTTCTCGGAGCTAAACCGCTAAGGATTCTTCATAAGCCAGGATTTTATCTTCCAGTCCAAGCAGATAGCCCAATTCATCGACGCCGTTCAGCAGGCAGGTCCGGGCAAAGGCGTCGATCTGGAATTCGATCTCGCTGCCATCGGGCAAGGCCACTTTCTGCCGCGCCAGGTCGATGGTCAGTTCAGCCTGCGGCGCGCTCGCCAGCAGTTCGAGCAGGCGGCGATGCGCCTGCGGGCCAATGGTCACCGGCAGCAGGCCGTTCTTCAGGGCGTTGTTGTAGAAAATGTCGGCGAAGGCGGTCGAGATCACCGCCCGGAAGCCATAACCGAGCAAGGCCCAGGGGGCGTGTTCGCGCGAAGAGCCGCAGCCGAAATTGTCTCCCGCAAGCAGGATCTGCGCCACCTGGCTTTCAGGGCGGTTCAGGACGAAGTCCGGGTCTGGCGAACCGTCCTCGCGGTAGCGCCAATCGGCGAACAGGCTGGCGCCCAGGCCGGATTTGTCGGTGGTCTTCAGGAAGCGCGCCGGGATGATCTGGTCGGTGTCCACGTTGTCCACCGGCAGGCAAACCACGCGTGAAGTCAGGGTAGTGAAGGCGTTCATAGGGCGGATAACCTGCGCGGATCGCTGATTTGGCCGGTGACCGCCGCGGCTGCCGCGGTGAGCGGGCTGGCCAGGAACGTCCTGCCGCCCTTGCCCTGCCGGCCTTCGAAGTTGCGATTGCTGGTGCTGACGGCGTACTGCCCGGGCTGTAGCTGGTCGCCGTTCATGGCGATGCACATGCTGCACCCCGGCTCACGCCACTCCGCTCCCGCTTCGATGAAGATGCGCGCCAGCCCCAGCGCTTCGGCCTGGCGCTTGATCTGCTGCGAGCCTGGCACCACCAGCACCCGCGTTCCGTCGGCGACCTTGCGCCCCTTGATAATGCTGGCAGCCAGTTGCAGGTCGGCCAGGCGGCCGTTGGTGCAGCTTCCGATGAAGACCACGTCGATGGGGTGGCCCTGCAGCGGCTGACCCGGCTGCAGCCCCATATACGCCAGCGCTTTTTCCAGCGCCGCTCGTTGAGCTGCGTCGCGCATCTGATCGGCGTCGGGGATGTGCCCGTCGATGGGCATGCCCATGCCGGGGTTGGTGCCAAAAGTGATCATCGGTTTCAGGGATGAGCCATGCAGCTCTACGACCTGATCGTAAGTCGCCCCCTCGTCGCTGGGCAGATTTCGCCAGCGCTTCAGCGCCCTTTCCCAGGCTGCTCCCTGCGGCACCGCCGGTCGTCCTGCCAGATATTCGAATGTGGTCTCGTCGGGAGCGACCATGCCCGCTCGCGCCCCGCCTTCGATGGACATGTTGCACAGGGTCATGCGCTGCTCCATCCCCAGGTTGCGGATGGCGGAACCGGCGTATTCGAAGACATAGCCAGTCCCTCCGCCCACGCCGATCTTATGGATCAGCGCCAGGATGATGTCCTTCGCCGTCACCGCCGGCGGCAGCGCGCCCTCCACCTGCACCAGGCAGCTTTTTGGCTTGCGCTGCAGCAGGCATTGCGTCGCCAGCACATGCTCGACCTCGCTGGTGCCGATCCCGAAGGCCAGCGCGCCAAAGGCGCCGTGTGTCGCCGTATGGCTGTCGCCGCAGACGATGGTCATCCCCGGCTGGGTCAGGCCCAACTCCGGCCCGATCACATGGACGATCCCCTGGTTGGGGCTATCTAGCCCATAGAGTTGGATGCCGAAATCGCGACAGTTTTCTTCAAGCTGGTTGATCTGCTTCAGAGCCAGGTCATCGGCGAAGGCCAGCCTGCCCGCCGGACCGCCCAGCGTGGGCACCGAGTGGTCGATGGTGGCGAAGGTCTTCTCCGGCCGCCGCACCCGCAGCCCACGCTTCCTTAGCCCGCTGAACGCCTGCGGCGAGGTGACTTCGTGCACCAGGTGCAGATCGATGTATAGCACCGCCGGCGCGCCGGGCTCTTGGACGACAACGTGCTGATCCCAGATTTTGTCCAGCAGCGTCTTCGGAGTTCCAGGGACACTCATCGCGACAGGCTGGGTGTGACGAAGAACAGCCGCTCTGCCGGGACGCTTTCCGCCTCGGGCGAAGCGTTTTGTACCGGTTTATCTGCCATCTCGGACAGGTCCCAGCCTTCGGGGAACATCCAGACTTCTTCGAAAGGTTCTGGCGAGCGCGCCAGCATGGGATTGGGGGTGTTTTGGGTTTTCATCTCTGTCTCCTGTGAATTGGTTTATGCCTCTACCGTTTGTGTGGCCGCCATTTCGACCGGTCCATACTGGCCGCAGGCGACCAGCATCTTGTTGAGCGCCGCCAGGTAGGCTTTGGCGCTGGCGACGACGATGTCCGTGTCTGCGCCGTAGCCGCCGAAAGTGCGCGGCTGGTCGATCTCTTTCTGGGCGTCCAGGCTCACTCCAGGATTATCGCTCTTGATGCGCA
This sequence comes from uncultured Anaerolinea sp., assembly GCA_964503145.1. Taxonomy (GTDB): domain Bacteria; phylum Chloroflexota; class Anaerolineae; order Anaerolineales; family UBA4823; genus RBG-16-57-11. Next base: position 26,470 of record CAZCYV010000021.1, on the reverse strand, counting down.
CCGTCACTTCGCCCAGGGCGTCGATGCCTTCGGTCACCGCGTGGACGACGAACTCCTCTAGCGTGTTCGGCGCCTGAACGATGGCATCAATGGCTTTATAGGTGGCGTCCACCGGGCCGGTGCCCACACAGGCCTGCACGTGCAGTTCTCCCTGTGGGCCGCGCAGGCGCACGGTTGCGGTAGGCATGCCCATCGTGCCGCAGGCCACCTGCAGGCCGTCCAACGTGAACAACTCGCGCGGCTGATACAGTTCGTCCGACACCAGGGCTTCGATATCGGCGTCGGTGATGGTCTTTTTCTTGTCCGCCAGCGCCTTGAAGCGCTCGAAAAGCTGATCGATTTCGCCTTCGTTCAGGCTGTAGCCCAGTGAGAGCAGGCGCGCCTTGAGCGCGTGTCGCCCCGAATGTTTGCCCAGCACCAGTTTGCTGCGCGACGCGCCAACTGTCTCCGGCCGCATGATCTCATAGGTCTGATGATGCTTGAGCATGCCGTCCTGGTGAATCCCGGCCTCGTGGGCGAAGGCGTTGGCGCCGACGATAGCCTTGTTGGGCTGCACCACGATGCCGGTGTAGTTGCTCACCAGCTTGCTCACCCGGCTGATCTGCGTCGTGTCGATGCCGGTGGTCAGGTTGAAGTTCATCGGCCGGGTGTGCAACGCCATTACCACCTCTTCCAGGGCGGTGTTGCCGGCGCGCTCTCCGATGCCGTTGATGGTCACCTCGGCCTGGCGCGCGCCGGCGCGCAGGCCGGCCAGGGTGTTGGCCGTCGCCAGCCCCAGGTCGTTGTGGCAGTGCACCGAGACCACGCAGTTTTCGATGCCAGGGGTGTTGCGGAGGATGCCGGCGATCAGCGCCCCGAATTCATCCGGCAGCGTGTAGCCTACAGTGTCCGGGATGTTCAGGGTGGTCGCCCCGGCGCGGATCGCCTCGCCCAAGACGTAATACAGGAACTCCGGATCGCTGCGCCCGGCGTCCTCCGGGCTGAACTCGACATCCGGGCACAGGCTGCGGGCGTAAGCCACCATCTCTCGCACCCGCTGGACAACCTCTTCGCGGCTCATGCGCAGCTTGTGCTGCATGTGGATCTCCGAGGTCGCCAGGAAGGTGTGGATGCGGGGGAAAGCCGCCGGCCGGATGGCTTCCCAGGCTTTGTCGATGTCGCCGCGGGTGGCGCGGGCCAGCCCACAGATTACCGGCGGGCGGGTGCCATCGCTGAGGTTGCCCACCTCCTGGGCGATGCGCCGTACTGCCTCCAGGTCATCCGGCGAAGCCGCGGGGAATCCCGCCTCGATGATATCGACGCCCAGCCGGGCGAGGGCGCGGGCCACTTCCAGCTTTTCGGCGCTGGTCATCGTCGCGCCCGGGGATTGCTCGCCATCGCGCAGCGTGGTGTCGAAGATGCGCACGTATGAATCCACGATAGGCCTCCTGCGAACCCAATCAAACGCCTAATGTTTCCAGTTTTCCGGGCGTAGCGAGCGCACGACTCTGCCCGTCTGCCACATTTCGGAGTTGCCCATCGCCTCCAGTTCAGCGGTGAGCTTCTCCTTGTAGTCGGCAGCGCTGTTCGCAGCCAGCACGATGCGCGTCTCCTCGCCGGAGACGACGCATTGATAGAGGCGCTCGAAGACCGGTTCGGTGGCTTTGCGGAATTCGTGCCGCCAGTCCAGCGCGCCGCGCTGCGCGGTGGTGCTGCAATTGGCGTACATCCAATCCATGCCGTTCTGCGCCACCAAGCGGATCAGGCTCTGGGTCAGCTCCTCGACGGTTTCGTTGAAAGCCTCGCTGGGCGAATGTCCATGTCGGCGCAGGGTGTTGTATTGCGCCTCCATGATCCCCGCCAGCGCCCCCATCAGTACGCCGCGCTCGCCCACCAGATCGCTGTGCACCTCTTTGGCGAAGGTGGTGGGGAAAAGGTAACCGGAGCCGATGGCAATCCCCAGGGCCAGGGTGCGCTCCACGGCGCGCCCGGTGTAATCCTGCTCGATGGCGTAGCTGCTGTTGATCCCGCTCCCGTTCAGGAAGTTGGCTCGCACGCTGGTGCCCGATCCCTTTGGCGCCACCAGCACCACGTCCACGTATTCCGGGGGGACGACGCCGGTCTGGTCCTTGTAAACCACGGCAAAACCGTGCGAGAAGTACAGCGCGTCGCCCTCCTTCAGACAGGGCTGGATGCGCGGCCACATCAGCTTCTGACCGGCGTCCGAGATCAGATACTGGATCACCGTCCCGCGCTCGGCGGCTTCCTCCAGCGGAAAAAGGGTTTCTCCGGGCACCCAGCCATCGTTGAGCGCCTTTTCCCAGGATTTCCCGCCGGGCTTCTGCCCCACGATCACCCGGATGCCGTTATCCCGCAGGTTGAGCGCCTGCGCCGGCCCTTGAACGCCGTACCCCAGCACCGCCACCACCTCGTCCTGAAGCACCTGACGCGCTTTTTCCAGTGGGAATTCATCGCGCGTTACCACTTCTTCTTCCACGCCACCAAAGTTTAAGATTGCCATCTCTTGTCTCGCTCCTGTAGGTTGATTTCTTGTGCAGCGGCTAATCGGCGCTTGCCGACGCGTAGCTTCTGTCGTGGCTGCCGTTGCCGTTTGCATAGGCCAACGGGGCGCTGCCGCGCGCCATGGCCACCACCCCGGTGCGCACCATCTCGATGATCCCCAACGGCTTGAGCACCTCCACCAGCCCCTCGATTTTTTCTTCGTCGCCGGTCACTTCGATGATGAACGAATTGTTGGTCACATCCACGATGCGCGCCCGGAACACGTCCACGGTTTGCATGATGTGCGTGCGCGTCTCGGGCGTGGCGTTGACCTTGATCATCGCCAGGTCGCGGCTGACGATCGGCTGCGCTGTCAGGTCATGCACCTGGATGACGTTGACCAGCTTGTACAGGTAGGCGGTCAGCCGCTCGACGCTTAGGTCATCGCTGTCCACCACGATGGTCATCCGCGAAATCCCCGGCTCTGCGGTGTGGCCCACCGTTAACGATTCGATGTTGAACGCCCGGCGGCGGAACAAGGATGACACGCGGTTCAATACGCCGGGCTTGTCTTCTACGAGCGCTACTAATGTGTGTTGCATCTCTTACTCCTTCGAATTAACTCTTCCGTCGTTGCCCATCTATCCGGCGGCTAGAGCGCGTCCTGGGCGGTCTCGTAGATCGAGCTGGGCAGCGGTCGGCGGATCATGGCGTGCAGGTCGGCCCCCGCTGGCACCATTGGATAAACGCTGTCCTCCTGTTCGACGCGAAAATCGATCACCACTGTGCCGCCGATCGCCTGCGCTTTACGCACCGCCGGCTCGACCTCGTTGCGCCGGGTGACCCGCAGCCCGGTCAAACCGTGGGCCTCGGCGATTTTGACGAAATCGGGGCTGAGCATTGGCGTGGCGGCGTAGCGCCGCTCGTAAAAGAACTCCTGCCATTGACGTACCATCCCCAGGTAGCCGTTGTTGATGATCGCCACGTTGACCTTGAGGTTTTCCTGCGCTGCAGTGGAAAGCTCCGCCATGGTCATCTGGAAGCCGCCATCGCCGACGATCGCCCACACTTCGGCTTCGGGCCGGGCGATTTTAGCGCCGATCGCCGCCGGAAGGCCGAAACCCATCGTCCCCAAACCGCCGGAGGTGATGAATTGCATCGGGTAATCCTGGTGATAGTATTGGGCAGTCCACATCTGGTGCTGCCCCACATCGGTGGTAACCAGCGCCTTGCCGCCGGTAAAGCGCCACAGGTCGTTGATAACGTGTGCAGCGTACAGATGTCCCGAGTCGGGCAGGTTTTGGATATCCCGCACTGCGCTATCGCCTTTCATCTCGGTGATGCTCGCTAGCCACTGACTGTGATCGCCCGAATCGACCTGGGCGAGCAACTGCTGCAGGGTGCTGCGCAGGTCGCCTACCAGCGCCACGTCCACCTGGACGTTTTTGTTGATTTCCGAGGGATCGATCTCGATGTGGATTTTCTTCGCCTGCGTGGCGTAGGTCTTCAAGTTACCGGTGACCCGGTCGTCGAAGCGCATGCCAAAGGCCAGCAGCAAATCGGCCTGCTGGATGGTGTTGTTCACCCAGGCCTCGCCGTGCATGCCCATCATCCCCAGGTTGAGCGGGTGGCTGGCGGGCATTCCGCCCAGGCCCAACAGGGTCATCGCCACGGGCGTGTTGGTGCGCTCGGCAAACTCGCGTAGTTCCTCCATGGCGCCGCTCAACAGCACCCCACGCCCTGCCAGGATCACCGGTCGCTTGGCGTTATGGATCAACTCGACCGCTTTTTGGATGTCTTGGTTTGAGGGCTTCAGATCAGGCCGGTAGCCAGGCAGGCGGATCGGGCGATCGTCGGGCTCCCATTCGATAGTGGCCTGCTGGGCGTCTTTAGTGATATCCACCAACACCGGACCGGGGCGGCCGGTGCGGGCGATGAAGAACGCCTCGCGCAGCACCTGCCCCAACTCCCGCACATCGGTAACCAGGTAGTTGTGCTTGGTGATCGGCAGAGTGATGCCGGTCACGTCAGTCTCTTGAAAGGCATCGTAGCCGATGAATTTGCTCACTACCTGCCCGGTGATGAACACCACGGGCGAGGAATCCATCATCGCCGTGGCGATGCCGGTCACCAGGTTGGTTGCGCCTGGGCCGGAAGTTGCCATGGCTACCCCGACCTTGCCGCTGGCGCGGGCGTACCCATCAGCCATGTGCGCCGCCCCCTGCTCGTGGCGCACCAGGACATGGCGGACAGGGTAATCCAGCATGGCATCGTAGATCGGCAGGTTGGCGCCTCCCGGATAACCGAAAACCACCTCGACTCCTTCTCGCACGAGGCTTTCCCAAACAATCTGTGCACCACTCCGCTTCATAGGGACCTCCAATTCGTAATGTCAATCTCTTAACACTGCGCCGCTGTCTGCGCTAGTGACAAAGTGAGCATAGCGACGCAGCCACTTACTTTGCGTGCGCGGCTGGAAGGGCGGCAGCGCCGCCAGGCGGCGTTGCATTTCTGCCTGGCTCAGCCGGACGTTCAAGGTTCGGTTCTCTACATCGATATCGACGATGTCGCCTGGCTGCAGCGCGGCGATTGGCCCGCCGGCGGCGGCTTCCGGCGAAACATGCCCAATGCACGCGCCGCGCGTCCCGCCGGAGAAACGCCCATCGGTGACCAGGGCGACCTGATCTCCCAAGCCCATGCCCATGATGGCGCTGGTCGGGCTGAGCATTTCCTGCATCCCCGGGCCGCCCTTTGGCCCTTCGTAGCGAATCACCACCACCTCTCCCGGTTGCACCTGGGCGTTCATGATGCCGGCCATAGCCTGCTCTTGCGATTCGAAGATGCGCGCCGGGCCGCTGAAGCGCCGCATCTCTGGGCTGATGCCGCCGGTCTTGACCACAGCGCCCTGCGGCGCCAGGTTGCCGAACAGGATTGCCAGGCCGCCGGTCGGCGAGTGTGGATTGCTGACGCGCCGGATCACCTGATCGTCCTGAATCACTGCGCCAGCGATGGACTGGCGCAGGGTTGCGCCGGAAACGGTGGGGCGATCCAGGTGAAGCAAACCGGCGGCGTCCAGCTCAGCCAGGATGGCAGGCACGCCGCCGGCGCGATGCACGTCTTCCATGTGCCACTTTCCAGAAGGGCTGACTTTGCACAGGTGCGGCACGCGGTCTGCCACGGCGTTGATCCGTTCTAAGGGATATTCGATGCCGCCTTCGTTGGCGATCGCCAGGGTGTGCAGGATGGTGTTGGTCGAGCCGCCCATGGCCATGTCCAGAGCGAAGGCATCATCCAGCGCTTCGGGGGTGACGATCTGTCGTGGGGTGATCTGCCGCTCGACCAGTTCCATGATCAACGTTGCGGCCTTGCAGGCCAGCGCCTCGCGCTCCGCCGAAAGCGCCAGCGCCGTGCCGTTATAAGGCAGCGCCAACCCCAAAGCCTCCAGCAAGCAGTTCATGCTGTTGGCGGTAAACAGCCCCGAGCACGATCCGCAGGCCGGACAGGCGTAATCTTCCAACAGCTTCAGCCGCCGCTCATCGATCTTGCCGGATTGGTAGGCCCCGACCCCCTCGAAAACCGAGATCAGATCGATCGTCTCGCCGGCTGGGGTGCGCCCGGCGGGCATCGCTCCGCCGGAGACGAAGATTGCCGGGATGTCCACCCGCATGGCTGCCATGGTCATCCCTGGCACGATCTTGTCGCAGTTGGGGATGCAGATCATGCCGTCGAACTGATGCGCTTCGATCATCGTTTCGACGCAGTCGGCGATCAACTCTCGCGAGGGCAGCGAGTATTTCATCCCTGCGTGTCCCATGGCGATCCCGTCGTCCACGCCGATGGTGTTGAACTCGAAAGGCACGCCCCCTGCCTCTCGCACGGCATCCTTGACCAGCCTGCCAAAAGCCTGCAGGTGGACATGCCCGGGCACGATGTCCACGTAGGAGTTGACGATGGCGATAAACGGCTTGCTCATGTCGGCGTCGGAGACGCCGGTGGCTTTGAGCAAAGCCCGGTGGGGTGCTCTTTCGATGCCTCGTTTGACCTGATCGGATCGCATGCGTTGCTCCTGAAACGAAAAGCCGCCCGGTGTTCGGGCGGCTTTTGTGTTTTGATTGACCTAGACCTGTTCTACAACCTGGTTGCCCCCTTCGCAACCGCCCAAACCGGAAACAGGTCCTTGACCACAAGGACCAGGATGATAATGGCGATAAGGGAGAGGGCGGCGCTAGAGTGCATCAGTCGGTGAGTCGTGATCAGTTGAACAGAATTTTGCCGATTATATAACAGAGTCAATATTTGTCAATAGTTTAAACCATTTCTTAATCTTTTCCAGTTGGCTTTCGGACTGGTTGACGTTTTGGGATTCCTGGCATATAGTTTGAGGTAGCTTGAATTTCCCTGGAGACCAACGAATGACCGATCAACTTCCACAAGATGCTGGCTCGATCCCTATCCAGGAGGTGGTTCATTTCCCTCTGCCAGGGATGGCAGTCCCTGGAAATCTGGCTTTCAGCCCGGACGATCGATTGATCACCTATCTGCACAGCCCGGAACGCACCCTGGTGCGTCAGCTCTTTGCCTTCGACCCGCAGACAGGCGAGCATCGCCTGCTGGTCGAGGCGCCTGGCGCCATCAGCGAAGGGGATCTGTCGCTCGAAGAAGCACTGCGCCGCGAACGCCTGCGCCAGCGCGAGCTGGGCGTAACCCAGTACGCCTGGGCGAAGCACGCCATGCGGCTGTTGGTCCCCTCGCAAGGCGATATCTACGTCAGCGACTCGCCGGGAGCGCCGTTACGCCGTCTTGTCGCTTCGCAGGGCAGCCCGACGATCGACCCGCAATTCTCGCCAGACGGGGAATGGGTGGCGTATGTCCAGGACGCAGAACTCTATGTCGCGCCGTTCGAGGGCGGCGCCCCGCGGCAGATCACCTATGGGGCGCGCGAATCGGGCAAGACCAACGGCCTGGCAGAGTACATCGCCCAGGAGGAGATGGGACGCGCCAGCGGCTTTTGGTGGTCGCCGGACAGCCGCTGGATCGCCTTCGAAGAGGTGGACGAGACCCATATACCGATCTATCGCATCGTCCACCAGGGCAAAAGCAGCACCGGCGACGGGGCGCAAGAGGATCACCGCTATCCATTTGCCGGCCAGGCCAACGCTCGCGTGCGCCTGGGGGTGGTCCCCTTCGAAGGCGGCGAACCGGTCTGGATGGATCTGGGAGAGGAGCAGGACATTTATCTGGCGCGCGTCCAGTGGCTGCCAGATGGACGGCTGAGCGCCCAGATCGAAAACCGCCAGCAAACGCAATTGGAACTTGCGGTCTTCGACCCCAGCACAGGTCGGCGTTCCACCTTGCTGCTGGAGACGTCCGACGTCTGGATCAATTTGCATGACCTGTTTCGTCCGCTCGAGCGGCCCTATCAAGGGCAGCGGGGATGCTTCCTATGGGCATCGGAGCGCAGCGGCTTCCGCCATCTGTATCTTTATGACGCTGAGGGTAGGCTGATCCGCCAGCTCACCTCCGGAGACTGGATGGTGGATGCGCTGGCCGGCATCGACGAGGCTGCTGGGCAAGTGTATTTCACGGCTACCCTCGATGATCCGCGCCAATGTCATCTTTATGCTGTCTCGCTCGAGGGCGGCCCGCCGCGCCGCCTGACCGCCGAGCCGGGGACGCATACGGTGGCGCTGGATCATGCCTGCCAGCGCTTTGTTGACGTTTATCATGCGGTCGACCAGCCGCCGATCGTGCGGCTGTATTCGTTGTCGGATAGCCGCCTGCTGGCAACGCTCTACGCTGAGCGTGACCCGCGCGTGGATCAACTCGGCCTGCAGCCGCCGGAACTGGTCAGTTTGCAAAACCGCCATGGCGACGTCCTCTATGGGGCGCTCTTCCGTCCGCCGCCGCGCTTTGGCCCTGGACCTTATCCGACGCTGGTGTACGTCTATGGCGGCCCACACGCGCAGATGGTGGTGAACGCCTGGACGTTGACCGCTTCGATGCGCGCCCAGTATCTGCGCAGCCTGGGCTTCCTGGTCTTCGTGCTGGATAATCGCGGCAGCGCCCGCCGCGGGCTGGCGTTCGAGAGCGTCATCAAGCACGATATGGGGCATGTGGAGGTGGAAGACCAGGTGGACGGCGTGCGTTGGCTGGTCTCTCAGGGGCTGGCCGATCCGCAGCGCGTGGGGATCTTCGGCTGGAGTTACGGCGGCTACATGGCGGCGATGTGTCTGGCGCGCGCCCCAGAGACTTTCAAAGCGGCCGTGGCCGGCGCGCCGGTTACCCACTGGGACGGCTACGACACGCACTACACCGAACGCTATATGGGCGCGCCGCAAACAAATCCGCAAGGCTATCAGGTCAGCAGCGTGATGCATCATGTCGCTCATATGCAGGGCAAGTTGCTGCTGGTTCATGGGTTGATCGACGAGAACGTGCATTTTCGCCACACCGCCCGCCTGATCAACGCCCTGATCGCCGCCCGCAAGCCCTATGATTTGCTCTTGTTCCCAGATGAACGCCATATGCCGCGCAGCCAGGCCGACCGGGTGTTCATGGAAGAGCAGGTCCGCGATTATTTCCTGAAACATCTGGCCTGAAAGGCATGTCCGACCCGCCAGTCTTGTTGGTCACGGGTGCATCCTCGGGCATCGGCGCGGCAGTGGCGCGGTGTTTTGCCCAGGAGGGTTACCGTTTGGTTCTGGCTGCCCGGCGCCTCGATCGTCTGGAGGCGCTGGCGCAGGAGCTCCGCGCTCGGGGCGGCCAGGCGCTGCCAGTGGCTGCAGACCTGAGCCGCCTGGAAGATGTTCAGCGCCTGACGAAAGTCGCCTTAGAAGAATATGGCCAGATCGACATTTTGTTCAACAACGCCGGGCTTGGGCGGCTGAACTGGCTGGAAGCGCTGGAGCCTGTCGAGGAGGTGCAGGCGCAGATCCAGGTGAACCTGCTGGGGGTGATCTGGATGGCGCAGGCAGTGCTGCCGCACATGATCGAGCGCCGCTCCGGCCATATCATCAATATGGCCTCGCTGGCCGCCTGGGTCGCGCCGCCAACCTACAGCATCTATTCCGCTTCGAAGTTTGGCGTGCGCGGCTTTACCGAAGCGCTGCGCCGCGAGGTGAGCCTGTACGGCGTTCGAGTCTCCGGCATCTACCCGGGCGCGGTGGACACCGAGTTTGGCGCCCAGGCGCGCATCCAGCGCAAGACCGGCATCACCACGCCGCCCCGCCTGCGCCTGACCGTCGAAGAGGTCGCACAAGCCGTCTTGCACCTGGCGCAGCGCCCCCGCCGGGCGGTCATTTTGCCCGGCTATATGCGTTGGGTCATTGCGCTGAACACCCTCTCACCGGCGTTGGTGGATTGGGCGGTGCGCAAATATTTCGTCGCCCGCGAAAGAGGAGTTTGACGGCCTGATTTATTTTCTAATTTTATCGTAAGCCTGGGGTAAGTTTTGTGATGTAGACTATATCTAAATCGAGAAACGATGGGTTTTTTACCGATGGAGAAACCCCAGCGGCTTGGCGTCTGTTAGAGTGTAACGGTTGAGAGTTTATGCGAGGTAGCAGGATGAGCGATAAAGCCTTTTTCAAATCTGTACCCGTCAGGTCTTCGGAAATCACGCCCGAACATGTTTATCGCAACCGACGGCAATTCCTGAAGGCGATGGGAGTTCTGGGCGCGGGTGCGTTTCTGGCAGCTTGTAGCCCGGGCGCTGCGCCGCAGGAGACGCCCGCGGTCGAGCCGAAAGCCGGCGTCAGGACCGACGAGTTGGGTGATCCGCTGAATACCTATGAAGAGATCACCAATTACAACAATTTCTACGAGTTCACCACCGACAAGCGCGAAGTGGCAGTCATGGCGAAGAACCTCAGAACCTCCCCCTGGGAGGTCGAAGTCTATGGCTTGGTGAACAACCCCAAGACTTATGGCCTGGAAGATCTGCTCAAGAAGTTTCCTCAGGAAGAGCGCATTTACCGCCTGCGCTGCGTCGAGGCCTGGTCGATGGTCATTCCCTGGATGGGGTTCTCGCTGGCGAAGCTGCTGCAGGACGTCGAGCCGCTTTCCACAGCCCGTTATGTGCGCTTCGAGACCTTGATGGATCCGGAGCAGTTTCCGGCGCAGAAACATGGCTTCTACCCCTGGCCGTACCAGGAGGGGCTGACCATCGAGGAAGCGATGCATGATCTGACGATCCTGGCGACTGGCCTGTATGGTGAACTTATGCCGCCCCAGAACGGCGCTCCCGTGCGCCTGGTGGTTCCCTGGAAATATGGCTTCAAGAGCATCAAGTCCATCGTCAAGATCGAGTTGGTCGATTACGAGCCCAACACCCTGTGGTCCACCATCGCTCCGCACGAATACGGCTTTTATGCCAACGTCAACCCTAACGTCCCGCACCCGCGCTGGTCGCAGGCCAGCGAGCGGCGCATTGGCGAGTCAGGCCGCCGGAAGACCTTGCTGTTCAACGGCTACGCCGAAGAAGTGGCGCACCTGTACAAGGACATCAATCTGAAGGATTTTTATTGAAAACTGCACGTACGCTGAAGCTGGCGTCGCTCGCGGCGTTTCGAGGGTAGAACTGTGCGACGGATAAAGCTCACTCCCTTGCAGTTCCTGGTGCACCTGCTGGCCTGGGGGCTGGCGGCCTGGCTGGCCTGGGACGCCTGGAGCGGCAACCTGACGGTCAATCCGATCCAGGCCGCCACCCAGCGCACCGGCAAGTACGCGCTGGTGCTGCTGGTGCTTTCCCTGGCCTGCACCCCGTTGAACACCCTCTTCGGCTTCCGCCAGGCGCTCACCGTGCGCCGCGCCCTGGGCCTGTACGCGTTTATGTTTGCCGCGACCCATTTCGCCATTTTCATCTGGATCGATTACGGTTTCGAGTGGGAGTTCATCCGGGCGGAGATCCTCGACAAACGCTACATCCTGGTCGGCGCGGCTGCGTTGACGATCCTGGCCCTGCTTGCGGCGACGTCCTTCCAGTGGTGGATGAGGCGCCTGGGCAAACGCTGGAAGTCCCTGCACCGGCTGGTTTATCTGGCTGCCCCGCTGGTGGTACTGCATTACGCCTGGGCGCGCAAAGGCGATATTTTTCGGCTGCAAGGGGATATCCTCCAGCCGCTCGCCTTTGGAGCCGTGGTGGTGCTGCTACTCCTGGTCCGAGTGACGGCGGTGCGTCAGCGTGCGGCGCGGCTGCGGGGACATTTGCAGAGGCGCCTGGCTGCTGCAAATGTCTCTCGCTAACCGATAGCGACCGAATCTGCCGGCGCGATCTCCAGGGCAATCACCCCCAGAGCTTCCTTGTCCGGCGGGTACAGGGTGTGGAGCGCTGCTAACAGCTCCTCTGGGGTCAGATCAGGGGCGATGCGAGCCGGGTCTTCGTGAGCCAGCAACTCTTCGAAAGTGGCATAGCGCCCGAGCCGCCGAATGACATAGAGGTGCTGCTCGTTGAGGGATAAGCGATCGCCCGCCTCCAGGCGGGCGATGTTGCTGTAGCCAACGCGCACCTCGATCGTCTTTTTTCCCTCCAGAATCCAACGCAGATATTCATCACGGATCCACAGCACCTTGATGCGCATAGCGGTCTTGTAAATCCATGGCGCTAGGGCAGGTGGGCTTCCAGGCAGGTCACGCCGCGCGGTCCGACGCGGGCGGCGTGCAGCGTGCCGCGCGGCAGATCGATGCGATCTCCCGGCAGGGTCTCGATCTCCTGGCCAAGTTCTGGCAATTGCCAGGTGATCGAGCCGCGCAATACAAAAAGCACTTTATGATAAGAGTGGGAATGGGCGGGGTACACATCACCTGGGCCGTTCGACCAGCTATAGGGTGACAGGCCTTCCTGGCGATACGCCTCCAGGAGTTCGTCCTCGGTAGGCGGCGTGGTTCGGCTCCAGCGGGTGATTTTGAGTTCCATGTCGCCGATTATGCCGCACCGCAGAGGTATCGTCAAGCCATCTGCTGCATCCCCACACCGCTTGAGCGCCCTGAGCGCAGCGGCGTTTTTCGCAGCGCAACTGTAGCCGGGATCAGCGATCCCGGCTACAGCGCCAGCCCCCTAAGCGTAACCGCGTTGTGGGTTGCGCCGTTGCAAGGAGCGACAGACCTCGCAGCTTTACGGCCCCCTCTGGCGGATATATTCTGAGATGTTGGTGTTGAAGACAACCTCCTCGGCTTCTAACACCAGCCAGGGCGTGCCTTCGTCGGCCCAGGTGGCGGCTTGCAGCGTTTTTGCTGGCTGCCCGTCGCGAGTAGGGACGAGCAGGCTGGCCGCCGTCCACAGGATCAAGCCGGATCGGGCGTCCCGATGGCGCATGGTCTCCAGGCTCAGCATTCGGCCGCTCTCGGGGTCGAAACGGACGGTGAAAACCTGTTCGCCATCTTTCCAGGGCACATACAGGCGAGCGGTGACGTCATCCATCGCTTCCCAGCGCGCTCTGCCGTCGGTCAGGTAAGCAGCCGGATAGGTGCTCATCTCGGCCCACAATCCCTGATTGCCGGCGCTGTCCACAGTAGGGTCGTTTTCGACCACGCCGAAGGGCAATTCCAGGCGGCCACGGCCGTCAATGAAATGCTCGTTCACCTTCATGATTGGGAACCCATAGAATGTGGTTTCAATGTAATGGCGGTAATCGTACCCGGCCCGATGGACGAAACGATAACGGGCGGGGAATCTTACGCCCGCCACGCGCAGGGTGCCGCGCCCGCTGATCACCGCAGTGCGGTACACCGGCAGTTGGCCGTCCGGATAGGTCAGGCGGTAGAAGCGCTCCACAGGCCTGGGCAGGCCGCTGGGGATTGGCATCGTCTCCATGGGGTAGGCGGATTCGCCTGTGTAAGCGGGGAAAGGCGCAGGCGGAACGCGCAGGCCAAAGACCACGAACAGCGCCACCAGGAAAACCAGGTCGATCAGCGCTCCGCGGAAAGCTGCGCTCCAATCCAGGACGCAGATCACCAGCGAGAGCAGCGCCGCACCCAACATCAGCGGCGCCCAGGAAGGCCGCCCAAAGGCCAGCAAGATCCCGGCGATCACCCAGCCAACTGCGGCCAGCAGCCATAGCAGGCTGTAGAAGCGCATCCCGGCGACGCCTAACTCCAGGCGCCCGCTGAGCAGTTGGGTCTTATAAGGCAGCTCGGGGACTTTGGCCAGTGGCCAGTAAGCCACAAAGCCCATCAAATGGATCAGGCCATGGATCACAGCTATGATGGACAGCAGGATGGCAACGATACGGATCATTGTGCAGTTCCTTTTGTTTTTATGGATTTCGGTTTGATTTCGGTCGAGCGGCCTGGGTGCCGCTTACAAAGAGGTCGATCAGGGCTTTGAGCGTTTTGTCGTCGGGCAGAACCGGGGCGCCGCCTTCGTTGAACAGATTGTTCAAGATGACATGCGTAGAAAACAGGCTATCGAAGGCCGCAGCCAGCACGTCCGCGGGCAATTCGGGGCGTACCATGCCCGCCTCGATCTGCCGCTGAAAGTAGGCGGTCAGCAGGGCCATGTTGCTGCTGCTGCCGCTGCGCATCGCCTCCTGCAGTTCGGGGAGGTTGCGGGCATCGGAAAGCAGCAGGTGCAGCACGCTCAGGTTTTCGGCTGTGTTTTGAAGCTGTAACTGCGCCATGCGCGCGATATCGCTGGGGTAATCGCCGCTTAACACGGATTCGAAGGTAGCGGCGAAACCGCTGGCATTGAACTTTTCCATGCACGCCATCAGCAGATTCTTTTTGTTCCCAAAGTGGCGGAACAGGGTGACCTCGTTGACGCCGGCGGCTTCGGCGATCAGGCGTGTGGAGGCCCGTGCATAGCCCACCTGGCCAAAAAGCTTGAGGGCGGTGCTGATGATGCGCTGACGGGTGTCTTCTGTGGGGGGGACAAGGTCTTCGGTCATCCTGTGCTCCGGTTTGTATGCAAGTACTTACTTGCACATATTTTACCCCCGATGTTGATGCAAGCAAGTGATTACTTGCATCTATTAACCATGACATTTGTCATGCTTTGAGATGCGCGGTTCGAAATCTAGTGATGAACGAGCGGAACTAGGCGCTGCCTGGAGCGGGCTTCATTCGTGAACGAAATACACTTCCAGTTCGGCCAGGTTCACCCCCTTGAGCCGCAGCGTCAATTGGCTGTCGAGCGGCAGATCTTCGTGCAGTTGCAGCGAGGTCTCCAGCGCCAGCTCTGGGATCAGCACGTATCCTCGCAGCCCGTTCTTCTCCACCAGGATGCCCTGGCCGCGCCATTCCGGGTGTCTCTGCAGATAGACCAGCGTCCAGTGGCGGCGCGAGAGCGCCTCCGCCTGGATGATGGCGCCAGCGATGGCCTCTGCCGCGCCCAGGCGTTCGAGCAACACCTGCTCTCCCAACACGGGGCCGCCAGACAGCCAGGCGCGCAACTGCTGGTGCGCCACCAGGTCTAGATAGCGGCGCAGCGGGCTGGTGACGCGGCAGTAAGCCTCTAACCCCACGCCAGCATGCCGGGCGGGCAGGCTGCTCACCTGGCTGCGTTTGAGCAACCGTCGCAGGGCGAATCGCTGCGCCAGGGAGTCCGGCTTGGCCCAGGCGACCTCCACGCCGCCGGTGGGCGCAGCCTCGGACGCCTCTTGCGATACGAAGGGGAAAGGGATGCCGTTTTGGATGGCGAAGCGCGCCGCGGCTTCCCCGGCCATCAGCATCGCTTCGCGCACCAACTCACGGCTGCGCAGGCGTTGGATCGGCTCGAAAATCACCTCCCCTTCCCGCACCCGAATGCTCACTTCAGGCAGATCGAGCAGGAAGGCTCCTGCTGCCTGCCTGCGACGTTGATACGCCTGGGCCAGACTATACAGGCGCTGTAAGGCGCCACTTTCGATCTGAGCTTCTGCCTGCTCATAGCTCAGGCGCTGGACGCGCACCCAGGAAGGCCGGATTTCGACCTGGCTGATCTCCGCTGCGCCATCCAAGGTGATCTTGAACGAAAGCGCCGGCGAGGTTTCCTGAAGCCCCAATCCCAGGCGCTGGATTGCCTGCTCGGGCAGCATCCATACCGGCCCCTCGGGCAGGTACAGCGTGGCGCCGCGCGCCCGCGCCTCCAGGTCGGCCGGGCTATCGGGCGGCGCCAGGGCTGCCGCGTCGGCGACGTGCACCCACAGGCTCCCGCCCAGGAAGTTGCCCGCTTCGTCCAGGCGACAATCCACCAGAGAGATGGCGTCATCAGGGTCCTGGTTGTTGCGGTCATCGATGGCATACGCCGCCAGGTGGGTCAGGTCCAACCGCTCTTCCTGAAGCAGTTCAGGCAGTTTGCTGCTTGGCGGCTGCGTGCTCAGCCCCAACCGCGACGGATAAGGGTTCACGAACCCATCCCAGACTTTCCATTCGAGCAACAGGGCATGAGCGTTCTCTGGGCGCTCGCTGCGCCCCAGTTCGCGCAGCAACCGGCTTTCTCGAGCGCGCCCTAAAGCCAGGTTTTCCAGCTCTCGCAGGTAGCGGGCGTCGTCTTGGGGAGAGACTCTGCCGGCGCGCGCCCGCTCCAGGAAGGCTGCCCAGGCCTGCGCCTCGGCCTGGCGCGCCTGGCGGGAAGCCCGCTCACGCTCGACCTCGGCCGGGGAGCGGGCGGCGATTGCCTCCGGCGCGCCGTGGAAATACAGCCCATCCTCGACCCACTCCCAGGCGGCCCAGGCGGTGGAAGGGGTGTATTCGCCATACATCAGTTCGGCCAACGCTGAAAGCGGCTCAGTTCCTTCGCCCTCCAGCAAGATCTGCCAGGCCAATTCCACTTCTCCGCTCTGCGGTTGAAGTTGCGCCAGGCTGTGGAGCGGCCCAGGGTGCAGCAGGAGCACGTCTTTGGGCCGCACGCGCGCCCGGTTGCCGTCGTCCATCTCGATCTCCAACCGCTCGCCGCTTTTGACCACCCGCGCCGGGCGGCGTTTGTACAGTACCAGGCTGTTCTCAGGGAAGGCAGCATCGCTCATAAGCAGATTATACTCAGTTAAGTGTTTTCTAAGACCCACCAGCTGCCGGGCGTAAACTGGCTATAATCTCCTCGTTTTGCGAGCTTTGAACATTCCTTCAGGTGGTGAACCATGAACCTTCGTAGGCTCTTTTTGCGCCTTCTGCTGGGCGGCTTGGCGATTTTGGGGCTGCTGGCGCTGGCGCTGGCGGGCGTGATCCTCTACGACAGCCTTTTCCCTGCCCAGACCGCGGCCGATTTCACCAATGTGACTTATCCTGCGTCAGATGGCGCTACGCTGCGTGCCTACCTGACAAAGCCAGCCGGCGAGGGGCCTTTTCCGGCGGTGTTGCTGGTGCATGAATTCTTTGGCATCAACGAAGATATCACTCAGAAGGCCAATCTGCTGGCGCAGCAGGGCTATCTGGTGCTGGCGGTGGATGCTTATCGCGGCCAGACTACCCGCCTGGTGCCGCGGGCGGTCTGGCTGGTGTTGACCACGCCGCAAGATCGGATCCGCGCCGACATCGACGCTGGTTACCAGTACCTGGCCGCTTCGCCTCAGGTGGACGCCGACCGCATCGGCGCGGTCGGCTTCTGCTTCGGCGGCACGCAGGTGATGCACCTGGGGACGCGCAACCCTGACCTGGCGGCGGTTGTGATCTATTACGGCAACGGCCCCATCACCGATCCCCAGGCTTTGGGCGTGATGGGGCAGAGCGGCCCGGTTTTGGGCATTTACGGCGAGCAGGACGCTGGCATCCCGCTGGAGCAAGTGCGCGGCTTCGAGCGGGCGATGCAGTCGCGAGGCATCGCGCATCGGGTGACGATCTACCCCGGCGTGGGCCATGCCTTCGTGCACATGGATACGCTCTCTGCCCCCGGCCCGGCTCGGGACGCCTGGAACGAAATGCTGGAATTTCTGGAAGGATCTCTGAAAAGCTCCGGGTAGGTGGAAGATGAAATGGCATGAAGTCCTTCCGGTGGTTATCTCGGTGGCGGTGATCATCCTGGTGGCGGTCCTGGAAAAGCAGAGCAAGCTGGTGGCCGCTGTCACGGCCACCATGCCGCTCACCATGCCCCTGGCGCTATGGATCGTGTACGCGTCCAATCAAGGGGATAAGCAGGCCGTGGTGTCATTCTCTCAGAGCCTGATCTTGGGCATCATTCCCACCGCAGCCTTCGCCGTCGCCCTGTGGATTGGGGCGCGGCTGGGGATGAAGCTACTGCCGCTGATCGCCTTCGGCTATGTCGTGTGGGCGGGGGTGCTGGCGCTGATCCTGGCGCTGCGACGGCTGCTGGGCGGGTGAGGCTTTTGCGTTTGACCGTCTAACCCCTACTGATGACCGCCTTGTTTGAGTGCGAGGGCCGCATGTTGCGAAATCTAGGGCTTGGTCTTGCTACGATCACCGATGGCTTGCCGGGTGCGCTGTCAGAAAGGGCCGGCTCCACGCCATTACTCGCTTGACTTGCGCCGTCCCGCCAGTTTCAGAATGCCCTGGCAATGGCTGACAGGTTTGGCGCTTTCATTACTCAGCCACTAGCCAATGCTTCTTGATCGATGTCCTGCGCCAACGGTACTTGGCCTCGCAGAATGACCCCTGAGCGCCTGGCGAGGGCGGCCGGCCATCTCCCTCCACAACTTCTAAAACGCTATCTTCTGCTTGAACCATCCCATCTCGCGGCACTCCCCGCATATTTGGGCTTGTCAGTCATGGGCCTATCTGTATCGACTCGCGACTGCTGGGCAAGGAATGCCACTACTCACAAGATTCGATTTTTGGGGATTGTGGTATAGTAATAGAAACGAGGTGGACCTATCAGGGGAGCGTGAAAAACGGTTATGCGGTGGTAAATGATCCACGATTACAAAATGTTATACAGTTGTACGGGGAGCACTCTGTGTTGAGATTTGGATAACAAAAAATCGAGAAATTTGAGCGTCAATGAGCGAGGGCGTCATGATTGACTTCAAATATAAAAACCGATTGGCTTTCACTTTAACCATGCTTTTGGTTTGGCTGACTCCTGAGTTTATCGCGTGCTGTACTCCGCTGCATTCTGAACCAGCTTTTCCTAGCTCAACTGCCAACCCAACGAAGGTCATAGCAACGGAAACATCGACCCCACTGCCTACAGCAACAATAATACCTACTTCGGAACCTACACAAACGGCTACGCTTGCCCCGGCCTTATCCGTCAAGTTGCTCTCATACAATATCCTTTATGGAGCAGGTGTGCACCGCTCATTTGACCAGAGGGTCAACCGGTTTAGACGGACGAATCGGTTACCAAAGCTATTGGACATGCTTAAGCAAGCAAGGCCTGATCTGATTGGAATCCAGGAGGCCGCTGGGTGGGATATCGGTGATCCTCCAATCGTCAAGCAGGTAGCGGACGAGCTGGGTATGGAATATTATTTCGCCAAAAGCGTTACCGGAGATCTTCACACCGTTTTGCTCAGTCGTTTCCCGATTGATACAGCCGAAAATTTATCTGGCTGGATAGGCGAGCACAGCGCGCTGTATGCCAGGGTGATCACCCCTGATCGGAAGCCATTGAACGTTTTTGTAGTCCAGTTGAACGGTGACACCAAACCGTATGGTCGAGTTTGTCAAGCGAAAGCATTGTTGCGATACATGGCGCCTTACAGCAACCAGCGTTCAGTCTTAATGGGGGATTTTAGTTCTGATTTTGATGATGAATCGAGCCGGATCTTTGACCAAAATGGATGGAAGACTGTTGAATATGGGGAGCTTGACCAGATCCGTGCTCCTGAGTTACTGGTTTGGGAAAAGTCTTATTGGCATCCTTTTAAAGTCGTTGAACTGAGTTCAGTTTCCGACCATCCCCCCATGGCGACGCAATTGCGGTTCTATAATATTCCGGGGCAACCGACCAATACGCCGCTACCACCCGTCGAAGTTTTATCCATCCCTGACCCAGTAAACCGCTATTTGAAAAACCCTTACGTTAAGTATAACTCAACTTTCAATCATCTTGACGAATGCTACAAGTGGTTCTGGAAGGGGGATTGGAGATGGATTACGGCGAGCGATACGGGATTGATCATCACTGGTAAGCAGGGATGGCAAACCAAATTAGATCGGCAGCAGTTATTCAACAAGCGCGAGGGCGTCTTGTTGAAATTTAAGGTGGCAAAATATACTGAGGCAAATATTGCCCTCTATGCAGGCGTCTTTTCGACCAATAACTATCGGCGCTGGGGTGTAGCACTCCGGGGCAAGCAGATGCGCACAAATCTTTACTTCGGACCCTCAAACGTGGGAGGATTGCCTCTGGAGAAGAATTTTGAACTCCAGGAGGATACCTGGTACAACTTGCTCTTAGCAGTTGGTGATCGGGGCGCTTTCCTGGCGTTGGTTTGGGACGCCCAAGACCCGAATCGAATCGTCTCTTACTATAAAGAGTTTGGGAGCAGTTGGGAAAAACCGGAATGGAGATTTATGATCGAGGCGAACTCCGATAAGGTATGGATTCAGGATTTTCAAGAGGTCCGTTTTAGCACCATCTTGGAGCAAATGCCTGGGAATTGAAATAATTTGCGATCAGGCACCTGGCCTTTTCGTTGACGTCGGGGCGTAAAACGGTAAATACTGATGAACCGTGGATAACGCAAAGGCCGGGTGCATTGCACTTCCTTGAACGTGCAATGCACCCGGCGAGGGCTGCCACGGCGGTGGGAGCTGTTCACGCGCCGCTCACCGCCATCCTGCTCCTGTTCGAGATGATCCGCGACTACCGCATCATCCTGCCGTTGATGTTCAGCGTGGTGGTCAGTTTGCTGATTTCGCAGCGCATCGAGCGCGATTCGGTCTATGGGCTGGGGCTGGCGCGGCACAGCATTCGCCTCGACCGGGAGCGGGATGTGAACGTGCTGGAAGCGCTGACGGTGGCGTTTTTTCGTCATCTTTCCGCAGGCAGGTGATTGGCTCCAGCGGGCAGGATGATGAGGCGGCGGAGTCATGCGCCAAAGGTCACATTCGGAACGACCTCGCTCCGTTGCTCTCAGGCGGAGGGCTGGGTTTGTTATTATGACTTTTTGCTCGACAAGCGCCGCAACAGTTCCAGCGGCACGAGGACAAACACCCCAAGTAGCACGCCCAGTTCGCTCCACAGGCTGCTGCCGCAGGCGGGTTTGCCCGCCAGGCGGCTGAGCAGGGCATCGAAGGTGTTGCCATACAGGTTACCAAAGGTGATCATGCGCAGGAAGGGCATAATATCCTGGGCGGTTTCCTCGCCATAGGTCTCCACCAGCCGCTGCCAGGCGGCCGGGTCAACCTGCCCCTGGCTTTCGGCGTAATGCTGGGCAAAGGCCAAGCCAACCGCCTCATGCGGTGGGAAACTGCCCACGTCGCCCGCCATCAGGCGCTGAAGTTCGCCTTCCGGCACGCCCATCGCCAGCGCGGCGCGGGTGTGACCGTAGGCGCAATAGCGGCAGCCGTTGACGCGTGTCACCGCCAGCATGAGTTTTTCGGCGAAAGGTTTGTCCACTCGCCCGCCGCGGGCGGCGCGTTTCAGGTCGTCCATCTGCCCAAAGACCTGCCGCACAGCCAGGCGAAAGGCCGGCCAGGTGTAAATTCGACGGTCAAAGGTTCGTTTCATTTTCGGTCTCCTGAGGGGTACAGTCCCACGCTGTTTAAGAAACGCCAATGGTTGAAGCGCCAGCGGCGGTACTTGACCTGGCGGCGCGCCCGCCAGACCTCGCGCCGGCTCGACGGGGCAAGCGGCGCACTGACGGCCAGCACGGCGCCGCGGCGACAAACCGTTTCGCAAGCGCCGCAGGCAGTGCAACGCTCCGCCAGGATGCGGGCTTGTTTGTTTTCAATCAGAATGGCTTGCTGCGGGCAGGCTTTGGCGCACAGGCCACAGCCACTGCAGCGTTGCGGTTGGATGCGATAATGGGTCATCGAGAGTCTCCTTCGGGTGCGGGGAGCGGCGTTTCTCGGCGCGGCTCGTCCCCGCTGCGAGTGTAAAGTAGAAGCAGAAAACGGCAATTCTGAGCGCCGCAATTTTGCCAGCGGTGCGGCAGATGTGCCTGGTAGAGCAAGCTATCGCCGCTCTCCAGGGTGTAGCGCCTTTCACCCACCCGGCAGGTCAGAGTCCCTTCCAGGCAAAAGAGCAGTTCCTGGCCGCCGTGCGTAACGGCTTGGGGGCTGCTTCCCACGCCGGGCGGGAGGGTCACCAGCAGGGGCTGACCGCTGCTCAGGCGCAGACCGCCACTCAGGTCATCGAAGCGGCTGCCTTCGAGTTCGACGCTGAGACGCTGCCCGTTCTTCTGAAAGACGACTTGCGGGCTCTCCTCTTCCTGTTCGAAGAAAGCGGACATCGGCGCACCAAGCGCCTGCGCCAGTTGCCTCAAGGTGTTGACGCTGGGAGAGGTGCGTCCGTTTTCGATCAGGCTGAGGGTGTTGTAGTTCAACCCGCTTTGCGCGGCGAGGGCGCGCAGGGAGAGGCCGCGACGGGCGCGCAACTCGCGCAGGCGGCGGCCCACCTGAAGGTCGCTCTCGCTTTCGGCCTCACGGTGGGCGGCAAACAGTTCAGCCAGGTAGCGGACGTGACGGCAGGCGAAATGTGGACGTGAATCTTGCAGGGTATGAGCAGTCAATTCAACCTCCGTAATGAAACAGGGGTAGCAAACAATGTACCTATATTATAGTACAAATTTATAAAAATGCAAGATTTGTACTAATCTATAGTGACAATTTTAGCTAAAAAGCTTCCCCAAGGAGCACTCCTTCGATTCGTCATGTCCTGGTATACTTATAAAAGGACATATCATGAAACGACCACTTCCCCTCTGGATCTTAATGCTCTGGCTGGTTTTCCTGGCTTTTGGCGGTTTATACGGTGGCATTGCCATGCTGCTCGACCCCTCTGGGACTTCGATGGGCGTGGATATCCTCCTGCCGCTCCTGCCCGTTCCAGATTTCATCCTACCGGGGCTTTTCCTGCTCTTTGGGATGGGACTGTTCCCGCTCGCTCTCGTCTTTGGCTTGCTTGCCTGTCCCAACTGGGCCTGGGCTGACGCGCTTACCCGTTGGAGCGGTCATACCTGGGCCTGGACGGGAACGCTTTTCCTAGGATTCCTCTTGCTGCTCTGGCTGGCGGTGCAGGCTATGCTGATTGGCTTCACCACCGGCATTCAGTACGTCATGCTCGTCAACGGACTGGCGCTGCTCGGTTTTGCCCTGTGGCCTTCGGTGAGGAGGCTGTATCGCCTGGAATAATCCACTTTAGAGCCGGGCCGATGCCCCTTCCCGATATTCGCGCGGCGTCACCCCCAGCCACCTCCACCAACCATCCGCCCGCGCCGCCTCCGCAGGGACAAGGCCCGAGCGGAAATTCCCCCACGCCCACCCGCGCGGATGTCACGTATTGCATCATGGATGGCGTTGAATTGAAAATAGATCTCTACTATCCATCCTCCGCCGATGCACCCCTGCCGGTGACCGTGTACGTCCACGGCGGCGGCTGGATCAAAGGCGATAAACGCGGCGGCGCCAAAATCCCAGCCTTGCAGGAAGTGGGGTTTCTGGTCGCCGCCATTGACTATCGCCTCGCGCCGCAATACCAATTCCCCGCCATGATCGAAGATGTCAAGTGCGCCATCCGCTCGCTGCGCACCCATGCTGGCGAGTACAACCTCGACCCGAATCGCATCGGCGCGTGGGGTAGCAGCGCAGGTGGACACCTCGTCAGCCTGCTCGGCACAAGCGATGAAAGCGCAGGTTTCGATGTAGGCGAGTATCTCGAGCATTCCAGCCGCGTGCAGGCGGCGGTGAGCGTGTTCGGCCCTACCGACCTGACAATGGATTTCAAAGACAACCTTACGGACAAAGCCAGCAACCTCGTCTTTGGCGGGTTCGATCTCGCACTTGCCAGCTCCATCAGCTACGTCAGCGCCGACGATCCGCCCTTCCTGCTTCTGCACGGCGAAGAGGACTCGCGCGTTCCGATCGAGCAGTCCCAGCGGTTGCTGGCTACCTTGCAAGCGGTCGGCGTCCCTGCCAGGTTGGTGACGGTCAAAAACGCCGGGCATGGTTTCACGCCGGTAGGCGGTCCAATCAGCCCATCGGAGCAGGAGATTACGCAAATCATGGTGCAGTTCTTTGAAGAGACGTTGAAATGAAACGTCTCTTGGCCGAGCTGATTTTTCTATGCCTGGCTTCGCTCGCCTGCTCGCGGACAGTTCCAGTCGCCGGGACGGATTCCGTCCGCGCGCTTGACTACGGCGGGTTGGAACGGACGTACATTTTGCACGTTCCTCCAGCTTACCAGGAAAGTCAGCCCGCCGCGCTAGTGGTGTCGTTGCACGGTGGCGGGGGAAACGCTGAAATCCAGCGGCGCGTGGATGGGTTCGACGAACTCGCCAATGAGAGAGGATTTATCGTCGTCTATCCAAACGGCACGGGCAGACTCCAGGACTCCATCCTCACCTGGAACGGCGGGACGTGCTGCGGCTACGCCATGACGAAGGAGGTGGACGATGTCGGTTTCGTCCGCGCCCTGATCGCCGAACTCGAAAGCGAATACGCCATAGACCCGCAGCGAATCTACGTCACCGGCATGTCTAACGGCGGCATCATGGCCTACCGGCTGGCATGCGAAGCCTCTGATTTGATCGCCGCCATCGCTCCCGTTGCAGGGACGTTGAATTACGAACCATGCCAGCCGTCGCAGCCTGTTTCGGTGATCCACTTTCATGGCACAAATGATGCCCACCTGCCTTACGACGGCGGCGTGGGATCTGAGTCTCGTGTGGGGGTGGAATTTGCCTCAGTGCAGGAATCGATCGAGTTCTGGACGGCGTTCAATGGCTGCAATTCCCAGCCGCAGACCACCTCCTTTGACGACATCCAGCACCAGGTTTGGAGCGGATGCAGGGGTGGGACGTCGGTGGAACTGTACACCATCCTTGGCGGCAAACACGCCTGGCCCGGCAGCAGCGGTCCCGCCTGGGCCGGCGGCGACGAACCGACGCAGAGTATTTCTGCCTCGCAGTTGATTTGGGGATTTTTCGCTTTGCATCCCAGGCCGTGATGGGTGGTTTGAATTACCAGGAGACAGCCACGAAAAAGACTCTGCCTGTGTGGTTGATGCTGGTGCTCATGTTACTTGCCTGCCGCTTCAGCGCCTCGCACTCCACGCCTGCACCGATGACCGAGCCTTTCGAAAGTCAGCCGTCCCCAACATCTCTTCCCGCGACGGTGGTCGAGCCCGTTGAGACCCTGCTCACCACCGTCGCCTACAAAACCATCGAAGGCGTTGACCCCGACCTGCTCAGCCTGGACATCCACGCGCCTGCCAACGCGAGCAACGCCCCGGTGGTGATGTGGGTGCACGGCGGCGGCTACTTTACCGGCGACAAAGCCAATCAGATGAGATACAAAATTGACCTGTTCAACGCCCAGGGCTGGATTCTCGTCAGTGTCAACTACCGCCTGAGCACCCCGGACAAAGGCGCGGCGCAATTCCCCGACCATTTTATGGACGTGGCGGCGGCGGTGGCTTGGGTTCACGAAAACATCCCAGCCTACGGCGGCGACCCGAACCGCATTGCCCTGCTCGGTCACTCGGCGGGTGCAGACATCGTCTCGAATGTCGGCATTAACCCTGCTTACCTGCAAGCCTACGGGCTGAATCTGGACGTGCTGACCTGCCTCGCTCCGCTGGATACCGAAGGCTTCGACAAAGTGAATGCTGGCAGGGACGACCCCGACGGCGAACAGTGGCAATGGGAAAATGCTCTCGGCAACAACCCCAACTACCTGACCGAAACCTCTGCTACCCTGCTCATCCAGCCGAACATCGGCATCCCGCCGGTGCTGGGCGTGGTGCGCGGCAACGAACGCCGACAGCAAATCGAAACCGAGTTCATCGCCGCGCTACAGGCGGCGGGTATCGAAGCCGTGCTGGTAGACGCGACCTCGCTCACGCACAACGAGGTCAACAGCCAGATCGGCGCGCCCGGCGACACGGTGATGACCGAACCGCTGATGGAGTTTTTGACAGGCTGCTTTAGCAAGTGACAGGAGAATCGGCTCGGTGAAATGGTCTATAATTGCGGGTCAAAGGATGTGAGCGCCATGAAAACGCCATTGAGATGGTTCATGATTCTCCTCGCCCTCATGCTGCTGGTCGCCTGCTCGAACGCTGCAACCACCGATGCAGGGACAGACACCCCCGTGATCAAGCCAGTGGAAACCATCGGCGGGGGGGAGCCGGACGGAACAACGGAACCCGTCACGCTCACCCCCGGCGAACACCGCTTGACCGTCCAGGGGCAGGAGCGGCGCTACCTGGTACACGTCCCGGCAGCGTTTTCGCCGGGGACTCCGCCGCTGGCAGTGCTGGTGCTGCACGGCGGAGGCGGGTCTGCCGAGCAGATGACCCGGACAGGGCTCGAGGCGTTTGGCGACCGTGATGGGTTCGCGGTGGTCTACCCGGAGGGTGTCTCCCAACCCCTGGCTCCCCAGAACCACAACTGGAATGCCGGAAACTGCGACGGCGTCATCGGCATCTCGTGCGGCGGGCCGGCCTTTGAGCGCGGCATCGACGATGTTGCCTACTTCCGGGCACTCCTGGCGGAGCTGCGAACCGGCGGCATCCGGCGGGTGTTCGTGGCGGGCATCTCCAACGGCGGGATGATGGCGCACCGGGTCGGCTGCGCGCTGACCGATGAGATTGACGGCATCGCCGTCATCGCCGGCGCGCTGGCGCTGCCCTCCGTGGAGGGTGATGGCGTCGTGCGCTGCCAGCCGAGTCGTCCCATTGATGTCCTCATCATCCACGCCACTAACGACGAGAACCTTCCTTACAACGGGGGAAGTGGTCGGTGCAGTGCGCCCGGCCGCATGTACCCGTCCGTGGACTATGCGGTGGGCGAGTGGCTTAATTTCAACGGCTGCGCCGCCGCCGAAACGGAGGTCTACCGTTCGGGCATCGCCGCGTGCGTCGAGTGGTCTTGTGAAGCCGGTACAGCGGTCAGGTTATGCCGCATTGACCCGCCGCCCGGCAGCGAGATAGGGGGACATTCCTGGCCAGGCT
>CAZCYV010000020.1:0-50247 GCA_964503145.1 uncultured Anaerolinea sp. | reverse complement strand
ATTTTCCATCATTCAAATGGGCTTCTGACCACCAGTGTTTCGTAACGCTGTCCGGGGTTTAGATCTTCAGACCACAGAATCTCACAGCCCAAGGCGATAGCGCTGGCTACGATCATTGCATCCCAGAAGGAAAGCTGGAAACGGTTTTGCAGCGCGATGGCATCCAGAACATCATTTACCCCAGGCTGGTGCACCTGCCAGGAAGATAGGTCAGCTATGATTTCCGCCGCGGCTTCAGGCGCGAGTGGCTTAGGCACCTTTTGGGTAACGTTCACATAGAATTCCTGTAGCACCTGAACGCTCAAACAGCCTTTCCGGTTTCCCCATAGTTCCCTGAGCAGTTGTTTAGCCTGCTCGTGCCTGATGCCGGCGGTTCGATCGTGCGCGTAAATGAGCACGTTTGTGTCTATGAATTGAAGCGCTTCAGCTTCGCTCATGGAGCTCATCTCGCATGGTCTTTAGCGCCCCACCTGTGCCTAGGTCAAATGCACGGTCGAGCAATTGCATGTGTCGTCGCCGCGCGTAAGCATATTGCTCCTCTTGCTCTACCATCTGGGTGAGCGCCTGGGTCAACAGGCCCGAAACAGAAGTCTGTCGCTGCACTGCGAGCAGCTTCACTCGCAACAGGATTTCTTTGGGCAAGGATAAGGTGATATTTTGTGTCTCCATCGTATTTCGCTCCACGTTTTTAAGTGTATCACAAAAACACGTGAAGTGCAATACTGACACACAGATGCACAGATGGAGAGAAGGGTGTCCCGAACCCGTGGGACAATTCTCCCGTGCATCTGTGACACCCGCCTCATGATTTTAGGATAATATTCGTATATAATGTCTTCAACAATTCACATTGAAAAGGGAGTCATCACAAGCGCCTGGGCTTCAAGCCTATCGGGCGACCCCGCCCCTTACGACCGGGATCGCATATCCTGGCTCAATCGATGCGGCTCGAACTGAACAAGCGAGGCAACATGGAGACCAACCGCAGCACCCCCAAAGATATCGACGAATACATCGCCGGTTTTCCGCCGGACATCCAACAGATTTTGCAACGCATCCGGGCGACCATTCGGGACGCCGCCCCTGAAGCGCAGGAGAAAATCAGCTATGCCATGCCGACTTTTTTTCTGCATGGCAACCTGGTGCATTTCGCCGCCTTCAAAAAGCACATCGGTTTCTATCCCACGCCGTCCGGGACAGAACACTTCCAGCAACAGATCGCGGCTTATAAATCCGCCAAAGGCTCAATCCAATTCCCATTAGATCGGCCCATTCCTTACGATTTGATCGCCGAGATCGTAAAGTTCAGGGTGCAGGAAAATCTGGCCAGAGCGGCAGCAAAAAGGGAAAAGGGAAAATAGCACAGTCATCCAAAACTGTGTTATACTAGGGCGTCTCCCATTGTAACTGGATCAAATTTATCCATTTACTGCGCAGACGAGCCGGGGATTACCCTGGCTCCAATTTTGTATGTACAAGGAACATTTTGTGAATTTCGACTCTTTCAATTTCCACCCGCAGATCGATGCGGGTATTGCGGCGGCGGGCTACACCGACCCCACCCCCATCCAGGCCCAGGCTATCCCGCCCGTTATGGGTGGGCGCGATCTGCTCGGCCTGGCCCAAACCGGCACCGGCAAGACCGCGGCCTTCGTTTTGCCCATCCTGCAGCGCCTGCTCCCCGGCCGGCGCGGCGCTTTGCGCGCCCTGATCCTCTCCCCCACCCGTGAACTGGCCGAGCAAACCCACCAGTCCATCCGGGCGCTTGGCCGCCAGACCGGCCTGAAGAGCCTGACCATCTATGGCGGCGTCCGCGCCGGCCCACAGATCAAAGGCCTGCGCTCCGGCGTGGATATCGTCGTCGCTTGCCCCGGCCGCCTGCTCGACCTGATGGGCCAGAAGCAAATCAACCTCAGCCAGATCGAGGTCGTGGTGCTCGACGAAGCCGACCGCATGTTCGACATGGGCTTCCTGCCCGATGTGCGCCGCATCTTCGCTGCCCTGCCCGCCGCCCGCCAGACCCTGCTCTTCTCCGCCACCATGCCCGCCGAGATCCGCGGTCTCACCGCCGAGATCTTGCGCCGCCCAGTGACGGTGGAGATCGGCGATTCGCGCCCGGTCGAGACTGTCAGCCATGCGGTTTACCCCGCCTTGCAAGATCACAAGACGGATATGCTGTTCCACCTGCTCAACCAGGCGGAGGGACAGGTGCTGGTCTTCACCCGCACCAAGCGCCGCACCGAAAAGCTCGCCCGGCAACTCTCCAAAGCCGGCTTTTCTGCCACTTCGCTGCAGGGCGATCTCTCGCAAAGCCAGCGTCAGGTCGCCATGGATGGTTTCCGCAGCGGGCGGATCAAGATTATGGTCGCCACCGACATCGCCGCGCGCGGCATCGATGTGCTGGGCATCTCACACGTGATCAATTACGATCTGCCCGACACCGCCGAAGCCTACACACACCGCATCGGCCGCACCGGGCGCATGAGCCGCACCGGTGAAGCCCTCTCCCTGGTCACACAGGAGGACCTGCCGATGATGCGCACCATCGAGCGGCTGCTCGGCCAGGCGCTCGAGCGCCGCCAACTCCCCGGCTACGAGACAACCCTGGTCGAGCGCCCCGCGGGGCCTCCGCGCAAAGGCTCGACCGCCGGCTTCGCCTATGTTTCCCATTACCGTATGCCGAGGCGCAATCGCGCCCTCGGGCAACGCGCAATCAAGCCCTCCCCGGTCGCCGGTTAAACCCAGCCCGTCATGCGGCCCTGAGGCGAACGCCTCAGGGCCGTTTTGCGTCTTTACTCCACCGTCACGCTCTTCGCCAGGTTCCTGGGTTGGTCCACGTCCAGGCCGCGCAGCGCGGCGATGTGATACGCCAGCAGTTGCAGCGGGATCACCGTGGTCACCGGGCTGAGCATCCACGGCGTCTCCGGCACCCACAGCACATGGTCGGCGATTTCGGCGATGCGCTCGTCGCCGTCCGTCGCCAGCGCCACCACCATCCCGCCGCGCGCCTTGGCCTGCTCGATCTGGCTGAACATCTTCTCATACCACGGATCGCGCGGGGCGATCACCACCACCGGCATGCTGCGGTCGATCAGCGCGATCGGCCCATGCTTCATCTCGCCCGCCGGGTAACCCTCGGCATGGATGTATGAAATTTCCTTGAGCTTCAGCGCTCCCTCATAGGCGGTGGGCATGTTGATCCCCCGCCCCAGGTACAGGCAGTGCTGCACATCCTTCAGCGCGTAAGCCACCTGCTCCACCTGCGCCTCGCGATCCAGGCAGCGCCCGGCCAGATCGGGGATCAGGCGCAGATCGGCGACCAGCTTGCGCCGGGTCGGCGCATCGAGCGCCCCGCGCAGGTCGGCCAGCAGGATCGCCAGCATATACAGATCCACCAGCGGGGCGGTGTAGGCTTTGGTGGAGGCGACGCCGATCTCCGGCCCGCTCTGCATCGAGATGTAGCCATCGGCCAGGCGCATCGCCTGCGAGCCAATGACGTTCACGATGGACCAGAGCATCGCCCCTTTGCGCCGCGCCTCCTCCATCGCCGCCAGGGTGTCCGCCGTTTCCCCAGACTGGCTGATCGCCAGCACCGCCATGTCCGCATCCACGATAGGGTCGCGATAGCGAAATTCGGAGGCGATATCCACCTCCACCGGGATACGGGCGATGCGTTCGATCAGCACTTTGCCGACCATCCCGGCGTGCGCCGCAGTGCCGCAGGCGGTGATGAAGATCTTCTTCAGCCGCTGCGCCTTCTCGGCGGTCAGGCGCAGTTCCGGCAGGCGCACGCTGTGCCCGTTCTCGAAATCCACCCGCCCGGCGATGGTATCGGTCAGCGAGCGCACCTGCTCGTGGATTTCCTTTGCCATGAAATGGCGATACTCCCCCTTCTCCGCCGACACCGGATCCCACGCCACATGATGAATGATGGCGTTCACCGCCTTGCCTTCCAGCGTCTGCACCTGAACGCCTTGCTGCGTCACTACCGCGAGCTGGCGCGATTCCAGGAAGATCACTTTGCGGGTGTGCTCCAGGATGGCGGGCAAGTCGGAAGCGATGAACATCTCGCCTTCGCCCAGCCCGATCACCACCCCGCCGGCGTTGCCGATGCGGGCAGCGATGATCTTATCCGGCTCACGCGCCGAAAAGACAACGATGCCATGCGCGCCTTTCAGGTGGGTCAGCGCCTGGCGCACCGCCTCGGCCAGGCCGCCCGTCGCCGAGAAATAGCGCTCGACCAGATGCACGATCACTTCGCTATCGGTCTCCGATTTGAACACCGCGCCCTCGGCGGCCAGTTCCTGGCGCAGCTCGATGAAATTCTCCACGATGCCGTTGTGCACCACCACCACATTGCCGGTCATGCCCAGATGGGGATGGGCGTTGCGGGCGCTGGGTTCTCCATGGGTCGCCCAGCGGGTATGCCCGATGCCCACATGACCTTTCAACGGCGACTCTTCTACCAGGGTCTGCAAGCGAGAGAGCTTTCCGGCGTCGCGGCGAATCTGGATCTGGCCCTCCTGCAACACCGCCAGGCCGGCCGAGTCATAGCCGCGATATTCCAGCCGCTTCAGACCATTCAAGATG
This sequence comes from uncultured Anaerolinea sp., assembly GCA_964503145.1. Classification (GTDB taxonomy): domain Bacteria; phylum Chloroflexota; class Anaerolineae; order Anaerolineales; family UBA4823; genus RBG-16-57-11. The sequence goes on along the minus strand of CAZCYV010000020.1, from coordinate 45,657 downwards.
ATCGCTGTCGCGTCGCGCGATCCAATATAGCCTACGATTCCACACATGGGATCCCTCCTTTTGTCTCAACATTGAACATCGCTAGGTCATGCATGTTCTGACCCGGCAAAAGGTAGCAGGCCACTCCCCACGGTTTTATCTGCGCCGTCGCCGTGCAGCAATTGGGCTGTAGCAAAGCCTGCCTACAGCCGGCGTGGGGTTTTCTCTTGGAGGGAAAGATATCAGGTGGTGGCGCACCTGGAAGGCTTCCGCTGATCTCTCGATTTTCCCGGCTGTCAGGCTGGCAGCCTGACAGCGACGCTGCACCTCAGGTGAGCGTCGAACCGGTTAACCTGCCCCTGCGAGCAGGAACCTTCATCCTCGTCAACTGGTCAGCCAGGGGCTTCCCAGTCCGTGCGCTGTCTTTCCCAAAGACGATCTTGCGCCGGTCACCTCCATGATCTCAAGGCGTGGTGCAGCAATTATACCCGATACCCCAGGCGACTCGGCGGCGCATTCCAGGATCGAAACCAGCATCTGGCAACCCGGAAACTCAGGCGATCGACGCGCCGCTTCCGACCGCTCAATAGTATAATTTGTCACCAGGAGAATACCCCACGTGAAAGCAAAGCAACCCAATTCTCGTCATTGTTTCGTATGTGGCATCGAAAATCCAATTGGCCTGCGCTTGAAGTTCTATGAAAATGGCCCCGGCGAAGTGATCGCCGAGGTCATCCTTCCGGAAATCTACCAGGGCTATCCGGGCATTGTCCATGGCGGGATCATCGCCGCGATGCTGGACGAGGCCGCCGGTCGCGCCCACATGGGACCCATCGATACGCCGCGGTTCATGTTCACCGCCAGGCTCGACGTGCGTTACCGCAAGAACGTGCCGGTAGGAAAACCCCTGCGCCTGATCGGCAAGGCTGGCGCTGCGAAATCGCGCACCGCCGAGGGCTATAGCGCGATCTACGACCAGGAGGGTACACTGCTGGCAGACGCCGATGTCTTGCTGGTCAATGTGCCGGAGCAGATCCTCCAATCCACCAATCTCGAAGCCATCGGCTGGAAGGTCTATCCGGATTGAGGGACATGCGCAGGCAATTACGTTGGTCTCCAAATCGGATATTGGAAGGCCCAAAGTCATGGAGAGCGATCGATGATACTGGAATACCACCGTCCCACCACCGTTGAAGCGGCTTTGGCGCTGCTGACGCGCCCCGAGCCGCCGACGCTGCCGCTGGCCGGAGGCACTGCGCTGGTCAGCAAAACCCCTGCGCCCGTCGCCGTCGTGGATTTGCAGGCGTTAGGGCTGGACACGTTTCAAATCCAGGGCAATTCTGTGTTCCTGGGGGCCACATTGACCCTGCAAAGCCTGCTCGATCGGCTGAGCCAGGCCGGCGCCCACGCAGAGGGCCTGGCCGTGGGGTTGAAGAAGGCCGTCCTCCACGAAGCCACCTACAACCTGCGCATGGCGGCTACCGTTGCTGGCGCCCTGGTCGCCGGCAGCGGCCGATCCCCGTTCACCACCGCCCTGCTGGCTCTGGATGCCGACCTGCTGCTGCAGCCCGGCGACGAAACGTTGGGGCTGGGGGACCTGTTGCCGGCGCGCAGCGAGCGTCTGCGCCAGCGCCTGATCACCCGGCTGACCCTGCCGCTGAACGTTCGCCTGGCTTACGAGTACGTGGCGCGCTCCCCGGCCGACCAGCCCATCGTCTGCGCCGCAGTGGCGATCTGGCCCTCTGGGCGGACGCGGGCGGCGCTGGGCGGTTATGGCGCAGCGCCGCGGCTGGCCTTCGACGGCACCGAAGCCGACGGCGCAACGATCGCCGCCCGCAGCGCCTACAGCCAATGCGGAGACCACTGGGCCTCGGCAGAATACCGCCAGGAGATCGCCGGGGTGCTGGTCGAACGCTGTTTGCGCAACCTGGCTAACGCATAACCTTGCTTATTGGTGTTAAGAGGCATTCAGAGGCATTCAATGGAGATCGAACACGGTTTCAAGCTCTTGGAAGAACGGGAAATCCCCGAAATCAACACTCACGCTCGCCTGTATCGGCATGTCCGCACCGGCGCCCAGCTCCTCTCGCTGATCAACCAGGACGAAAACAAGGTCTTTGGGATCACTTTCCGCACCCCACCCGAAGACTCGACCGGCGTCGCTCACATTATGGAGCACGCCGTGTTGTGCGGCTCGCGCAAGTACCCGGTCAAAGAGCCTTTCGTGGAGCTGGTGAAAGGCTCGTTGAACACTTTCTTGAACGCCTTCACCTTCCCGGATAAAACCTGCTATCCGGTTGCCAGCCAAAATCTGCAAGATTTTTACAACCTGATCGACGTGTATATGGATGCGGTGCTGCACCCGCTGATCCCGCCGCATATCTTGCAGCAAGAGGGCTGGCATTATGAACTCGAGTCGCTCGACGCGCCGCTGGCGTATAAAGGCGTGGTGTTCAACGAAATGAAGGGCGCCTACTCCAACCCGGATGACCTTCTGGAAGACCGCGCCCGCCAGTCGCTCTTCCCGGACACGCCCTATGGGGTCGATTCGGGCGGCGACCCGCGCCACATTCCAGAGCTGACCTACCAGCAGTTCAAGGCTTTCCACGCCAAGTATTACCATCCTTCGAATGCGCGCATCTTCTTCTATGGGGACGACGACCCCTGCGAGCGATTGCGCCGCATGGATGCTTACCTGCGCGAATTCAGCGCTCTGGAGGTCGATTCATCCATCCCGCTTCAGCCGCGTTTCGAGCAGCCGCGGCGCCTGGTCGAACGCTTCGATCCGGGAGACGACCCCAACAGCAACAAAGGCCGTCTGGTCATGAACTGGCTGCTGACCGAGACCGACGACGCGGAATTGATGCTCGGCCTTTCGATTCTGGGGCACATCCTGCTGGGCACGCCGGCCTCCCCGCTGCGCAAGGCGCTGATCGACTCGGGCCTGGGCGAGGATCTGGCAGGCAGCGGGCTGGAAACCCAGCTACGCCAGGCCTACTTTTCCACGGGTTTGAAGGGCCTGGCCGTCCAGGATGATCACACGCTGACGCATGGCGAAAAAGTGGAAAACCTGATCCTGCAAACGCTGGAGACCCTGGCAAAAGAGGGCATCGACCCGGGTATGGTCGCCGCTTCGATGAACACGGTCGAGTTCCAGTTGCGCGAGAACAACACCGGCGCTTTTCCCCGCGGTTTGCTGCTGATGCTGCGCGCCTTGAACACCTGGCTGTACGACCGGGATCCGTTTGCCGCGCTGGCCTTCGAAGCGCCCTTGACGGCGATCAAAAACCGTCTGGCGGCCGGCGAGCGATACTTCGAACGGCTGATCCAGACCTACTTCCTGGAAAACCCCCACCGCACGACGTTGATACTCCAGCCGCAGCCCGGCCTTAGCCAGGTAGAAGAGGCAGCGGAGAAGGAGCGCCTGGCGCGTGCGCGCCAGAGCATGACCGCCGAGGATTTGCAGAAGATCATCGAAGATACCCGACATTTGAAACAGCTTCAGGAGACCCCCGATACGCCCGAAGCCCTGGCGACCATCCCCAGCTTGAAGCTGGAAGACCTGGATCGGCAGAACAAGCTCATCCCCCTGGCGGTATCTGAACATTCAGGCTGTCCGGTGCTGTATCATGATTTGTTCACCAACGGCATCGTGTACCTGGATTTGGGAATGGACCTGCACGCCCTGCCGCAGGAGTTGCTGCCCTACGTCCCCTTGTTTGGGCGGGCGCTGCTGGAAATGGGCACCGAAAGCCAGGACTTCGTGCGCCTCTCGCAGCGTATTGGCCAGACGACGGGCGGCATCCGACCGGTCACCTTCGTCTCCGCCATTCGCAGCCAGCGCCAGAGCGCAGCGTGGCTTTTCCTGCGCGGCAAAGCCACGCCAGACCGGGCAGAAGAGCTGTTATCCATCCTGCGCGATGTCCTGCTCACCGTGCGCCTGGACAACCCGGAACGGTTCCGGCAGATGGTGCTGGAAGAAAAGGCGGATCGAGAGGCGATGCTCGTGCCGGCCGGGCATCGGGTGATCAATTACCGTCTGCGCGCGCTGTTCGACGAAGCTGGCTGGGCGGAGGAACAGTTGCACGGTATCGACTCGCTCTTCTTCGTGCGCTCCCTGGCCCAGGCGGTGGAGAACGACTGGAATTCGGTGCTGGAAAGACTGGAGGCCATCCGCCAGATCCTGGTCAACCGGCAGGCGATGTTGTGCAACGTGACCCTGGACGCCGAAAACTGGCAGAAATTCCTGCCCCAGTTGCAGGGCTTCTTGGAAGAGCTGCCGGCCGCCGGGTTGGAGCGAAAGGCCTGGCAACCCGCGCCAGCCCAGGGTTTCGAAGGCCTGGTCATCCCTGCTCAAGTAAATTATGTCGGCAAAGGAGCCAATCTTTACGATTTGGACTACATCCCAGATGGATCGATCGAGGTCATCACCAATTACCTGCGCACGACCTGGCTATGGGAGCGGGTGCGGGTGCAAGGAGGGGCGTATGGCGGATTTTGCGTGTTCAACCATCGCTCCGGCGTGTTGACTTACCTTTCCTACCGCGATCCCAATCTGCTGGCGACGCTCGAAAACTACGACGCCGCGGCGCAATTCTTGTCGAACCTGGAACTCGATCCCGCGGAGTTGACCAAAAGCATCATTGGCGCGATCGGAGAGATGGACGCCTATCAACTTCCGGACGCCAAGGGCTACGCTTCGATGACCCGCTATCTGGCGGGAGACACCGACCAGGATCGCCAACGCTGGCGTGAACAGATCCTCGATACCACGCCGGGTGATTTCCGCGCCTTTGGCGAAGTGCTCGCCCGCTTCAACGGGCAGGCGCCGGTGGTCGTCCTGGGCAGCCAGGAGGCCATCGAGCAGGCGAACGCCGAGCGCGGCGGCCAGTGGCTGACGCTCAAGAAGATCTTGTGAGACGATGATCGAGGTGAAACCGATGGAGCTGACCCTGAACATCAATGGAACCGAGCACAGATTGCAAGCCGCCGCGGGCGAAACATTGCTGACCGCGCTGCGCCGCCTGGGCTATTTCGGCGTCAAACACGGCTGCGAAACAGGCGATTGCGGCGCCTGCGCAGTGCTGTTGGATGGCCGGCCGATCAATTCGTGCGTTATGCTGGCGGCGCAGGCCGAAGGACATCAGATTCTGACCATCGAGGCGCTTGGGGAACACCCTGAACAGGGCTGGAAGACCACCGCTGGCCTGCATCCACTCCAACAGGCGTTCGTCGAAAGCGGCGCCATCCAGTGCGGCTATTGCACCCCGGCGCAAATCCTGGCCGCCAAAGAGCTATTGGAGCGCAATCCCGACCCCAGCGAGGCCGAAGTTCGCGATGCGCTTTCGGGCGTTTTGTGCCGCTGTACAGGCTACCTGAAACCGGTGCAGGCGGTGCTGCGCACGGCGGCGGTGTTGCGCGGCGAAGCCGTTGCACCCATCGACCTGGGCGATCTGGAGCGCATCCCCGCTCCCCCCGCTTGGTTGCCCGGCGAAGGCGGCGAAGCGCCTGGCGGCGGAGGGGCCCCTCCCGCACCCGCGGGCATGGGCGTTTCGACGTCGACGCGCCTGCTGCCGCGCATCCAGGTAGCGCCCCAAGCCCAGGCATGGAGCCAGGTGGGAAAACCGGAAAAGAAAGTCGATGCGCTCAAGCTGGTTCAGGGCAAACCGGCCTTCACCGCCGATTTCGAGAGGCCCGGCATGCTCTACGCCAAAGTGCTGCGCAGTCCGCTGGCGCATGCGCGCATCAAGCACATCGACGCCACCCAGGCGCGCCAGTTGCCCGGCGTCGCCGCGGTGTTGACCTGGAAGGATATCCCCCGCGTCGTGTTTTCTACCGCCGGCCAGTCCGACCCCATCCCTGGGCCCCTGGACACCTTCTCCCTGGATTACAAAGTGCGCTTCGTCGGCGACCGGGTGGCGTTCGTCGCCGCCGAGACCCCAGAGATCGCCGAGAAAGCCCTGTCGTTGATCCAGGTGGAATATGAGCCGCTGCCGGAGTTGCTCGACCCGCGCCAGGCGATGCTGCCAGAGGCGCCAAAACTGCACGACGAGCCTGAATACGTCAATTTTGCCGAGTCGGATCCTTCGCGCAACCTGGCAGCGCACATCCATATCGACATCGGCAATGTCGAGAAGGGCTTTGCCGAGGCAGACGAGATCTTCGAGGCGGATTACGAGGTGCCCAAAGTGCACCAGGCGCACATCGAGCCGCATGTGGTCATCACCTATTGGGATGAGGACGACCGACTGGTGATTCGCACCAGCACCCAGGTGCCTTTCCACGCGCGCCGCATCCTGGCGCCGGTGCTCAACCTGCCGATGAAGCGCATCCGGGTGATCAAACCGCGCATCGGCGGCGGATTTGGCGGCAAACAGGAGGTGTTGATCGAAGATGTAGCCGCGCATTTGACCATCGCCACCGGCCGACCCGTGTTCTACGAATATACTCGCGAAGAGGAGTTCATCGCCGGCCGCTCACGCCACCCCATGCGCATCCACATGAAGACCGGCTACAAGCGAGATGGCACGATCACCGCCAACGCCATGAAGGTGCTCACCGACACCGGCGCCTACGGCTGCCATGCCCTTACCGTCACCGGCAACACGGGACACAAGTCGATGGCGCTGTATGTCGGTGACGGGCCATACCGCAAATCGCCCAACATCCGTTTCGAAGCGGATATCGTGTACACCAATCATCCTCCCGCCGGGGCGTACCGCGGCTACGGGGTGCCCCAGGGATACTGGCCTGTGGATCGCCATATGGAGAAGATCGCCCGCAAGCTGGGGATGGACCCGCTGGAATTCCGCTTGAAGAACGCGCTGCGCGCCGGCGAGTTGCACCCCTTCAGCACCGCCTGGAGCGAAGGGCGCGAGCCGCGCCCCGAAATCATCGAAACCTGCGCCCTGGAGGAATGCGCCCGCCAGGGCAAAGCGGTGATCGGTTGGGATCAGAAATTCGGCAACCCCGAATGGCATCGCGTGCCCGGCAAGCCGCACCTGCGTCGCGGCATTGGGGTGGCCCTGGTGATGCAAGGCACTGCCATCCCCTATCTCGACATGGGCGGCGCCAGCATCAAGATGAACGACGATGGCTCGTTCAATCTATTGGTCGGCGCAACCGACCTGGGCACCGGATCGGACACCGTGCTGGGCCAGATGGCTGCCGAGATCCTGGGCGTGCCGCTGGAAGACATCCTGGTGTATTCCTCCGACACCGATTTCACGCCATTCGATAAAGGCGCGTACGCCTCCAGCACCACTTACATCTCCGGCGCGGCGGTCGCCCAGGCTGCGGCCCAGGTGGCTGAGCGCATCCGCCAGCGCGCGGCGCGCATGCTGAACGCCCAAACGCCCGGTGGCCAGGTGCTGCAGCCCGAAGACATCCGCCTGGAAGACCGCAAAGCCATCGCCCCAGATGGACGCTTCGTGACTTTGCAGCAGGTGGCTTACAACGCCCTGCACCACGAAGACCAGGAGCAGATCATGGCGGTGGCGTCCTATAAATCGCCGGTTTCTCCGCCGCCCTTTGCCGCCCAATTCGCCGAGGTCACGGTGGATATCGAGACTGGCCAGGTGGTCGTAGATCGCCTGGTGATGGCGGTCGATTCCGGCATCATCGTCAACCCGATCACGGCCTCGGGTCAGATCGAAGGCGGGATGACCCAGGCGCTGGGCTACGCAGTGTGTGAGGAAATGCGCTATGACGCCCGTGGCGCCGCCATCGAGAGAGATCTGCGGGATTACCACATCTTCCAGGCGCACGAGATGCCTGAGTTGGAAACCATCTTCGTCGAGACTTTCGAACCTTCCCATCCGTTCGGCGTCAAAGCGGTCGCAGAAATCCCCATGGATGGCGTCGCGCCGGCAGTTGGCAACGCCATATTGGACGCCTGCGGGGCGCAGGTGGACGATAATCCAGTCACCCCCGAAAAAGTCTGGCGGGCCTTGAAGAAGGAGACGGCATGAATATGTCGGCGATTTACGTCATCGGCCATGTGAATCCGGATACCGATTCGATTGCAGCCGCGGTTGGCTACGCCTGGCTGCTGCGCGAGCGAGACGGCGAAGAGGTCATCGCCGCCCGCGCCGGCGCGCTGAACCCGCAAACCACCTGGATACTCAAGCGGCTGGGGCTCGAGCCGCCGATCTTGCTGGCAGACGCCTCGCCGCGCTTCATCTCTGTCACGCGCCGCCTGGACACCGCCGCGCCGGATAACCCTCTGCGAGATGCCTGGGCGATTCTGAATCGCACCGGCGGGGTGGCCCCGATCGTCAACCCCGAAGATGGCGTCCCGCTGGGGCTGATCACCGGACTGAGCCTGTTCGATTTCTTCGCCCGCTATGTCGGCTCGCACCCGCGCCGCCAGGAAATGCGCATCGCCGAGATCCTTAATGTGCCCTGTCATGAAGCCTGCGACACCAAAGTGCCGCGCTTCCAGGCCAACACCCACATCCGCGATGTGGTCAACCGCATCTTGCGCGAGGAGCACAACGATTTCCTGATCGTGGACGACAAAGGCCTGTACCTGGGCGTCACCCGCCAGCGCGACGCCCTCAACCCACCTCGCCTGCGCCTGATCCTGGTGGATCATAACGAACCCGGCCAGGCGCTGGGCGCCGTTGAAGAAGCGGAACTGATCGAAATTCTGGATCATCACCGCCTGGGCAACATGTCCACGCACACGCCGATCCGCTTCTCGGTCGATATCGTGGGCAGCACCAGCACCCTGATTTTGGAGCGCATCGAAGAGGCCGGGTTGAGCGCTCCGCCGGCGATTGCCGGATTGCTGCTGGCAGGCGTGCTTTCAGATACGCTGATCCTGACCTCTCCCACAACCACCGATCGAGACCGCCGGGCGGCGGAACGCTTGGGACGCTGGGCTTTCGTCAAGAACGCGCCTCTGGAAGGCGAAACGCTGAAATCCTATGGTCAGCAGGTGCTGAGCGCCGGGGCAGGTCTCTCGTCGCGTGATCCCCGGGAGGTGGTCACTTCCGATCTCAAAGTCTATGAGGCTGGCGGCTATCAGTTCGCTATCTCTCAGGCCGAGGTGACCGATCTGCGGCAACTCGACGAGCACCTGGAGGCGTTGAAAGCCGCCCTGGATGAACTGCGCCGTCAGAATGGGCTGGATTTCACCATGTTGATGGTGACCGACGTCGTCGATAACGTCAGCCGCCTGGTGCTGGTCAACGCGCCGCCGATCATGGACGACCTGCCTTATCCGCGCCAGCCGGATGGCACGCGCCTTGCGCCTGGAGTGGTCTCGCGCAAGAAACAGTTGTTGCCCGCGGTGTTAGGCCTGCTGGAGGAATAAATGGCATCTGTGTTTCGAGCGCTGGCCGAATTGGAGAGCAAGAACGAAGCAGGCGCCCTGTGCGTGGTGGTGCGCCACAAAGGCTCGACCCCCCGCAGCGCGGGCAGCAAAATGCTGGTTTACCCGGATGGTTCGATCGTCGGCACGGTCGGCGGCGGCGAGATGGAGAATCGCGTTATCGCCGAAGCCCTGCAGGCGATCCGAGATGGGCGACCGCGCATGTTAGAATATAGCCTGACGGATGTTTCTCGCGGCGACCCAGGCGTGTGCGGAGGGCAGGTAGAGGTGTATGTCGAACCCTTACAACCCAGGCCGACGCTGGTGGTGATCGGCGCCGGTCACGTCGGCAAAGCGGTGGCGCACCTGGCAAAATGGCTGGGGTTTTACGTCGTCGTCAATGACGACCGCCCTGAGTACTGCCGGCCTGAAGCCGTCCCCGACGCCGATGAGTATCTGCCCATGCCAATGGCAGCGCTGCCCGAGCGCCTGAAGATCACCCCGACGACCTATCTGGTTTTGACCACCCGAGGCATGAACATCGACATCGAAGGTCTGCCCGCCCTGCTGGAGACGCCGGCCGCTTACATTGGACTGATCGGATCGCAGCGGCGTTGGGCGCTGGCGAGAAAAACGCTACTCGAGCGAGGGTTGCCCGCCGAGAAGCTGGATCGGGTGCGTTCTCCCATCGGCCTGGAACTGAACGCCGAGACCCCGGAGGAAATCGCCGTCAGCATCCTGGCAGAGATCATCATGCTCCGCCGGGGCGGCGATGGCGGCGTGATGTCCGCTCGCCGAAGCGAAGAGAACGCCAGCCTGATCCCCGAAAGCTCAGAGGGATGAGAACGACCCTCTTACCGAGACCAAAGATCAAGTTTTACCGACAACGGAGATCCTCAGATGTGGCATGATTACTACAGCGTAACCAGTATCGAAGAAACCCTGCAAATCCTGGCAGAGCGCAAAGCGCGCGCCCGAATCATCGCCGGCGGCACCGACCTGATCCTGGAGATGGAGCGCGGCGTGCGCACAGGAATCGATACCCTGATCGACATCACCCGCGTGCCCTGTCTGGATGAGATCGTGATGGACGAAGATGAGGTGATCCACCTGGGGCCAATGGTGACGCACAACCACTGCGTCGCCTCCAAGCTGATCATCGAGCGCGCTTTTCCCCTGGCCCAGGCCGCCTGGGAGGTGGGAGCGCCGCAGATCCGCAACCGCGGCACCGTGGCGGGCAACCTGATCACCGCCTCGCCGGCCAACGACACCATCACGCCCTTGATGGCGTTGGGCGCCTCGGTGCGCCTGGCTTCGGTGCGCGGCGAGCGCGTTGTGCCCCTCTCCGAGTTCTACACCGGGGTGCGGAAAACCGTGATGCAGCCCGATGAGATGCTGGTGGACATCTCCTTCCCCGCCATGCGCCCCAACCAGCGCGGCACATTCATCAAGCTGGGTTTGCGGCGCGCCCAGGCGATCGCGGTGGTCAATGTCGCCATTCTGCTCACCTTCGGACAAAAATCCGGCCTCACCGGGCCGCTTGGGCCCTCGGCCGCGAACCGCCTGGACGGCGTGGCGATCACCCTCGGCGCCGTCGCCCCCACGATCATCCACGCCACCAACGCCGAGGTTTATTTGAAAGGGTTGGAGCTCAACGACGCCACGATCGAGCACGCCGCCAGGCTGGCGATGCAGGCCAGCCAGCCGATCGACGATGTGCGCGCGTCGGCGGCGTATCGCGCCGAGATGGTGCGGGTGTGCGTGTCGCGCGGCCTGCGCGCCTTGCGAGACAAACAAGAAAGAGAGGGTTTCCCTGCGAATCCGGTGCTGCTCTGGGGCAAGGAGAAAGGCGCACGGGAGGCGTTAGCCGGGTCCGTCCATCATGCGCCAGGCGTTCCGATTTCCACTCGCATCAACGGCCGGGATTATGTCTTCAACACCGGTCACGACAAGACCCTGCTGGACCTGTTGCGCGAGGAAGCCGGACTGACCGGCGCCAAAGAGGGTTGCGCCGAGGGCGAATGCGGGGCGTGCACCGTCTTCCTGGATGGCAAGGCGGTGATGAGCTGCCTGGTGCCGGCCGTCCGGGCGCACAGCGCAGAGATCGTCACCGTGGAGGGCCTGGCCCAGGATGGACATCTGCACCCGGTTCAGCAAGCCTTCATCGAGGAGGGCGCTGTGCAGTGCGGTTATTGCACGCCTGGCCTGTTGATGTCCGCAGCAAAGCTGCTGGAAGAGCAGCCGCAGCCCAGCCATGAGGCGATTCAGCAGGCGATCACTGGGAATTTGTGTCGTTGTACCGGATACTATAAAATTGTGCAAGCGATCGAGCGCGCCAGCCAAATGGAGGTAGTCGATGGGTAAGTACGGAAAACTCAGCCGCCAGGTCCCGCCGCCGCAACGGCCGTGGACGATTCACCCGATCTGGCGCGGCATCGGTTGTCTGATCGTCTTGATCGGACCGTTCGTCGCCTTTGCCGCGGCGCACGTGCTGTTGGAGATGAATTTGGAGCGTGGCTGGTATGCCGTTCCGTCAGAGTTTGCCGCCCCGCTGGTGGTGCCCGAGCTTGGCTATGTGATCAACCACTTCTACGGGAATCTGCTCGTGGCGGTGGTGCTGTTGTTGATCGGGTTCGCGGTGATCACGATCGTCTATTCGATCCTCTACAGCATCTTGGGGCCGCCGCGCTATGGGCCGCTGGACGCGCCCCCGATCCGCGATCGAGGCAAATATCTCCGGCGTTAGTACAGCCACACGCTGAGCTGCTACAACCGTGCAACCTTTTTCTGGATACGCACGGTTAGCTCACAAAAGGAGCAAATGGAACGCACTGTCCCCACGACCGAGTCGGAAGAGGTCGATCTCTATCAGCGCACCTACTATTCCTTGTTGCGCTCGTCCGCCGAGGTCAAAATCCGAACGCTAGAAGAAGTGCACGCCGGGATGAACTCGCTGCTGCATCCGGCGGCGCGCGAGGCAGCCTCGGATATGACGGCTTTCATTTATTCGATCTTGCGCCTGCCGCCCTGCATCGTCAACACGCGCCTGGTGGTGCTGGGGCAAAGCGCAGAGGTGTTCGAAAGGGCCGGCTTCCGCGATCTGCGTTCATGGAAGGAGGTGTTCGCGCCTGCGCGGCGCAGGCGAAGCTTCTATGACGGAAAAGGCGTCCTGGCATGTTTCATCGCCAGCCGCTCGGATATCGACGATGTCATCCCTTTGCTCACCGCCTTCCAAATCGAGTGGAACAAGCTCCACCAGCGCCTGAATCGCCTGGGACAGTCGACGCCCCTCCAGCAGCTAACCAGCCCGATCCATGGCTACACGCGCCTGGCCAAGATGTTGGAAATCCCCGAAGAGGATCTGGATCGCCTCTACGCCATCTGGGACAAGGACTTCGCCGCCGATCTGCAGCTCATCGCTCAGTTTCCCTGCGATCTGCGCGTTCGTCTGTTGAGCGGCTCCATGAGCGAGTACCGTCGGGCGCGCAACCACTGGTGGGAAACCATCGAAGATAACGCCCCGCAGATCCGTGAGCGGCCGGTCTATTTCATCTCCAGCAACACCCACAGCGTAGTCAATATCCTCTCCGGTTTCGCACAGCAATGCCAGGAGCACCTGATCCATTTCCTGGAACAACCCGGCAACACCGGCCTGCTGAACGAATGGAAGGACATTCAGGCTCATCGTGTTCCATCCAGCGCGGAAAACTTTCTCTATTATGTGCTCAAGAAAGCTCAAAAATCCGGGGATGGCAAGGCGCTGGAGCGAGAACAGACTTCCCATGAAAAATCGCTGGGCATTACCCGCGTCCCCAGCCGCCGCTCCTTCGACGTGGAAGCGCAGGTCATCGAACTCAGCAAACTCAACCCAGAGCTGTTCGATCGGCGCCTGCGCATCGGCGAAAGGGGCAGCGATTTAGCCCATAGCGAGGCGCTGATCTTGAACATCGATTATCCGCTGGGGCTGGCGGCTTATGACATCCTCGCCGAAGTGTCCTCCTATGCTGGCTCAATGCTGGGGGTGTACGTGATGGGCAAAGCCGCCACGCTCAACGCAGTGATCGGCGACGTGATGATCTCGAACGTGGTGCACGACGAGCATTCGCGCAACACCTATTTGTTCCCCAATTGCTTTTGCGCGGCCGATGTCGCTCCCGACCTGGTCTATGGAACCGTGTTGGACAACCAGAAATCGGTCACTGTGCAGGGGACCTTCCTGCAAAACGCCCGTTACATGGATGTGTTTTACCGCGAGGGCTACACGGTGATCGAAATGGAAGCGGGGCCATATCTCTCGGCAGTTTATGAGATGTATCGCCCGCAACGCCACCCGGTCGACGAAATTGTCAACCTGTACGGCCTGCCTTTCGATCTGGGGATGATCCATTACGCTTCAGACACGCCGCTGGGCAAGGGCAAAAACCTGGGCGCGGGAAGCCTGTCGTATTTCGGCATGGACGCCACCTATGCGGCCGCCCTGGCGATCCTGCGCCGCATTTTCGATCTGGAGATTCAGCGCATTCAAGCCCAGCGCAGGCCGCGAGGGTAATGGTTCTTGAGCCTGTTCTGAACGCCCCGCCCCCAACCCAGGGGAAATCCATCCACACCCACCAGCACCCATCCCCCTTCGCCCGCCCAATCCAGGACTTCCCCGCGCAGGTAGGCCAGCGTTCGCTCCGAGCCGCCTTCCAGGTTCAGGGTGGGCTGGAAATCGTCCATCTTTAGCCCCAAGGCCAGCGCATGGGAGGGCTCAAAACGATCCCCGCGCCTCTTCTCGCCGGCTCTGAAGCTCCCCAGCCACCAGCCCGGGCGAATCAGGCGTAGATTTCCTGGATGCGGCGCCTGCGGGGGAACCAGATACAGGTTTTCCCCTACCAGCTTCAGGCGATCTTCGGGGAATTCCGCTTGCGCTGTCGGGGTGAGGTGCTCCTGGCAAAACGCGGCGAAAGCCCGTCTTGCTGCCGCCAGTCTGTGGTGGGCAGCCCGATCCAATGGGACAGGCTTTGAGCCGGATGGCGATCGATCCCCTGAAAGTTCGGCGGCGCTTCGGCGCAACACGGCGATGAAATGCCCCTCGCCCGCGCTCTGGTGGGGCCACAGGCGCGCCGCCCGCTCGAGGTGATGCGAACGCCCTCCTTCAACCCACTCCGGGCGCCCCGCGCTCAGCCCCGGCAGAGGCTGGACGGCCGCCAGTTCGAATTGCGGGTGCCGATCCAGGAAACCGGCCACGGTTTGCTCGTTCTCTTGGGGGTTGAAGGTGCAGGTCGAGTACACCAGCACGCCGCCCGGGCGGGTCAAGCGGGCGCCGGCTTCCAGGATCGCCGATTGGCGCACGGCACAGCTTCGCACCAACTCCGGCGACCAATCGCGCAGAGCGGCTTCGCTCTTGCGAAACATGCCCTCCCCCGAACAGGGCGCATCCACCAGCACCCGGTCGAACCATCCTGGCAGGCGCTCCGCCAGGAGGGGGGGATTTTCGTTCAGGATGATCGCATTGCGCGTTCCCCAGCGCTCCAGGTTCTCGGCAAGTTCCCAGACGCGCCGGGGATGCACTTCGTTGGCCGCCAGCACGCCCTGGCCGTCCATTTTCGCTGCCAGGTGGGTAGTCTTGCCTCCTGGAGCTGCGCACAGATCCAGGAGACGTTCGCCGGGCTGCGGATCGAGCAACTCGGCAACGGCCATTGCGCTTGGCTCTTGCAGATAGTACAGCCCGGCGGCGTGATAGGGGTGCTTTCCTGGCCGGGGCAAGTCCGGCGACGGCTCGCCGATCAACTGAAAACCGGCCGGGCACCAGGGCACCGCTCGCAGTGCATAGGGCAGGCGCCGCGCCAGTTCCCCCGGCGAGATTTTGAGCGTGTTCGCCCGCAGGCCAATCACCGCCGCCGCCGAGTAGATTCCTCGGAAGGCCTCGAACTCGCCGCCCAACAAACGCTGCATGGACTGCAAGTAAAGCGGCGGAAGCTGGATCATCCCGGCAACAAAGGCGCCCTAGCCAGCAGCGGCGGCATCCGTGATCGCCAGCGCCTCATCCAGAATGGCGAAGCCCTCTTTGAGCTGCTCTTCGGTGATGATCAGCGGCGGGATGATTAGCACCGTGTGCCAGTGGGTATAGACGTACAGACCTCGATCGAGCAGGGCCTTGCGCAGCGCGGTCATATCCGGGCTGGAGCCGTTGAACGGCGCCATCGGCTCTTTGGTCTTGCGGTTGCGCACCAATTCGATGACGCCAAACAGGCCAATCGAACGCACTTCGCCCACCGAGGGGTGCTGCTCGCCCAGGTCAGTGAGCAGGCGGTGCAACACCGGCCCCATCGCTGCAGCGTGCTCCACCAGCCGATCCTGCTGCATCACCTGGATATTGGCGATCGCCGCCGCCAGCGAGATCGGATGCGAGTTGTAGGTCAATCCCCCTTGATAGACGCGGTCATCGAAGAAATGGGCGATTTCAGGGCGCATGGCGACCGCGCCCAGCGGCGCGTACGCCGAGGTCAGACCCTTGGCCATGGTCATCAGATCAGGCACCACATTCCAGTGATCCACGGCGAACCACTTGCCGGTGCGCCCAAACCCGCTCATGACCTCATCGGCGATCAACAGGATGCCATAACGGTCGCATAAGGCGCGCACCCCCGCCAGATAGCCTTCGGGAGGGATGATAATGCCGTTGGTGCCGGTGACGCTCTCGAGCAGGATCGCCGCGATCGTCTCTGGCCCCTCGTAGAGGATGATCTCTTCCAGGTGGTTGAGGTAATCCTGGCAGAAATCGGCTTCGGAGATGTTGGGGTTGGTGCGGTGAAACGTAGAACGGTAGCGATAAGGATCGAGGAAGTGCACCACGCCAGGCATCAGGTTCGGTTCCCATGCCAGGCGGCGCGGGTCGCCTGTGGCGGCCATAGCCCCAGCGGTCGCGCCGTGATAAGAGCGGTAGCGCGCCAGGATCTTGTGCCGTCCGGTGTAGGCGCGGGCGAGCTTGATGGCGTTCTCGTTGGCGTCAGCGCCGCCGAGGGTGAACAAAAAGCGGTTCAGATCTCCTGGCGTGATCTCGGAGAGCAGCTTGCCGAGCAAGGCGCGCGGCCGGGTGGCCATCGGCGGCCCGGCAAAGGGGAGTTCGCGCGCTTGCTCGATGATGGCGTTGATCACCCGCTCGTCGCCGTGCCCGATGTTGACGCACATCACCATCGAGTTGAAATCCAGATAGCGTTTGCCGTCCACATCCCAAAAATACACGCCTTTGGCGCGTTTCACCGGGATTGGAGCGACCTTGCCCTGCGCCGACCAGGTCCAAAAACCATGTTCCAGGGAGAGGGGGAGGATATCTGCGTCAGAAATCTCAAACATAGCGCCTCGATACATTTGATGTCAGGAACTTCGTCGAACACGTGAATCCTATCACAAAAGATGAACGGGTTCGAGGCGCTCTTTACGGATTGGCCGAATTCTGGTATGATCTGCTTGCTTACTGACCGGTCGGTAAGTTCAAAGGAGAAGCGCATGTCCGAATCGATGCTCATGTGGATAGAAATCGTCTTCAACCTCACCTACCTGGTTGTCGTTTGGGGTCTGGTGATCGTCTTGTTGCGCCGCCGCAACGAACTGACTGCCCCTCGTCGGCGCCTTTCGGATTGGATCACCGCTGCGTTCGCCTTGCTTGCGCTGGGGGACACCGGGCACGTCGGTTTTCGCGTCTGGGCTTACGCGCTGGGCGGGTTGGAGAGCCAGATCAGCCTTTTAGGGCGATCCATCAGCCTGGTCGGCGCCGGCGCGCTGATGACCGCCGTCACGGTGACACTGTTCTACGTGCTGATGCTCGAGGCGTGGCGGCTGCGTTTCAACCGACGCTATGGCACATTCGAGTATTTTTTGCTGATCGCCGCGGTGACGCGCTTGTATATGCTGACCCTGCCGATCAACGAGTGGTGGCGAGTGGTTCCCGAACAGCCCTGGTCAATCATTCGGAATATCCCCTTGACGATCCAGGGGCTGGGACTGGCTTATCTGGTGCTGCGCGATGCGCTCGCCCGCAAGGATGCGACCTTCCGCTGGATCGGCGTCTCGATCTTGATTTCTTACGCCTGCTACATCCCGGTGATCCTGTTCGTTCAGCAAGCGCCGCCCATAGGGATGTTGATGATCCCCAAGACATTGGCCTATGTGGCCATCGGATTTTTGGCATATTATGACCTTCACAAGCCAGGCCATCGAACCGAGGCGCCCTCCAAACTCGCCCAGGAACGCCCGATCAGCAAAGCAGGCTGATTTTTCATTGGAGCAATCAAACAACCCATTTATGTAGAATCACATTCTGAACTTCAGCAGGAGGATTTCGATGTACCCCTTCATTCTTGGTCTGCACAACCTGATCCGCTGGGTCGCCTTTATTTTGGCCATCGTCGCCACGGCGACCGCATTTCTGGGCTGGTTCGGCAAACGCCAGTGGAGCGAGCGAGATCGCAAGATCGGCTCATTCTACGGCATCGCCATGGATGTTCAGCTCTTGTTGGGCCTGATCCTGTATTTTGCGCTTAGCCCGCTCACCCGCACCGCCCTGATGGATATGGGCACGGCCATGGGCGTGGCAGACCTGCGCTTCTTCGCCATCGAGCACTTTCTTTATATGTTCCTGGCAGTCGTGTTTGCCCACCTGGGGAGCATCGTAGCGCGACGGGCCTCCGATTCAAAGGCCAAGTTCCAGCGAGCAGCGATTTTCTTCGGCCTGTCTTTGCTGCTGATCCTGCTCGGCATGCCCTGGATGCGGCCGCTGCTCCCCTTCCTGGGATAGTTTCTTCATTTTCCCGTTGAGCGACCTGCGCCAGCAAATTCTCTCCACGGCAAAAAACCTGTTCATCCAGCAGGGTTATCACGGCCTGTCCATGCGCCAGATCGCCGAAGCGCTCGGCGTTTCGAAGGCGGCCCTCTATTACTACTTCAAGGACAAGGAAGAACTGCTGCTGGCGATTCTGGATTCGTACCTGGATGAAATGGAGGCTGCTTTGCAGCGCATCCAGCAGGAGCAGACGGGGGCACGGGAGCAAATTCGCGCCCTGGTCGAACTGGTCTTGCTTCAACCGGCCGATCAACGGGCGGTCATCCGCCTTTCCAGCCAGGAGATGGCGCAATTGAGCAAACCCTCCCGCCAGGCGGTCGACCAGGCTTATCATCGCAAATTTCTGGATCGCATCCAGTCGATCCTGGCCGAGGGCATTCGCCGGGGCGAGCTGCGGCCGGTCGATCCAACGGTGGCTGCCTGGGCTTTGCTGGGGATGATGTATCCCTATTTCTACCCCGCCCATTCGCGCGACCTGCTGCCGCCGGTGGAAGTCGTGGAACATTTAGTGAGCATTTTCCTGGACGGGGTCGCCAGCCAGCCAAGCGCGGCGCAAGCCCATGCCCAATGATCGCCCGCGCCAGGCGGTTTACCGACAAACCGTTCAATATGGCGCTAATCGCCGGACGACCGCCATCCTGGGGGTGACCTTTGCGGTCGTGGCCTGGGGCGCCTCCTTTATCGCCACAAAGGTGGCGCTGCGGGATGTCTCGCCGGTGACGATCGTCTGGCTGCGCTTTGCCATCGGCGTCGCCATCCTGGGGGCGGCGGTGCGGCTGCGTCGGCAGTTCAGCCTGCCGTCACGCCTCGACCTGGGCTATTTCGCCATGTTGGGCTTCGTCGGGATCACCTTCCATCAGTGGCTGCAATCCACGGGGCTGAAAACCGCCCAGGCGACGACCACCGCCTGGATCGTCGCCACCACGCCGATCTTCATTGCGCTGCTGGGCTGGCTGGCGCTCAAGGAGCGCCTGCGCGGGATGCAGATCCTGGGCATCCTGCTGGCCAGCGTGGGCGTCCTGCTGGTGGTCACCCGCGGCGACCTGTCCAGCCTGTCCAGCGGCTCGATCGGCACCCCGGGGGATTTTCTGGTCTTGCTGAGCGCCCCCAATTGGGCGGTCTTTTCGATCCTGTCCCGTCGCGGATTGCGCCAGTTCCCGGCCACGCTGATGATGTTCTATGTGATGGGCTTCGGCTGGCTCTTCACCACGCTGCTGCTGTTTGCCGGCCCAGGCCTCAGCCAGGTCGCCAATCTCAGCCTGGCCGGATGGTTGGGGGTGGGGTTCCTGGGGGTCTTCTGCTCCGGTCTGGCCTACATCTTCTGGTACGACGCGCTGCAGGCTTTGCCCGTCGCTCAGGCAGGCGCGTTCGTTTACCTGGAGCCGTTCGTCACCCTGGTGATCGCCGCGCTGCTGCTGGGCGAAGCCATCACCTTGATTTCCCTGTTGGGCGGCGGCGTGATTCTGCTGGGGGTCTGGATGGTGCAGCGCGCCTGGAGCTAGGCAGGCTGCGCCCAGACGCCCCAACCCCTCGCCCACCCCATCAATCTCAGCAACATTCGAAATGAAGCCCGCAGCGCGGGCAGTTGGTTTGCCCCCATACGATCGTTGCGATGCGCTCGCCGCAGCGCGGGCAGGCGTCCAGCTCCCGATCGGGGTACGGTTCCTCCGGCCCATCCTGCTGGGGAGCAGGCCCGTCGCCCGTGAAGATCTTGCAGGCTGACTCCATCATGAAGTTTCCTTCGACGCATTGCGCACTTTATGCCAGTAGCGGTAAATGCCATACGCCGACATCCAGGAGGGGTTAGCAGCCTCGAAAGGCCCAAGCATCTCAGGCTGGAGGCCCACCTGCAGCGAACGTTCCTGCGTCCAGTGGATGAACAGATCTTTCAGCTCTTCTGGCGAGGGGTCGGCGGGCATCACCTGCAGGATCCACTGCTCGACGTCATCCAGCGCCTGCTCGACGGCGCTCAAATGCCAGCCTGGATCGTCGAACAGGCCAAAGTGCGTTGGAGCCAGATAGCGAAAGTTGCCGCGTTCATACTCGGATTGCAGCTTGCGGACGCTTTCCCGCCAGAGTTCCAGGTTGAATTCGGGCGGCGGCATCGGCAGGCGCACATGGCGCGCCCCGCCCACGCGCACGCCGCCAATATCGCCGGAGAAACAGATATCTTGGTGGAGATAGGCGAAGTGGTGATAGGCGTGTCCCGGCGTGTCCAGGGCGCGGAAGCGCAGTCCTTCGATTTCGATGACTTCCTGGTCCTGATGAACCAGCAGGCGATCTTCGGGGACCGGCAAGAAATCGCCCCACAGCGCATGCATGCTCTCTCCATAAATGCGCTCGGCGCTGGCGAGCAGCTTTTCAGGGTTCTTCAAGTGCGGCGCGCCCACGGGGTGAACGTGAATGCGCGCCCCTTGCTGCGCCAGCCACCCCGCCGCCCCGGCGTGATCCAGATGGATGTGGGTCAGCAAAACATCTGTGACCTGGCTGGCAGATAACCCGTGCGATCTCAAACCCGCTTCTAATGCTTCAGTGGTTGACCCCGGACCACACTCGACCAACACCGCGCCGCGCGCATGTGGGATGAGATAGGCCGCAATCGACCCGGCAAAGCCGCGAAAATTCAAATCCAATGTTCGGACCGTATCAACAGAAACCCAAGCTCTATTCATGGAAAACTTTTCTCTCCCGGCAAAATCGATCGCATCAATTTTACCCGCGATTGGTCGAAGCGATGAGCAATTATGAGAACTCTTTCAAGCAAAAAGCGCTTTTGCAGTTTATGATGGTCGCTCGATATGCTAAAATTATTCTGTTGCAAAGTTGGAAGATTCTGCAAGGTTGGTGGGTTTTCCTGGTCGAGGTGCGCTATGGCTGAAGAGACGATCCTGATTGTCGAAGACAACGATATCCTGCGCGATGGCTATCAGTTCCTGCTGGAAACCGAGGGCTATCGGGTGATCCCCGCCCGCCACGGGAAAGAGGCCCTGCAGCAGATGCAACATGCCATACCCGACTTGATCCTTTCCGATATTTCCATGCCGGAGATGGATGGTTACAGCTTCTACGATGCCGTGCGCGCCCGCGCGGATCTGGCTGCAGTCCCCTTCATCTTTCTGACCGCTTTGGGAGAGCGGGATGTGGTTTTTGCCAGCAAGAAGATGGGGGTGGAAGATCACCTGATCAAACCGGTCGATCGTCAGGAACTGGTCACTACGGTGCGCTCGCGGCTGGACCGCAGCCAGCAGTTGATGCTGGCAGAGCTACAACAGGCTTACGAGGCCAGCCTGATCATGCTGGCAAACGCCATCGAACTGCGCGATCGCTACACTCGCGGCCACGTGGAGCGCGTGATGACCTACGCCATGCGGATGGCGGAGCGATTCGGGTGGCAGGAACCAGAGCTTAGCGCGTTGCGTTTCGGCGCGATCTTGCACGATATCGGCAAGATTTACATCCGTGAGAGCATCCTCAGCAAAGCCGGCCCCTTGACGCCAGAAGAATGGGCCGAGATGAAGCAACACACGGTCATCGGCGCCGAACTGCTCAAGGGCATTCCCTATCTAACCGGCGCTATCCCCGTGGTGCGCTCGCACCACGAGCGTTGGGATGGGCTGGGTTATCCGGATGGGCTGAGCGGAGAGGCGATACCCTTGGGGGCGCGGATCGTGGCTGTGGTGGACTGCTTCGACGCCATGACCACCGACCGCATTTATCATGCAGCCAGTTCACCCGATGAGGCGATTGCCGAAATCCGCAGCGGGACAGGGACTCGCTACGATCCGGCGGTCGTCGAGGTGTTCCTGGCGGTCATGGATGAGGCCTGAAACCCACCAGCCCGGTCGAACGCAAGTCAATCCCTCCATTGGGCGGCATCGTCGAGCAGCTTTTTCTCCTCGGCGCTCAGGCGCAAACCCACCGCGCCCAGGTTATCCTGGAGTTGCTCCAGGGATCGTGGACCAATGATCGGGCTGGTGATCAAAGGGTTGCTCAACAACCAGGCCAGAGCGATCTGGGAGATCGACGCCTCACCCTTCTCCTGTCCCAACTTTTCCATCGTCTCCAAGAGCTTCCAGTTTTGGTCGCTGAAATATCGCTGCGCCCCTCGAAGGCGGGCGCTTTCAGGGATCTGATCCCGGCGGTACTTGCCGGTCAGGAAGCCGCCAGCCAGGGGGCTGTAAGGGATCACCCCTAAACCATAAGCCTGGCACACGGCCGCAAGCTCGCGCTCGAACTCGGCGCGGCGCACCAGGTTGTAGTGCGGCTGCAGCGAGTCGAAGCGCGCCAGATGGTAACAGCGAGAAACCCACAGCGCCTCGGTCAGCCGCCACGCCGGATAATTCGAGCAGCCGATATAGCGCACTTTGCCCTGACGCACCAGATCATTCAGCGTCTCCAGCGTCTCCTCGATGGGGGTGCGCTCATCGAACCAGTGAGTCTGGTATAAGTCGATGTAATCGGTGTCCAGGCGGCGCAGCGAAGCATCGACAGCGCTCAAGATGTGCGCCCGCGACAGCCCTTCATCGTTCGGCCCGCTGCCCATCCTGCCGCGCACCTTGGTGGCGATCACCAGCTTTTCCCGCGGAATGGCAGAGCGTTTGATCCACTTGCCGATGATCGACTCGGCCACTCCGCCTGGATTGCCCTCCACCCAATTCGAGTAGATGTCCGCCGTGTCGATGAAGTTGACCCCGCGCTCATAAGCGGCGTCCAATATCTCGAAAGATAGCGCTTCATCTGCCGTCCAGCCGAACTGCATGGTCCCCAGGCAGAGTTCGGACACCTTCAGGCCCGTGCGCCCCAGATTGCGATACTCCATCTTGACCTCCGGGGTCTAGCGCTTTGCCAGCAGCAGGGTGAAATAACTGCCATAAGGGCTACCCGGCACAAAAACATAACCGATGCCGACTTCGGTGACGCCGGGGAACAAGATGTTGTCCCGATGAATCTGGCTGTTCATCCACCACGTAAATGTCGCTTGTGCATCTCCACCTACATAGATGTTTTCGCGCGCCGACCGCGGGTTAGCGTACCCTTCCCGCCCAACACGATCGTACCAAGTCGATCCATCCGAGCCGTGATGATCGACGAATCGATTGCAGGCCATGTCGATGCTGTGTTTGAGCGCGGCTGCGGAGAGCTGGCTTTGAAGAAAGACGATCTCCAGACCGTTCTCCGTCCGCGCCTGGTTGATCAGCGAGAGCATCTGGTCCACATAAGCAGTGTTCTGCTGCGGAACACAACCGCTGGCGGCTGGCGGCTCGGTGGGCATGACCTCTCCCGCAGGGGCCGTCGGCGAGGGCCGAGAAGGTGAAACCGGCGTGGGAGCAAGCTCGAATGAGGCCTGCGGAGTCGCTGTGGGCGGGGCGGGAGAATTCGGCGTCGGCCCTAAATTGAACGCCGGGGTTATCGCGACCACCAGCGCGGTGGGCTGCGGATTGGGGTTGAAAAAGGTCACATTGATATTCACCCACATCGGGCCGCCGCCGTTATATCCCACGCCAAACGGCTGCCCACTTGCGTTGCGAAACTGCCAGTAACCGATCTGTTCACCGCCGCGCGCCGGCGCGACCAGATCGAGGGAAACATCCGCCAATTCGCCCGGCGAAACCGGGCCGATGGGGTTTTCGAACTGGCCGCTCATGATGTCTCCGCTGAGATAAACCAGGGAATAACCCACGCCCCAGGTGCAGGTGCCGGTGTTTTTTACCCGCCATGTTTTGGTAAAAGCCTGACCTGGTCTAAGCAAGGTGCCATCTGGGATGGTCACATCCCCGACAAAAACGGCCTCATCCAGGCAGGGCGCTGCAGGCGGTGTAGCGGTTGCGGCTTTCGTCGCCTCGGCAGGACGCTGCGTTGGCGTCGGCGAATCAAGCCGCCCTGATGAAAGCTGGACGGTCGGAGAAACTTGAGCTGTAGGCGGCGCCTCCCCAGCAGAGGCGCGGGAAGGCGTCGAGCTTGGCTCTAGCGGGGGTGAACTCGTGGAGGTGACCGCAGGCCGCCCAGTCGGGCTGCTCACCGGCGCCCGATTACAGGCAGCAGCTAACATTACAATGATGACCCCAAATATCACAAATATAATGATCTTAACGCTCCTAACCACCTGCACATCCTCGCTTTCCCGCCAAGAAAGAATTATTCGTTTATCCGTTATTCGTAACCGTTCGGATAATTGGATTGCCAGCGCCAGGCATCGGCGCACATCTCCTCGATGCTGCGCTGCGCTTTCCAGCCCAACTCGCGTTCGGCTTTGCTGACATCCGCGTAGCTGATGGCAACATCGCCGGGTCGTCGCTCCACGATTCGATAGGGGATCTTCTTCCCGGTCACCCTCTCAAAGGTTTGCACCATTTCCAGGACGCTATACCCATGCCGCGTGCCAAGATTGTAAATGACCAGGCCGGGCTTCTCGCGCAACTTATCCAGCGCCTTGAGGTGGCCAATCGCCA
This sequence comes from uncultured Anaerolinea sp., assembly GCA_964503145.1. Taxonomy (GTDB): domain Bacteria; phylum Chloroflexota; class Anaerolineae; order Anaerolineales; family UBA4823; genus RBG-16-57-11. The sequence goes on along the minus strand of CAZCYV010000020.1, from coordinate 21,089 downwards.
GGTCAACCACATGCACATAATCGCGGATGCCGGTGCCATCCGGGGTGGGGTAATCGCCTCCAAAAATGTGCAACTCCGGCAGGCGGCCCACGGCCACCTGACTGATAACGGGCATCAGATTGTTCGGGATGCCGCGCGGATCATCGCCAATGCGCCCGCTGGGATGCGCTCCCACCGGATTGAAGTAGCGCAACAGGGCGACATTCCATTCGGGGTCGGCCGCATGAACATCCTCCAGGATGATCTCGATCATCCGCTTGGTTCGGCCGTAAGGGTTGATCTGTTGATGGCACGGAAAATCCTCGCGCACCGGGGCGACTGCCAAATCGCCGTACACCGTGGCCGAGGAGCTGAACACCAGGTCTTTGACCCCGTACTGGGCCATCAGTTCGCATAAGACCAGGGTGCCGGTGAGGTTGTTCTGGTAATAAGCCAGCGGTTTGCGCACCGATTCGGCCGGGGCCTTCAAACCGGCAAAGTGGATCACCGCCTCGAAGGGTCGGCGCTGAAACACCTTTTCCAGCGCAGGGCGATCCAGAAGATCCACCCGGTGGAACTCCAGGGCTTTGCCGGCAAGTTCCTGCACACGTCGCAAGGCTTCTTCCTTGCTGTTGCTCAGGTTGTCCACCACCGTGACCTCATACCCGGCTTGCAAAAGCTCCACACAGGTATGACTGCCAATATAACCGGCACCGCCGGTCACCAGGATGTGTCTGCCCATTGATGCCTCGAGTTGCGCGCCGGGCCGGGTCAAGCTTTGTAACCAATCATGCGCAGGAAACCCTTGCGCCAGACCACGTCTTCCTCTGCTTCCACCCCCTGCGGCGAGAAGCCATCGATCACGCCCAGAATGCCGCGGCCCTGCTGCGACTCGGCCACAATCACTTCGGTCGGGTTGGCAGTAGCGCAGAAAATCCGGCAGACTTCGGGCACGTTCTTGATCGCATTCAGCACATTGATGGGGTAAAAGCCCTCCCCCAAGAAGATGATGAAACTGTGGCCCGCGCCAATCGCCAGGGCGTTCTTCTCGGCCATCTGGATCATCTCCGGATCGGTGCCGCTGGTGCGCACCAGGCATTTGCCCGAGGCTTCGCAAAAAGCCAGCCCAAACTTAATGCCGGGGACCGTCCCTACCAGGGCTTCGTGGATATCCTCCACGGTCTTGATGAAGTGCGACTGCCCCAGGATGAAATTGGTTTCGAGCGGCTTTTCGATAGGGATAGATATCAGCTCCATAGCCTCCTCCTCACTCTTTACAAAAGTCCATTATAACAAGTTTGCCCGGATTTGGCATAAAAATGCGGGCGATACGCTCGCCCGCATTTCATTACTAAACTAAAAAACGGATACGTTCTATTGGATGTAATCCAACGGGTTGACTTTCGCCCCATTGATCGAAAGCTCGAAGTGCAAGTGTGGGCCGCTGGAATTGCCTGTGTTGCCCAGGGCGCCGATCTGGCCGCCCTGATAGACGCTTTGACCGCAGCTCACGCCAACTGCGCTCAGGTGCGCGTAGGCGCTCTGCCAGCCATTGCCATGATCGATCACGATCATGTAGCCATAGCCGTAAGACGACCAACCGGCGAAGACCACCACCCCGGTATCCGTGGCATAGATTGGATTTCCTTCTGCGCCGCCGATATCTACCGCCGGGTGAACGCCCGCGTCGAAGGTAAAGCCAGAAATCGTCCGATCGGTGGTCGGCCAGACAAACGTGCCCGTGCCGATCGCCCCTTCATAGACGCTACCGCAGGCGCCTTCGCCATAATAACGGGCTACCGCCGGGTTCGAGCGGGTGATGGCTGGCGGGCCCCAATCTCTGATCGGGCGTGAGCCACCAGGGATGATGACATACTGCCCAGGTTGAATCCCGATCTTCCCCTGGCTGACCTCGGTCAGATCGATGAAGTTGCCGGGATAATTGATGATCGCGCTGGGTTCGACCCCATAAAGTTGCGCCACGCTTTCCAGGGTGTCGCCCTCTTTCCACTGATGATAAGCGCCATCTACCGGCAAGATGTTCAGCACCTGTTTCGGTTTTAGCAGCCGCGGATTGTCTTGCAGCGCCTCATAGTTTCCAAAGAGCATCGTAGCGGGCTTGAGACCGAAGTTTTGGGCGATCAGGAACAGGTTGTCTCCCGTCTGCACGGTGTAGGTGATCACATTGACCCGCGGACGGGAGGGGATGATCGTCTTCAGGTTGGTCTTGCGCGAAATGCTCGCGCTGTGCGACGGCGGCGCCACCAATGGATCCAGAGCAGCCAGCAATTCTCCGTCCACCTCAGGGGCCACCTGGGGGGCCTGCTGTAGCGCTGCCTCGCTGTTCACCGGCGTCAGACCAACGCCGGCCGATACTCCATCCCGATCACCAAAGAACCGCTGCCATGCCAGATAAGCCAATAAAGCGACCACCCCAATCAGCAGCATGTTCATCCCCACTTGCTGCAGCACAACGCCGTACTTCTGCGTCGAGGCCTTTTTCTTCGGTTTGACCTCGTGATGATCTTCTGATTTGGGACTCATATGATCTGCCAGGTCGATGAGCGCCCGAAATTTCCGGCGCTCCCTATCTGCGATTCTCCTTTCCGCCGGCGCTCTCTGCTCATCGCCAGCAACTGTCGATTATACCCTGATTCTCGACCACTTGACACGCACATACCAGATGCTCGCCCGGCGCCAATCACGCCCTGCGATCGGGTGGTATACTACCCGACATGCAGTACAGCGTTTACCTGCATATCCCCTTTTGCTCACATCGCTGCGGCTACTGCGACTTCAACACCTACGCCGGTATGGAAGCCTTGATCCCGGAGTATGTCGCGGCGCTATGCGCTGAGGTCGCCTGGCTGGCAGATGCAGCTCCCCAACGCCTGGAAGTGCACACCATCTTCTTCGGCGGCGGCACGCCTTCCTTGCTGCATCCTGACCTGGTCGAACGCATCCTGCAGTCCCTGGATCGCGCTTTTGTCCTGCAACCGGGGCTCGAGATCACGCTGGAGGCCAACCCCGGCACACTCTCGTATTCACGGTTGCTTTCGCTGCGTCAAATCGGGGTCAACCGGTTGAGCCTGGGAGTGCAATCAGCCCACCCGGGCGAACTGCGCCTGTTGGAACGCAACCATGACTATACCGACGTCATCCATTCAGTGACCTGGGCACGCCGGGCAGGTTTCGAGAATATTAACCTGGATCTGATCTTCGGTCTTCCAGAGCAGGCGCTGGAGACCTGGCAACACACCTTGAATCTGGCGCTGGGCTTGCAACCAGAACATTTTTCGCTCTATGCCTTGAGCCTCGAGCATGGTACGCCCTTCGGTCGCTGGGCGTCCCGCGGCCTGCTTTCTACACCCGATCCGGACGTTGCCGCATCCATGTATGAATGGGCATCGGAGAAACTATCATCACGCGGCTATGCCCAGTACGAGATCTCCAATTGGGCTCGAAGCGACCCACAAGGAGCACTGCTGGCCTGCCGCCACAACCTGCAATACTGGCGCAATCTGCCTTACCTGGGCCTGGGCGCTGGAGCGCATGGCTATGCGGCCGGCATCCGCACCGTCAATGTACTCTCCCCCAAATCTTACATCGAGCGTTTCCACTCGCCCGAAGTAGCTGGCGACAATATCCAGAGCGACTCGACAATAAACGCTCCAAAAGCCTCTTCCCTGGCTTTTCCGCGCACGCCCGCCACACAGACTGCTCAAGTCATCGATCAACCGGCGGAAATCGCCGAGACGATGATGATGGGGCTGCGGCTGGTGAGCGAGGGCGTATCCGCGAGCCGCTTCCAGGCGCGTTTTGGTCAGCCTCTGGAGGCTGTTTTCGCCAAGCAGGTTGACCGGCTTATCCGCTTGGGACTTTTGGAATGGGCGGATAGCCCTGCAGATGGCGCAACGTTACGCCTGACGCGCAACGCCAGGTTGCTGGGCAATCAGGTATTTGTCGAGTTTATCTGAGCCTGTCGAAATTTCGGTTAACGCAAACGCCGCTCATCGACTTCAGAAAAACGCGGCGATCAGGAATCGCGCTGCAACAGCTTCTTCGCCAGCGCCTCCAGCGCTTGCCCGGCTTCGCCCAGCGGATGAGCTTCCGCCAGCGCTGCCAGAGCCTGATCGGTCAACTCGTTGGCGCGTTGCATGGTGTAAGCACGCGCCCCTTCCGCTTCGAGTTGCGCCGCCAGCGCCGGTATTTCAGCCGCCGTAATCGCTCCCTGGCTCCAGCGACGCGCAAATGGCCCTCCCAGGCTGAGTCCATAGAGCACCGGAAGCGACTTCTTCCCCGAAAGCAGGTCGCTTTCCGTCGATTTGCCGGTCAGCGCCGCATCGCCCCAAATCCCCAAAAGGTCATCCAGCGCTTGAAACGCCAGCCCCAGGGACCTGCCAAAACGTCGGTAGGCATCGCAGATCGCGTCATCTGCCTGGGCCGCCATTGCGCCAAGCTGCGTGCAGGAAGCCAAAAGCGCCGCCGTCTTACCGCTGACCATTGGCCAATAGGCCTCCAGGGTCAGGTCGCCACGCGCCTCATAGCTCAAATCCATGTATTGCCCCTGGGTCAAAGCCAAACAGGTCTCCTGCAAAATCATCGACGAACGCAAGGCAACTTCGGCCGAGACGGTCTGCCCCAGGCGAAGCAGCGCAATCTGCGCCAGGGTGAACAGGGTATCGCCCGCGTTGATCGCCTGCGCCACACCCCATTTGATCCACAGGGTCGGTCGTCCACGGCGCAAGGGACTTTGATCCTGGATGTCATCGTGAACCAGGGAAAAGTTGTGCACCAACTCCACCGCCGCCGCCGCCGGTAAGGCGCGCGGCCAATCGCCGCCGGCCGCAGATGCGCTGAGCAATACCAGCAGCGGACGGATGCGCTTGCCGCGGGCTTCGGGGCCGGCTCCTTCTCCCTCCCAACCCATGTGATAAGCCAGCATCTGGTGCATCTCTTCCAAACCAGGCTGACGCGCCCGAGCGACGACTCGCTGGAGTTCCTCTTCGATAGCAATAAGCAGAACAGGGTCAACCATTGATCCCAAAACCCCACAGAAACTTAGATGATCATCTTACCGGAAATCTAAACCTATCGCTTGAACTGGCGATCAATCCACAAATTGCAACTCAGCCTTGCTCAACGCCTGCAGGCTGCCAGCGCCAACCGCAAACATGCACACGCGTAGCTCGTTCACGACTTCCTCGATCGCCTGCACGGTGTCCTCCAAAGAGCTCGCCGCAGCCTTCAAGAACGGCCCCGCCATGCCCCCCAGACGCGCCCCCAGCGCAATGCACTTGGCAACATCCACGCCAGAACGCAGGCCGCCCGAAGCAAAGACGATCATCTCTGGGGCAGCGCTGCGGACGTTCAAGATGGCCTCGGCGGTCGGAACTCCCCAATCGACGAAGGCAGCCGCCAATCGCCGTTGGCTCTCGCTCCTGGCGCGGTGCATCTCCACCTGCGACCACGAAGTGCCGCCTGCTCCAGCCACATCGATTGCCGCGACCCCAGCATCTGCCAGGCGGCGCGCATCTTGCCGGGAAAAGCCCCAGCCGACCTCCTTGGCGATCACCGGCACCGGCAAAGCCCGGCACACGGCCTCGATCTTGCTCAGCAGCCCGGCCCAACGCGTGTCGCCCTCGGGCTGGACGGCTTCCTGCAGCGCGTTCAGATGCAGGATCAGGGCGTCCGCTTCGATCATTTCTACCGCCCGGCGGCACTCATCTACGCCATAGCCATAGTTTAACTGGATGGCTCCCAGGTTGGCCAGCAGAAGGATATCGGGTGCAAAGAGGCGCATTTGAAAAGTAGAAGCAAGCTCCGGGTGCTCGAGCGCGGCGCGTTGCGAACCCACACCCATCGCAATGCCGCTTTGTTGAGCGGCGGTAGCTAAAACGCGGTTGATCTCTGCGGCCTGCGCAGTTCCACCGGTCATCGAAGAGATCAACAACGGTGCCCGCAGCCGACGCCCGAAAAGCTCCTGGCTCAGGTCGATCCGTTCCAGATCCAGTTCCGGCAACGCACAATGCACAAAGCGATAACGCTCCAACCCAGTGGTCAGGCCGGAGCGCACATCTTCCTCCAGGTTGATACGAATATGATCCGACTTTCTTGAACCAATGGGCGTAACTTCCGTCATCGATCGGTGTTCCTTGTTGATGAGGCTATCTTACCAGCCGGATGATGGACTGTCCAGGCCCAAACGACGTTGATATCACTTGACAAGACAGGCGACCGGGTTACAATTGGCACGAATTGCCAGGGTAAGTATTGCCCAATCGCACCTACACCAATCAGGAGGATCCCTCAATGGCAGACACCTTTTCCCAAGTCAAGGAAGTCATCGTAGAATTGCTCAACGTAGACCCAGACAAGGTTACGATGGACGCTCGCTTCCGCGAAGACCTTGAAGCCGATTCGCTGGACCTGGTCGAGTTGATCATGGCCTTTGAAGACAAGTTCGGCGGCGAAATTTCCGACGAAGACGCCCAGAAGATCACCACAGTCGGCGAAGCAGTGCGCTATCTCGAAGCGCATATGTCATAGCCTTTATTTCTTCCACCCACAAACGAACAGGGTTGTGGAGGGGTACGCGCCGCTCCACAACCCTGTTCCGTTCGAATGAGTCTCAGAGCTATCCAGGTTCATCGCCTGGATGGCTTATTTTCCTATCCAGCCTTGGCCTTGGCGGCGATTTCTTCCAACATTTCCGTGGTCAGCGACTTGGGACGCTCCAAGGGCTGATTGAGGGCGCGCGCCCACACCGCATTGGCTGAGACGCCCAACGCCCGGCTGACGCCAAAGAGCACCGTGTAGAAACCGTAAATGCCCTTGCCATCTCCATCTTTGACGCCAAAATGTTGCTGCAGCGCCCCGCTGATCGCATCCACGTTCGGCCAGGGGTTTTTCGCCTTGCCCTGCTCGACCAGCACCTTGGGGACGATATCGTAAACCATGGCCGCCAGTTTAAAGATCGGATCTTCGGGGAAATGCGCCATGCCAAATTCGTATTGAGCAGTGAAGCGCGGGTCGGTCTTGCGCAGCACCGCATGGCCATAGCCCGGAATGACCTGACCGGCGTTCAACGTCTCCCAGGCGAACTGGCGCAGCTCTTCCGGCTCAGGCACCCGGTTGTACTTCTGATAAACCTGCACCAGCCATTCCAGCGCCTCCTGGTTTGCCCGGCCGTGCAGCGGCCCGGCCAGGCCGTTCATCCCCGCCGACGTGGCATAGTAGATATCCGATAGCGTAGAGCCGACCATGTGGGTGGCATGCGCGCTGACATTGCCGCTTTCATGGTCGGAGTGGATAATGAAGTACAACCGGCTGAGCTCTGCGTACAGTGGATCTTCGACGCCCATCATCGCAGCGAAGTTAGCGCTCCAATCCAACGCCGGGTTCGGGGTCGGGATCTGCGCTTCTCTGAATTTCAGGTTGTAGATAAACGCGGCAATTGCCGGCAGCCTGGCAGTCATATTCAGGCTGTCTTCCAGCATGTACAGCCATTGATCCTCTCGGCGCATCCCCTCGTCATACTTACGCGTGAAGATCGATTCCGTCTGCATCGCCAGGATGGCCTGAGAGAACAAGGTCATCGGCTGAGCCTGGGGCGGCATGGCGCTCAACACGTCATAGACATACTGAGGCACATTACCGCGCTTCTTCCACTCATCCTCGACCTCCAGCGCTTCTTCAAGGGTGGGAATTTCACCTACCAGCAGCAGGTAATACAGGCCGCCCACCAGCGGCATCTGATTGCCCGCGGCCTTGGGCAGCTTTTCGAGCAACTCCGGGATGGTATAACCGCGCAGGCGAATGCCCTCGCTCGGATCAACGTACGAAATGTCGGTGACCAGGCTTTTCACATCCCGCATGCCGCCATAGACCTGCTTGATCGTGATATCGCCCACTTTGACATCGCCGCTCTCGGCGAGCAATTTCTTCACTCGTTCGCGCCAGACCGGGATCTGCGCGGCTAACTTTTCTTTGAGTATCATCTTGTCTCCTAGAACTTCAGCTTTGCGATGTTTTCGGCCACACCCGCGGCAGATTTCTGCAGGGCGGCCATTTCGGCTTCATCCAGTTTGTATTCGATCACTTTCTCGACGCCCTGCCGGCCCAGTTGCACCGGCACGCCGAAGAAGATATCCTTAAGCCCATATTCGCCGTTCAGATAAGCCGCGCAGGGTACGATCAGATGTTTATCTTTCAGAATGGCTTCCACCATCTGAGCAACGGCCACGGCGGGGGCGTAATAGGCGCTGCCGGTCTTGAGCAAGCTGACGATCTCGCCGCCGCCTTTGCGCGTCCGGTCAACGATCGCAGCCAAGCGGTCGGCGGGGAGCACTTCCTCCAGCGGCATGCCGGCCACGTTCGAGGCGCGGGTCAGCGGCACCATTTCATCGCCATGCCCGCCAAGCACATAGCAGTGGACGTTCTCCACGCTCACGCCCAGCTCCATCGCCACAAAGGTGCGCATGCGCGCCGAATCCAGGATGCCCGCCTGTCCAACCACGCGATGCGGCTCGACACCCGCCACTTTCATGGTCAGGTAAGCCATCGCATCCAAAGGGTTGGTCAACACCACATAGATGGCGTTCGGCGAATACTTGATCGTTTCTTCGACCGCCTTGCGCACAATGTCGGCATTGGCAAAGAGCAGATCATCCCGACTCATCCCCGGCTTACGAGGCAATCCGGCGGTGATCACGATGATATCCGAGTCGGCAGTGGCGGCATAATCGTTGCTGCCTATGACGCTGACATCCTTGCCGATCACAGGCATCGCCTGTTGCAGATCCAGCGCCTTGCCTTGTGGCATCCCCTCGACGATATCCACCAGCACCACGTTGGCGATTTCCTTTTCCGCCAGCCAATGAGCGGTGGTCGAGCCGGTCATACCGGCGCCGATAATTGATACTTTGTTGCGCATAAGATCCATCTCCCAGACTGAAATTGAAAAAATGCCCTGACGGGACGACACCCGTCAGGGCGAAACCTACGAATGTGAAGCTGCCAGCTCGCCTGCTACCGATTCGCCGACTTCCTCATCCAGGAAGCGGTTGGCTTGAATCGCCGCCGCAGCGCCCATCCCCGCCGAGGTGATCACCTGCCGATAGTATGGGTCGGCGGCCTCCCCAGCGGCAAAGACCCCCGGCACGCTGGTGCGCATCAGCTTGTCGATCACCAGATATCCGCCTTCATCCATTTCCAGCTTTCCCTGGAAAATTTGGGTGTTTGGCGTGTGTCCAATGAAAATGAACACGCCGTCGATGGGCATTTGGCTCTCTTCGCCGGTCTTGACATTCTTGATCTTGACCGCTTCCACTGCTTCTTTTCCGATGATCTCGGTTAAGACGCTGTCCCAGATGAAGCGGATCTTAGGGTTCTCCCTGGCGCGCTTCTGCAACACCGCCCCGGCGCGCAATTCATTGCGCCGATGCACGATGGTGACCGATCTGGCATAACGGGTCAGGAATAAACCTTCTTCGAGCGCGCTATCGCCGCCGCCGACCACAATCACGTCCTTGTCCTTGAAAAACCACCCATCACAGGTCGCGCAATACGAAACACCGCGGCCGGTCAGTTCCTTCTCGCCGGGAATATCCAGATGGCGCGGCGTGGCCCCGGTGCTGATGATCAGGGCATCGGCCAGGTAGGTCTTATTGTAAGTGGTCACCCGAAACGGGCGGCTGGATAGATCCACCTCGGTGGCGGTATCGAACTCGAGTTTAGCGCCAAATCGCTCGGCCTGCTTCTGAAACAGCTCAACCAACTCCGTTCCGCCAACGCCTTCCGGGAAACCCGGGTAGTTTTCCACGGTGTAGGTCAGCGAGACCTGACCACCATGCTCCATACCCGTCAAAACCACCGGCTCCAGGTCGGCTCGGGCGGCATACAACGCGGCGGTCAGTCCCGCCGGTCCTGTGCCTAAGATCAATACCTTTACATGGGTCTCTTCGTTGCTCGAAGGAGCGCTAGAAAAACCTGTCAGATTGAAGTTCATCATATCGTCTCTCTGTCTCTGAGATGCACCTTCTGGTTTATGGGCCTCAATAATCCGATGTCAGGGCACGCGCTTTATGATCAGCGCAGTGCCCTATTCTATCAGATGCGGGCAGGCGTGAAAAGTTACACAAAAACCTGTGTCAATGCTTCGCCGGTCCAGCAGCGATCACGGCCTGGGATACCTGGCCTTCGAACTGCTTGAAGTTGTCCAGGAACTTGCCCACCAGCAGGTTTGCCTGAGCGTCATAGGCCTCGGGGTCAGCCCAGGTGCCTCGCGGGTCGAGCACTTCATCAGGCACATCCGGCACATGCTGCGGGACGGCGATTCCAAAGTAAGGATCGATGCGACTGGGCAGCCCATCCAAAGCGCCGGTCAGCGCAGCGCGGATCATGGCGCGCGTGTAGGGGATGCGGATGCGCGATCCTACACCAAATGGCCCGCCTGTCCAGCCGGTGTTGATCAGCCAGACGTTGGACCTGTGCTTCTGGATCTTCTCGCCCAATAGATTGGCGTAAACATGGGGATAGAGCGGCAAAAACGGCGCTCCAAAGCAGGTGGAAAAAGTCGTTTGAGGCTCTTTCACGCCTTTCTCGGTGCCGGCCAGCTTCGAAGTATAGCCGGAGAGGAAATAGTACATCGCCTGTTCGGGAGTCAGTCGAGCAATGGGAGGCATCACCCCAAAGGCGTCTGCCGTCAGGAAAAAGATGTTGGTAGGATGCCCTCCACGCCCGCCGGGGACGATATTATCCAGGAAGCCGATTGGATAAGCCGCGCGTGTGTTCTCCGTCAGGCTGTCATCATCGTAATTGATGCGTCGCGAGTACTGATCTATGGTCACATTCTCCAGAATCGTGCCAAAGCGACGCGTAGCCTTCCAAATCAATGGCTCATACTCTTTACGCAGATTGATCGTCTTGGCGTAGCACCCGCCTTCGAAGTTAAACACGCCATCGTCCGCCCAGCCATGCTCGTCATCGCCGATCAAGGCCCGCTCCGGATCCGATGATAGAGTGGTCTTGCCGGTGCCAGAAAGCCCAAAGAACAGCGCCACATCGCCCGCCTTGCCCACATTGGCCGAACAGTGCATCGAAAGCACGCCCTTTAGCGGGAGTAAGTAGTTCAAAGTCGTGAAAATCGATTTCTTGATCTCGCCTGCGTAACTGGTACCTCCGATCAGGATGATGCGCCGCTCCAGATTCAGGATGATGAAAACCTCGGAGTTTGTCCCATCTTCGTCTGGGTCGGCATGGAAAGAGGGCGCCTGCAGGATAGTAAATTCCGGCACGTGATTGGGCAGCTCTTCTTGTGGCAAGCGGATGAACAGGTTGCGGGCAAACAGGCTATGCCAGGCGCTCTCGGTGATCACTCGGATGGGCAGTTTATAATCTGGATGCGCCCCGGCAACCACGTCTTGTACAAAGACATCGCGATCCTGAAAGTAGGAGCACATCAGCAGATACAAGCGGTCGAATTGCTCCGGCTGGAAAGGCTTGTTGACTTTGCCCCACCAGATGTTGTCGTGATCACTCTGACAACACACAATGAATTTGTCATTTGGGGAGCGCCCGGTATGATGTCCGGTGCGCACCACCACCGCCCCCTCGTGGGCCAACACACCCTCGCGGCGGGCGATGATGCGCTCGACCAGAGCTGGGGTGGTCAGGTTCCAATAGGACATGTTCAGATTGCGCAGGCCGTGTTCCTTCAGGCCATAGTGGCTGGCGATTCCCATTTGGTTCTGTGTCATAGCTAACCTCCGCAGATTGAGTGATTACGGCTCAAGGCGCCAGGCAGATAGCTGCCGGGCTTCGGACTAAAGATTTTTTACAAGATGGTAAACCAGGTCCGCAGCCGATATGACCGAGAGCGGCTGCTTCTTACCGTCCTCTTCTCGCACCACCACCACCCGGTGTATGCGATGATCGAGCAAGATTTCGGCCACATCGCGCAACGTCGCCTGAATGGGAACGGTGACCACATTGGGGTTCATGAATTCTTCCACCGACCGCCTGGCCCAATCCTCGTGAAGGAGAGCCGCCCGGATCACATCGACGCGCGAAAGGATGCCCGCCAGATTGCCCTCATGATCGGTGACCACCAAGGCGCTGACATCCTCATCCACCATGCGTTGCGTGGCCTCCGCCAGCGTCATGCAGCATTCGCTCGAAAATATCCCGTAGCGTTTTGCTTCCAGTGCGGTCTGATCCAGACTCATTTGCATACCTCCTCAGCATCGCCATAACATCTCTGTCCCATCAGCTATCCACCCCCGCCGGACTGAATTATAATCTAAGCATAAAGGGTTGCAGGAATTTTCATCAGTTATAGGCCAATAAAAAGACCCCTGAAGAACTCATCAGGGGTCTTGGATTTACTTATCGGCGTTTGCGATCGTCGCCCGAACCGCGCCGCTCCTCGCGGCGCCCACCGCCGCCTGAGCGACCGCCGCGCTCGCCGCCCGGCCGTCCACCGCCGCCTGAGCGACCGCCGCTGCGCGGGCGGTCGTGCTCCACGGCTTCTTCCACCGTCCAACCCTCCAGAACAGCCTGGCGAGACAGACGGATTTTGCCCTGGGTATCGATATCCGTTACCATGACGGTAATCTCATCACCCACGCGAACGACGTCTTCGACCTTGTTCACCCGCTGCGAATCGAGTTGCGAGATATGCACCAGCCCATCGATGTTGGGCAAAATCTCGACGAAAGCGCCGAAATCGGTGACGCGCACCACTTTGCCGGTATAAATGCGCCCCAACACGGCGGTCTCGGTAAGCGCTTCGACGCGTTCACGCGCCAGGCGAGCGCTCTCGCCATCGCTGGCCGCAATATATACCGTGCCGTCGTCGCTGATGTCGATCTTAGCGCCCGAATCTTCCTGGATCGCACGAATAATCTTGCCTCCCGGCCCGATTACCGCGCCGATCTTATCCACCGGGATCTGCATCACGGTGATGCGTGGGGCGTGCGGTTTCAATTCGGGGCGCGGCGCCGGAATCACTTCCATCATCTTGTCCAGGATGAACAACCGCGCCTGGCGCGCCTGTTCCAAAGCCTGCGACATGATCTCCGAAGTGATGCCTTTGATTTTGATATCCATTTGCAGAGCGGTGATCCCCCTGGTTGTGCCGGCGACCTTGAAATCCATGTCGCCCAGGTGATCTTCCATGCCGATGATGTCGGTCAAGATGGCATAGCGCTCGCCCTCTTTGATCAGCCCCATGGCCACACCGGCCACAGGCGCTTTGATCGGCACACCGGTATCCATCAGCGCCAGAGTAGAACCACACACCGAAGCCATCGACGACGAGCCATTCGAAGAGAGCACCTCCGAAACCAGGCGCAAGGCATAGGGGAATTGCGTCTCCGGCGGGATCACCGGCAGCAAGGCGCGCTCGGCCAGAGCGCCATGCCCGATCTCGCGGCGGGAGGAGCCACGCAACGGCTTGGCTTCGCCGGTCGAAAACGGCGGAAAGTTGTAATGGTGCATATAGCGCTTGGTATCCGCCGGGTTCAACGTATCCAGCTCCTGCGCCTCGCTGGGCGTGCCCAGCGTCGCCAGGGTGAGCACCTGCGTCTCGCCGCGGGTGAACAGGCCCGATCCATGCGCTCGTGGGCTGACGTTGACATCACACCAGATCGGGCGGATCTCGTTCAGGCCGCGCCCATCGGGGCGAATATTCTGCTCCAGGATGCGACTGCGCACAACCTGCTTCAATACTTCTTCGAATGCCAGGCTCACTTCCAGAGCCAGGGCTTCGTCCTCACCCGCCATCTCAGCAATCAGGCTGGCCTTGAGTTCATCCAAAGCCGCGTAGCGCGAGGCTTTCTCGTATGGCTGGTCGAAAATTGCCTTCAACGCCGCGCTGGCGCGTTCAGCGACCCTGGCCGCCAGCTCGGTGTTGGGGGTCGCCGCGATATATTCGCGCTTGGGCTTACCCACCTCGGCGGCCATGCGCTCCTGAATTTCGATCAAAGGCAACATCGCCTTGTGTCCGATTTCGAGCGCTTCCACCATTTTCGCTTCCGAGATCTCGTTTGCGCCACACTCCACCATCAGGATCGCGTCCCGTGTACCGGCGACGCGCAGATCCAGGTCGGACCGCGCTTGCTCGGCAAAAGTGGGGTTGATGACAAATTTGCCATCGACCATCCCTACGCGCACCGCCCCAACGGGGCCGGCAAAGGGGATGTCCGAGATCATCAGCGCCGCCGAAGCGGCGTTGATCGCCAGGATGTCCAACGGATTCTCGCCATCGACTGAGAACGAGTACAGGATCACCTGAATGTCGTTGCGCATGTCCTTAGGGAACAGCGGGCGCAGAGGTCGATCCGTCAGGCGCGCGGTGAGAATGGCCTCCTCGCTGGGTCGGCCTTCACGCCGAAAGAAAGAGCCTGGGATGCGCCCCCCGGCATACATGCGCTCTTCGTAATCTACAGACAGGGGCAGGAAATCTACCCCCGGTCGCGGCTGATTGCTCATCGTCGCCGCGCCAAAAACCATCGTCTCGCCCAGTTGCAGCGTCACTGCGCCGCCTGCCTGTCCGGCGAGCCGTCCCGTCTCGAAGATAAACTCTTTACCTTCGACGGAAACTTGAAAACGTTTCCCTTGTGGTTCCATCATTGTGATATTCTCCTAAAACTCCCCCGCCCGGTCAGGGACTGAAAGCCGCTGGCAACCTGGATTTTCAGCCGTGGTCTGGGCAAACTTTTGTCCCCAGCGCCTTTCAATTCCTAACCGGCTGCAGGGGTTAATCATTCATCGTATTGACGGGCTGCGCCCGCCAATACGATGCCTTGTATAAACTTGATTCGCCTTTACAAATCAGCAGACGGGATACCTGCAAGCCATCTACTCTCGGAACCTCACCTACTTTCGGCGGATGTTCAGCCGATCAGTTAACGCCACATAACGATTGTAATCGTTGCGTCGGATATAGGCCAGCAGCCTGCGCCGCTGCCCAACGAGCTTCAGCAGTCCACGTCGAGAAGACTCGTCATGCTTGTTCGCCCTCAAGTGCTCAGTAAGCTGAGTAATGCGGTTAGTCAGCAGAGCGACCTGTACTTCTGGCGAGCCGGTATCTCCCTCGTGCCTCGCAAACTCCTCGATTAACTTGTTCTTAGTCTCCTTGTCCAATGCCATGACATCTGCACTCCTTTTCAGTCAAATTTCGACTCAAGCAGGTCTCCAGGCGAGCAGCCGGGAAGCCGACCGCAGGCCGGTCGAGTCAGCGAAGGGCATTATACCATGAGTCGTCAGAATCGCCGAAAACAGCAGAGCATCTGCAAACGATGAAACAGTCGCTGAACGACTGGTCCGTATGAGCTACTGTGGGGCTGCCCCCCGCCGGAGAAGCTCAGTTCGTCCTGGCCGGCCTGGCCCGCGAGGCCTTGCCGGGCAGGACGGCGGCCTCGCGCAGGGCCTGACGCAGGCCCGCCTGCAATTCTGGCGGGAAATGGCTCAGGCTCTGGCGGATCAGCCATGGGGTATCTGGGGCGTCAGGGAACGTCAGCGTCTGGCGTAAGAAGTAGGAGGTTTCCTGGGGCGAGCGGCGCGCCAGCGCCGCCAGCACATCCAGCAGATCGGGACGCAGGGCGGTCGGCGCAGACTGACACAGCGGTTGGATCAGACGATAGAAGACGGGCAGATTCTCGAAGCGAGGATCTCTGATCAACGGCAGCAAAGCCAGCAGACCAAGCTGTCGCTGAAATGTCTGAGTGCTCTTTAGCCAATCTTCGATCATGCGCAGCAAAACCTCGGGATGCTCCCGATGCAGGCGCTCCACCCCCATAGAAAGCAACGCTTCTATCAGGAATAATTCTACATCGGTGGTAATCCAGCCCTTTAAACGGTCGGTGATGGCCTGCGGTGGATGGGGCGAGATTTGTCCTAAAAGCATCGCCGCCAGCAAGCGACATTCCAGATATGGCTCGGCCCACAAAGCATCGCACAATGCCAGCCCACCGGCAATGTCTTCCTCGATCATGGGGAGCAACTCTTGGACGAACATGCGCAACACCGGTGGTCGCACGTTGTAAGCGGTCAACAGGGGTCCAGGTTTTCCAGCCTTTCCAGGGCGGCGAGCGCGATCAGAGTAATAGTCCAGCACATAGTGCAGTCCACGAATATAAGCTGGCGGGTCGTTGAAATGCTCCGCCAGCAGGGCGGCTTGCTGCCTGAGACGAGCGGGTTGGATGGCAGGCACAGGTCTAATAGGCTCGCGCGAAATATACTTTTCGTTGCGCAGGCCGGCCGCAAACGATGCAACGTCCTTCGCCGCCCGGCTGCTCAAATGGGATACAACGGGTGGTCGCCTTGGAATCTTCCTTGACTTTCGCTTCGCATTCAGCCCCCTCGCACCACCAGGAAAAAGCCCAACCGTTCTGAACGACTTCCACCAGTTCAGCATAATCCTTGGGGTCGTGAGTGTTGGCCTGGCGGAAATCCAGAGCCCGCTGGTACAACGATTGGTGAATCTGCTCGAGCGTTCGCGAAATGGTAACTGCCAGGCCCTGCTGCGGCACGAACGATTTGCCCGCCTTGCCCGGAAGGTCGCGGCGCGCCAGCGCCACACTGCCCTTTTCCACGTCTTTAGGGCCAATCTCGATACGCAAAGGCACGCCGCGCATCTCCCAATCGTTGAACTTGAAGCCCGGCGTGACCTCGCTACGGTCATCCACCTTGATCCGGAAGCCGCTCAACTCCTGGCGCACACGCTCGACCACCTCCAGCACGGCGGATCGCTCGGCGTCGTTCTTATAGATCGGCACGATAACCACCTGGATGGGGGCCAGTTTGGGCGGCAGGATCAGCCCCTGATCGTCGCCGTGGGTCATGATGATCGCCCCGACAAAGCGGGTAGAAAGGCCCCAGGAGGTGGTCCAGGCGTATTGCAGTTCGTTGTTCCAGTCCAGGAATTGGATTTCAAAGGCACGGGCGAAGTTTTGCCCCAGGAAATGCGAAGTCCCCGATTGCAAGGCGCGCGTATCGCCCATCATCGCTTCGATGGTGTAGGAGCGAACCGCGCCGGCGAATTTCTCCCGCTCGCTCTTAAGCCCTGGCACCACCGGCACCGCCGCATCATTGATCGCAAAATCGGCGTACA
The DNA here is from genome assembly GCA_964503145.1 of uncultured Anaerolinea sp. Taxonomy (GTDB): domain Bacteria; phylum Chloroflexota; class Anaerolineae; order Anaerolineales; family UBA4823; genus RBG-16-57-11. The sequence goes on along the minus strand of CAZCYV010000020.1, from coordinate 3,994 downwards.
CGTTGAGCATGCGGATCGTTTCCTCTTCAGCCTCCTCCGCAGTGGCATGAGCAGTGTGGCCTTCCTGCCAGTAAAATTCCAGCGTGCGCAGAAACAGTCGGGTACGCATCTCCCAGCGCACGACATTGCCCCATTGGTTGATCAACACCGGCAGATCACGGTAGGACTTGATCCACTTGGAATACATGTATCCAATGATCGTCTCCGAAGTGGGTCGAACCACCAGCGGTTCATCCAGCTTCTCCCCGCCGCCGATGGTCACCACCGCCAGTTCTGGGGAAAATCCTTCGACATGATCCTTTTCCTTTTCCAGGAACGACATCGGGATCAGCAGCGGGAACGCTGCGTTGACGTGGCCGGTCTCTTTGAAACGCCGATCCAGTCCCTGCTGGATGTTTTCCCACAACGTCCAGCCATAGGGTCGCACCACCATGCAACCGCGCACCGGGGCGTAATCTGCCAGCTCTGCTCTGAGCACAAGCTGGTTGTACCATTCGGAGAAGTTCTCGCTGCGAGAAGGTAATTTATCGGTCGTGGACATACGTTACCTGATTGTTCGAGAGTGTACAAATTGCGGGCTTATTTTACTTCTACGAGGTGGATAAGGCAAGCGGCAATCCAACTCGATGTAAGCGCGCGTGCAAGTATCGTTATTGGATTGTTAACCAAACCATAAAAGCGGATTAATCCCTCGGTGCTCTAAAGCGGTATGATTGAGTTGAGAATGTGAATGCACAACAATGGCCAAACCAGGAGCAGTGATATGCGCTTGCTTGACAGGCTCCCAGATCAATCCTGGAAGGCAGTAAGCGATGCAGCTCAAGCCGACGAAGTGGAGGGATATCTGGTGGACGAGCTGGCTAAAGCCTTAGGATTGCGCGCCGATAGCCACTGGCGAGGCTGGCTGCGGCCAATATTCGTGCCCCTGGTGCGTGGTTTTGCCCGGCAGGCGGCGGCTTTCGACCAGTCAGTGGCAAGATATGGCTTTCAACATACCGCGCGGGAATGGTTGAAAAAGTGGATACCTGGTCTGCAAGTCAACGGTAGAGAGCAACTACCTGGAAACGGACCACTCATAATCGCTGCAAATCACCCGGGTACCTTCGATGGGCTGGCAATTGCCTCTCAGGTGGAGCGCCAGGATCTGAAGATTATAACTGCGGCCAATCCCTTTTTTCGCGCCTTGCCAAACACGCGCAAGCATTTTATCTACTCGACGCTGGATGTGCACGTGCGCATGGCAACGCTGCGCAACGCACTGCGCCACTTACAAAACGGCGGCGTGCTATTGATCTTCCCCAGCGGAAAGCTCGATCCGGATCCGCTGTACTTCCAGCAGGCCGCTGTAAAAGCTCTAACGCGCTGGTCAGCCAGCCTGGAATTGCTTCTTCGCAAAGTACCCCAGGTCAGCCTTGTGATTGCGATCAACTCGGGTTTTGTCGCCCCAGAGTATCTGCATAATCCGTTGGTGCGCCTGCGTCCCGACAATGTGGAGAGACAAAAATTAGCTGAATTTATCCAGGTGATCCAACAGGTGGTATTCAATCGCCAGATCTATCATCAGCCCAGCATAACCTTTGCAACTCCAACCTATAATCTCTCCCAAAACACAGGCAGCATCCACGCTCAGGTTATCGCTTCAGCGGCACAACTTGTGGATAGGATCTGCTCAGGTGGCATCGGGCAGTTTCCATCTGGGGCGAGGCAAACGACCTGAACGCACCGCTGCTAATTCAGCCTGAGGCAGGCGCAGTAACTGGCGGCAAAGGTCGGCAATGCGCTGCGCAGAAACACCGCCATTTTGCAACGGGGTGAGCTTACGCAGCATATCAAGATCCAAATACGAATAAACTTCCTTGCCCAATGCCAGGCCAATGTAAACCACTGATGAATATTGGGTGACCAGAACAGAACAGTTGGCAATCATGTGGTTGGTGTTGCCATCGGTGAACACCAACGCATCCGGCGCCAACTTCAGGATTTCACGGGTAGCGCGAGCAAAGTTTTCGTTTGGATGAAGCTTGAAGATCACCTGTCTTCCATTGGCAATCTCCAACACCTTGCGAATGAAGGCTGGACGATCATCACGCTTGAAAGTCTCGCGCGAGCAAGAAGTCGCAGCGAGGACAAAATCTCGATAGGGGAAGTCGTTTTCCAGATAGGCACGTGCATGATCGAAATTGGGGATCCCGGTGACGGCAATCTTCTCTGGCCGCACTCCTTTTCGAATAAACAGGTCACGATAGCCTACAGAAGCAACACAAAATAGATCGTAAGCATCGGAAAGACCGGTGGCAGCAGTATTGGCCAGGAAGCGGGGCAACTTAAAACGCCGCACCACGTGGTAGAGCAGTCCTTCAGGCTCGATCATGCCCTCTTGAACCAGAATCAGACGCTTGCCGCGGATATTTCTTTGTACAAGCAGATCAGTGCAGGTGATCACCGCGTCATAGTCGCGCTCCCGACCGCCAAAATCTACTGGCAAATGATGATCAGCGAGGTAGGTGCGGGTATTTTTCAGGTGATTGCCGCCAAGGATGGTGAAATCTAATAAGCCCTTCTTACTTGCGATGTCGAGCAAACCATCCGCGTAGAACGGTGTAAAATAACAGTGATGCTCTGGCAGGCAGCGAGCAATCTGGTGCATCATCGTGGTCTGATTCAAAGAGCCACAGATCAGCAAAATGTTCGAAGACATGTAGAACCTCGTCGCTATGCGCTTGGGTATGACCGCGAACGTGCGGGATGTGTCTCAAGACGATGCTTCCGGCCTCGAGACCATGCCAGGCGCAGCGGCTCTGAAGGCCCAGCGTTTGAGGCCACCCAGCCGGCATGGCGCAGAACCAAATAAGGGAAAAAGCGGATAAAGAGATCACCCCAATTCATTTGACGTATGCCGACAGCCTGGGTCCGACGTGATACCAGCGCCAGACGCAACTCCTGGGCAGTGCGACCTGGAAAAGCAGTTGCACCCATCCCGATGATCCAATTGATGTGCGCATCGCTGCACCCTACCTGGGCAAGCGGCAACTTCCGGCACTCGGCCATCGCTTGCTCATCGCGTTGCGCTCCGGCCAGACCAGCATTGAAAGTCTCGACCCCAACTAACCCGGCTGCCACTTGCGGGTTTCCTAATGCCCGACGGATTGCCTGTGGGTGCACCCCCATTCGGCCACGCGTCATTGGGTGGGGAATGATGCACAGCCCGCCCAGTTCGACAGTCCGGAGCACAGTCTCTTCTAGCGAAAGCCCCGCTGGAATCTTCTGAGTAACAAAAAGGGCCAGAATGTGGCCCTCTATGCTGGTGACCTCTATACCTGGGATCACCTCGATGCCGTACGATGGCGCCAAATCAAGGGCTTGGAGGGCACCAGCGATCTCATCGTGATCGGTGATGGCAATCACATCCAGAGGGGTATGCTGCGCCGCATACTTGAGAACTGCGCGTACGGTGCTGGTGGCATCGTAACTATAAATGGTATGAGTGTGAAGGTCTGCTAAACCCATAAATACTCCTGTGTGATTGTGTGATTGTGTGATTGATTGAATGATCTTTTGCAGTAATCGTGTTCCCACAGCGAAAAATTTAACACAGGAGTGTTAATAGGCTTTCAAGGCTGCTTTAAGGTTGAATTTTGAGATTGCTATCGATTGTTAACCTGATAACCCGTCGTTGTTGACGGCCTCATTCAGGGCGCCTTCTTTCTTCCCCCTCACGGTAGGTAGAAGTTCTGGGTGCAGTCGGCAGGGTAACGAAAGAACAACCGCCATGACGAATTCGGGATGATATAATCAATTGACAGGACAAAACGACTCATGGTTCCAATGGACACAGGGAGAAACTGCCTGATATGAAACTACACGAGTATCAATCGAAACAAATCTTTGCCAAATATGGCATCCCGATCCCCAGAGGACGGGTGGCGGCTACCGCAGACGAGGCCAAACAAATCGCCAAAGAACTGGGTAGCCGCGTTGTTATTAAATCGCAGGT
>CAZCYV010000019.1:3428-57727 GCA_964503145.1 uncultured Anaerolinea sp. | reverse complement strand
GGCGCTGGGGAGGTTTGCCCAGGCGGACACGCTGATCCCCGAGGCGTCGCAGGGGACGCAGGCGTGGGATCGGTATGCGTATGTGAACAATGATCCTGTTCGGTACAATGATCCTGGCGGGCACTGTTTGATCCTGTGTACAGTAGTTATCGGTGCAGCCATTGGCGCAATAGTTGGTGCAGTAGGATATACTGCGTACACCGTTGCTAGTGGGACTGAATTTAACTCGGGTCACCTGCTCCTCGCAGCAGGTGGTGGGGCTGTAGCGGGTGCCCTGATCGGCACTGGTGTTGGAATCGCGGCAGGAATGTCCACTGCTACGACGACATCCGCAGCAGTAACTGGAGCAGGCGCGGCCACAACAACCGTATTAAGCGCGACCGGCGGAGACCCGACGGACGAGGCCAGTGCAATTGCAAAAGCGGCCCAAGGAATTAGCACCACTTCTGCCCAGGCTTTAGGACATGTTGGCGAAGCGATAGCCGGAATCGTAAAAAACACCAGGCGTATTCCATCACTGACTAATACGGCAAAATATCGTATCCCAGATCAGTGGCTTGGGGCTACGAAGCTAATCTCGGAAGTGAAGAATGTTGGTCGACTATCTCTAACCAGCCAAATTGATGACTACGTTGCTTATGCCCAACAGGAAGGTTATGCTTTTGAATTATGGGTACGAGAAACGACAAAGATCACAAAGCCGCTCCAGGAACTGATAGACGATGGACAAATCATTTTGAGGTATCTAGAAGCCAAATGACCAAGAATCAAGCAACTAGCAAATTCGATGGCACAGTGCAAGATCGTACTCGGATGCTGAGAGAAAGAGAACAGCAGCGCCAGCAGATCATTGCAGCTAATAAACAGGCATCTATGCCAGTGTTGGCAGACTTGGCTAAAGTCGGTTATCAAGTTGAATGGATAGAAGATTTATTTAATAAGCGGATCCACTATAAAGATGCAATCCCCATTCTATTACATTGGTTACCTAAAATTGACAATTTGGATGTCAAGGAAGCTATCGTGAGGGCATTGTCTGTGCCCTGGGCAAGACCCGTAGCCGCGCCAGTGCTTGTCGATGAATTTCACAGGCTGGAAAATGAATCGAACACAGGAATAAAATGGGCCATTGCAAATGCGTTATCGGTAGTAGCAGATGACGGTGTATTTGAAAGCATTGTGAATCTTGTTCGAGATCCGCGGCATGGCAAGTCGCGAGAAATGTTAGCAGTAGCTCTCGGCAACATGAGGAACCCGCAAGCCCAGGATGTGCTAATTGATCTCCTTGACGATGATGAAGTAGTTGGACACGCTATTATCGCGCTGGGTAAGCTAAAATCAAAAAAAGCTTATCCAGCTATTGAACGGTTTGCAACTCATCCAAAAGCTTGGATACGAAAAGAAGCAAAAAAGGCTTTGGCAAGAATTGAAAAGTCTAGCACCTGACCGTCGTTGAAAGAATGCTCATGTCTGGGTGCTGCGAATAGAATGCAACAGAAACTATCCGGCAAGTCCCTGGAATCTCCATCCACGGCTCACGATGAAGCCAGCCGCATGCGGCAGTGCATTTTGGGGCGGGGTAGCGAGAATTGCGCCTACAACGCTACCACCAGCAATCTGAAGATCAAAGGCGCCTGGACTCTGGTGTACACCGACCCCAACCACTCCCACGCCGTGACCGCTGCCAGCGGCAACTCCTACGCCTATGATGCTAACGGCAACCAAGTGCCCCGAGTGATTTGTGGCAACACCCATACCCTGACCTACGCCGCCGAAAACCGCCTGGTGCAGGTGAGCGGCGCAGCCACGGCCAGCTTCGTCTATGACGGGGACGGCAAGCGCGTGCTGGCGATCGAGGGCGGGACGACCACGGTGTTCATCGGTAACTACTTCGAGTGGAGCGGGACGCCCGCCAGCGCAGTGCGCTACGACTATGCCGGGACGACGCGCCTGGCGATGCGCCGGGGGAGCGGGAGCGTGACCTGGCTGCTGGGGGATCACCTGGGCAGCGCCAGCGTGAGCTACGACGGGGTGAATGCGCTGCACCAGGGCTACAAGCCGTGGGGCGAGACGCGCTTTGGGGAGATGGGGACGCCGTACCAGTTCACCGGGCAGTACCGGCAGGCGAGCCTGGGGCTGGATTTCTTCAATGCCAGGTGGTACGACCCGGCGCTGGGGAGGTTTGCCCAGGCGGACACGCTGATCCCCGAGGCGTCGCAGGGGACGCAGGCGTGGGATCGGTATGCGTTTGTCAACAATAATCCCGTTCGATACAACGATCCGACAGGGCATGACGTGGGTTGTCCAAGTCAAGAGCCTTCTCAATGTCAACCCAAACCTCAAATACAAACCCAATATCGAGCCTATCATGATCCTTCATCCGACCTACAAATAATGTTAGTTTTAGGTGTAAATGCAGGAAACGGTCAACTCCCATCTGGAGAAAACCCCGCAAGCAGCTATGCTTACGTTCCGGATCCAGCTACACAATACCAGACAATAACCGAGGCTAAACCTGTTGCAGATCCATTTGGCGCGTTTAATTCCGTAGTTGGTCCATATGCCCAGGCTATTGCTTATAGAGCCGCTCCTTATAACGTTTCAGTAAATGTTTATATTGATGCTTACCAAAGTGTAAATACACCCGCTACATGGAATTACGTTCCTAGGAGTGCAACAATTGCAAATAACTCGTCTGGTGCTTATAGCCCAAAATCTGTAACTGTCGGGAATAGTCTGACGACTTTGGATGGCTTAATTCAGCCCGGTGAAACAGCTCGATATAATCTAAATAACAAACCTACACAGGTATCACTCGGTGAAACTCTATCGATTGCTACTACTGGGAAGGCTTATGTTTTAGCGGGTGGTGATCCTCTCGCTGGATACAGGTCATCATCAGCAAACATCATCCAAGATTCTCTAGCATATCTTTTTAGAATTACTTTTTCCCTAGGAGTTGTGGGTTATGTACGCTAAATTAGGGATAAGGAACTTGTTATTTGCAATCTTCTTTATTTCAAACTTGGTATCTTGTAATCATTCTATACCAAACTTTTCAAAAAAGGAGGCTCAATTCGCCTCGATGTTCCCTGAAATCAGGATGGGTGAACACTTAAGATTAGCTGCTTTTTATAATGGACCAATACCTCCAGAAACCGAGGAGGATTACGTCAATATCGCGATAATCAATATTTCTAATCAACAAATCATTATTTCTCCAGACTTGCCTCACCAAAATTTTATTTACGACAATGCTAAAGATGAGTGGATACCGATACCAGAGAGACTGTTTTCAGATGGAGCAGCAATTATTCTTTATCCGAAAACCAATCTTGAGAAGGAACAATTCAGTGATTGGGGAGGACCAGTAAGCCCTGATCTTACAGGGTATAATAGACCTATCACGGTACGTATTTTATTTTTAGGCGAAATCGCGCAAAACGGGGAAACGACGGGCCAAAAGGTAGGTACTTACATAGATATTACTTTCAAATAGGTAATATATCAAGAGCGATGCTGTTGGCGAACAGTTGTACTCTAAATTATCGTTCCGCACAATTGGACCAAATTCTGTATTTGCAGGAGGACCTCAGCCCCTAGCTTGGCGCGCTCGGACGCGAATCGCCGGCGCGCCTTCGCCGAAAACCCGCGGTATACTCTGGGTGAAAGCTAATGGCACACTATCGGTCGAAAAATGACGCTTTGCTCTACGCCGCCGAAAACCGCCTGGTGCAGGTGAGCGGCGCAGCCACGGCCAGCTTCGTCTATGACGGCGACGGCAAGCGCGTGCTGGCGACCGAAGGCGGGACGACCACGGTGTTCATCGGCAACTACTTCGAGTGGAGCGGGACGCCCGCCAGCGCAGTGCGCTACTATTACGCCGGGACGACGCGCCTGGCGATGCGCCGGGGGAGCGGGAGCGTGACCTGGCTGCTGGGGGATCACCTGGGCAGCACCAGCGTGAGCTACGACGGGACGAGCGCGCTGCACCAGGGCTACAAGCCGTGGGGCGAGACGCGCTTTGGGGAGGTGGGGACGCCGTACCAGTTCACCGGGCAGTACCGGCAGGCGAGCCTGGGGCTGGATTTCTTCAATGCCAGGTGGTACGACCCGGCGCTGGGGAGGTTTGCGCAGGCGGATACGCTGATCCCCGAGGCGTCGCAGGGGACGCAGGCGTGGGATCGGTATGCGGGGATGAATAATAATCCGGTGCGGTACAACGATCCGACAGGGCATGATGTTGGGTGTCATGGTCAAGAAGCGTCTGAATGTCAGCTGGCGTTATAAGCCAATCTTGGCGCTGGGGGACACTCACCGTTGTGATAATGTTTGGCCCATGAACTTGTAAAATTGTGAAAAGGCTGCAAGGCTATGAGGAAATACTGGTCTATTTTGATGATATTGATTTTGCTGCACAACTGTGGTTACCATACTCCATCCTCCCTTAGTGACATGCCGAATATTGGCATTCCCAGGGAAGAAATTAACACACGCATACGTCTTTCGGCCCCAGAAGGTCTCAACACATTTAAGATTGGGGATGCAATTGGTCTCGCAGTCGAGGTTATTTCCAACGATCAAGTGGCCTTTGATGACGATTACGGAGCAAGAATTTTTCTCCGACAGAATGATCAATGGACTGAGATCGATAACGATTTTGATTATCAGCAAGGAAAGGTTTTACTTGAACCCACAAGAGGTGATCCATTTAAGGTTGGCGTGACAGTGGTAAATCCTCGATTGCCGTTGCAAAGCGATGCCTTAACGATTAGAATTGTGGTGGTCGGCAAAATTTATCAAAAAGGGCGGATTACGAATAATAAAACAGCAGCCTATGTCGATGTTCATCTGACTAAGTGATCTAAAACCTTATACGGCACCTCGAAACCAAGCTGCTTGAGCGCCTGGATCAAAAGGGGCAGGCGGTAAGCGCCTGCCCCTGTCATTCAGCACAAAAAGCTACTCTTCCTTCTGCGCCGCCAGCTCTTTCTGCCGCTGGGCGATGATCTCGCTGGCGATGTGCGCCGGGACGACTTCGTAATGCGAAAGCTCCATGGTGAACACGCCGCGGCCGCCGGTCATCGAGCGCAGGTCGGTGGTGTAGCGCTGCATCTCGGCCAGCGGCACCTGGGCGGTGATCACCGAGCGCCCCTTCTCGGTGTCCATACCCTGGACGCGCGCCCGCCGGGTGTTCAGATCGCCCAGGATGTCGCCCATGTTGGCCTCAGGCACCACGATGCGCACGTTCATGATCGGCTCCAACAGCACCGGCGAAGCGTCCTTCACTGCCAGCTTGAAGCACTCGCGGGCAGCGATTTCGAAGGCCACCGGCTTCGAGTCCACTGGGTGCTCCTTGCCGTCGTACACCGAGACTTTGACCCGGCTGAGCGGATAGCCCGCCACGGCGCCCTCTTTCATCACGCTCTTGATCCCCTTTTCGATCGCCGGCTGGTAGCTGGAAGAGATCGCCCCGCCGAACACATCCCAACTGAAGGCGTACTCCTCGTCCTCTAACGGCTCGATGCGCATCCACACCTCGCCGAACTGACCCGCGCCGCCGGTCTGCTTCTTGTGGCGGTACATTGCTTGCCCCGGCTTGGTGATCGATTCCTGGTAGGGCACGCGCGGCTCCAGGACGTTCAGGCCGGTCTGGAACTTGGCCTCGGCTTTGCGGATGGCCACGTCGATGTGCTGATCGCCCATACCCTGCAGGATGGTCTGGTTGGTGGCCATCTCCTGATACCACGACAGCGTGGGGTCTTCCTCCACCAGGCGAGTGAGGGTGGGGCTGATCTTGGCCGAATCGGCCTGCGTCTTGGGCGTCAGAGCGACGCGGTACAGGGCGTGCGGATAGGTGGGGGCGGGCAGAGTAAGCGGGTGGCCACGGTCGCACAGCGTATCGCGGGTAGTGGTGGCGCTGAGCTTGGAGACGCTGGCGATATCCCCGGCGTGCACCACCTTGACGCCGATCTGCTCCTTGCCACGCAGCACGTGCAATGTGCCCAAGCGCTCCTCGACGCCCTTGTTCTGGTTCCACACCCGGCTGTCCGAGGTCAACATACCCGAATAGACCCGGAAGTAGTTGATCTTGCCCACGAAGGGATCGGCGGTGGTCTTCCAGACATAGGCGGCCAGCGGGCCGCTATCCGAGGCGGTGAGGGTCTCCTCGCCATCCTTGCCCTGGGCGATTACCGCTGGCGCCTGGGCTGGCGAGGGCATCAGATCGATGATCGCGTCCAGCAGGCGCGCCAGCCCGATCTCTGCCGAGCCGGCTGCGACGAACACCGGCGCAAACGCCCCGGCGCGCACCACGTTGATCAGGCCGCGCAGGATCTCCTCGGTGGTCAGCTCCTCGCCTTCCAGGTATTTCTCCAGCAAGGCGTCTTCGCCCTCGGCAGCGGCTTCGATCAGCTCCATGCGCGCCGTCTCGACCGCATCCATGTACTCTGCGGGGATGTCATGGACGGTCTTGCCGTCGCCCTCGTAGGCCTTCATCGTCAGCAAGTCGAGCACACCCTTGAAATCGGCCTTCTCGCCCCAAGGGAGCTGCACCGGCAATAGACGCATCTCAGAAATCTCGCGCACCGATTCCAGCGCCTTGGCGAAACTGGCGTTATCGCGGTTCATCTTGTTGATCACCACGAAGCGCGGCAGCTTGAACTCATCGCAGTAGTTCCAGGCGATCTCGGTGCCCACTTCTGCTCCGGCCACCGAATCGACCACCACCAGCGCACCGTCGGCCACGCGCAGCGCCGAAATGACCTCGCCGACAAAATCGGTGTAACCGGGCGTGTCCAGCAGGTTGATCTTGCAATCGCGGTATTCCACCGGCAGCACCGCGGTCGAAAGCGAAAGGCGGCGCCGGATTTCCTCGTCCTCGAAATCCGAGACCGTGGTGCCGTCTTCGACTTTGCCCAGGCGCGTCGTCGCGCCGGTGAAATGTAAAAACGCTTCGCCCAACATCGTCTTCCCTGCACCGCTGTGGGAAACCATGGCGATGTTGCGAATGAAATCGGTGGTGTACTCTTTCATCGTGCTAACCTTCCTGAGTGTGATTGGGTTTCAGTCTTACAAGCATGCACATGGGCTGCGCCCAGGCAGCCCAGAAAGTCATTCAATGCCGCTTGCCGCGACATAGCATTGTAAGGCATCTTTTCTTAAATGTCAAAGAGCGATTTGTGAATTGTGAAATTACAATGGATTATATAACTATGGCGTAGGGGGAAGCGGCAGCATACGGATTTGTTGCTCCTCAACCGCGCTGAAATTCTATCCCCAATCGTCACGGCTATCCAGGGCTGCAACCGCCAGCCGTGCAATAAACTTTGGTTCTTTCGCGCCAGTCCATCCGTCTGCTCCTGAGAATTCCGCTCTTTCGCTACCTTTAGACTATATCACAAAAATTCTCACTTATGAGCAGGTCGATTTGGCTCTCGTTGCTGTTCAAACTACTGTTGCGCAGTCTCGAAAATTATTGTAAAGTATTCTAAAAGATGGACGACCAAACGATCTGCCAGCTTTGTGGGCGTAAGTCGCCGCTTATCTCTGGCACGCTCGGCTTCTGTCCCAAGTGCCTGAAGGGCAGGCGCTCTGAAACCCTGCCTCGCCTGGCAGCCGTCCATGCCGCATCCAGGGCCGAATTCGACCTGCCCCCGCAGCCTCCTCGCAGCCCCGGCGGTCGCCGCTGCGTCCTGTGCAGCAACGAATGCCTCATCGGTGAAAACGAGCACGGCTTTTGCGGCTTGCGCACGGTGCGCCAGGGGAAACTGATTCACCTGGCGGGCGCCCCCGAGCGCGGTCTGCTGCACTGGTATCGCGACCCCCTGCCCACCAACTGCGTCGCCGATTGGGTGTGCGAGGGCAACCGCCACCCCGGTTTCCACAATCTAGCCGTGTTCTACGCAAGCTGCACGGCCGACTGCCTCTTCTGCCAGAACTGGCATTTTCGTGAAGTTTCTCCCTCCCGAAGCCAGACAATCAGCGCCCGCCAACTGGCCGAAACCGCCAATGCGCGCACCTTCTGCGTCTGCTTTTTCGGCGGCGACCCGGCCTCGCAAATGCCGCATGCGCTGGCCGCTTCCAAATTGCTGGCGGCGCGCGGCGTGCGCATCTGCTGGGAGACCAATGGGATGATGCACCCCAGCCTACTCGAGGCCGCCTTAGAATATTCCGCCCAAACTGGCGGCTGCATTAAATTCGACCTGAAGGCCTACGACGAGGGATTGCATCAGGCCCTTACTGGCGTCTCAAACCGGCGCACGCTGGAAAATTTTGCCCGCGCCGCAAGCCGATTCGGCGAGCGCCCGGAATCGCCTCCCCTGGTGGTCGCCAGCACCCTGCTCGTGCCGGGCTATGTGGACGCCGACCAGGTGGCCAAGATCGCCCGCTACATCGCCTCGCTCGATCCGCATATCCCCTATGCCCTGCTGGCCTTTGCGCCCCATTTTTACCTGCATGACCTGCCGTACACTTCGACCCGCCAGGCCATGGAGGCTGAAGCTGCCGCCAGGGAAGCCGGACTAACCAACGTCCGCATCGGCAACCGGCATCTTTTAGGACTCGAGTGGAATTAACTTCTAAATTGGTATAATGGAGATCATGTTTGACCGGAACCGTAAAAACCCATGAGTCTTAGTCGAAGACTGTTCTTCAACCTGTTCTACTTCCGCCGCCCGCCGTGGGATACGGGCATCTCCCCGCCGGAGCTGCTCGCCTTCATTAGCACCCACCCGCCTGGCCGCGCCCTGGACCTGGGCTGCGGCACCGGCACCAATGCCATCACCCTGGCGCAGCACGGCTGGCAGGTGATCGGTGTGGATTTCGTCGGCCGGGCGATCCGGGCGGCGCGGCGCAAGGCCAAACAGGCCGGAATGCAGGTCGAGTTCCGCGTCGACGATGTCAGCCGGCTGCGCGGCGTCTCTGGCCCGTTCGATCTGGTGCTGGATATCGGCTGCCTACACAGCCTCACTCCACAGCAGAAAGCCGCCTACATCGACAACCTGCCCCGCCTGCTGGCCCCGCAGGGCACATTCCTCTTGTACGCCTTTGTTGCTCAGAGCGAAGACAGCCAGGGTTCAGGTCTGACGCCCAACGACTTGCGCCTGCTGGCCAGCCGCCTGCGCCTGGCGCAGCGCGTGGATGGCGCCGACCGCGGCGGGCGGCCCTCCGCCTGGTTCACCTATCAGCCATGAGACTGCTCTTCCTGTTCCTGGATGGCGTCGGCCTGGGGGAGGACGACCCGCAGCGCAACCCCTTCGCCCGCGCCCGCCTGCCGAACCTGCAAGAACTGCTGGGCGGCGAGCGACTGGTGCGCCGAGCCGCCCCGCTGGAGAGCCGCCGCGCCTCCCTGCTGGCGCTGGACGCCTGCCTGGGCGTGCCTGGGCTGCCGCAGTCGGCCACCGGCCAGGCCGTGCTGCTCACCGGGCAGAACGTGCCCGCCCTGCTGGGCTATCACTACGGCCCTAAACCCAACCCGCCGGTGGCCGAATTCCTGAGCAACGGCAACCTGTTCAGCCGCCTGATCCAGGCCGGGCGGCGGGCGGCCTATCTGAACGCTTTCCCGCCGGGCTACTTCGACGGCATCCACTCCGGCCGCCGCCTGTACGCCGCCATCGCTCAGGCAGCGGTCAACGCCGGGCTGCCGCTGCGCACCCTGGAAGACCTGCGCCTGGGGCGCGCGCTCTCCGCCGATTTCACCGCTCAGGGCTGGCGCGAGCGCCTGGGGCTGCCTGACACCCCCCTGCTCACACCCCGCCAGGCAGGGCAGCGGCTGGCAGAGCTGGCGGCGGGGGCCGATTTTTCGCTGTTCGAATACTGGCTCAGCGATTACGCCGGCCACAGCCAGGACATGGACGCTGCCTGCCGCCTGCTGGAGGCCTTTGACCAGGTGCTGGCCGGCCTGCTAGACGCCTGGGACGACCAGGACGGCCTGATCCTGCTCACCTCCGATCACGGCAACCTGGAAGACCTGAGCACCCACCGCCACACCCTGAACCCGGTGCCAGCCCTGCTGATCGGCGCCCCACGCCTGCGCCGCCGCTTCGCCGCCAGCCTGCACGACCTGACCGGAATCGCCCCGGCGGTCATGAATTTATTGTCATAAAAGCGGGACGATTATACCCGGCAGCAAATCAGATAGGTGGGCAATGAGCGCCACACCTGCCCTAACTTGGGGTATACTACCCCCCGTCAATGAACACCGACCACATCCGCAATTTTTGCATCATCGCCCATATCGACCACGGCAAATCCACCCTCGCCGACCGCCTGTTGCAGCTCACCGGCACCCTCTCTGAGCGCGAGATGACTGAACAGGTGCTGGACAGCATGGACCTGGAGCGCGAGAAGGGCGTGACCATCAAGGCCTCAGCGGTGCGCATGAGCTACACCGCCCAGGATGGCCAGACCTACGAACTCAACCTGATCGACACCCCCGGCCATGTCGATTTCGGCTACGAGGTCAGCCGGGCGCTGGCCGCCTGCGAAGGCGCCTTGCTGGTGGTGGACGCCTCGCAGGGCATCGAAGCGCAGACCCTGGCCAACCTGTACCTGGCGCTGGAAGCCAACCTGGAGATCATCCCGGTGATCAATAAGATCGACCTGATCTCTGCCCGCCCCGACGAAGTGGCCGAAGAGATCAGCAGTCTGCTGGGCACCCCGGCCGATAAAATCCTGCGCATCTCGGCCAAGGCCGGGCTAAACGTGGAAGACGTGCTGGAGGCCATCGTCCAGCAGGTGCCACCACCCAGGGGCGACGTGAATGCCCCCTTGCAGGCGCTGATTTTCGACTCGCACTACGACCCGTACAAGGGCGTAGTGGCTTATGTGCGCGTGATGAACGGCGAAATCTGCCCTACCGACAGCCTGCTGATGATGGCCAGCGGGGTGACGCTCAAGCCAGTAGAGATCGGCATTTTTGCCCCCGACCTGCGCGTGACGCAGCAGCTCAGCGCCGGCGAGGTGGGCTACGTGGCCACCGGCCTGAAGACAGTGCGCGAATGCCGCGTGGGCGACACCATCACCCTGGCGGCGCGCCCGGCCGACCAGCCGCTGCCCGGCTACCGCAAGGTCAAGCCAATGGTCTTCGCCGGGGTTTACCCTGCCGAAGCCGACGATTACGCCGACCTGAAAGATGCCCTGGAAAAGCTCCAGCTCAACGACGCCTCGCTGATCTTCGAGCCAGAGACCTCCCAGGCGCTCGGTTTCGGCTTCCGCTGCGGCTTCCTGGGCATGTTCCACATGGAGATCATCCAGGAGCGCATCGAGCGCGAATACGACCTGGACGTGGTCTTCACCGCACCCTCGGTCGAATACGAAGTCCTGCTGCGCAACGGCGAGACGCTGCTGATCGATTCGCCCACCGCCCTGCCCGAGCCGGACCAGATCGCCGAAGTGCGCGAGCCGTGGATGAAGATCCAAATCTTCACCCCCACCGAGTTCTACGGCGTGGTGATGGACCTGACCACCCAGCGCCGCGGTATCTTCAAAGACCAGGAATACCCTGCCCCAGGGCGCGTGCTGCTGCACTTTGAAATCCCCCTCGCCGAGCTGATCGTCGATTTCTTCGACGCCCTGAAATCCAAGACCCGTGGCTACGCCTCGCTGGACTACCAGTTCGCCGAATATCGCCCCGATGAGCTGATCAAACTGGAAGTGCTGGTCAACGGCGACCCGGTGGACGCGCTGGCGACTATCGTGCATAAAGATGAGGCCTATCACAAGGGCCAGGCAGCCATCACCAAGCTCAAGCAGGTCATCCCGCGCCAGCTCTTCGATGTGGCGATCCAGGCCTGCGCCGGTGGGCGGGTGATCTCGCGCGCCAACATCAAGGCGGTGCGCAAGGATGTGCTGGCCAAATGCTACGGCGGCGATATCACCCGCAAGAAGAAGCTGCTCGAAAAGCAGAAGCGCGGCAAGCGGCGCATGAAGATGGTGGGCAACGTGGAAATCCCGCAGGAGGCCTTCCTGGCCGTCCTGCGCCTGAACGAGGACTGAGCCGATGACTTCTGAGCCGCGCGCGATCTCCCGCCAGGACTGGCGCAAAATCCTCCCCGGCATCCTGATCAGTGGACTTGCCCTGGCGGTCATCTTTTACCTGGTCGATCTGGAGCGCCTGATCAGCGCCCTGCGCCTGGCCGACTACCGCTTCATCGCCCTGCTGCTGGCAATCAGCCTGTTGTGGATCGTGGTGCGCGCCGTCGCTTGGCGCACCCTGCTGCAGGAGCGGGCGCCGCTGGGGATAGTCTTCCTGACCCTGAACCAGGGCTACATGCTCAACAATTTGCTGCCCCTGCGCCTGGGCGAAGTGGGGCGGGCGTTCCTGCTGGGGCGCAAGGCCCGCCTGAGCTTCCTGCAGGTCTTTTCCACTGTGCTGATCGAGCGCGCCATGGATGTGGCCCTGGCGGCGGGCGTGCTGCTGGGCACGCTGCCCTTCGTGGTGGGCGGCGGGCTGGCCTGGCAGGCGGCGGCGATGGCGGGCGGCCTGGTGCTGGCCGGGCTGCTGATGCTGCACCTGCTGGCGCGCAACCAGGCCTGGGCGCAGGCACAATACCGGCGCTGGTCGGAGCGCCTGCCGGCGCTGGGGAGGCTGCTCAAACCGCGCCAGCTCGAGGCCTTCTTCGAGGGCCTGGCGACGCTGGTCGATGGGCGGCGCTTCCTGCGGGTCTTATTCTGGATGCTGCTCAACTGGAGCGTCGCCATCCTGCAGTTCTACGTGCTGATGCGCGCCTTCTTCCCTGAAGCCCAAGTGGTCTGGGCGACGCTCACCCTGGGGGCGATGGCGATGGGCGTGGCCGTGCCCTCCTCGCCGGGCGCGGTGGGCGTGCTGGAAATCGCCATCATGGGGGCGCTGTCGGTCTTCGGCGTCGATCCCTCTACCGCGCTGGCGGCGGCGCTCACCGCCCATCTGACCAACTACCTGCTCACCGGATTGATCGGCGCATACGCCTTCGTGAAAGACGGCCTGTCGCTCGCCGGGGTGTTTCGAGACGTCCGGTCGATCTCCTCCACCACCGAGGAGGCCGGGTAACCGGAGGTCCATACCCTGGCTATGCGCATCCTGATCGCCCTCACCTACTACCGCCCGCACTATTCTGGCTTGACCATCTACGCCGAGCGCCAGGCGCTCGCCCTGGCGGCGCGCGGCCATCAGGTCACCATCCTCACCTCGCGCTTCGACCGCAGCCTCCCGGTGCAGGAATCCCTGGATGGCGTGCGCATTGTACGCCTGAACGTGGGGGCGCGCATCAGCAAGGGCGTGCTCATGCCCGCCATGCCCTTCTGGGCGTGGAAGCTGGCCCGCCAGGCCGACGTGATCAACCTGCACGTGCCCCAGTTCGACGCCGCCCTCATCGCCCTCATTGGCCGCCTGCTGGGCAAGCCGGTGGTACTGACCTATCACTGCGACTTGCTGCTGCCCTCCGGCCTGATCCACAGCCTGGCCAACCGCGTCTCCACTCTGACCAACCACCTGGCTGCCACCCTGGCGGACGTGGTGGTGCACAACACCCGCGACTACGCCGAGCATTCCCCCTTCCTGCGCCATTACCTGCACAAGCTGATCCCGGTCTATCCGCCGGTGGAGCTGACCCCCGCCAGCGAAGCCGACCGCGCCGCCTTTTGTCAGAAGTTCGGCATCCGCACGGACCAGCGCATCATCGGCATGGCCGCCCGCCTGGCCACCGAAAAGGGCGTCGAATACCTGGCTCAGGCGCTGCCGCGCATCCTGGAGCGCGTTCCCAACGCCCGCGTCCTGGTGGTCGGCCCTTACCAGAACGTGATCGGCGAAGAGCGCTACGCCCGGCGGGTGATGTCGCTGGTGGCGCCGCTGCAGGAACACTGGAGCTTCCTGGGGGTGCTTTCGCCGGTGGAGATGACCGCCTTCTACCAGGAGAGCGAAGTGACCGTGCTGCCCAGCCTGAACAGCACCGAATCCTACGGCATGGTGCAGGTGGAATCGCTCGCCTGCAACACCCCCGTGGTGGCCTCCGACCTGCCCGGCGTGCGCGTGCCGGTGCGCCAGACCGGCAGCGGACTAATCGTCCCCCCCGCCAACGCCGAGGCACTGGCACAGGCCATCCTGACGGTGTTGGAAGACCCCGACCGCCGCCGCGGTAAGCCGGAGGCGCTGCTGCGCCTGTCCACGCCTGCTGCCGTGGCCGAGGCCTATGAAACTATCTTCAACCTGGCGCAAGATCGCGCCCGACTCGAGCTGGCCTTGAGGCAGCAACAGCCAACCCCCTGAGCGCCTCTCGCCTGCAACGCGCCGCGCCCCGCACAGCACCTATGCCCACTTCGCCCCCCTCCACCCCCGAAACCCGCAAAGACTACCTGTGGTTGAACTTGCGTGAATTGCCCTACTTTCGCGGCGTGCTGCGCGCCGT
The DNA here is from genome assembly GCA_964503145.1 of uncultured Anaerolinea sp. GTDB lineage: Bacteria > Chloroflexota > Anaerolineae > Anaerolineales > UBA4823 > RBG-16-57-11. Next base: position 43,343 of record CAZCYV010000019.1, on the reverse strand, counting down.
TGAGGCCAGCTTCTACGCCGACCTGGAGCTACCTCCGCCGGTGTTGGACGTGGGCAGCGGCGACGGCCAGTTCGCCACCGTGGCCTTCGATCAACCCATCGAAGTGGGCATCGACCCCTGGGCTGCGCCGATGCGCGAAGCCGCCCGCCGCGGCGGCTACCGTGGCCTGGTGCTGGGCGATGGCGCCCACATGCCCTTCCCCAACGGCTATTTTGGCAGCGCCCTGAGCAACTCCGTCCTGGAGCACATCCCCCAGATCGATCAGGTGTTGGCCGAAGTAGGGCGGGTGCTGCGGCCTGGCGCCCCCTTCGCCTTCTGCGTGCCCAACGACCGCTTCACCGAGAACCTCTCGATCGGGCGCGCCCTGGACCGCCTGGGCCTGCGCCGCCTGGGCGACGCCTACTGCGCCTTTTTCAACCGCATCGCCCGCCATATCCACCTCGACCCGCCCGAAGTCTGGCTGGCGCGGTTGGCACGCGCCGGCTTCGAGGTCGAGCGCTACTGGCACTACTACCCTCCCAGCGCCCAGAGCGTCACCGAATGGGGGCATTATTTCGGGCTGCCCTCGTGGATAGCCCACCGCCTCACCGGCCGCTGGATCCTGGCGCCGACTCGCTGGAACCTGGCGCTCACCCGCCGCCTGGTGCAACACGCTTACGACCCGCGGGAAACCCCCGACGGTGTATGCACCTTCTATATCGCCCGCCGAAAATGAAGCCGGGTGTTTTATAATAAGGCCTTTGGGAGATCATTCCACTCGCAAAACCCGCCTGTGATGCAAGAGCCTAGCGTACTCGATTACCTCAAGTCCCGGCTGATGCCCTGGAAGTACCCACGCGTGGAACTGCCGCCCGAAGAAGCGCCGCCCGCCTGGGCCGAGGCCGTCGCGGAGCAGGAGGAACTCCTGGAAGTCCAACCGGCGCTATCCCGCCCGCCTGCCGGAGAAGCGCCCGCTCTGCGCCTGCCCTGGGCCAGCCTGCTGGCGCTGCTGCTGGCGCTGGCCGGGCAGTTCAGCCTGGGCCCTGCGCCGGAGCGCGACTGGCGCGCCGGCGCAGCGCTGCTGCTGCTCTCCCTGGCGCTGGCAGCCTGGTCGGCGCAGCGCGGCGAATGGCAGCTGGCCGTCCCTCCCGCCGAGCAACTCCCCGACGCCCTGCCCAGGCTGCGCCCGAGCGATCTGCTGATCGGACTGGGGCTTTCTGCCCTGGCCTTCCTGGCCTTCTATACACTCCAATTCGGCGTCATCAACACTGCCCTGCTGGCCGCAGGGGTGTACTTCATCGCCCGCGCCTTCTGGCAGCCCACCGGCTGGCTTTCCCGCTGGAGCGCCCGCGGGCGCGCCTTCCTGGCCGATCCCCAAATCACCCTGCGCTTCAGCGGCTGGACGCTCGCCTGGGCGGCAGCGCTGGCCGTGGTGCTCTTCTTCCGCTTCTACCGCCTGGGCGACGTGCCACCGGAGATGAACAGCGACCACGCCGAGAAGTTGCTGGATATCCTGCGCGTGCTCAACGGCGAGCGGCTAATCTTCTTCGCCAGCAACGGCGGCCGCGAGGCGCTGATCTTCTACCTGGGCGCTGCCTTGCACCGGCTCACCGGCCTGTCGCTGGGCTTCATGAGCCTGAAGCTGGTCTCGGCGCTGATCGGCCTGGCCGCCCTGCCCTTCCTGTATGGCATCGGCGTAGAGCTGGGCAACCGCCGCGTTGGGTTGCTGGCGTTCACCCTGGCCGGGATCGCCTACTGGACCAACGTGGTCTCGCGCTTCGGGCTGCGCCTGCCGTTCTACTTCCTGTTCACCGCCGCGGTGATGTACTTCGTGCTGCGCGGCCTGCGCCGCGGCAGCATCAACCAGTTCGTGCTGGCCGGGGTTGCACTGGGGATCGGTCTGTACGGCTACACGGCAGACCGCATCCTGCCGCTGCTGGTCGCGGTTGCCATCGGCCTGCACCTGCTGCACCGGCGCAGCCGCCCTGCCTGGGGGTTCGCCCTCAGCGGTCTGCTGGCGGCCGCCCTGCTGAGCTTCGCCCTGTTCCTGCCCATGCTGCGCTACCTGCTGGCCGAGCCAGACGCCTTCCTGCTGCGCACCCTATCGCGCATGGGTAGCCTGGAGCGCCCGCTGGAATCCCCCGCCTGGTTGATCCTGCTCCAGAACACCGGCCGGGCGCTGGCGATGTTCTCCTGGGACGCTGGAGAGATCTGGCCGATCTCCATCCCCGGCTACCCGGCGCTGGGGGTCGCCGCGGGGGCGCTGTTCTACCTGGGCGCGGCCCTGGCGCTGCTGCGCTACCTGCGCACCCGTCGCTGGCAGGACCTGTTCCTGCTGCTGGCGATCCCTATCCTGCAGATCCCTTCCACCCTGGCGCTGGCCTTTCCCACCGAAAACCCCAACCTGTACCGCACCGGCGGGGCAATGGTGCCGGTCTTCCTGCTCGTCGCTCTGGCCCTGGACGGGCTGATGGCCGCGCTCGAAAAATCTCTGCCCGCGCCGAACGGCCGGCTGGCCGCCGCCACGGTGATGCTCTGGCTGATCTTCATGGCTGGCGCGCAGGACTACGTCTGGACCTTCGAGCGCTACTATCAATACTATCGCAACTCCGCCTGGAACACCTCCGAGATCGGCGCGGTGGCGCGCCAGTTCGCCGAAACCATTGGCAGCCCAGACACCGTCTGGGTGGTGGGCTTCCCACATTGGGTCGACTCGCGCTTGGTGGCGACCAATGCCGGCTTCCCCGGCCGCGATTTCCGCCTGTACCCCGAGCAGATCGAGGCCACCCTGTTCGACCCGCGCCCTAAATTGTTCCTGCTCAACCCGCAGGACGAGCAGGGTTTGCAGGCGCTGCGCCTGGCCTACCCCCAGGGCTGGTCGCAAACCATCGTTTCCAAAACGCCGACCAAGGACTTCGTAGTCTTCTTCGTCCCGCCGACGAGCCAACCCTGAAACCTGGAACCGCAGCATGTCAGACAGCGTCCAAGAGCGCATGAGCGCCGACACCCCGACTGAGAGCTATCCCGCCCGGCCTATGACCACTGCGAAGGGGTCATGGATCTATGACCTGGCGGTCGTCCTGGTGTTGATCGCCGCGGCGCTGCTGCGCTTTAACGGCCTGTTCTGGGGCGAATATCAGTTCCTGCACCCCGACGAGCGCTTCCTGATCTGGGTGGGCACCGATATCAGCCCGGTGAACAGCCTCTCGGAGTATTTCGACACCGCCAATTCCAGCCTGAACCCGCACAATCGCGGCCACGGCTTCTACGTTTATGGCACACTGCCGATGTTCCTGGCGCGCTACCTGGTCGAGTGGACCTTCGGCGGCACCGGTTGGCGCGAGATGACCCAGATGGGGCGGGCGCTCTCCGCCCTGGCCGACCTGGGGATGGTGTTCCTGGTGTACCTGGTTGGGCGGCGGCTATACGGGCGGCGCGTTGGCGCGCTGGCGGTGGCCTTCTCCGCCGCGGCGGTGCTGCAGATTCAGCAGGCGCACTTCTTCACTATGGACAGCTTCGCCGCATTCTTCACCTTCCTGGCGTTCTACTTCGCTGTGGTCGTCGCCACCGTCCCGCCCGACGGAGAGCGCGGCCTGCGCTCGCTGCTGTGGCCCAGCCTGGCCTTCGGCGTCGCCCTGGGGATGGCGGTGGCCTCCAAGATCAACGCTGCGCCGGTGGCGGCGGTCTTGCCCGCCGCGCTGCTGATCCACCTGGCGCGGCTGAAGCCCAGCCAGCGCCAGGAGCAGCTCTTGCGGGCAGTGATCTACCTGTGCCTGGCCGCCTTCGTCAGCCTGCTGGTCTTCCGTCTGCTGCAACCCTACGCCTTCAGCGGCCCCGGCTTCTTCGGGGTCAAGCTCAATCCACTGTGGGTTGAGAACATCCGCGCCCAGCGTGCTCAGGCCAGCGCCGAGGTGGACTTCCCGCCGGCGATGCAGTGGGCGCGCCGCCCGATTTGGTTCTCCTTTCAAAACATGGTCGTCTGGGGGCTGGGGCTGCCGCTGGGGATGCTGGCCTGGGCCGGCTTCCTGTGGGTCGGCTGGCGGCTGCTGACCGTTTACAAAAAGGACCGAGAGCAGTGGTTCTCGCACCTGCTGATCTGGAGCTGGACGGCAGTGTATTTCGCCTGGCAATCCATCCAACTCAACCCAACCATGCGCTACCAGCTCCCCATCTACCCCACGCTGGCGATCTTCGCCGCCTGGGCGGTGGTGTCGCTGCTGGATAAAGGCAGAGAAACCGCTGCCGCCCATCCCGGCCGTGGGCGCGGCGTACAGTTCACCGCCCTGGCGCTGGGCGGGCTGGCGCTGATCGCCACCTACGCCTACGCCTACGCCTTTACCCAGATCTACTCCCGGCCGATCACCCGCGTTGCCGCCTCGCGCTGGATCTACCAGAACATCCCCGGCCCAATCAGCCTGCCCATTCAGACCGCCCAGGGGACCTTCAACCAGAGCCTGCCGGTACCCTACGGGGTGCGCATCACCCCCAACACGCCGTTCAACACCATCTTCATGCCCCGCGCCGCCGGTACACTCTCGCAAGTCTTCTTGCCGCGAGTGCGCGACGAGCTGGGGCTGCACGAAAACATCACCCTGTATCTGACCATCGCCTCGGCCAGCGATCCCGGCGCGCCGCTGGCGCGCGCCGCCTTGCGCGAAGATTTCACCCCCGTGCAAGACCCCCGCGGTCAGAGCTACACCCTGACCCTGGACCGCCCGATCCAGCTCGACCCGACGCAGAGCTACACCCTGACCCTGGAAGTGGAAAGCCCTCCACCGCACCCACTGGATGGTCGCGCTCAGGCGGTGATCGAGACCCAGATTGGCGAGTCTATGGTCCAGGAAATGCGCACGCCAAGCGGGCAGATCTATCCCAACGCGCCGCTACACCTGGAGTTTCAGGCTAATGCCGACGGCCTGCTCACCCAGCTCCGTCTGGGGGCTTCCGCTGGCGATGCAGCGGCGCTGCCGCAGGCCTTCGGGTTGACCGTCGAGGCGGTTGCCGGCCCCGAGGGGCTCCCGCCCCCTGAAGCGCAGTTTTCCGAGTTGACCCCGCATCTCTCGCCCCAAGGCGGCGAAGTCCTGCTGGACCTGGCCGCGCCGATCCCGGTGTATCGCGGCGAAAGCTACCTGCTCAGCCTGAGCATAAATCCCTCCGGCGGCTCGCTGGCGCTTAGCGGGCTGGGCGTGGCCAACGAGGGTGAGTGGGATGATGGCCTGCCGCTGCGTCTGGATGGCTACGACGCCTTCGGCGGCATGTACCCCACCGACCTGAACTTCAACATGTACTGGGACGACAACCCGGACAAGCTGGAGCGCTTCCTGCGCATCCTGGACGAGACCGATTACATCGTCATCAGCTCCAACCGCCAGTGGGGCACACTGCCGCGCCTGCCGGAGCGCTTCCCGATGACCACCCGCTACTACCGCTACCTGCTGGGCTGCCCGGACGGGATGGACATCGTGTACTGCTACCGCGTGGCTGAGTCGGGCCGTTTCCAGGGCAAGCTGGGCTTCGAGCTGGTGCAGGTGTTCACCTCCGAACCGCGCCTGGGGCCGATCCGCCTGAACGACCAGTTCGCCGAGGAAGCCTTCACCGTCTATGACCACCCTAAGGTGCTGGTGTTCCAAAAGACCGCCAGCTACAACCCGCAGCGGGCGCGCGACCTGCTCGGCGCGGTGGATTTCTCGCAGGTGATCCGGGTTGCTCCGATGAAGGCCCCGCCGCACCCCAGCACCCTGCTGCTGCCCGAGGAGCGCTGGAGCGAACAACAGGCCGGGGGCACCTGGTCGGAACTGTTCGACCTGCAAGCGCCGCAGAACCGCTACCCTGTCGTCTCGATCCTGATGTGGTACCTGGCGGTCGGCCTGCTGGGTGCAGTGGTTTACCCGCTGCTGCGCCTGGCGCTGCCCGGCCTGGACGACTATGGTTATCCCCTGGCGCGCACCGCCGGGATGCTGTTGCTCTCCTATGTCGTCTGGCTGGTCGGTTCAGCGCGCATTCCCTTCTCGCGCCTCACCATCGGCGTCGCCCTGCTGGCGCTCACCCTGCTAGGAGCTTACCTAGCCTACCGCCAGCGGGAGGCGCTTTCCCAGGAGCTGCGCACACGGCGCGGCTACTTCCTGGCGGTGGAAGGCCTGTTCCTGGCTTTCTTCCTGGCTTTCCTGCTGGTGCGCCTGGGTAACCCCGACCTGTGGCACCCCTGGAAGGGTGGCGAAAAACCGATGGACTTCGCCTATTTCAACGCCGTGCTGAAGAGCACCAGCTTCCCGCCCTATGACCCGTGGTACGCCGGCGGCTACCTGAACTATTACTATTACGGCTTCGTCCTGGTGGGCACGCTGGTCAAGTTCCTGGGCATTACCCCTTCGGTGGCCTACAATTTGATCCTGCCCACCTTGTTCAGCCTGATCGCCATGGGCGCGTTTTCGATCGTGTGGAATCTCGTCTGCTCAGATGCCCTGAGCGCGGCGCTGCAAGGCCAAACGCCCAACGGTCTTCGACTTCGCTCAGACCGCCAGCCGCCTGCCGGCCCGGCGGAGGCCCTTTCCCCCTATCTACCGGCCACTTTCGGCGCCTTCGCCATGGCCGTGCTGGGCAACCTGGGCACGGTGCGCATGATCTATCAGGGCTTCCAGCGCCTGGCCGCCCCAGCCGGGGCGCTGGAAGAGGCCACGCTGCTGATGCGCTGGCTGTGGACGCTGCAAGGCCTCGGCAAGGCGTTGGCCGGAGAGAGCTTGCCCTACGGCGTCGGCGATTGGTACTGGATCCCCAGCCGCGCCATCCCCGCGCCGGGAGATGTCGAACCGATCACCGAATTTCCCTACTTCACCGTGCTCTACGCCGACCTGCACGCCCACCTGCTTGCCCTGCCGCTGGCCCTGCTGGCGCTGGGGTTGATCGTCGGCCTGGTGCTGGGAAAGGGGCGCTGGAGCAACTGGAGAGGCCCCGCTGCCTGGTTCGGCCTGGCCGCCCTGGCCATCGGCGCCTTGCGCCCCACCAATACCTGGGACATGCCCACCTATCTGGCGTTGGGCATCGTCGCCATCGTCTATACCTTCTCGCGCCGCCAGCGGTCTCCCGACGCTCATGGTAGCGCGCTGAGCGGCAGTCGCGGCCTGTTGGTCGCTCTGGGTGCGGCCGGGCTGCTCATCGCCCTGTCCTTCCTGCTCTACCGCCCCTTCGCCCAGTGGTACGCCCTGGGCTATACCCAGGTGCGCCTGTGGGAGGGCACGCGCACCCCGTTGTACTCCTACCTGATCCATTGGGGCGTGTTCTTGTTCCTGATCGTCTCGTGGATGGCGTGGGAGGCACGGGATTGGATGGCCCGCACCCCAATCTCGGCGCTGCGCAAATTGGCGCCCTACCGCCTGCTGATTCAGGCCACTCTCATCGCCCTGGTGCTGCTCAGCCTGGGGCTGACCTATTTCGGGGCCATCGCCGGGCTGTTTAAGCCCAACCTGCAAGGCGCGGTCGTCTCCATCGCCTGGTTCGTGCTGCTGCTGGCAGTCTGGGCGGGGGTGCTGTTGCTGCGCCCTGATCTGTCCGACTCGCGGCGCGTCGTGCTCTTCTTGGTCGGCACCGGCCTGACCCTGACCCTGATGGTGGAGCTGGTGGTGCTGGTCGGCGACGTGGGGCGGATGAATACAGTGTTCAAGTTCTACCTGCAGGTGTGGACCTTCTTCGCCATCGCCGCCGCCGCTGCGCTGGGCTGGCTGCTCTCCACCCTGCATACCTGGCGGCCGTTCTGGCGTTTCTCCTGGAACCTGATCCTGGTTGGGCTGCTGACCGGCGCCGCCATGTACCCGCTGTGGGCCACAGCCGCTAAGATCAAAGACCGCATGGCCCCCGACGCCCCGCACACCCTGGACGGCATGACCTATATGGCCTACGCCACCTACAGCGACGAATGGGGCGCCATGGACCTGAGCCAGGACTACCGCGCCATCCGCTGGATGCAGCAGAACGTGGCCGGCTCGCCGGTCATCGTCGAGGCCAATCTGCGAAATCTGTACCGCTGGGGCTCGCGCTTCAGCATCTACACCGGCCTGCCGGGCGTGGTGGGCTGGGAGTGGCATCAGCAGCAGCAGCGGGCGGTCAACCCCGCCATCTGGGTCACCCAGCGCATCCTGGAGGTGGACGAGTTCTACCAGACCACCGACCTGAAGCGGGCGCTGGACTTCTTGCGCAAATACAACGTCCGGTATATCATCGTAGGACAGCAAGAGCGCGGCCACTATCCCGGCCCTGGCCTGGATAAGTTCGAGGCCGCCGACGGCTCGCTGTGGCGTGAAGTCTATCGCGACGGCGACACGGTGATCTACCAGGTCCTGCAAGCCCCGTAACCCGAGCTTCAGCTCGCTCGCCGGTGAGGGGCTTGTTCTGGAGGCAATGTAACATTGGCAGATGCGATCATCTGGTATCTGATCATCACTGCGCTGGGCTGGCTGGCCTTTCCGATAGCCTATCGCCTGCTGCCTGCGCTGCGCGATCGCGGCTACGCCTTGAGCCGCGCCCTGGGCTGGCTGCTATGGGGCTACCTCTTTTGGCTGCTGGCCTCGCTGGGCGTCCTGCCCAACCACCCCGGCGGGCTGCTCTTCGCCGCCCTGCTGCTGGGCGGGCTGTGCCTGTGGGCATTGCGCGGCATCCAGCCGCGGGAGCTTTCCGCCTGGCTGCACGCCCAGCAGATGATGATCGTCACCGTCGAAGCGCTGTTCCTGCTGGCGTTCGCCCTGTACGCCGGGATGCGCGCCGCCAACCCGGAGGCCGTGGGTACCGAAAAGCCCATGGAGCTGGCCTTCATTAACGCCATCCTGGCCTCGCCCACCTTCCCCCCGCACGACCCCTGGCTTTCAGGCTACGCCATCTCCTATTACCACTTCGGCTACATCCTGGTCGCCATGATCGCCGCTCTGGCCGGGACGAGCGGCGCAGTGGCCTTCAACCTGGGCAACGTGCTGATCTTCTCCCTGAGCGCCATCGGCGCCTATGGCCTGGTCTTCGACCTGCTCAACGCCAGCACCACATCGCCGTCTGCCCCTCCCCGCTTCACCCTGGCGTCGCTGTTCGGCCCGCTCTTTCTATTGCTGGTGAGCAACCTGGAGGGCTTCCTGCACGTGCTGCACAGCCGCGGCCTGTTCTGGCGGCCAGGCCCCGGCGGCGCGCTGACCTCCGCCTTTTGGAGCTGGCTGGGCATCCTGGACCTGAACCAGCCGCCCGAACCGCCCTTCAGTTGGATGCCCACCCGCTTCTGGTGGTGGTGGCGGGCGTCGCGGGTACTGCAGGATTACGATCTGGCCGGCGGCTGGCGCGAGATCATCGACGAATTTCCCTTCTTCTCGTTCCTGCTGGCCGACCTGCACCCCCATGTCCTGGCGATGCCCTTCGCCCTGCTGGCCGTTGGCCTGGCGCTGGGGCTGTTCCTCGAAGGCGGGAAAGACCATCCAGTCTGGCCGCGCCTGCGCCTCGCCCACTCGCTGCTCCCCACGCTGCGCCTTTCGCCAGCTTTCTTCCTGCTTGCTGCGACGGCATTGGGCGGGCTGGCCTTCCTGAACACCTGGGACTTCCCGCTCTACCTGGCCCTGGTCGCCGCGGCCTACGCCCTGGGGCGCATGCTGCTGGGCGGAGAACGCCTCTTTGTTGCGGCCAAAGATTTCGCCTGGCTGGGGCTGGCGCTGGGGGTGTGCGGCGGACTGCTCTACCTGCCCTTCTACCTGGGCTTCTCCTCCCAGGCCGGGGGTGTGCTGCCCAACCTGATCAACCCCACCCGCGGCGCGCATCTGTGGGTGATGTTCGCCCCACTGCTGCTGCCCATCCTGGCCTTGCTGCTCTGGCTGGCGCGCGCCTTCGGCGAGCGGCGCGCCTTTTGGGGCGCCTTCCAGCTCTCCCTGGGCCTGATCGTCTCCCTGTGGCTGCTGGCGCTCGCCATGGGCCTGGCGATCACTTTCCTGCCGGATTACAGCGGCCTGTTCCTGAGCCTGCAGGCCGCGGCGAACCGAGGCGAATTGCTCGCCGGGGCGCTGGCGCGGCGCTTCACTTCACCTGGCGGCTGGCTCACCCTGCTCGGCCTGCTCACCCTGACGCTAGGCCTGATGTGGAGCGCCCTGGAGCGCCAAGATGCGACTGACCGCCCCCAAACCCAACCGCCGGCGGTCTTCGCCGTGTTGCTGGCGCTCTTCGGCGCGCTGCTGGTGCTCGGCCCGGAGTTTTTCTACCTGCGCGATCTGTTCGGCTGGCGCATGAACACCATCTTTAAGTTCTACTTCCAGGCCTGGCTGGTGTGGAGCATCGCCGCCGCCTACGCCTGCGCTCTGCTGCTGAGCGAACTGCGCCGCAGCTGGCAGGCCGCCTTCAGCCTCGGGCTGACGCTGCTGCTAGCCGCCAGCCTGGTCTATCCGCCGCTCAGCCTGTGGAGCAAGACCAACGGCTTCCAGCCGATCGAATGGACCCTGGATAGCACCGCCTACCTGGCCCGCAGCCGCCCTGAGGAGCTGAGCGCCATTCGCTGGCTGCAGGCCGCTCCGCCGGGCGTGGTGGCCGAGGCCGTGCCTGAAGGCGGGGGCAGCTACACCGAATACGCCCGCGCTGCGGCTCTTTCCGGCAAACCCGGTGTGCTGGGCTGGATCGGGCATGAAAACCAGTGGCGCGGCGAGACCGCTCCTACCGCCATCGGCTCCCGCCAGAGCGACCTGATGCGCCTGTTCTGCAGCCGCGATTGGGAAGAAGCGCGCCAGATTTTGGATCGGTACAACATCCGCTATGTCTTCGTCGGCGCGCTGGAGCGCAACGCCTACCCGCCGCAACCCGGCGTCTGCCCCCACGGCCTGGTGGAGGACAAATTCAAGACCCACCTCGAGCCGGGCTTCCAATCCGAGAAGGTGACCATCTATGTCTATCCCGCTGCATCCCATGAATAGAGACACCCACCCTGCTTTGCCGGCCGACGTTAGGGGCGGCCTGACCACCGAGACCGCCCTGTACATGCTGGCCTTCTTGTTGGCGCTGGCGTTGCGCCTGCTCAATCTGGGGCTTGCCCCGCTCAGCGACGCCGAGGCCGCCCTGGCCCTGCAGGCGCTGCAGGTTGCCCAGCCCGGCGCCGCCGCTCCGTTCATCCCCGGCCCGCACCCGGCCTACATCTTCCTCACCGGCGCGGCCTTCTACCTGTTCGGCGATACGAACTTCCTGGCGCGTTTCTGGCCGGCGCTGGCCGGGGCGCTGTTGGTCTGGCTGCCCTTCGCCTTTCGCTGGGAGCTGGGGCGCAAGACAGCCCTGATCCTGGCCTTCGGGCTGGCCCTCGATCCTGGCCTGGTGACGGTGTCTCGCCAGGCGAATGGGCCGATGCTGGCGCTGAGCTTCAGCTTGATGGCGCTGGCGCTCTGGCACGCTCGCCGTCCCGCCTGGGCCGGGCTGCTGGGCGGCCTGGCGCTGCTCTCCGGCCCCGCCTTCTGGCACGGCGCTCTGGGCTTGGGGCTGGCCTGGCTGTTCTATCGCTTGCTGCTGAGGCGGGCCAGCCGCCCCGGCGAAGTGTTTGACGAGACCGATCCGGCGCGCGCCTTCCCCTCGCGGCCTGAGCTGTTGCGCGGGCTGACGATGCTGCTGGTCACCCTGCTGGCGGTCGGGACGTATCTGCTGCGCCACCCGCAGGGCCTGGCCGCTGCCCTGGCCTCCCTGGCCGCCTACCTGGGCGGTTGGACCGGCCCTTCCACCGTCTGGCCCATGACGCTGATCGCCGCCCTGCTGACCTTCCAGCCGTTGGCAGTGATCTTCGCCCTGGTCAGCCTGGGGCGCTGGCTGTCGCGCCGTCTGAACGATGCTGCCGATGGCGCTTACCCCCTGACGTTGCCCCTGTTGTGGCTGCTGACCGGCCTGCTGCTGGCGCTGCTCTACCCGGCGCGCCAGGTGAGCGACCTGGTCTGGGCGCTGATGCCGCTGTGGGCGCTGGCCGCCGACGGCCTGGCCGAATACCTGCCCGAAGAGCCGCCGCACGCCCTCTCCTGGCTGCAGGCCGCCTTGATCCTGATCCTGGCGGCGCTGTTCTGGAACACGCTGCTCGCCTCCGGCCAGATCATCCCCCCCAGCGAGCTGCCCTGGCCGCTGGTACAGACGGGCATCCTGTTCGGCATCCTGCTGCTCGGCGCGCTGACCGCCGCCCTGATCGCCTTGGGCTGGTCCTGGCCGATCAGCCGCCTGGGGGTAGTGATGGGGCTGAGCACCACCCTGACGATCTATGCCATCGCCATGCTGTGGAGCGCCTCGCAACTGCGCCCCAATGAACCCCACGAGCTGTGGGCGCAGCCCCCCGCCGCGGGGCAGGTGCAACTGACGCTCGACACGCTGAGCGACCTGTCCAACTGGCGCACTGGCCTGGGACACAAGATCGAAATCCTCTCCACCGTGGACGCCTCCTCGCTGCGCTGGGCTTTGCGCCGCTTCGAGCAGGCGCGCTTCGCCGAAGCCATCCCCCCTGGCGAGCTGCCCGCGGTAATCCTCACCCGTCAGTCGGCCCAAACGCCAGCCTTGGAAGCCGCCTACCGCGGCCAGGATTTCGTCTGGTGGGTGCGCCCGGCCTGGGAAGGCCCCCTGCCGCAAGATTTCGTTGGCTGGCTGACCCTGCGCCGCGCCACCCTGGGCTATGAATACATCATCCTGTGGGCGCGCAGCGACCTGTTCCCCGGCGCTTCGGCCGTCGTCCAACCTGCGCCCTGAGCGGCAAAGCCAAACCAGGAGTCTGTATGTCGTTACCTTCCATCATCGCCATCGACGGCCCGGCCGCCTCCGGTAAATCCACCCTGGGCAAAAGTTTGGCCGACAAGCTGGGCTACCTCTTCTTCGACACTGGCGTAATGTACCGCGCCGTCACCTGGCTGGCGCTGCAGCGCGGCGTACCTATCACCGACGAAGCCGCCGTCACCGCCCTGGCCGAAAGCTGCGAGATCGACATCCTCCCGCCTTCCCAGGCCGACGGGCGCAATTGCGACATCCTCGCCGATGGGCAGGACATCACCTGGGAGATCCGCCGCCCCGAAGTCGAGGCGCATGTCTCGCAGGTCTCGGCCTATCCGGGGGTGCGCCGCGCCCTCTCCGCCCAGCAGCGGCGCATCGGCCAGCGCGGCCGGGTGGTGATGGTTGGCCGCGACATCGGTACGGTGGTGCTGCCGGAGGCCGACCTGAAGATCTATCTGGACGCCTCGGCGGAAGAGCGCGCCCGCCGCCGCTACCTGGAGTTGATCGGCCGCGGCGAGCCGGCCGATTACGCCGAGATCCTGGCCGCCATGCGCCGCCGCGATCAGATCGATTCCACCCGCGCCATCGCCCCGCTGCGCCCCGCCCCAGACGCCCTGATCCTGGACTCGGATAACCTGAGCGCCGATCAGGTGTTGGAAGCCATCCTGAACCTGGTGCGATGACCCGACTCGCCTACACCGTCCCGCTCTACCGTCGCCTGCTGCGGGCGCTGATGCGCCCGCTCTTCCGCCTGCTGTTCCACATTCTGAGCCGGGTGACTGTAACAGGCAAAGAAAATGTGCCCCGCCGCGGCCCTTACCTGGTAGCCAGCAACCATGTCTCGCTGTACGAGCCGCCCTTCATCCTGGCCTTCTGGCCCACCCCATTGGAAGCCGCCGGCGCGGTGGAGATCTGGGAGCGCCCCGGCCAGAACGTGCTGGTGCGCCTGTACGGCGGCATCCCGGTGCATCGCGGCGAATACGACCGCAAGCTGGTCGAAGACATGCTCGCCGTGCTGCGCTCCGGGCGGCCGCTGCTGATCGCCCCCGAGGGCGGGCGCACCCATTCCATCGCCATGCGCCGCGCCAACCCCGGCGTTGCCTACATCGCTGACCAGGCGCAAGTGCCAGTGGTGCCGGTGGGCATCCTGGGCACCAGCGACGACTTTCTGCGGCGCGCCCTGCGCGGCGAGCGCCCGGCCATCGAGATGCGCATCGGCGCTCCCTTCCATCTGCCCCCGCTGGAAGGCCGCGGCGCAGCCCGCCGCCTGGCCCGCCAGCGCAACGCCGATTTGATCATGCAGCATATCGCTGCCCTGCTGCCGCCGGAATATCACGGCGTGTACGCCGCCAAGCCAGGCTCCCAGATCCCCGCCAATGCCCGAAGCTGACCCCCTCCCCGCCAAGCCCGTCACCCCCAAAGTACGCCCGGAGATCACTCGTCTGCCGCGGCTCACTCTCTGGCGCAGGGCAGTGCGCTGGCTGATCGTGCGCCTGTTGCGCCTGCTAGCGTTCCTGTTCACCCGCGTGCGCCTCAGCGGCCTGGAAAACATCCCTCAAAGCGGGCCAGTGCTGGTTGTCTCCAATCATCTGGGCGACGCCGACCTGGTGCTGGGCGCCGCCTTCTCCAATCGTCCGGTGGAGGTGCTCTCCAAGGCCGACCTGTACTACGATTACCCCCTGCTAGGCTGGCTGATGGAACTTTACGGCGTGATCTGGGTGCACCGCGGCCACCCCGATCGCCGCGCCCTGCGCGCCGCGCTGCAGGGGCTGGCCGAGGGGCGGATGATCGCCATCGCCCCCGAAGGGCGCGAGAGCCTGATCGGCGGGCTGGAAGAAGGCACGCCCGGCGCAGCCTACCTGGCGCTCAAATCGGGCGCGCCGGTGCTGCCGGTGACCTTCACCGGCACCGAAAATCGCCGCGTCTATGGCAACATGAAGCGCCTGCGCCGCTCCGAGATCAGCATCACCGTGGGCAAACCTTTCCGCCTGGATGCCTCCGGCGACTGGCGCAGCGCGGTGGATCGCGGCACCCAGCGCATCATGACCGCTCTGGCAGAGCAGCTCCCCCCGGAGTACCGCGGCGTTTACCAGGGTGTTAACTATAACAACCAAAGCTCACCGGAGGTGTCTGATGACCGTAGATAGCCTGGAACAAGACCGCCCATTGACCATTGCATACAACCACGCCCGCTACGCCGCGCGGCGGCGCGTGCTGCGTTTCCTGCTCCGCTGGGGCGGCTTCACCCTGCTGGCCAAGCTCGACCGCGTCGAAGGGGTGGAGAACGTTCCCGCTGAAGGCCCAGCCATCCTGATGATCAACCACATTGCCTTCATCGACCCGATCGTGGTGCTGCACGTCACGCCGCGGCACATCGTCCCCATGGCGAAGATCGAGGTGTACTCCTACCCGGTGGTGAGCATTTTCCCCCGCCTTTGGGGGGTGATCCCGGTGCGCCGCGAGGAAGTGGATCGGCGCGCCATTCAGCAATCGCTGGAAGTGCTGCGCGCCGGCGAGATCATCCTGGTGGCGCCGGAAGGCACGCGCGGCCCGGCGCTCAAGCAGGGCAAGGAGGGTGTGGCCTACCTCGCCAGTCGCAGCGGCGCGCCCATCGTGCCGGTGGCCGTGGATGGCACCGAGGGCTTCCCCGCCCTGCGCTTCACCCGCCGCTGGAAGGGGCCGGGGGCGCAGGTGCGCTTTGGGCGCCCCTTCCGCTACCGCTCGGAATTCCGCCGCGCCGGGCGCGAGCAACTGCGCCAGATGACCGATGAGGCTATGTACGTCCTGGCCGGCCTGCTGGAGCCGGAGCGGCGCGGGGTCTATGCCGACCTTTCCAAAGCCACCCAGGAGACCATCGAGTTCCTATAGGCGCTTTTTACGCCTTCTTAACAGGTCGAAAACCGGTTATAATGGGGCGAGGAGAGGCGCGGCACAAGAGTTGCAACCGCTGGTGGTATGACCCCCCTATTCACGCTGATTTCGGAAGCGCCGTATATTAATCTGCCTCCCGACTGGATTGGCTGGTCGGGCTTTCTGGCGTTAGCGGCTTTCGTGGCGCTGCTGCAATGGCGCTGGCGCAGCCTGAACCGTCCCCTCAGGGGCGCACAGTGGGCGCTGCTCATCGGCCTGCTGGCGCTGGCTGCCCTGGCCAACCTGTTCCTTGGCGTGCGCCTACCCGCCATCGAGACCTCAGGGCTGTGGACCTTGCCGCCCCAGGGTGTGCCGCTGGAACCCGCCCCGCTGGCGATCCTGCTCTTCTCCGCCGCCCCCTGGATGCTGGCAGCGGGCCTGCTGGGGCCACTCCCTGCTGCGCTGGTCGGCCTGGCCAGCGGGGCGTTCACCGCCCTGTGGCGCACCCACCATCTGTTTACCCCGCTCGAAATTGCTCTGCTGGCGACCCTGTTCAGCGCCGCCGTGCGACAGCCCTATCGCACGGCCGTTTTTCGCCTGCTGCGCCGGCCGCTGGCCGCCGCCCTGGCGCTCGCCCTGTTCTATCCCCTGCTGCACCTGCTGGTCACCCCCTTCGTCACCCGCGGCCTGCTGGTCACTCGCCTGGATTACGCCATGTCCAATCTGCAGGGCGTTGCCCTGGCGATGGGGCTGGAACTGCTGGCGGGCGGCCTGATCGCCGAGCTGGTGGCTGCGTTGCTGCCAGCCTTTTGGCGCCAACCAGCGCAGCTCGAGCCTTCGCCGGCTGAGCGCAGCCTGCGCGCCCGCTTTATCATCAGCCTGGCCCCGCTGGCGCTGATCCTGATGCTCACCCTGATGGTCGGCGATTGGATCATTGCCGGGCGGGCGGCGCAAGACATGCTGCGCTCCCAGATGCAGAGCGCCGCCAGCGCCGCCGCCAACGGCGTGCCCTACTTCCTGGAAATCGGCCAGAATCTGGCCCTGCAACTGGCCGCCGACCCGCGCCTGCTTTCGGAAGACACAACCGAGCTGCAAGAAGCCCTGCAGCAGAGCATCCGCCTAGTGCCCTTCTTCAACCAGCTCGCCCTGCTGGACGACGACGCCCGGGTGCTGGCGGCGCACCCCTCGAGCACTTATACCGGCGCTCAAACCCCCGTGGACGAGCAGATGGGCATCCAGATGGCCCTGAACGGCGTACCCATCCAGATCTTCACCATCCCCCCCAGCAGCGGCCAAACCGCTGCCCAAATCTCTTTCGTCGCTGCCATCACCGCAGGCGATGCAGGGCCGGCGCGGGTGCTCGTCGCCCGCAGCGACCTGACCACCAACCCTTACGCCCAATCCATTTTGACCGGCCTGAACAACTTGAGCGACATCGACGGCCAGGGCATGTTGCTGGACGAAAACAACCGCATCCTGATCCATCCCGACCCCGACCGTATCATGGACACCTACCTGGGCCGCACCAGCCCCCAGGCAGATTATTTCACCGAGACTGCCCCCGATGGTACGCGTCAAATGGTTTTCTTCCAGCCGGCTTTTGGTCGCCCGTGGTCGATCGTGCTCACCGTGCCGGCCTACCGCGCCCAGCAGATCGCCCTGAGCATCGCCCTGCCGCTGCTAGGCATGATCGTCATCCTGGCGCTGGTTAGCGTCATCCTGGTGCAGATCAGCCTGGGTGCGGTCACCCGTTCACTGCAAACGCTGGCTTCTGAAGCCGGACGCCTGGCTGGTGGCGACCTGGATCGGCCGGTGACGATCGATAGCGCCGACGAGGTGGGGCAGTTGGGGCGCGCCTTCGAGCAGATGCGTCTGAGTTTGAAGGCCCGCCTGGACGAATTGAACCGCCTGCTGCAGGTCAGCCAGGGTGTGGCTTCCAGCCTGGAAATCTCCGAAGCGGTGCAACCGGTGCTCGAATCGGCGCTGAGCCAGGACGCGGCCTCGGCGCGGGTGGTGCTTAGCCCCCAAGTGCTGCCCGAGCTGGACGGCAGTTCGACCCAGCCGCTGAGCTTCGGCTACGGCCCCATGCGCAACCTGTACCGCGACCTGGATGAGCAGGTGCTGGCTCTCACCCGCCAGCAAGACCGCCTGGTGCTCTCCAATTTGCTGCGCCCGCGCCTGCTGAGCGTGCCCCCCGGCGCGCCGCGCCCCGAATCGCTGATCGCCGTGGCCCTCAAGCACGAGAGCCAATACTATGGGGCGCTGTGGGTGGCCTACGACCAGCCGCACACCTTCACCGAAGAAGAAGTGCGTTTCCTGGTCACTCTAGGCAGCCAGGCGGCGCTGGCTGCCGCCAACGCCAGCTTGTTCCTGAGTGCCGAAATCGGCCGCCGCCGCCTGGAGTCCATCTTGGCTTCTAGCCCAGACCCGGTGCTGGTCACCGATCAGCGCGACCGGCTGCTGCTGGCCAACCCCGCCGCCTGGCAGGTACTCGGCCTAGGTCTGGAGGACAACGAAGGCAAGCCCATCGACCAGGTGATCCAGCAGGCCGAACTGGTGGAGCTGCTGCGCTCGACCAGCGTCGAAACCCAAACCAGCGAAATCAACCTCCCTGGCGGGCGCACCTTCCTGGCCAGCGCTACCTCGGTGCTGGCCGAGGGGCAGCGCGTCGGTCGGGTATGCGTCTTGCGGGATATCACCCATTTCAAGGAGTTGGACACGCTCAAATCCGAGTTCGTCTCCAATGTCAGCCACGATCTGCGCTCGCCGCTCACCCTGATGCGCGGCTACGCCACCATGCTGGAGATGGTCGGTCAGCTCAACGAACAGCAGACCGGCTACGTGCGCAAGATCATCAGCGGCGTAGAGAGCATGTCGCGCCTGGTCAACAACCTGCTCGACCTGGGGCGTATCGAGGCAGGCATCGGCCTGCAGTTGGAGATGGTGCCGGTGCAGGATATCGTCGATCGGGTGATCAGCGCCTTGCAGTTGCAGGCCGCTCAAAAGCATATTCATCTCTCCGCCGACGCCTCCCAGTCCATCCCCTTGATCGAAGCCGACCAGGCCCTGCTGCAACAGGCGCTGCACAACCTGGTGGAAAACGGCATCAAATACACCCGTCCCGAAGGCAAGGTGCTGTTACGCGTTCAGACCCAGCCCATCGGCGTCGTCTTCCAGGTGATCGACAACGGCATCGGTATCTCGCCGGTGGATCTGCCGCGAGTGTTCGAAAAGTTCTACCGCGGCGCGCAGCAGACCTCCAAGGACGAGCGCGGCTCTGGCCTGGGGCTGGCAATCGTCAAATCCATCGCCGAGCGCCACGGAGGACGGGTGTGGGCCGAAAGCCAGTTGGGCAAGGGCAGCACCTTCTACCTGGCGATCCCCCCGCGCCAGCCGCGCTGATCGCCGCTGGATGGTCTGTACACGAGATAAGTTTTTCATTAGACCGGTGCAAGTGCTCTTGACCAATTGCATTGCTTCACGTATAATGCAATGTCTGTCGTAATATCGACCCGTTTTTTGGCGGCATTCGGCCCCAAGAACGGGTTTTTGCTGAGTGTTCGAAATTGCTGCTTTCAGTTTTGCGCCAGGAGGCAATTGAATAGTGGAAACCAAGGGATTAACCGCACTGCGTATCAGCCTGGCCTCGCCCGAAACCATCCGTAGCTGGTCTTACGGCGAGGTGCTGAAGCCGGAGACGATTAATTATCGTCGCCTGCGCCCTGAGAAGGATGGCCTGTTTTGCGAGGCCATCTTCGGGCCGACGCGCGATTGGCAATGTTACTGCGGCAAATACAAAAACATCCGTTATAAAGGCATCGTCTGCGATAAATGCGGCGTAGAAGTCACCCGCTCCTCGGTGCGCCGCGAGCGCATGGGGCACATCGAGCTTTCCGCGCCGGTGGCGCACGTCTGGTACACCCGCCGCATCCCCTCTTACCTGGGCCTGCTGCTGGATATTTCGCGGCGCAACCTCGACCGGGTGATGTACTTCGCCCAATATGTGGTCACCTTCGTGGACGAGGAAGCCCGCCAGAAGGCCCTCAAGCGCCTGGAAGACAAGATCACCGTCACCGAGCGCGAGCAGGCCTCCAAGATCAACGCCAAAATCGCCGAAATCAAGGCCGCCCGCGACCGCGCCTTGAATGAATTGAACCAACGCCAGAACGCCATCGAGCAGCGCTACATCGAGATGATCTCTGAGCAGTTGGAGCCAGTGATCAACGCCGGCAAGCGCTTGGAGGCCAGCTTGCGCGAGATGCTTGGCCAGACCGCCAAGACCGCCATCCATTTCCCCGACACCGACATCGTCATCGTCGCCGAAGGCGAGACCATCACCAATCAGAGCCTCTCCAGCGTGCAGCGCGTGGTCAAGGATCGCCTCGACCAGATCGAAGCCGATCTCAAAGACCAGAAACAGCGCGAGTACGAACAGGTGCAGATGGAGATCAAGCGCGTGCGCGCCGAGGCCGAGCAGAGCATGGAAGAACTGCGCGGCCTGTTGGACGATCAATCGGTGGCAGTGCGCGACGAGAACGCCCGCCTGCGCGACGAACTGCTTGAGCTGCGCCCGCTCACCTTCATGGGCGAAACCCGCTACCGCGAGCTTAAATCCCGCTGGGGGCAGGTGTTCCGCGCGGATATGGGCGCCGAAGCCTTCTACGACATCCTGCGCCGCCTGGACCTGGATAAGCTGGCCCAGGAGCTGTGGCACGAGGTGCGCACCTCGCGCAGCAAGCAGAAGCGCAAGAAAGCCACCAAACGCCTGAAAGTGGTCGAGGCCTTCCGCCGCTCCGGCAACCGCCCGGAGTGGATGATCCTCACCGTCCTGCCGGTGATCCCACCCGACCTGCGCCCGATGGTGCAGTTAGACGGTGGGCGCTTTGCCACCTCCGACCTGAACGACCTGTACCGCCGGGTGATCAACCGCAACAACCGCCTCAAGCGCCTGTTGGAGCTGGGCGCCCCGGATGTGATTGTGCGCAACGAAAAGCGCATGCTCCAGGAGGCGGTGGACTCGCTGATCGACAACTCGCAGCGCGGCAAGGCACTCTCGCGCCGCGGCCGCCGTGAGCTGAAATCGCTCAGCGACATGCTCAAAGGCAAGAAGGGGCGCTTCCGCCGCAACCTATTGGGCAAGCGTGTGGACTACTCCGGCCGCTCGGTGATCGTCGTCGGCCCCAAGCTCAAGTTGTACCAGTGCGGCCTGCCCAAGTCGATGGCGCTGGAGCTTTACCGCCCCTTCGTCATCTCGCGCCTGGTCTCGCACAACTATGCCGCCAACGTCAAAGGCGCCAAGCGCTTCATCGAGCGCAACCGCCCCGAAGTCTGGGAAGTGCTCGAAGAAGTGATCAAAGAGCGCCCGGTGCTGCTCAACCGCGCCCCCACCCTGCACCGCCTGGGCATCCAGGCCTTCGAGCCGGTGCTGATCGAAGGCAGCGCCATTCAACTGCACCCATTGGTGACCACCGCCTTCAACGCCGACTTCGACGGCGACCAGATGGCGGTGCACGTGCCGCTCTCTAATAAAGCGGTCTGGGAAGCGCGCCATCTCATGCTCTCCGCCCGTAACCTGCTCAAGCCCGCTGATGGCGAGCCGATCATCAGCCCATCCAAAGACATGGTGCTGGGCGTCTATTACCTGACCAAAAACCCCTCTAGCTACCCCCACAAGGGCGATGGGCGCATCTTCGCCGACATGGACGAAGCCGAACTGGCTTATCACCTGGGTCAGCTCGACATCCACGCCAACATCCGGCTGCGAGTGACCACCTGGTACGACGAGCAACATAACCGCCTGGCGCGACCCGAGGAACGCATTATCGCCACTACTCCCGGCCGGGTGCTGTTCAACCGCGTCCTGCCCGAAGAAACCCGCTTCGTCAACCAGGAGCTGGATAAGGGTGGCTTGAAAGACCTGATGGCCGAGCTGTACGAAATCTGCGGCGATGAACGCACCCCCGAAATCGCCGACGCCATCAAGGATATCGGCTTCCAGTACGCCACCCGCTCCGGCTATTCGTTGGCAGTTTCGGACATCTCCGTTCCGGCAGAGAAAGGCGAGATCATCGATAAGGCGCTGGCCGAGGCCGAGACTGTCGATCGCGACTTCCGCCGCGGCCTGCTCACCGAACAAGAGAAGAACGAGCGCGTCATCGAAATCTGGCAGCGCACCACCAACGTGGTAGCCGACGCCGTCAAGCGCACCATGGACCCCAACGGCAACCTGGCGGCGCAGGCCATCTCCGGCGCCACCAAGGGCGGCTTTGGCCCGATCTCGCAGCTTGCTGGCATGCGCGGCCTGATGGCCGACCCCGCCGGGCGCATCATCCCCCTGCCCATCCGCTCCAACTTCCGCGAGGGCTTGAACGCCCTGGAGTACTTCATTTCCACTCACGGCGCCCGCAAAGGCCTGGCCGACACCGCCTTGCGCACCGCCGACGCCGGTTACCTCACCCGTCGCCTGGTAGATGTCGCCCAGGACGTGATCGTCAACGACGACGATTGCGGTACCCTGGACGGCATTTGGATCCGTAAGACCGATGACATCGCCGGCCAGCCGATGAGCGTGCGCCTGTTCGGCCGCCTGGCCGCCGCCAACGTAGCAGACCCGCGCACCGGCGAAATCCTGATCGAGCGCAATGACATGCTCGATCACGAAGCCGTGCGCAAGCTCCTGGCCGCCGGCGTCGAAGAAGTCAAAGTTCGCTCGCCGCTCACCTGCGAACTCAACCACGGCATCTGCGCCCGTTGCTACGGCATGGACCTGGGCCGCGGCAAGATGGTCGAGGTCGGCTCCGCCGTGGGCATCGTAGCCGCCCAATCCATTGGCGAGCCTGGCACCCA
This sequence comes from uncultured Anaerolinea sp., assembly GCA_964503145.1. Classification (GTDB taxonomy): domain Bacteria; phylum Chloroflexota; class Anaerolineae; order Anaerolineales; family UBA4823; genus RBG-16-57-11. Next base: position 20,945 of record CAZCYV010000019.1, on the reverse strand, counting down.
GCTCACCCTGCGCACCTTCCACACCGGCGGCGTGGCCGCTGGCGGCGACATCACCACCGGTCTGCCCCGCGTCGAAGAGCTTTTCGAAGCCCGCAAGACCCCTAAGGGCGAGGCCGTGGTCACCGAGATTGGCGGCACGGTGCGCATTGTCCAGTCGGACCGCTACAGCGACCTGCGCCTGGCGCGCGTCGAGCACAGCGAGATGATCAATGACGAGTACAACATCCCCGAAGGCTGGACGATCGCCGTCATCGACGGCGACCAGGTGGCCCAGGGCGACCTGCTGGCCTACATGGGCGAGACGGCCACCATCGTCGCCCAGAACGCCGGCCGCGTGCGCCTCGAAGAGGCCGAAAGCGGCAACGGCGCCTCGGGCGCAGTGAAAGTGATTGTGGCCTACGAGAGCCGCCAGGAAGCCACCTACGAAATCCCCAGCACCGCCCGCATCACCGTGCGCGATGGCGACAAGGTCCAGCCTGGCCAGCCGCTCACCGAAGGCTCGCTCAACCCCCACCGCATCCTGCGCATCCAGGGGCGCAACGCCTGTCAGATGTACCTGCTCAGCGAAGTGCAGAAGGTCTATCGCTCCCAGGGGCAGAACATCCACGACAAGCACTTCGAGGTGGTCATCCGTAAAATGATCTCCAAGGTGCAGATCACCCGCCCCGGCGATACCAGTTTCCTGCCCGGCGACCTGGTGGATTACATCGAACTGAAGCGCACCAACGAGCAGTTGCTGGCCGAGGGCAAGCGCCCCGCCCGCTTCATCGAGGTCTTGTTGGGCATCACCAAGGCTTCGCTCAGCACCGACTCCTTCCTCTCCGCCTCGTCCTTCCAGCACACCATCAAGGTGCTGGCTGGCGCGGCCATCGCCGCCGCCGAAGACCCCCTGTATGGGCTGAAGGAGAACGTGATCATCGGCAAGCTCATTCCCGCCGGCACCGGTTTCGTGCGCGGCCGCTTCGCCGAGGAAAATCTGCCCGAGCGCCAGGAAGCGCGCATGTACTCCGACTCGCCCTACGATGGCGAAAGCCTGGGCGATTTCGAGTACGGCGCCGCGGAATAATCCCTGCTGAACCGGAGGGGACGCTTTGCCCGTCCCCTCCTATTCCCTTCATAACAAATCGCAATTAATTTATCTGGAGGACACAGCATGGCAGTACGCAAAGCACAAGCAATTTGGGAGGGTTCGCTGCGCGAGGGGCACGGCGTAATGAAATTCGGCTCCTTCGAAGGCCCCTACACCTTCTCGTCCCGCTTCGAGGAAGGCAACGGCACTAACCCCGAAGAACTGATCGGCGCAGCGCACGCCGGATGCTTCTCGATGGCGCTCAGCGCCGGATTGGGGCGCGCCGGCTTCACCCCGCAAAGCATCCACACCACCGCCCATGTCACTCTGGGGACGGTGGAGGGCAAGGCGCGCATCACCCAGATCCACCTGGAATGCGAAGCCGAAGTCCCCAGCATCGACACAGAGACCTTCGGCGCCATTGCCGAAGAGGCCAAGAGGACCTGCCCGGTTTCTTCCGCCCTGGCCGGCGTCCAGATTACCCTGGAGGCAAAGCTGGTCTGATCGCCCCGACCCGACAGACCCGATTCCCAAAGACCACCAAAGGCGTTCAGGAAATCAGTGGGGTGATGAGAGGGCCTGGCCCGTCTCATGACCCCATTTTTGTCGCCTACCGGGAACTGAAGCGCAAAAAAACTCGTCTAAAACCTCATGGATCCTTCTGTCCCCAACCCTAAACCGGCGCGGGCGCCGCAAGACCCTGCCCCAAAGCCGCCAGCGCGGGCAGCGCGCCGCCCGATGACCAAAAAGAAACGCTCCCCGTGGGCGCGCAGATTATGGAAGCCGCTGCTGGCGGCGCTCGTCGTCGCCGCTATCCTCGGCCTGGCCACCCTGGGCGGCGCGCTGGCGGGCTATCGCTCCGGCGTCAGCACCCGCCAATCCGCCGCCGCTCAGATCAGCCAGCAATCCGCCAAAGAGCAATACGACCTGGCCCTGGAAGACCTGGCCGCCGGGCGCTACGAGATCGCCCGCCAGCGCCTGGAGTATGTCCTGGTCATCGACCCCAATTACCCGGGCGCCACCGACCGGCTGGCCGAGGCGCTGGCGGTCTTGTATGCCACCGCCACCCCCACCCAGCTCCCGCCTACCATAACCCCTACCCCGACGCGCGACCCGCGCCCGGCACAGGAGTTATTCGCCCATGCCCAGAGTCTGGTGGCCAGTGAGCAATGGGATCAGGCCATCGACACCCTGCTGGCCCTGCGCCAAACCGATCCCGCCTACCAAACCGCCCGCGTGGACGGCATGCTGTACATCTCGCTGCGCCAGCGCGGGGTGAGCAAGATCATCAACCAGGGTAACCTGGGCGGCGGGGCTTACGACCTGGCTCTGGCGCAGCGCTTCGCCCCGCTGGACGTGCAGGCGCGTTCGTGGCGCGAGCTGGCCCGCCTGTATCTGTTTGGCTCCAGCTTCTGGGAAGTGCTGCCCGAAAAGGCGGTGTATTACTTCCAGCAGGTGGCCGCGGCCGCCCCCGGCCTGCGGGACGGCTCCGGCCTCACCGCCGCCGAGCGTTACCGCCTGGCGCTGGTGCAATACGGCGATTGGCTCGCCGGCAAAAGCGATTGGTGCGCGGCGCAGGAACAGTACGACCTGGCCTTAAGCATGGGGGCAGACCCCGCCGTGCAGCAGAAGCGCGACGACGCCGCCCTGAAGTGTTCGCCGCCCACCGCCACCCCTGGCCAGGAGACCCCAACGCCCACCCTGCCGCTGGATGTCACCCCCAGCCCCACCTACCCGATCTTCCCCACCGCTACCAACACCGCACCGGCCGGCGCGCCGACGGCCACGCTCCCACTGCCCACGGCCACCACTGCGCCGCCCACCGAACCCCCGCCGCCGACGGCCACCCAGCCGCCGCCCCCCACGGACACGCCCCCCGCGCCCGTCGAGACCACCCCGCCCCCGCCGGGCGGCTGAAACCGAGGTCGGCTATGGCTGAAACTGGAATGATCAACTCACCCAAACCCTCCACGCCGAAGAAACCCCCAGCGCGCTCGCCCCGCCTCGTTTACTTTGCGTTGGCGCTGCTAGTGTTGCTGCTGGCCTGCCTGCTCTCGGCGGCGGCTTTCTTCGCCACGCGCCAGGTCGCCATGCAATGGTCTGGCTCTGCCGGTCTGCTGGGGCCGCAGATCGCCCAAAGCTCCGGCACGCCGGTCGTCAACGCCCTGGGCACGCCACTGCCGCCGCTCCCCGGCGAAGGCAGCCAGAGCGGCCCCCTGGCATCCACTCGCCTCACCCCCTGGGATGGCGCCGGGCGGGTGACCGTGCTGCTGCTCGGCCTGGACTACCGCGACTGGGAAGCCCAGAGCGAGGCCTCCCGCTCCGACACGATGATCCTGCTCACCCTGGACCTGCAATCCAAGACCGCTGGCATTCTCTCCATCCCCCGCGATCTGTGGGTCAACATCCCCGGCTTCAAGCACGGGCGCATCAACACTGCTTACTACCTGGGCGATGCCTATAAGATCCCCGGCGGCGGCCCGGCGCTGGCCGTCAAGACGGTGGAGCAGTTCCTAGGCGTGCCGATCAATTACTACGCCCAGATCGATTTCGCCGCCTTCGTGCGCTTCATCGACGAGATCGGCGGCGTCGAGATCGACGTGCCCGCGCCGATCACCATCGACCTGCTTGGCAAAGGCCCCAAGACCAAGAAGAAGCTCAAACCCGGCGTGCAGGTGCTCCCCGGCGAATGGGCACTGGCCTACGCCCGCAACCGCTACACCGAGGGCGGCGACTTCGACCGCGCCGCCCGCCAGCAGCAGGTGATCATGGCCATCCGCAAGCAACTCCTGCGGCCTAAGATGTTGCCCACGCTGATCGAAAAGGCGCCCACCCTGTACAACGAGCTGGCCTCCGGCATCCGCACCAACCTGACCCTGGAGGAGGTGATCCGCCTGGCACTACTGGCGCAGACCGTCCCCGAGGAGAGCATCCAGCGCGGCATCATCAATAAGGACAACGTCTTTTTCGGTGAGACCTCCGACGGCCAGCAGATCCTGATCCCCATCCCGGACGATATCATGAACCTGCGCGACCAGATCTTCGCCCAAAGCGGCGCTATCGGCCCGCAGGTGCCCGGCACGCCCCAGGAGCAGATGCGCGCTGAGGCGGCGCGTCTGGCGGTGTACGACGGCAGCGGCGTCCCCGGGTTGGGCGGGCGCGCCGTCGAATACCTGCGCAGCCTGGGCGCCAACGTGACCCAGACCGGTGCCGCCGACCGGGCTTACGCCGGCACCACCATCGTCGATCACACCGGCAGCCCCTACGTCGTCAAATACCTGGTCGAACTGCTGGGCATCGCCCCCGCCAACATCCAGGTCAAGTTCGACCCCAACAGCGCCGTGGACGTCGAACTGTTCCTGGGCGCCGACCTGGCGCAAGGCAATATCATTCCCTGAACCACAGCGGAGGGTTCCTATGTGCGGTCGATTCACCCTCATCGCCACCCCCGAACAACTGCAACAGGCCATCCCTGGCCTGAGCCTGCCCGAGGCGGGCATCGCCCCGCGCTACAACATCGCCCCCAGCCAGCCGGTGGCGGTGGTGCCCAACGACGGCCAGATGAAGCTGGATTTCTACGTCTGGGGGCTGATCCCCTCCTGGGCCAAAGATCCGTCCATCGGCAGCCGCATGATCAACGCCCGCAGCGAAACGCTGGCCGAGAAGCCCGCCTTCCGCGCCGCCTTCCGCCGCCGTCGCTGCCTGATCCCCGCCAGCGGCTTCTACGAATGGCAACAAGCCCCCGGCCGCAAGGCCAAGATCCCCTACTACATCCGCCTGAAATCCGGCCAGCCGTTCGCCTTCGCCGGGCTGTGGGAAATCTGGAATGCGCCCGATGGTTCGACAGTGCTCTCCTGCGCCATTCTCACCACTGCCCCCAACGAACTGATGTCGCCGCTTCACAACCGCATGCCAGTGATCCTGCCCGCTTCTGCCTATGCGCAATGGCTGGAGCCGGGCGAACAAAGCCCCAGCCGCCTTCAGCCGCTGCTGCGCCCCTATCCCGCCGAGGAGCTGCTGGCCTACCCCGTTTCCACCCTGGTCAACCGCCCCGAAAACGATGTGGCGGAGTGTATTCAGCCAGCTTAGCGCCCTGCAAGGCGCACCCTGGAGCGAGGCGGTTGCCCGGACGCTCTCTGCCGCCCTGCAGGCGGTCGAGCCGGGCGCGGCCGTGGCGCGCCATTTGCAGCGCCGCGGGGCGCGCCTGTACGCCGCCGGCCGCGAATTCGACCTGCGCCGCTACCGCCGCGTTTGGGTCGTCGGCGCGGGCAAGGCCGGCGCCCCCATGGCGCAGCGCGCCGCTGCAATCCTCGGCGACGCCCTCAGCGGCGGCCTGGTGATCGTCAAGGAAGGCCACGCCGGCGACCCCGCCGCCCTGCCGCCGCGCCTGCGCCTGCTCGAAGCCGGGCACCCCATACCGGACGCCCGCGGCGTCGCCGCCGCGCAACAGCTCGCCGACTTGCTGGCCGGGATGACCGCCGACGACCTGGTGATCTGCCTGATCTCCGGCGGCGGCTCGGCGCTGCTGGTCTCCCCCGCCCCGGGGCTTGCCCTGGCCGACCTGCAGGCGCTCACCGCCGCCCTGCTGGCCTGCGGGGCAAGCATCGCAGAGATCAACACCCTGCGCAAGCACCTGGAGCAACTCAAGGGCGGCGGCCTGGCGCGCCTGGCCTATCCGGCGACCCTGGTTGTCCTGATCCTCTCCGACGTGGTCGGCGACCCGCTGGAGGTGATCGCTTCCGGCCCCACCGTCCCCGATCCGACCACCTACGCCGACGCCTGGGAGGTGCTGCAGCGCTACCGCCTGGTCGAGGCGCTGCCTGCGGCGCTGATCGAGCGCCTGCAGCGCGGCCTGCGCGGCGAGCTGCCCGAGACCCCCAAGCCCGGCGAGCCGCTCTTCGCCGCGGTGCACAACCAGATCATCGCCAACAACCAGATGGCCGCCGAGGCCGCCCTGCGCCAGGCGCAGTCCGAGGGCTTCCACACCCTGCTGCTCACCGCCCACCTGCAGGGCGAAGCGCGTCAGGCCGGACGCTTCCTGGCGGCTATCCTGCGCCAGGTCGCTGCCAGTGGGCAGCCCCTGCCTCGCCCCGCCTGCCTGGCGGTCGGCGGCGAGACCACGGTGACGCTGCGCGGCGACGGCCTGGGCGGACGTAACCAGGAGCTGGCCCTGGGTGCCGTGGCCGACCTGGCCGGGCTGGAGCGGGTCGCGCTGGTGGCCCTGGCCACCGACGGCGGCGATGGCCCCACCGACGCCGCTGGCGCGGTCGTCACTGGCGAGACGCTGGCGCGCGCCCGCCGCCTGGGCCTGGAGCCGCAGGTCTTCCTGGCGCGCAACGACGCCTACCATTTCTTCGACCCGCTGGGCGACCTGATCCGCACCGGCCCAACCCAAACCAACGTCTGCGACCTGGCGTTCCTTTTCGCGTTTTGAACCCCTGCCGCTGCCGCCATAAGATGGGCTTCAGCCTGTCTGATCCACCGTGGCCGGCGCGCCAGCGCAGCAATCGAAACTAGCGCTGCCCCATTAAATGCGGAAAGCCCCGGGAAGGCAAGCCGGGGCTTTCTCAGGTCAGACGTACCGATAAAAGCTATTTGATGAACTTGGTCATCTTGTCAGCCTTGGGGCCGCTCTTCATCTGGTAGGTCGGCACCTCGTAGCTGATCAGGTACAGGCCATTGGTTGCAGAACCAACCACGAAGTTGAAGTAGGCGATCTTGGGCTTGAAGACGAAGCTAGCCGGGCCGAGCACGGTGGTCTCGGTGTTGGCCAGGTTGAGCATGGCGGTGTAACGGCCAGCGCGCAGGTCGAGGGAGGCGAAAGCGCCGTTGGGGACGTCCTCGAGCACCTGGGTGTTGCCGCCGCGCTTCAGGTAAATATCTACTTCAGGGGCGAAGGCGGTGTGCGCCAGGGCAATGCGGGTCTTGCCACGGCCGGTGAAGGAAACGTCATTGACGAACTGCGAAGCGGTCGGAGCGCCAGCCGCAGTCAGGTGTGCAATTACGGTATAGGTCTTGCCAGCGTCGAAGGTGAAATCGCCAGCGATGACCGGCGCGTTGGAGCACGGCGCAGACGGATTGGCCAGGGAGATCTGAATATTGTAGGTGCCGCCGGGTAGCGCCACGGGGCCAGCTACCTGCTGGAAGGGGAAGGCGGTCAGGGCGCAGCCCACGCCGCCGACGAAGATATCCACCGGCAGATCCATCGGGGCGCCCAGATCGACGCCGTTGATGCCGTGGATAACGTAGATATTGGCAGTGCTGCTGCTTGCCCGTGCGGGGACAAAAGCAGCCAGCACCAGGCTCAGAACCAACAAACCAACGATCGAAACTTTCTTGAACATGTCGAAATCCTCCTGTAACACTGAATTTTGAATGGGTTGTCTCGGATATTGTTCTTCTTGCGATCTTCCAAAATTCTAGCAGAGTGTATATATTTTGTCAACATTCCGAGTTAATAATTAGATTAATATTGTACATTATATATACTATTGCTTCACAGAAAGAAGCAGCGCCGGGCAATTTCTGGCATCAATCCTGCAACACCGATGTACAGCGCGTAAAATTTTCACAAAATCTTGAAACTTTTTGCCAAAAACTATTGAAAAAACACCTTGACTCAACTATAATGAATACATAAAGCATCCAGTTGTGGGGCGTTTCCCACAAGGGTGGTCTGCCGCCGCCCGGCTTTATCTGCCGATCTTCATCGTCGTCTGTGAGTGAGGAGGACAACCATGCATAAGTTCAGAAAATTTGTCATGATCTTGATGGCGCTGGTACTGACCATCAGCGCGGTAGGGGCCGCCGCCCAGCCTGCCCAGGCCTCCGGCTGCGCCGCCTACCACTGGGTGCGGCATGGGGAGACCCTGGCCTTTATCGGCCGCCTCTACGGCGTCTCCTGGCCGCAGATCGCTGCGGCGAACGGCATCCCCCGCCCGTTCACTATCTACCCTGGGCAGCGGCTGTGCATCCCCTATGGCTATTACCGTGGCGGCCAGCCGCAGTACGTGCAGTGGGTCTCTGCCATCGGCTTACAGCGCACCTGGTGGTTCAGCATCGTCAACGTAGTGCGTAACGAGTACGTTACCATCCGGGTGCACAACTTCCCCAGCAACGTGGAATTCCAGGTGAAGATGGGCGTCAACGTCAACGGGCGCTATCAGTGGCGCGCTCTGCTGCCGCTTGACTCGGGCCTGGGCGGCGACTTCAACGTCGATATCCAAATCCCGGATGAGTTCGATAACGCCTATCAGCTCGGCCTGCGCATTATCCAGTACAAGAAGAACGGCAAGACCTTCATGCAGGACCAGGTCTTCTATAACGTGGCTGGATGGAGCGTTGGGCCCGGCGGTCAGCCCGCGCCCGGCCAATGGCAACCGCCCTGCTACGGCCACCCGCCCTGCTGGGGCGTCATCCCCACCATCTGGATCGCCAGCGTAGTGCGCGATCATAGCGTGACAATCACCACCCGCAACTGGCCGGCGGGGGTTACCTTTCAGGTGCTGATGGGCCCGATGGGCACCCGCGGCATTGGCGGCATCCCGGTGGGCACCGTGTACTCGGGCGCCGGCGGGACGCTGACCTTCACCGTCCCCATTCCTCCAGCGCTGTGGGGCAGCCGCCAGATTGCCATCCGCACCCAGAACTGGCCGACCGGTTATTACAGTTACAACTGGTTTTATAACAATACAACGTATTGATGGGGTGTGTTGAACTGCGAGGTCTTCGGGAGTGTGCTCCCGAAGACCTCTTTCTCGCGCCTTAACGAAACCTTTCGCGTGCCGCCCGCTCCAGCAGACTGAAGCCCGTTGCCACCAAGGCGCTCAGGCGCGCCCGCTCCTCGGGCTGCAGCGGCGCCTGTTCGCCAGCGGTCTCCATCCGCTCCAACCAGCGCAGCAGCGCGCCGCGGTGCCCACTGGCGCGTCTGGCCCAGATCGAATCCACCGAGATGCGCTCCAAGCGTTGGGCCAGGGTACGGGCTTGTTCGTAAAGCTGGCGATCGTCGTCCATGCATGGCCTCCCAAAGGCTCGACGTTGCATCATACCACACTTCGCCCGGCCCCAACCTGGAAACGAGAAGGCCGCTGCGATCAGCGGCCTTCTCAGATGAAGAGAATAAACGTAAAAATTCGCAGGGAAATGATCAAATATTTGCGACGACGTTGCTGAAGACGTTCGCCACCGCCGGCCCCAGCAAAGCCAGGACCACGATGACGATCAGTGCCACGAGCAGCATGATCAGCGCATACTCCACTAACCCCTGGCCTTTGGCATCGATGCGGCCTTGCATTGCCCATCACCTCCTTCCTCGAGCAAAATGAGCGAAAATCAGCTGTTTCTCATTATACATTAATCAAGCACCGGCGTGGGATAAAAAATGCGTAAGCTTTGCGCACCCAACAAAACTGTAAAGCGGGCCTTTCGGCCCGCTCACCTGATCTGATCGCCAGACAACCGGCGACCGGTTTTCGTCCTTTGCAGCCTATCCGTCGCTGGTCATAATGAACAGCGGGTTCATCTCGAAGCTGTGAAACTGCGGGCGCAGGCGGTCGGTGTTGTAGTATTTGGCCACGTTCACTACCTTTTTTGAACTGGTGACCACATCCACCGGCATGTTATCGTAGCGCCCATTGCGCAGCACCACCAGCCGCCCATGCACGCCCTTCAGGATCAGGTCCAGCGCCAGATTACCGTAGGCCATCGGCACGATCGAGTCGATGGCATCTGGATCGCCGCCGCGCACCATGTAGCCCAGCTTCTGGTTGATCACGTTGATCGTCTTGCCGTTATTGAATTTGGGCGAGCGGTTCTTCAGCTCCTGAGACACCAGGTCGCCGATGCCGCCCAGCTTGGCGTGCCCGAACTCGTCGGTGGTGCGGTCCTGGAAGACCATCTCGCCGCCCTCGAACATCGCCCCTTCGGAGATCAGCAGCACCGAATACTTGCTGGGATTGCGGGCGCGGTCGTAGGAGAGCAACTCGGTCAGGCGGTCGATGTTGAACTTGTGCTCAGGGATCACGCAGCGGTCGGCGGCCCCGGCCATGGTGGGCAACATCGCCGTGAAGCCAGCGTAGCGCCCGAACACCTCCAACACCAGGAAGCGCTCGTGCGAGCCGGCCGAAGTGCGCAGGCTGTTGGAAAGCTGGATGGTGCGCGTGACACAGGTGCTGAAGCCAATGCAGTAATCGGTGCCAGGCACATCGTTGTCCATCGTCTTGGGGATGGCGATGACCTTGAACCCCTCGCGGTACAGGCGCACCGCCACGCTCAGGGTGTCGTCGCCGCCGATAGGGATCAGATAGTCAATGCCCAGGAAATCCAGGTTCTTCAGCACCTCCGGGATCAGATCGTTCTTCTCCTCCTGATACAGGTCTTTGTACTGCTCGGGCACCTCGCTCTTGCTCATTTTCATCGGGTTGGTGCGCGAGGTGTGCAAGAAGGTGCCGCCGGTGCGGCCGGCGCGGCGCACGGTCTCCTCGTCCAGCTCCTGGATCCACTCACTATTGTCGGCCTTGCGGTCGCGCACCAGGTTCACCAGCCCGGCCCAGCCGCGGCGGATGCCAATCACGCTAAACCCTTCGCGCAGGGCGCGGATGGTCACCGCCCGGATGGCGGGGTTCAGCCCGGGCACGTCGCCCCCGCCGGTCAGGATGCCGATCACGCCTTTGGTTTTTTTGACTACAGCCATAAGTAAACCTCCATCAACACAGGATTTGCATTTGATTTTTTAGCGGGGCGAGCGCAGGCCTGTGCTCGCCCCAGTTTTTGCCGGTCGGCGTATATTTTACCCCGAAAAATCTAAATCCAGTTCGGTTCGTGATACACGCCAAAGACCTGGCGCATCACGCCGATGATCTCTCCCAGGGTGGCGTAAGCCCGCACGGCGTCCAGGATGTAAGGCATGGTGTTCTCAGTCCCTTGGCAGGCCAGGCGCAGGCGGTCCAGTGCTTGCCCCACCCGGGCGGAGTCGCGTTCGGCGCGCACCTGCTCCAGCCGCGCCATCTGGCGCTCGTAGCCCTGCGGGTCCATCTCCAGGATGGGGATGGCGACGGGCTTCTCGTCCGCGTAGGCGTTCACCCCCACGATGCGCCGCAGCCCCTCGTCGATCTCACGCTGGTAGCGGTAGGCCGCGTCGGAGATTTCGGTCTGGAAGAAGCCCTTCTCGATCGCCGGCAAGACGCCACCCAGTTCCTCGATGCGACGGAAATAGTCATACGCCTGGGCTTCGATGCGGTTGGTCTGCGCCTCAACGAAGAAGGAGCCGCCCAGCGGGTCCACCGTGTTGGCCACGCCGGATTCTTCGGCGATGATCTGCTGCGTGCGCAGGGCGATGGTCACCGCCAGCTCGGAGGGCAGCGCCAGCGCCTCGTCCATCGAGTTGGTGTGCAGCGATTGCGTCCCGCCCAGCACCGCCGCCAGCGCCTGCAGCGCCACGCGCACAATGTTGTTCTCCGGCTGTTGCGCCGTCAGGGTCACCCCGGCGGTTTGGGTGTGGAAGCGCATCAGCCATGAGCGCGGGTTCTTTGCCCCGAAGGTGTGGCGCATCTCGCGCCCCCAGATGCGCCGCGCGGCACGGTACTTGGCGATCTCCTCAAAGAAGTCGTTGTGGGCGTTGAAGAAGAACGACAGGCGTGGGGCGAACTGGTCCACATCCAGCCCGCGCCGCATCCCCCAGCGCACGTATTCCATGCCGTCCGCCAGGGTAAAGGCCAGCTCCTGGGCGGCGGTGGCCCCAGCCTCGCGGATGTGATAGCCGGAGATGCTGATCGTGTTCCATTGCGGGACGCGCTGCGTGCCGAACTCGATGGTGTCCACCACCAGGCGCATCGAAGGCTCCGGCGGGAAGATGAATTCCTTTTGGGCGATATATTCCTTCAAGATGTCGTTCTGGATCGTGCCGCGCAGTTGCTCCGGGCGAACGCCCTGCTTCTCCGCCGCAGCGATATACATCGCCCAGATCACCGCCGCTGGCGAGTTGATCGTCATGCTGGTGGAGACTTTGTCCAGGGGGATGTCCTGGAGTAGAATTTCCATGTCCTTGAGCGAAGACACCGCCACACCGCACTTGCCGAATTCGCCCAGGGCTTCGGGGGCGTCGGTGTCGTAGCCCATCAGCGTCGGCAGGTCGAAGGCGATTGACAGGCCGGTCTGCCCCTGCTCCAGCAGGTACTTGAAGCGCTGATTGGTCTCTTCGGCTGTGCCAAAGCCGGCGAACATGCGCATCGTCCATAAACGGCTACGGTGCAGCGTGGGATGGATGCCGCGGGTGAAGGGGTATTCGCCCGGCAGGCCCAGGTCTTCCAGATAGTCCAGGTCGGCCACCTCCAGCGGCGTGTAAAGCCGCTCGATCGGTTCCGACGAGGCGGTGATGAACGTCTCCCGCCGTTCGGGCAGGGCCGCCAGGCTGCGCGACAGCGCGCCTTCCTGCCACTTCTGCACGGCCAGCCGCAAAGCTTCCAGCTTCTCAGGGTCGTACATGGGTTCTCTCCTTTAGCGAGGATGATTTTACTTCAACGCCTGTGCGATGATGTGCGAAAGCTGCTTCAGACGTGGCGGTTTCTGCATCCAGGCCGTCAGCCCGGAATTCTTCAGCCCGGCGATCTCCTCCTGCAGCGGATGCCCGGTCATCAGCACCACGGGGATATTCAGCCCCTGGCTGCGGATGGCGCGCAGCAGCTCGATCCCCCCCATCTCCGGCATCACCACATCGCTCAGCACCAGCCGCACGGTGTTGGGATGCTCGTTCAGATAGCTCAACGCCTGCAGGCCGTCGCTGGCGACCACCACCTGGTAATTGATCAGGGTCAGGCCGTCTTTAAGCGCCTGGCGGGTGGCAGTCTCGTCCTCCACCACCAGCAGCGTCTCGCCATTGCCGCGCACCAGCATGAACGGCTCGGTGTTAGGGAACTTCACCCGCTGGTTGGGCAGTGCAGGCAGGTAGATTGAGAAGGTAGAGCCGCCCCCCAGCGTCGAATCGACCTGAATGTGCCCCTCGTGCGACTTGGCAATGCCGTACACCTGCGCCAGCCCCAGGCCGGTACCTTTGCCCGGCTCCTTGGTGGTGTAGAATGGCTCGAAGATGTAAGGGATGTCTCTTTGGGGGATGCCCATGCCGCTATCCTGCACCGCGATGCAGACCCAATTGCCCTCGCTCACCTGCCCGCAGGTCACGCAGTGGATCTCCGCCCCCCGGTCGACGTGGTAAACCCGCATCACCAGGTTCCCGCCATCGGGCATGGCATCTCGGGCGTTGACTGCCAGGTTCAAGATCGCCTGCTGCATGCGTGTGGGGTCGGCCTCGACAATGTACTGGTCCGCCTCGGCCTCCAGGCTGATGCGGATATTTTCGGGCAGGGTGCGCTCGAGCATTTTCACCTGTTCCTTGAGGAAAGGCAGCAGGTCCATTGCCTGGCGCTCGAGCACCGACTTGCGGCTGAAATCCAGGATCTGCTGGATCAACTCCGAAGCCCGGCGGCACTGCTGGGCGATGATCTGCATGCGTTCGCGCACCTTGGGGGCCAGATCGGGCAGGTTCAGCACCATCTCGGCGTAGAGCAGGATCACTGCCAGGATGTTGTTGAAGTCGTGGGCGATGCCCGCGGCCATCTGCCCTACCGCCGCCAGGCGGTCTTGTTGCTGCAGGCGGCGCTGGATCTCGCGCTCGCGGGAGACCTCGCGGATCACCATCACCCAGCGCCGCTTCTCGACCACCTCTGCCACCGGCCGGGCGGTCACTTCGTAGGTGCGCCCTTCGACTTCGATCTCGTGCCATAGGCCCTTGGGTGGCAGGGTCAGCAACTCGGCGAGCTTGCGCCCCCCCAACTGGGTCAGCCGGTCGCCCATCCGCGCCTGCGCCAGCGCCATCAGGTGGGTCTGAGCCATCGGGTTGGCCATAATCACCCGCCCCTCGGCGTCCAGCAGCAGCACGCCCTCAGGAACGGTGTTCATGATCTCGCGCACCTGTTGCGCCTGCTCGCGCACCTGCGCCAGCAGCCGCTCGCGCTCGGCTTCGCCGCGCTTGCGCTCCTGTAATTCGACGCTCAGCGACAGGTTGGCCGCCGCCAATTCGGCGGTGCGCTCCTGCACCCGCATCTCCAGCGCCTCTTTGGCCGCCTGCAGCGCCTCCTCGGCGCGGATGCGGTCGGCGATCTCGCGCTGGAGCTGCGTGTTTTGGGCCTCGAGCTGACGCTGCAAGCACCGCAGAGTCAGGTGCGTCTCCAACCGCGCCAGCACTTCGCGCACCTGGAAGGGCTTGGTGATGTAGTCCACGCCTCCCACTGCGAAGCCCTGCACCTTCTCGGTCTGCTCGTCCAGCGCGCTGACGAAGATCACCGGAATGTTGCGCGTGGCTTCGTCGGCCTTCAGCTTCTGGCACACCTCATAGCCGTCCATGCCCGGCATACGGATGTCCAGCAGGATCATGTCCGGGGGGTTTTGGCGCACTTCCTGCAGGGCGCTCGGTCCGTCCAGCGCCTCGCGCACCTGGTAGCCGTTGCTGGTCAGCATCGCCGACAGCAAACGCAGATTGGTGACCGTGTCGTCCACGATCAGGATAAGTCCTTTGTCTTCGCCCAAAACTTCGCTCATGATGCACTCTGTCTGGAGTTTGTATCATAATGCCAAGTGGGTAAAAGATCAACCGATTTCGACCCAGTTTTGGCTTACACTCTTGACAGATTCGCCGTCTCTCCATACAATTGGCGAAATTTGGAGATCAGGAAATGATCTGCATGCTGAACTACTCGATGTCCATGCGCAGGGCGGGGGCTGTGACCACCGCCCTGCTGAGGAGCACACTCGTGCTTAGCGGTTGATCCCCTACAGGAGACCGCGCAGGCGGCGGACAGCCTTCCGCAAATTCCAACGGATTTGCGCAAGACTGTCCGCCGCTTTTTGATTAACCATATTCGACACAGGAGAAGAGACATGACCACCCAGGAAATCACGCACAAGCTCGGATTCACCACCCGCCAGGTGCACGCTGGCCAGGCCCCCGACCCCACTACTGGCGCCTGCGCCGCGCCGATCTACCAGACCGTGGCCTACGCCTTCCGGGACACCGATCACGCCAGCCGCCTGTTCGCCCTGGAAGAGGCCGGCAACATCTATACCCGCATTATGAACCCCACCAACGGCGTCTTCGAGCAGCGCCTGGCTGACCTGGAGGGCGGGGTGGGGGCGCTGGCGGCCAGCTCTGGCCATGCCGCCCAGACCCTGATCATCCTCACCCTGTGTCAGGCGGGCGATCACATTGTTTCGGCCTCCACCCTGTACGGAGGCACCTATAACCAGCTCGAATACACCTTCCCACGCATCGGCATCCAGACCACCTTCGTCGATCCCTCCAACCCGGAGAACTTCCGCCGCGCCATCCGCCCCAACACCAAGCTGATCTGGGGCGAGACGCTGGGCAACCCGCTGATCAACGTCTTCCCCTTCGAGGCGGTGGCCGAGATCGCCCGTGAACACGGCCTGCCGCTGGTGATCGACAACACCCTGGCGACGCCCTACCTGTGCCGCCCGCTGGAGTGGGGGGCGAACATCATCGTCCATTCCACCACCAAGTTCATCGGCGGCCACGGCACTTCCATCGGCGGTGCCATTGTCGATGGCGGGAACTTCGACTGGCGCGCCAGCGGGCGCTTCCCCAACTTCACCGAACCCGACCCCAGCTACCACGGCCTGGTGTACGCCGATCTGGGGCCGCTCGCCTTCCTGGTCAAAGCGCGCGGCCAGGTGCTGCGCGATATCGGCGCCTGCCAGTCGCCGTTCAACTCCTGGCTATTCCTGCAGGGCCTGGAGACGCTCAGCCTGCGCATGGAGCGCCATGTGCAAAACGCCCAGTGCGTCGCCGAGTTCCTCGAGCGACACCCGCGGGTGAATTGGGTGACCTACCCCGGCCTGCCCAGCCATCGCGATTACGATCTCGCCCGCCGCTACCTGCCCAAGGGGCCGGGCGCGGTGCTCGGCTTCGGCATCCAGGGCGGCGTGGAGGCCGGGCGCCGCTTCATCGACCGTCTGCAACTCTTCACCCACCTGGCCAACCTGGGCGACGCCCGCAGCCTGGCCATCCACCCCGCCAGCACCACCCACAGCCAGCTCACCCCCGAGCAGCAGCTCAGCGCCGGCGTCTCGCCAGACTTTGTCCGCCTGAGCGTCGGCATTGAAGACATCGAAGACATCCTCTGGGACCTGGAACAGGCTCTCGCATGACCGGTTACCCAGAAGGTCAGGCGCAACGCGGGCAAACACGGTTCGCCAGCGTTGCGCCTGGAAAATCGCTTCTCGAATGGAGGTCGCCATGCCTGTCGTCATCCCTGAAACCCTGCCCGCCAAAACCATCCTGGAACAGGAGAACATCTTCGTCATGGGCCAAAATCGCGCGCTACATCAAGACATCCGACCGCTCAAACTGGCGATCCTCAATCTAATGCCCACCAAGATCGCCACCGAGACCCAGCTCCTGCGCCTGCTGGGCAACACCCCCTTGCAGGTGGAGGTCACCTTGCTGCACATGGAGTCGCACGAATCGCGCAATACGCCTGCCGAGCACCTGCTTAACCACTACACCTGCTTCGACGAGATCCGCGATGAGAAGTTCGACGGCCTGATCATCACCGGCGCGCCGGTAGAGCATCTGCCCTTCGAGCAAGTGGATTACTGGCGCGAGCTGCAAGAGATCATGGATTGGAGTGAGACGCACGCTTACTCGATCTTCCATATCTGCTGGGCAGCCCAGGCAGGGCTGTACCATCGTTACGGCGTGCCCAAGTATCCCCTGCCGCACAAGATGTTCGGGGTCTTTCCGCACCGCGTACTGTCGCACAACGTGCGCCTGCTGCGCGGCTTCGATGACACATTCTATGCCCCGCACTCGCGCCACACCGAAATCCGCCGCGCCGACATCGAAGCCGTGCCCGAGCTATCCATCCTGGCCGAATCGGACGAGGCAGGTATCTACATCGTCGCCTCGCACGACCGGCGCCACTTTTACATCACCGGCCACTCGGAGTACGACCCGCTCACCCTGGAGGCCGAGTACCGCCGCGACCTGCAGAAAGGCCTGCCCATCCACCCGCCGCGCAACTACTACCCCGGTGACGACCCCTCGCGCCCGCCGCAGGTGCGCTGGCGCGGCCACGCCCACCTGCTCTTTTCCAACTGGCTAAACTACTACGTCTATCAGGCCACGCCTTACGACATCCGCCAGATCCCCGACGGGGCGACCACCTCGTCGTTCTGAGCGCCGCGCCCCCTCTCATTGCGAGGGAGCATAGGGGCCTCTGGCATTGCGAGAGAGCATAGGGGCCTCTGTCATTGCGAGGGAGCGCAGCGGCCTCTGTCATCGCGAGAGAGCGCAGCGGCCTCTGTCATTGCGAGAGAGCATAGGGGCCTCTGTCATTGCGAGAGAGCATAGGGGCCTCTGTCATTGCGAGAGAGCATAG
>CAZCYV010000019.1:0-3328 GCA_964503145.1 uncultured Anaerolinea sp. | reverse complement strand
GGGCCTCTGTCATTGCGAGAGAGCGCAGCGACCGAAGCAATCTCCCCCCAGCCAAGGGAATTGCTTCGCCGCACAGAACGCTCCTCGCAATGACAGCCGCACCGCAACGCCACCAACCGGGCTACAGCGTTGCCGCGACCTCCTGGATCAGCTTCCAGGCCTGCTCCACGTGGCGCGCCTCGGTGTGCGTCTGGCCGATACACATGCGCAGGGTCAGCTTGCCGTCCAGTTTGGTGTGCGTCAGGTACAGCCTGCCGCTCTGGTTCAGCCGATCCATTAGCGCCTGGTTGGCGGCGTCGCCGCCCTTGTGTCGAAAGCACACCAGGTTCAGCGGCGCCGGCGCCGCCAGCTCGAACTGCGGCGATTCCTGCACCCAGCGGGCGAAGTTCTGCGCCAGCCGCACATGTTTGCGGACGTGGTAGCGCAGTCCCTCCACCCCGTAATGGCGGATGACGAACCACAGCTTCAGCGAGCGGAAGCGCCGCCCAAGCTGGATGTGCCAGTCGCGGTAATCGAACACCGCCCCGGCCTCGGTGGCCTGGTTGCGCAGATACTCCGGCAGAATGCTCAGCGTCTGAATCAGCGCCGCCCGGTCGGCCACGAAGAAGCAGTCGCAGTCAAAGTTGGTGAACATCCACTTGTGCGGGTTGAAGGCGTAGCTGTCGGCCAGCTCCACCCCGTCCTGGATGTAGCGGAACTCCGGGCAGATCGCCGCCGTGCCCGACATGGCCGCGTCCACGTGCAGCCAGACGCCGTATTCCTGGCAGATGCGCCCGATCTCCGGCAGCGGATCCAGGGCGTTGGACGAGGTGGTGCCCACCGTGGCGCAGACGAAGCACGGCGTCAGCCCCGCCTGGCGGTCTTGCTCAATGGCGGCGCGCAGCGCTTGCGGGCGCATGGCGAAATTCTCGTCCACCTCGATCAGACGCACGTTCTGTCGCCCGATGCCGGCGATCTTGGCCGCCTTTTCGATAGACGAATGCGCCTGGGTGGAGGTATAGACCACCAGCCGCCCGTCGCAGCCGCGCTCGTTGCTCGCATAGCCCGTGGCGCGCTCGCGCCCCGCCAGCAGGGCGGTCAGGCTGGCGCTGCTGGCGGTATCCTGGATCACCCCGCCGCCGCTGCCGCTGGACTTGAACTTCTCCGGCAGCCCCAGCAGGTCGGCCATCCAGTCCAGCACGTGCGTCTCCAGCTCGGTGCAGGCCGGGCTGGTCAACCACAGCATCCCCTGCACCCCCAGCCCCGAGGAAAGCAGGTCGCCTAGGATCGCCGGCCCGGAGGCGTTGGCCGGGAAGAAGGCGAAGAAGTTGGGGGACTGCCAGTGGGTGATCCCCGGCAGGATCAGCCGGTCAATATCTTGCAGCATGGACTCGAACGGCTCGCCGTGTTCGGGCGGCTCCGGCGGCAGCCCGGCGCGTACCTCCCCCGGCCTGACTTGCGACAGCACCGGCAGGGTTTCCACCCGCTGATAGTAATCGGCGATCCAATCCACCACGGCGTAGCCGGCCTTGCGAAACTCCTCCGGGGTCATGTGGTAGCTCTGACGCTCTTCGCTCATGCCGCGCCTCCTTCCAGCGCCGCTTTCGCCCCCACCTGCCCAAACAGGTGGGAGTACACAACGCTGACGTAAACTAGGGCCGCCAGCGACGGCGCCCAGGCCAGGAACATCCCAATGCAGGGGATAAACCCCAGGATCAGACTGACGATGAAGACCACAACGCTCATGGCGGCGGTGAGCGCCAGGTAAATCACGAAAGCGGTCAGGTACTCCGAAAGATTGCCGGTGATGATCTTCAGGATCGGCTGAAGCTGAAAGCAGGCGCCGAAACTGCCCTGGCGGGAGTAGTGGATCATGATCGCCGGCGAGACCAGGATGAACAGCAAAAAATACACGCCGATGACGCAGAGCAGGGCGATCAGCAGCGCGGTGACGCCGAGGGCCAGCCCCTGGCTCAGCCCCTGGTCGCCCTGGCCGCTGACGGCAAACGCCGGCATCAGCGCGGCTGCAAATAGCAGGCAGCCTATCACGAAGACCGGCAGCATGTAGATGACATAGGCAATGAGGAGCAGCAGTCCCCGCACCAGCTTGTCGCCGATGTCGGACCAATCTGGCAGCGGCTTCTCCTGGCCCGCCGCCACGTTGCGCATCAGATCCACCATGAAGCCGGTGAAGGCGAAGTTCAGCACCGGCGTGGCGGAGATCAACACGCTCAGGCCCAGCTTCTCCGGCCATCTGGCGTCTTCGGTGAAAAAGGTGAACGATTTGCCTATTTCCATTGAATCCTCCATTTTATTCTTTTTACCACGGCGACGCTTTCCGGTCACGGAAAAGCCTCCCCTGGGGACGAATTATATACCGGTTCACACATCGCGTCGAACAATGAGCCACAGATAGGGTAGAATTGCCCCAACAGGCGTTCCGAGCGCAGCGCGCTTTGCGCGGTCGAGGAACGCCGCCTTGCAACCCTGCCGATCCACCCTTCTTAGGAGGTGCCTCATGCGCAAATGGGCCATCCCTCTGCTGGCGGTTTACCTGATCCTTGCCGGCGTGCTGCCGCTGCTCAAGGTCGGCTTCGCTTCCGCCGATCTGATCCTGTCGGTGCTGGCCATCGCCGCCGGCGCGCTGCTGCTGCTCAACCGGCAGGAGCTGCGCCTGCCGCGCGGCCTTGGCGGCGCCCTGCTGGCCGTCTGGCTGATCCTGGTCGGCGGGCTGCCGCTGCTGAACCTGAGCCTGCCTTCGCAAGAGGTTATCCTGGGGCTGCTGGCTGCTGCGGCCGGGATCTTGCTGCTGCTGCGCCGCTGAGCGCCATGTCTGAGATGCTGCTCACCCACCGCGGCGTCGTCTATCCCTGGCAGTGCGACCATATGGGCCACCTGAACATCATGTACTACGCCGCCAAATTCGACGAAGCTACCTGGCAGATGTTCGCCGCCATCGGCCTGACCCCCACCCGCCTGCGCCAGCGCGGCCTTGGCATCGCCGCCGTGCGCCAGGAGACCGCCTACCGCCGCGAGCTGCTGCCCGGCGACACCCTCACCATCCGCACCGCCGTCATCGAAATACGCCCGCTGCGCATCCGCTTCTACCACGAGATGCTCAACGATGAGCGCGGCGAAGTGGCCGCGGCCACCCTGATCACCGGCCTCCTGCTCGACGCGCAGACCCGCAAACCCGCCCCCTTCCCGCCAGAGATGATCGAGCGCGCCAGGAAGCTGATGGTGGAGGTGACGGTGATGGTGTGAGCGGAGAATTCCCTATTTACTTTTCCTCAACCGCGCCCCCAGCGCCACGCCGACTCCGCCCCCCTCTCCCACTCCGATAACACCC
>CAZCYV010000018.1:0-65266 GCA_964503145.1 uncultured Anaerolinea sp. | reverse complement strand
ACATAAGATGTGCACCGATGAAGATATCTGTCCTCCCGCTTATAAACGCTGATGGCCTTCACCAGGTGACACTCCCGTAGAAAAGACAGGCCGCTCAAATATTGCTGAAGCGGGTGGGCATATTGCTCAATCAGCGCCTCACATGCCTTTTCAGGTTGCGGGCCTCCGTGGGCTGAACGGTTGCGCTCCTCGTTGATCGTCTGCACGAAATCACTGTTTTTCTCCAAAAAACTCTGGCAGGCCCGGGCAAAATGGCTGCGAATACCCAGCCCGGCCAGCATTCCGGGCAATTTTTCCAGCGTGATCCGCCAGATGCCCATGGATGTGCGCTCGAGGCGCAAGCCGCTCCGCCTCAGTTGCTGCGAGGTCTTATCCCTAAGCTCCTGGTGCAGCAAGGCCAGCAGCACTTGGGATAAGAACGCCAGGGTGGACTCGACCAGTTCATACATTTTCCAGATGCGAACATGCGCAACGCTCTCACGCTGATAGACCAGGTAAGAGAGAGCAATTGGAGCAGGTAGTTCGTGACGAAACCAATCGCCCGCAATGGATGCTGCGATTGGCTCAGAGGGTGCGGCGGGTTGTTCGATGAACGTAGCTTCGATTGGATTGGACAGAATCGCTGATACCATCGGCTTTCCCAATAATCTGTGCTCTGCCCACTCCAGGTCATCTTGATCCAGCAGATAGTCTTCCTGCTCATCGTCTGGTGCTACAACCTGGCAGCGATGCTCCAGCATGTACTGACCAAGCAACGCCAGTTGGCGCGGATTCCCCTCTGCGCGTGAAGTCAGCTCCTTTTCTATCAACCCGCGCAACTTCCGGGAGCTGATAGCATCCATGCTGGAGATGACGTTATTGCTGCAATAGGCCAGCCGGCGGTGCAATATTTCTGCAAGATCATCTTCTCGTAACTCGATGCGCTGTACAGCCAGTCGGTCGCGCCGCACTTTTCTGGTTTCCTCCAAGAGCAGCGTTTCCATTTCGGACGGTGCGAAGATCTTGAAAGCCAGATACGGCGTATTCGTCATCAGGTTTAGATTGGAGAGCAGAGGAACGAGCAGTCCGGCCGCGGCGGCGAAATTATCCGCGGTCTCGGCAATTTCGTCCACGCCATCCACCAGCACATAAGTTGCACCAAAGCCCAGATCCACCATCAGCGCCGCAAAACGGCCCAACAGGTCGATCGGTGTTTGTTGAGAGTAAGCTGTCAAATGAGCTTCGATTTCCTGGGCAGACAGGCCAATCTTCTGTTGGCCATGATCCGGCAGAGAAAAACCCGATAAAGTACGCGCCTCGCCCACGGAGACGATTTCTTTCCCTAAAATGTCGCGTGCGAATTTGTACTCTTGTAAAGGGACATTGTGCTTGAATGCAACCAGGAAATATTGAAGTTCTAGACGGCGAAGGGGATTCAACTGCTCGACGTGCTCCGATATCTCCGGATAATGTATCAACATATTCACCAGAGCCGGGACGGCGCGGAGCAATATTTCGATCACATGCATGTTAACCAGGGCCGAGAGGCTATCTGCAGCGACCAGTCTCTCAAAATGGGTATGATGGATAGGCAGTACCCGTATGATTTCAGCCTTTTCGGAGCCAATCTCTTTGGGGAATATCCCCTCTCGGCAGAAATGGGCGGTCATCAAGCGGGCGCTGGTTTTGCCCTTTCCCCTGGCTGCGAGAACAAGGCTGGATTTCGGATAGGAAGGGTGACCTAAAATCTCATCGAATCCTTGGGGCTTGACGAAGGTCTGGTGAAGAAAGTCAGAAACATATTGAGCTTCGCCCGCCGCCTCGGTGGTTTCGAAGGGGTTTCTGACAAAACCGAAAGATTTTAGCCAGGCTTCAACCGAAATCATTCCATTCGTCTCCACCTACTCAACCAAGACCACTCTGTTGACAATCTAATTTTACCTTAATATCGAGGATCGTCCTTTCCAATTGGCCTGCTTGATGTCCAAGCCCGCCGATCTGCGCTCTATGGAAGGCAGGATTGATTATAATGGGGGGTGCAAGACATCATCATCAAACGAGGGACATTTGCCTGATGAAAAACTCCACCCTGAAAGTCGTCATCCCCATGGCCGGGTTGGGGACGCGCCTGCGCCCGCATACCTGGAGCAAGCCCAAGCAACTGGTCAGCGTGGCCGGGAAGACTGTATTGGACCACCTGATGGACAGTCTGGCGTCTTTGCCTGCGGGGCTGGAAATCGAGCTGGTCGCCATCGTCGGCTATTTGGGCGAGCAGATCGAAGAGCATATTCGCACCCATTACCCCGACCTGAAATCGCATTTCGTAGTGCAGGATAACCCCTGCGGCCAGTCGCATGCCATCAAGCTGGCCGAGCAATACCTGGACGGTCCGATGCTGGTGGTCTTTGCCGATACCTTGATTGAGACCGACCTGTCCTTTTTAGAGGATGAACCGGCCGAGGCGGTGACCTGGGTGCATCCCGTCCCAGATCCGCGGCGCTTCGGTGTGGCTGAACTGGGTGAGAATGGCTGGGTGAAGCGCCTGATCGAAAAACCGCAGGAGATGGAGAACAACCTGGCAGTGGTCGGCTTTTACTACTTCAAGGAGGCCAGGGATCTGCTCTCTGCGATCGATGAGCAGATTGAACGTAACACGCAACTCAAGGGTGAGTTCTTCCTGGCGGACGCGGTCAATATCATGCTCGAGCGCGGGCTGCGCATGCGCATCCAGCAGGTCGAGATCTGGCTGGATGCCGGTACCCCGGAAACGCTGCTGGAGACCAACCGCTATTTGCTGGAGCACGGCAAAGATAACAGCGCCCAGATTGGCCAGCGGGATGGGGTGGTGATCTTCCCGCCGGTGTTCATCCACCCCACCGCTCAGGTTCAGGGCTCGATCATCGGCCCCTATGTGTCGCTTGGGGCAGGCTGCCGCATCGAACGTAGCATCATCCGCAATTCCATCCTGGAGGATGAGGCGCAGGCCACCGATATCATCCTGGACGCATCATTGGTGGGACGGCGGGCGGTGCTGCGGCGACGCGCCGGCGTGATCAACGCCGGGGACAACACCGAGGTGACGCTGTAGCAGAGCATGGGATGAGCCAGGCGCTGGGTCAGGTCGAATGCTATTCGGGCGGCGAATACGCCGAGCGCCCGCGGGCGTTTTACTGGCAGAGGGCGCGGCTGGAGGTCGCCGAAATCCTGGCGAGCTGGCGGACGCCCACGGGAAAGCGCTTTCGGGTGCGCGCCGGGGATGGCTCGATCTTTGAATTATCCTATGATGCCACAATGGATGCCTGGGACATCGACCAGAAATGAACGGCTGACAGGTCGGAGGGCCCCCTAAGGGTTTGGAGGCTGCCGACCTGTGCAGCTTGGATGATCAAAAACACGCAAACCAACAAGGAGACACTATGACCAAAAGCTATCTCGCCCATCGAGTAGCCACGCTCAAACCGTCTGGCATACGCAAATTCTTCGATATCGTCGCCACAATGAAGGACGTCATCTCGCTGGGGATCGGCGAGCCGGATTTCACTACACCGGAGCCGATTCTGCAAGCGGGCATCCGATCTTTGCAGCGCGGCGAGACGCATTACACCAGCAACGCGGGCATTCTGGAGCTGCGCCAGGAGCTGGCGGCGCATCTACAGCGCAGATATGGCGTATCCTATGATCCGGCGAAGGAGGTAATCCTGACCGTAGGCGTCTCGGAGGCGTTGTACCTGGCGTTGACGGCAATCCTGGAGCCGGGTGAAGAAGTTCTTGTGCCCACGCCGTGTTTCGTCGCTTACCAGAGCGAGGTCATCCTGGCGGGCGGCGTGCCGGTCGAAATCCCCAGCCGGGTGCAGGATAATTTCCAGCCCAACCTGGCGGCGCTGGAGGCCGCGGTCACGCCGCGCACCAAGGCCATCCTGATCGGCTACCCCAATAATCCCACCGGCGCAGTGGCCTCGCGTGAGACGCTGCTGGAGGTATTGCGCATCGCCGAAGAGCACGACCTGGTGGTGATCTCGGACGAGATCTACGACCGGCTGGTGTACGGGGTGCCGCATGTGTGCTTTGCTAGCCTGCCCGGGGCGTGGAAGCGCACCATCACTCTGGGCGGCTTTTCGAAGGACTATGCCATGACCGGCTGGCGCATCGGCTATGCCGCCGCGCCGGCAGAGATCATGGCCGGTCTGCTGCGCATCCATCAATATACGATCATGTCCGCTCCGACCATTGCCCAGGCGGCCGCGCTGGAAGCGCTGCGCGTCGGCGAGCCTTATGTCCAGGAGATGCTGGACGAGTATAACCGCCGCCGGCTGCTGATCGTCAACGGGATGAATCGGCTGGGGCTACCGACCTTCGAGCCGCACGGCGCGTTCTACGCCTTCCCGGAGATCAGCGTCACCGGCATGGACGACGAAACCTTCTCGCAGAAGCTGCTGGAAGAGGAGCGGGTGGCGGTAGTTCCCGGCTCGGCCTTCGGGGCGGGCGGCCAGGGCTTCGTGCGCTGCTCTTATGCCACAGCGTACGAGAAAATCGAGGAAGCGCTGCATCGCATCGAGCGCTTCATGCAGCGTCACGGGTAACGGGAGCGATGGAATTCGAAGCGGTCATTGGCCTGGAGGTGCACGCCGAGCTGGCCACGCGCTCCAAGATGTTTTGTCGCTGCGTGGTGGTCGACTCGACGCAGGCCGAGCCGAATATTGCCGTGTGCCCGGTATGCGCCGGGATGCCAGGCGTGCTGCCGGTGCTCAACCAGCGGGCGGTCGAATTTGGGTTGCGCGTGGCGCTGGCCCTGGATTGCGACATCGCCCCGGTCAGCATCTTCGCCCGCAAGAATTACTTCTACCCCGATCTGCCCAAAGGCTATCAGATCTCGCAATACGAGCAGCCGCTGGCGCGCAATGGGCGGCTGAAAATCCGCACCTCGCAGGGCGAGCGGCTGATC
Source organism: uncultured Anaerolinea sp. (assembly GCA_964503145.1). GTDB lineage: Bacteria > Chloroflexota > Anaerolineae > Anaerolineales > UBA4823 > RBG-16-57-11. The sequence goes on along the minus strand of CAZCYV010000018.1, from coordinate 60,345 downwards.
CGCATCCGGCGAGTGCATCTGGAAGAGGATACCGGCAAGCTGACCCACATCGAACAAGGAAGCGAATCTTATTCCCTGGTTGACCTCAACCGGGCAGGCGTGCCGCTGCTGGAGATCGTCTCCGAGCCCGACCTGCGCACGGCGGAGGAAGTGCGCGCCTATGCCATGGCGCTGCGCGCCATCCTGCGTTATCTGGGGGTCAATTCCGGCGATATGCAGAAGGGCGTGATGCGTGTCGAGCCGAACATCTCCGTGCGCCCGGCTGGCGGGCAGGCGCTGGGCACGCGCACCGAGATCAAGAATCTGAACAGCTTCCGGGCGCTGGAGCGCGCCACCGCCTACGAAATCCAGCGCCAAAGCGAGTTGTTGCGTCGGGGGCAGGCAGTGGTGCAGGAGACGCGCGGCTGGGACGAAGCGCGCGGCGTCACGGTGGTCCAGCGCACCAAGGAAGAGGCCGAGGACTATCGCTACTTCCCAGAACCTGACCTGCCGCCGTTGGTGATCGACCCGGCCTGGCTGGAGCAAATCCGGGCTGCGTTGCCCGAGCTGCCGGAGGCCAGGCTGGGGCGCTTCCAGGCGCAGTACGGACTGAGCGCTTACGATGCCGGCGTACTGACTGAAGAACCGCAGGTGGCAGCTTACTACGAACAGGCAGTCCAGGCTGCTCCGGAGATCGCCCCCAAGGTGGTGGCAAACTGGATCAGCGGCGACCTGTTCGGCCTGTTGAACCAGGCTGGAATAGGGATCGAGTCGACGCGCGCCACACCCGAGATGCTGGCGGCGCTGCTGCGCATGACCGCGCAAGGCGAGATCAACCAGAACACCGCCAAGGCTGTGCTGGCGGAGATGTTCGAGAGCGGGGAAAGCGCCGAGGCGATTGTGATCCGGCGCGGGTTACGGCAGATCTCCGATCAGGCGGCCATCGCTGGGCTGGTGCAAGGCGTCCTGGAGGAAAACCCGAACGAAGTTCGGGCTTACTTAGGCGGCAAAGAGACGGTCGCTAAATGGCTGTTTGGACAGGTGATGCGAGCGGCGCGCGGCCAGGCCAACCCCCAGGTGTTACAGAAGGAATTGGATCGGCAACTGGCTGAACTGCGCAAGGGTAGCGGTGTCCAGGGTTAACAGGAAGTAAGTCATGTGTGAAATATGCCGCATTTCCCCTTGACGGGATGTCTGACATTTGCTAACCTCGTAGCATCAGCAGGCGACCCACTATGAGCTACCTGGCTGCCATAGGACGTATGGATTCGGGCGGGCACTGTTCCGGGGTGCCCGCTTATATTTTTCGTCGGAAGCGGTCGAAATTAGATTGATAAAAGGAGAGAGACGAATGGCAGAATTGATCAACGCATTCCAGATGGCCCAAAAGCAATTCGATCACGTCGCTGAGCAGCTCAACCTCGACCCCCAGGTGGCCGAAATCCTGCGCTGGCCAGCGCGTGAGTTCAAATTCGAGATCCCGGTGCGCATGGACGATGGCTCGATGCGCCTGTTCTTTGGCTACCGGGTGCAGCACAACGACGCCCGCGGCCCGAACAAGGGCGGCATCCGCTTTCACCCGTCGGAGACGCTGGATACGGTGCGCGCCCTGGCAATGTGGATGACCTGGAAGACGGCCGTAGCAGACATCCCGCTGGGCGGCGGTAAGGGCGGCGTGCCGGTCGATCCGGCGACCCTCTCGGTCACCGAGAAGGAGCGGTTGTGCCGCGGCTGGGTGCAGCAGATGTGGCGCAACATCGGCCCGCGCCAGGATGTCCCTGCGCCAGACGTGGGCACTACCCCACAAATGATGGGCTGGATGATGGACGAATATTCCAAGCTGGTGGGGCAGTACACCCCCGGCGTGATCACCGGCAAACCGGTGGGCGGCGGCGGCTCGCTGGGCCGCACCGAAGCGACCGGCTTTGGCGTGATCTACACGGTGCGCGAGGCGATGAGGCACCTCAAGCTGGACCCGACGAAGTCGGTGGCGGCGATCCAGGGCTTCGGCAACGTCTCGCAGTACGCAGCAATTGGCTTCACGGATTTGCTTGGCGGCAAGGTGATCTGCGTCTCCTATTGGGATCGCGCTGACAAAGCTCCCTACACCGTCACGCACCCCAAAGGCATCGACCCCCATTTCCTGCAGACGATCACCGATCAATACGGCACGATTGACAAGGACAAAGCGGTCAAGGCCGGCTACGTGATCGAGGATGGCGATGCCTGGATCGCAAAAGATGTGGATGTATTGATCCCTGGCGCGCTGGAAGGGCAGATTAATGCCGAAACGGTCAAGCGAGTGAGCAGCCGGGTGCGGCTGGTGGCGGAGGGCGCCAACGGCCCAACGACGCCCGAGGCCGATGAGGTGTTCAAGAGCAACGGCGTGTTCGTCATCCCCGATTTCCTGGCCAACGCCGGCGGGGTGACGGTGTCCTATTTCGAAGGCGTCCAGAACGACATGAACTATTACTGGACGAAAGAAGAAGTGCTGAAGCGTTTGGATACCAAGATGACCCAGGCGTTCAACAGCGTACTGGAAATGTCCGAAGGTGAGAAAGTGTTCATGCGTGATGCGGCGTATATGGTGGCAATCAAGCGGGTGGTGACCGCCATGGAGTTGCGCGGCTGGATCTAGCCCGAACGGTTTATCCTTAGCGGGATTTTGGGGCGTCTTTCGATGCGGGAAGCTCGAAAGACGCCCCGATCGTTTATAATCGTGCTATACTTTAAGCAACCCCACCGAGGAGAGGAATGCTGCTATGAGAGTTACTGTCCTGCAAGAGAACCTGGCTCGCGGCTTGAGCATCGTTTCGCGTGCCGTTTCACCGCGCAGCACCTTGCCTGTACTCGCCAACGTCCTGGTCGCCACGGATGAAGGTCGGTTGCGCCTCTCAGCGACGAATCTGGAATTGGGCATTACTTGTTGGATTGGGGCCAAGATCCAGGAGGAAGGCTCCACCACCGTCCCTGCGCGCACCTTCTCCGATCTGGTCAGCACCCTGCCCCCCAACAACCAGGTGGATATGGCTCTGACCGTGCGCACCCAGACGCTCAACGTGCGCTGCGGCGCGTCCACTACCGACCTGAAGTGCATCGACGCGCAAGAATTCCCTCCCATGCCAGTGGCGGATTTCTCCCAGGCCCTGGAATTGAACGTTGCTGACTTCAAGGAGATGGTGCAGCAGGTAGCTTTTGCCGCTTCGACCGACGATGCCCGCCCGATCCTTACCGGTGTGCTGGTAACCGTCAAGGACGATCAGATTACTATGGCAGCAGCAGATGGTTTCCGCCTCTCGGTGCGCAAGGCGCGCCTCTCCTCTCCCGCGGCCCGTCCGATTAACGCGGTCATCCCGGCCCGCGCCCTCAGCGAACTGGCTCGTATTGCCGGCGACGGCGATAAAACCGTCATGATGACTATGCCGCCGGGGCGCGGACAGGTGGTCTTCCGAGTTGGAGATGTCGAGCTGGTTTCACAGCTCATCGAAGGCACTTTCCCGGACTATGAGCAGATTATCCCGCGTCGCTGCGAAACCCGCGCCATCCTTTCGACGGCCGCCTTTCTAAAGGCTTGCAAGCAGGCTGAGATCTTCGCGCGTGAGGGATCGCACATCGCTCGCCTGGATATCCGCCCGGGCGGTGAATTGCAGCCGGGCGTGGTGGAAATTTCTGGGCAATCCGAGGAAACCGGCTTCAACCAGAACGTGGTGGATGCCAGCATCGAGGGCGCGCCGTTGCTGATCGCTTTCAATGTACGCTTCCTACGAGAAGTGCTGGATGTCGTCCGCACGCCCAATGTGGCCCTGGAAACAACAGCCGACAATCTGCCTGGCGTTATTCGGCCTGTTGGCGCGCAAGATGGACAGAGCGATTTCCTGCATGTGATCATGCCGATGCACCTGGGAAGCTGATTGATCGCTCTGCGCTCTGAAATCCAGCCTCGGCTCAAGATGACCCTGCCGCCGGCCTCCTCTGACCGCACTCTGCATATCTACCTGTCGCTTGCCCAGTATCCCATCCTGAGCACGCAAATTCGAGCGCGCATGCGCCGCGAGCTGTTCAACCGCGGGGTGATCACTCAGCAGGCCTTCGAGGCCGAGGCGCGAGAGAAGGCGATCCGCTCTCAAGCGCTGGAGGGGCTTCACGACCCCTTTTCTGAAGAACCGGCAGATGTGTGGGAACTCAGGCTGACGCGCCTGCGCGACCACCTGACCGATTTTTACTTTGCCTATAACCTGCCTTACGATCTGTTCGAGAAAATCGTTCGGGATACGCTGAGCGAGCGCGGGGCTGGCAGCAGTGATTTGCAAGTGTCGTTCAATCCAGAGCTTGCGCCGCAGAATATGCTCTTCGACCAGGCGATGAGCATCGAAAAGATGCCGCCTGCGGAGCGCGCCCAACACGAAGCGCGCCTGCAGGAGATCAAGGTGGTGCTGATTCGCACCATGATCAGCGACCAGCTTGCATACGTTAAAATCGCCAAAGATTGGTTCACCATCGCAGACTTGAACGACATCCGCGCTCACAAGATCGGCCAGGGTAAGATCGGCGGCAAGGCGGCCGGTATGCTACTGGCGGCGCGCATCTTGATGGAAGTCGCCGATGACGAAATTCGCCGCAGCCTGCGCTTGCCCGAGTCCTATTTCCTGGGCGCAGATTTGACATACACTTTCATGGCGTTGAATGGTTTGATGCAGTGGGGCGATCAGAAATATAAATTGGAAGAGCAAATTCGCGCCGACTATCCGAAGATTCAAAGTGAGTTTCTCAAGGGCGAATTCCCCAGCGATATCCTGGAAAAATTCCGCGCCTTGCTCGATCAAGTCGGAAGGCAGCCGCTGATCGTGCGCTCTTCCAGCTTGCTGGAAGATAACTTCGGCACTTCGTTTGCCGGCAAGTACGAAAGCTATTTCTGCCCTAATCAGGGAACGCCTGAACAGAACCTGCGCGACCTGTCCCAGGCGATCATCCGCATCTATGCCAGCATGTTGAACCCGGATGCCCTGCTCTATCGCCGCGCCAAGGGGTTGCAGGATTACGATGAACGCATGGCGATCCTGATCCAGGTGGTGCAGGGAGATAGGTTTGGGCGCTACTACTTGCCGCATGCCGCGGGGGTGGCTTTCAGCCGCAACCTGTATCGCTGGTCGCCGCAAATCAAGCGCGAAGATGGCTTCCTGCGCCTGGTTTGGGGGTTGGGGACGCGCGCTGTGGATCGGGTGGGCAATGATTATCCCCGCTTGGTGGCGCTCAGCCACCCCTTGTTGCATCCCGAATCCTCCGCCAAGGCCACCCGACACTACTCTCAGCAATATGTGGATCTGATCGACCTGGAAGGGAATGCTTTCAGGACGCTGCCGGTAGAGCAAGTTTTGCGGCCGAATTATCCAGTCTTGCGCTATCTGGCGCAGATCGATCATGGCGATTACCTGGCGCCGATCCGCATCCTGCCCAGAGAAAGCGATAGAAATCTGGTGCTCACTTTCGATGAGATGTTGCGCCGCACCCCGCTGGCAAAACGGATGACCCGGATGTTACAAATCCTGGAAAAGCATTATCAGGCGCCGGTGGACACCGAATTCACAGTGCGCATTGTCGATCCTGCCAGCCCATACCCGGATGTGGAGATCTCCTTGCTGCAATGCCGTCCGCAGAGCCATTTACAGGAGAGCGAGGCGCGCCTGCCTCAGCATTTGAACCCCGAGGATGTGATCTTCTCCACCCGGCGCATGGCGCCAGAAGGCCGGGTGAGCGGCATTCGCTATGTCATGTATGTCCCGCCGCAGGCCTACTTTGCCTTGCCCACCCCGGCAGCCCGAGCAGAACTGGGGCGATTGGTCGGGCTGCTCAACGCCGCGCTCAAGGGCGAAGTGTTTATTTGTATCGGTCCTGGGCGTTGGGGCACTTCTACGCCCGACCTGGGGGTGCGCGTCGGATATTCGGATATTTACAATGCCCGGGCGCTGATCGAGTTGACGGGTGAGAACATCGGCGGAGCTCCAGAAGCCTCCTTTGGCACGCACTTCTTCCAGGACTTGGTCGAATCCAACATTTATCCATTGGCGATCTGTCTGGATGATGAGGATGTCGTATTCAATCGTGATTTTTTTGACCAGACGCCGAATTGTCTGTCCCGCTTTCTCCCCGATCAGGCGAACTGGGAACCCTGCCTGCGCTTGATCGAAGTAGCCAGCTTCCGCCCCGAGCATCATTTGGAGCTGGTTATGGACGATCAGGCGGGAAAATCTGTGGCCTATTTGGAGAAGGACCAATGAAACGCTTTATCGCAGTGGCGGGAAACATCGGTGTTGGTAAATCCACCCTGGTTGAGTTGTTATCTGAGCGTCTTGGATGGAAACCCTTTTATGAGCCGGTGGGCGAAAATCCCTACCTGGCGGACTTTTATCGCGATATGCGCGCCTGGTCCTTTCATTCGCAGATTTTCTTTCTCACCCGGCGCTTACGCATCCATCGCCAGTTGATCGAACACCCCACTTCTGCGATCCAGGATCGCAGCGTTTACGAAGATGCCGAGATTTTTGCCCAGAATCTCTATCGCCAGGGTTTGTTCGACGAGCGCGACTATATTTCCTATCGCGAGCTTTATGAAGTCTTGACCGAGTTTTTACCTCCACCCGACCTGGTGATTTATCTGCGCGCTTCTGTAAACACACTCACCGAGCGGATTCATCAACGCGGGCGCGACTTTGAGCGACGTATCTCTCCCGAGTATCTGGCGCAGCTTAACCAGCTTTACGAAGACTGGATTGCCAATTTTCGCCTGTGTCCGGTGCTCACCGTGCCCGCGGATGACTTGAACTACGTGGCCTACCCTACTCATCTGGATTTGATCACCCGCAAAGTCGAAGAGAAGCTGATGGGCAAGGAAGAGGTCGTCTTTGCGCTGGAGGAGGTCGAGGGACTATGATCAACCTGACCGCGGCCGCGGTGACCGATGTGGGGCGGATTCGCGAGGAAAACGAAGACTGCATCTGGTCCCAGATGCACGCTGCTTCCAATAAAGAGCCGCTCGGGTTGTTTGTGGTATGTGATGGCATGGGCGGTCATATGGGTGGCAAACACGCCAGTTATTGGGCCGTCGAAGCGATCAAGCGAGAATTTGCCTCGTTGTTTGTCACGAAAGATCCCCGCGCAACACTGGTGCTGACCGATGAAGATATTCAGAAGGTCAAGGCCGGACAGTTGCTCACCCCCAAGCCCCCCGAAGAGATCAATCTGGAAGAGTTGACAATCGAGGCGATCCAGAAGGCCAATTACGTGGTCTATAATTACGCCCGGCACAAGCCCCAGAGCGCAGGAAACGCTGGCACGACGATCACCATGGCCGTGCTGCGCGGCCCTGAGGCGGTTATCGCCAATATCGGCGACAGCCGCACCTATCTGTTGCGCAATCATGCGCTCAGATTGATCACCCACGATCATTCGCTCGTCGCTAACCTGGTCGCCGAGGGGCATATCTTGCCGAACGAAATCTACACCCACCCGCAGCGCAATGTCATCTACCGTTACCTGGGGCAAAAAGATCGGGTGAAACCGGATATCTACCAGCACTGCATGCAACCCGGCGATGAGTTGTTGCTTTGTTCGGATGGCCTGTGGGAGATGATCCGCAGCGAACAGGAGATGGCGGAGATTATGGAAAGCGCCAGCGATCCGCTCCAGGCCTGTCACGATCTGGTGGATGCGGCGAACCGACACGGCGGCGAGGATAATATCAGCGTCATCATCGTCAAAGCCAGTTAGAGCCAGCGGTCGGTCAGCCATCGCTTATCAGGTGGTTCGCCTTCGATTTTGGAGCCAACGCCAGGTCTCTTCCAGGCGGTGACATATGGATATCAACTCTGGCGATTTGAAACTTGAATTGACCAGCCTGTGCAATCGGGTTGGTCTGCCGGCTGGCGACCAGCCGCAGCCAGCATATCTGCTTACACAGCTTGGTCCCAACCTCAGCGCCGTTAACCACAGATTACCGCTGAACATCGCCGTCATCCTGGATCACAGCAGTTCGATGATGGAGGACGGCTTGCCGGTGTTCAAACAGGCGCTCAAAGATCTGGTCGATCAGCTTCAGACGATGGATCACTTTTCGCTGGTTTCGCTGGCCGGTTCGGCGATCATCCCGGCGCAACCGGTGCAAGAGAAGGCGCGCTTGAAGCATCAGATCGACCAGATTGCCATGACCAATCAGGTGCTCAGCGCAGCCGGATTGGCAGAAGGCCTGGCGCAGGCGCAGATACATCGTTCGCCGGGGGCCAGCAGCCGCATTTTATTGATCCTGGGAGGCGAGCTTGAAGCCTCGGCAAGCGAACTGGAAAGCCTGGCCGACCAGGCTGGATACAGCAGCATCCCCATTTCGGTCATCGGCTTCGGCAACAATTGGGACGATCAACGCTGGATCGAACTGGCAGACCGCAGCCTGCAGGCGCCGCCCGGTTCGCTGAGCGGGTCTGTGGAGTACATCAGTGCGCTGGAAGAAGCGGCCGAGGCCATGCAGCGGGTCTATCGATCCTTGCCTGTGGTAGCGCGGGATGTGCATCTTACCATGCGTTTCATGCGCGGCGTCGAAGTACAGCATGCCTGGCGCGTGATCCCGACGATACATGGCATTGATTTGCCTCAGCCGGCCGGGCAGGCGGTGGTGCTGCAAGCTGCAGAACTCAGCATGGAAGGGGCGGCCTACCTTTTGGAAACCGTTCTGCCTCCGCGGGCGGCTGGTCAGGTGCGCGTCGCTCAAATGGAAGTGTCTTATCGCTCCGTTGATGACCGAATCCTGAAGCAGAGCGTTGACCTGGTGATCGAATTTTCCCAGAATATCGGCGCGACCAATCCATTGGATAGCTATGTGATGAACTTCGTCGAGATGGCCCAGGCGCGCCATTTGAACACGGCTGCGCTGGAGGATTTGAACGCCGGCAATCGCCAGGCCGCCATTCAAAAGTTCCGCCAGGCGGCGGCGATCCTGATCTCGCAGGGGTATCGCCAACTGGCAGACCGCATTCGCGGCGAAGCAGACTATAATATCCGCCAATATGGCCAGATCTCTGCTGAAGGGCGCAAGATGATCCTCTTGAACGGTCGTAGAGTGGTCAACCCTGAGGTCGGATAGATGTCGCTGAACCCTGGCGATATCGTCAATCGTCGCTATCGCATCCTCAAGCGTATGGGGCAGGGGGGCTTTGGCACGGTTTATCGCGCTGAAGACCTTAGCCTGAAGACCATCTGCGCATTAAAAGAAAACCTGGAATATTGGGACGAGGCGCAGCGCCAGTTCGAACGCGAGGCGCATTTGCTGGCAGGTTTGCGCCACCCCAGCCTGCCCAGAGTGATCGACTACTTCATCATCCCGGCGCAAGGTCAGTACCTGGTGATGGACTTCGTGGAGGGGCGCGACCTGCAGGAAGTGGTGGATCGGACCGGTAAGCCCCTGTTTCAGAAACAGGCCCTGGAATGGATCGATCAGATTAGCGACGCATTGGCCTATCTGCATGGGCGAACCCCGCCGATCATCCATCGAGATGTCAAGCCGGCCAATATCCGCGTGACACCCGGTGGAAGGGCGATGCTGGTGGACTTTGGGGTCGCCAAGCGCTATGATCCAGATAGCCGCACCAGCATTGGCGCCCGGGCGGTGACCGCAGGCTACTCGCCCGTGGAACAATATGGCCAGGGGGCGACCGATCCCCGCGCCGACATCTACGCCCTGGGAGCGACGCTCTACACCTTGTTGACCGCCCGACGTCCTCTGGAAAGCATCGAGCGGGTGACCGGCAAACCACTTGCGGCGCCGCGTCAACTCAATCCTGAGATCAGCCCGGAAGTGGAGCAGGTCATCTTGAAGGCAATGGAAGTTCTGGCCAGCGATCGCTATGCGACAGTTGAGGAATTTCGCCAAGAGCTAAAGGACGCTTTCGCCGCCGCCAGCGGTCAAGGCCGTCGAGCGATAAGAGAGATCGCTCAAACCGAAGAAGCAACTTCTTCCTACAGCCCGGCGCCTGTTTCCAGCGCGATGCGCAGACCGCAGCGCAGCTATAAGACCGAGGTCCAAATCGAGTGGGTGGAGATACCAGCGGGAGATTTCTTATTTGGCGAGGAAAAGCAGCCGACCTTCTTGCCAGCTTTCCGCATTGCTCGCTATCCGGTGACCAATCAGCAATACCACAACTTCCTGCTGGCAAACCCGCGCTATCCTGCGCCTGCCTATTGGAAAGGGCGCGATTTTCCGGCACGTAAGGGGCTACATCCGGTGGTCGGGGTGAGCTATCACGATGCGCTGGCTTTCTGTGAGTGGCTGGGCTGCCGACTGCCGACGGCGCAAGAATGGGAGAAGGCCGCCCGCGGCACAGATGGGCGCAGTTACCCCTGGGGAGAGGCCTGGCAAGATGGGCGCTATTGCAACAACTGGGAGGCCGGGATCAACACCACGACGCCGGTGGATCGCTATCCGGAAGGGCGCAGCCCGCATCAGGTGTGGGACATGGCTGGCAACGTGTGGGAATGGACGGCCAGCGAATATCAAGGGCCGTTCTTGCACGAACTGCGCGGCGGCTCCTGGCGCAGTTTCAGCCAGTTCACGGTGCGCGTGACCCAGCGAGACTGGCTCTTATTGGACGACTGGCGCGACGATCTGGGATTTCGCTGTGCGCAGTCGGTTTGAACTCACCTCTGTTCGCTCAACCCAATAGCCAGGCTTAAGGCTGGTTCAGGGGATGGCCACAGTATTGACAGAAGCTAGCGTCGGCGGCGCTGGTCTTACCGCAGTTGGCGCAGGCGCGCTCTGGCGCGATGGCAGGCAGTGGGCGCGGCTGGCGTTTGGGAAGGGATAGGGACAGCTTAGGCAGACTCAATCGGGGTTTGGGCAGGCGTAATTTTGGCCGCCTGCTCACCAGCCAGCGGGTCAGTTCTCTGCCCCGGGCGAGGGCCTGGTCGTAAACCTGACGCATCTGTTGCTTGGAGAGGTGACGGCCGGTGAGATACCACTGCAAGACCGCGTTGCCGATGACATAGGTGCCGGCATAAGCGATTGCTGTCTTGGGGGCGATGCCCCATACCGGGATCAAACCGATCAATGAACGGGCGATTTGGCGCCAGACGAAGCCGCCCCCCAAAACGCTGCTGAATTCGCCCACGTAATCTTGCCAGCGCGTGGAGAAACCAAACGTCAGCCCCAGCTTGTACACCATGAAGAGCTGGTTTTTGGTCAAGATCACCGTGTCGGTCAACACCACCGGGATCCCCAGGATGGGGATCATTTCGGCCAGGCCGGTGCTCAGCGAATAAGCCGCGTTGGTGAAGCAGGTGTCGTTGATCATGTAGCGGGCGATGGGGATGCGGAAAAGCGGGAAAAACCGCCCCAGGGCGAGCAGTTGATCGGGGATCAGTTCGATGACAGCCTGTGCGAAGTGACCGATGAGGAAGTTGTCATCCAGGATCGACCCCCGCACCACCCCGCGTTTGAGCCGGGCTGGCGGCGACTGAGGCTCAGCGGTCGCCAAAGCCTGTCCATTGCCGCCCATTGGCGCGAGGGATGATTCTGGAGGCGCCGATGCTGTTTCTGCGGCCGCGCCGCTGACTGGCTCGCCGGGCATCTGGGCCGGAGCAGCAGCCTCTCTATGGTTGATGACGACCAGCACCTTCTTGGCGGCGTTGTGCCAGGCCTTTGCCAGCTCTTGCTCCTGGGTGGTATCCGCCTTACGGCTATCGACCATCAGGATGATCAGGTCGGCGCTGGCAGCCTGAGAAGCCGAGACCAGGTCTAGGATCAGCACCGGAGAGTCGCTGGTGTTCGCTGGTCTGCCAGGATCCTGCCGCAGTTGATCGGCCAGGGTCGAGCGCCCTGAGCCTGCGGCGCCGACGATGGCAATGCGCACGCCGCGAAGAGCTTGCTCGCGCAGGGGGCGAAGATCGGCTTCTTTGAGGATGTCCCAGATGTTAGTGAAATAGGAAAAGATGCTCATTGCGCCATTTCTGCAAGATTTGCCCGCGTTTAACCATGGTAAAAGGGATTATACTATGCCCCTGCGCTGCATCAGGCAATTGGACTATTGGACGCTCGCCCTGAATGCCTGTCAAGATTCCACTCGTCAGGTGCTTTTGAGGCAACGCCCGGTTCGATTGCTTCCAATGATGGGCGCGTTGGTGAGGCTGCTGCAAGCTGACAGTATTTTGTTATAATGCCAGCCAGGTAACGTTGTTTACCTGTATTCGCCGAATCAGGAAATAGATCGTGACGAAAGTCTTTTTTGCGACCGATATTCATGGTTCAGATATTTGTTGGAAAAAATTCATCCATGCGGGGAAGTTTTACGGAGCAGATGTCCTGATTCTAGGCGGGGACATGACCGGGAAGGCGATTGTGCCGATCGTGCACTTGGGTCGGGATCATTACCGCGCCAGCCTCCTGGAGCAAGCATTCGAGCTTTCCGGGGAAGATGAGGTGCAGGAATTTGAGAAGCGCGTCAGGAGCCGCGGGTATTATCCTTACCGCACGTCGCCCGAGGAAATCACTGAACTGACTCAAGCTCCTGAGAAAGTCGATGAGCTTTTCCAGATTGAGGTTATGAGAACCCTGGAGCAGTGGATGGACTTCGCCGATCGCATGCTGAAGGATAGCGGCATTCGCTGCTATGTGTGCCCTGGAAATGATGATTTGCTCCAGGTGGATGAGATCATCCGGGCGTCGAATTGCGTCCATCTGGCGGAAGGGAGGGTGATCGATCTGGATCGGCATCACCAGATGATCAGTTCGGGCTGGAGCAATATCACCCCCTGGCGCACTTTTCGTGAAGAGTCCGAAGATGCGTTAAGGGCACGCTACGCAGCGATGATCGCGGAGGTGCGCGATCCTGGCGCCAGCATCTTCAACATCCACGTCCCGCCGTATGGCTCGATGCTGGATGATGCGCCCGAGCTTGATGAAAACCTGCGCCCCAAATATGCGGGCAATGCGGTTCGCCCGGTAGGGAGTCACGCGTTGCGGGAGGCCATCGAAAAACACCAGCCTCTCCTCGGCTTGCACGGTCATATTCATGAAAGCCGCGGGGCGATTCGCATCGGGCGCACGCTGTGCATCAATCCTGGTAGCATATACGAACAGGGCAGCCTGCTGGGCGCTTTGATCCAATTGGGACGCAATAAAATCGAAACCTATGTCCTGACTTCTGGATAATTCGATAAGGAGGCAGAGAAAATGGCAACCACACAAAGCGCAACGCTTTTTGTGCGCAAGGCCACCGGGCTGGTGCGCTCCTGGTCGGTCTTTGATGCGTTCATCTACGCCATGTTTTCCATCAATCTCATCACCTTGGGTCTGTACATCTTCAGCCAGATGTACTACCTGGAAGGCGGTTTGCTGCCTACCCTGATCATCAGCGCCATGTTCATCTTATTCGAAGTAGTGACTTACGCGGCTTTGATCGCTGTGATGCCGCGCTCAGGCGGCGATTACGTCTGGCAGAGCCGCATCCTGGGCGGCGGGGTGGGGTTTGTCCTGGCGGTGACCGGTTGGTGGTTCATCCTCTGGCTGTGGGTGCCGTTATACGGCGATATGCTGCGGCACATCGTGATCACGCCGCTGTTGGGCATCGCCGGGGCAAAGTCGCTGGCGCTATGGTTTGTACAACAGCCTTTGGGCTTGTTCTTAACCTGCGTCTTCTTGTGTGCGCTGGTAACGGGCTACATCGCAGTGGGAATGCGCTGGTATGCGCGCATCCAGCGGGTCTGCTTTTGGGGCGGCATGGCCGGGCTGTTGGTGGTCATGGCTTTCTTGCTCCTCGGATCGCCAGATGCTTTTCGGGTTGGGCTGGAGCGCGAGGCAGCCGCTCAGTTTGGCGCTCAAGCGGGCGTTTTTCAGGCCACGATCCAGGCCGGCGCCGAAGCCGGCGCAACGCTTCCACTGAGCGGAGGTGGGTTAGGCGCCATCTTCCTGGCGATGCCGTTCGTGGTCTTTTTCAACCTTTGGCCGAACTGGGGCGCGACGCTTTACGGTGAAGTGCGCGGGGCTACGGATTTCAAGCGCAATTTCTGGGGGATGGCTGCGGCGTTGATCTTCACCACTTTTCTGGCTGTCCTGCTGTGCCTGCTCATTGCCCGCGCTTTCACCTGGGATTTTTACGTGCGGGCCAACGCTGCCTGGTGGAATTACGCTTGGGGTTACACCGACCAGGCGCCGCCTCTCCCCATCTGGCCTTACCCGGCGTTGCTGGCGGTTTATCTGGTGCAAAACCGGCTGGTTCAATTCCTGGTCATCCTGGCGATGAGCCTGTGGTGGTTTGGCTGGTCGGGGACGGTGTTCTTGAGCTCGACGCGGGTGATTTTCGCTGCAGCGTTCGATCGTTTGTTGCCCGAAAAAGTGGCCGAAGTCGAGCCGCGCACCCGCACGCCCATCTATGCCCTGATGCTGATGGTCATTCCATCGTTGATCATCAGCGCGCTATTTGCCTGGAATGTGTTCAACTTCCGCTCGCTGACGCTGGACTCCACCCTGGTGATCGCGGTGACCTACCTGGGCACAGCCATTGCTGCGATCCTGCTTCCTTATCGCAAGCCAGCACTCTACAACGCCTCGCCGATCCTCAAGTATAAAGTCTTCGGGGTCCCATTGATCACGGTTGCCGGGGTGGTCTTTGCTGCTTTTCTGGCTTTCTTGCTCTATGCCTGGATCTTCGATCCGCTGCAGCTTTACGGAATCGGATTACAGAATCCGAACTCGATGATCTTTATGGGCGCGATGTACTTGCTGGCCTTGGGCACCTATCTCTTCTTCCGCAGCTATCGCAAGCGTGAAGGGATCGATATTGCCAAAGTACATCAGGAAATCCCGGTCGAGTAGGAGTGATGCATGCCCACATTGCCCAACATCGTCGATGAAGCCAATCGCCTGATGCGCGAGGCTCAGCGCGAACATTTGCGCCTGCGCCTGATTGGCGGGTTGGCCGTGCGCATGCACAGTTCGAACCTGGACCACTTTAATGTCCAACGCATCTATCCGGATATTGACTTTGTCGCCGATCGTCACGAGCAACGGCGATTGCCCGGCTTCTTTTATAGTATGGGGTACCTGCCGGACAAGGCATTCAACACCCTGAATGGCGGGAGGCGTCAGCTCTACTATGATATTCAGGGGCAGCGGCACATCGACATCTTCATCGGCGATTTCGAGATGTGCCATAAGCTACCGTTGCGAGATCGTCTTGACCTGCATCCCTGGACCCTGCCGTTGGCTGAGCTTCTCCTGACTAAAACGCAGATCGTCGAATTGAACCGCAAGGATGCTCTGGATCTGATCGCTTTGTTGCTGGATAACGAAGTGGGGCATGGCGATGAGAATATGATCAACCTGGAGCGCGTGGCGCAGCTTTGCGCCCATGATTGGGGTCTATACACGACGACGATGCTGAATTTAGGAAGGATAGAGGCCATGCTCAGGAACGACAACCCAGGCCTGAGCGACGAACAGACGCGCCTGGTGCTGGAGCGCATTCAAGGGGTGCGAAATGCGATGGGGTCGGTCCCAAAGCCTCTGCTTTGGAAGGCGCGCGATCGCTTGGGGACGCGCGTACGCTGGTACGTTCCGGTCGAAGAAGTCAATCGATAGATGTAAACACAAAAGAGAGCCTTCGATCAACCGGTGGACCACGTTGCGATGGACCAGAACAGACTAGAGCAAGTTCTCCACGGACTGGCCTTAGGCCCGTTGCGTTTTTTCGAGCGGATTGGATCTACCAATACCGAAGCACTGCGCTGGGCCGAAGCAGGCGCGCCAGATCTCTCCGTGGTCGTCGCCGATGAGCAGACCGCCGGGCGTGGTCGCCTGGGGCGCCAGTGGTTCACGCCGCCGGGGGCGGCGCTGGCCTTCAGCCTGGTATTGCGCGGCCCTGATTACGCCCCGTCAAACGCTCAGGGCGACCTGCCAGGCAGGTTGGCGCGCCTGACCGCGCTCGGGGCGCTGGCGGTCAGCCAGGCGCTACAGACAATGTACGGGTTGCGAGCGCAGATCAAATGGCCGAACGATGTTCTGCTGTCGGGGCGTAAGGTGTGCGGAATCCTGGCCGAGGCCCAGTGGCAAGGCGAGCAACTCTCCGCGATCATCCTCGGGATTGGCATGAATGTTTCATTGGCTTCTGCGCCGCCCGAAGCTCAGTGGCTCTACCCGGCTACCAGTGTTGAGGCCGAACTGGGGCGGCCGGTTGATCGCTGGCAGTTGCTGCGCAGCGTGCTGGAAAACTTGCTTGTTTGGCGTGATCGCCTGGGGGAGGCGGAATTCCTGCGCGCCTGGGAAGATAGACTGGCGTTTAAGGGCGAGTGGGTTTATATTTATCGAGATGCCAGTGATCAGACCTCGCCACCCGAACAGGGCCTGCTGGTGGGGCTTGATCCTGCAGGTTGTTTACAGGTGCGCAGCCAGAACGGCGAATTACGCTCGTTGAACTATGGCGAATTGCGCCTACGACCTGCCAACCCGGAACGTTGATCCTCAGACCTGGAGAGACCATGTCCATCGAAGAGTTGCGCCAACAGGCCAGCGAGACCCCCTTAGAAGATGAAGATGCCGAGCAGACTTTCTCCGCCTCGGTGCGTCTCCCTTCCAGGGTGCGATTTTTAGGGATGACGCCCTTTCAGACCTGCATCGTTGCAGCGTTGCTGTTGATCATCACCTGTTTGCTGAGCGCATTTTGCCTGCTGGTGACCGGCAAAGTCGTGCCGCCTGTCTTCTAATCCATCTCAAAGGCCGGGCTGGTTTCAGTCGGCCGCTGCGCGGTGCAAGTCGAAGTTCGCCACGCGAGCGACGGACACGACGCAATCGCCGGGCTGCAGGCTGATCACCAGCACACCTCGGGTGGCGCGTCCGGTCTGGGAGATATCGCGCACTTTGGTGCGCAGCGCCACGCCGCTGGCCGAAATGATCGTCAGATCATCAGCCTCTTGCACCACACGTGCCGCCACGATCGGTCCAATCTTCTTCAGCGCCTTTTGATCGATGGTCTGCACCCCGCCAGTGGCGCGGCCTTTGACTGGATATTCCTTCAGCGGCGTGCGTTTGCCATAGCCCAAAGCCGTCAGGACGAACAGGTCGCCGCCAGGCTCTACCACCTCCATGCTGGCGACGTGGTCGTCGGCGTTCAGCTTGATCGCGGTCACGCCCGCCGCGGCGCGTCCCATCGGGCGGACCTCGCTCTCGGTGAAGCGCAGCGCCTGGCCTTGCTCGGTGACCAGGATGATATCGTCATCGCCGCTGGTCAGCCGTGCCCATCCCAGACGGTCCCCCTCTTCCAGGTTGATGGCGATCAAGCCTGAAGGTCGAACAGCGGCGAACTCGCTCAAGGCGACGCGTTTGATGCGCCCATCGCGAGTAGCCATCGTGCAGAAGCGATTTTCATCGAATTGCGGCACGGCCACCGCGGCGGTGATCGCCTCGCCCGCATCCAGCGAAAGCACGTTCACGATTGGGATGCCGCGGCCAGAGCGGTCGGCATCGGGAATCTGATAGGCTTTTTCTGAGTACACCTTGCCACGGTCGGAGAAGAACAAGACTGTGTCCAGCGTTCGCGCCGGGATCACCAGGGCGACTTCATCTTCATCCCTGGTTGTGTGCCCGGTGACGCCGCGCCCGCCCCGGCTCTGAGCGCGAAACGCAGCCGCAAGGACGCGCTTGACATAACCGCGCTGAGTCAGGCTGATCAGCACAGGCTCATCTGGCACCAGGTCCTCTTCGCGAAAATCCTGGCTGGCTTCGCGGGCGATGCGGGTGCGGCGTTGGTCGCCGTATTTCTCCGCCAGTTCGAACAGGTCGTCCTTAATCACTTGAAGGATTTTCTGCGGATTAGCCAGCAAATCTTCGAGATAGGCGATGCGCTCCAGAGTCTGTTTCTGCTCATCCTCGATCTTTTGTCTCTCCAGAGCGGCCAGACGGCGAAGCTGCATGTCCAGGATCGCCTGTGCCTGCTTATCGCTCAGCTCGAAACGCTGTACCAGGCGCTCTTTTGCTGTCTCGGCGTCGGGTGAACGGCGGATCAACTCAATGACCTCGTCCAGATGTCCCAGGGCGATCAGCAAGCCCGCCAGGATATGGGCGCGCTCGCGGGCGCGGTTCAAATCGAACTGCGAACGGCGATAAATGACCTCGCGGCGATGCTCGATGAAAATTTGCAAGGCGCGCTTGAGCGAAAGTAAGCGCGGCACGCCATCCACCAGGGCCAGGAGTTGCACCCCAAAAGTTGATTGCAGCGGTGTATATTTGTAGAGCTGGTTGAGTACTTTTTTAGGCTGGGCGCCGCGCTTTAGTTCGATCACGATGCTCATCCCGCGCCGATCGGATTCATCGCGCAGGTCGGAGATGTCGTCCAGCTTGCCCTCGCGCGCCAGCTCTGCAATGCGTTCGATCAGGGTGGATTTGTTGAGCTGAAAGGGGATCTCCGTGATCACGATGCGATGACGCCCACCGCTCATTTCTTCGATATGCGCCAGACCCCGTAAGATGATCCGTCCGCGTCCGGTGGAATAGGCCTGCAAGATGCCTTCTTCGCCGACGATGACTCCACCGGTGGGAAAATCTGGGCCGGGGACGCGCCGCGTCAGTTCTTCGATGGGCACATCGTCGATGGCGTCGTAATGGTCGATCAGATAGCCAATCGCCGCCACCAGCTCGCCCAAATGATGCGGCGGGATGTTCGTCGCCATGCCTACAGCGATGCCTGCAGAGCCGTTGAGCAACAGGTTGGGCAGCCGCGCAGGAAGGACCAGCGGCTCTTTAAGCGAGCCATCGAAGTTGTCGCCGAAATCTACCGTATCGCGGTCGATATCCGCCAGCATTTCTTCAGCCATGCTCGACAGGCGCGCCTCGGTGTAACGCATGGCTGCCGGAGCGTCGCCGTCCACCGAGCCGAAGTTGCCCTGCCCATCGATCAAGACGTAGCGCATGGAGAAATCCTGCGCCATGCGCGCCATCGCATCGTACACCGCTGCGTCGCCATGTGGATGGTATTTGCCCAACACCTCGCCGACGATGCGGGCAGATTTTTTATACGCCGAATTGGAGCGGATGCCCATGTCATGCATGGCATATAGAATGCGACGATGGACGGGCTTCAAGCCGTCGCGCGCATCCGGCAAGGCGCGCGCCACGATCACGCTCATGGCGTAGTCTAGATAAGCAGAACGCATCTGGGCGTCGATATCGACGGGTTGCACCAGACCAATGTCCATTGGTTCAATCATCCTTCTTGGTTGGACTAACACGTAAAAAAGGCTGTGCGTGAGTTGCGCACAGCCTTCATATTATACCCTATCCCTGTGAATATTCAGGCCGGATCTGGTCTATTCAGGTGCCGAGACCCGGTGCGATGATCGGGATCAGGCAACTACGATAAGCCTTTCAAGTATTCATCGATGGCTTTGGCAGCTTTGCGGCCTGCCACCATAGCCGTGACCACCAGGCTGGGGCCGGTGACGTCATCGCCGCCGGCGTAAACGCCCGGCCGCGAGGTGGCGCCCGTTTCGGAGTCGATGAAGATCAATCCCCATTTATCGGTCTTCAAGCCTGGGGTGGTCTGTCCGATGATCGGATCTGGCCAATAGCTCACTGCTGTGACGGCGCAGTCGGCCTGGACAATGAAGTTCGAGCCTTCCACTGGCACCGGCCGGCGGCGGCCTTTGGCGTCAGGCTCGCCCAGTTCCATGCGAATGCACTCCACCTCTTTCAGGCGCCCATTTTCGCCAGCGATGAAGCGGACCGGTTGGGTGAGGAACTGGTATTTAGCGCCTTCCTCTTTGGCCAGTTCGCGGTCATGTCGCCCACCGGGCATTTCCTTTTCCGTGCGGCGGTACAGGCAAACCACCTCCTCTGCGCCTAAACGCAACGCGGTGCGCAGGCAGTCCGAAGCGGTGTCCCCGCCGCCGATCACCACCACCTTCTTGCCAATTTCGGGCCTGGAACGCATCCCTTCGGGCAGGAGCGCCGGGTCCACGTTGCAGCGCATCAGGAACTCGGTGGCTTTGTACACGCCTGGCAGATCTTCGCCTGGCACTTCCATCGGGGCGTCGATCTCGGTGCCGACGCCGACGAAGACCGCCTGGTAACCGTGGGTGAACAAATCGTCGATCGTCAAATCCTTACCAACGTAGGTGCTATAGACAAATTCCACCCCGGCGGCTTCCAGATCGTGAACGCGGTTGAAGACGACATCCTTGGGGAGCTTGAAGCTGGGGATGCCGTAGGTCAGCAGGCCGCCAGGCCCCGGCTTGGACTCGTAGATAACCACCTGATACCCTTTTTGCACCAATTGTTCGGCGCAAGACAGCCCCGCCGGGCCAGCCCCGATGATCGCCACCCGCTTCCCGTTCGGCTTCCCTTTGGGGATCTGCGCTCCCTGGATGCGGCGCGCGTAGTCGACCACGAAGGCTTCCAGCGCGCCGGTCATCACAGGTGAAATGGCCTTGTTCTGAGAGCACGAGCCCTGGCATAGTTGCTCATGGGGGCAGACGCGCCCGCAGATCTCGGGCAGCGAACTGGTCTGGCGATACAGGCTGGCCGCTTCCAGGAATTTGCCTTGCTCGATCAACCACATCGCCGAGGGGATGTCGTTATGCGCCGGGCAGGCCAGCATGCAAGGCGCCGGATCGGGACACTGAACGCAGCGCGCCGCTTCGAGCATCGCACTCTCTGGATCCAACGGGATGACCACATCATCAAAATCGCACACCCGCTCTTCGACAGGGCGGGTGCGAACCCCTTGCGAGGGCGTCTTGGCGCGAATTTTCCGATCGATGGCCAGGAAATCACCCGGGATGCTTCTCATTTGCCATGTCCTCCGAATTGTTCCGTGAATGCGCTTTGAAATCGTATCTGATAATAATGAGTAAAGAGGTTTTAATTCAGTCTCAGATGTCACAAATTTGAATGACAGTTGTCATCAATTTTGATGAAGTTTAATCATTTTCTCACCACTGCAAGACACGCCAGCCCATCGTTTTAAGTGGGTTTGGAGTAGAATCAAGTTTTGGAAATGATCCAGGACTCTGAGGGTTTTGTATGAAAAAATTGTTGGTTCTTCTTGTGGTGATCGCTGTGCTGGCAGGCAGCGGATACGCGTTTATGCAGTGGCGCGCCGGACAGCAAGCAGCGGCAGTGCAGAATTTGCAGACCGAAGCGGCTGTCCGCGGCCAGTTAACCTCTACCATTGGGGCAACCGGACAGGTGCGATCCAAGCAGACGGCCGTTCTGACATGGAAGACCACGGGCACGGTGGGTGAAGTGTTCGTCGAGGTCGGCGACCGGGTTAAAGCCGGGGATAAACTGGCAGAACTAGAGCAGACATCCTTGCCGCAAGCGATTATTCTGGCGCAGGCCGATCTGGTCAACGCCAAAAAGGCGCTGGAGGACCTGACTACCAACGCGGAAACGGCCAAAATTCAGGCCTTGCAGGCGATTTCGAATGCTGCCCAGGCGGTGCGCGACGCGCAATATCGTCTGGATAACTACATCATGCCGGCCGAATTGCAGGGGCTGAGCACGATGGAAGCGCTGGATGTCATGCAAGAGAAGTTGGATCAGGCGCGAGCGGCTTTCGAGCCGGTAAAACTGCTCTCCTCGAACGATCCTAAACGCCAGGAACTGAAAGACGCCCTGGACCGGGCGCAGGCGGATTACAACGCCGCGGTGAAGCGCCTGGATTACGAATACGCCTTGCAGGTGGCGCAGTCCAACCTGGAGAAGGCGCGCCAGGATTACGAGAAATGGAAAAACGGCCCGAACCCGGATGACGTGGCCGCCGCCCAGGCGCGCATCGCAGCTGCTGAGGCTGCGCTGCGCCAGGCGTGGATCGAAGCTCCATTCGACGGCACCGTCACCCTGGTGGAAGCTCAGCCCGGCGATCAGGTCTCGCCCAACACACCGGCCTTCCGCTTGGATGATCTGTCTTCTCTGCTGGTGGATGTATCCGTGTCCGAAGTCGATATCAACCAGATTCGGCCTGGCCAGGACGTCAAGCTTACCTTCGACGCCATTCGCGGCAAGGAGTACGCCGGGCAGGTGTCGCAGGTGGATCGGGTGGGCAGCGAAGTCCAGGGGGGCATCGAATTCAAGGTGACCGTTGAACTGATCGATGCGGACGCGGATGTCAAGCCCGGCATGACCGCCGCGGTGAACATCGTCGTCGATCAGTTGGAGGATGTTTTGCTCGTGCCCAACCGTGCGGTGCGTTTCCAGAATGGGAAACAGGTGGTCTATATTCTGAAAGACAACCAGGTGGTGCCGGTGACGATTCAGATTGGGGCCTCGTCGGATGTCGCCAGTCAAGTGGTTTCAGGAGAGTTGCAGGTCGGCGATCTGATCGTTCTGAATCCGCCGACAGTGTTCGAGACCAATGGGCCGCCGCCGTTCGTCCAGAGGAGATGAGCATGAGCGACTGGGTCATCGAAGCCCGGGATTTGTCCAAAGTATATGTGATGGGCAAAGTGGAGGTGCATGCCCTGCGCGGCCTGTCGATGAAAGTGGCGCGCGGCGAGGTGGTGGCGATCATGGGTCCCTCTGGATCGGGCAAGTCCACTCTGATGAACATCATTGGCTGTTTGGATCGGCCTACATCGGGGGAATACTACCTGGATGGCGTAAATGTCTCGGCGCTGAAGGACGATCAACTTGCCTCGATTCGCAATCGCAAGGTGGGCTTTGTTTTTCAAAGTTTCAACCTTCTGCCGCGGGCGACTGCCCTTGTAAATGTGGAGTTGCCAATGCGCTATTCGGGGGTGCTCAGTGGGCGCCGGGAGCGCGCTCGCGCTGCGCTGCAAGCTGTGGGGCTTGATGATCGCATCAATCATCGGCCTAATGAACTTTCCGGCGGACAGCAGCAGCGTGTGGCGATCGCCCGGGCCTTAGTGAATGACCCGGCGATCATCCTGGCCGATGAACCAACTGGCAACCTGGACAGCAAGTCGGGCGTCGAAATCATGAACTTGCTGCTCAAGCTGAATAAAGAGCGTGGCACAACGCTGCTGATCGTCACCCATGACCCCGAAGTGGCGGCGCAAACTCAGCGCATCATCCGCATCCGAGATGGTATGGTGGAGGGAGCATGATCGTCCTGCAATCCATTTTAGAGGCGCTGGAGAGCCTGGCATCCAATAAACTGCGCTCCGGTTTGACCATCATCGGGATCGTCATCGGCGTGGCGGCGGTGATCGCCATCGTTTCGATTGGCCGCGGCGCCGAAAACACCATCACCGGCTCGATCCAGGGGATCGGCACCAACCTGCTTTTCGTCTTCAGCGGCGGTTCGGAGGATGTGCGCAACCCAAAGCCGCTCACCCTGGGGGATGTGGCGGCCATTGCGGATCCCTTCCAGGCGCCCTCGGTGGTGGGTGTGGCGCCGGTTCTGCAGGGGACGGTGCAGGTCTCTGCGGGCGGCGAGACCACCACCACCCAGGTCAGCGGGATTACCCCCGAGTACGGGCCGGTGCGCAATTTGAACGTCACCGAAGGCGAGTTTATCCGCGAAGAGCACATTCTAGGCAGGGCTTCGGTGGTGCTGATCGGTCCGGAAGTGGCCGAGCGCCTGTTTGGGCGCAGGGAAGGCCTGACGGGTGAAACCATACGGGTCGAAGGTCAGCCGTTTACCGTGATCGGCGTGCTCGAATCGAAAGGCGGTTCCGGCTTTGGCAACCAGGATGACCGCATCATGGTGCCGCTCACTACGGCCCAAACGCGGCTCCTGCGGCGGTCCTCGCGCGATCGCATCGATCTGCTGATCGTGCAGGCGATCAACGCCAACGATGTGCCGCGCGCCAGCGACGAAATCGCCCAAATCCTGCGCGCTCGCCATCGCACGGCGATCGGAGCAGATGATTTCACCATTCTCTCGCAACAGGATTTTCTCGACACCGCGCGCACGATCACCAGCGTTTTGACCATTTTTCTGGGGGGCATAGCCGCAATTTCGCTGCTGGTGGGCGGGATTGGGATCATGAACATCATGCTGGTCTCGGTCACCGAGCGAACGCGCGAGATTGGGCTGCGTAAAGCGCTCGGGGCGCGCCGCATTGATATCCTGATCCAATTCCTGACCGAATCGTCCCTGCTGAGCATGTTCGGCGGGCTGATTGGCATCGGTTTGGGCGCTTTGATCTCTTATATCGTTGGCCAGATCGCCGAAGCGCAGGGGACCGCCATCGATCCGCAGATTGGGATAGACACCATCCTGCTGGCGACGCTGTTTTCCACGGCGGTTGGCCTGTTTTTCGGCCTGTACCCGGCCAACCGCGCCGCCGGGCTGGAGCCGGTCGAGGCGTTGCGCTACGAGTGAGCGGAACTGGTCAGCTCCTCGTTTATGGCAACCAGGCGCTTTTCCAGGAAAACTGAGCCTTCTGACCTCCGCGGACGCTCGCGATGAGTTACAATTATCCCTGGCGTCCGCTACAAGATTCTTGCAATGAGGTCATCTTTCGGACAAACAGGCGCGCTGCCAGAGCAAGGAATCCGTGAATAAAGAGAACATCCTGGTCGTTGACGATAATCGCCAGTTGGGGGATTTCATCGCTTACCGGTTGCTTCCCAGCCTGGGGTTCAGCGGGAACATCGTTTACAACGGCAAGAGCGCGCTCGAAGCAATTCGTTCTTCCCCGCCGTCCTTGATTTTGTTGGATCTGGAGTTGCCAGACGCAACAGGCCTGGATATCCTGCGCCAGTTGCAAAAGGAAGGGTTTCGCATCCCAACCGTGCTCTTTACCGCGCATGGATCGGAGCATATCGCCGCCGAAGCCTTTCGGCTGGGCGTCCAGGATTACCTGGTCAAACCGGTGGAGGCTGACCAGCTCGAAGCCGCGATCACGCGCGCCCTGAACGAAACCCGCCTGCGTCAGAAAGCCGACCGCCTGACGGAAGAGCTCAAAGAACAGGTGGCCTGGCTGAGCGCACTTTCGAAAATTGGCCAGAGCGTGACTTCCACACTGGAACTAGATGAGGTGCTGCGACGCATCGTCGAAGCGGCCGTCCAGCTCACCCAGGCCGAGGAAGGTTTCCTGGCCCTGCTGGACGCCCAATCCGGCAAATTCCACCTTCGGGCGGTCAAGAACATCGACGAAAGTTTGATCAAGACCACCAGCCTGCCCGTCCAGGACTCGCTGATCGGCGTCGCCATCCGTTCCGGGCGGCCAGTGCGCAGCTCGAAAGGCAGCCCGGGCAGTCGGCTGAAGATCAGCACCGGCTTCCTGGTGCATAGCCTGCTCTATGTGCCGATCTTTTCCCGCGGGCGCCCATTGGGGGTATTGGCGGTCGATAATCGCATTGCCCGGCGAGAATTCAGCCAAAAAGACGAGGTCGTGTTGACCTCTCTGGTGGATTACGCTGCGGTCGCCCTGGAGAACGCCAGTCTGTACGAGCAGGCGCGGCGCGAGTTGAACGAGCGCAAGCGCGTTGAGGCGGCGCTGCGCGAAAGCGAAGAGCGCTATGCGTTGGCCGTGCGTGGGGCGAATGACGGCATTTGGGATTGGAACTTAAAGAACAACAAGATTTACTACTCCTCTCGCTGGAAGGCCATGCTGGGATACAGCGATGACGAAATTGACCACGACCCAGAAGAGTGGTTCAGCAGAGTTCATCCACAGGATGTGGAGCCGCTAAAACGAGCGCTCTCTGCGCACCTGCGCTGGATGACCCCGTTCTTCGAGTGCGAATATCGCATCCTCCATCAGGATGGGCGCTATCGCTGGATGCTGAGCCGCGGGCTGGCTGTGCGTGGCCAGGATAATTCCGCCAGCCGTATTGCCGGTTCGCAGACAGATATCAGCGAGCGGAAGGAGTTCGAAGCCAAGCTGTTCCGTGATGCCACCACCGACGCGCTCACCCAATTGCCCAATCGGGCGATCATCCTGGAGCG
Organism: uncultured Anaerolinea sp.; assembly: GCA_964503145.1. Taxonomy (GTDB): domain Bacteria; phylum Chloroflexota; class Anaerolineae; order Anaerolineales; family UBA4823; genus RBG-16-57-11. Next base: position 34,480 of record CAZCYV010000018.1, on the reverse strand, counting down.
ATTGCAGGCAGCAATCCAACGGACAAACCAGAACCAGGATTACCTGTTCGCAGTGCTGTTCCTGGATCTCGACCGATTTAAATACATCAACGATAGCCTGGGACACCCGGCAGGTGATGAGCTATTGATCACGGTTGCCGGGCTGCTCAAATCGCAACTGCGCGGCTCGGATATCGTGGCCCGATTAGGGGGCGATGAATTCGTCATTCTGCTGGAGGACATCCGCGATGCCAATTATGTGATCGCGGTGGCCGAGCGGATCATTGACATCCTGTCTCATCCGATTTACCTGGACAAACACAGGGTCCTGGTGTCCACCAACGCCAGCATAGGTATCGTGCTCAGTTCCACAGGCTACCAACAGCCCGAAGATGTCTTGCGAGATGCAGATATTGCCATGTATGGGGCAAAGGCCAGCGGCAAAGGCACCTACCAGCTCTTCGACCCGGCGATGCGCGAGCGGATTTTGAGACGGGTGGCGCTGGAATCCGATCTGCAGCAAGCGCTAAAGAAGGATCAGCTTCTGGTTTATTATCAGCCGTTGGTGGCGATGCCCACAGGTCAACTGGTTGGTCTGGAGGCCCTGGTGCAATGGATGCACCCGGTGCATGGTCTGCTGCTGGCGAGCGAGTTCATCCCGCTGGCGCAAGAATCGGGGTTGATCACCCCTATCGATTGGTGGGTGTTCGAAGAGGCCTGTCGCCAGATCCATGAATGGCATTTGCGCTTTCCGGTCGATCCGCTGATACAGCTCAACGTTAACCTGACCAGCAGCCTGTTGATCCGTCCAGATTTGCTGAGTCGCATTCGGCAAATTATCAAGAACACCGGTCTGGATCCACATACCTTGAGCCTGGAAGTCACCGAGAGCATCGTCTCGGCCAATTACGAGGCGATGACGCGCATCATCCTCGAACTGCGAGAGATGGGGATTGGCGTCCAGATCGACAACTTCGGCACCGGCAACGCCTCCCTACTGAATTTGAAACAATTCCCGATCAGCGGGCTGAAGATTGATCAAACCTTCATCGATAAGATCGGTGAAGAGCGCAAGGACATCCCCCTGGTGAAAAAAGTAATCGACCTGGCCCATGAGCTTGGCCTGTACACGACTGCGGAAGGCGTGGAAACCTTGCAGCAGTACATTCAGCTCAAGGAGTTGGGTTGTGATCGAGGCCAGGGGTTCTTGTTCGCGCCGCCAGTTGCCCCCCAGGAGATCGACAAGCTTCTGCAGGGGCGACTGGAGGGGAAGAGCCTGGTAAATGTGGCGCAGCCATAGCACTGCCGGTGCGGCAAGGGGCGCAGCCCGATATGCCCGACCCCCTCGCCAGCTATGTCTTGGTCTCTCGCATCATCCAATCCAGATAGTCGCGCAGGCCCGAGGTTATGGGCAAGGCGATGATTTCCGGGACCTGATAAGGGTGGATCGCCTGAACCGCAGGGATCAGATGGCTCTCGAAAATTTCCGAGCGGCTCTTGACGAGCAGCAGCACTTCTTCGTCGGCGTTGATTTTCCCTTCCCAATAGTAGATGGAGCGGATCGGACCGAGTATATTGACACAGGCTGCAAGCTTCGCCTCGACCAACTTCGAGGCGATGTGTTTGCCCACCTCATCCGATGGCGCAGTGATCAGGACAATGATCGGCTGGTCTTTCATCGGCAATACCTCCTGGGTTTTATGTGCCCAATATACCATGAAGCGGATGTTGGGGATAACTAAGACGGCTCACAGGTGTTATCCCTGACAAGGAGGCGACGCGATGACCGCTAAGCGCATTGAAAGCGAAAGTTTCTCCAGCGTGGATGCTGCCTGGTTGCATATGGATAGCCCGACCAATCTGGCTGTGATCACGGGGGTGATCACTTTTTCAGGGCGGATGGATATCCAACGCCTGAAGGATACTTTGAGCAGGCGGATGCTGGTTCATAGGCGTTTTCGTCAGCGCGTGCGGGAGCCATCTCGTGGGCTGGGGTTGCCGCGTTGGGAACTGGATCCGCACTTTCATATCGATCGGCACGTCCAGCCGATTTCTCTGCCGCCGCCTGCCGACCAGCAAGCCTTGCAACAACTCGTTGGGGAGATGATGAGCCAGCCGCTGGATCTGGATCGGCCGCTATGGGCCTTTTATCTGGTGGAAAATTATTTGGACGGCTCGGCGTTGATCTGCCGCTTGCATCACTGCATCGCCGACGGTCTGGCGCTGGTGCAGGTGTTGCTTTCAACTGCGGATTTGGAACCTGACGCGCCCTGGATAGAGCCTGAACCGGAACCCGAGAAAGAGGAGAGCCTGCTGGAGCTATTGTTTCCTTCGGCGGTGCGCGCTGTCAGGACGTTTGGTCATACCTGGCGAACGGCCGAGAGCCTGGTTCATGAAGGGTTTGAAACTTTGATTCACCCCAGCCGGCTCCGCAGCGCAGCCCGATATGGAAAAGACACCACGCTGGCGTTGGGCAAATTGCTACTGATCGGCCCGGATCGCAAGACGGCCCTGCGGGGCAAATGCGGGATCGCCAAGCGCGTCGCCTGGTCATCTGGCATCGACCTGGAAGAGGTCAAACGCATCGGGCGTTTGATGGGCGGCACGGTCAACGATATCCTGCTTTCTGCGCTCACCGGCGCCTTTCGCCGCTATCTGGAGGCGCGCGGCGAACCGGTCGAAGGGTTGAATATCCGCGGGATCTTGCCGGTCAACCTGCGGCCGCCGGAGGAACTGGACCAGTTGGGCAATCGCTTTGGCCTGGTGTTTCTCTCGTTGCCGGTGGGGACGCGTGATCCGCTCAAGCGCCTGGTGACGCTCAAACGGCGGATGAACGCCATCAAGGATTCGCCAGAAGCGGTGGTGGCGCTGGGCATTTTGAGCGCAATCGGTTTAAGCCCAACCCAGTTGGAGAGCATCATCATCTCGATCTTCGGACTGAAAGGCACCGCGGTGATCACCAATGTACCAGGACCGCAGCAGCCGCTGTATTTTGCCGGTCAAAAAATCGAAAGTCTGATGTTCTGGGTGCCGACACCGGCAAACCTGGCGATTGGAGTGAGCATCATCAGCTATGCCGGGCAGGTCTTCCTGGGGGTGGCGACCGACGAAGGGCTGATCCCGGATCCAGAAGCTATTCTGAGCAGCTTTTCGGATGAACTGGAGTACCTTAAAAGCTGGGGGCGGCCGCTTTCCAGGGCGACTGTCCCTCAGAGACCCGCCGAACCGGAGTCCTCGGCTGTTGAACCTTCGACACCTGTTGCGCAGGCAATTCACCAGGAAACGCCAGTGTCTGAAGATGGCATGTGTCAGGCGTTGACGCGCTCGGGAAAGCCATGCAGAAATCGCGCTATGCCGGGGCGGCGCACCTGCCGCGTCCACCACGATCTGATCGATGGGGGGAAACTGCGGTAAAATCGAGTTCGGCCTGATCGCATTGGCTAATTCAATCCGCTCTTGGTGAGATTTAGGAGTCTATGAGCCATTTTAAAATCATCTTGACTGATGGCCTCGAGGAGCGAGGCCAGGAAATTCTGCGCGTGGCCGGACAGGTGGATAACCGGCCGAACATCCAGCCGGAAGAGTTGTTGCAGGTGATCGGCGAATATGAGGCCATGATCGTGCGCGGGCGCACCAAAGTCACCCAGGCGTTGTTCGATGCGGCGGTGCGCCTGCGCGTGGTGGGCCGGGCAGGCGTAGGCATAGATAACATCGATCTGCAGGCGGCGCGGGATCATGGCGTTTGTGTGGTGAACGCTCCAGCCTCTACCACCCTGGCAGTCGCCGAGCTGACCCTGGGGTTGTTGCTGGCGCTGGCGCGCAGCATTCCGCGCGCCGATGCGGCGATGAAGGCCGGCCAGTGGCTGAAAAAAGAGCTTATCGGCATAGAGATCAGCGGTAAGACCCTCGGGGTGGTCGGAATGGGTCATATTGGCGCGGCGGTCGCCCAGCGCGCGACTGCCCTGGGGATGTCTGTGGTGGGTTACGACGCCTGGCTTCCCGCTGAAGAGATCGCCAAACGTGGCGCCAGGGCAGCTTCGCTGGCAGAGGTGTATGCGCAGGCCGATTTCATCACCTATCATATCCCCCTCACCGCTGAAACGCGTCAGATGGTCGACGCGCAGGCCCTCGCCAGCATGAAGCCTGGGGTGCGCCTGATCTGCACCGCGCGCGGCGGGATCATCGACGAAGCGGCGCTGCTGTCCGCGCTGGAATCGGGTCAGGTGGCGGGGGCGGCTTTGGATGTCTTCGCTCAGGAACCCCCAGGCGCGACGGCGCTGATCGCTCATCCGAATGTGATCGCTACCCCCCACATTGGGGCGCAGACCGAAGAAGCTCAGGCGCGCGCTGCCGAAGATATCGCCCATGAGGTGCTGGCGGCGCTGGAAGACCGGCCGTTGCGCTGGAGAGTGGTCTGAAAATCAAGCCTCACGACAATACTTTTGGAGATAATCAAGATTATGGAACAAAAACTTGCTCAACTTAAGGCGATCCTGGCAGAAGTTTCCGATATCCAGAACGCCGCGGCGTTGCTATCCTGGGATCAACAGACCTACATGCCTTCTGGCGGCGCAGAGGGACGCGGCTATCAGCTCAGCACCCTGGAAACCCTGGCTCATGTGAAATTCACTTCGGCCGAGGTGGGGAAATTGCTGGACGAGCTGACGCCATACGCTGAACAACTCGATCCAGACTCGGATGACGCCTGTCTGATCCGGGTCACGCGTCGCCAGTACGAAAAGCGCACCCGGGTGCCGCCGGAAATGGTGGCAGAGTTCGCCCAGGCGACCACCTTGGCGCATGAGGCCTGGGCGCAGGCGCGCGCCGAGAACGACTTTGCCAGGTTCCAGCCGCATCTGGAAAAGATCTTTGGCCTGCGCCGCCGCTACGCTGATCTGTTCGCGCCCTATGACCATGTCTATGATCCATTGCTAGATGACTTCGAGCCGGGGATGAAAACTGCGGATGTCAAGGCGATCTTCGATGCCTTGCGTCCACAGCAGGTGGCGCTGGTGAAGGCGATTTTGGACAAGCCCGAAATCGATTCGTCTTTTCTGCACCAAAACTTCGATCCGGCCGCGCAATGGGATTTTGGGGTCGAAGTGATCACCCGCTTTGGCTATGATTGGAAGCGCGGGCGCCAGGATAAGTCTCCGCACCCCTTCACGCAAGACATGGGCATCGATGATGTGCGCATCACCACTCGCGTTTATCCCGATTTCCTCAATCCGGCGCTCTTTGGTACGATGCACGAAGCTGGGCATGCCCTGTACAACCAGGGTGTGGATCCCGCGCTGAGCCGCACACTCATTGATCATGGCGCCTCGCTGGCGGTGCACGAGTCGCAATCGCGCCTGTGGGAGAATCTGGTGGGGCGCTCCCTGCCCTTCTGGGAGTATTTTTATCCGCGCCTGCAGCATTACTTCCCTGAGCAGCTTGGCAAGGTCAGCCTGGAGGACTTCTACCGGGGCATCAACAAGGTCAAGCCCTCCTTGATACGGGTTGAAGCTGATGAAGCGACTTACAATCTGCATGTCATGCTGCGCTTGGAAATCGAGATCGGCCTAATCGAAGGCAGCCTGCCGGTGAAAGACCTGCCGGATATCTGGAACGCGCGCATGCAGGAGTTCCTGGGCATCACCCCGCCTAACGACACTCAGGGCGTCTTGCAGGACATCCACTGGTCGATGGGCCTGATCGGTTACTTCCCGACCTATTCCCTGGGCAACCTGATCTCGGTGCAACTTTGGGAGCGTATCCTGGCAGATATTCCCGATCTGACCGAGCAGATCCGCAATGGGGAGTTTTCGGCTTTGCTCGCCTGGCTGCGGGAGAAGATCCACCGCCATGGCGCCAAATTCGAACCGCAGGTTTTGGTGCAGCGGGTGACGGGTTCTAAGATCGACCCAGTGCCCTATATGCGTTATCTGCGCGCTAAGTACGGCGAAATCTACCGCCTGTGAGATCCTGGCGACTTTGAAACGGTTCGCGCTTCCGATTGTGGCGCTGCTGCTCGTGGGCGCAATGGCCGGCTGTATGGGTGTGGACAATCCCGGCTTGCCCACACCACTGCCGGCGGAGTTCATGCCCACCGCCGCAGCGCTGACCCTGGAAGCCCAGGGTGTGATCAGGGTTACGCCTACCCTTCTCGACGGCTCTACTTTCACCCCCCGGGCGATCGATAAATCTCCTGCAGTGGGCGAGGGTACGGAACCGACGGAGACCGAGCAGGCGCTCCCGACGGCCGTTTCCCCCGCTTCCTCTGCGACCCCGACCTCCTCGCCTACGCCTGCGCCGGTTTTGCCCAGGGCGACGGCCACCCCAACCCTGGCGCCGCCTTTTCCCGACGCTCCGGTGCAGATCTTGAGGGTGGGCGAGCTTTCCAAGATCCATTCGCCATTGCCGGTTTCCTTAAGCCTGACCTCGCGGGTGGGAAAAGTGGTGCGCGTCGAATTATATGGAGAGGATGGCCGCTTGCTGGCGCGCCACCTGCGCACCTATGACCGTATCCCCTGGGAAATCGCCAAAATTGGGGTGGACATGGACTTTGGGATCAGCGCTGTAGCCGAGGCCGGGCGCCTGGTGGTCAGCGTCGAAGATCCTTTTGGTCGTCTGATCGATGTGAACTCTGTGAATCTGATCTTAATCTCTGTGGGACAGTCCGAGCTTACCCCTCCAACCGCCTTGTGGCAGCGCCTGATTATTGAAGATCCGTTTCCCAATGCCCTGATCCAGGGCGGCAAATTGTTCATCTCCGGCAGGGCGTTGCCGAACAACCCAGAGCAGCCTCTGCGCGTGATGCTGGTTGGCGAGGATGGGCGCATCCTGGGGCAGAGGCTGGCGGGCGTCGAGTACGAAAAGCCAGGCACTTATGGCAGGTACATCGCCGAGGTGCCTTATGCGGTCAACGATCTGACGCCAGCTTTGCTGGTGATCTTCGAAGAGGGCGAGCCGATCTCCGACATCGCTCACCTATCCAGCATCCCGGTGATCCTGGCCCCTTGAGCAAATCGACGCAGGGATTTGACCGCAGGTATCTTTGTGGGTAAAATTCATCTATGCTTTGGGAGTTTGCTGTTCAGTTTTCGGGCTTTTTTCGGACGGATCATGACCCGCCAGACGCTGCGCAGGCAGGTCATTGACAAGCGTTCGCGCTCCGATGAGCTGATGGCTCTTGGAAACCCTTATTGTTAGGTTCGCGTTTCATCTTGAGGAGACCCCAACATGTCGAATACCCCATTTATCTCGAAACGTGCTCCGGTTTACGCTGATGTACCGGATGAGCAATGGAACAACTGGCGCTGGCAACTGAGCAACCGCATCAACACCGTCGAAGAATTCGAGCGGGTGATACCGCTAACCGACAGCGAGCGCAAAGCCCTTTCCGCCGCCAATCTGTTCCGCGTGGATATCACGCCTTACTTCATTTCTCTGATCGATCCCGACGACCCGGATGACCCGATTCGCAAGCAAGTGGTGCCTACAGACGCCGAACTGGTGCCGTTTACGGCAATGATGGAGGACTCGCTGGCAGAGGATCGCCATTCGCCCGTCCCTGGCCTGGTGCATCGCTACCCCGACCGCGTATTGATGCTGGTCACCACGCAGTGCGCTTCATACTGCCGCTATTGCACCCGCTCGCGCATCGTCGGCGACCCATCGGCGACCTTCTCGCGCGCCGAATTCGAGATGCAGATCGAATATCTCAAACGCACGCCCCAGGTGCGGGATGTGCTGCTCTCTGGCGGCGACCCGCTGGTGCTGGCGCCCAAAATCCTGGAGGAGATCCTGCGGCGGCTGCGCGAGATACCGCACATCGAAATCGTGCGCATCGGGACGCGTGTGCCGGTTTTCCTGCCCATGCGCGTCACTGACGAGCTATGTGATATGCTTCAGAAGTATCACCCGTTGTGGATGAACATCCACGTGAACCACCCCAACGAGATTTCTGCCGAGCTGGCTGCCGCAACCGATAAGCTGACCCGCGCCGGCATCCCGCTGGGCAACCAGGCGGTGTTGCTCGCTGGTGTGAACGACAACGTGCATATTCAGCGGGAACTGGTGCAGCAGTTGGTGCGCATTCGCGTGCGGCCCTACTATCTCTATCAGTGCGACTTGGTGGAAGGCGCAGGGCATTTCCGCACGCCAGTGGGCAAGGGGATCGAGATCATGGAAGGGCTGCGTGGTCACACTTCGGGCTACGCCGTGCATCAATACATTATCGACGCGCCGGGCGGCGGCGGCAAGATCCCGGTGTCGCCGAACTATCTGCTCAGCTACTCAGATCACAAGGTGGTGTTGCGCAACTATGAGGGCTACATCACCACCTATGAAGAGCCAATCGATTACTTGCCCAGCAAGGCGGCGAAGTTCAAGGGCGTCAAACGCCCTGAGCCCGGCCAGGCGGGCGTGCATGGCTTGCTGCAGGGCGAGCAAATGTTCATCAAGCCCGAAGGCTTCGACGAGGTGCACGACCGCAGCGGCATCCAGCACCGCCTGAAAGACGCTAAGAAGTGGGTGCCGCTAGGGATCGGAGCAGGCGAAGAACCTGAAGCCGCCCCCAAGGGCTAAGTCACTGTGATCGTCCATAGCGCTCCGCCGAGGTGGTTACCTCGGCGGAGCAGCGAGTTATCGCCCGGCGCTATGGCGCACGGGGCCGCTCTCTGGCATCCTGCTCGAGCGGCCCGGCTCCCGATCGCCCGATGATTTGCTGGTAAAAGGTGGCGATGGGCATCCGAAAGCCCCAGCGGACTCCGGTCAGGACTTGCGCTCCGGCGGGCAGTCTGAGCGGGATGCTATCGATCGTTTCGATCTCAACGCCTTCGACCACTCTGCATATGACGCGGTCTTCCCTGACGCGGTATCGGTAACCGTCTTCTTTGCTGACGCATTCGGCGCCGACTTGCTTATCCACAGGCAGACGCCTGAAGTGCCAGTAAACGTCATCCGGCGGGCGAAGATAGTCTCCCATCGAAAGCGCCCCTTTATTCGATAGCTGTGTGCGCAGATCGGCAAGCATTGGCCTGCTGATTTGAGCGCGCCTACGCTCGCTTCACCGGCCGAGGGCCGGTGTAGCCCCAGCGCTCCACCATCAGCGGATACAGCTTCTCGATGACGAAGTCGTCCACGAACATGGTTTCTGGCTCTGGCTCTGGTTCCGGCTCCGTCAGCTTGAACTCTCGGACGAATTGCTCCCACTCGCCGTTGTACACATCATGATCCAGCCCCTTGGACTGCATCCCGTAATCCGGCCCATCCTGCCCGACGTGCGTCTGCCAAAAGCGATAGGGGACGGCGTAGTTCTTCCAATCGTCGGGCAGAGTCGGCATGTTGGTGTTCCAGTGGGCCACCCATAGCGGGAAATCCCGCGCCCAGGTGTTGCGCGCAACGCGGCTGTTCCAAAAGCCCGGCGAGGTGTAAATCATCGGGCGGATGTTGAAACGCTGATAGACCCGGTTGGTGAAAGACCACACCGCCGAGGCGACGGCGGTTTTGGTCATTGCCGCGTGCTCCTCGACGTCGATGACAGGGTAGATTTTCCAGTTCTTATCCTGGATCAGGTCGCAGAAAAAATCGGCCTGGGTGATGGCATTCCAGTTGGGTCGGAAATACCAGTAGAATCCTACCGGCATGACAGATGGGGCCAACTCGGCGTTGCGGCGGAACTGGGTGTCTTCGTAGCAGTTGCCCGCGACGTTGTCGATAGAGCCTGCCCGGATGATGGCAAACTGCGCTCCGGCAGATTTTGCCTTTTGCCAGTTGATCTCCCCCTGCCACTTGGATACATCGATCCCATTGACAGCCATAGCGACTCCCTTCAAATTCTGGATTTTCTGCTGCTATTTTATCCCAGAATACCCGCTTGGATAGCAGCAGCTTTGCTCGCGACTTTGTGGCTTCAGTGGTAGAATTCCAGTGTTACCGGGCATGGGTGGATTGCCCCATTGCCCGTCCAGGACCTCAGGCAGTAAAGACTTGATTTTGTAAATGATGGTGCTGCGCTTACCCTGCACAGGCGAACTGCATCTGCACCAGATAATGCTCCCCAGAGTTAGACGTGTGGGGGCAGCTTTGCTTTGCACCGCAACGGGCTCAATCCTATCATCAAAACCCAAACTTACTCGACCAACAGGCAAGGAGGCCTCATGACGCAAGAAGCAAACACCAGAAAATATGCCCTCGGCATCGACTTCGGCACTGAATCCGGTAGGGCTTTGCTGGTGGATGTAGCAACGGGCGAAGAGATCGCTAGCTATGTCCATCCCTACAGCAACAAGGTCATCGATGAGGTGCTTCCGGGCACGAACATCCGCCTGGAACCCGACTGGGCCTTGCAAGATCCGAACGATTACATCGCAGTTTTTCAAAACGCTGTCCCGGCGGTGCTCAAGCAGAGCGGCGTGGATCCCGCTGATGTGATCGGTGTGGGGATTGATTTCACTGCCTGCACCATGATGCCGGTCAAAGCAGATGGTACGCCGTTGTGCAACCTGCCCGAGTTCCGTAACAAGCCGCACGCCTGGGTCAAGCTGTGGAAGCACCACGCGGCGCAGCCCGAGGCCAATCGCATCAACGCCACCGCCCGAGAGATGAATCAGGCCTGGTTGGAGCGCTATGGCGGCAAAATTTCGTCGGAATGGTTCTTCTCCAAAACACTGCAGATCCTGGACGAAGCGCCAGAAATTTACCATGCTGCCGATCGCCTGATCGAGGGAGGCGATTGGGTCGTCTGGCAGCTCACCGGCGTCGAGACGCGCAATTCGTGCGCTGCGGGATACAAAGCCATGTGGTCCAAGCGCGAGGGCTTCCCACCAGATGAGTATTTCAAGGCTTTGGACCCGCGCCTGGAACGCGTCGTGGACGAGAAAATGAGCCGTAAGATCACCCCAATTGGTTCAAAGGCGGGCGAACTCACGGAACAGGCGGCAGCCTGGACCGGGCTGAAACCCGGAACCGCGGTAGCAGTGGCCATCATAGATGCTCACGTGTCCGTCCCTGCGGCAACGGTCACCGAGGTCGGTCGCATGGTGATGATCATGGGTACCAGCACCTGTCACATGGTGCTGAGCGAGAAGGAGCACCTGGTGCCGGGAATCTGTGGTTATGTGGAAGACGGCATCCTGCCAGGGTTGTTCGGTTATGAGGCCGGACAGTCGTGCGTCGGAGATCACTTCGCCTGGTTTGTCGAGAACTGTGTGCCTGCGACCTACGAGCAGGAGGCGCGGGCGCGAGGCATCGATGTCCATCAGTTGCTGGAAGAAAAGGCTGCCAGGTTGAAGCCTGGGGAGAGCGGCTTGCTGGCCCTGGACTGGTGGAACGGCAACCGCAGCGTTCTGGTGGATGTGGATTTGACCGGCCTTCTGCTGGGCGCGACGTTGGCGACCAAGCCCGAGGAAATCTATCGCGCTTTGATCGAGGCCACAGCTTATGGCACGCGCATCATAGTGGAGGCTTTTGAGACCAATGGCGTGCCGGTGACGGAGTTGGTGGCTTGCGGCGGTTTGCCGGAGAAGAACAAGCTGCTGATGCAGATCTACGCCGATGTGACCGGGCGTGAGTTCAAGGTGAGCGCTTCCAACCAGGCGGCAGCGTTGGGCAGCGCCATGTTTGGCGCTGTGGTCGCCGGAAAGGCGCGCGGCGGGTATGACTCGATCTATGAAGCGGCTCAATACATGGCGCGCCTGAAAGACGAAATGTACCGCCCGAACCCGGAGAACAAACGGGTTTACGACCAGTTATTTGCCGAATATGTGCGCCTGCACGATTACTTCGGTCGCGGCGAGAACGATGTGATGAAGCGCCTGAAACAGATCAAAACTCAGGTGCTGCAGAGTTGATCTGATCGAGCAAGAGAACGTATTTTGAGCCAATCAGGCGCTTCAACTGCGCCTATCTGATCATCAAAGGCAGGAAGTACTCGTAGCGATAGATATAATTTACCAGATTGTCTTCGCTGCTGCCGACGGTGTTGGCGTTGCCGGCGGCATCCTGAGCGACGCCAGCCGGGATGGCGGCGATCACCTGGCCGTTGCCGGTCATGCCGCTTACAGCCACATTATAGGTTGTGCCACTGCCGGTGACGACTGCCGATAGCGCTCCGGGCGCAGTGCTGGCGCTCAGATTCACATCCGCGCCGGTGAAGTTGCTTACTGCTTCACTAAAGACTACCTGGAAGTTGATCGGGGAGGCGTTGGTGGGGTCGGGTTGACCGGGCGCCTGGTTGATCGTTACACTTGGGGGTACAATGTCGTAAGTCACCTGGTTGTCTGTGCTGGTGCTGGCGCGATTGCCGAGGCCGAAGCCGCTTTGCGCCGCATTGGCGGGGATGGCGGCGATCACGATACCGTTGCCGGTCATGCCGCTGACCGCGACGGTATAAGACGCGCCGCTGCCGCTGACCGTTGCGATGAGTGTTCCTGGCGTCGTGCTGGCGGAGAGATCTACATCCGAGTTGCTGAAGCCGGTCACCGGCTCGCTAAATACGACATCAAAAACGATGGCCGCAGCATTGGTCGGATCGGCCTGGCCAACAGCCTGGTTGATTGTGACTGTGGGCGGGAAAGGATCGAAAGCGCCCGAGTCTACCCATTGAGGAGGCAAACCGTTCGGCAGTACGCCAGCGTCGCCATCGAGCAGGGTGCCGTTCCAATTGTTTAAGCTGTCGTCCGTCAGTGTTAACCCAGAACCGTCTGACATTTGATAGTAGGCAGCCAGGCCGGTTTCGTTGCCGATCAATTGTTGTTGCATGTCAGCGTCGATCTCGGTCTCGCTGCGGGCGACATTCCACAGGCGTACTTCGTCGATCTGCCCCTGGAAGGTGTAATTGCGCGACGATGTGACGATAATACCGCCCAGATATAGCACCGGCAAAGCCCCGGTGTTCGGCTGTTGGGTCGTGCCGCTTGCCACCGAGCCAACCAGGTCGCCGTTCTTATAGGCTCGCAGCGTTCCACCGTCGTGCACCATGGCGATGTGGGTCCACTCTCCAGCCGTATAGGGGATGCCAATTTGATCAATCGCGCTGCCGGCGCTTCCGTCCCAGTTGAAGACCCAAATGCGATCCTGCCCCGCGACAATGCCGCGAGAAACGCCCCACCATACCGGTTTGTCGCCGAGGATGGAATCGCAGGTTCCCACAATGTTGTTAGGGCAGGTCACCGCTGGACCTTCGGGCTTGACCCATAGTTCCACCGTTTTGGTGTCTTTCCAGGTGCTTGCCATGATATAGCCGGTTTCTGCCAGGCGCACCAAGTCGTTCTCGCCGTCGAAAGCCAGCGCATATCCTGCATCATCGGCGCGCGTTGGAATCGCTGGCGCGCTGAAAAATGAGGCGAGAACAATGAAGATAATACTCAATTGTTTGATCAAACGAAAGAAATGCAAGTAGCGATGCTTCATCGATGATTGATAACCCCGAAATTCTGTGAAGGATGATGAATATCTAAGCCGTTGCCAATTTCCCAGAATAGATAATGCCACGATTATAGTTGAGATTGTCGTAATCGCCAAGTATTTTCCTGCAAACAGGCGCGTCCGGGGTATAATATTTTTCAGCACCTGGTCTGGTCGGGAGTAATCGGGTGAGTCACCAAGGGACATTTCACAGGCTCATTGGAGTTTTGAATCAGGCGTTCGAGGCGCTTGAACTCAAGGTCGAGGCGAAGAAACTGGAGGGGATCGCCGTTCTGATTCACAAGGCGATGACAGTGCAGACCAGAAATTATCATAATCTGGAGCATGTCTTCAGCTTTGTGGATGCCAGCAACCCGATTCAAACCCTGGCCGGGTTGTATCACGATATCGTCTATTATCAAGTGGATCAGGGCTTCTTGCGTGAGATCCAGCAGATCATTTCCCCTTACATTCAATTGGAAAACGGTGAATTCGTGATCCGCCCGTCAGCGCCAGACCGATGGCAATTCGACCTGGCGGCGCAGGTATTTGGTTGGCAGCGCGGCCAGCAGGTGACGCTGGCTGCCGGACTGAACGAATTTTTGAGCGCGCTGGTGATGAACGAACAGATCGGGGACTTCGTTCCTGGGAAGGCCCTGGTGAAGATGGATCTGTGCATCGAGGCGACGATCCCGTTTCGCGGCCCGGCCAGCGACGGCCGAGGCTATTTTGATTTGCTCGAAGAGCGACTGCGAGAGATCAATCGTCGTTGGGGTTTTGGCATGACTTCCGATGAAATCGAAGACACGGTGCGCCTGGCGCTGCGAGTGGCGAACACGGATGTGGAAAATTTTGCCGAGAGCGACGCGGCGGTGTTTTTGGAGTACACCTGGAAATTGCTGCCCGAGATGAACGTGCCCTTACGCGCCCGCAACGTTTACACCATCCGCGAATATCGCGAGGCGCTGCAGCGCATGGAAGCCTTTTTTAGCACCGTCGATCCGGAAGTGGTCTTTCATCGCTATAAAGGCATGCCTCCTGAGGGGGAGTTTCGCCAGATGGTCGGCCGGGCGTATCGCAATATCGAGACGGCCTGGCATTACCTGCGCTTGAAGTTGTTGACGCAAGCTTTGTTGGAAGCGCTTGCCGAAGAGTCGGGAGGGGATGCACCGCTATCGCTGTTCATGGGGGATCTGCCGGTCGAAGATGACACCCGGCGGCTGGAGAATTACCTGCCGGCGGTCGCCGATCCCCCATGGGTGGATCGGTCGTCGATTATGCTGGCGCTGATGGAGTCTGGCCGCACGGGCAATCTGGGCTTCTACCTGAACACGGCGCCGCTTTCGCTATTTCTGTACCGCAGCCTGCGTCCCGAAGAAATCGAATATGGGCTGGCTCTGAGTCGACAGATGTTTGCCGGCGAGTTATCGGCCAGCGATTTTCTTCGCCGCCTGAATCCGGATGTGGTTTCAGCGGTGGCGCGCGCCAGCGCAGAGATGGTGTTTACCCGCCGCGAACAGCTACTCCGGTACGCTCAATCATCATGAACCGGGCATTGGTTTACGGGTTACGCCCAGGCCAGGACGGTCGGGGAGGATCAGGCGCGCTTTCTCGTAAGCCACCCCTTCGAAGGGGTCGTTGCGGATCATCAGCGGCCCATCCAGGTCGGCGTAATCGCACAGCGGCGCCAGATGAGCCGCCGCAGTCACCGCCAGAGACGTCTCGACCATACAGCCGACCATGATTTGCATGTCCAGGGCGCGCGCCGTGTGGATGGCGCGCAGCGCCTCGCGCAGCCCGCCGGTCTTCGCCAGTTTGATCACTACGCCATCGACCGCTCCGGCATGCGCGGCCACATCGCGCGAGGTGAGGATGTTTTCGTCGGCGAAGATCGGCGCGCCAGGCTTCTGCGCCCGCAGCCAGCGCAGCCCCTCGATATCCCCCACCGGAAGCGGCTGCTCGACGAACTCCAGATCGAACTGGGCCAATCTGGGGATCATCTTTGCGGCCTGCTCGCGGCCCCAACCGGCGTTAGCATCGACGCGCAGCGGTCCGGAATGCACCCGGCGAATGGCAGACAGGATCGCCTCGTCATCGCCAACGCCCAGCTTGATTTTCAAAATTGGCATGTTCGCCGCTCTGGCGCGCTCCGCCATCACCTCCGGCTCGTCGATCGAGATCGTGTAAGAGGTCTGAGGAGCGCGTTCTGGGTTCAGTCCGAACAGGCGGTAAATTGGCTGTCCCAGCCGCTTACCCAGGGCGTCGTGCAAAGCCAGGTCGATGGCGCAGCGCGCCGCCGCTGAGCCGGGCGGCAGGCTGTTCAGCAGGTCTTCCATATCGAAGGGGTCCCATTCTCGGTCGGCAACGGATTCCAGATAGGCCATGATGCCCGACTGGGACTCGCCATGGTGCGGCACGCCTGCCGCCTCGCCAATGCCGGCCTGTTGACCTTCTCCGATTTGCACCAGCACATTATGGCGTTGATCGCTGGCGCCGTGGGCGATCCGCCAGGTGACGCGCAGGTCCAGGGTATAGGGTTCCCAACTGAGCTTCATGCAAACCTCCGTACGCCGGCCAGGTTTTCACGCAGCCAGGCGCTGAAAATCGGGCTGGCGGGGTTCAGACTGTTGATCGACACGCCCCAGGCAGAGCCGTTGGCGTGGATCACTTCTTCGCCCCCCAGCGAAATGGCGACATGCGTGATCGAGGCGAAGCGACTGCTGAGTTGATCGGGCTTGCGCTCGCCAAAGAAAAGCAAGTCGCCGGGTTGGGGTTTTCCTTCGACCGGGACGCCCAGACGAAATTGCTGGTCGGCGTCGCGGGGGATCGTCATCCCCATGAACCCCCAGAACGCCCCGGCAAAACCGGAACAATCGAAGCCGAAGGGGCTGCGTCCGCCCCATAAATAGGGGACCCCGACAAAGCGCCGCATCAGTTCCAAGGTAAAAGCAATCCCCTGGGCGTCTGGTTTGGGGCAGTTCGCCAGCGGCAGCAGGCCCTCGCGAGCGACCCACCAGCCGCGCCCATCTGGGAGGCGCACCAGCGCTGCATCCCCTGTTTCATCCTCGATCTGCACCTGGACGCCGAAGGGGAGTTTGCCGGCATGATCACCGGGGCGACGAGATGGGGCATGGCTGGCAGGCAGCAACTCTGCCACGACCCTGGCCTGGCAGGCGACATGGTAACGCTCTACCTCTGCCTGACTGGCGCGGTGCAGCGAGATTGCCTGCGTCCAGCCCAGGTAGCCATCTCGCTCGGAGCGCACTCGCACCCAGGCGCCGCGGTCCTCCAAAATGCGCACCGCCTCGCCTAGAAGAAGCTGGCTGACCCGCTCGGCCAAGCTGCGCGGCTCGCGGCGCAGATCGATCACTGCCCGGTTCACCAGCGCCCAGGATGCCTGGTCGAGCAGGACGCGCACCCCCTCAGCCTGAACCAGGTAATCGGGATGGTGGACCCGCAGCGCGTTTTCTAGCTGCTCAACCGCTGCCCGTCGCTGGCTGTCGATCAGCACCTGCCCATCGAGTACGAACCTGGCTGCAGAGGCGGGGTCCTGGCGCGCCCGCAAGTCAAAGACCCACTCGCGCTCGTCGTTGTACAGGTCTCTGCGCAGGCGGTAAAGCGCCTCATTTGCCGGGTCGCCGCGTCGATCGATGAAATCCTGCACTTTCTCGACCCACTGGAAGAGTATTTCCAAGTGGACGTTGTGACCCACGCCTGGTGGGATCCAAAGCTCGGCGTAGGGGATGTGCTCGGCAATGAACTGGGCATGGCGCGCGGGTGCATTCACCCGGTCGTTCTCACCCTGCACCACCAGTGTTGGGCGTTGCACCCGCTGCAGGTCCTCGGGGGTGTAATTGGGCTGGGTGATGATCTCTTGCACCGTGAGCCGCAGCAACTCGCGCCAATAATCCGCACCGTGGGTCGGTCCGTGCAGGGCGATCATGCGGTTCATCCAATCCGGAGCTTCGCGGGCTACCCGCTCCGGATCGAAGATCGACGGCTCTTTTTCGATCAGGTCTGGGCTGACGTAGGCGTTGGCCGCCTGTAGCACCGCGCTTTGCACCACTTCCGGATGTTCTATCAGCATTACCAGGGCGACATTGCCGCCATTGCTATGGCCGATCACATGCGCTCGCTCATAACCCAAGGCGTGCACCAGGGCGGCCATGTCATCCGCCATTTCTTCGAAACTGTAGGACAGGCGTGGGTTGGTGCTTCGTCCATGTCCACGGCAATCTGGCACGATCACCCGCCACTGGCGCGCCAGCAAAGGCGCGACCAATTCCCAATCCTCTCGCCCGGTGACCGTCGATCCATGAATCAGCAGCACCGGCGCCCGGCCGGGCTGGTCCTGCCCGAAGGTTTCGTAATAGATCTGCGCGCCGTTGATCTCGATCTGCGCCATTGGCCTATCCTCTTGCCAGGGCCAGCGCGGTGCGGAAGGCGGCGTATATCGTGACCATATCGGCCGCGGTATATTCCACGCGACGCTCGACGCGGCGCGCTCCTGGCAGCAGAGCCGCCTTATCAGCCATTTCGGATTGGACGAAATCGATGGCCATGGTGATCGGCGGCGGCAGACGCAGCGGCTGCGGCGCCTGGCCGCTCACCAATCGCTGCACGGCCCTTTTGGCGCCAGCCTGGATCATCTCTTGGGTCACCGCAGGCGGCAACAATTCCGCGGCCATGCGGCCGCTGGCGGTCTTGACGATCACCGTCTCCAATGCGCCGAGCAGGGCGGTAGCCTCTGCACAGGCAGACTGGTCGCCAGAGATCATCAGCACCGGCGCGCCAAAGTGCCCGCACACCGCAGCATTCAGGCCTATCTCGCCGAACGGCTGGCCGTTGATCAGCAAGTTGGCCACGCGCTCATCCGACCAGGTATGTTCCAGGATGGCGTTCTGGGTGCCGATGCGGGCGTGGTATCCGACGTAGATCACGCCGTTCACGCCGGTATCAATGCCCTGAACCATCGACAGGGGAGAGGGGGAACCGCTATTCAGTCGGGCGCGGGGGTCCAGCTCTTCGATCAAAATGTTGCGCCCCATGTTGTGCCCATCGCTGACAAGCACTTCACTGGCGCCGCCCTCGAACGCCCCGCGGATGGCGGCATTTACATCGCCGGTCATCAGACGGCGGAAACGGGCATACTCGGCATGGTTGGGGTTGACCTGGTCCCAGCTTACCACGCCGGTGATGCCTTCCATATCTGCTGCGATAAGGATTTTCATGGTTTGATGAACTCCTGAGAGAAAGGATCGTTTCTAAACAGAATTAGCGGCATTTCTCGTCATTGGTGCGCGCTGCCCTGCCTTCGCGGCGGGAGCTTCGGCGCTGCCTTGCTTGGCTTCCGAGAGAAATCGGGCGAACTGGGGGGATTGGCTTCCAGCAAGCGCATCGCCTCGGCGATCGCCCGCTCAAGCTGCGGGTCGCGTCCCTGGGCATAGTCCTGCGGCAGGATATCCACCTCGATGTCCGGATCGGTGCCGTAGTTCTCCACTTGCCAGCCTACGTCTGAGAACCAGAAGGCGTACTCCGGCTGAGTGATGAGTGTTCCGTCCACTAAAAAGCGGCTGGGATTGATGCCGATCACGCCGCCCCAGGTGCGTTTCCCGATCAGCGGGCCTAATTTCATCAACTTGAAGGCGTGGGAGAAAATATCGCCGTCCGAGCCGGCAAATTCGTTGGTCAGCGCTACGAGCGGGCCGGCAATGGCGTACATTGGATAAGGTCGCGGCAGTTGCATCCAGCGCGCTGCCACATAGGCCACGCTGCGCCGGGCGAGCTTCTCCAGGATCAGCGAAGAGACAAGCCCGCCGCGATTGAAGCGTACATCGACGATCAGCCCTTCACGCTTGACCTCCGGCAGAAAACCGCGATGAAACTCTGCAAAGCCCTCCGCCCCCATATCGGGGATATGCACATAGCCGATGCGCCCCTGGCTGGCTGCGTGTACCTGCTGGCGGTTGCGATTGACCCATTGGCGATAGCGCAACGGCCCTTCATCTCGCAGGGTCTCCACGATCACGCTGCGGGGCTCGTTCCCATCCGGGTTCGATCCCGAGACCAGGGTCAGGGAGACCTCCTCGCCAGCCAGGTTGATCAATGCCATACTGGGCGACAGGCTGCGGCTTAGACGTCTGCCGTTGATCGCCAGCAACAGGTCGCCGACCTGGACGTTGACGCCAGGGCGAAGCAGCGGTGAGTCCTGCTCCTCTTCCCAGGCGTCGCCCTGATGAATAGCAGTAATGCGCCAGGCGTCTACCTCAGGACTATATTCGAAATCTGCCCCCAAGAAGCCTTGCAGGTAGCGCGGTTCGGGGCGGTAATCGCCCCCGATTTCATAAGTGTGCGAAGTGCCCAACTCGCCCTGCATCTCCCACATCATGTCCGAAAACTCGGAACGACAACCCACTCGCTCGATCAGCGGAAGATAGCGGTCGTAAATCCCAACCCAATCCACCTGGGACATGTCCGGCGTCCAGAATTGGTCCCGCTGCAAGCGCCAGGCCTCACGATACATCTGGCGCCATTCCGCTCCTGGGGTCACCAGCACCTTCACCCGCCCCAAATCGATCCAGCCGCTCTTGCGATTGTAGCCGTGATTCTCGGCGCCTGGTTTTTCGCCCGCCTTGAACGCCCGCAGGGAGTTGCCGGAGCGGTACAGCACCGTTCGCCCATCTGCGGAGAGGGTGAAAGCCGTCACATCGGAAAACAAGACTTCTTCTTTCTGTTCTTCGAAGTTGTAGCTCAACAGTTGGCCATCTGCCCGGGGCGCGTTGGACATCGGCGCCCGTTCCAGGGCGCTGCGCAGTGGGTAGCGACTATATAGCACTCTGCCATCTTGAGTGCCAAGGATTCGCCCATACAGGCCCTCGGACACCGGAAAGGCAATGATGCGCTCCTGGATGCCTTCCAGGTCGATTTGTAGCTTCGATGACGGTTTCTGCTCCGCTTCCCCGGTTTTGGCCTGATCCTTCTCGGAGGCTGCCTCTTCGGTGGACGTTTCGTCGCTTTCTCCCTGCGAAGCCTGGTCCTTCTCTGTTTCTGGGGCCTCTTCCAGAGCCGGCCTGGGGACGAATGGCGAGCCGAGATCCTTGCGTAGCGTGATCAGATAAGGCTTCTCGCCGCGGGGGAAGCTCAGTTCGAAGTGCAACGCATCATACACCGGATTGAAGGTGCGTTGCGAAAGGAAGTACAAGAATCGGCCTTGTGGGTCGAAGGCTGGGACGGTGTCATCGAGCAGCGGCTGAGTGAGTTGGGTGATCTCCCCGCTTTCGCTGCGCCAGAGCTTGATCACCGAAGACTCTAGAGAGACTGAAACGCTGTAAGCCACCCATTCCCCGTCCGGCGACCAGCTAAAGCCGCCGATGTGATCGGCAACGCCGCGGTCGATCTGACGCACCTCTCCACTGTCCAGTTTCATCCACAGCAGCTCATAGCGATGATTGCTGAAGACGATCTCTTCTTTTACCGGGTTGACCGCCAGGCGCACCGGTCGTCCGATGTCTCCCGCCTGGATCAGCTTTGACTCTATCTGGCCGTTCGCCTGGCTGAAGATTACAAAGGTCTCCTCGCCAGGGGAATCGGTCACTGCGATCAGCCGTTTGCCGTCCGGCAACCACTGCGGCAGGCGGTAGCGTATACCTGCGATTTGCTCTTCCTCCGCTGGCGCCGGGCTATCCTCGCTAAATTGGGTGACTGGCCCCTCCCAGTTGGAGAAGGTGAACAGTTTGCCGCGCGAGACGACCGCCGTCGCCTGACCTTTGGGATGTATGGCCCAGTCTTCCAGGTAACTGGCTGCGTTGACGAATTTGCGATTGCGCTGAACGCGCGGCGAATGATATTCGATTGGGATCAGGCTAGACAGGTCGGTTTCAGGGTCATACAAGTACAGATCTGCCCCGGCATGATAGACGATACGTTTTCCGTCCGTTGAGGCATTGCGGGCGTAAAAGTCTTCGTGATGGGTGTGACGCCGCAGGTCTTCCCCAGTGGGCAGGCAAGAATACAGGTTGCCGATGCCTTCATGGTCGGATAGGAAGTAAATCCGCCCTGATCCGCCCTTTGGGTATAGCCACATCGGCGAGGTCAGGTTGCTCAACCCCGAAAGCAGTTGCTTGAATTCGCCAGAGCCGTTTTCATCGATCCACAATTGGCCGGTAGTGCCGCCGCGATAGCGCTTCCAGCGCGCCGGCTCGTCGGTGTTGCGACCCAGCACGATACCGCCGTTCGGCCCATAGGCAATTGCTCGAGCCAGGCCGTAATCCAGGCGTTGCGGCGCTCCGCCTGCGGGGTCAATGGTGTACAGGTAGGTGAAGCGCAAATACCAGTGCTCGGCGCTGTTGGCGAAGATGATTTTCCCGTCGTTGGTCCACCCTGCTGTCAGACACAGCCCGCCGCCCAGATAGGTCAGGCGCTTCTCCGTCCCGCCGCTGGCTGGCATTACATAGATTTCTGGCTGGCCTTCCTCGCTGCCGAGGAAAGCCAGCATGCTGCCGTCGGGCGAGAAGCGCGGTTGACCGGCTTTGCCCAGGTTAGAGGTGAGGCGACGAGCAATCCCACCGCTGGCGGGGGCCGACCACAGGTCGTCCTCGCTGACGAAGACCACGTTGTCCTGGTAAATAGTTGGCTGACGGTAATAACCCTGGGCCATCGCGTTTTCCTGAATCTTTTCTATGGCAGGATGAATGACAGGGGAAGTTTACCATAATTGCACTTTCCGGAAGGGTGGAGCAATCACAACAAAATGCAAGGGAGCGCCGTGCTATAATCGTCTCATTCAGGAGCGCCAGAATGGGTTTTGTGCAAATCTGGCTGATTGCCGGGCTGACAATTCTGGTCATGATGGTTGTTCTCTGGCTGACCAGTCTGGGACTGCGCAACGCCAGTATTGTAGATGTCTTTTGGGGCGTGGGTTTTGTCCTGGCCGTTTGGGTGTATTTCGCCCTCACGCCGCAGGGCGCCCTGACGCGCAGGTTGCTCATCTGCGCCCTGGTCACCCTGTGGGGAGCGCGCCTGTCTTTGTACATCCTGTGGCGCAATTGGGGAAAACCAGAGGATTACCGCTACGCTGCCTGGCGGCGTACAGCCGGGGCGCGCTGGTGGTGGTCGAGCTTCTTCCAGGTCTTCCTGTTGCAGGGCGCTTTGCAATGGTTAATTTCATCGCCGTTGCTGGCGGCGCAGATCAGCCCGGTTCCATCTCGCCTGGCCTGGCTCGATGGGTTGGGGATCGTCGTTTGGGGGATTGGCTTCTTCTTCGAGGCAATCGGCGATTTGCAACTCGCCCGCTTTAGAGCCGATCCGGCCAACCGCGGCAAGTTGCTTACGACCGGCCTCTGGCGCTACACCCGCCATCCTAATTACTTTGGCGATGCGGCGCAGTGGTGGGGCTTTTACCTGATCGCCTTAAGCGCTGGCGGCTGGTGGTCTGTCTTCAGCCCGTTGTTGATGACCTTCCTGCTGCTGCGGGTGTCTGGCGTTCACCTGTTGGAAAAGTCTCTGCAGGAGACCAAGCCAGGCTACGAAGATTACGTCCGCCGTACCAGCTCTTTCTTTCCATTACCGCCGCGCAAGCCCTGAGGCATGCGCTCTTATGCAACGCCTACAGAATTTGGGTTTTGCCTGTGGTATATTTGCTGTGTATGGAACTCCACCACGATCAGGTTTATAATGCTCGACGATACGACGGCGACCTGATATATCCCTATCTCACTCAATACCTATATAAGGAGAGTAAACCATGTTAAGCGATGCATTGCAAAAAGCCCTAAACGAACAGATTAAGAACGAGCTGTATTCAGCGTATTTATATCTGGCGATGTCGGCGCACTTCGAAGCTGCTGGCTTCCCTGGATTTGCCCGCTGGACTCGCTTGCAGGCCGAAGAAGAGACCGAGCATGCCATGAAGTTCTTCGACTTCATCAACGACCGCAACGGGCGGGTTGAGCTTCTGGCGATCGACGCCCCGCCGAAAGAGTTCGGCACGCCGCTGGAGGTCTTCAAGATGGTGTTTGCGCATGAACAGAAAGTCACCGGCACAATCCACCGCCTGTATGAGCTGGCGCTGAAGGAGAACGATTATCCCACCCAGGTCATGCTGCACTGGTTCATCGACGAGCAGGTCGAAGAAGAGAAGAACGCCAGCGCAATCATCGACCAACTCCAGATGGCCGAAGACCACAAGGGTATCCTGCTCAATATCGACCATCACGTTGGGAAGCGGGAAGAGGAGTAACCGCTCCGATTGTAAATGCCTGACCTGGCGAGCGCAACGCGCTCGCCAGGTGGGTTTGGAAGAATGAATTTCCTGGAACTGAAAGACATCGCCGAGCGCAATATCGAACTGGTCAATCCCATCTCGGCTGAGAAGATCTTGACTATTGGCCGTGTCGCCGGCATGGCGCCGGGAGAGCGGCTGATCGATTTCGGTTGCGGCTACGCCGAACCGCTGGTCCTATGGGCGGAAAACTTCGGCATTTCTGGACTGGGCATCGATATCCGCCACAAGGCGGTGCAGCGGGCGCAGGCTAAAGTCGCCAGCCGAGGTCTATCAGAGCGGCTGGAAATCATCCATGGGAACGGCGCGGACTACGTCTTCGAGCCCGGTATGTTCGACTACGCCGCCTGCGTGGGCGCCTCGTTTATCTGGGGCGGCTTCCGACAGGCAGTGCAGGCGATGCGGCGCGCCATCCGCCCGGCTGGCAAGATCGTCATCGGCGAGCCATACTGGTTGAAAACAACCGTGCCGCCAGACCTGGCGCAGGCGCAGACGGAGTTCCACAGCGAAACATGGCTGCTGCGCACCGCATGGCAGGAGGGCTTCGATGTGCAGTATGTCGTCCGAGCCAGCCATGATGATTGGGATCGCTATGAGGCCAGCAACTGGGACGGGTTGCTGCGCTGGATTGAGGAAAACCCTGGTCATCCTGAGCGCCAGCAGGTGATCGATCATCTGCACGAGAGCCAGGATGAGTACTTCGCTTACGGGCGGGAGTATTTTGGCTGGGCGCTGTATTTGCTAAATCCCGTGAAATACAGGTGAGTGTATGGCAACTGCAAATCAGGAACCTGTATATTGTTCGGATATTTCTCTGCAGGCGGATGAGCCATTGTATGGCAGCGCTACGCAGACGCAGGCCTTTTTGCTCCTGGAATATACGGGCGCCTGGGGGCAAAAGGCTTTGGAGCAAAGCGAAATCCCGGAGGCGGTGAAAGCCC
Source organism: uncultured Anaerolinea sp. (assembly GCA_964503145.1). Classification (GTDB taxonomy): domain Bacteria; phylum Chloroflexota; class Anaerolineae; order Anaerolineales; family UBA4823; genus RBG-16-57-11. The sequence goes on along the minus strand of CAZCYV010000018.1, from coordinate 9,889 downwards.
GCCTGAACGAGCTGGGCAAAACGGTGCGAAATTTGAAGACTCTGTTGATCAAGACCGAGGACCGACAACGCCATGGATCGGGCATTCGCTTCTTTGTAGCTTCGCTATCTCAACGACCGTCTGGCCTGTATGCTTTCCAGCTTGGGGATTACCTGGAACTATTGGATCTGGATATCCCTGCTATTCTGGCGGGCGGGACGCCGAACGACTCGCACCGCCGGGAACTGCCTTTGTATCTGGTGTGCACCAACGGGCGGCGTGATCTATGTTGCGCGCGCCACGGCATTGGAGTTTACAACGCCCTGTCCGCAGCGGCGCAAACCAGCCCTGAACCGCTGGTGTGGCAGTCCACGCACGTGGGCGGTCATCGCTTTGCTGCGAATTTGATTTGTCTCCCCAATGGGGTGCTATATGGGCGGGTGCGCCCAGAGAACGCGTTGGCTATCCTGCATGCTGACCGCAATGGGCGCATTTATTTGCCTAACCTGCGCGGCCGGCTCAGCGTTCCGCCGGTTGCGCAGGCTGCAGAATATTATCTGCGCCAGCAACAAGGGGTTGATGCTATCGATGCTTACAGGCTGTTGGATGTGCAAGACGTAGGGAATGGGGAATGGCAGGTGCGGTTCGAGTCTCTGCCGGATGGTAATCCGTTCCATATTCGGACGCGCGCAGTGGAAATAGGACAGAGCGTCTTCGAAAGCTGTACGCTGGATAAAAGCACGCCCATAGTACGTTATGAATTCCAGTTGCTAGAGAAGTGAGACGACGATGAAACATCTGGATGGAAAAGTGGCCATTGTCACCGGCGGCGGTACGGGGATTGGGCGCGGCATTGCGCTGGCGCTGGCAGATGAGGGGGCGAGTGTGGTCGTGTGCGGCCGGCGCCTGGAGCGGATCGAGGATACTGCTCGCCAGATCCAGAAAAAAGGCGGCGTTGCCCAGGCAATCCGGGCAGATGTCGCTGCAGAAGGGGATGTCAAACGGCTGATTGAAGCTGTGATCGACGCCTTTAGCCGGATCGACATATTGGTCAATAACGCTGGTCTGTATGAGGGTGGTCCGCTACACGAACTGGAGGTGGAGGTTTGGGATCGGGTGATGAACACCAACCTTCGTGCGCCTTTTCTGCTGACTCGGGCGGTCTTGCCGATTATGCGACAGCAGCGCAGCGGCCACATCATCAATATCAGTTCCGAATCGGGGATCGAGTATTACGCCGGAGACACGGCCTACGGCGTTTCGAAGCACGCACTGAACGATTTTGGTGAATTCGTCCAGCGTGAGGTGCAGGAATACAATATCCGCGTCAACACGATCTGTCCGGGCATGGTCGTCACAGAGATGACTGAAAACTCCGCTGGTCTGGACCATTCGAAATGTCTTTACCCCGAGGATATAGCCGACCTGGCGATCTGGCTGTTGACCCGCCGGGAGAATATCAAGATCGGCACGCCGATTTTGATCCAGACTATGTTGAATCCTTGGGAATAACCATCGTATGACCAAGCTGGGCACGCTATGTTACGTCCGCCGGGATGGCAAGACGCTGATGGTGTATCGGAACAAGAAGCCCAATGATATGCATCTGGGAAAATGGAATGGGCTGGGTGGAAAGTTAGAACCCGGCGAGACGCCAGAAGAATGCGCTGTTCGGGAGATCGGCGAAGAGTCGGGGTTAACCGTTAAGGATTTGATATACAAGGGATTGTTGACCTTTCCGGGCTTTGCAAACGACGAGGACTGGTATGCATTTGTGTTTGTGGCGACGGCGGAAGGGGAGCTGATCGATTCTCCAGAGGGCCGGCTGGAGTGGATCGAGGATCGGGATTTGTTGCAGCTCAACCTGTGGGAGGGCGATCGGCTTTTCATCCCATGGTTGGATCTTCCAGGGGTCTTCTCAGGCAAGCTGGTGTACAAAGACGGAAAGCTGGTTGAGCATAGCGTTGTTTTCTATCCTTTGGCCGAAAGTCCTTAGTCGCTCTTGTAGCGGTTGAAGATGCTCAGTACTTTGTCAGAATAAGAATATCCTGCATCCATCGGCCCATAAGATTTCAGCGCTTCGCGGAGATTCCCTTTTTTTCGAATCAGGCCAGCCAAGAAGCGCGTGCCCCAGGCGATGTTGAATTCTGGGTCACGTAGCTCTTCCATTGAAGGCCGATCCCGAAAACAAGGGCCGTTGGCGCACATGAAAGATGCAGCCTTGCCATCCCTGGGCATGATTTGCATCAAGCCAACCGCGCCGCTGCGGGAGTACGCCAGTTCGTTCCCGCCGCTCTCCAGCCAAACTAAAGCCGCAACGAGATCGGGATCTAAGCCGTGTTCGGCGGCGTAATAGGTGATCAGGTTGCACCAGCGCCGGATGGTTTGGGGAAATCTCTCGCTGACGGCGCATTCTCCACTCTGGCTTTTCGAGAGCGACTTTTCCGTCGATTTAGAGGTGGATGCGTCGGATTGCGTGATCTGTGAATCTGCGATTGCGGCAGATGCGGAAGTCAATTTGTCAAATTCGGCGCCGAAAATCTGATTGGTCAGGCGCGTCAAGACGCCGAGCAAGATCAAACCTACCAGGATCGCTACCGCGGTCACCAGCAGGGGATCGGGTGATAGGGTGACCACCTCGTCAACGATTTGGTAGGAATATGGGTCATATTCCAGCTCTGGCAGTTCTGAGAGATCTACTTCGTCCTCGTAATATTCGTAGAACATGCTTCAACTCAGGGCAAAATAGGGCAACGAAACATCTTGACAGTTTAGAACATATGTTCTATAATGATTATAGTCGACGCTCAGATCTTTGTCAATCAGATTTTTCAGGTACCTGCCCCGCTGAAAATATCGCCGCCACTCGATTTTCAGAATCTTTGGAGGACGAAATGTACAAGAATCAAATTCTAGCTCGTCAATTCCACCTTCGCCGTGGGCTTGTCTTTGGGGTCATCATTGTTACGGCGCTGTTCGCCTTTGAGGTGTTCAATTACAGCACCACAGAATTTGCGCTGACAGACTTGCTTGGCGATTTATCTTTTGCCGGCATTCGCTGGGCTACGATCCTGGCAATTGCCTTTTGCGGCATCGATTTTGCCGGCATTGCCAGATTGTTTACTCCAGAAGTTGCACCTGATCCACAAAGGCCAGTCCAGAATGAAGCCTGGTTCTTGTTTGGCGCCTGGCTGCTTGCGGCGACGATGAATGCGATGCTCACCTGGTGGGGCGTTTCGCTGGCGATTCTCGAGCGCCAAGATATTGGAAACGCCGTTGCCAGTCGAGAAGTGCTCTTGCGAGCCGTGCCGGTGTTCGTTGCGGTGCTGGTTTGGCTGATCCGGGTATTGATTATCGGTACCTTCTCCGTAGCGGGTGATCGGCTTTTCTCTCAGGATGATCAGCGGATTTTCTCTACTGGCCGCGCCAACCCCCGCGTCGTCTCGATTCCTGCCCCTGCGCAACCGGTAAACAGTCGTGCTCCTGCCTACCGCTCGGCTACGTCGGGTGCGAGTAACGCCAGGGCTGCACGGATGTCATCGAGCGTTGGATATGAAGGAAACTATGTAGAGAAACCTGAGCCGACTTATCACTCCATTTCGGCTGCACCTAAGGTGAACGTGAACGCCGGCAGCGCTCCCGCGAGACCGATTTTCAATCGCTCGGAGCCTTCGATCAGGCAATAAAGAAAATTTGGGGATTGTGGGTGTCTCACGCCGATGAGCTGAAATGTTGCTCATCGGCGTGGATTTATTTTTGTTCCTGGCATTCTGGTTGAGCCAGCGGCAGCCAGACGCAGAATGTTGTGCCGGCTTTTTCCTTTGACGAAACTTCGATGACGCCTCCATGGTTGCGCACGATCCAGTAGGCAATCGAAAGACCCAATCCAAAGCCTTTGCCCTCTCGAGAGCGCGTTCGGGATTTTTCACCCCGATAGAAGCGCTCGAAGATATGCGGCAAGTCCTCCGGCGGGATTCCCGGACCGGTATCGGTCACGGTGATCCGAGCGCGATTTTCTACTTTGCTAACACCCACGATAACATCGCCCCCGGCGGGTGTATATTGGATGGCGTTGCCGATCAAATTCACCAATACTTGTTTCAGCCGATCTTCATCGCCACAAACCAGGACTTGATCGAACTCTCCTAAAGATAATTTGATCTTGTCCTTGGTCAGGACGCGCATCTGGTTCATCACTTCGAGCACTAACGAATCCAACTCGACCAAATTCTTAGCCAAAGGTAACTTACCCGACTCGGCTTGCGCCAACAACAATAAATCGCCCACCAGGCGGCTCAACCGATCGACCTCGCTTTCGATGCTGTCCATCGACTCTTCATCGGTGCAATTCATGCGGCGCATCAAATCTACATTCCCCTTGATTACGGTCAGGGGCGTGCGCAATTCGTGGCCGACATCTGCGATAAAGCGGCGCTGCGTGTTGAACAGATTCTCCAGACGGCTCAAGGTCTGATTGAAGGCAGAGATCAATTGGCCCACCTCGTCATCTGGCGGCCCATTGTATGGAATTCGGCGGGATAAGTCATCTGCACGGGTGATCTGCAGCGCAGTTTGGGTCACGGCCTCTAGCGGGGTTAACGCCTGGTTGGTGCTGAACCATCCTGCAATCCCTGCAATCAGCATAGAGATTGCGGCGCCGATGAAAAGAACCCAAAGCAAGACCCTTTGCGTCGTTTTTACCACGTCGATGCTGGTGCCAACCTGAAGGATGCCAACGATACGCCGTGTCCCCGGGTAGACCATCGGAACGGTCAACACCCGGAAGGCGCGATCTGTCAAGGACACATCGCGGAAATACGGCCTCTTCGCCGATTTCCCCATCTCATCCAGTGCCGCGTTGTACTGCCCGATATTTTGTGAATAGGAAATCAGTTGTCCTGTGGGATCCCAGATCTGGATGTAAATGTCACTGAAACGGTTCAGTTCAGGGATGTTCGTCACTCCCATCGCCCCGACTCTTAGCGATTGAATGATCGTATTCGCTTCCGCTTCGAGTTTAGCATCTACTTGGTTAATGAGGGTGGCGCTGACGGATACATAGACCGCCATGCCGAAAAGGAACAGGATCCCCCCAACGATTGCTGTATAGAGAAATGCCAGCCGGGCGCGAAGTGACATTTGTAGCGGATGGGAGGGCGGGATACTAAGATGGCTCCCGCAGGACGTATCCCATCCCTCGCACCGTGTGGATCAAGCGGGGCTCGTTTTCTGCTTCTAGCTTTTGACGCAAGTAGCGGATATAAACTTCGATGATGTTACTTTCGCCGCCAAAATCATATCCCCACACTCGATCGAAAATCATATCCCGCGTCAGCACCTGACGTGGGTGGCGCAGGAACAGCTCCAACAGTTCGTACTCTTTCGCCGTCAGAGAGATGATGCGCTCGCCGCGCGCTGCCTGGCGCGTCCCTGTGTCCAGGGATAGGTCGGCGAAACGTAGCACCTGTGGTCGGCTGGGCTGTGCACGACGGAGCAGGGCGCGGATGCGCGCCAGAAGCTCATCCAGGTTGAAGGGCTTGACCATGTAATCGTCTGCGCCCATATCCAGTCCCTGAATGCGATCATTCACGGTATCTTTGGCGGTCAGGATCAGGATTGGTACAGGGCCGCCTGCCCGCAAGCGCCGGCAGACCTCCAGCCCATCGATCCCAGGCAGCATCAAGTCCAACACAACCAGATCGGGCGGATTATCGCGCGCCAGTCCAAGGCCAGACTGACCGTCGGTAGCGGTGTCCACCTGGTACCCCTCATAGGCCAGACCCCGGCGAAGGAACTTTAAGATCGCTTCATCATCTTCGATGATCAAGATACGTGCGCTCATATGCCCTCCGAAATATACGTTTTAATATACCACAGGCTGGTCAAAGTAAAAAGGCCACCTTTGGTGGCCTTTTTTGTTGCAGTTTGTCTGGTGCAGATGATCAGACCAGTTCGACGACCGCCCCCGCAGCCTCGAGTTTGGCCTTGGCGTCGGTGGCAGCTTCTTTGCTCACCGCTTCCAGAACCTTGCTGCCGGCGGTCTCGGCGACATCCTTGGCTTCTTTCAAGCCCAGGTTGGTGAGCTGGCGGATGGTCTTGATGACCTCGATCTTCTTCGGGCCAGCGTCCTTGATGATCACGTCAAACTCGGTCTTCTCTTCCACCGGCTCCGGCGCGGCGGCGGGCGCGGCGGCAGCCGCAGCCACGGCTACGGGGGCAGCGGCAGATACGCCCCAGCTCTCTTCGAGTTTCTTTACCAACTGTGCAGCTTCGAGGACAGAGAGCTTGCTCAGTTCCTCGACGAGTTTATCCAAATCAGCCATCTTAGTTCTCCTTACGAAAGTTGTTGTAGGTTCCTGTTAAAAGGTTAGTCTTCTTCTCTTGTGATTCGAGCGGGATGCAAGTGCTCATCCCTGCTATGCCGGAGCGGGCGCAGAGTCCTTCTCAGCATACGATTTCAACACAGCAGCCACTTGCCGGGCAGGCTCGGCCAGCGTGCGCACCAACTTGCTGGCGGGCGCCGCAATGGTGCCCAACAACTGGGCGCGCATTACCGGAAGCGGCGGCAGCTCAGCCAGTGCCTTGACTTCTTCTGCAGAAATCGGCTTTCGGTCCAGGTAGCCGCCTTTGATCTTGACAAATTCGGAAGTGCGGGCAAAATCGGACAACACCTTTGCAGTTTCGGGGGCATCCCGGAACGCAAAGACAATCGCCGAACTGCCCTGCAAGAATTCTCTGGGTAGCTCCAGTCCGGCTGAACGGAAAGCCACTTCTCCAAGCGTGTTCTTCACGACGTGGAACTCACCGCCCACCTCGCGCACCTTGGAGCGCAAATCATCGATTTGCTTCATGGAGAGGCCGGTATATTCCGTCAGGAACATCGCCTGGCTCTGATCCAGCCAATGGACATACTGACCGACCAGTTCCTGTTTGCGCTTCTTAGAGATCGCCAATGTTTATTCACCTCCTTTCCATAAAAAAGTCTTTGCCTCGCAGAGTGCTGGCAAAGACCTTCCGCCCCAAAAGGGGCCGATTGGATCGGAATGGTCTTCACCTCGGCAGGAGATTAAGCCGACGGAACCTACCGCGGCGCCTGCTGTCTCTGGCGAAGCTCGGCGATTGGGTCGCCAAATCTTCTGGATAAAGCTTGCTTTACTCGCTGGCCTCCATCGCTTGCGATTGCGCCGCATCGACCCGGATGCCCGGGCCCATGGTCGAGGTCACGGTAACGCGCTTGATATAGGTGCCCTTGGCAGCCGCGGGCTTGGCTTTCTTGATTGCATCCATCAAGGCAGCCATATTATCGTATAACTTCTTCTGGTCGAACGAGACCTTGCCAATCGGCACGTGCACATTGGCGGTCTTGTCCACGCGAAATTCCACACGACCAGCCTTCGATTCGTTCACCACGCGGGGAATATCCTCCGCAGGCACTACGGTGCCGGCTTTGGGATTGGGCATCAGGCCGCGCGGGCCCAGGATGCGCCCCAAACGTCCGACCTTGCCCATCATATCTGGGGTGGCGATGGCAACGTCGAAATCCGTCCAGCCGCCCTGGATCTTGGCGATCATCTCGTCATCATCGGCGATGTAATCTGCGCCTGCCTCACGGGCCAGCGCAGCGCCGTCGCCCTGGGCGAACACCAGTACACGCACGGTTTTTCCCAATCCGTGTGGCAGAACGACCACGTCGCGCACCAGTTGATCGGCGTGGCGGGGATCGACACCCAGTCGCAGGTGTACTTCAACGGTGCTATCGAAATTAGTGGTCGCCGTTTCCTTGACCAGCGCAAGCGCTTCGCTCGGCGAATAGGCGCGCGAGCGATCGACTTTTGCCGCTGCTGCTAAATACTTCTTTCCATGCTTTGCCATTTGCTCTCCTTTGTGGTCCAATCGGGCGCGGCTTTCGTTGCCTCACCCTCCCACCGGAATCAATCTACGATGTCCAGTCCCATGTTGCGGGCTGTTCCCTCAATCTGGCGGATTGCGCCTTCGATGTCCACCGAGTTCAGATCCTTCATTTTCAACTCGGCAATTTCGCGCAACTGAGCGCGGGTAACCTTGCCCACTTTTTCGCGCGGCGAGCGGGCGGAGCCCTTCTCGATGCCGGCTGCTTTTTTGAGCAACACGGACGCGGGCGGCGTCTTCAGGACAAAGGTGAAGGAACCGTCGGTGTAGATGCTGATTTCTGCCGGGATGATCTCGCCAGCGCGGTTTGCCGTGCGGGCATTGTATTCCTTGCAGAAAGCCATCAGGTTGATCCCATGGCCCGCCAAAGCCGGGCCGATGGGGGGCGCAGGATTTGCCTTGCCGGCAGTGATCTGCAATCGAACAATTGTCTTGAGTTTCTTTGCCACAGATTCTCTCCTTCGTGGTATTAGCGGGTGATGCGTGCGCACCCTCCCACTGATTGGCTCTTAGCTCTTGGCCTTCAGGTAGCTGCTCGCTAAGAGCTATTTACGCCTTCTCAACTTGTAAAAAGTCCAGCTCGACGGGCGTCTCGCGCCCGAAGAAGTTGACCATCACGCGCACCTTGGCGCGTTCCATGTCGATTTCTGATACAGTGCCCCGGAAGTCGTTGAATGGGCCATCGACGATGCGCACGCGCTCTCCGGGCTTGAAAGTGACCTTGATCCGCGGCGCTTCTGCTTCCATGCGCTTGATGATTTGCGCCACCTCTTCGGGTCGCAACGGGGTGGGTGTGTTGCCCATGCCCACAAACCCGGTTACGCCTGGGGTGTTGCGCACCACATACCAGGACTCTTCGGATAGGATCATGTTGACCAGGATATAACCTGGGAACACACGCCGCTCGACGGTGCGCCGCTTGCCCTCTTTGACCTCGATTTCTTCTTCGGTGGGGACGACGACATCGAAAATCTTGTCCTTCATCCCCATGCTTTCGATGCGCTGCTCCAGGTTATGGCGCACTTTGTTCTCGTAGCCCGAGTAGCAGTGAACCACATACCAGGCGCGTCCATCGCCTTCTTCTTCGAGGCCAGGTGTTACTTCCCCTTCAACAGGCAAACCAAAGTCCGCCGCCAGATCTTCGTGATCTGTCGCGCTGCTGCTCTCGAGGTCTTCTTCGAGCGGTTCATTTGGCTGAAGGTCCTGGTCAAGCGAGTCCATAATGCCTACTTTCCAATCACATTAAATGCGCCTGTTTGTACGCCTCTTTTGCCGGTCAGGAAAACAGCAACGCAAACAAGCGCGTAAAGATCAAATCCAGCAAACCCAGATACATGCTCATCGTAAAGGTGACGACCAATACCACTAGGGTGAGGTTTGTGGCTTCTTTGCGGGTAGGCCAGGAGACTTTGCGCAACTCACCGATGGTCTCGTTGAAGTATCGCTGGATGGCATTTGGCTGTTTGTAAGTGGCAGCCTTCTCTTCTTGTTTCTCCTTTTTTACAGCCACAAAACGCTCCTTTTAGAACCTTACCGGGTTCAAAGATGATCATCGATTACGGTCAAAACGCCGCCTTGGGAGACGGCGTCGTTGACTCAGGCAGGCCAGGCAGGAATCGAACCCACAACCCCCGCTTTTGGAGAGCGGTGCTCTGCCAAATTGAGCTACTGGCCTATCTTGTGCGTCAGGTGTCAGCGCTGCTTTCGGCGGCTGACGCCTGACGCTTCCTCAACCTTATTTCGTCTCGCGGTGCGTCGTGTGCTTGCGGCAGCGCGAGCAGTACTTCTTCAGTTCTATACGACCGGGGTCATTGCGACGGTTTTTCTCGGTCGTGTAATTACGTTCCTTGCACTCCGTGCACGCCAGGGTAATTACTGGGCGGATGTCTTTCTTCGATGCCATACCGATCTACTTTGCCGCAAGCCTGCGGCGCTCCTTCCAAATCTGCCTAATCCAGGATCTTGGTGATCACGCCGGCGCCGACGGTCAGACCGCCTTCGC
>CAZCYV010000017.1:0-81273 GCA_964503145.1 uncultured Anaerolinea sp. | reverse complement strand
CGGCGTTGATGATCCTGCGCCACTCACCAGGCGGAACCGACCATTTCTGCTTGAGCAAGACAAACAACCCCGAATAGCGCTTTCATTTTCGAGGCTCCTCTCTGTTCAGATGTCTGAACTTATGTCCGAAGATCATTGCCTTGCGCTTGACAAGCGCGCCACATATGGGTAAAATACCTTTCGCTTCGGAGGTCAGTCTCCAGGACGCCAGGCCGAGATAGCTCAGTTGGTAGAGCACATGACTGAAAATCATGGTGTCGCCAGTCCGATTCTGGCTCTCGGCACTCTCGGCCGGACGTGAGGCCGAATGCGCGGGCATGGTTCAGTTGGTAGAACGTCTCCTTGCCAAGGAGAAGGTCACGGGTTCGAGTCCCGTTGCCCGCTCTTTTTAATTGTTTTACACGGCGACGTGGCCAAGTGGTAAGGCAAGGGTCTGCAAAACCCTGATCACGGGTTCAAATCCCGTCGTCGCCTCTTCTTCCTTAAGCAAAAGAGCAAACGACCGGCAGTCTTACGCCGGTCGTCTTTATTTCATTATTGGGCCTGGCATGCTATCAGGCGCTGGCGAGCATGCGGCTGCTGACCTTAAGCACCGCTCGGTAGGCTTTCTCCTGGCGGTACAGGTTTGCCATGTATTCGATCATGTTGGTTCCAGCTTTGATGGATGATGGTTCGAGACGCACCTGAACCGCTTCAGATGTGGCTGGCGCCAAGCGCGCCGGGCCGCTTACGGAGGCATAATTGCTTGTGTTCAGAGCGTTTTGTAGCTCTCCCAATGCAGCCGAGATGGCCGCGCTGTCCTGGGCATCCAGTGCATCGCGCGCCGCCAGAATGGCGGCGAACAACGCCGGCAAGCTCGTCTGTGTATTGCTGACCAAACCGGCCTGCAGTGCAGCCGCCTGATTCAAAGCGGTGGCTGCCAGCGCCCGGTTGCCCAAAGCCAGCTCGCGCACCTGACTCTTCAAGACCTGTATGCCCTCGAACAGGGTGACGAGTTGCAGTTCGGCGTCTGGATCCAGCGTTTTTAGATGGTCGATGACTGTTTCATCTTCGGTTGATTTCAATGCAGAAAGTTTCGCGATCTGAAGCTGGCGAGCGCTGGCCAGTGTGTTCAGCCGATCGAGCAGCGCGTCCTTATGCTCGGCAAGGGCTAACAGGCGCAGGACATCTCCCTGGGCCAACGCCTGGCGTTCCTCCTGAGTCAGGTTCAACAGGGCCTGGCAGGCGCGAAATTCCTTGACCAGCAGGCCAGCGAGCGCTTTTAGATCGTTCTCGTGTGTCGGCATCAGCAGTCTCTCATACCGGATGATACGGTGTAGATATGGATCAGCCGTCGAAAGCAGGCCAATATCTAGGCTAGAATTTAACACATCCGCCGCAGATTTTGAATAAATTGACTGTGAAACCAGGGTAAAGATTGAATAAAATAGCGGCGCGGCGATGACCGCGCCCATTTTTACGCTTCGGGCTCTGGGCCGACGGTGTAGCCATAACCGGGCACTGTGCGGATGAAACTGGGTGAACGCGGGTCTTCTTCGATGCGTTCTCGCAGGTTCTTGATATGCACGCGCACCAGGTCGGGACTGCCTGTATCGGAAGGATAATCCCATACTTCATCGAGCAGTCGGTTGGGCGAAAAAATTTCCCCCGGATGGGACATCAAATGGTGGAGCAGTTCATATTGCACCGGCGTCAAGCGCACTTTGCCACGTGTAGGGGTCATCAGTTCATAGGAACGGGTGTCAAGAACATAGCCGCTGATTTCGATGCGGTATTTATCGGCTAGGCCGGCTTTTGCCTGGGCTTCTCCGGCCTCGGTCGGGGCGGTCGGCGAGGGGGCTGCCGCAGCGGCCACATTTCCATTATCAGGGAACGCCAGTTCGGGCTTCTTTGCCCGGCGCAAGATGGCTCGCAGCCGCAGGATCAACTCATCAATATTGAACGGCTTAGACAGATAGTCATCGGCGCCAGCCTTGAAGCCGGCGATCTTGTCTTCGTCTTTGATCTTTGCAGTCAGAAACAGAATGGGAATGTCCTTCAGGATGGGATCGGAGCGCATCTCACGGCAGACGGTATAACCATCCATCCCCGGCATAATGATATCCAGGATGACCAGGTCGGGTGTACGGCGGCGGGCAGCCTTGAGGCCTTCGACACCGCTGTTGGTTATCAGCACGCGGAATTCATCCCCGCGTAAGCTGCGCTCGATGGTGCGGGCGACGATGTCATCGTCTTCGATGACCAGGATGTACCATGGTTCCATAGTTTACCGCATCTCCGCTCTTAAGTTGCGGTGAGTGAGGCATTCGTTCAGCATCTCCAAAGTATAACGCCTATGGCCTCCGGGCGTGCGCAGCGGATGAAGCAGGCCGCGCCGCTCCAGGCGGTTAAGCGTCGAAAGGCTCACTCGCAGATATTCGGCCGCTTCATTGGCGGTGAGCAAGGTGAGCTTCTGGTGGGTGAGATTTGATCGTTGCTCCATGGTTGGGCGCCCCAGGCTTTCATCGGACCGCACGATATATTCAGAGGCATATCATAAGCCGGGACGGCCAGAAAATCCATAAAGTATGTGTAAAAGTAAAGCGCACAGCTTTACATGTCTGTCAGGAGCTGGGGCGGTCAGCCGATATTTGCGCCGCCGAGAATGCCGCCTTCCGTCAGGCGTCTCAGGTCGCTGAGCGCGGCCTCGATCTCTGTCGCGGTGACCAAGCGATCTTCGCTCAGATGACGTAATTCGCCCGCTGCGGCTTTGGCCATGGCTAACTGACGCACCGTGACATCCTCTGCGAGCGCCTGTTTCACCAGCTTTGCTCCGGCGGCGTAGCCGATCAAGGGATTGAGCGCGGTGACGATGATGGCGTTCTTCTCCAGCCAGACTTCGGCGCGGGCGCGATTGGCCTGCACTCCACGCACGCACTTTTCCGTAAATGCATCCACGGCGCCGATCAACACCTGCATGCTCTCGAACAGGTTATGGGCGATGATCGGCATCATCACGTTCAGTTCGAGTTGCCCGGCCTGCGCCGCCAGGGAGATGGTCAGGTCGCAACCCTGCACGTGGAACATCGCCATGTTGAGCATCTCCGCCAACACCGGGTTCACTTTGCCCGGCATAATGCTCGAGCCTGGTTGCACCGGCGGCAAACGTAATTCGTCCAGGCCGGTGGATGGACCGGAGGCCAGCAAGCGGAAATCGTTGGCAACCCGCGTCAGCGTGATCGCCAGGGTGCGCAGCGCGGCGGAAAAGTCCGCTGCGTCGGCCATCGATTGCATGCTCTCGAACAGGTTATCGGAGGTATAGAGCGCCAGACCGGTCAGCTCTGAGAGGCGTCTGACCGTGCGCGGGTGGTATTCCACATGTGCGTTCAAGCCGGTGCCGGCAGCGGTGCCTCCGATGCCCAGACGGCGCAAGCCTTCCGCCGAACGGCGAATGCGCTCGGCATCGCGCTCCACTGCGCGAGCATAGCCGCTGAACTCCTGGCCCAGCCGCACGGGGACGGCGTCTTGCAAATGCGTGCGACCAGACTTGACAATGTCATCGAATTCCACGGATTTCTGGCGCAGCGCTTCGGCTAATCGATCCACCACTCCGAGTAGTTCTTCCAACCGCCACAGGGCGCCCAGGCGGATGGCAGTGGGGATTGTGTCGTTGGTGGATTGAGACATGTTGACATGATCATTAGGCAGCACCCGATATTCACCCAGCCTGCCGCCCATGAACTGGGTGGCCCGGTTAGCGATCACCTCATTGGTGTTCATGTTGTGACTGGTGCCGGCGCCCGCTTGAAAGGGATCGACGACGAACTGGTCATCCCAGCGCCCGTCGATGACCTCCTGGGCGGCCTGGACAATGGCATCAGCGCGCTCCGCATCCAGCAGCCCCAGGTCGCGATTGACTTCGGCAGCGGCGCGCTTGATCGTCGCCATCGACCAGATAAACGCCCTCCACGGCCTGAGGCCCGATATGGGGAAATTCTGCACTGCCCGCTGGGTCTGCGCGCCATATAGCGCATCTATCGGGACGCGAACCTCGCCGAGCGAATCGCGTTCAATTCGATATTGCATGCTTCACTACCTCCTGAAGTAAATTATACCTATTTTGTCGAAAAATATCGGGAATTACGCACTCCACTGCAGGCGTTTGCCTGATCTGGCTGATCGCCGGTTCGCTTGCAAGGATGGTAAAATTCTCCCCAGGAAGTCAGGGCGTCTTACTCTAGAGGCGCTGGGTTGCCTGCGCAGTCCAAACCGATCACCATAGAGAGGCTCAGTCTCGATGCTCATCTACAATGCTTCGCAATTGCTCACCCTGGCCGGCGGCCCTCAACGCGGTCGGGATCTGGGCCAATTGGGATTGATCCAGGATGGAGCCGTGCTCATCCAGGATGAAAAGATCGTTGCAGTGGGCACAACGCGGGAGTTGCGCGCCGCTTTTCCCAACGAACCCGATTTGGACGCGGGTGGGCGGGTGGTCATGCCGGGCTTTGTCGATCCGCACACCCACGCCATCTGGGCGGGCGATCGTGCTGCAGAGTTCGAGCTGCGCCTGCAAGGTAAAAGTTATCTCGAAATCCTGGCCGAGGGCGGAGGCATTCTCTCTACAGTGCGCGCCACGCGCACTGGCTCGCTGGAGAAACTGATGTCGGAGACGCGCCCCCGCCTGTGGAGCATGTTCACCTGCGGGACCACCACGGCAGAGGTCAAAACCGGCTATGGCCTGCGCACTGCGGCCGAATTACGCATGCTCCAAGCCTTGCTTGCTTTGGACAAGGAAGGACCACTCGAGATCGCGCCGACCTTTTTAGGCGCGCATGCCATTGCGCCCGAATTTCACGACCGCCCAGAGGACTACACTGCGCTGATCTGCAACACTATGCTGCCGATCCTGAAGGAATGGTGGCCTCACCAGGCGCCTTACCATGAGATGCCCTTTGTGGATGTGTTCTGCGAGACCGGCGCCTTCACTCTGGAACAATCGGCCGCCATTCTGACCCGGGCCAAGGAGTTGGGTTTCCCGCTCAAAATCCATGCGGACGAATTCGATAATCTGGGTGGGGCAAGACTGGCTGCCGAATTGGGCGCTGTCTCTGCGGATCATCTCGTCAAGACCTCGCCAGAGGATATCCAGGCTCTGGCGAAGAGCAATACGGTGGCAGTCGCCTTACCCTGCACGCCGTTTGGACTGGCGGAGAGGGAATACACGCCAGCGCAAGCGATATTGGAGGCAGGCGGATTGTTTGCCCTGGCCACCGACCTCAACCCGGGCACAGCCTGGTGCGAGAACATGCAGTTCGCGCTGGCGCTGGCCTGCCGCTACATGCGCCTGACGCCAGCTCAAGCCATCGCCGCGGCGACGATCAACGCTGCGGCGGCGATCGGCCGCGCCGATCGCATTGGCTCACTGGAGCCGGGCAAACAGGCCGATCTGCTGATCCTCTCGGTAGCCGATTATCGTCATCTGGGCTACCGCTTCGGCATCAACCTGGTGCAAACGGTGATCAAGAAGGGGCGCATTTACCCCGTATAGCGCATGCCGACGATTGAGCAGGCCCGAGACTGGTATCCGTCAGACGATGCGGTGCATGGATTCGATCATGTGCTGAGGGTTTATGCCATGGCTGAACGCCTGGCCGAAGCGGAAGGCGCCGACCTGGAGATCGTGCGCGCTGCAGCTTTGCT
Source organism: uncultured Anaerolinea sp. (assembly GCA_964503145.1). Lineage (GTDB taxonomy): Bacteria > Chloroflexota > Anaerolineae > Anaerolineales > UBA4823 > RBG-16-57-11. Next base: position 75,594 of record CAZCYV010000017.1, on the reverse strand, counting down.
GCACGACGCTGGCGATGGATTCGCTTCCCAGGCGGACGACCCTGCCCTGCGCCAGGGCCATCAGCATGCCTCGGCCGAATTCGCCGCCCGTGTGCTGCGCCTCGAAGGTTGGCCTGAGGCGCGCGTCTCCGCCGTGCTGCACTGCATTCGAGCGCACCGCTTTCGAGATGATTCCGAGCCGCCAGCTACTCTGGAGGCCAAGGTGCTCTTCGACGCCGACAAGCTGGATGCCATCGGTGCCATCGGAGCGGCGCGAGCGCTGGCCTTTGCCTTGCGCGCTGGACAGCCCGTCTATGCCCCGCCTTCGGAGCAGTTCCTGCGCAGTGGCCAAACCGGGCCTGATGAGCCGCACAGCGCATATCATGAATACCGTTTCAAGCTGGTGAAGCTGAGAGAGCGCCTGTTCACCTCGTCGGCCAGGCAGATCGCCGAAGAGCGCCATCAAATGATGGTCGATTTCTTTGAGCGCCTGGCGGAGGAGGCCAGCGGGCGTAGGGTCGGCTAACAATTCTGTTGGGTGACATAAGCGCAGCGTTAAAAGCGGTCGGGCGGCATTGCTCCTGCTCCGAAAAAGGACTACAATACGCCCCATGAGCATACCTTATGGCCCGATTCTGGTTGTCGAGGATGTGCCACACATCCTCGAATTGTTGGAAGTGACCCTGCGTTTCAAGGGTTATCCGGTCGTTACGGCGCGCAATGGACAAGAAGCTCTGGAGTACATCTCCCAGGAACATCCGGCGCTGGTCATCACCGATATCCTGATGCCCAAGCTGGACGGTTTCGCCCTGGTGCATCGCCTGCGTTCTAATCCCAAGACGTCGAGGATACCGATCATCTTTCTCTCGGCGACGTATGTCACTCCGGAGGACAAAGCCTTTGCGATGAGCCTGGGCGTGGTGCGCTTCCTGGAAAAACCGGTGGACACCGAGGAGTTCTTGCTTACCGTGGCGGAGGTGCTCACGCAGGGGCCATCCACCATGCCCAAGGCTCTGGACGATGAGCAGTTTTACCGCGGTTATCGCGATCGGCTGGAGAACAAGCTGCGACATAAGATCAGCCAGATTCAGCGCACCGAGCGACTGCTCGAAACGCTGCCCGAAGACCAGAAACCGGCTTTTCGGGCTTTACTAGAAGAAGCCCGCGCGCACCGCCGAGAAATCGAGATGGAACTCGACGAACTCTATCGCTTGCTGGAGCAGTATCCCCCTGGATAAGCCATGCCGCCTGAATTAGACGACCTCGAAACCCTGGCGCGCCAGGCCGGGGAGATTTTACGCGCCGGCTACGGCCGCCGCCCTCAGATCCACTACAAAGGGGTGATCGACCTGGTCACCGATGTGGATCACCAATCCGAAGATTTTCTGCTCGGTGAAATCCGGCGTCGCTTTCCTGGACACACCATTTTCACCGAGGAGAGCGGCCATCTCGCTGGGCAAGATTGTTGCGTCTGGTACATCGACCCGCTGGACGGCACGGTGAATTTCGCCCATGGCTTGCCGCTCTTCACCGTCTCGATCGGCTATGCGGAGGGCGGCGTGCTGCGCCTGGGCGCGGTGTACGACCCGCTGCGCGACGAGATGTATCTGGGAGAGCGCGGCCGCGGCGCCTGGCTGAATGGGCGGCCGATCCACGCCTCGACGGTGGATAGCCTGGATCAGAGCCTGCTGGTCACCGGCTTCCCCTATGACATTCGCACTCATCCGGAGAACAACCTGGAGCAGTTTACTCGTTTCATGCTGCTCAGCCAGGGCGTGCGCCGGTTGGGCTCGGCGGCGCTAGACTTGTGTTATGTGGCGGCAGGGCGGCTGGATGGTTTCTGGGAGGTGCGGCTCAAGCCATGGGACGTGGCCGCCGGCGGGTTGATCGCCGAGGAAGCCGGGGCGACAGTCAGCGACACCCATGGCGGGCCCGACTATCTGAGCGCCCCCTGTTCGATCCTGGCCTGCGCGCCGGGCATCCATGCCCAAATGCTGGCGGTGCTCAATGGCAATTTGCCGCCAGCCGTGGCTTAACGTTGAGACCTAACGCCATCGGAGCATTTCAGGGCTGGTGAGTTACAGCACGACCAGTAGAGATGTTTGTTATGGTGTAAGCCCAGCAGCGTGATCCAGGCCGCGTTGCTGGGCTTAGAGGTGGTCATCTCAAAGCGAGCCGATTTGACCTCTCACAGTAGCTCGAGTAACTTGTCTTCAGCAAATTTGCGCGCCATCTGGCGAACCTGAGCCGCGTCCACCATTTCTAGCGCCGACCGGGCCAGCGATTGAGCCTCTGCCAGGTCGATCTTCCGCAGGATTTCTTTCATCCGAGGGATGCTGCCCGGGTTCATGCTCAGCTCATCCACGCCCAGTCCCACTAAGATCGGCCCTGCCAGGGGGTCGCCAGCCAGTTCTCCACAGACGCCCACCCATTTGCCGTGTTTGTGAGCGGAATCTGTCACCATCTGGATCAGCCGCAAAACGGCTGGGTGCAATCCATCCGCGAAGCCCGAAAGCGCCGGGTTTCCCCGCTCGGCCGCCAGGGTGTACTGGGTCAGATCATTGGTGCCGATGCTGAAGAAATCGACGTTCGGCGCTAACACGTTGCTGATCAGGGCTGCGGAAGGGATCTCGACCATGATGCCGGTTTCAATCGGCCAGATATGGGGGATGTTCTTATCCGCCAATTCCTGGTGGGCCTTTTCCAGCCATTGTCTGGCTTGCCGAACTTCGTCCAGGTTGGCAACCATTGGAAACATCACTTTGAAATTGAAGCCCAACCCCGCCCTGAGGATGGCTTTGAGCTGCGAGGAGAAAATCTCTGGATTGCGCAGGGAAAGCCGCAACGCCCGCACACCCAGGAAGGGATTGGCTTCTGGCGGCATTGGCAGGTAGGGCAGCGCTTTATCACCGCCGATGTCCATCGTGCGCACGACGATCGGCCGGTTTTGATTTCCATCTTCTGCCAGCGCTTCAGCGATCTGCCTTAGCGAATGAGCCTGCTCGTCCTCCTCAGGCGCCGTCTCGCGAGTCAGGTATAGAAACTCAGTTCGCAGCAAGCCAATGCCTTCAGCGCCGTTTTGTAATCCTGCCTTCGCATCCAGGATGTTCCCTACGTTGGCAACGATTTCGACGCGTCGGCCGTCACGGGTCATTGCCAACGCATGGCTGACCTTCTGCAAGCGTTGTCGCTCGCTGAGCCATTTCTCGCGGCGCTGTTTCAATTCTTCCTGCACCTCCGGCGCAGGCTCGACCCAAATTGCCCCTCGGGCGCCATCCACCCCTACCAGCGTGCCATCTTGCACCCTTTCAAGATTGGGGCTGGCTCCAGAGACGGCCGGTATGCCCAACGAGCGCGCCAGGATAGCGCTGTGAGATGTGGGCCCCCCACCCACCGTGATGATCCCCAACACCTGGTTCATGTCCAATTGGGCGGTTTCTGTGGGGGTCAGGTCTTCGGCGAACAAGACCACCGGCTGCGAGAGCTGGATTTCTGCAGCGGGCGCTTTGCCTGCCAGGGCGAACAGCACCTGGTTGCCCACATCGAGCACATCAATGGCGCGCTGCTGGAAATAGGGGTCGTCAAGCCCCTGATAAGTGGACGCGACCGAATGGATGCAGGTCTGCCAGGCCCAGGCGGCATTCTCGCCCTGAACCAGGATGCGCTCTTTGACCGCTTCGAGCAGGTCTGGGTCTTGCAGAATGAGCAAATGGGCGTCGAATATCGCCGTTTCTTCTGGCCCCAAGGTTGCTGCTAGCAGCCCCTGGCGCTGGCGAATGGCCAGGCGAGTCGTTTCCAGGGCGCGCTGCAACTGCTCCCAGTCCTGTTCGGGGTGGTCGGTCTTGCCTTCCACTACCGGCGGCGGGGGAGCCTGGAAACGAAAGAACGGCCCCAGGGCAACGCCGTCAGATACCGGGACGGCTGGCTGCGAGCCCGCCGCGCCTTCGGTCGGCCTGATGCGCTCCGGTCGTGGGGGAGCAGGTTCTATTGCCTCGCCGAAGCTGTCTTCCACCAGCTTTTGCAGCGCCTGGATGGCTTGCTCCGATTGCGGGCCGCTGGCGGTGATCTCGATCTGGTGATCTTTCACCGCGCCCAATGTCACCAGGGCGTTCAGGCTCTTCGCCGTGACCGGGCCTTTTCCGGTCGTCAGGTTCCGGACGCGGATATCGGCGGGGAAGCTCGCCGCGGTCTGCACGAAGCGCGCCGCCGGGCGGGCGTGTAACCCGTGCAGGTTGTGCAGAGTCAACACCACGCGTTCTTCGACCTGTTGCAGCGCGCTCACCGCTTCCGCCACTGGCTGGGCTGTTTCTGCGCCTGGCAACAGGTGATCCGTCTTCGGCAGCAGGGCGGTCATCGCCTCTTTGCAGATTGTTTCTCGATCCATCCCCAAACTGGCCTGAACCCCAGCCGCAATGGCGCCTTCGACCAGCGGCGCGGCGCAAAGCGAGACCCTTTCCGCGGTTTCCGGCGGTAAGAATTCCAAGGCCATTTCTGCGCTGAGCACAGCGCTGCCCAGGTCCATCAACACGACCACCCCATCGGGGCCGTCCACCGACTGGATGGCTTCCATGATCTCTACCGCGTCGGTCCCAAACTCCTGACGGTCTGGGCCTACCCCTCCTGCGACGGCGATAGGGACCCCTTGAGAAGCGATCTGGCCGACTAAACCGGCCAGCGCTTCTCCCAGAGCCCGGCTGTGCGATACGATCACTAACCCAACCATCGATCAGTTGTCTCTAACTGTGGAGCGGGTCAACCCTGGGCGACGATCGCCAGGAGCAGCCAGATGCCGTAGATGATGGAAACTGCGCCCACGCCGGTCAACACCCAGGTGACGCCGCTCAAGACCTTTGGCGATGGGTTGAGATCCAGGATGATGCTCCGCAGTCCAATCAGCGAATGGGAGACGACAAAGATCAGGAAGGCGCCTTCCATAATGGGGATGATCGGGTTCTGATAGTACTTGACCACCTCGGCAAAGGTGAGCAAACCGCCCTCTGTGCCCAGCATGTGATTGACGATCAGATGGATCAACAGGATCAAGACGAGCAACAGCCCCGAAACAATTTTGAACAGCCAGAGCCAGCCGCTCTCGCTAGAGGGTCGTTCTGAAGTCATGTTTGTCATAGCTCATTCCTTCATGTTTTCAAGGCAACTCGGAGCTAGCCGATGATCATGCGCACGGCGAAGATCAGACTGCCGACGATCGCCACCACCATCACGGCGTAAAAGGCTTGTTTCTGGGCGTTCACGCCGATGCCAAAACTGGTCAGGGCGACGCGAATACCATTCAGACCGTGGATCAGCACCGCGGCGATGACCAATAACTCACCGAAAAGATATAGCGGGCTGTCGATCATCCTGAGGAAGTTGTCATAGCCTTCAGGCCCCTTTGCCAGTTGACCAAGCACTATCAAATGGAGAAACAAATAGAATGTCAGCCCTATTGCGGTGATCCGGTTCAGGATGAAAGCATAGGTGCCGATATTGCGCCCTCGAGGGTCGAACCACTTAAGCCAGTTAGAGGGTGTGGGTGTGTTTCGTGGATTGCTCATGATGGGTTCCTTTTCTCAATCAATCCCGGCGGAAGAAACTCATGATCCGAGCGCGGATGACCTGTTTGCGCAGGTCCATGATCCGGCGCGCCGGGTCAACATTGGAAGGGCAGACGGCGCTGCACTCGAATGCGCTGTGGCAACGCCACACGCCATCCTGGCTATCCACGAGCGCCAGCAGGGAGCGGTTGCCATCCAGACCGTGCTGCTGCGCTCCGGCCAGGACCGCCGGCCCCAAATAGGTCGGAGTGGTCAGCGCTATGGGACAGGCGCTGATGCACAGCCCGCATTCGATGCAATCGGCCAGCCGGATGATCTGCATGTCTTCCGGCCTGGGCGGGTTGCCCGATGTGGGAGCAGGTTCCTCCGCCAGCGGCAGCACTGGCCGGTGGCCTACGGCCTCCATGCGGCGGAACATCACGCCGAGATCCACCACCAGGTCGCTTACTACCGGAAAATTGCGCATCGGCTCGACCTGGATCGTGCCGCCGTTTTCGGTAACGCTGCGGATTGGGGTGATGCAGGTCAGTTTTTCTACACCGTTGACCCGCATACCGCACGCGCCGCAGGTCGAGTGGTGGCAGGCATGGGCAAAGGTGAGCGAACGGTCCTGGAAGGCCCAGATGCGCTCGATGGCATCCAGGACGTACTCATCTGGGTTGACATCCACTTTGAAGCTGTCGAAATGTCCTGGCTCTTCGCCCTTTTGCCGGTAAACCAGGAAAGTAACCGTCCAGTTGTTGATCATAAGGCCTCTCTAGTCGGGTAGAGCATAGAATTGGCGATAGCTGATGAGCGGGACTTCTTTGGTCATGCATGGTGCAGAGACGCCCAGCTTAGCGCAAGCCATGTCCGCGGTTTTCTCTGCCATTGCCCGCAAGGTGGTGGCCTTGCCGCCGGTGATGGTGATCAGGCCATCGACATTGTCAGATTCCTTGTGGTCGAAGCACTTGAACGTGCGCGCAATGCTGCGCCCGGTGGAGCCAGCGCCGATCAGCGGACGGGTCGCAGTGTACACGCCGCGCACTTTGGCCTGGCGGATGCCGGGCACCATTTCGGCGCCGCGCTCGAGCATCATCTCGATCTGCTCTTCGATCACGGGCACGTAATCCAGGTTGTCCACTTCATAGGAGGTCGTGCCAACGACCATCATCCGCCGCTGAGGCAGGATGATATCGCCATCGCTGGGCGGGCAGAGGCGGTTGATCGCCCGTTGGGCCAGACGCTGGTCATAGGCGACCATGATTCCGGGCGTTGGCTTGATCGGCACTGAACCGCCAGCCATGGCTGCGATCTCCCCTGCCCAGGCGCCGGTGGCATTGACCACAAGATCTGCGCGAATCTCGCCGCGTTGGCCGGTTTTGCGATCCCAGATCTTTACCCCGACGACGTTGCCCTTCCCGTCCAGGATCATTTGTTCCACTTCGGTGTACAGTCGAAAGCGGGCGCCGTTGGATTTGGCGGTGGCGGCAAAGGAGAGCGCCAGGCGCAAAGGATCAAACGTGCCGTCGGGTATGATGAAGGCCGAAAGCAGCTTCGGGTTCAGGTTAGGCTCCAGTTCCAAAGCCTGCTTGGGGGTCAATTCTTCGATGGGGATGTTACACTCCTGGCAGCCTTCGATGAAATCCTCGCCGTAAGCCAGGTCGCTCTCTGTCAGGGCGATGAACAAACCGCCGTTCGGCTCGATGACATTGGGGACGATCTTGCGCAAGATCATGTTTTCCTCGATGCATTCGACAGCCGATTCTTTGTCCTTAACGGCGTAGCGACCGCCGCTGTGCAGCAGGCCGTGGGTCCGGCCTGAAGTGCCGTTCGCAATCGGCCCACGCTCGACGACGGTGACGTCAAAGCCGCGCAGGGCCAGGTCGTGGGCTGTGGCAACCCCGGTGAACCCTGCGCCGATGATGATCACATGTGGTTTGGTCATTTTTTGTCACTTCCGTTTTCAAGCTAATCAAGGTTGCACAAATGTACGCCAAAATAAATTTTAACCTATTTTCTCAAGGCGTTGGAGCACTGCGGGCAATCCTGAACTTCGTAAACGGCAGCCTCCAACTCTGGAGTTAACCTTTCTGCCGGCCCGGGCTTGAATCCAACCGCGCCGCACCAGCAGGCATACCATCCCATGTCTATGTCCTGATAGAGCAGACGTCGCTGCTGGAGCAGCACCCGTTCCACAGCCATCTTCCAGCGGGCGTTCGTGATCAAGGTATGAGCGCCGGCCAGCTTTAATTTCTGAGCATAAAGCTGGAAATGTGTGCAATGGCGCATCAGCAGCACACCCACCGTCGTGCCTGTCGGCACTGGCATCCTCCGGGCATCCCCGCATTGGATGATCAGGTTAGCGGGGAGCGGCTCTTGCGAGCGACAGGCTTGCGCCAACAAAGGTTCTTGGATTTCTATGGCGTAGACGCGCCTGGCGATTGCCGCCATGCGCCGGGCCAGGCGCAAGTCGCCGGCGCCGATCTCATAGACGATATCCTGGCGGCCAATAGCTGCCAGAACATCCTGGTAAGTCGCCTCGTCGTAAGCCGCCCAGGACGCTTCCCAACGATCGAGCTTATCCTGAATGGCATCCATTGCCATCGCCCTTTAGGAAGGTCGGCTTGGAGTGGTCAACCTTTTCGGAACAGCCGACCGTAGAGCAGAAAACCCAGAAAGATGACCCAGATCGAGCCGCCGAACAACAATCCCCATAGGATCCCCTCGAGCCAACCCTTGATTGGCACAGCCTGCCAGGCTGTAAGCACAGCCATCCCCAGGCTGACAATGCTGATCACGATGATCCCTGTTCTCATGGAAATCCACGCGCCAGCGGGTTGCGAGGGCAGCTTTATGCGTTTCTCTTTTGGATGATCGGAGGATTTTTTTGTCTGCTTTGTCATGAACTCACCATTCACCACCAATATCATCGAATTCGTTGAAAGCGGTAACCAGATCATGTGTTAGAAGTACCAGGCGACATACCTGGGTCATCGCAGGTATGTCGCCTGGATGCCGGGCGAGGCGGGTTCCATCAGATCAGAGGGGTAAACCAGCTCCCCCTCTGATCCGATACCGCTCGCCGATTATTGTTCGACCCAGTCGAAGGTGCGGGTGACCGCCTTAAGCCAGCCTTTGTACAGCTTTTCGCGGTGTTCCGCATCCATCTTGGGCAGCCACTCTTTATCCTTGCCCCAATTCTCGCGCAGGTCTTCCACCTCTTTCCAGAAGCCCACGGCCAGGCCGGCGGCGTAAGCCGCGCCCAGCGAGGTCGTTTCGGCAACGGTGGGGCGAACGACCGGCACGCCCAGGATGTCGGCCTGGAATTGCATCAGGGTGTCGTTGTACACCATGCCGCCATCGACCTTCAGGGCGGTCAGGTTGACGCCCGAGTCCTTATTCATCGCGTCCAGGACTTCGCGAGTCTGGTAAGCGGTGGCTTCCAGGGCAGCGCGGGCGATATGGCCCTTGTTGACGTAGCGGGTCAGGCCAACGATCACGCCGCGGGCGTCGCTCTTCCAGTAGGGGGCGAACAGACCGGAGAAGGCGGGTACGAAGTAGATGCCGCCGTTATCTTCCACGGTGTTGGCCAGCGCTTCGACATCCGCCGACTTCTCGACCAGGCCCATGTTGTCGCGCAGCCACTGCACCAGAGCGCCGGTGATGGCGATGGAGCCTTCCAGGGCATAGACCGCCGGCTGGCTGCCGATCTTGTAGGCCAGCGTGGTCAGCAGGCCGTTCTTGGATTGGACTGCGTTGGTGCCGGTGTTGAGCAGCATGAAGCAGCCGGTGCCATAGGTGTTCTTGGCCTCGCCGACGCTGAAGCAGGTCTGCCCAAAGAGCGCCGCCTGCTGGTCGCCCAGGTCGCCGGCTACGGGAACGCCTGCCAGATCGCCCACCGCAGTGCCGTACACTTCGCTGGAGGCGCGGACCGCCGGCAGCATGGCGCGGGGCACACCCATAAGCTGCAAGATTTCTGGATCCCAGTCGAGTGTTTCCAGGTTCATCAGCATGGTGCGGGAGGCGTTGGAGACATCGGTCACATGCACGCCGCCATTGGGCCCGCCGGTCAGATTCCAGATCACCCAGGTGTCGATGTTGCCGAACAACACCTCACCTTTTTCCGCCTTCTCGCGCACGCCCTCGATGTTATCCAGGACCCACTTGATCTTCGGGCCAGAGAAGTAGGTCGCCAGAGGCAGGCCAACTTTGGGGCGGAAGCGATCCTGACCGCCATCCTTAGCCAGGTCATTGCAGATCCTGTCGGTGCGCGTATCCTGCCAGACAATGGCGTTGTAAACCGGCTTGCCAGTCGCCTTTTCCCATATAACGGTCGTCTCGCGTTGGTTGGTGACGCCCACAGCGGCGATGTCCTTGGGGTCGACGTTCGCCTTGGCCAGCGCCTCTTTAATCACTTCCTGGGTGCGGGCCCAGATTTCCATTGGATCGTGCTCGACCCACCCAGGCTTCGGGTAGATCTGCTCGTGTTCTTTCTGTGCTACCGAGACAACCTTGCCGCTGTGATCAAAGATCATGAAGCGGGTGCTGGTAGTCCCTTGATCGACTGCTGCTGCGTACTTAGCCATAGTCTTATCTCCTTCAAAAGTTGGTTTCGTACAGATATGAGGTTACTTGTCTGCCCACGTATCGGCAGCTGCTTTCAGGATCAGGTATGATGAGGTTGCTCCGGGGTCCTGGTGTCCTGCGCTACGTTCGCCCAGGTAGCTCGCCCGGCCTTTTCGGGCGACCAGCGGAATCGTCCCCTCCATGCCCTCTCGGGCTGCTTCGGCCGATAGCTGCAAGGCCTTTCCAATCGACGCGCCGTTCAGGCTGGCCTGCTTCAGGGCATTCAGAGCCGGAGTTAGCGCGTCGACCATGGTCTTGTCTCCCAGCTCTGCCTTGCCGCGCATGATCACGCCTGCCAGGGCGGCGTCCATCGCTGCCACCCAATCCTCCAGGGTCAACTCCATCTTGTTGGCAGATTTCATGCCAGCTTGCAAGAAGAAAGTCCCGTAAAGCGGGCCGCCAGCTCCACCCACGGTGGATATCAGCGTCATTCCGAGGGTCTTGAGGATGGTACCGATGTCTTTATCGGCGACCTCCGGCATTTTGTTCATGAACGCTTTGAAGCCGCGGTCCATGTTGGCGCCGTGGTCTGCGTCGCCGATCGCCGCGTCGAGCTGAGTCAGGTAGTCGCGATTCTCTGCCAGGACGTCGGCGCAGGTCTTGATCCAATTCAAGGTGTCATCGCGAGAAATTGGCATATTGTCTCTTGATCCAGATGGCAAGATTGGGGCCAGGGGAAGACCTGGCCCCTGATGTTAAGTGATTACATGCCCCAGCGCAGTCCGGGGGTCTTGACGGGGGCATCCCAGAGCTTCAGCAAATCATCGTCCATCTTCAGCAAGGTGATCGAAGTGCCCGCCATCTCCAGGCTGGTGATGTAGGGGCCGATCAGGTTACGGACTACTTTCAGGCCGTGCTTGGTAGCAATTTCGTGCGCCTTGCGGTAAACGATGTAAAGCTCAATCGGCGGCGTGCCGCCCATGCTGTTGACGAAGAGCAAGACTTCGTCGCCGGCCTTGTAGGGCAGATCCTTGATGATCGGCTCCATCAGCATCTCGGTGATTTCGTCAGCCGGCTTGATCTTCATGCGTGTACGCCCTGGCTCGCCATGGATGCCGATGCCGATCTCCATCTCGTCCTCGGGCAGGTCGAAGGTGGGTTTACCCACGTGAGGCACTGTGCAGGAGGTCAACGCCATGCCCATGCTGCGGCCCCAGGCCTTCACCTTGCGGCACACGTCCGCCACTTCTTTCAGGGAGCGCCTCTGCTCCGCAGCCGCGCCGCAGACCTTCTCGGCCAGCACAGTGCTGCCCACCCCACGGCGGCCGGCGGTGTACAGGCTGTCTTGCACTGCCACGTCGTCGTCCGTGACCACGCTCTCGACCTCGATGCCTTCGGCGCGAGCCAGCTCGGCGGCCATTTCGAAGTTCATGATATCGCCGGTGTAGTTCTTGACGATATGCAGAACACCTGCGCCGCCGTTGACGGCTTTGGTAGCCTCCAGCATTTGATCTGGCGTGGGAGAGGTGAACACTGCCCCGGGGCAGGCCGCATCCAACATGCCGTAGCCCACAAAGCCGCCGTGCATCGGCTCGTGTCCAGAACCGCCACCGGAGATCACGCCTACCTTGCCCTGAATCGGTGCGTCCGCGCGAACGATGAAGTTGGGATCAAAATGGACCTTGACCAGATCCGGGTGGGCAAGAGCCACACCCTCCAGTTCTTCTCGAACCACATTCTCGGGTAGATTAATTAGCTTCTTCATCGAGCTTTATCCTTCTCCTAACGGACCGCTGATCCTGGCTCATCTCGTGAGTTGCAGAAAAGCCTGACTTACTTTTTCTCCGGCAGTCCGCTTGTGATGAACCAGTCGTAAGTGAACACACCCACCAAACCGCCGATGAGAGTGGAGATGATCGGCGCCACCAACCAGTAGAGGCCATCGAACAGGCCTTTCGTTCCAACCAGCGTCCCAAAGAGGCGCGGACCCAGGTCGCGGGCGGGGTTGATCGCGTAACCGCTCGGGCCGCCCAGGGAGAGGCCGACTGCCAGAACGGTGCCGCCGACCAGGAAGGGGCCCAAGTTGTGCATCAGGCCGATGTTGCGCGAGTCGCCGCTGGCCAGGACGCCCCACAACAACACTGCGGTGCCCAGGATTTCGGTCAGGATCGCCCCTGTCAGCGAGTAAGGGCCAATGGCCGAGCCGGCAGCGCCGCCCCAGAAAGCGGAAGCGAAGACCGAGCCAGGGCCGGTGCACCAGACGTTGGGCATACCCGCGGCGCGCAGACCATCTCCATAGGCCAGGTACACGCCCGCAGCGCCCAGGAAGCAACCAAAGACCTGCGCCACCATATAGGGCAGAACTTTGCCCCACGGGAAGCCGCGCTTCACGGCCAGGGCCAGGGTCACGGCCGGGTTCAGATGAGCCCCGGAGACGCCCGCCGACACGTACACTGCCACGATAACCGCGAACGCCCAACCGAAGGTAATGGTGTTCCAGTTATACGCGGGTGCGGCCAGGCGCGGCGCAAGGCCCACGTTCGCCACTACGCCGTCGCCCAACAGGATCAGGATGAAGGTGCCGAACACCTCTCCGATCAATTCTGCGGTCAAGCCTTTCGATTTCATTCGATCACTCTCCTTCGATCACTGGATTTGGAATTACAGGGGATAGAAATAGAATAGTTAGGGGGCAGGTTAGAAACTAGGATTGTCTTTTGTTCGAGCGCACCTCCTGAAACGGATCCAGATACCCATGATCAGGCAGATTGATCGGGATACCCTTCCGACAAAAAAAGCTACCCCTGGACGTGAATGTCCAAAGATAGCCTTTCTAGAGAGACAAGCCAGGGCCATTCCCTGACTGATACCCAATTTGAAATCCTGCACAGACGAGTTCGATCACCAAGCATACGACGGCCTCATCCTTACAGTAATGCAAGTTTATTGTCAGGCAGATTTTACCACAACATTTGCCGGAGTCAAGGAAATGTGTTGGTGAAAGGGGCTACCCCCAACTTCTTGTGAACCCTGGCTGTGCCCTTCTGGGCCGAGGGATCGGCGAAATCCAGGCTGTTGCAGCGGCAGACCCTTCTGATAGGCTCACCCTGAGGTGCGCGCTGCGGAGCCGGGGGATTCGATGCTGTCGCCGTTGGCCAGACTCACCGAATTTCCGTCATGCGCGGTCTATTGTTGCCGCTGAGCGATCAGCTTCTGGAACAGGCGCACACCCGACATGGCATCTGTCACCCAGGCGTCAGCGCCCACATACTGGCATACCTGTTCGTTGAGTTGGTTGCCGCCGATGACGATTGGGATGGCAGCGACGCTGTGATCCGAAGCCGAGCGCAGTAACTGCACGGTGGCGCGCATACTATCGTATGAACTGGTCAGCAGGCCGGAAAGGCCGATGATATCCGGTTTGAGCTGCATCGCCTGAGACAAAAACTCCCCAGGAGGCACATCTACCCCCAGGTCGTTCACAGTAAAGCCGTAACAGGTCAGCAGCAGGCTCAGGTTGTTCTTGCCGATGTCGTGGATATCCCCTTCCACGGTGCCCAGCAGGATGACCCCGCTTTCGCTGCCCGAAAAGCGCCCCTCGATGATCGGGGCCAGGATTTCCATGACCTCGCGGAAGATTTCTCCGGCCATAATCAGACCAGAAAGATAGTACTCCTGGCGCTCATAGCGTTCGCCGACGATGCGCAACCCTTCCTGGCAATTTTCCACCAGCAACAACGGATCGTCGTTTTGAGCCACCCGCTCCCGCACCAGCGCCAGAGCTTCCTGCTCTTTCAAGTCGGCCACATAGCGAATGAGCTGGCTGCTGAGATCGTTATCATTCAAAGGTCGTTCCATAGTTGCCTTTTCGAAGTCGCAGGGTGAAAGGTTTAGGCGTCGATCCCCACTTTGGTCTGAAAGCGCAGGCGATCTCCCGGGAAAATGAACCAGCCCCAACTGATCGGCCGGCCGTCGAAGTCGAAGAAAACGTGCTCCAGGAGAAACGCGGCCGCCGGCAGAGGTTTCTTGAGCAGCCGGGCCTCTTCTTCGGTCATCAGAGTGGCTTCGATCTTCAAGTGACCGCATTTGAGCAGGCTGTTGTTCGCATTGGTGAACAGGCCTTGAAGAGAGGTCACGTCCATCTCGGCCTCGACGATGGGGCGGGTGGGATCATAAATCAGATAGGCGCGATGATAGAAGATCGGCAGATCCTCGCGGGTGAACAGGCGGCGGATGTAGATCGCCGGATCGCCGGGTTTCAGGTCGAGCTTGCGCGCCGTGCGTTCGTCTGCAGAGACCACGCGCACATCCAGCAGCCGGATGCTGTCTTCGGGGGCGTCCTTAAACAGATCGGCCAGGTCTTGCAGGTCGAAGATTGCCGTGCTCAGCTCCAGCGCCTTGACGAAGGTGCCGCGTCCCTGAGCAGTGCTCACCACGCCCTGATCTGCCAGCAGATTGATCGAACGGCGCACCGTCATCGGGCTGACGCCATAACGGCTGACCAACTGCGCTTCTGAAGGGAGTTGATCGCCTGGCCGAAAGACGCCCTCAGCAATCTGGCGGCGTAAGATATTCGCCAGTTGTAGATAGGCGGGTTCGAAAGAGTCGCGATCAATCTGATACGCGTTTTTTGTGGTACTTCGCCTTCCGAGTGTCATAAGATCGCCAGGGTGGCTTTGGCCTTGACAATTATTGCGCAGACATATTATACTATATTCCTGACTTCCCTATATAACTATATAGGTTAATAGGATGAACCCAGACCGCACAAAAATTATCGCCTGCGCTACGGTGATCGAAGAGATGCTGCCCTTCATGCCCGAAGGCATGGCTTACCAGGTGCTGGACTTCGGCCTTCACCTCTCTCCAGGAACTCTGAAGGAAAAATTGCAGGAAGCAGTGGACGCTTCCTGCGATTCTTTTGATACCCTGCTTTTGGGCTATGGGCTGTGTTCCATGGCGGTGATTGGCCTGAAGGCCAACAACTGTACATTGGTCATCCCGCGGGTGGACGATTGCATTGCCATATTCCTGGGTTCCCGAGAGGCTTATTCTGAGCAGTCAAGGAAAGAACCTGGCACCTATTACCTGACCAAAGGTTGGATCGAAGTCGCCGACACGCCGTTCGACGAATATGAGCGCCTGGTGGCTCAATACGGTCAGGAACGCGCCGATTGGATCATGCACGCCATGCTCAAGAACTACACCCGGCTGGTGTACATCGATACAGGTCGCGGCGATAAGCAGGCCTATGTGGATTACGCGCGCAAGACGGCGGAGAAGTTCAACCTGCGCTTCGAGGAGATCCCTGGCTCGAACGCCCTGGTCTTGAAGTTGCTCACCGGCCCCTGGGACGATGATTTTCTAGTCGTCCCGCCAGGGCAGACCATCAGTTACCTGGATTTTCGCGCCGCTGGCGCCAGCACAGGCAACGCCAGCTTTTTCCCGGATAACTCCGCTGCGTAGCCATGGACGCGCCGCAGACGCTGCAGGTTCAATTCCAGCCGCTGGGCAAACGCGTTCGGGTGGCCGCGGGGGCGACTATCCTGGATGCCGCCCGCCAGGCCGGCATCGACCTGGCTTCGGCTTGCGGCGGTGAAGGGGATTGCGGGCAGTGCCGGGTGGTGCTGCTTGCCGGGGAAGTCAGCCCGCTGAATGCAGACGAAAACTTTTTGCTCGACGAAGCCGACCAGCTCAACGGTTACCGGCTGGCCTGTTGCGCCCGGGTTTTGAGCGATGTCAAACTCCATCTCCCCAAAGATTCTCTGATTACCGGCCAGCGATTGCAGGTCGAAAGCAACCTGCGCCCGGCGCCGCCCGATCCGCTGGTGCGCGCTTATGCGGTAGAGCTTGAACCGCCGAAGCTAGAGGATGTGCGCTCGGATCTGACCCGCCTCACAGATGAATTGGAAAGCCGGTATGGCCTCAGCGGGTTACAGGCCAGCGCATCGCTGATCCGCAGCCTGCCGGGCGCGCTGCGTTCGACGGGCTGGCGCGCCAGCGTCTTCGTGCGCGATGGCGCGATCCTGGGCGTGCGACCAGCTGGCGAAAGGCCGCTCGGCCTGGCGATCGACCTGGGGACGACCAAGATCGCCGCTTTCCTGGTGGATCTGGAAACAGGCGCCGATCTGGCCTCGGCCGGCGCGCCAAATCCGCAGATCAGTTACGGCGAGGATGTGATCAGCCGCCTGAACCACGTCGTGCGCAATGCCAATGGCGGACAACTTCTGGCCGAAAAGGTGCGCCAGGCGCTGGACGAAATGCTTGGCGACTTGCTGCGCCGGGCTGGCGCAAGCAGAGAGCAGGTAGCAGAAGCCTGCATTGTGGGCAATACTGCGATGATCCACCTGTTGCTGCAATTCCCCGTGCGCCAGCTCGCCACTGCGCCCTACGTGGCGGCCGCCTCCTCGGCGCTGGATGTGCCCGCCAGCGAGATTGGGTTGGAGATGGCGCCCGGCGCAACTATCCATATCCCGCCCAGCATTGGCGGATTCGTCGGCGCCGACCATGTGGCGATGGTGTTGGCGAGCGACCTGGATCAGAGCGATCAGGTAACCCTGGGATTGGACATCGGCACTAATACCGAGATCAGCCTGCGCCTGCCCGCGCAACCCTTCCTGACTGCGGTCTCTTGCGCTTCGGGTCCAGCTTTCGAGGGCGCTCACATTCGGGATGGCATGCGCGCTGCTGCAGGGGCGATCGAGAAAGTGCGCATCAGCGCTCGCGGCCCGGAGTTGACCACTGTGGAAGATCAGCCGGCCGTAGGGCTATGCGGCTCGGGCATCCTGGATGCGGTGGCTGAACTGTACAAGGCGGGATACCTGAACGCGCGAGGGCGCTTTCAACGCGATCGCGATGGCATCCGCCAGGGCGATCACGGGCTCGAATTTGTGCTCGTACCCGCAAAACGCAGCGGCAGCGGCCGGGATATCTCGATTACCCAAGAGGATGTCAACGAGATACAGCTTGCCAAAGGCGCCATCCAGGCAGGGTTGAACATTTTGCTGGAAACCACCGGTACGCCGCCAGAGGCGGTGCAACAGGTGATCGTCGCCGGAGCGTTTGGTTCTTTCCTGAACATCCAGAATGCGATCGACATGGGGTTGTTTCCTCACCTGCCAAATGCCCGCTATCGCCAGGTGGGCAACGCCGCCGCGTTGGGGGCGAAATGGATCCTGATCTCGCGCGCCGCCCGCCAGCGCGCCCAGGAAATCGCTCGCCGCACACGCTACCTGGAATTGACCACCTATCCCAATTTCAGCCGCCAGTTTGCGCTGGCAATGCTATTCCCACCCAGGGAGAATTGAAGTCGCATGAAAATCATCGGAGAAAAAATCAATGGCACTCGCAAGCGCGTTGCCCAGGCCATCGCCGAGCGCGACGCCGATTACATTGCTGGCCTGGCCAAAAAGCAGAGCGAAGCCGGAGCGGCCTGGCTGGATGTGAACGCGGGCACGCATCCCAGCCGGGAGCCGGAGGATCTGCTCTGGCTGATCGATACCATCCAGGCTGTCGTGGACACCCCTCTGTGTCTGGATAGCGCCAATCCGCAAGCTTTGAAAATCGCCGTGGAAGCGGTGAAGCAGACGCCGATGATCAATTCGATCAGCGGCGAGCCGGATCGGCTGACCCATGTCCTGCCGATCGTCGCCGAACATGGTTGTCCGGTGATCGCCCTGGCGATGGACGAGAAGAAGATCCCCGAGACCAGCGAAAAACGCTTCGAGGTGATCTGCAAGGTGGTCGCAGAAGCGCGCCAGATGGGGGTGCCGGACGATCATCTGTACATCGACCCCTTGGCGATGACCATCTCCACCAACACTCAGAGCGCCGTGATCGCCTTCGACACCATGCGCCTGGTGCGTCAGGAGTTCCCGCAGGCGCACCTGACGATCGGGCTGAGCAATATTTCTTTCGGCCTGCCGGCGCGCTCCTTTATCAATCGCTACTTCCTGAGCCTGGCGATTCAGAATGGATTGGATAGCGCCATCTTGGATCCGCTCGACCGTGAGATTCAGGCCGCCATTCTGACCACTGAACTGCTGCTCGGTCGAGACGCCTACTGTATGAACTTCATTCGCGCCTCCCGCAAAGGGATTTTCGATAGATCCGGCGAATAAACCTTGTTTTAATCGGCCCAAAGCAAAAGAAAGGAGTTCCGAAAACATGTCCCAAGAATTGATCGATGCGATCACAGATATGCGTGAGGAAGATGCATTGAAGATCACCAACCAGATGCTGGAGGCGGGGGTCTCTCCGCTGGAGGTGCTGGAGGACTGCCGCCAGGCGATGGAAGTGATCGGCAAGCGCTTCGAAGCGGGGGATTGTTTCATCCCCGAGTTGATCCTGGCGGGCGAGATGCTCCGCCAGGTCACGGAAATCATCAAGCCGCGCCTGCAGCAGACCGCCGAAGCGACAAAGCTGGGCAAGGTGGTCATCGGCACGGTGGAAGGCGATATCCATGACATCGCCAAGGACATTGTGGCCTTCATGCTGGATGTGAACGGTTTCGAGGTCACCGATTTGGGGGTGGATGTGCCGCCGGCCAAATTCGTCGAGGCGGCAAAGCAGACCGGCGCAAAGGTGGTCGGCTTGAGCGGATTCCTGACCCTGGCTTATGACCCGATGAAGGCCACCGTGGAGGCGCTGAAGGCCGCCGGGCTGACAGATGTCAAAGTGATGATCGGGGGTGGGCAGATCGACGCCCAAATCAAGGAATACACCGGGGCGGACGCCTACGGTAAAGATGCCATGACCGCCGTCAACCTGGCCAAGGGATGGTATGGAGTGTGACCCATGGACGCTAACTGGAGCAAACTTACCCCAGCCGAGAAACAGGAAGCCCGCTTTCAGGCCTGGCTTTCGCCCGAGGGTGTGCAATTTGCCAGCCCTGAAGCTGAACGCGCCTACAAAGAGCGCGTGCAAATGATCAAGGATGTGGTGCAACTCAAGAAGCCGGTTCGCGTGCCTGTGTGCCCCACCGTCGGATTTTATCCCTTTGCCTACACGGGGGTGACGCCCGAAGAGGCGATGTACGATTACGATAAACTGGGCTACGCGCTGAAAAAATATCACCAGGACTTCCAGCCCGACTCGCTCTCCAGCGCGCCGATCTACGGCCCAGGCAAAGTCTTCGAGATGCTGGATTACAAGCTCTACCGCTGGCCCGGACATGGTGTGCCCTCCACCTCGCCTTATCAGTGCGTGGAAGCGGAATACATGAAGGCCGAGGATTACGACCAATTCCTGCGCGATCCGTCGGATTTCTTTATGCGCACCTACCTGCCGCGCATCTTCGGCGCTTTCGCTCCGTGGTCGATGCTGGCGCCCTTCACGGACATCCTCGAACTGCCCTTCATTGGCGGCTTCATGGTGCCGGTGGGCATCCCGCCGGTGTTGGAAGCCTTCAAGAAACTGATCCAGGCGGGCGAGGCGGCGATGGAATGGATTCAGGCTGCTCTGGCCGTTGACGCCGCCACCATCACCACCCTTGGCATCCCGCCGCTGATTGGCGGCTTCACCAAAGCGCCATTCGATACCCTGGGCGATACGCTGCGGGGCACGCGCGCCATCATGCTGGATATGTTCCGCCAGCCCAAGAAGCTGCTGGCGGCGATGGAGCGGTTGGTGCCGATCGCCATCGAGATGGGCGTGCGCTCTGCGACCACCAACAAAAACCCTATCTGCTTCATCCCGCTGCACAAAGGCGCCGATGGGTTCATGTCCAACAAGGACTACCAGACCTTCTATTGGCCGACCTTGAAGGCGGTGGTCATCGGGCTGATCGAAGAGGGCATCGTACCCTATCTGTTCGTCGAGGGCGGCTACAACCAGCGCCTGGACATCATCGCCGATTACGATATCCCCAAAGGCTCGACCATCTGGATCTTCGACCAGTCCGACATGAAAGAAGTGAAGAAGCGCTTCAGCGGCTGGGCTTGCTTCGGGGGCAATGTGCCGGTTTCCATGCTCAAAGCGGGCACGCCGGCGGATGTCCGAGATTACGTCAAGAAGCTGATCGACGAAGTCGGACAGGACGGCGGTTATATCCTCTCCACCGGCGCCGTGCTCGATGACGCTGAGGCCGAGAACCTGCACGCGATGATCGAAGCGGGCAAGGAATACGGCAAATATTAACCTGATTGGCTTGTTGCCGGGATCAGAGCGATCCCGGCTACAAGCTGCGCCGCGGAGCCGTTGCCGGGCGGAGAAGGTTTGCCTCGACCGCCCGGACTTTTGGCGGCGCGCCCCGGGAAATTGCGCCCATGAGCGAAAACGTTCCCTCCAGACCTTTAGCAGTTGTGCTGCCCTATGCCTGGGTGATCTTATGGGTGGTGTATTTTGCCAGCGTAGCTGCGCCGCTAAATCAGTTCAAAGTCCCGCCGGTCATGCCCGTCTTAATGCAGACCTTGCAGATCGATCTGGCGCAGGCGGGCGCATTGATGTCTGTCATCGCGCTGGTGGGCCTGATCCTGGCGTTGCCGGCGGGGGTCATCCTGCAAGGCTGGGGCCCTCGGCTCACTGGGCTGGTCGCCCTGGGCTGCATGGCCGCAGGCGCGAGCGTGGGCGCCCTATCGAACAACTATGGCGCCCTGATGACCGGCCGGGTGATCGAGGGGATTGGGATTGGGCTGATCGGCGTGGTGGCGCCTGCTACCATCGCCATGTGGTTCCCGCCGGAGCGTCAGGGTGGGCCGATGGGCATCTGGGCCACCTGGGTGCCGGTTGGCACGGTGATGATGTATCTCCTGGCGCCGGTTTTGACGGCCTGGCAGGGCTTGTCGGCAGTATGGTGGTTTGGAGCGGGGTTCGCCGTGCTGATGTTTGCCGCTTATGCCGTTTTTGTCCGCCGTCCACCAGCGCAGCAGGCCGGCGATCGATCTGCTACTGAGCTGCTCGATCTGCGCAGCGCCCTGGCGAACCGGAATATCTGGCTGCTGGCGCTCGAATTCGGTTGCTTCAACCTGGCTCTGGTCTCGCTGGGCACATACTATCCCACCTTCCTGAACGAGGTCAGGGGTTTTGCTCTGGGGCGGGCTGCCTTTGTCGCCAGCATCGGCACGATAATGGTCTTATTTTCTGCGCCGCTAGCGGGTTGGTTTTCTGATCGCATTGGCTCGCGCCGTCTTGTGTTTTCGCTCCCATTCCTGGCGCTGGCAGTGCTGCTTGTGTTTCCCTTCCGCGTCGAGGGCGGGGCGATCGTCGCCGTGATGATCGTTCAAGGGCTGATCGCCGGAGCCGTGCCTACGGCGACGTTTGCCGCCGCGCCCGAGGTAATGCGCAGACCACAATGGGCCGGGTTGGGGCTGGCGGTCGTTCTGATCGGCCAGAATCTGGGGCAGTTGGTCGGTCCGGTGTTGTTCGGCCGATTGGTGGATGGTCTGGGATGGGTCTCAGCAGGGAATCTGCTGATTGGGGTGTGTCTGGTTGGCTTCGTCAGCGCCTGGCTGGTGAAGATGCGTTAAAAAATCGAGCGCCCCCGGCGCGACTCGAACACGCGACCCCTTGCTCCGCAAGCAAGTGCTCTAATCCACTGAGCTACGAGGGCAGGCTCTCAACTGAGCGACGGTTATTTTACCACTTTCCAGCGATAAATCAAGCCCGATGCCACCCCGGGAATCGGTTTTTTTTCAGCCGATCCGCCACCAAAATGGGGGCGGATCGGCGTCGGTTGCCCTTCGCCTGGCAAACGTTAAGCCTTGTCAAATTTCCTTGTCGTATAGGCGATTCTCTGTTATCCTCTGACAAAATAGAAAATAAGCCCTGTTGCTGACACTCAAGGAGAGCATTATGGCGCTGAGAGTAGGGCAATATGCCCCTGACTTTGTCCTCGAGTCACACCTTGGGGATAAAGTTCGCCTGAGCGATTTCTTAGGCAGGAAAAACGTAGTTATCGCTTTCTTCCCCCTGGCCTGGACGCCGATATGAACGGCGCAGATCCCCTCGTATCAGGTCGCCTTAGACCGGTTCGAGAGGGTCAATACCCAGGTTCTGGGTATTTCCGTAGATAGCAAGCATTGCCTGCGCGCCTGGGCAGAAAGCTTTGGGGGGATCACCTATCCGCTGTTGTCGGATTTCTGGCCGCATGGGCAGGTGGCGCAGAAGTATGGCGTGTTGCGCCCCGAGGGTTACAGCGAGCGGGCAATTTTCATCGTGGATCGCACCGGTATCATCCGTTACGTTGACGTGCACAACATCGACGAGCAACCCGATAACGAAGTGCTGTTCCGCGAGCTGGCAGAGATCGAAGGCGTGCCTGTGCCCCAGGAAATCGTTCCCGAAGGCGCTGCGGTAGCCGCTCAGCCGGCGCTGGCGGCGTCTGGCGCTTTGCCCAGCCCTGTAGATGCCCCGAAGCCGGTGCGCGTAGTATTGTATTGCACCGATTGGTGCCCTGCTTGCCGCCGGGCGCGCGCCTATTTGAAAGTGAACGATATCCCCTTTGAGGAGATCAATATCACCCGTGATCGCGCCGCCGCAGCGCGTGTGCGTTCCTGGACGGGGGGGCCCGAATCCACCCCGGTGTTCGACGTCGGAGGAAATATCGTCTTGAGCTTCGACGTGGACAAGCTCAACAAGCTGTTGGGGATCGAAGGCTGAACCGAAAGACTAGATTCGCCGCACAGCGATCATCGTAATATCATCTTCCTGCTCCCAGCCGGGGGTAGCGAAGTCGGTCAACTGATCCATCAAGTGGCGAATCAGGGCATCAACATCCAGGCGGGTTTCTGCTGGCAAGGAAGACAGAACCTGGTGCAGCCTGGGGAAGCCGAACATCTGTCGGTTCGGGTTGTGCGCTTCTACCAGCCCATCGCTGTACATCAGCAGGCTATCGCCGCTATTCAGGAAGGCCTCTTTCTCCTCGTATTCCAGGTCGGGGAATATACCCAGGGGCATGCCGGTGGCGCGTAATTCGAGGGCATGCTGGGCGCTGCACAAGTACGGGGGATTGTGCCCGGCGTTGGCATAGCGCAGATGCCCGCTTACAGGATCCAGCACTGCCAGCAGACAGGTCACGAACATGTCCATCGGCATTTCCTCGCTTAGCACATCATTGACCTGCGCCAGCAGTCGGCCAGGCGAGTCCATCCCGATGCGCCCGGCGCTGGCAGCCACGCCGCGTAGCACGCTGCGCGCGTTCGCCATGAGCAATGCAGCCGGCATGCCTTTATCGGTGACATCCGCGACCACCAGTCCCAACTTGCCATCGGGAAAGTGAATGAAATCGTAAAGGTCGCCGCTGACGACATGCGCGGGCTGCCAGAAGGCCGCCACCTGCCAGCCCGGCAACTGGGGCATCTGGCCGGGCAACAGTCCAGATTGCACCTTCTGAGCCATCTGCAGATCGCGCTCCAGCCAGGCGTTCTCCAGTTCGACCTGATGCAGATGGGCGATCTCGATGGCCGGGGCGGTCTGCAAGGCAATAGTGTTGAGCAGCTTGAGGTCGCCGGCCATGAATGGCCGGGTGTCGTCGCCGATCATAATGAAAACCCCGAAAACGCGATTCTCTGCCTTAAGCGGGGCGCACATCACGGAGATCGTTTCGTTTCGGCCTTCGAAGAAATTGCTGGCGGGCAGTTCGTTCGAGACCTCGGCATTGCCGCTTGCAATCACTCTCCCAATAATCCTGTCCGCCTCGAAGGCTTCGGGTTTGAGGATGCAAGAACAGCCACAGGTGGCGATCACCTGCGGCCCATCCTCGGTGATGAGCACCAGCAGTCCACTGGAGGACTGCGAGGCCGAGCAGACCTCGTTCAATGCCATCTGACCGATGACTTCGGGTTTTGGTGATGCGATCAGCCTTTCAGATAAGCGATACAGCAGGTGTAGTTCGCGGTACTTCTCCAGCACTTCGCCCGCCAGCGCCCGTTTCTCGCTCTCCTGCGCCAGCAAGAAGGAGATCAGATTAGCGACTTGCCCGGTCCATTTGGAGCCGGCTGGGCCGACCACCCAACCGCATGGGACGTCGCTGTGTTGAATGGGGACACGAACTGTAGCATTCGATACGCCTGCGGATACTTCGCCCAAGAGTATCGCGCCATCGACATCCAGGACTTCTATCTCTTCGCCGGTAGAGGCCAGGAAAGTGGACAGGAATGGCTCAGCGTTCTTGCGGATAAATTTGCTTAAGTTCGTTTGGGTCATCGTCAGCGCAATACCTTTTTCGCCAGCTCCAGCAGCTCATCCGGGTCGAAGGGCTTGGTCATGTACAGATCCGCGCCGGCCTCTTTACCGGTCTGATAATCATATTCCTGGCCCTTCGCGGTCAGGATCACGATCGTGACGTCCTTCATACCAAGCTCTCGCTTGACCGTTCGGCAGACTTCGAAACCGTTGATCTTAGGAATCATCACATCTAAGAAAACCAGTTGAGGGGTCTCTTCTTGAATCAGGCGCAGAGCATCCTGGCCGTTATCTGCTTCGAGGATATCCACGCCTTGCTCCTCAAGCTCTTCCAGAGTCTGCTCGATGAGTAAACGAATATAGGCTTCATCCTCAACGATCAGGATTTTTCTGTCCGATTCACTTGGCATCTTCATTTTCTCCTACTGAACGACTGGCTGAATGCTCATCTACACGTAAGTTCACGGCAAGGGCTTCTTCGGGCTTGTATATGGGCAAGGTGAAGGAAAATTTGCTGCCTTTTCCGGGTTCGCTCTCCACCCAGATACGCCCGCCATGATGCTCGATGATCTCTTTGCTGATCGCCAGGCCCAGGCCGGTGCCCTTGGGTTTGGCAGTCAGCGTATCACCCACCTGGCTGAATTTCTCGAAAAGGTATGCCTGGTCGGATACGGCGATCCCGATGCCCTGGTCGATGACATCGACGACGACCTCCGCGCCGTCGCTCCGAGCACAGACTGAGATGGCGCCCTGTTGGGTAAATTTTACCGCATTGGAGACCAGATTGATCACCACCTGCATGATGCGATCCGGATCGCCGTTCACCAGCGGCAGGTCGTCTGGGACGCTGAAAGCGTATTCCAGGCCGCGTCCCTCCACCAGCGCAGACGTGGCGGCCGTAGCCTGGCAAATGACATCGCCGATGGCAAATGGCTGTTGCTGCCATTCCATCTTGCCCGCCTCGATCTTTTCGAGGTCCAGCAGGTCATCGATCAGCTTCATCAACCGCTGACCCTCATCCAGGACGATCTTCAGGTTTTCATCGATCTGGCCGAACATTCGCTGGATGTTTTCATCCGCACCGGGCAGCAGGAGCGGATAGATGCGTTCGTCCAGTCGCCGCTGGATGATTCTGGCAAATCCGAAAATCGAGACCAGCGGCGTGCGCAACTCATGGCTGACGTTGGCTAAAAAGTCGCTCTTGGCTGCGTTTGCCGCTTCTGCGATGGCGCGGGCTTCTTCTGCGGCCTGGCGGGCGATTTCCATCTCCCGGGCGTACTCGACCGTCTGGTTGTACAGCCGGGCGTTATCCATGGCGACGCCGATCTGTTGGCCGATCGATGCCGGCACTGCCAGCGCTTCGGTAGTCGGCCAGATCAGAGAATGGCTGGTGACGTTGATGGCGCCCAGCACAGTCTCATGGGCGACCAAGGGGATGCTGACCACGGTGACCAACCGATCTCGCTGCATGACATCCTTTAGCGGGCCTTCGGGGTAGTCTTTCACCAGGCGGGCCGCAGGCCGTCGGTTGTGAAGCACATCAGCGATGATGCTGGACTCAACCGAGAGGTTGCTGATCAGAGCGGTCATCTCTGTGCTCAGACCTTGCTGATCCACCAGGATTAGGTCGCCGGTCTCTGGATGAAAGCGAAACACCGCACCGGCGTCCATATCCAGAACTTCGATGGTCTTGGTCAATGCGTCCCGCAAGATTTGCTCCAGGTCGAGCGATCGGCTGACCACCGCGGCGACTGAGTTAAGCGCGGTTAATTCCTGGGTGCGTTGAGCGACGCGCGTCTCCAGGTTTTCATAGAGGTCTTTTAGATTCACCGCCATGGTGTTGAACTGATGCGCCAGCTCCTCGAGTTCATCGCCCGTTTCGACGGTGATCGGATGGCTGAAGTCGCCTCCGGCGATGCGTTGAGCGGCGGCGATGAAATCGGTAATCGGTCCGGTAATCCGCCGCACGCCCACCATCACTACAATAGTCGGGATGGCAACGCCGAGCACCAGCAACACCCACAGCGACTGCAGAATCCCCTGGCTGGTGCGCACCAGATTATTCCAATCCTCCTCCACCACCAGTGTCCAGTTCGTGCGCGGTATCGGAGCATAGCCGGCCAGGATTTCCTGGCCGTTGATATCACGTGTGCGCAAGACGCCCACCCGGCCCGTGAACGCTGTTTCAGCGACCGGATGATCTGTAAATAGCTCGCCGGTCAGCTCCGGGTGGTTCGAGAAAATGATGCGGCGCGAACCATCCACCAGATAGGCATCGCCGGTGCGTCCGATGCGCAGCTTGATCAGTGTGCCATAGAAGGGGCTGAGCGAGGTCGCGTTCAGACGGAACATGCCTACCAGGACGCCATTGAATTCTTCGCGCGCGCCGATGATCGGCACGGCAATCGCAATGACCTCCTCGCCGTCCGGACCGTTTGGCTCGATATCGGTGATGATCAGGCCGGCCACGCGCACCATACCGCTGAAGAATGTGCGGTCCGACCAGTTTTGTCCCAATACGCGCGGGTTTTCGGGAATGGCAGCAATGACGGTTCCCAGGTTATCAATGATGTAAACCCCACCATCGAAAAGGAACATCTGATTCCTGGATCGCATCAACGCCAGGCGCTGGTCTCGGGGTTGGCCCAGATAGACATCGGGCAGCCGCGCCAGGGCGGTCAATCGGTCGATGTATTCTTCGAAGCTGGCCGAGATTTCGCTGGCCGAGAGCCGGGTTAATTCTTCGTCCCGTTTAAAGACCAGATCTTCGGTGACCTTTTGATAGGCAAAATAGAGCGAAAGCGCCACCAGAAACAGGATGATCGCCGTTGGGACAAACGACCAGGCAATGATCTTGTTGCGCAGCCTGGACCGAACGCGCTGAAAATTCACCTATCTGCTCCGTTACATTTCCGGATCACAATTGCATGGCGCCAGCGATTGGCCGCCAGAATTTTGCAGCGCTTCGATCTGCCGACAGACATCTTGCATGGCAGACACCGGGGTTTTGCCCAAGGTGTAGATCTGGTCCCACGCGTCTTTAGCGAGCTTTCCAACGCCAACCATGTTGGGGAAAATCTCTGCTGTAACAGAGTAGCCTTTGGTCTGCCCATCGGCGAAGGCTTCGATGTTGACTTCTCGGGCCTTTTGGGGATATTCCTGGCGCACGTAGTCGGCCCATTCGTGCACCAGAGAGGCGCGGGCGGGCTGCAGGAAATGCGTGCGCGCCATGGCGCGACCATATTCTTTGCTCACCAGGAATTTCAGCAGCTCCCAGGCCGCCTCAGGGTGTTTCGTCCCGGCGTAAATCCCAAAGCCATCGGTGGTCGCCAGCGTGGCGTGGCGCTTGGGGCCGGTTGGGAAGGGCGCCACTCCGATGCGGAAAGCCGCGTTTTCGAGGATATCCCGCAACGCCCAAGAACCGTCCTCGACCATGGCAATCTTCTGTTGGACGAAGGCCTGGCGGGTTTCGGCATTTTGCACGTCGAGAAAGGTCGCCATGACTCTGTCGTCCCACATGCGCTGCCGTAGCCATTCCATTGCCTCTAACGCTGGCGGGGAGCTCATCTCGCATTGAGTTGGATCATCGGGGTTGACGAAGTGCCCGCCGAACCCGTTGACGTGGATCTGAATGCGGTCCCAGGCGATGTCGAACATGCTGCCCCATTGTACGATCTGGTTCCCTTTCTGGACGGTCAGCTTTTTCATCGCCTCCAGGTAATCGTCGTAAGTCCATTGATCCGTGGGGTAATCCACTCCGGCTGCATCGAAGAGATCTTTGTTGTAATAGAGCGCCAATGCCCCGTGATATTTGGGCAATCCGAATTGTTTTCCGTCCCGCGTGAAGAGCGCCTGGTACTGCGCCGGAGACCAATCATTGATAGTCTCCTGATCCAGGTCAGCCTCGACATATGGGCGCAAGTCGAGCAGGTGGCCGGCGTTTGCCCAGGCGGGGAAAAAATCGCAACACCCCGAAAGGACATCGGGCGCAGTGCCGGCGGCCATATCGGCGGGCATTTTGACTTCCAGATTGTCCGGATCGGGGGTATAGAAGACGCGGATATTTGGATGCTCGCTGTTGAATTTTGTCAGCATTTCTTGCGCCATGGCGGGGAACCATTCGGTGCGCCAATCCTGATAGACCAGTTGCACCGCCCCGGAACCGACCGAGGTGGTTTTCGGCGCCCTGGCTTCGCAAGCCGTCAACAGCGCGCCGGCGGCGGTGATCCCTGCCAGTCGGAGAAAATCACGCCGAGAAAGATTGCTCTTGGATAGATACATGGATTTTCTCCTTGTCTCGCCGGGATCTGCTTTCATCGAGAAATAGAAACATATTATAGTCCAAAAATGGACTATATTTGTCTAAACTGGTGTCGGAATCGATTGCAGTTTTTACGTTTCGATTGTTGGATGAGGCGTAAAATAAGTTCATGCAGATCTGGATCAACGACCGGTGC
This sequence comes from uncultured Anaerolinea sp., assembly GCA_964503145.1. GTDB lineage: Bacteria > Chloroflexota > Anaerolineae > Anaerolineales > UBA4823 > RBG-16-57-11. Next base: position 46,934 of record CAZCYV010000017.1, on the reverse strand, counting down.
GCAATCGATGACGCCGAGCTCAGTTTCGACTATATTCAATCCTCGGGGCCGGGCGGGCAGAATATCAACAAGGTGGCCACCGCCGTTCAACTTCGCTTCGATGTACGCCGCTCGCCTTCGTTGCCAGAGGATGTCCGGCTGCGGCTGGAGCGATTGGCTGGCAGGCGCCTGAGCGAAGACGGCGTTCTGATTATCGAAGCGCGCCGTTTCCGCACCCAGGAGCGCAATCGCCGGGATGCCGTAGAGCGCCTGGTTGCCATGATCCGCAAAGCCTGCGAGAGGCCCAGGCTGCGCAAGAAAACCCGTCCCACCGCCGAATCCAGGCTGAGACGCCTAGAGGAGAAACGCCGCCGCAGCGAGATCAAGCGCTTGCGACGCAGGATCGAGGAGTGACCGATGGCTTCGGGCAGAGAGAATGGCGAAGATGCTGGCGCCTATGGCTCGAAACTCAGCAGTAAGGATAACACCCTGAGGTTGGTCTCGAACTCGGTATCCACGCCGCTGTTCAGCTCCAGGTCCACTGCGGCGATGACGTCGTTGCTGGTCGCCCAGTCCACCAGCGTGCCAGTGTATTCGCACCCATTCCGCACCGGCGGATAGGGGTAATTACTGATAGCATGGATCGCCTCGGCCAGGCGCACCGAGGGCGGGTGCGCAGGCTCGCCGCTGGGGAAAACCCCCAGGTAGGCGCTGTGGTAGCTGATCAGCGCCTCCACCTGACGGGAACGCAAAAACTCCTTCAAGGCCCTGGTCTCCGGCTCAGAGCCGGGGCCAACCCCAGCGGTTCCGGGTTTGGAAGAGCAGCCGGTGCTCCTCCAGACCGCTTTCCAGCCGACGTCGAAATTGCGGTTCAGGTCCACGCCGTTGGCGTTGAGCCGGGCCTCGGGGACATTGCCCAGCACCTCGCCATCCGGGTTGAGTGAGCGCAAGATGTACAGCGTGTAACTGGCAGGCACGAGGCGCGGGTGGCGGCGCAGATGGGCGATCAACTGCTCCGCCAGGGCGATGGTATTTCCTTCATCCCCGCCGTGGATGCCGGCGATGATCATGCGCTCCCTGGGGCCGCTGCCAAAGCGATAGACCTCGATTGGCCGATTCTGCACCGATCGCCCGATGATGATCAGCCTTTCGGAGGCAATGGGTGTGAGGGAAGGAATGGGAGTGGGGGAAACGTTCGGAGCAGGCGTATAAATCGGATCGAGGCTGTTCTGCCCTACGGGGGATGCTGTGGGCGTAGGCGTCCACGTAGCAGGAAGCTGCAGGTAAGTCACCGGTGGGTCAAAGGCCGGCGCCTGCCCGAGCGGCGCCGAGGCCGCTGACGCCCTCAACTCCTGGTGTTGGAATGCCATCAGCGCCAAGGCAACCATAGCCATCAGGCCGATGAAGGCCATCAGGATCATCAGAAAGATCTGCATGCGGCTGAAGCCGGGGCGTTTTTCTGGTCTGGGGGTTTCGGAGCGGTCGAGTCGATCCAGCGCCCGGCGCGCCAGTTCATTATCGGGGCGAATCGAGAGCGCCCGGTTCAGGCAATAGCGCTTCTTCTCGCGGTCGCCAATGGATACGGCCAGCAACAACCATGCCTGATCGTTGTTGGGTTCGTTCGCCAGAAGCTCCGCCAGGATGCTCTGGGCGCGCGCTTGCTCCCCGGATTTCAGCGCCTGGGCAGCCTGCTGGATGAAGTCTGGTTTGGGCATGGGTTCAAACGACATAAACCCTGAGCTGGCCGGGACCATGCACCCCAATCGTTAGTGTCATCTCGATATCTGCGGTGCGCGAAGGTCCGCTGATCAGGACAACCGTCGAAAAATCCTTCAGCGCAGGCAGCCGTAAGGCTTCAACCAGGGAGTCCAGCAAATCGGCCTGGCGCAGAATAGCGAAGTGGATTTCGGGCAGCAGCGAGGCCGTCTGCGGCTTGCCAATGTCGCCAGGCATCACCAGGGTGCCGGTCTCGGCGATCCCTGCCAGCGCCCCGGTCAACCCTGCCCGCAGAGTTGGGTCGGGATCGGATTGCACCCGAACATTGCCGGCGCGCAGCGCCTCGATCAAGCCGGGGGGTAGATACGCTTCGTCCCAGGCCTGAAGGGCTGTGATACCCAATTCGCCCAAATCCTGCAGCAGGCGTTCGGCCAGGCGATCGGCCGGGCAGACCGTCGCCATACCGCCCAGAGCCGTCAGTTCCTCAACGAAGCGATTCACCCTTTGGTCGAGTGAGAGGCTAAACCTGGCTTCTTCGGGCGTTGGCGGCGAGGTAGGGAGCGGCTGAGCGGCCTGTCGGGCGGGCAGCGGCGAGACAGGGGCGAGAGAGGCAAAGCGATCGCGGAAGGGCCGGGCGGCAGGGCGGGGTATGTCCCTGGAATATCCCCAGCCGGTGAACGCCGGCGGGCGCAGCCATTCCGAGCGGGGCGAGAGGATTCGACTAAATAGCCCCGCCAGTCGCTGCGCCAGCGCGAACCGCCGCGGCGAGCGGGCGATCCAGGTGAAGCCTTGCAGGCCCAGGCGCAGCCCGCCCGGCACATGGGAGCGTACCCGATGCGCGCCCTGGTCGTGAGCAGGCTCTGGAGCGGCTGGTGTGGGGGTCGGTTTCTGCGCTTGCAGGTCTGCGCCGGCGGCGCGCACCCGCAGCAGCAACTTGGGCAGATCAATATCCACCGGACAGGCCTCTTTGCATGCCCCGCACAGGCTGGAAGCTCGCGCCAGATGTCCGAACTCGGGCACGCCGAACAGGCCGGGCGAGACGACCGATCCGATCGGGCCAGGGTAAGGGGTGATGTGCCCATCCACAGCCTGATAGGCGTGGCCGCCAATCTCGCGGAAAACCGGACAGGCGTTCAAGCACGCCCCACAGCGGATGCAGTACAGCGCTTCGCTCAGCGCCGATTGGCGCATGGCGCGGCGTCCGTTATCGACCAGGATCAGGTGTCTCTCTTGTGGCCCATCCACCTCGCCAGGGCGGCGCGGGCTGTGGATCAGGCTGGTGTAAACGCTGAGCTTTTGCCCGGTGGCCGAGCGCGGCAGCAGATAGAGCATCAACGCCAGGTCTTCGAGCGTTGGCACCAGGCGCTCGATGCCCATCAAGGCGATGTGGATGGCTGGCAACGTGGTGCACATCCGCCCGTTGCCCTCGTTGGTCACCAGAGTCAGCGTCCCGCTTTCAGCGACGCCGAAATTAACCCCCGACAGGCCCACCCCGGCGTTCAGGAAGGTCTGGCGCAGCACGCGGCGGGCGGTCGTGGTGAGGATGGGGATGTCCTCCGTGAAAGGGATGCCCAATTTCTCGGCGAAGGTCTGGCCTACCTGAGCGCGGGTGAGGTGTACGGCCGGGGTGATGATGTGGGCAGGCGGTTCGCCGCGCAGTTGAATGATGTACTCGCCCAGGTCGGTCTCCACGGGGGTAAATCCGGCGGCTTCCAAAGCCGGATTCAGGTGGATTTCCTCGCTGACCATGGATTTGGATTTGGCGATGATTTTCGAGTTCGCGCGGCGGGCGATCTGGATCACGATCTCGACCGCCTGCCTGGCGCTCTGCGCGTGATGCACGATGATGCCATTGGCCTGGACATTGGCGATGAATTGATCCAGGTAGCGATCCAGATTGGCAATGGTATCGGCGCGCACCGCGTGGGCGCGCTGGCGCAAAATCTCGCGCCCCTCGGGTAAAGAGGCGAATGCCTGGTTCAGCGCTTTCAAGCGGCGCTCGGCGTTGCCATCCAGGGCCGATTGTAAAACCGGATTATCCAGCGCAGTGCGAATTTGTTCGTGGAAGACGTTGGGCATCGATGCACCTGGAGAGGCGGTCCAATTCAACGACCTTAGTCGAAACGCGCCAGAATTTCGGCGATATGCACAGCGTGCGGCGCTTTTCCCATCCGGTGCAGACCGCCGTTGATGTTGGTGATGCAGCCGCCATCGCAGGAGACGACCACCGGCGCGCCGCTGGCTTCGATATTGGCGATCTTGCGTTCCAGCATGGCCGTGGAGATCTCCGGATGTTCGGCGGAGAAGACGCCCCCGAAACCGCAACAGTCGGTAGCGTAGGGCAATTCGACCAGTTCAGCCTGGCGCACCTTTGCCAACAGCGCCCGCGGCTGTGAATCGACGCCCAGGTCGCGCAGCAAATGGCAGGAAGCATGGTAGGTGAGCTTGCCAGGGAAGCTCGCCCCTAGGTCGGTCACCCCCAGTCGATCCACCAGAAATTCGGTCAGTTCGAAGGTACGCTCGGCCAGGGCTCGGGCGCGGGTGAGCCATTCCTGGTCTTTGGCGAACAATTCCAGATAGCCATGCCGCATCATCGCCGCGCAAGAACCGGAGGGCACTACGACAGGCCCGCTGGTTTTTTCGAAAACCTGGATGGTGTGCATGGCGATTGGCCGCGCCTGGGAGCGCATCCCGGCGTTGAAAGCGGGCTGCCCGCAACAGGTTTGTCCCGCCGGAAACTCCACCGAAGCCCCGGCGCGTTGCAGGACTTTGACGACCGCCTCGCCGACCTTGGGGTAAAGCGTGTCGATAATGCAAGTGACGAAGAGCTGGACGGTGATGCTCATGATGGCAATTGTATCCCAAAATCTGCATTTCTAAGAAAAATGCAAATACGTTTGTTAAGCAAAAACACCCCTGGCTTGTGGTAAGATTTATTCCGCTCTGGCGCAATTGCGCCAGATGCATTCTGTTTCGAGGTTGATCGACTATGCAATATCATCGTACACAAATTCCCAACAATTTCAGCCTGCCGCGGCGCATCCATCGCCTGGCGGAGCTGGCTTATAACTTATGGTGGACCTGGAATCCAGAGGCCCAACGCCTGTTTACGCGGATCGACAAGGAGCTATGGGAGCGCGTTTATCACAATCCGGTGCTCTTTTTACGGCAGGTGGAGCGGGCGAAGTTGAATGCGGTCATGAATAACCGTTATTACCTTGAGTTCTATGATCGCATCATTCGCTCTTTCGATCAGTATATAGAGGCCACGGATTTGTGGTTCTCGCGCAATTACCCGGATTTGACCGATAAACTGATCGCCTATTTTTCGATGGAGTTTGGCCTGCATGAGACTATCCCCATCTATGCGGGTGGTTTGGGGGTTTTGTCTGGCGACCATGCCAAGGAAGCCAGCGACCTGGGGCTGCCCTTCGTGGCGGTTGGTTTTTTCTATAACCAGGGCTACTTCATCCAACGCATTACCGAGGATGGCTGGCAGGAAGCGCACTACGACACCCATCCTTTCGATCAGTTGCCTGTCCTTCCGCTCCTGGACGATAAAGGCAAACCGATGATGGTTTCGGTTGAGCTTCCTGGTCGTGAGGTGTTTGTTCGCCTGTGGCAGATCCAGGTCGGAAGGGTACCGCTCTATCTTATAGATGCTGATGTCGAAGAAAATTCCGCCTTCGACCGGCTGCTGACGGCCCGCCTGTATAGCAGCGATCCTGATTTGCGCATTTCCCAGGAAATTCTGCTGGGCATTGGAGGCGTGCGCGCCTTGCGTAAACTGGGATATTCGCCAGTGGTCTGGCACATGAACGAGGGCCATTCGGCGTTCTTGACCCTGGAGCGCATCCGGGAATACATGGAGGCTGGCGATACTTTCGAGCACGCTGCTGAGCAGGTATATGCCTCGAACGTATTCACCACCCATACGCCCGTGCCCGCAGGCAACGACGAATTTGGCCTGTGGCTGATCGATAAATACTTCGCCAACTACTGGCCGAAGTTGGGCCTGACGCGAGATCAGTTCATCACCCTGGCGCGCCATACCGTGAGCTGGGGCGAGACGTTCAGCATGCCGGCGCTGGCCTTGCGCCTGTCCGAACACTGCAACGCCGTCTCCGAATTGCATGGCCAGGTGGCGCGCCGGATGTGGCGTCATTTGTGGCCCGACCGGAAGGTGGAGGATGTGCCCATTATCCATATCACCAATGGCGTTCACACCGGCACCTGGCTGGCGCGCCGCCTGCTCCATCTCTACGAGCGCTATCTTGGCCCAGACTGGCTGGAACACGTCGATGAGCCGGATGTGTGGGAATTGGTGAACAACATCCCGGATGAACAACTCTGGACAGTGCGGCTGCACCTGAAACGCAAGCTGGTCGCTTACATCCGTGAGCGCGCCCGGCAGCGCTGGATGGGCGGCGGTTGGCATCCTTCCCAGGTAGTCGCCTCAGGCGTGCTGCTCGACCCGTATGCGTTGACGATCGGTTTCGCGCGCCGCTTCGCCCCGTACAAGCGCGCCAATCTGGTGCTGAGCGACCTGAACCGTTTGCTGAAGATTATCAATGTGCCGGATAAACCGGTGCAAATCATCTTTGCCGGTAAGTCGCACCCTGACCACGAGGGCGGAAAACTGCTGATCCAGGAGGTGTATCGGGCGGTCAAGCGCTCGGATAGCGGCGGTCGGCTGGTGTTCCTGGAAGAATATGACATGAACCTGGCGCGCTATCTGGTGCAGGGTGTGGATGTGTGGCTGAATACGCCGCGCCGCCCGAACGAGGCTTCGGGAACTTCGGGGCAGAAGGCGGCTTTGAACGGGGTGCTGAACTTCTCGGTGCTGGACGGCTGGTGGCGCGAAGGCTACAACGGCCAGAACGGTTGGGCGATTGGCAAGGATATCGACTACGAAGACTCTGAAAAGCAAGACGCCGAGGATGCCCAGAATCTGTACGATACCCTCGAGAAAGAGATCGTGCCGCTCTACTATCAACTGCGCTCTTCGGATGGTCTGCCCGGCGAGTGGATTGCCCGCATGAAAGAGTCGATCCGCACCATCGGCCCGCAGTTCAGCATGCGGCGCATGGTGCGAGAATACCTGGATCGCATGTACATCCCCGCCATGCAGGCGGCTGAGGCGGAACAAGTCAAAGAGTAATTGGATACGAATATGGCAAGCTGGCTTTCGTCATCGGCCTTACTTGGCGCAGGGCTGATCTTTGCTTTGCGCGTGTCGGATATGACCCTGGACACGCTGCGCGTCCTGGTAGTGATGCGGGGACGCAAGGGCATCGCCTGGGTTCTGGGCTTCTGTCAAGCCCTGATCTTTGTGATCGCCATCAGCACGGTGTTGAGCAACCTGGACAACCCATTGAACATCCTGGGCTATGCCGCTGGCTTTGCCACAGGCAATGTCGTCGGGATGCTGATCGAGGAGCGCCTGGCGATTGGTCATATCCAGCTCAGCATCATCAGCCCCCGGCGCGGCGCAGCGCTCGCCGAACGCCTGCGCGCCGAGGGTTATGCCATCACGGAGATCTCCGCCCGCGGCAAGGACGGCGTGGTGACTTTGCTCAGTTGTAGCGTGCTGCGCAAAAATGTCGCTAAAGTGCAACAACTGGTCAACGAAGTGGACGACTCGGCTTTCATTACCGCCGAGGATGTGCGTTCGGTGCGACGGGGTTTCTGGCGCGCCTGAGCCGACCTTCCGGAGCTATGGGTGCTCCTGCCCATAGCTCCGGTTTTTTTCCAATGGGGTGATGTTAGTGGGGTTAACTAAAGATGACATTTGCCACCTTTTGAACAGGATAAATTGTATCTGGTATTTCTGTAAAATCTCCTTACCATTAGAGAATGGGCCGGCCGTCTAAAATGGCTGCGCCCCCCGAGCTGTTTAGCCCTTTGTGTGGATAAGGAGCTGTCTATGGATGTACTTGTGCTTTCCCGCTTGCAGTTTGCTACCACCACGATTTACCACTTCTTTTTCGTACCCCTGACCCTGGGACTGTCCTTCCTGGTGGCGCTCATGGAGACCATCTATGTTCGTTCCGGGAATGAGCTCTACCTGCGGATGACGAAATTCTGGGGCAAGCTCTTCGTGATCAACTTTGCGCTGGGAGTGGTTACGGGCATCGTCCAGGAATTCCAGTTTGGGATGAACTGGTCGGAATATTCCCGTTTTGTGGGAGATATCTTTGGGGCGCCGCTGGCAATCGAAGCGCTGCTGGCCTTCTTCCTGGAGTCGACTTTCCTGGGTATCTGGATCTTCGGCTGGGATAAGCTCTCCAAGGGAATGCACGCGGCCGCGATGTGGATGGTGGCGCTCGGCAGCAATGTGTCCGCCTTATGGATCCTGATTGCCAACTCGTTCATGCAAGAGCCTGTGGGATATACCCTGGCGAACGGGCGCGCCGAGATGACCAATTTCTTCGACCTGGTGCTCAACCCGAATGTGTGGGTGATGTTTCCTCACACCATCTCCGCAGGCTTTGCTACGGCGGCTTTCTTCGTGATGAGCATCAGCGCCTACCACCTGCTGCGCAAGAACCACGTGGATCTCTTCCGCCGTTCGTTCCAGATCGGCGCAGTGGTTGGCACGATGGCGACCATTCTGGTGGCGCTGAACGGGCACAGCCAGGCGCAGCACATGGTCGAATCGCAGCCGATGAAAATGGCGGCCGCCGAAGCGCTGTGGTACACCGAGTCGCCAGCATCGTTTTCGCTGTTGACCATCGGCGACCTTTCACAGCGAGAAGAAGTGTTCTCGATCCGCCTTCCACGGCTGCTCTGCCTGCTGGCCTATAACCAACTGGATTGCGAGATCCAGGGGATCAACAACCTGCAGGCGGCCTTCGAGCAGCAGCACGGTCCAGGGGATTACATCCCTCCGGTGGCTGTCATCTATTGGAGCTTTCGGATTATGGTCGGCGTAGGCTTTCTGATGATCGGTCTGGCGCTATATGGCCTGTTCCTGGTGATGGCGGAAATCCTCGAAGACCGCCCCAAAGCCTTGAAAGTCTTTCAATGGGCAGTGTTCGTGCCTTACGTGGCAAACACTGCCGGGTGGACCTTGACGGAACTGGGGCGCGTCCCCTGGGTAGTGTATGGGTTGATGCGGATCGAAGAGGGCGTGTCTTCGGTCGTTTCAACCGGTCAGGTGCTGATCAGCCTGGTGGGTTACACATTGGTTTATGGCGCCTTGATGGTCGCTATGGTGTACCTGACGCTCAAGTTTGCCAAGGCTGGCCCCGAAAGCGGTCCAACCGCTTCACCCGATGTCTCCGATGCGATGCCTTCTCTGGTAGGCGCGCAGGATTGATCCACAGGATGGAGGCGAGAGATGGATCTTAACATCATCTGGTTTGTGCTCATCGCAGTGCTGTATATCGGTTTCTTCGTGCTGGAGGGCTTCGATTTTGGCGTGGGTATCCTGTTGCCTTTCCTGAGCCGAAGCAAGGACCCCGAGACGGTGGATGTCAAGCGCCGTTTGATGATCAATACCATCGGCCCGCATTGGGATGGCAATGAGGTCTGGCTTCTGACCGCTGGTGGGGCGACCTTCGCCGCTTTTCCGCAGTGGTATGCGACGCTGTTCAGCGGCTTTTACCTGGCGCTTTTCCTGCTCTTGCTGGCCCTGATTGGGCGTGGCGTGGCCCTTGAGTACCGCAGCAAAGATGCAAACCCCCGCTGGCGCAATCTGTGGGACTGGTTGATCTTCCTGGGGAGCGCTATCCCGGCGCTGCTCCTGGGGGTGGCATTCGGCAACCTGGTGCGCGGCATGCCCATCGACGCGCAGATGAATTATGTCGGCGGTTTCTTTAACCTGCTCAACCCCTACGCCTTACTGGCAGGCGTGGCGACCTTGTTGACCTTTACCTTGCATGGGGCGATCTTCCTTAGCCTTAAGACCGACGGCGAGATAAAGGAGATGGCACAGGCGGCCGCCAGCCGTCTATGGCCGGCGGTTGTCCTGGTGTTGCTGGCGTTGTTGGTTGCCACTTATTTCGCCACCGATATTTATCAGCGCCTGGGCGTAAATCCCGGGATTGTCCCTATCACCGGCATGGCGTCCATCCTGTTGACCGGCTTCTTCTTGCGCAGAGAGCGCTATGGCTGGGCCTTTTTGACCACCGCAGTGACGATCGCCTTTTCTGTGGTCACGGCGTTTATGATCATGTTCCCCAGGGTGATGATCTCTTCGATCAACCCGGAGTATAGTCTGACCATCTACAACGCCTCATCCAGCCCCTACACGCTGCAGGTAATGACCATCGTGGCTTTGATCTTCGTGCCGATCGTCCTGGCGTATCAGGCCTGGAGCTATTGGGTGTTCCGCAAGCGGCTCACCACCCGCTCGCCCCTGGTGTATTAGCGCACGGCTGGCTTACGCCTTTACGCCGGGAGTGGCTGCGCCTGGCAAGCATGAATTTAGATCAGCGCCTGCTGCGATTGGCCCGTAAGAGAGGATTGAGTTTATCGCTCACCATCCTCTTGGGGCTTGCAGCAGGCGTTTTCACCGTAGCGCAGGCTGGCCTGTTCAGCCAGGTGGTGGATCGAGTTTACCTGGCAGGCTGGACGCTGGCGGATGCGCTACCCATGCTGTGGCTCTTATTGGGGGTGATGTCCTTGCGCGCCGCGCTGACCTGGGGGAGTGAACTGGCCGCCGGCGTTGTCGCCAGGCGCATCAAAACCGACTTGCGCTCCGCTGTTTTTCGGCGCCTTCTGGAGTTAGGTCCACTTTACGCGCGTGATGAACGCACTGGCGAACTGGCTAGCGTTGCTTTAGAGGGCATCGACGCTCTGGACGCCTATTACAGTCAGTACCTCCCCGGCCTGGCGCTGGCCGCCCTGGTTCCATTAACGTTCCTGCTTGTAGTCTTCCCCCTGGACCCTCTATCTGGCCTGGTGCTTTTGCTCACCGCGCCCTTGATCCTCTTGTTCATGATCTTGATTGGCAACCTCGCCCAGGCGCTCACCCGCCGCCAGTGGCAGGCTCTCAGTCGGATGAGCGCTTATTTCCTGGACGTGTTGCAGGGCCTGACGACTCTCAAGCTGTTAGGGCGCAGCACAGCCCAGGCCAGCGTGATCGCCGAAGTTAGCGACCGTTTCCGTCAGCGCACGATGAGCGTTTTGCGGGTGACCTTTCTTTCGGCCCTGGTTTTGGAGATGGTCGCCACGCTGAGCACAGCAGTGGTGGCGGTGGAGGTGGGGTTGCGCTTGCTGTATGGCCGATTGCCGTTCGAGCAGGCTCTTTTTGTGCTGTTGCTGGCGCCGGAATTTTACCTGCCGTTGCGCCTCTTGGGCACGCGTTTCCATGCCGGGATGTCAGGGGTGGCTGCGGCGCAACGCATCTTTGCCATTCTGGAAATGCCCCCGCCGGTGATGGGCGAATCGTCCCAACCGGGTGAAATCCGCCCGGCTTCGCTCCCTTTCCTTCACCGCTCGCCGCCGAGTATTGAATTCGAGAACGTGAGTTTCTCTTACGCCGGGCAGGGCGAGGAGCGCCTTTCCCTTGCAGGGGTCACCTTCCGCATGTTGGCCGGTCAGAAAACTGCGTTGGTCGGCCCCAGCGGCGGCGGAAAGAGCACCCTGGCCGCTATGCTGCTCGGTTTCATCCAACCGCAGGCCGGCGAGATCAGGGTGAACCGCGTGCCGCTGTCCGCGCTGGATCCAGAGGTGTGGCGTTCCCAGGTGGCCTGGGTTTCTCAGAATCCCTACCTGTTCAACGATACCGTCCTGGCGAATATTTGCCTGGGGCGCCCGCAGGCCAGTCAGGAAGAAGTCGAGCGGGCCGCCCGCCAGGCAGAGGCGCACGAATTCATTCAGACGCTGCCGCAAGGATACCAGACGATCATCGGGGAGCGCGGCGCGCGATTGAGCGCGGGCCAGGCACAGCGCATCGCCCTGGCGCGAGCTTTTCTGGTGGATGCGCCGCTGGTGGTGCTGGATGAAGCGACGGCCAACTTGGATCCGCAGAGCGAGGCGCTGGTGCAAATTTCGCTGGCGCGGCTTCTGAAGGGCCGCACGGCGCTGATCATCGCCCATCGCCTGACTACTGCGCGGGACGCGGATCAAATCATCGTCCTGGATCAGGGGCGGGTGGTAGAGAGCGGGACGCATCCCGAACTGCTGCAGCGCGATGGCCTGTACCGACGTCTGGCGCGGGCTTATGCCGATGGCGCCGCCCCGGCTGCGGGAGCATCAACCATCCACCAGATGTCGCCCATATCGTCTGGCGGACAGAAGCCAGCGCCGGTTGGCTTTGCTGCGCTCTTGCCATCTTCGCCGCCCGCTGGAGTATTGAGCGCTGGCGAGTCGGTAGAACGCCCTACTGGATTGGTTGCTCTACGTTTATCCGGGCGCCTGCTTGGCTTTCTGTGGCCCTTCAGGGGGTTGGTGGCCCTCTCTGCGTTGATGGGGGCGGCGACGACCCTGAGCGGAGTTGGCCTGATGGCGACCTCGGCTTATATTATCTCCGCTGCTGCGCAACACCCATCGATCGCTGAGTTGCAGGTGGCGATTGTGGGGGTGCGTTTCTTTGGGATTGCGCGCGGGCTTTTTCGCTATCTGGAGCGATATGTGTCCCACCAGGTCACCTTCCGTTTGCTGGCGCGCCTGCGCGTCTGGTTCTACCAGGCGCTGGAACCGCTGGCGCCCGCGCGGCTGATGATGTTGCGCAGCGGCGACCTGCTGGCGCGCATTCTGGGCGACATCGAAGGGTTGGAGAGCTTCTATGTGCGTGTGGCAGCGCCGCCTCTGACGGCGCTGCTGGTAGGGGCGGGGATCTATGGGTTGCTGGCGGGTTTTGCGGCGCCGCTGGCGCGCGCCTGGCTGGCGGTCTGGCTGACAGCAGGGCTGGGAATCCCGCTACTGGCGCGCTGGCTGAGCCGCCGGGCCGCAAAGCAAATGGTCGTGCTGCGCGCCCAATTGCAGGTCGCCATTGTCGAAGACCTCCAGGGGTTATCAGAATTAATCGCCTATGGGCGTAGCGCGGCGCATGCCGCCCGGATCGATCAACTCAGCCGTGCGCTGGCGGCTGCGCAATGGCGCATGGCAGCGATCAGCGCGTTGCAGAGCGCCCTGGTTGGGTTGCTGTCCAACCTGGGATCATGGCTGGTCCTGGCGTTCGCTATTTCCCTGGTGAGCCAGGGCGAGGTTCAGGGCGTCTATCTGGCTGTTTTGTCGCTGATTGCGCTGACCAGCTTCGAGGCCGTGGCGCCCCTGCCATTGGCTGCCCAGTACCTCGGAAGCAATTTGCAATCCGCCCGACGCCTGTTCGAACTGGTTGATGCCCCGGCCGAAGTCCAGGATCCGCCGACGCCGCTGCCCGCCCCACAGCGGCCCCACCTATCCATCCGCCATTTGAGTTTCCGCTACCCAAACGCATCGGGGAGTCCCCTGGCGCTGGCCGATGTCTCCTTTGACCTCCCTGTGGGCGGTCGGGTGGCGGTTGTCGGCCCAAGCGGCGCAGGCAAATCCACACTGGTGAACCTGCTGGTACGCTTCTGGGAGCTTCAGGAGGGCCAGATTTTGCTGGCGGGAGAGGATATCCGTCGCTACGCCCAGCAGGATGTGCGCCGCTGCGTGGGGGTGATCTCGCAGAACGCCTATCTTTTTAGCGCCTCGGTATGGGATAACCTGCGAATCGCCCGACCCCAGGCCAGCCAGGCCGAGATCTACGAGGCGGCGCAGCGCGCTCAGATCCACGATTTCATCCAATCGCTGCCGCAGGGGTACAATACCTGGATCGGCGAGCAAGGGTTGCGTCTAAGCGGCGGCGAGCGTCAGCGCCTGGCGGTCGCCCGGGCGCTTTTGCAAGACGCTCCCTTGCTGGTCTTGGATGAAGCCACTGCGAATCTGGACGCGCTCACCGAGCGCGAGGTGCTGCGCTCGATCCTGGCCCTGGCGCACGACCGCTCGCTGTTGGTGATCACCCATCGCCTGGTTGAGCTGGAATCGATGGATGAGATCGTGGTGCTGGATCAAGGGCGGGTGGTCGAGCGCGGGCGGCAAGACGAACTGTTGCGAGCAGGAGGCCTGTATCGCCAGATGTGGGACTTACAGAACCAGGTTTTGCTGGGATAAGAGCGACAAAACTGACGCTTATCAGACCAGGAAAACACCGTTACGGTAGATCGCCTCGCCATCCACCAGGATTTCGGCGTCCTGGCGCATGTCGCAGATCATGTCCCAATGCACGACGCTCTTGTTCTGGCTGCCGGTCTCGGGATAGCCTGCGCCCAGCGCCATGTGGAAGCTGCCGCCAATCTTCTCGTCCAGCAAAATGTTGTGAGTGAAGCGGTCGATTTGAAAGTTGGTGCCGATGGCGAACTCGCCGACATAGCGCGCCCCGGCGTCGCTGTCCAGGGTGCGCAAGAGCAGATCCTGGTTCTTCTCAGCGGTCGCCTGGACGACCCTGCCGTTTTCGAACTTCAACTCGATGCCCGAAACGACCCGCCCCTGATACACAGCCGGATAGGTGTAGCGCACCCAGCCGTTGACGGAGTCCTCCACCGGCCCGGTGTAGATTTCGCCATCGGGGAGGTTGACCAGGCCACAGGCGTTGACAAACTTGCGGCCTTTGATCGACAGAGTCAGGTCCACGTTGGGGCCGCGCAACGTCACCTGGTCGTGACCCTCTAGCCGGTTGATGTAGGTCTGTTGCTGTGCTCTGACCGCCTGCCATTCGGCGACCGGGTCAGCCGTGGCCTCATCGGCCTTGCAAGCGCGGTAGAAGAAGTCCTGATATTCCTCATAGCCCATGCTGGCTTCCATAGCGTAGGCGCGGGTGGGGAAGAGGGTCGCCATCCAGCGCAGGGAGCGATCTGCGCCGCGGCGCATCTGGGCAGCGAGGAGCGGAGAGAGGCCCTTCTGCCGACGGGTTAGCCGTTCAGGGGGGACGTCGGTCAGGGCGCGCGTATTGGTCTCGCTGCGTATCTTGATCAAGACCTGGAACTCTTCGAAGGCAATTTTGTGGAAAGTGGGGATGAAATCGAGCTGCTCATCGCTGGCATGGGCGAAGTATAGCTCTTCCTGGTCGGGGATATCCAGCAGCAAGTGAGGATAGGCGCCGCGCTGCAGGATCAGCGTGAACAGCTCGCGCACGACCGGAATGGCCTCCGTCGTGGCGGTGATGGCAACCCGTTCGCCGGGCTTGATCGCGGTGGAATAATCGACCAGAATTTGGGCGAATTTTTGATAACGAATGTCGGCCAAGGTGAACTCTCGAAATAACTTAAGATTAGATTAAGGGATTTCATTATATCATGCTTATGAAGAGATATGCCCTTCTTGGGTCGCAAACCATTGTATAATTTATGCAACTGGTCAGCAATCCGTTTCATTCGATTTTAGTTTCACAAAGGAGGGATGATCATGAAGCAGTTTAGTTCGTTCTTACAATTCTCAATAGCGCTGGTGCTCATATTGGCCGTCCTGACGCCGGGCGGCATGGCACAGGCCAAGCCAGACGGTTACGAATATTACTTGCTGGGGAACGAAGGCGATGCGGCGACCAGGACTTCGCCGGGTTTCCTGCTGATGGGCGGCAATACCGATGTCGATTCGGCCATGCGATGGCTGATCGAAAAATCGGGCGGCGGCGATTTTGTCGTCATTCGCGCCTCCGGCACCGATGCCTATAATCCGTATGTGTATCAGGAGTTGGGCGGTGTGGACTCGGCCGAGACGATCATCTTTCAGCAGGAGCGCGCCGCCTACGATCCATTCGTTATCGGTCAAATCCTCAAAGCCGAAGCTCTGTTCATCGCTGGCGGCAATCAGTGGGATTACGTGCGCCTGTGGAAGGGGACGCCGGTCGAGGATGCCATCCACACGTTGATCGCCCGCGGTGTGCCCGTGGGCGGCACCAGCGCCGGGCTGGCGATCCTGGGCGAGTTTTCCTTCTCTGCTGAACGCAACACGATCTACTCCTACGAGGCGCTGAAAAACCCTTACAACCCGCGCCTGACCTTGGAGCGGGATTTCTTGCACCTGCCGTACCTGCAAGGGACGATCACCGACAGTCATTTTGTCGAACGCGACCGTATGGGGCGTCTGGTGACCTTCCTGGCGCGCATTCTGCAAGATGGCTGGGCTACTCAGGCCCGCGGCATCGGCATTGACGGCAAGACTGCCCTGACGGTCGAAGGGAACGGTATTGCCACGCTGCATGGCGTGGGCGCGGTTTATTTCCTGCGCACCACCACCTTCCCTGAGGTTTGCCGGAAGAACGAACCGCTGACTTTCAGAGATGTCGAAGTTTACCGTTTGAGCGGGGCCGGTTCGACCTTCAACTTGAGAAACTGGACGGGCAGCAATGTGACGGCGTACAACCTCTCGGCAATTGAGGGTGTGCTGTATTCGACCCAGCCGGATGGGAGTATCTACTAGGCTTTCTGACCGATGCCAGACCCTTGGTGTTCTGCCCTGGTTCAGATGGATCATAGCCCAGGGGCATTGAAACCTCAATCCGTGGAAAAATGACCAGCCCGGCGCAGATCATGCCTGCGCCGGGCTGGTTCGCCAATCATCTGGGAACAGGATCAATAGATAAAGCGGCTTTTCCAATAGTTGTTAAAGAAACGTGCCAGATCGGGCACGGGATACGGCAGATACTTCCACATCGAGGGCTCGCCGACGCTCCAGGCCGTTGGAAGCTGATCGCACGGCAGGACGACCAGGCGCAGGTTGCGGGCTGCGCTGAGCTTATTCGGCACAGTGGGGTCGCACTTAAAGCCGTAAACCGGATCATAGGTCGAGATGTAGAACAATTGCATGAAGTAGGTGTCTTTAGCAATCGTATATACCTTGACTGTGGGGCGCTCTTTGCTCCCCTTCTCGACGGGCAGGTAATAGAATTCCCCCTGGACGGTGTCCGCTTTGTTGCAACATACCTTGGGAACGCCGCGAAGCTGAATGGCAATGTCTGATTCAGATTTGTTAATGATCGTGAAGCGAATCAACTCTACAGGATCCGATCCCCCCATCAGAAAGAGCGCCAAAACAGGCAGAAGCCAAAAGAACTTTTTCATAACCGTGATCCTTCCAGACTGGTGTGATGTTCAAGACCTGGATGCAGAGTTTGTACTTGAAGGTACGAACTCCCATAAATAATATCACGTTTTAGCGCCGCCGGATGCTTGCAGGGTTGTTCCGAAAAGCGCTGTTGCCGCTCGAAATGTGCTATCATCGGCGCATGCGAGAAATACCCCCGTCTGCCGGCCAGAGGGTGCGAGGGAGATATTTGCTGCCGATTCTGCGCGAGCTTGGCATAAGGCAGGTCGCGCTGTATGCCGCGTACCGCCTGGGTTTGCGCCTGGGATATTTCCGCCGCGCTTGCGATCCTGAGAAGGCGCTGCGCACCGCAGAGGCGATGTCCACGCAAGGCGCCCAGCCACTGTGGAGTCCGCCGAGCAAAGATGAACTGCTGAGAGCCCTGAGTCGGCAGGATCAAGACCAACTGATTCAACAAGCGGATGAAATCGTCGCCGGAAAGGTGCGCCTGTTTGGCGGGCCGCCAGGCGCGCTGCAACTGAACCCGCCTGAGCCGTTGGAGCATTGGGCGCGGTATGAAAAAGGTCAAATCCCTGCTGCGCCGGCCGGGGCTTTCGATATCAAATGGATTTGGGAGCCAGGCCGTTTAGGTTGGGCTTACACGCTGGGGCGGGCGTATCTGCTCAGCCAGGATGAGCGCTATGCGACCGCATACTGGTGTTTCATCGGCGCTTTCCTGCAGGCTAACCCCCCTTATCAGGGGCCGCACTGGGCTTCGGCGCAGGAAGTTGCCATACGGTTGATCGCTCTGACCTTTGGGCGGCAAATATTTGGAATTTCGGATAAAGCCAGCGCCGCCCAAAAGGCGCGCCTGATTCAGGCGGTAGCCATACACGCGGCGCGTATCCCGCCCACATTGATTTATGCACAGGCGCAAAACAACAACCATCTGCTCACCGAGGCAGCCGGGTTATACACGGCCGGTTTATTCCTTCCGGCTCATCCACAGGCAAAACATTGGCGGGAGTTGGGCTGGCGCTGGTTCAATCGCGGCGTTCTGGCGCAGGTATCCCCCGACGGCGCGTATGTCCAGCATTCGACCAATTACCATCGGCTGATGTTGCAGACAGCGTTGTGGATGAACTATCTGGCACAAAGCCAGGGGCAGCCCTTGCCAGGGGAGACCCTGCGACGTCTGTCGGCGGCGACGCGCTGGCTGCAGGCGCTGGTGGATCCGATCAGCGGGCGAGTCCCCAATCTGGGGCCTAACGATGGGGCGTATATCCTGCCGCTCACCGCCTGCCCTCAGGAGGATTATCGTCCTGTGTTGCAGGCAGCCGGGCGCGCATTTCTCGGCGAGCAACCCTTTGCGCCCGGTCTCTGGGATGAGATGAGCTTGTGGTTTGGCGCGGGTCGCTCCGATGGGAGCAGCCCGCGTTCGACGGGCCAGAAGCGACGTGGGAGCGGCGAAACGCCCCATGTGCTGCGCTCGCCAGACGGGGCCTCCTGGGCCTATCTGCGGGCAGTAAGATTTTCCGGTCGCCCGGGACACGCCGACCAGCTCCATCTCGACCTGTGGTGGCATGGGCTGAACGTGGCCCAAGACGCCGGCACGTATCTTTATAACGCCTCACCGCCGTGGGATAATGCCCTGGCGCGCAGCGAGGTGCACAACACGCTTATCATCGATGGCCAGGATCAGATGCGTCGCGCTGGGCGGTTTCTTTTCGTGGATTGGGCGCAGGCGCAGGTGTTGAAGCAAGAACGCTGGCAGGATGGTTCGCTGCGCTGTTTATCCGCCCGGCACAACGGCTATCGCCGCCTGGGCCTGTGGCACCAGCGTGATATTCGAGTTGGAGCTACAGGCAATTGGGAAATCATCGATACGGTTTATCCCATGAAACCTGCCTCCACCGATCGGTCGCATACCGTTTGCCTGCACTGGCTGCTGCCCGATTGGCCCTGGCAGGTGTTGGCTAATAACCCTGGCGCGTGGGGGTATGACGTGATGCTGGATTCGCCTCTTGGGCAGGTGCGCCTGCATATGGAGCGGGATCAGGCTGGCGAAGCGCACCTATCCGAGTCGTTCCAGATTGTGCGCGCAGGAGAGCTGCTCCATGGAAGCGGCGCGGTTTCGCCGGTTTGGGGATGGTTCTCGCCCACTTATGGCGTGAAAACCCCGGCGCTTTCTGTGCGCTATACGGTCGTCCAGCGGTCGCCAATCCGCCTGACCTCCGAATTTATCTTTCCGCCCTCTCCAGGCGCGGAAAAGGTATAATCGCCAATCCATGCACATCTTACTGATTCATCAAGCCTTTGTCGCCCTGGATGAACCCGGCGGTACCCGCCATCATGAACTGGCGCGCTATCTGGCAGAGCGCGGCCACCGCGTGACGGTCATCGCCAGCACGGTGAGCTACCTGACCGGCAAATCGGAGGCCGCCGAAGCGCTGATAGAGGAGATGGATGGCGGCGGAAACGTCACCGTGCTGCGCGCCCGCGCCTATTCAGCGCTCCATCGCAGCTTTTTCCATCGTGTGATCAGCTTCTTCAGCTTCATGGCGTCTTCTTTTCTGCTCGGTTTGAAGGTGCGCCAGGTGGACCTGGTTTGGGGCACTTCGCCGCCTATCTTTCAGGGTGTCACCGCCTGGTTGCTGGCCCGGTTGAAACGCGCCCCCTTCTTGTTCGAGGTGCGCGACCTGTGGCCGGCCTTCGCCATCCAGGTCGGTGTGTTGTGCAACCCCCTGCTGATCCGCCTCTCACTGTGGTTGGAGCGCTTCCTGTATCGCCACGCCGATCGGGTGATGGTCAATTCTCCTGGCTTTATCGAGCATGTGCGCGAGCGTGGGGCGCGCGAGATAGAACTGGTGCCCAACGGAGTAGATACCCGCATGTTCGATCCATTCGCCAGCGGGATCGCTTTTCGCAAGGAGCACAGTTTGGAGGGGCGCTTCGTGGCCCTGTACGCTGGCGCGCATGGGCTATCGAACGATTTGGGCGTCGTGCTTCAGGCTGCACAGCGCCTGGCTGATCGGCCCGAAATCCGCATTGTGCTACTTGGAGATGGCAAGGAGAAACCTGCCCTGATGGCGCAGGCGGCGGAGATGGGATTGACCAATCTGCACTTCCTTCCGCCGGTGCCCAAAGCCGGGATGGCGGATGCGCTGGCGGCGGCGGATGCCTGCATCGCCATCCTGAAACCCATCCCGCTTTACGCCACGGTGTATCCCAACAAGGTGTTCGACTATATGGCCGCCGCCAGGCCGGTGATCCTGGCCATCGATGGCGTGATCCGCCAGGTGGTGGAGCAGGCGCAGGGTGGGGTATTCACGCCGCCGGGCGACCCTGACGCTCTGGCAGGGGCAATCCTGCGCCTGGTGGAAAACCCGGCTGAGGCGCGCCAGATGGGCCTGAATGCCCGCAGCTACGTGGAGGCGAACTTCGACCGGGCGGCGCTGGCGCGCCGTCTGGCGGAGATCGTCGAAAAGATGGGAGAGAAAAACCGCCGGGCTTAGACTTCGGTCAGCGGCCAGTTGGGCAGCACATCTATCGCCAGGTCATTCCGCTGCCCATTGATGAAGCGGTAATAACCCGCGCCAGCGACCATCGCGGCGTTATCGGTGCACAATGCGATCGGGGGGATATGCACCGGACAGGGCGCCTGAGCGTGGATGGCCTCCCGCAGCGCCCGATTGGCGGAGACCCCACCCGCCACCAGGATCTCTGCCGCGCCCAACTCTTGCGCCGCGCGGACGGTCTTACCCACCAGCACATCCACCACCGCTGCCTGGAAGCTGGCCGCCAGATCGGCAACCGGCAATTCGGACTTGTAGAGTTGCAGGCGTCGCACCTCACGCAATACCGCCGTCTTCAGCCCGCTGAAGGAGAAATTCCAGCTATCGTCCAGCCAGGCGCGGGGGAAGGCAAAGGCTTTAGGATTGCCCCCTTCGCTGGCTTTTTGAATGGCCGGCCCGCCGGGGTAACCCAGGCCAATCAGCCGGGCGACTTTATCGAACGCCTCTCCCGCGGCGTCATCCAGGGTGAAACCTAGGCGCTTGTAGCGCAGGTGATCTTCCATGAAGATCAGTTCGGTGTGCCCGCCGGAAACGATCAGCACCACCAGGGGGAATTTGGGTTCCGGAGCCAACGTTGGGGCGCTGGCCTCGCCGGCGACTGGCGGCCAATGCAGCCAGGCGGAATAGATATGCGCTTCCAGGTGGTTGACGCCGACGATCGGCAGGTCGCTGCCCAGCGCCAGCCCTTTGGCGGTGTTCATGCCGATCACCAGCGAGCCGGGCAGCCCGGGGCCGCGAGTCACGGCGATGGCGTCCACATCAGCCAGGCCGAGGTGCGCCTGTTGCAATGCTGTCTCGATGATTGAATAGATAGTACGGATATGCTGCCGCGAAGCGACTTCTGGGAACACCCCGCCGAACTGAGCGTGCAGGTCCACCTGCGAGGCCACCGTGCTGGCCAGGATCAGGCGCCCGTTTTCAACGATCGAGGCGGCAGTCTCGTCGCAGGAGGTTTCGATGCCCAGGATACGGGCTTCAACAATTCCAGGTGGGTTCGATTTTTTCACCAATTTCAGCGCTCCGAAGATAGGTGAAGCTAACCCTGTATCGGTAAGACCAAGTCCAACGGATACTCCGCCAGCGTCTCGAAGCTGCCATCTGGGCGGGCATAGAGGGTGTCTTCCAGGCGCACCCCCATCCTGCGCTCCGGGTAATACAGCCCTGGCTCGACGGTGAACACTGCTCCCGACGCCAGGCGCGTGCTATCTGGCCCGCTCAGGCGAAAGAAAGGTTCTTCGTGTAGGTGCAGCCCAACCCCATGTCCCAGGCTGTGCACATAGCCTTCCTGGGTCTGCGGGTTGGTGCGGATGGTGACATGTCCGCGCGCTTCGAACAACTCGCAGGCGCGCTCCTGGTACAGGCGGCAGACCTCTCCCAGGCGCAGCTCACTGCGAAGTTGATCGTACACGGCGCGCACATCTTCGTACAAAGCTAGCGCTTCGTCAGTGGCATAGCCCAGGCACCAGGTGCGAGTGATGTCGTAGAAATAGCCGCCTCCCGCCTCGCGAGGGAAAATATCGAAGACGATCGTCTCTCCCAGTCGCAGCGGAGCGCTGGCATCGCCAGTGCTGTGCGGCACTGCGGCATCGTAGCCGCAGGCGAAGATCGTGCCTTCGGGGTTCTCTGCGCCGCGCTCGGCCAGCCATAGGTTGATGCAGCGCTTGACTTCGCCAATGGTGAGCGGCTCGCCATTGGCTTTGACCAGCACCTGCCCGCGGGCGCGATGGCCGGCCAGGAAGTCCGCCGCTTGTGCGATCACTTCGGTGGTGATTTTGCCCATGCGCCGGATGCGTTCCACCTCTGTCTGATCCTTGGTCGCCATGGCCTCCAGGAAGATCGAGACGCCGGTCTCGCCGACCAACTCGATTTCCGGGAGCGCCCGTTGCAGATGGGTGAAGATCGCGTAGACGGCGCCGGCGTCTGAGTTTCCGTAGATCCCCACCCTTCCGGCGGTGATCCCCAGGGCGGTCAAGATCTTTTCATAGAGGTAAACCACGCTCAGCACCTGATCGCCTCCGGCTTGTTGGACAAGCTGGTCGTAGCGGAATTCATCCAGGTTGCGGGTGGGCAACCCGGATTTAGCGGCTTCGTCGCGCTCCATAGACCAGTGGAACAGAACAGGCGTCTCGCCGCGCTTTTTGATCACCAGCGCTTTGGTCAGGTCTGCTCCGTTGGTCAGGTAAGTCATGGGTGGATTATGGCGTCCGGGGCCGATGACGAACAGAGCATCGAGCTGGCGAGCTTGCATGAGGGCATCGAGGTCGTTTTTCATAGGATATCCATGGTAATCATCTATGGGTCTGTTCTGAGCGCCTGTTGCAGGGCGTGCAGCAAGGCCTCTTCCTGTTCGGGCAGCACGGTGCGTGGATCGAGCACCAGGCGGTTGTCTTGCACGCGAGCGATCACCGGCGGGTTTTGCTGGCGCAGACGGGCCAGCAGGCGATCGGGGCTGGGCGTCGAGAGCGCCAGCAGGTAGGTCGGCAACGTCTCGCCGGGCAGGCTGCCACCGCCCACGGTGGACTCGCCAGAGATCACTTCGCCCTGACCCAGCGCCACCGCCCAGGCAGCGGCTCGGGAAAAGACCTGCTTGGCCGGCGTTGCAATCATGCGCCAGACAGGTATTTCGCGCTCGGCTTCGTCTTTCAGGTAGTGCAGCAACGTGGCGCTCAGCGCTGCCAGGCACAGTTTATCGGCGCGAATGGCGCGCGCCAGGGGGTGCTTCTTCAGTTTGGCCACCAGATCGGCGCGACCGACGATGATCCCAGCCTGCGGCCCTCCCAGCAGCTTGTCGCCTGAGAAGCACACCAGATCGGCGCCGGCTGCCAGCGATTCCTGCACCATCGGCTCGTGGCCCAGGCCGAAACGCGAAGTATCGAGGAGCGCCCCAGAGCCCAGGTCGTCCACAAGCGGCAGGTTGGCCTGATGGGCAACGGCGGCGATTTCCGCCAGTTCTGGCTCGCTGGTGAAGCCCAGCAGGCGAAAATTGGAGCGATGGGCGCGCAAGAACAGCGCTGGCGCTTCCTCCAGGGCGGCCTGGTAATCCGCCAGGTGGACGCGGTTAGTGGTGCCCACCTCGAGCAGGCGAGCGCCAGATTGCTTCATGACGTCGGGCACGCGAAATCCGCCGCCGATTTCCACAAGCTGGGTGCGGGCGATCACCACGGCGCGGCGGCGGGCCAGGGCGGTCAGGGTGAGCAACACGGCGGCGGCGTTGTTGTTCACCACCATGGCGGCCTGAGCGCCGGTCAGACGGGTGAGCAGCGCTTCGGTGTGCACCAGCCTGGAGCCCCGCTTTCCCTGTTTCAGATCATATTCCAGCGTTGAGTAGCCCTGCGAAACATCCTGTATTGCCTGCAAGGCTGCCCGACTGAGCGGCGCCCTGCCCAGATTGGTGTGCAAGATCACGCCAGTGGCGTTGATTACCGGCTGCAAAGTGGGCGCCGTCCAGGATTGCAGGGTCTGCTCGATCGTTTGCAACAGGATGTCACGTTCGGGCAAGCTGGCGCGCCTGGCGTATTGCGAGCGGGCTTCGTTGAGCGCGTGGCGAATCGCTTCCAACGTCAACGGTCGGCCGTAGTGGGCGGTCCAGTCCTGACCGTGCGGGGATTGCAGGAGTTGATCCACCGAGGGCAAATCACGCAAGCTGGTCATACAGTAATGGGTTTGATGATGAACCCCAGCCGGGGGTCAGGAATGAGACTCTGGCTTCCACAGGCTGCGCTCGCGCAGGCGGAGCAAGAATTCGATCAGGATCAGCCCGGCAGCCAGCAGCAGCGCCAGGGGCAGGTTGACCACTCGCCCGATGCGCAACCAGAGCAGGGTAGGGAAGTAGATGCCGATCCAGATCGCCTGGCGGACGATCACCAACGGCGATGGCGGAGGCGTAGATGGGAAGCGGCGGTTCAAGTACGCGACGATGGGCAGCGCCAGGCCGGTGAGCGCCAACACGCCGGTGAAGAAGAACGCCCAGCGCGTGCCGCCGCTGGGCTCGGTCTCCAGGAGGATGTAAGTCAGACCGCCCCAGCCAATCACGATCAGGATCAACGCAGCCGGCAGAAAGCTGCGCACCGGGGGAGGAGAGGGACGGGATGCCATAACTGGATTATACATGATTAAAAAGTTTTTGCGGCCCGTCGGGCCGCAAAAACTCTCTTTTTGGATCGGTGTTCAGCCGAAGGATTAGCGATATTCGCCTTCGATGACTTCGCCCTCATCTTCGGGCCGTTCACTGTAGCCGGATGGCCGGCCATTGCCATCCCCGCCCGACTGCTGGTGGGCGTACAGTTGCTGGCTCAGCGCATAGAAGGCGTTCTGCAGCTCTTCGCTCAGGCGCTTGATCCGCTCGGTGTCATCGCCCTTGATCGCCTCGCGCAGCGTCTCGATTTTGCTCTGGATGTTCTGACGCTCATTGCCGGGGACTTTGTCGCCCAGTTCCTTGAGCGTCTTCTCGGTCTGATAAGCCAGGCTATCAGCGTTGTTGCGCGCTTCGACCAGCTCGCGCCGTTTGCGATCGGCAGCCTCGTTTTGGCGAGCCTCCTGGATCATGCGCTCGATCTCGCTCTTGTTCAGGTTGGTCGAGGCAGTGATAGTGACCTTTTGCTCTCGGCCGGTGGCCTTATCCCTGGCGGTCACGTTGAGGATGCCGTTAGCGTCGATGTCGAAGGTGACTTCGATCTGCGGGACGCCGCGCGGCGCTGGCGGTATGCCCTCCAGGCGGAAGCGGCCCAGGCTCATGTTGTCGGCCGCCATCGGCCGCTCGCCCTGCAGGACGTGGATATCCACGGCGGTCTGATTGTCCTCAGCGGTAGAGAACACCTCGGTCTTCTTGACCGGGATCGTGGTGTTGCGCTCGATGAGCGTGGTCATCACACCGCCCAGGGTCTCCAGGCCAAGCGAGAGTGGCGTCACGTCGAGCAAGAGCACGTCTTTGACCTCGCCGCCCAGCACGCCAGCCTGAATCGCGGCACCCACGGCGACAACCTCATCCGGATTGACGCCCTTGTGGGGCTCCTTGCCGGTCAGGCTGCGCACCAACTCCTGCACCATCGGCATGCGGGTAGCGCCGCCCACCAGGACGACTTCGTCGATATCGCTGGCGGTCAACCCGGCATCTTTCAGAGCGGCCTCGAAGGGGCCGCGCAGGCGCTTCACCAGGTGCTCGGTGAGTTGTTCTAGCTTGGAGCGGCTCAAGCGCAGTTGCAGGTGCTTAGGCCCCGAGGCGTCTGCGGTGATGTAGGGCAGATTGATCTCGGTTTCCATGACGTTCGATAGCTCGATCTTGGCCTTCTCGGCGGCCTCGCGCAGGCGCTGCAAAGCCTGGCGGTCGGTGCGCAGGTCGATGCCGTGCTCTTTCTTGAATTCGTCCGCAATCCAGTTCACAATGGCCTCGTCCCAGTTGTCGCCGCCCAGGTGTGTATCGCCATTGGTGGCTTTGACCTCGATGACGCCGTCGCCGACTTCCAGGATGCTCACATCGAAAGTACCGCCGCCCAGATCGAAGACCAGGATGGTCTCGTTTGACTTCTTGTCCAGGCCATAGGCCAACGCAGCCGCAGTGGGCTCATTAATGATGCGCAGCACCTCCAAGCCAGCGATCCGGCCGGCGTCTTTGGTCGCCTGGCGTTGGCTGTCATTGAAGTAGGCCGGGACGGTGATCACCGCTTTGGTCACCGGTTCGCCCAGGTAAGCTTCAGCGTCTGCCTTGAGCTTGGCCAAGATCATCGCCGAAATCTCTTGTGGGCTGTACTCGCGGTTGGTGACCGGGATTTTCACCCGGGCATCACCCGCCGGGCCGCGTACGACCTGGTACGATACCATCTTGCGCTCCGTCTCGACCTCGTCGAAGCGCCGTCCCATGAAGCGCTTGATCGAATAGATTGTGTTTTCCGGATTCACCACAGCCTGTCGCTTGGCGGTCTGCCCAACCAGGCGCTCGCCATTCTTGTTGAAGCCCACCACAGAGGGTAACAGGCGAGACCCCTCTGCAGTGACGATCACAGTGGGGCTTCCGCCTTCCATGACGGCGACCACACTGTTGGTGGTTCCTAAATCGATACCAATAATTTTAGCCATCTTTGCATTCTCCTTTTTCTTTCAAAACTTTCGCAAAACTCGAGCCCCGCCGGTAGATGGATGCTTACTGGCACCCAACCGGCGCAGGCTTCGAAGTTGTTATTGTCTTCAGATAGCATACTCATAAAATGCAAGAAATCTATTAACGGTGTGTAGGATATTTATCAACGTTCTCGTCTCATCCTCATGACCAGCGTAAGGTGATGGTGCAGGCCGTCGAAGGCGCTGATCTTGGGTAGCGCTCAAATCTGTCGTTTTTAATCTCCGAGCGAGTTAAGTTCCCCTTAACCGTTATTTTAAGAGTCGGGGGGGTTGATATGGGGGGTAAGGTGGTTTGTGGCCCCCAAAAGGCTATATCTGGGGGTCTCCGAATGGCCTTCCCCTATGCATGGGCCGCGAGGAAATTGGCCTGCACTGAGGTAAAAGGTGCGGCGCGCGCGGATACTCTTTAACGTTTGTTAATCTTAAAGTATTGTTTTTTTTTAGGCGAGCGTAGGGGAAACACCTTGCATACGATTGGCAGATTCTGCTACAATCAGACTGGTCAGCCCATAGTTTATTGGCGCTAGGGGCAGCAAAATCTCTCAGGTGACTTAAAGACAAGCAATACAGCCTTTTTGGGCGCCCTCCGCGACTGACGGAGGATGCGGTGGCGTATTGTTGTCTATCTTCCGAACAGGTGAGGAGGTAGCTGGCTATGAATGCACAACAGGCCTGGCAAGCCGCTCGAGGGCAACTCCAAATGGAGATGCCAAAAGCCGCTTTTGATACCTGGGTCCGCAACGCTGAATTTATCTCTTACGAAGACGGTAGCTTTATTGTGGGGGTTCCCAATGCCTACGCGCGGGACTGGCTGCAAAGTCGTCTGTCCAGCACGGTGACCCGCCTGCTGACGGGTATGATGGACCGCACAGTGGAAGTGCGCTTCGTCGTCTGGCAAAATGGGCATAACTCAACTGAAGCTAACGTGCAGGAAGATCGCCTCGAACCCGAAGAGACGAGCTTCAACACGGCGAATCCCAGTCTGAACCCGCGCTATTCGTTCGAAAATTTTGTCGTTGGCCCGAGCAACCGATTGGCGCACGCTGCTTCGCTGGCGGTGGCGGAAAAACCGGCCCAGGCTTATAATCCGCTTTTCCTGTACGGCGGCGTGGGCCTGGGTAAGACCCATCTGCTGCATGCGATTGGCAACTTGTGCCATCGGCGCGGCCTGCAAGTGTTGTATGTCTCCTCAGAAGAGTTTACCAACGATCTGATC
Source organism: uncultured Anaerolinea sp. (assembly GCA_964503145.1). Taxonomy (GTDB): domain Bacteria; phylum Chloroflexota; class Anaerolineae; order Anaerolineales; family UBA4823; genus RBG-16-57-11. The sequence continues at coordinate 19,337 of CAZCYV010000017.1, read as the reverse complement.
AATGCCATCCGCACCCACACCACTCAGGCGTTCCGGGAAAAATACCGCAACACGGATGTTTTGCTGGTGGATGACATTCAGTTCATCGCCGGTAAGGAGTCGACGCAGGAAGAATTTTTTCACACGTTCAACACCCTTCACGGGCAAAATAAACAAATCGTGATTTCCTCCGATCGTCCGCCTAAAGCGCTGGTGACGCTGGAAGAGCGCCTGTGTTCGCGGTTCGAATGGGGGCTGACCGCCGATATTCAGCCGCCAGATTTCGAGACACGCTTGGCCATCTTACGCTCCAAGGCCGAACGCATCGGTTGTAAGATGCCGGACGAATTGATGGGGCTGATTGCGCGCCGGGTGCAGTCCAATATTCGTGAGCTTGAAGGCGGCCTGGCGCGTGTGGCGGCCTTCGCCGACCTGGTCGGCCTGCCGCTCACCCCGCAGTTGGTGGAGACGGCGCTGGCTGACCTGCTGCCTCGCCGCAGCGAAGTTCAGCCGGATGAGATCGTGCGCCGGGTGGCGGAAGCGTTTGGAATCAGCGTGGAAAGCATGCTGGGGCGCGATCGTTCCCGGCAGGTCGCCCTGCCGCGCCAGATCGCCATGTACCTGATGCGCGAAGAGGCCAACATCTCGCTGCCGCAGATTGGCGAAGCCTTGGGCGGGCGGGATCACACCACAGTCATGTATGGCTGCGAGAAGGTGGCCGAAATGCTGGAACAAGACGATCGCTTGCGGCGCCAGGTGATCGAGATCAAAGAGCGATTGTACAGCACGGCCGGACTTTCTGGGCTGCGAGTGGCCTGATCGATACCGGAGATAAAACCAGGGCTGCCCAAACCGTGGAGGGCAGCCCTGGTCGTTTTTCCCTATTTTCGGTTTTGTATCCAGCGCCAGGTGGCTTGAACTTGCCGGCCAAGGCGCACCCATATAGGGATAACCGGACGGGGCTGCTCCTCGACCAGCGGCCAGGGGTCCATGTCCAGCATCTTGCGGAAGATGTAGCGGCCCAGGAGCAGCACTGTGGCCAAAACCGGCGCGGCCAATACCAGACCTACCAGACCAATCAGGTCGGTGGCGATGATTGCCGCGATCAGGACGCCCGCCGGGTGCACCCCCAGCGCGCGCCCCATCATCCTTGGGGTGATGTAGCTGTCGAAGATCTGGTTCAGCACCAGACAGGAAACCAACACCAGCAGCGCATATGGCACAGGCTCCAGACCGAAGTAATTCCCGGTTTGCAAATAGGCGATGATCGCTGTGACGGTCCAGGTAATCAGAGGGCCTATGTACGGGACGAACGCGGCTATTCCTGCCATGAGAGCGATAACCATCGAGAGGCGCGTGTCCAGGATCGTCAGCATGATGTAATAAGAAGCGACGATCATTAGCGAGATCAGCAACTGGCCGCGCAAGAAGGAGTCCCAGATGCGGGTCAGTTCTCGAATCAGCCTCTGGCTATCAGCGTTGTAGCCCGGGATATCAATGTGCACCAAATTTTCGCGCACCTGCCCCGATTCCGACAACAAGAAATAGGAAATCAGCAAAACGAACAACGACCAGCCCAGCGTCGTAGCCGCGCTGGCCGCAAACCGGGCGACCAGGTTGCCCGCCTGCCCTACCAGAGGTTGCACCAGCCCCAGCAGTTGCTGCGCCAGGGCTTCAAGATCGAATTTCGAAAAGTCCAGCAGAAAAGGCCCAATATAATAAGGTCGAGTGGTGAGTTCTTCTACAAGCTGTGGCAGGTTGACGATGAACTTGTCGATAAAAGTGATCAGGCTCTGAGCTTGCTGAATCAACGCCAGCCCGGCGATGGTCGCCAGACCCAATAACACAACCAGCGATAAGAGGTAGATTAGATTGATCGCGGTTCTCCAGGGGAGATGCAAAGTGCGACTCAGCCAGGCGGCGACGGGTTGAAACAGATAAGCCAGGATGAAAGCCAGCAACAGCGGGCCGATGATGGTGCGGAAATAGATCAGAAGCGCCGCCATCATGGCGACCACGGTCAATCCAATGATCAGCTTGGTGTTCGATCCCCATCGGGGAGAGCCGCCAGCCTGTTGAGGAGCTTCTTCACTCATGATCGAAATTTTACCCTAACTCTTGCTCTTAGATGGGGCGACCTGAGAAAATGACCGTGCTGACGACCCCAGGACAAAGACCGACGGGGCTGGCTGAGTTTCCTCGGCCAGCCCCGTTTATAGATTTGCCCAAAAGTCTGGCGACGCGCAGGCGTATGGCCCTGCTGAGTACAGCCCTATCAAGGAAGCACGAAGGCGAGCACAATCAACACTGCAAAGAAGGTCCCTGCCAGTATTCCGATGCGCTTCAGATCCTTGATCGTCTGGCTGTAGTCGGGGTTGAATTCGGTCGCAAAGGAGCGCGTCCCTGTACCGGTAAAGGTCGTCTGCGGCGACTGAGAAACAGCCGTGGGCGTCTGGCTCTCAACCAGGCGGGGCGCCGGGGTTTTGCGGGCTTGCTTTTTCGAGCGCGATTTCTGAGGCATGATAGAACTCCTAAGATAAAGATAGATTTCCATTGGCAAGGATCATCCGCTGGTCTGCAGGCGGGCGATCACCACGATGCGCAGGTTGTCCTTCAGATATGGATAGCACGAGATCAGCGTGGCGGTGGGTTGTGGCGTTGGCGCCATCACCTCCACTGCCGTCGGCTGTACAATCTTGGTATCCACGACGATATACGTATAAGAACGCTGATTGGTGTATAAGATCACCAGATCACCGGGCACCAGCCGATCCAGGTTGCGGAAGATCTCACCGAAGATATCGTTGTGAGCCGAAAGCACCACATTGCCGCGCTCTCCTGGATTCGCCGAGCCCAGGTGCTGACCAACACCTTTTTTAAGCTGCTCCCATCCATCTCCTTGAACGACTGGCGCATCTACTTCGATGGCCGGAATTTGGATGCGTATGGCTTGCTCTGGCCCGGGAGTGGGCACTGGCGCATTATACCAGGAACGCACCAGCGGGCGTAGATGTTCGGGGATTTCATCCTCGTTGAATCTTGTTCCACCGGGGGCGTTGGGCGGGGTGTGCCCCGAGGGAAGGACCACCGCACCGATCAGCGGGGTCGGCGTCAGAGTTGGCTGCTCGATCGCCGCGGCGACCTCCTGGTTCAGTTCACGAATGACGTTCAGCCCGCTGAACAGGATGAACAGGAAACCGATCACTGCGCTCACTTCGATCAACAGCAGTAAACCATCCAGGAGGCGTCGGCCGCGGCTTTGCTCTGCGGGCGGCGCTCCTTCGACGCTCGGGCTGGCGCGCCAGCTCTCCAATGAGGGACTGTCTAGTTCAGAGACAATACGCAACGCCCGGCCGGTGCGCCGGTAACGCTCGATGCGTTCCTGGCGCGCAGCGCGGCGCTTGCTCACCAATAGCCAGCGCAGTTCATCGATGGTCAGGTCTTGCGGCGATTTCTGCTTCGGCACGGGGAAGAATTATACCTTAAAAAAACTTTGCATTATCGTCGTCGCGCTAGGCGCGGGAAAAACATCGGGGTGCGTTGCTGATACTCGTGGTAAGCCTGGCCGAACTCGCGCAACAGCTTGCGCTCTTCGAAAAGCGCGCCAATATACAGGTAGGCGCTCAAACCCAGGTTCAGCGCCAGCACATTCCAGGTCATCACCGGCGTCAGCCAGATAAAGATCAGACCTGCGGTGTACAGAGGATGGCGCACCCAGCGGTAAAGCCCGTTGACCACCAGTTGAGAGGATTGGCGATCTGGCGGCGCCAGGAGTTGCTCCAACCCAATGAAAGACCACAGGCCAGTTTGCAACAGTCCAATCAGCACGATCAGCGCCGATAGCCCCTGGATCGATAAGGTGAGCAGCACCCAGGGAAAGGGAATGGTGTACAGAGTCCGATCCGGCAGCACAGCGGGTAGGATCAGCACCGGCAGCAGGCTGATGACCGCCACGAAATTATAAGCCAGTCGGTAGGCGCGGTCAGCGAGCCGGCCCAGTTTTTGCCGCGCCAGGGCTTTGGCTTGCAGCGAGGCCAGCCAGGAGTGCAGCCCGCCATAGACCGCAATGGCTGCCAGGATGAGTAGAAATGAAAGTGCCTGAGTCAGCATGATCGATCGACCGCCATGATCTGGTTGATAGATATTACGACCAGGGGATGAGATCGGATTTTCAGGTGCAGGCGTTTATAAGTCTTTAGGGCGCCACAGGTTCACCAGCTTGCCCTGGGGCATATCGTCGCGAGCGTTAGCGCCAAGCTCGCTCCAATGCTCAATCGGCAGGGTCACTTGGGCCAGCGCAGCGGTGGGCAGCGGCAGGCGCTCGCCGGTCAGCTCCTCCAGCAGTTCCTCCAGGCCGGGGTTATGGCCGACGATCATCACGCTGGCGGCGTCGCCTCCTCGCTGCGCCAGCGCCTCCAGATAGGCTTCCGGTTCAGCCGCATAGAGCTCCCGCAGGAAGACGATCTCGCCGTCATAGCGGCATTCCTGCGCTACCAACTCGATCGTGGCCCGCGCCCGCCGGGCGTCCGAACTCAGAATCAGATCGGGGATCAGCCCTTCGTCCCGGAGCAGCTTCCCCATGCGTGGAGCATCCTGCTTGCCGCGTTTGTTCAATGGGCGATCATGGTCGGGAAGCGACTCGTCCTTCCAACTCGATTTTGCATGGCGCAAGATGAGTAGCGTCTTCATCGTTTTCTCTCCGCGGCCAGGCGCTTCTTCCTCGACCCTGGCCAGTTCCTGGGCCGGCGTCGGCCTGGCTTCGACAGGCCGATTCTCGTTTATTGGGGGAGGACTCGACGCCGCCGTGTGCAACAGCCTGGCTGCCTCTCCCGGTTTGACTTCCCAGATGTAGCCGCGCACCACTTGAATGGCATCATGGGCGACGCGCAAATAAGCGCCATCCTCCAGTGCCAGCACATACCGTTCGGGGTGGAGGGTCAGGAACTCTTGCAGGCGTTCTTCCCGAGCCTGGCGCTCCTCCCCTGGCTTGTTTGGGAAATGCACGCTAAGATTAAACGGCAACAGATCCAGGCCCTCGAAATCGGCGCATTCGCATTCGTTGGCATCGTTGGTGGTCAGGATGTCTGGCCCACACAGCACGCTTCCGGCGCTGGAACAAACCAACGGCAGGCCGACCAGAACGCGCTGGCGGATCTCGGTGATCAGATCAGCCGCCCCTGCTGCTTGATGGAGCTTAGGAACGCGCACGGCATGCAGGCATTTGGCCAGCAAATATGTATTCCCGCCCGGAATGTAGAGCAAATCGGCGCGATCCAGCGTCGCCAGGATGCGGGCGAGCGGCTGGCGAGCGACGTCGATCACCTTCACCCTGGCCAGTCCGCGAAAGGCTTTCCGGGTTTCGCGCACCCACAGGTAGCTGACGTTGGCGGCGGACAGGTACGCCACGATCGGTTTGGGTTTGTCCGCCAGGATGGCGCGGGCGGCCTCCAAGATATATTCGATCCCTTGTTCGCCAGCAGAGCTGAACAGGTGGATCTGCATGGCGGCTTTCCCAATCGGTCTGCAAGTTACTGAAAAGCCGGTAGTTCGATGGTATCGTCGCCGGCCTGCACCACGTAATACGGCACCCAGGCGACGCCAAACGCATCGATCAGCACATCTTTTTTGAGCGGGGTCAGTTGGATCTCTTCCACCTGGTTGGCAATCTCGCTCCAGCGGTTGTTGACCTCTTCCAGCGCCTGAGCTTTCTCCTGTTCAATGGCGGCAATTTGCTTCTTTAGCTCTGCGATCGCAACCCGAGATTCCTCCACATCGGCTTTGGCCTGTTCGGTCAGCCGCCGCTTGGTCAGCGAACTGGAGAGGCGACGGCTGCTTTTTCGGCCGCCAAACAAGCCAAACACGGTTTCGGCGGCGCTGCCCAACTCCTCTAATTTGCGCTGGGAATGCTCTGTTTCATCTTGCGCCAACTCACGCTCCTCGCGCGCCAGCCGCTCCTGCAGGGTCGCCAGTTTCCTGGCGAACGCGGCTTCGACCTTTTTCGCCTCGGCTTCGCGGCCGGCGCGCGCTGCGTTGGAACAAAGCGTGCGAAATTCGGCCTGGGTGACCTGGGGGCCGGCGTACACCTTCAACGCCTCGTTGGCGCGTATCTTGATCTGGATGGCGTAGAACGCCCAGTCGGCGAAGTCCTTTTCCAGCGTTGCCATGATTTTAGCGTCGCTGAACGGGGCTTCCAATGCCGCGAAGCGCGCTTCGGGAGCGGGTTGATCGTCCAGTTTCGTTGGATCGAGGGGCCTGGCAAGGTGGTTCTCCCACTTCACCATCCCCCGACGGTCGGGGGAGGTCACCAGGACGCTGCGCGTCTCTTCGTGATCCAGGTCATATTTGCGATTCAGGAAGCGGGCGCGCGCCTGGGCCAGCAAAGCTGGCCGATAAAGCAGGCCCAGGCTTTTTACGCCCGCGGGCGGCGCCTCGCCGGAGGCCTTGAAAGCCTCGGTCAGCGTCAGGTTGTTGGGAAGGAAGTATTCGGCGATCCTGCCGGGCACCGCCGGGCGGGTGGCCGAGCCCAGGCCCCGCGGTTGTGCAGCAGGGGCAGGCGTTGCAACGGGCGCGGGCTTAGCGGCCGGCGCTGCGGTTTGGGCTGGTTGCGCTGGAGCGGGCGCGGCTGGCGATGGCGGCGGTGCTGTCATGAGCCTGGCCCCGACCAGGGCGTTGAGCGCCGGGATTTGGGCGCGAGTGAGCGGGCCAGCCAGGTAGTTCATCGCCCAGCGGGTCTGGAACAACACAGGCTCTTTGTTGTGCACATTGTGCATCAGGAAGACGCGCTTCCCCAAGCCGGAGATCAACTTATCGTAGGCGCTCCGATCCAGCGCCCCGGCCAGCGCGCCTTCCAGGCCATCCAACAGACGCTGCTTATCGCGATCGGTCTGGAGCTTGCCGATGAACCATGTTCCAGCGTTGGAAAGGCCCTTGTAGTCCAGATCCACCGGGTTCTGGGTCACCAGCAAGACGCCGACGCCAAAAGCGCGTGCTTGTTTGAGCATACGCAGCATCGGTTGCTTGGAAGGTGGGTTGCTGGTCGGGGGCATGTAGCCGAAGATTTCGTCGAAGTAGAGCAAAGCCCGCAGGCTGGTGGTGCCGCTCTGGGTGCGCATCCAGGCCTCGACCGCAGAGAAGAGCAATGTGACGAAGAACATGCGCTCGGCGTCGTTCAGGTGAGCGATGTAGAACACGCTGTGGCGCGGCCGCCCATCGGGGCCGTAAAGCAGGCTGGGGATGTCCAGCGGCTGGCCTTCGATCCAGGTCTGAAAGGCGGGCGCCGCCAGAATGTTGTTGAGCAACATCGCCAACCCAAAGCGGTCCTTTTCCGGGAAGAAGGTGTTGACATCGAAGACGCCCAGCTTTTGGAAGGGAGGGTTCTGCGTTTGCAGGATCAGTTCATCCAGGTGTAGATCCTGCCCTTGCCTCCAGGCGTTCTCGAAGATGTTCGAGAGCAGAATGTGCTCGCGCGAGCGCACCGGATCGATGTCCTGCAGGCCGACCAGGCCGAGCAAGGCGGTGACTGTGCCAGATATCTTCTCGCGCAGCAACTCGCGGTTGCTTTCCCAATCCAGCGGCGGGGCTTTGAGCGAGGCCAGGATGCTCACCGGGATGCCCGCGTCCGAGCCGGGCGTGTAAACAGCGAAGTGAGCCGAATCGCGCAAGGCGCGCAGCCTCTCCGGCTCGATCCCCCAATCTGCCAGCCCCTTGCGCCAGTTCTCCGCCGCCTGAGCAGCAGCCTGCTCGATAGACTGCCCGGCGCGACGGGCCTCGTCCGGGTTCACCCAGGGCTGAAAGTCTTGCGGCAGCAGATCAGGAAAGTGGAGCAACGCGTTGGTGATATCGCCCTTGGGGTCAATCATCAGCGCCGGTATGCCGTTCAGGGCTGCCTCCTCCAGCAAGCCGATGCACAGGCCGGTCTTGCCCGATCCGGTCATGCCCACGACCACGCCGTGGGTGGTCAGGTCTTCTGGTTCGTAGAGCAGCGGCTTTTCGCCGGCTTTGCCTGTTTGTGGGTCAACGATGCGTCCGAGATAAAAATTGCCCTGGGTATCCATGGCTGTGATCTCCCTTCGCAGTTTAATCTAGCCGATATAAGTAATGCGATAAATGATACCACCACCGTCGTCCGAAATGAACAGACTGCCATCCGGCGCGGTGATCACGTCCACCGGGCGGCCCCAGGCAGTGCCATCGTTCAGCCAGCCCACGGCGAAATCCTGCACTGCGCCGGGCCGGCCCTGATCGAACGGGATGCGCACCACCTTGTAGCCGGTTGGCACGCTGCGGTTCCAGGAGCCGTGAAAGGCGACGAACAGGTCGCCGCGGTATTCCTCAGGGAACTGCGCGCCGGTGTAAAATGTCAGGCCAAGCGGCGCCGAGTGCGCCTGCATCTCGACATCCGGCAGGGCGACTCCCTGGCAAGCTTCAGGGCCGCCAAACTCCGGGTCGCGAATGCGCCCAGCATGGCAGCGCGGCCAGCCGAAGTCATCGCCCTGGCGCACCTGTTGGACAGTCTCCGGCGGCAAGTCATCGCCGAGCATGTCGCGCCCGTTGTTCGTCGCCCATAGCTCGGCAGTGCCAGGGCGGAAGGTGATCCCCACGGCGTTGCGCAGCCCACGCGCAAAGATTTCCTCGCCGCTGCCATCCGGATTATAGCGCAGGATCGCCGCCCGGCGCGGGTCTTCTTCTTCGCACACATTGCAGGAAGAGCCGACCGAGACGAATAGATACCTGCCATCGGGGCTGAAAAGCACCGTGCGCGTGTGATGTCCGCCCACCGGCAGGCCGCGGATGACCACCTCCCGTGCCCGGAAGACGCCCTGCGCGTCCGGTTCGCTCAGGCGTAAGATGCGCGGCGTTTCACCGACATACAGGGAGCCGTCGGGGTGAAACGCCAGGCTGCTGGGCGAACTCAGTTTGTCGGCGACGACCTGAATCCTGTCTGCCTTGCCGTCGGCATCCATGTCGGGCAGGCGCACGATGCGGTTTGCGCCGCGCTCCGCCACGTAGAGCGCGCCGTCTGGACCGATTGCCATCATCCGCGGCCCTTGCAGGCCTTTGGCAAACACCGAAATGGCAAAACCCGGCGGCAGGGCGATCGGCTTCTGGGGCGGCTCTTGACCTGGCAGGGCGGCTGGCGGGGCGGTTTCTACCAGCGGAATGGTCGTCGGCGCAGGCAGGTCCATCAGTCGGCCTGGGGAGCCGATGCGCAACGTGCAGGCCGAAAGCATCAGGATCAAGGAAAGGTATATTGGAAAGAAGCGCTTCATGGTTTCGCCTGGGCGTAAATCCGATCAAACTCTTCCAGAAAATAGCTTGCCATCTGCGGGTCGTACACAATGACCAGGTTTTCGTCATTGCGGGTCTCGGCGAAGTTCGAGTAGTTGTAAGAACCGAAAGCGACGACGCGCTCATCGATGATCAGCACCTTGTGATGCATGTTGCGTGGGTTGCCATCCAGGCGCACCTGCACCCCTGCGGCCAGCAAGCGGTTGAACTCGGTGCCGCTGTTGGAATTGACCTGCGATTCCTCCATCACGCCACTCACTTTCACGCCCGCCCGCAGGCGCTGGATCATTACCTCCGCCAGCTCGTCCGAAGTGAAAGAAAAAGCCAGGAAATGCAGGATGCGCTGGGCGCTTTCGAGCAGCCTGACCAGCTGGGCCGCGCAACCGTCATCGGGGGCAAAACAGACTTCCAGGCGCACGCCGTCGATGGTCACGCTGGGGTTGGGCGTGTTGGCGGGCGAACCAGGGCCGAAGCGGTCATCGGCGAACATCTCTTCGAACTCGGCGGTGTAGCTCTGCGCCAGTTGGCTGGAGCGGATGCGTACCAGATGGTTATTGTTGCGGTAGCCGTCGGTGATAGTGTAGTTCATCGAGCCGGTCCACACCTCCTCACGGTCGATGATGGTGAACTTGTTGTGCATCAGCCCCTCGCGCCGGTCGCCCAGCACCGGGATGCCCGCTTCGATGAGTTGCTGGATCTCCGGGCTATCGCGGTAATCGCTTTCCACTACCAGGCGTACCTTGACGCCATCGCGGTGCGCCTCGAGCAAGGCATCGCGAATGCTCCACAGGTCGAGTTGCAGCACCGCCATATCCACGCTGGCGCGAGCGGCGCGGATGGCCTCGGCCAGGGCTTGATCCGGCCCGTTGCGCAGGCTGCTGCCCTTGGCGCTGGTCGGCCGGGTGAAATAGACTGTGTACCACTCCCGAGGCGGCTGTGGACTGGGGAGGTTTCCGCCGCTTTCGTCGGGCTGACAGGCCGCTGCTGTCAGGAGCAAGGCCAGGACGATCAACAGGCTGAGACGATTTGAGGCTGGCTTCAGGGCAGGATCCACAGCGAGGGCAGAGAAAGCTTCAAGGTGAAGCGCAGGTTCTTGAGCATATCCTTGCGCCCGGCTTCGATCGCCATGACGACAAATTCCGCCACCGGCTGGATATCTTCCATCGAGAGGGTCACCGGCTCGAATTGCGCCGCTGCGCCGGCTTTCAAAGCTGGCGGTTGGAGCAAAAAGCGGATGGTCTGCCCCAGCAATTCTTCGAGGGAGAGCGAATAAGCGGGTATGAGGAACAAGCGCGGGTTGGACCAGAACGCTACAGCTTCCTGGGCGCTCTTGCCGCTGGAGCGATAGACGTCCCGTTGCAGGCTCACCTGCCCGCTGCTCACCCAATAAGGCTTGCCGCGCCCGGTGGTTGGCAGGCTTTCGGCGTAGTTCACCTGCAACGGCGTCAGACCCGTTTGCGAATCCAGCGCCATCCCCTGCCCGCATGTGGCGCACACCCAGGCCATTTCGTCGCTCGCCGCCGGGATGGGCGTGCCGCATTTCAGGCACACCAGAGGCACTAATTCAATCGGCTTATCCACTTTTCCACATCCGTAACCGAGGTAGCCATTTCCAAAACCTGTTTTACGTTCACCAGCGACGACGAGCCGCTGCGACGGTATTCATATTGCTCCGTGTGGCGGAAGGCGCGATACCCGGCGTACATGATCGCGCCGCCCGCTGCCATCAGCGCCAGCGCCATCCAGACGGCGTCTGAGGCGGCGGCCAGGATCAGGGCCGGGCTATCTACCACCAGCAGGGCGCCGAAGGCCATGCCCAAAACCAGCGCCGCAGCGCGGTACAGCGTGTTGCCCGGCGCTTTGCCGTACAAAACCTCGCCGGTGTGGCCATCTACGACGACCTGGAAGGCGCGGCCGCGGAAAAGGTAGCGCAAGACCCACAAGGGGTGATAGACCAGAGCATAGCGACGGCGCACGGCGCGCACGAAAACCTGCGCTAGCCGATCCAGGCCAGATTTTCTCTCCACCTCCGCCCGGAATTGCTCCTCGGCGGCCTGGCGCGCCTCGCTGAAGGAGTCGACCGGTTCGAAGACCATGCCCGTGTGATGCAGCACTTCGGGGTCGAACGGCTCCAGGCTGCTTTCGACGGTCGCAACCCGCTCGACGCCAAATTCACCCACATCGCAAGCAGCACCGTTCCAGGCCATATCCTGCACCAGGCGCACCTCGCGCGGCTCGTAGCGAGCGTCGTCACCGCCGCCCACTCGCTTTTCGCCGAAGACCCAGGCGCCCACCCTGGCCCAGACCGTCCAAAAGGGCAGATGCACCAGGAAGGCCTCGCTGATCTGCGCCTGGCGCGCTGCGGCGGGCGCAATTGCCAGGTTGCTGCTTAGAAACCTGCGCAGCGCCTGGGCGGCCTGCTTGCGGTCAACCCGTTGGGGAACCTGATAGCGCAGCAGCCCACGCTCGCCGCGCACGAAGGAACGCAGGTCACAGTACGGGCAGCGGACGATAAGTTGCCCTTCTGGAACGGGCACGACACCGCCGCAATTGGGGCAATTCAGCCCATGAGAGATCTCTTTGTCGCTCATACTTTTGCCGCCACCCAGGCCGCCAGGGCAAAGAACACCGGCGCAGCGATGATCCCTGCCGCGGCGCACAGGCCGAAGCCCAGGACGGCGCCGGCGCTGCCGTCGGCGATGCCGGCAATCACCGGGAATGTAGCCAGGCAGAGGTACACCAACGCCGTCAGCCCGCCCACGATTAGGTAAGGCGCTTCGGCCTTAGCCGGGTAAATGTTGGCGATCACTTCGCCCGTCGCTCCTTCGACCAGCGCGGTGTAAAGTTTTCCCTGGTAGGTGTATTTGAAGACATAGATGGGGATATGCACCAGCGACTGCTCGATCACTTCTTTCGCAGAGCCTCCCTGCTCGGCGGCCAGCCAGTCGAGAGCAGCCTGGAGCGGGACGGTAGGAGTCACCGCCTGGGCGTCGATCTCCTGGTGGTATTTGCGCAGGTCGCCTGCGGGCAGGCGCAGGTGGACGATCTCAGAGACCGCGGTCGCCGCACCGGGCATCAGGGCGATCTCCTCGCGGCCGCCAGCCAGCCGCTGCTTGAAATACCACATCGGAAAGAACTGAAAGGCGACTTCGGTGACGTGGGATTTGCGATCCAGGTCCTTCACCGTCTGGTTGCCTGCCATCCAGCGGGAGAGCGCCCCGCGCGCTCTGGCTTCGTCCAGCGTGGGGGCGAGATACCAGTGGAATACCACGCGGGCCTTGTCGATATAAACGGTCGAACTGCAAAAAGGACAGGTGAGGAAAATCTGGCCTTCATCCGGGTGCAATTCGCCGCCGCACTGGGTGCAGGTGAGCACATTTTCGGGCAGTCCGGTTTCCATAGAGCAGGATTATAGCAGAAATGCACTCGCGCCTGGGCCAGTTCAGGGCAGGCACAGCACGACGATCGGCTGGCCGCGCAGGTGGGTGAGGAAGATCACCCGCTCGACGCCGCCGGACTGATCGCTGCCTTTGAGGCGCAGTTCGCGGATCAGCGCTTCTGGCTGTAGCGGCGAACCGCGCTTTTTCACCACGACGTTGGTTACCTGGCGCTGGCGCAGCGCCGCCCGCAGGCGCTTCAGGCCAAATGGAAACCAGGCCTCCACCTGCCAGCAGCGGGCGAAGGGCGTCTCGATCCGCCGATCGGCGGTCAAATAGGCGATATCAGGGTCGAGTTGGGCGGCGTTCAGTTGCTCCCCCAGGGCGCCCACCAGCCCGGCGCGCAGCACCGCCGGGTCTGGCTCGTACAGGAAGGCGCGCGGCTCGCTGAGGGGCAGTACGGGCATGACGCCTCCAGCCTCCAATGGCGCATACAGGCTGTGGGCGCCGGGCAGCAGGGTCGCTCGCCGCCGAGCGCTGCGCAGCGGGCCGAACCACAGCGCCGCCTCCTTCAACTCCCCTTGTAGCGAGATGAACTCTACCTCCGCCGCATAGGCCGCCAGCTCTTCCAGCCTCACCCCCGGCGAAACCTTGACGCCGACCGCCGGACAGCGCGGCAGCCACTGCTCCACGAGCGCTAACGGGGGATGGTAATCGCGCACCGAGAACAGGCGCTGCGCGCCAGCGCGGCGCGCCGGGTCGAAGAAGATCCCCGCCTGCTCGGAGAGCGCCAGCGGCAACGGCGCGGCGAGGTCGGCCTGGATGAGGTCAGCCCGCTCGACCAGCCCAAGCGCCTGCAGATTGGCGCGCGCTATGCCCAGGCGCACGGGGTCGAGATCCACCCCGACGGTCGGCGCAATCCTGGCCAGCGCCAGGGTATCGCCGCCGATGGAGCAGCCCAGGTCGAAGAGCCGCGGCCGTCCGGCGAAACGCTGCGCCCGGTAGGCGGAGACCTCGAAGGCGGTGGCCTGCTCCAGCGCCGGGCGGGTGAAGTACATGCGCTCGGCGGCGGGGAATTTGGCCGTCGCTTCGCGGCGCAGGATGGCGACCTCCAGCGCGGCCCGCGCCAGGTCGGCGGGGTAGGCGCGGCTCAGGGCGCTGAAATGGCGCAGGAAGTCGGCTTCGCGCGGCTCCAGCGCCATCGCCCTGCGCAGCGCCTCCTGTCCCAGCGGGGATAAAAGCAATTGCAGCGCAGGTAAATCCACGCTGCAATTCTATCAGCCTCAGCCGTTCTGTGTGAGCGGCGGATCTCGGAATGAGTCGAACACTGGCGCGTTATTGCACCTGCAGGTCCACCTGTTGGGAAAGCTCGCCGTTGAGATAGATAAAGACCACATAGCTACCCACCGGCCAGGGACCGTCGTTGGTGAACTGGAACCAGTAGGAGCCGCTGCCCAGGTTCGAGCCGGCCTCGGTGACATAGGTGTAAGGGTCCAGCCCGGCGGCGTCGGCGGCCACCAACACCCCGCGCACGTCGGTCTCGGGCGGCGCCGAGTCGAGCGTGAAATGGATGTACACGACGCTGTCCACCGGGAAGGTCACGGTCGCCTGCTGCCCTGCCTCGTCCAGGGCCGAATAGGCCTCGCTGACCACGGCGCCGCTGGTGTTGGTGTTGACCACCTCGACTTCCAGGCTCTGAGCGGGTTGCCCGTTGAGCGTCAGATCGACGCGGTACCTTCCGAAAGGCCAGGGGCGAGTGTTCTCGAACCAGAACACACTCTGCCCATCGCTGAAGGCCTGCTCTAACTCGGTGACCAGGGTGTTGGGAGCGATGCCGTTCACTGCGGTCGCCGTGAGCGTGCCCTTGACGCTCGCCCCTTGCGGCGCGCCCTGCAGGGTGAACACGGTGTAAATTTTGTCCGCCTGAGCAAAGCGGGTGGAGGGCTGCTGACCTGTTTCGTCCAGGGCGGTGAAGGCGCCGCTGATGCTGGCTTGCGCTGCGGGCGCCTCGGGCTGCGGCAGGGCGGTGGGCGGCGCCTGGGCTGCCGGCGGCGCGATCACCTGGAACTCCAGGCTCTGGTTGAGTTCATCGTCCAGGTACAGCTCGACTTTGTACCTGCCGACCGGCCAGATGCCCGACTGTTGAGACAGGCTGAACCAGAAGGGGCCGCTGGCTGCGGCCAACTCACGCTCCTGGATGACCGTGTTGGGGTCAACGCCTTCCGCCTGCACCACCGTCCACACGGCTTTGAGTTTGGTGTCGCTGGGCGCGTTGGACAGGTCGCCGACCAGATAGAAGGTATCGCTGGGTTCGAATTGCGCCGTCGCCTGTTGTCCTTCCTGGTCTTTGGCCAGGCGCACGTTTTCGATTTTGGCCGTGCTGAAGCTGAACTGGCAGGCCAGCGCGACCAGGATCAGGGAGAGGGCGGCCAGAGAGAGCTTGAGATTTCGCAGGTACATCTTTTTTCCTCCTCGAGCGAAGATAAGTCCGATGACACAAAACAGAGAATTTATCGGGTAATTGGTCGAATTGCACGGATGCTCGATTTTACTATACTTTTGATAATCTATCAGCCATGATAAGAGGAAATAGGGGCGACATGAGAACGCTTGCCGCCTCAGGCGCGCTCCGAGGGCTGCGCCTGCTCCTGGAGCATCAGCCGCGCCGCCCGCCGCCCGATCTCGACAGCGAAGTTCGTCCCCCGATCCCAGGGATAGACCTGGCTCATGCTGGCGAAGTACAGCCCGGGGATGGGCGTCTGGATGTCGGGGACGTTCTGCGAGTGGTTCACCAGCGGCACCGGCTGGGCGTAGCCGGTGCGGAACAGCCAGCTCTTGCGCACCCAGTCGGGGCTGAAGCGCGGGTTGAAGCGCGGCAGGCTGGGCAGGAAGCGCGCCAGCAGTTCGTCCTGGCTCAGGCGGAAGTATTCGTGGTCGGTCTCCAGGTAGTCGCCGATATAGACGATGTGCTCGCCGCCGAAGTATTCCGGCGAGAGGAAGTTGGTGTGCTCGACCAGCGCCAGGTAAGGGAAACCGGCGGATTTGGGCAGGTTGTACCAGTAGTACCCTTGCTCGGAGAGCCGATGCTTGAGCGCCAGCACCATCACCACCGCCCCCATGCTCTTCAGCGCCAACAGCCCCTGCAGGTAGCGCGGCGGCAGGTCTGGGGCCAGCTGCGCCAGCAGGTAAGGCGAGGTGGTCGCCAGGCACTGGTCGAAGCGCTGCGCACCAGCGGGCGTCTCCAGCTCCAGCCCGCCCTGCGGCAGCGGCGTCAGGCGGCGCACAGGCGTGGAGAGCAGCAACTGCCCGCCCATCTGCTTCAGGCGGGCGGCGAACAGATCGGCGAACGCCTGGAAGCCGCCCCGGAACGTTCCCAGGCGCGTGGTGCGCGCCTTCAGCCGCGCCCACAGCCAGGCCATGTTGACCTCGCGGGCGTAGCGCTCGCCAAACTTGCCGATCATCAACGGCTCCCACATCAGCTCGTACACCGCGTCGCCCGCCCAGCGGCGCATCCATGTGTCCACGGTGTACTTTTCCAGCGCCCGCCAGTTGTTGGTCAGCTTCAAGAACAGCCCCACCAGGCCGAAGCGAGCCTTGCGCACACCCCACCCCAGCCCGGGGAACAGGATCGCCTGTGTCACCGAGTCGAAGGGGTAGAAGTTCCCTTTGTAATACATCACGGTGTAAGGCCGGGGGAAGATCACCCGCTCGCGCCAGCCCAACTCGTCGATCAATTGCAACATGTGCCGGTCGCTGGCGAACCAGTGGTGATAATACTTCTCCACCGACCAGTCCCAGCCCGGCTCCTTGAACCCGGAGGCCAGCCCGCCGACCTGGTCGCTGGCCTCGTAGAGGGTCACCTGGCAGCCGGCGCGGATCAGGTCATAAGCCGCGGCCATGCCGCCGATCCCGGCGCCGATGATGGCAATTTTCTTCATCGAAACCTGCACCTCATCTATGCCTGCACCTCCGCTTTGGCTCTCTCGATCTCCTCGCTCCAGCGCAGGCCGCGGCGCAGCATGTAATAGCCGCCCAACAGGGTGATCGGCGCCCACAGCGCGGCGTGCAGCGCCAGGGTGTAGCCCGCGGCGATGGCCTTGGGCACGTCGTACGCCTGCAGCACAGCGATGCCCGGGGCGTCGAAGGTGCCCACATAGCCCGGCGCAGAAGGGATGGTGGTGGCCAGGTTGACGATGCCGTTCATCAGCATCAGGGCGAAGAACGACACCTCGAAGGGGAAGGCGTGCATCACGAACCAGTATTTGGCCGTCTCCAGCAGCCAGATGACCACCGAGGTGGTGAACACCATGAAGACCCGCTGCGGCGAGCGCAGCGATGCCAGCCCGCCCAGGAAGCGCTCGGCCAGGCCCAGGATTCTGGCGGCGTACTTCTCGGGGATCAGCCGCCGGGTCAGGCGCTCCATCAGCGCCAGGCCGCGCGCGGGGAACATCGCCATGACCAGGAAAGCCGCCAGCGCCCCCAGGAACACAGCCGCGCCGAGCAGCGCCAGTGTGCGGATATCGCCGACGAAGCCGGAGCTTTGCGTCAGGCGCGCCAGTTCGGGCAGATTGACGAAGACGAAGCCCAGCATTACCACGCCGTCGAAGACGCGCTCGACGATGATCGTCGCCAGCGAAGCCGAGATGGGCACTTCCTCGTCCTTCTTCAGCACCACGGCGCGCAGGAACTCGCCGCCGCGAGCGGGCAGGATGTTGTTTCCGAAGTAGCCGATGGCCACGGTAGGGAAGAGCCGCCCGGTCGGGATGGCTTTGAGCGGTTTGAGCAGATGGTGCCAGCGCCAGGCGCGCGCCCACACCCCGACGAAATAGACCGCCACCCCCGGCAGCAGCCACACATAGTTGGCCTGCGCCAGCGCCTGCCCCAGCTCGGCGAGCTTCAACCCGCGCAGCGAGACGTAGAGCAACAGCAGGCTGATCAGCACACCAAGCCAGAATTGCCAGCGTTTCACTCCGCCGATTCTACCACGCCCCAGGGCGCGGGCAGCCCGACAAAACGCCCCCGGATAGCCGGTATAATTGGCGCCATGCGAAGACGCAAGACGCTGCGCCTGTTCCTGCTGGCGGCGGCGCTGCTGCTGCTCGGCCTGGGTGGGGCGCTGACCTGGGGGACGCCGCGGCTGGTGCAGGTCTCTCCCGCAGACGGGGCGGTGGACGTCTCACCCGGCGCGGCGCTGGAGCTGACCTTCTCCCGCCCGATGCAGCCCGACTCGGTGACCGGACGGCTCAGCCTGGAACCGGCGGTCGCCGGCAGCTACGCCTGGCAGGGGGCGCGGCTGATCTTCACGCCAGAGCGCCCCTGGCCGGCGGGGGCGACCGTGCAGGTGAAGCTGGCCGCCGGGGCGCTCGCCGGGCGCTTCCCGGCGCTGCCACTGCTGCGCGGCTACGCTGGCGCCTTCACCGTGCGTCAGCCGCGCCTGGCCTTCCTCTACCCCGCCAGCGGGCCGGCGAACATCTTCGTGCACAACCCGCTCACCGGCGAAATCGCCCCGCTGACCAATGTCTTCAGCGGGGTGCTGGATTTCGACGTCAGCCCGGACGGCGCGGCGATCTATTACAGCGCCCGCAACGCCCAGGGCGGCAGCGACCTGTACCGTCTGAGTCTGTCCCGCCAGGATCAGGCGCAGGATGGCAGGCCGACGCCGGTGTTCATCCCGCCGCAGAGCGTGTTCACCTGTCCGCAGGCGCAGTGCCGCGGGGTGCGCCTCTCGCCGCGCGGCGACTTCCTGGCCTTCGAGCGCGCCCCGCTGTCCGCGACGGGCGCGCCAGCGCTGGCCCAGGTGTACCTGCTGCCCCTGAACGGCGCGGGTGAGCCGTTCCTGGCCGGCGATCCGGCGCACCAGACGCTCCAGCCCGCCTGGTCGTCGAACGGCCTGCTGGCGTTCTACGACCAGACCGCTTCCGAGTTCGTGGTCGTCGAGCCGACGGCGGGCGGGGAGGTCAGGGTGCGCGCTCGCTTCGCCAACCAGACCGGCCAGCCCGGCGACTGGCAGCCCGGCGGGGCGGCCTTCGCCGCCGCCGAGATCTTCTTCCTCGACCCGCAAGCCCCCTCGGCGCTGCAGAACCTGGAGCGCCTGGCCGACAGCCACCTGCTGCTCTATCCGCTGGACGGCGGCCAGCCTCGCGACCTGACCGCTGCCGAGGGCATCGAAGACGCCGCCCCGGCCTTCTCGCCGGACGGCGCCTACCTGGCTTTCGCCCGCAAGTACCTCAACGTGCGCCAGTGGTCGCCCGGACGCCAGCTCTGGGTGTTGCGCCTGAGCGACGGCCAGGCGCTGCAGTTGACCAACGACCCGGTGTACAATCACTACGACTTCGCCTGGAGCCCGGGCGGCGAGCGGCTGGCTTTCGCCCGCTTTGACCAGAGCGCCCTGACCGAGCCGCCGCAGGTGTGGAGCATCGATCCACAGACCGGGCGGGCGACGCAAATCCTCAGCGGCGGCTACGCGCCGCGCTGGATCCCCTGAAGCGCTAAATAAGTTCGGGGCAATGGGCAGGCAGCGTGGGCGGAGTCGCCAGCAGCACGGCGCGACGCAGCCCGATGGTGTTGCCATAGCGGACGTGGTTCACCCAACCCTGCACGCTGGCGCTCACCTGCCATGCGGGGATCTCGCCCCTGGCCCAGGCGCGCAGCAGGGCGATGAAACGGCGGCGGAAATAGATCCCTTTGCGCCGC
>CAZCYV010000016.1:0-95920 GCA_964503145.1 uncultured Anaerolinea sp. | reverse complement strand
GATGGCGCGCTGGACAGCAACACCGCCACCGTGACCATCACCGTGAACCCGGTGAACGATGCCCCGGTGGCGCAGGACCTGAGCGCCACCACCGACGAAGACACGGCGGTGGGGGTCACCCTGACGGCGACCGACATAGACGGCGACCCGCTGACCTACACCGTGGTGAGCGGCCCAACGCATGGCGTGCTGAGCGGCACAGCCCCCAATCTGACCTACACCCCGGATGCCAACTGGAACGGGACGGATAGCTTCACCTACAAAGCTAACGATGGCTCGCTGGACAGCAACACCGCCACCGTGACCATCACCGTCAACCCGGTCAACGACGCCCCGGTGGCGCAAGACCTGAGCGCAACCACCGACGAAGACACGGCGGTGGGGATCGCCCTGACGGCGACCGACATAGACGGCGACCCGCTGACCTACACCGTGGTGATCGGCCCGGCGCACGGCGTGCTGAGCGGCACAGCCCCCAACCTGACTTACACGCCGGATGCCAATTACAACGGCGTGGACAGCTTCACCTACAAAGCTAACGATGGCGCGCTGGACAGCAACACCGCCACCGTGACCATCACCGTAGGCGCGGTGAACGATGCCCCGACCGCCGCGGACGACGCCTACGCCACGGACGAGGACGTCACCCTGACCGTGGCTGCGCCCGGCGTGCTGGGCAACGACAGCGACCCTGAAGGCAACCCCCTGACGGCCGCCCTGGTGGCCGCTCCGGTGCATGGGACGCTGACCCTGAACGCCGATGGCTCGTTCGAGTACACCCCGGCTGCGAACTACAACGGCGCAGACAGCTTCACCTACAAGGCTAACGACGGGTCACTGGACAGCAACATCGCTACGGTGACCATCACCGTGGGTGCGGTGAACGATGCCCCGGCGGCGCAGGACCTGACCGCAACCACCGACGAAGACACGGCGGTGGGGATCACCCTGACGGCGACCGATGTGGACGGCGACCCACTGACCTACACCGTGGTGAGCGGCCCAACGCATGGCGTGCTGAGCGGCACGGCCCCCAACCTGACCTACACGCCGGATGCGAACTGGAACGGGACGGATAGCTTCACCTACAAAGCCAATGATGGCTCGCTGGA
Organism: uncultured Anaerolinea sp.; assembly: GCA_964503145.1. Taxonomy (GTDB): domain Bacteria; phylum Chloroflexota; class Anaerolineae; order Anaerolineales; family UBA4823; genus RBG-16-57-11. Next base: position 94,808 of record CAZCYV010000016.1, on the reverse strand, counting down.
CAGCAACATTGCCACCGTGACCATCACCGTCAACCCGGTCAATGACGCCCCGGTGGCGCAGGACCTGAGCGCAACCACCGACGAAGACACGGCGCTGGGGGTCACCCTGACGGCCACGGATGTGGACGGCGACTCGCTGACCTACACCGTGGTGAGCGGCCCGGCGCATGGCGCGCTGAGTGGCACAGCCCCCAATCTGACCTACACCCCGGATGCCAACTGGAACGGGACGGATAGCTTCACCTACAAGGCCAACGATGGCGCGCTGGACAGCAACACCGCCACCGTGACCATCACCGTGAACCCGGTCAACGACGCCCCGGTGGCGCAGGACCTGACCGCGTCCACCGACGAAGACACGCCGCTGGGGATCACCCTGACGGCGACGGATGTGGACGGCGACCCGCTGACCTACACCGTGGTGAGCGGTCCGGCGCACGGCACGTTGAGCGGCACAGCCCCCAACCTGACCTACACCCCGGCTACCAACTACACCGGCGCAGACAGCTTCACCTACCAGGCCAATGATGGCGCGCTGGACAGCAACACCGCCACCGTGACCATCACCGTGGGCGCGGTGAACGACGCGCCAGTGGCGCAAGACCTGACCGCCACCACCGACGAGGACACGGCGGTGGGGACCACCCTGACGGCGACCGACGTGGACGGCGATCCGCTGACCTACACCGTGGTGAGCGGTCCGGCGCACGGCACGTTGAGCGGCACAGCCCCCAACCTGACCTACACCCCGGCTACCAACTACACCGGCGCAGACAGCTTCACCTACAAAGCTAACGACGGTGCCCTGGATAGCAACACCGCCACCGTGACCATCACCGTGGGCGCAGTCAACGACGCCCCAACCGCCGCGGGTGACGCCTACGCCACGGATGAGGACACCGTCCTGACCGTGGCTGCGCCGGGCGTGCTGGGCAACGACAGCGACCCCGAAGGCAACCCCCTGACGGCCGCCCTGGTGGCCGCTCCGGCGCACGGGACGCTGACGCTGAACGCCGACGGCTCGTTCGAGTACACCCCGGCTGCAAACTACACCGGCGCGGACAGCTTCACCTACAAAGCCAGCGATGGCGCGCTGGATAGCAACACTGCTACTGTCGCCATCACCGTGAACCCGGTGAACGACGCCCCGGTAGCGCAAGATCAAGCAGTCACGACAGAGGGAGACACTCCGATAGGGATCACCCTTGCAGCGACAGACGTTGAGAATGATGCGTTGACCTTCAGTGTAGTTGCTGGTCCAACCCATGGCACGCTGAGCGGCGTAGCCCCGAACCTTACTTATACGCCTCAAGTAAATTACTCTGGCCTGGATAGTTTCACCTTCAAGGCCAACGATGGTGCAGCAGACAGCAACATTGCGACCGTCACGATCCAAGTGCGAGGCGACCTGATCTTCAAAGACGGGTTCGAGAGCGGCGACCTGAGCGCCTGGTCAACCAGCGTCACGGATGGCGGCGACCTGAGTGCGACCAGCAGCAATGCCCTGGTCGGGAGCTACGGCCTGCAGGCGGTGATTGATGACAATACTGCGATTTACGTGCAGGATAACACCCCTGAAGCCGAAGCCCGTTATCGGGCGCGCTTCTACTTCCACCCCAACTCGATCGTGATGGCCCCGGGTGAGAACCATTACATCTTCTACGCCCAGAGCAACACGATGGGGATCATCATGCTGCAGTTCTACTACGATGGCAGCAATTACCTGCTGCGCGGCGCAGCAAGCACCGACGCCGGAAGCTGGTTGTACACCACTTATACTGCGCTGTCGGATGCGCGCCACTTCGTCGAGATCGACTGGCAGGCGGCTACCGCTCCCGGCGCCAACAACGGCAGCCTGACGGTGTGGATCGACGGCGTCCAGTCCGGGGTGCGCACCGGCGTGGATAACGACACCCTGCGCGTCGAGACGGTGCAACTGGGCGCGGTGATGAGCATCGACAACGGCACCCGCGGCACATACTACTTCGACGCCTTCGAGTCGCGCCGCGCCAGCTACATCGGCATGGGGCATGTCGAGCCGAACTTCACGGCCAACAGGACGCGCGGGCTGGCACCGCTGACGGTGAACTTCACCAACCTGACCCAGCCTGCCGACCTGGTCACGTCCTACCTGTGGGACTTCGGTGACGGCAACACCAGCACCGAAGTCAATCCGGTGCACACTTATGCTGCGGGCGGCAGCTACACCGTTTCACTGACTGCCTTCTGGCAGGGCGTTCAGACCACGCGCACGAAAGTGAATTACATCGTGGTTTCGGATCTGATCTTCAAAGACGGGTTCGAGAGTGGCGGTCTAAGCGCCTGGTCAACCAGCGTCACGGACGGCGGCGACTTGAGCGCAAGCGCGGCCGCCGCCCTGGTCGGCAACTATGGCTTGCAGGCGGTGATCGACGATAACGCCGGAATCTATGTGCAAGACGATAGTCCTGCTGGAGAGCCGCGCTATCGGGCGCGCTTCTACTTCGATCCCAACTCGATCGTGATGGCCCCGGGTGAGAACCATTACATCTTCTACGCCCAGAGCAACACGATGGGGATCATCATGCTGCAGTTCTACTACGATGGCAGCAATTACCTGCTGCGCGGCGCAGCAAGCACCGACGCCGGAAGCTGGTTGTACACCACTTATACTGCGCTGTCGGATGCGCGCCACTTCGTCGAGATCGACTGGCAGGCGGCTACCGCTCCCGGCGCCAACAACGGCAGCCTGACGGTGTGGATCGACGGCGTCCAGTCCGGGGTGCGCACCGGCGTGGATAACGACACCCTGCGCGTCGAGACGGTGCAACTGGGCGCGGTGATGAGCATCGACAACGGCACCCGCGGCACATACTACTTCGACGCCTTCGAGTCGCGCCGCGCCAGCTACATCGGCATGGGGCATGTCGAGCCGAACTTCACGGCCAACAGGACGCGCGGGCTGGCACCGCTGACGGTGAACTTCACCAACCTGACCCAGCCTGCCGACCTGGTCACGTCCTACCTGTGGGACTTCGGTGACGGCAACACCAGCACGGAAGCCAATCCGGTGCACACATACTCGGCCGATGGCAGCTACACCGTCTCGCTGACCGCCTACTGGGAAGGCACTCAGACCACGCATACCAAGACGGATTACATCGTGATCTCGGATCTGATCTTCAAAGACGGGTTCGAGAGTGGTGACCTGAGCGCCTGGTCAACCAGCGTCACGGATGGTGGCGACTTGAGTGTGACCAACAGCAATGCCCTGGTCGGGAGCTACGGCCTGCAGGCGGTGATCGATGACAACAATGGCATTTACGTGCAGGATAACACCCCTGAAGCCGAAGCTCGTTACCGGGCGCGCTTCTACTTCGATCCCAACTCGATCGTGATGGCCCCGGGTGAGAACCATTACATCTTCTACGCCCAGAGCAACACGATGGGGATCATCATGCTGCAGTTCTACTACGATGGCAGCAATTACCTGCTGCGCGGCGCAGCAAGCACCGACGCCGGAAGCTGGTTGTACACCACTTATACTGCGCTGTCGGATGCGCGCCACTTCGTCGAGATCGACTGGCAGGCGGCTACCGCTCCCGGCGCCAACAACGGCAGCCTGACGGTGTGGATCGACGGCGTCCAGTCCGGGGTGCGCACCGGCGTGGATAACGACACCCTGCGCGTCGAGACGGTGCAACTGGGCGCGGTGATGAGCATCGACAACGGCACCCGCGGCACATACTACTTCGACGCCTTCGAGTCGCGCCGCGCCAGCTACATCGGCATGGGGCATGTCGAGCCGAACTTCACGGCCAACAGGACGCGCGGGCTGGCACCGCTGACGGTGAACTTCACCAACCTGACCCAGCCTGCCGACCTGGTCACGTCCTACCTGTGGGACTTCGGTGACGGCAACACCAGCACGGAAGCCAATCCGGTGCACACATACTCGGCCGATGGCAGCTACACCGTCTCGCTGACCGCCTACTGGGAAGGCACTCAGACCACGCATACCAAGACGGATTACATCGTGATCTCGGATCTGATCTTCAAAGACGGGTTCGAGAGTGGTGACCTGAGCGCCTGGTCAACCAGCGTCACGGACGGCGGCGACCTGAGTGTGACCAGCAGCAATGCCCTGGTCGGGAGCTACGGCCTGCAGGCGGTGATCGATGACAATACTGCGATTTACGTGCAAGATAACACCCCTGAAGCCGAAGCCCGTTATCGGGCGCGCTTCTACTTCGATCCAAACTCGATCGTGATGGCCCCGAACGACAACCACTACATCTTTTACGCCCAGAACAACACGATGGGGATCATCATGATGCAGTTCTATTTCAACGGTAGCAACTACCTGCTGCGCACTGCGGTCCGCAACGATGCTGGAACCTGGTTATACACCACCTATAGCACGCTGACGGACGCAGGGCACTACATCGAGATCGACTGGCAGGCGGCTACTGCTCCCGGCGCCAACAACGGCAGCCTGACGGTGTGGATCGACGGCGTCCAGTCCGGGGTGCGCACCGGCGTGGATAACGACACCCTGCGCGTCGAGACGGTGCAACTGGGCGCGGTGATGAGCATCGACAACGGCACCCGCGGCACATACTACTTCGACGCCTTCGAGTCGCGCCGCGCCAGCTACATCGGGCCGGACCCGGCTGCGCCGTAGGCGTAGATACAGGGGTACGGATATCCGACGATATCCGTACCCCTGTACGGTCTTTCAGGTCAGCGATCGATCCTCTCGATCTGAGCTATGCAATTCGATCCTGCTCGAGAGGAAATGTCCCTGTACAAAGAGCAAATAAGTAACCCATTTTTCCACAGCGTGTTATGATCAACACGCTGCTTTGTCAGTAAGAAGTCATCATTTCAGCCTATGAGGAGAATGCGATGAAGGAACGAGTTTTGATCACTGGGGGCGCAGGTTTTATCGGCAGCCATCTCTGCGATCGGTTGGTGCACTCCGGTTACTCGGTGACTGTGATCGACGATCTTTCTACGGGCCAGGTCAAGAATATTCAACACCTGCGGGCGCTGCCAAATTTCATGTTCGTTCGCGAGTCGATTCGCAACAGCCAGGTCTTGGACCGTCTGACCAGCGAAGCCGACATCGTGATCCATCTGGCAGCAGCGGTAGGCGTGAAGCTGATCGTGGAAGATCCGGTGCGCACCATTGAAACCAACATCATGGGAACCGAGGCGGTGCTGACGGCAGCCAATCGTTACGGCTGCAAGGTGATGATCGCCTCAACATCCGAAGTTTACGGCAAGGGCGCCAAGGTACCTTTTTGCGAAGGCGACGATTGCGTCATGGGGCCGACCTCCCACAGCCGCTGGGCTTACGCCACCTCCAAAGCGGTGGATGAGTTCCTGGGACTGGCCTACTATCGACAGTTTGGCCTGCCGGTAGTGATCGTGCGCCTGTTCAACACCGTTGGACCCCGTCAGACCGGGCAATATGGCATGGTGGTGCCGCGTTTTGTGCGCCAGGCACTCAGCGGACAAGATATCACCGTTTATGGCGACGGCAAACAATCGCGCTGCTTCGCCGATGTCGCCGATGTCACCTGGGCGATCGCCGAACTGGCCGTGAATCCCAAGGCGGTCGGCGAGGTGATCAACATCGGAAACGACGAAGAGGTCACAATCGTCGAACTGGCTGAAAGGGTCATCGCCCTGACCGGAAGCGAGTCGAAGATTCGCTTTATCCCTTATGAGGAAGCTTATGCGCCCGGTTTTGAGGATATGCACCGGCGCGTGCCCAGCCTGCGCAAGGTCGCCGAGTTGATCGGCTACAAGCCGCGCTATTCCCTGGATGAAATCCTCAAACGCGTCATTGCCTACGAGCGCGAACAACTCGCCGAGCCAGTTTAGCCTGGCGCTCAGTAGTCGCCATATGCCATTGGCGCGTTCAGGGAAAGAGCGGCGTCAAGAGGCTCGAAATGGCAGCGCCGCCGCCCGGCTCTCGCCAGCCAGATCGAATGTCTCCCCCACTCGCAGCATGGTCCCAGGCTCGTGGTAGGGTCTTTTGACTACGCCCAGAGCGATCTCTCCAAAGCGCGGCGAGGTGGCCGTCGAGGTGACTTTTCCCACCGGGCTGCCGTCCGCCGCCCAGATGCGCGCTCCCGGGCGGGCGCGGCGCTCCAGGCGCAGCCCGCACAGGCGCTGAGTTACCTTATCATAAGTGACCTGGCGAGCCAGGACTTCCTGGCCGGTGTAACAGCCTTTGGTCTCGGAAACGGCCACTTCTAGCCCCACCTCCAGCGGGGTGTACTCTTCGCTCAGTTCGGCGTCAGCGGCTGGCAGGCCAGCCTCGATGCGGAGCAGGGAATATTCTTCTTCCGAAAGACGGGCAACCCCTGTTGCGGCAAAGTGGGCTTGCCAGGCTTCAGCGACCTCAACGGGTAGAAGCAACCGAACCCCCAGGCCGAAGGCCGGCTCCAGCGCCAAAGCCTGCAGAGAGGCGCCTTCATAAGCCCCCTGGGCGAACTGGTTAGGCTGGAGCGCTGGCTCGATCCCGAACTGCCTCAAAGTGATTGAGGCGCCTGGGCCAATGAGGTCGAACTGGGCTATTTCGGCGCTGGCGTCCATGACTGTCACCTTGTCCATAAAGAAGATGCGACTCTTGAGGTAACGCGCAGTGCTTTCGCGGCGTCCGGGAAGAGTCAACACTCCCAGCGCCTCCACCTGCGGCGTCACATAAAGCACATCCAGGATGCGCGCTGTAGGGGTCGTGAGCACCGTCAGGACGGCGCGCCCCGGCCGCAACAGGTGCAGGTCGTTCGTTGTCTGGCGCTGCAGGAAGGCAATGCGATCCTCGCCCTGAATGCGCAGGTAGCCGCCTATCAGCACCGGGTAATACATTGCGGCTTGTGTCGCCGAGACGTCCATACTCAAGCGAGTATCATCCATCGATTCAGCTCCGTTCGCAATAAAATCAGGGGTTTTCTGGCGCAGGTGGGCCAAAAAACCCCTTGTCTTTAAGCAAACTCCTGTGTGCGAGTGTGCGAGGTCAGATCGCCGTAGGCATCGGCGTGCCGGTCTTGTGCGGATAGGGCGGCGGGAAGATTGCCTCGAACTCTTCTTGAGAGATCGTCTCGACCTCCAGCAGGCGCTTGGCTACCGCGTCCAGTTTGTCGCGATATTCGATCAGGATCTGGCGCGCCCGCTCATAGGCGTCGGCGACGATTCGGCGCACTTCGGAGTCGATCTCCTCAGCCACTGCTTCAGAGTAATCGCGCTGCTCGGAAATTTCGCGACCCAGGAAGATCAGTTCTTCCTTTTGGCCGTACACCATTGGGCCGAGCTGATCGCTCATGCCCAGGCGAGTGACCATGGCCCGCGCCAGACGGGTGACACGCTCCAGGTCATTGGAAGCGCCCGAAGTGATGTCATCGAAGACTAGTTCTTCAGCGGCGCGCCCACCCAGCAGGCCGACCATATCGGCAATCATCTTCTTGCGCGCCATCAGCGTGCGATCTTCCTCCGGCAGGGCCAGGGTATAGCCGCCCGCCATGCCGCGAGCGATGATGGACACCTTGCGAACCGGATCTGCCTCCGGCAGCGCGTTCATCACTACCGCGTGCCCAGCCTCATGGTAGGCGACGATGCGCTTCTCGTCTTCGCTGATCAGCCGGCTCTTGCGCTCTGGGCCGGCGATGACGCGTTCGATGGCCTCTTCCAGTTCCGCCTGGCCAATCACCTTTTTGTTGCGCCGCGCCGCTAGGATGGCAGCCTCATTGACCAAGTTCTCCAGATCGGCGCCGACAAAGCCCGGCGTCGAGCGAGCCAGCACGGAAAGGTCAACATCGGGAGCCAGAGGCTTGCCCTTGGTGTGCACTTTCAAGATCATCTCGCGGCCGCGCATGTCGGGGCGGTCGAGCACCACCCGGCGGTCGAAACGTCCGGGGCGCAGTAGCGCCGGATCGAGGATGTCCGGGCGGTTAGTGGCAGCCATGATGATCACGTTGGTATCGGTGTCAAAGCCGTCCATCTCCACCAGCATCTGGTTTAGCGTCTGCTCACGTTCGTCGTGGCTGCCGCCTAATCCGGCGCCGCGCTGGCGGCCGACTGCATCGATTTCGTCCACGAATACGATACACGGCGAATGGCGCTTGGCCTGATCGAACAGGTCGCGCACCCGGCTGGCGCCGACGCCGACGAACATTTCGACGAATTCCGAGCCGGAGATGGAGAAGAAAGGCACGCCTGCTTCACCCGAAACAGCCTTGGCCAGCAGCGTCTTACCTGTGCCAGGAGGGCCAACCAGAAGCACGCCCTTGGGAATGCGCGCCCCCAGGGAGATGAACTTCTCGGGCTCCCGCAGAAATTCTACTACTTCCTTAAGTTCTTCCTTGGCCTCTTCTACGCCGGCTACATCCTGGAAAGTGACCGAGGGCTGATCGCCGGTGAACATGCGGGCGCGGGATTTGCCAAAGGACATAGCGGCGTTGTTGCTGCCCTGCGCCTGGCGGAAGACGAACCAGAAGACGCCCGCTAGGATGACGAACGGCAAGATATAACCAATAACCGTGGCGATGTTGATCCAGGCGCTGGGGGGCTCGATGTTGATCTTTACCTTGTCTGGCTGAAGCTGCTCGGTCGTCACGCCCAGCGCCTTGAGCTGATCGACCAGGGTGGAACTGCTCTCTTTGTGTGATTTCTGCTGTGTCCCATCGCTAAAGACAATCGTCAGGCTGTTGTCGCTCTCCGTGATCGTCTTGACTGCCCCTTTTTGAATCGCCGCCGCCACCTCATTGATCGTCAGGGCTTGCTGAGCTGACGGATTCTGCGTAAAGTTGTACACCACCATCGAGATGATGGCGATGAACAACAGCAGGTATATAATCGAGGATCGGTTGCGAGTAGGATTCACTGTACCTCCAAAAAAAGAACCACTTTTTATCGTGGAAATTATACCAACCTCAGCCCCCGCTTGGTAGGAATTGCCTGTAGAAAAAAGTGATTTCTAACACCGTTCTAACATTCACAGGGGGTCTTTGCGGGATGGTTGACCGCAAGACCCCTTGCAAAGATGTAGTGAAACAGCCTAAAAGCTGGGCCGGCGATGAACACTAGAGATAGGGGTTGCGCCGCCCCCAAACCAGGACATCCAAACGCCTCAAGGCGCGTTTGATGAGCGAGCGCAGGCGGGCGTACAGACGGTAGCGCCAGGGCAAGGCGCGGCGGCCTGCGGGCAGCGGCGCGTTCCATACGACCACCGCCGCACCCCAGGTCAACCCCGCCCCAAAACCGACGAAAACCACCTTATCGCCGGGCTTCAACCGCCCTTGCTGCACTGCCTCGCAGGTAGCAATCGGGATAGAGGCGGTCGAGGTATTGCCGTAACGATCCAGGTTAATCACGCAGCGTTCTATGGGGAAATTCAGGCCGCGCAGCGCCGACTCGATGATGCGCTGGTTGGCCTGATGTGGGATGATCAATTGAATGTCATCCAGGGTGAGCTGCGCTTTCTTGACCGCCTCTTCAGTTGACTGGGCCAGGACGCGCGAGGCAAAGCGAAAGACCTCCCGCCCGTTCATTTGCAAATAGTGGAGTCCTGCCTGGACGGACTTTTGTGTAGCCGGGATGCGACTACCGCCGCCCGGCAGGATCAACAAATCGCCGCCTGAGCCATCGGAACGCATCACTGCCGAGATCAGCCCGCCCTGCTCTGGCGAAGCCTGGAGTACGAAGGCCCCAGCGCCATCGCCGAACAAAACGCAGGTGTTTCGGTCATTCCAATCCACGATGCGGGAGAGCGTTTCTGCGCCGATAATCAGGGCGTTCTTGACTGTGCCGGTGCGAATGGCCTGGGTGCCCATGTTCAGAGCATAGATGAAACCCGAACAGGCAGCCAGCAGATCGAACGCGCCTGCCTTGCTGGCTCCCAGGCGATCCTGGATCAGACAGGCGGTCGCCGGGAAGACATATTCGGGTGAAGAGGTCGCCACGATGATCAGTTCCAGATCGGCCGGATTCAACCGGGCCATATCCAGAGCACGTTGCGCAGCCTCCGCCCCCAGCGAGGCAGAAGTTTGCTCGTCGCTGGCGATGCGGCGCTCACGGATGCCAGTGCGGGAACGGATCCATTCATCGGAGGTATCGATGCGCTGCGCCAACTCACCGTTCGTGACGACCCTCTGCGGCACTGCCATCCCCCATCCGGTAATGTGAGCATAAGGACTCATAAACCAACCTCCCTCGAGTCGACGCCGCTCTGCACCGCCTCGAACTTGCCGAGGATGATGGCCGCATTGTGCCCTCCGAAGCCAAAAGAGTTCGACATCACCCGGCGCACGGACGCCCGGCGCGCCTGATTGGGGACATAATCCAGGTCACACTCTGGATCGGGGGTCTCATAATTGATGGTGGGCGGCAGCAGCTCTTCTTGCAGCACCTTGACACAAATCAGGGCCTCGATCGCTCCCGATGCGCCCAGCAAGTGCCCAATCATCGACTTGGTGGACGACACCGGTATTCGATACGCCGTTTCGCCGAAGACAGTCTTGATTGCGGCGGTCTCGCTTTTGTCATTCAATGGGGTGCTGGTACCATGCGCGTTGATGTAATCGATGTCCGACACGCTCAAACCGGCGTCGTCGAGCGCCATGCGCATACAACTGGCTGCCCCAGCCCCGTTCTCCGCCGGCGCGGAGATATGATAGGCGTCATTGGTCGAGCCATATCCCAGCACCTCCGCCAGGATGGGAGCGCGCCGCGCCTGGGCATGCTCCAGGGATTCCAGCACCAAGATCCCCGCGCCTTCGCCCATGACGAAACCATCGCGATGCAAATCAAAGGGGCGAGAAGCGCCTTGTGGATTGTCGTTGCGCGTGGAAAGGGCAGTCATCGAGTTCAACGCGGCCATCGCGATGGGGATGATCCCGGCTTCGCTGCCTCCGGCAAGCATCACGTCGGCCTGGCCGCGGCGGATGATCTCTGCAGCCTCACCAATGGCATTGGTGCCGGTGGCGCAGGCGGTGACCACGGCCATGTTCGGGCCGCGCACGCCCAGATGGATGGCGACCATGCCTCCGGCGGAGTCGGGGATCATCATCGGCACCAAAAATGGGCTGACGCGAGAGGGGCCGCGCTGGTTATACACCTGCACCTGTTCAAAAAGGGTGCTGATGCCGCCGATGCCCGAGCCGATCACACAACCGATGCGGTCTCGATTGCCATCGCTGATCTCCAGCCGCGCGTCTTGCACCGCTTGCATGGCCGCGGCCAGGGCAAATTGGGCAAAACGGTCGATGCGGCGCACTTCCCGCGCGCCGAACAACGCCGCCCCATCGAAGGCCTTCACCAGAGCGGCGAATTTGGTCTTGTGCTCGCTGGTATCGTAGTGGGTGATGTAATCCACCCCCGACCGACCAGCGATCAACCCCTGCCACAGGCTGTCCACATCATTGCCCAATGGGCTGATTGCGCCCAGACCCGTTATCACGACCCGCTTACGCATGGTCACCTCCTTCATCTGACATCCCTAAATGACCGTACCCCGGCGAGCAAAAGCATACGTCTCGTTATGGGGAGAATGCACTCTACTTTGGAATAACTCACTGAAATTTGGAATCAAGGATTTACCTGATTGAGAATAATAACCCAAATTGGGTCGATTCGAGGCGTTTTCAGCCAATTCGGTTCAAGGGACCCCAGGGCAGTGGAAATAAACCGGCATTCCTAGATCACGAACGCCTGGATTTGCCCATTAAGGCAGGGCAGAGATGGATTTGAGAATCGTGTGCACTTGCTGGACGTGCAACCGATCATGCGCCGAGAGGATGCTAACGAGTTCGAACAGTGTGGTAGGGCCAAAAATGGCGTGGCGTGCAGTAGCCTGCCAGCATTCGGCGGGCATGCTTTCCAATAAGGCGATCAGTTCGATGCGCGCGGCGATAAACTGGCGCAGCGCCTGGGGGCCATTCTGGAAGCGATACCCCCGCGCCTCCGCCCAGGGATCGGTGTCCTCTCCCGAAAGAAACGGATTGTTTTCCGACAACAGGCGGCGGACCCGCAGCAGATTGACTTCTTGCTCCACATCGCGCAAATGACAGGCGACCTCCGTCAGGCCCCATTCTCCGGGCTGAGGGTGAACGGACCAGGCCGCTTCGGGAAGGTCACGGCAAAGGCTGTCCAGCGCTGCAGGTGTGGAATAGAGCACCGCCATCAAAGATTCCGGCTGGCTGAGATCTTGTCGCAATTCTTCCACAGGGGTCGAGTCGATCCAGGGCAACAGGTCATCGAGACGCCCGCTGGCAGCAGGCGCTCGAGGCCCCGTGGGCGCAGACTCCCCATCTTGGGTGATCCAAAACGCCGGCAAACCGGCGCGCCGGCTGGCAGCTACATCGCGCTCCAGGTCATCGCCGACGACCACTACCGGGCCATCTGGCCAACCCATGCGCGCCAGTAACTCCGTAAAGTAGGCCGGCTCTGGCTTGGCAAAATGGAAAGTCTCGTAGGATGAGATCAACTCAAAGGGATTGTTTTCCAGCGGAAGGTCGGCCCAGGCCAATCGTTGTAAAATCGCCGTGTAAGGGAACAACGGATTGGTCGCCACAGCCAGCCGGTAGCCGCGTTCCAGGCAGGCCTTGACCAGCGCGCTGGCCTGGGGATAAGGCTGGGTCAGCCCGCGCAAAGTGGGGAAAATCCGCTCATAAAAGTCATCGGCGATGCGCTGGAACGTGGCGACATCCACTCCCAGCCAGGGGAAGAACACCGCATCGAACGCTTCGCGCAGGGTGAGGTCCGGGCGACGGTTGGTTGCCATGGCCTGCGTCCCGGCGAGCAGCGCCTGGATGAATCGATCTGGGTCGATCTGACCGGCGACCTGGCGAGCAAAGGCTTGCAGGTAATGCGGCAAGAACGAGTCGATGTCGTTCTTCAAGAGCGTATTATCGAGGTCAAGTAACAATGTCAGGCTCAAAGGAAGACCTCCCACTAGGCGGGCGGCAAAGAGGAGAACAGTCTAAGGCCTGTCCTCCCCAATGAAAGCGGATGGCAGCGGGTGACACTGACCACAACCGACGTGAGGATCAAAACCGCTGCGCTGCGAAAGATCGCAATAAGTCTGCACTTTGACTTGCTGCTTGACGAAAGGGAAGGAACGCTCCAGCCGAGGGATCAGGGTCATGTGTTCACAGGCGTTGGCGCGCAGGATATCCGGCACCGGGCAGGTGTTGCACAAGTCTCTGCGCCAGGGCAATGGCGGAGAGGCGGTCGCCAGCAAACGGCACTCCTCGCGCTGGCGACCGCGGTAATAGTCGCCATAAAAGTACTGGCACTCTTTCCCAGCCGGTGTTCTCATCGCTGTGGGGCAGACCAGATCGATGAACTGCGACAGGTAGCGGCGTAGCGCCCTGGGTCAGACCCGCGTGACATAGCTGCCGGTGCTGGTATTGATGCGGATGATATCTCCAACCTCGACAAAGGCGGGCACCTGTACTTGCAGACCGGTTTCAGTGACCACCTTCTTGGTCACCCCGGTCGCTGTATCGCCCCGAACCGCCATCTCGCTCTCTACGACTTCCATATCGACGGTGAGCGGAAGCTCGATATCCAGCGGCTGGCCCTCATAGAAGGTGAGTTTGCACTCCAGGCCCTCCTTAAGATACTGACCGGCCTCGCCGACGACCTCTTTTGAGAGCGCCGGTTGATCGTAGGTGTCCAGGTCCATGAAGTGATAGAAATCGCCATCCGAGTACAGGAACTGTACATTGTGGTAATCCAGGCGCACATCTTGAACGCGGTCGCCAGAGGTAAAAGTCTGCTCTACAATGGTCCCCGATCGCAAATTGACGATCTTCACCCGGATGGTGGCGTTGCCACGCCCAGGCTTATGATGGTGATAATCCAGCACCTTGTACAGGTTACCATCATATTCGAAAGTCACCCCTTTTCTCAGGTCGTTCACATCGATCATGCTTGAAATCCTTATCTAGTATGTAACATTCAGGCGCCAGGCCTGTTATTCAGAATATAAAACGTGAAACGTGAACTCACGTCTCACGTCGTTCGTTCTCGCCATCCGGTGATTATAGCCTGGAGATTGATTTTTTTCAACACTCCTGTGGTAAACTTAAAGGGCGCATCTGGCGATCCAGCGAAATTTGTGCGGAGATACAAAATGACGGAAAATGCCCGGCGTGTGGTTTACATTGAAGATGAACCAGAGATGATCGATCTGGTGCGCTTGATCCTGAAGCGCAAGCATTACGAGGTGATCGGCGCTGGCGGCGGGCGGGAGGGCCTGGATACAGTGCGCCGAGAGTTGCCCGATGTCGTCTTGCTGGACTTGATGATGCCCGACATGGATGGCTGGGAGGTCTACCAGCAATTGAAGGCCGATGAAACCACGCGCTCGATCCCGGTGATCGTCGTGACGGCCAAAGCTCAGAGCATCGACAAAGTCCTTGGGCTGCACATCGCCAAGGTTGACGATTATATCTCTAAGCCTTTTAGCCCGAAGGAACTGATTGACAGTTTGCTAAAAGTGCTCGAAGGCCGCGAAAAAGCTGCGAATGCCTGAGCAAGTCTTGATTTATAACCTGACCCGCCAGAATCCCCTCCCGATCCAGGCCCAATATTGCTCATCTTTCTTTTGCCGCCTGCGCGGGCTGACCTTCCGCCGCAGCCTGCCTTCGGGCGTTGGCCTGCTGTTGGTGCAGGGGCGAGACAGTCGCCTGGACTCTTCCATACATATGCTGTTTGTGTGGATGGATCTGGCGGTGGTGTGGATCAACACCGCTCTCCAGGTCGTCGATGTGCGCCTGGCGCGCCGCTGGCGACCGGCCTATTTACCGGCGCGTCCGGCCAGATATGTCTTGGAAATATCGCCCGAACGCCTGGATGATTTTCAAGTTGGAGATCAATTGCGTTTTGAATCTGCGGTTGCATAAAACGACCCTTTGGCTGGCGTTAATTGCGGCGATGATGTTCGTCCCGCTGACGTCAGTCGGATACACCCGCGGGCTTGCTCAGCAGGAGCAGGCAGACGGCCCGGTCTATGTCGTCCAGGAGGGCGATTCGCTGTGGTCGATCGCCTTGCGTTTCAAGGTCTCGATTCAGGATCTGGCAAACGCCAATCGGATCGGAAACCAGAATCAACTCACTGTGGGCGATCGGTTAATCATCCCCGGGCTGCGGGGTATCAGCGGCGTCTTGACCACCCAAGCGGTGGGCTTTGGAGAGACTTTGCGCAGCCTGAGCCGCAGCCATCGCATTCCTGTGGCGACCCTGGGGCAGCTCAATCACTTGACCAGCCCGGCTGAACTATACGCCGGAGCCAGCCTGGTGCTGTTGGAAGAGAACGCCCAGCCAGCGGCGAGCCGGCGAGTGATGCTGACGCCTGGCGAGTCGCTCTTCGAACTGGCGGTAGCTCAGGGCGCCTCTCCCTGGACGCTGATCAATGCAAATGGCCTGCAAGGCGCCTGGTCGGCGCTCCCTGGGGATGTGCTTCATTTGCCAGATGACGTCCTCGAAGGCAGCGCGCCGGGTCCTGGCGCCCTGCCGGGAGTGATCAGCGCAGTTAAGTTAAACCCCCAGCCGCTCGTGCAAGGGAAGACCACCGTTATCGAGATCATCGGCGAAGACGGCCTGCAATTAAGCGGCTCCTTGAACGAGCGCACCCTGCACTTTTTCCCCGACCCCGAGTTGGACGGTTACGTCAGCCTGCAGGGCATCCACGCCATGACGGAACCAGGCCTCTACACTCTGGTGATCTCGGGCACGTTGCCTGCGCAGGCGCCCTATGCGGGCGCGCCTTTCGCCTTCTCCCAGGCAGTGCTCGTCAGCGCGGGCGATTATGTCTTCGATCCTGTGCTGACCGTCAGCCCAGAGACGATCGATCCGGCGGTGACGAAGCCCGAAGACGCTCAATGGGCTGCCCTGACCGCGCCGGCAACGCCAGAGAAGCTATGGAATGGGTTGTTTCAAAGCCCTGCGCCGCCGTCATACAGCGACTGCTGGCCTTCGCGCTTTGGCAGCCGCCGATCCTACAACGGCAGCGCGTATATTTACTTCCACACCGGGTTAGATTTCTGTGGCGGGGTGGGCACCGAAATCCTGGCGCCAGCCGCGGGACGGGTGGTGTTCGCCGGTCCGCTGACCGTGCGCGGCAATTCCACCGTCATCGACCACGGCTGGGGCGTCTATACCGGTTATCTGCACCAGTCGGAAATCCTGGTCAAGGTGGGCGACCTGGTCTCGCCCGGCCAGGTGATCGGCAAAGTCGGCGGCACGGGTCGTGTCACCGGGCCGCATTTGCATTGGGAGGTATGGAGCGGCGGTGTGCAAGTCGATCCAATGGATTGGCTGGAGCAATCCTACCCGCGCTGATCATGGCTCAGGCTCTTCTTCGCCGCTCTCCGCGTAGTAAGCGTCTAAAAGCTCGCGAGCGCGATCCAGATCCTTTGCAGGGATGAGAATCTGCACCGCGCCTAGCGGGCCAACCGTCAACCCATAAACCCTGCCGGCGCCCTCCTGGGAGAGCAACACAGGGATCTCCTGGGCTTCCAGCATACCTCGCAAGATTTCCGCCTGGAGCATCCCTGACACTTCATCGATGACGACCCATTCTTCTGACATTGCTTGCCTCCACTCTGTTCGAAACTGCGCCTCAAGGTTAAAATCGAGCCAGCAAGGAGCCGCTCCAAAGCAATGAAACCAACATCTCATAGAGTATAATATGAGATGCAAAAAATCACAAATTGAGCCCTGAGCCAGCCGACGGCGAGGGCAGGCTGGCAGTGTGGGCATTGCATTGAGGATATCGATGAGTGTCGTTAACTACAGCATGGGCGAGGACTACTGGGAGGCTTTCAAGCTTCAGGACGAGGATCTGGAATTCCTCTACAACTATCTGCTAGAAATCGAGACCCCGCTCACTTCTCAGGAATTGGTGGAGGCGCTGGTCGTCGAGCGCATTCGGCAACGCAAGTTAGAAATCGAGCGCCAGCGCATTTCTGGCGGCGACCTGTATCAGCCCAAGGGATCGTTCAAAGTGAACCAGAAGCTGGTCTTCCCAGCTTTGGGCTGGCGGCACGGCAGCGTGGTCGGCATCCGTCCGGGAGTGAACCCGGAACTGGGCGAGTTTCAGGTGATCCAGGTGGTTTTCGAAGACGGCAGCCAGCGCGAGTTCGCCAGCCAACTGGCGGAGCACAAGCTGAATGAGCCGCCGAAGCTGGTCGAAGATTTCAATCACCTGGACAAAGCGACGGTCTTAAAGATTTATTCCGATGATCTGTTGGACGCGCTGGAAGAAGGGCTGGCTTCCAACCCCGACTTTGTGCGCATCGCCGGCCGCTGGTTCCCGCGCGCCCTGCTGGTGGATATCAATGTGGGTCACCTGAATCTGGCCGAGGCCGTATTGGATATGGCCGGCGGAGGCCCGCTCTCCACTGCGCAGTTGCTCGAGCAAATCGAACTGAACGCCAGCGTCAACCCCAAACTGGTCGAATTTTCGCTGGACCTGGCGCTGCAGGAAGATCCGCGTTTCGATGAAGTCGGCCCAGCAGGGGATGTGCTGTGGTATCTGCGCCGCCTGGAGCCTCCGGCGGTGTTAGATACGCCGCTCTACCTGCGTTATTCGGAAATCGAGTACGACCGCAGCGTGCTGACGCCGGAGATGCTGGCCCTGGAGCAGGCCCTGGACGATGAGCTTTCGCCCCCAACCGGTAAGCCTCAAACTTCGAACGAGGTCGAAGTACGGCTGATTTACCCACATTTGCGCTCGGGGACCCTGCCGCTCTCTGCCCGGCTACGCCACCTGTTCCCCACCGCCTATGAAGCGCCGCGCGTGCGCTTCATGCTGGTGGACGGCGAAAGTGGGGAGGAATTCCCCGGCTGGGTAGTGCGGGAGAGGCGCTATGTGTACGGTCTGGAAGCCTGGTACGAAGCCCACGGTGTGATGCCGGGTAGCATCATCCGGGTGCGGCGCGGCGTTAAGCCCGGCCAGGTGATCATCCAGACCGATTCTCGTCGTCCCAGCCGGGAATGGATCCGCACTGTGTTGGTCGGTTCAGACGGCGGGGTGGTCTTCGCCATGCTCAAGCAGATCGTCTCCACCCCCTTCGATGAGCGCATGGCAGTCGCCATACCCGATCGCAAAGCCCTGGATCAGGTGTGGATAAATAATCAGAAAGACCCACCGCCATTCGAGCGGGTGATCGTCAACACCATTCGCGAGCTGGCCAAGTTGAACCCGCAAAGCCACGTTCACGCCAGCGAACTATACGCGGCGGTGAACGTCATCCGGCGCCTGCCGCCCGGCCCTATCCTGGCGCTTCTGGCCTCCCGCCCCTGGTTCATCCATGTTGGCGACCAGCACTACCGCCTCAGTGATGCAGAGCTATGATGACTGCGAGCGTTCACGATCCTGCCCATTGGGCATGCTGGGAGGACAATGTTGGCTGAAATCAAGCGCATGAGTCTGGTCAAACCGACCACCAAAACCCGCTTTCACATCGACTTCGACTGGTGGAGCCAGAACGACCGGGATTGGCGAGTATATCTGCGCAGTTTCCTTTGCCCTGAACACCAGCAGGCTTTTGCCGATATCGATATCTTCGAGCAGGTCGATTGGGTCGATCCAGACACGGCGGAGGTTCAGCGGGTGGACGGCCTGCAGAACATCTTGATCACCCATTGCGCCAAGCAACGCTCGTTCATCACTCAGCACTCTACTCTGGTAGATTCGGTCTTTCGCGTTTTCCTGGCCAACGGCAACACCCCGCTGACGCCGGAAGAACTGGGAGAGCAATTGGGCCGCGACCCGGTGATCATCCTGAAGACCATTTCCGGCCCGCGGGTGTACAAAGGAATAAGACCTTGCCTGGAATGAAGCGGTATTCTGCCCCTGTAGCTCAATGGACAGAGCAGTAGCCTTCTAAGCTATTGGTTGTGGGTTCGAATCCCGCCAGGGGCGCCTGTTGATAATGGGTACTTAGGTGTGAAAAGCGATCGTTGACACCTGGGGCGGGTCGCCAACACACATCAATTATCGGTAAAAAAAGAGCGCCGTTGGGCGCCAGGAGAACAGAGATGAGCGAATTTCCGTCCAAACCCGATGATTACCGCCTGGCTGGCGCCAACCAGCCAGAAGCAGACCGTCCCTCCGAAACGCACTTCATTGAGATCACCCCATTTGGTTGGCGCATCACCACGCGCTCTACAATCTGGCGTCCCCCCACCGATGTGTTTGAAATCGAGAACACCTTCGTGGTGCGCGTGGAAATCGCCGGGATGCGCGAAGAGGATTTTGTCATCGAGCTCAACGGGCGCAATCTGATGGTGCGTGGTTCTCGCCAGGATATCCCCGAACGGCGCGCTTACCACCAGATGGAAATCTACTTTGGAGAATTTGCCATTGAATTGGACCTGCCGAATTTTGTCGAAGCCGACCAGGTGCAGGCGGTTTACAGCGACGGCTTTCTGCGCATCTATCTGCCCAAGGCGCGCCCTCGCCAGATACCGATCGCAGAATGACCCGGCAAGCCGACGGGAAGGTTAAATGCCTGCATCGCGGTGGACCTCTGGCATATTGGAAATGCTCAACTGGCTTCAAGAGGAACAAGCCGGAATGGATGATTTGATCTTTCTGCCCATCGTCCCGCACGTCGTCCAGGGCGGCAATCAGTCCGAGCAAGGCTCCGATTCCCCGGCAGAGGATGTAGCCCAAATTCCCAAGGTCTTGCCCGTCCTGCCGTTGCGCGGCGTGGTGGTCTTCCCTCAGACCGCTGTCCCGCTCACCATCGGGCAATCGCGTTCGATCCGCCTGGTGGACGATGTGATGGCCGGTGATGAACGGTTGATCGCCCTGGTGACCTCGCGCAATCCGGAGATCGAAACGCCAAAACCGGAAGACCTGTACACCGTTGGCACGGTAGCGATGGTGCATCGCATGTTCCGCGCTCCCGATGGCACCATCCGCCTGGTCGTGCAGGGCCTGCTGCGCTGTCGCCTGCTCAATTTCGTCCAGGAAGAACCATACCTCAAAGCCGAGATTGCTCCTGCGCCAGAGACTGTGGAAGAGGGGCTGGAACTGGAGGCTATGGCGCGCAACGCACGCGCTCAGTTCGAGCACATCGCTGAGATGATCCCCTCCATCCCGCGCGAGTTGGTGGCCTCAGTGGTATCAATCGAAGACCCGCTGCAAACCGTCTATACCATCGCCAATTTTCAGCGCATGGATCTGGAGGAGGCCCAGGCGCTGCTCGAACTGGACTCAACCTCCGCTAAGCTGCACCGGCTGGTGGGTATCCTGGCGCGCGAGGTCGAGGTCCTGGAGATGGGGCAGAAAATCCAGAACCAAGCGCGCTCCGAGATCGACAAGGTTCAGCGGGAGTATTACCTGCGCGAACAACTCAAGGCCATCCAGCGCGAGCTCGGAGAGGGCGACGAGCAAGCCGCTGAAGTCGAGGAGTTTCGCCAGAAGATCGAGAGCGCGGGAATGCCGGAAGAGGCCGAGAAGCAGGCCCGCCGGGAACTGGACCGCCTGCGCCGATTGCCAACCGCGGCCGCGGAATACGGCGTCATCCGCACCTATCTGGATTGGCTGGTCTCGCTTCCCTGGTCGAAGACCACCCAGGATAACCTGGACATCGCCAATGCCCGCCAGGTGCTCGATCAGGACCATTATGGCCTGAAAGACGTCAAAGAGCGGATTCTGGAATTTCTGGCGGTGCGCAAACTGCGCCAGGAGCGCGGGGACGAACTGGCAGGCGAGCAGAGCGACGAGATCCGCCGGGTGCGCGAAGGCGTGATTCTGTGCTTCGTCGGGCCGCCGGGCGTGGGCAAGACTTCGCTGGGGCGGTCGATCGCCCGCGCCCTGGGACGGAAATTTGTGCGCATCTCTTTGGGCGGGATGCGCGACGAGGCGGAAATTCGCGGCCACCGACGCACCTACATCGGCGCTATGCCCGGACGGATCATCCAGGCGCTGCGCCGGGTGGAGTCGCGCAATCCGGTCTTCATGCTGGACGAAGTGGATAAGCTGGTCTTCGATTTCCACGGCGATCCAGCCTCGGCGCTTCTGGAAGTGCTTGATCCAGAACAAAACTCGGAATTTCGCGATCACTATCTGGAAGTGCCGTTCGACCTCTCGCAGGTGATGTTCATCACCACCGCCAACCTGCTCGAGCCGATCCCCGAGCCGCTGCGCGATCGCATGGAGATCATTTCGCTCTCAGGATACACAGATAAAGAGAAGATCGCCATCGCTCGCGGCTATCTGATCCCGCGACAGTTGCGCGAGAACGGATTGCGCCCCACGGAGGTAACCTTTACCGATGCGGCGCTGGAAAAGATCATCCGCTCGTACACTCGCGAGGCGGGCGTGCGCAACCTGGAGCGCGAGATCGGCGCAGTGTGCCGCAAGGTCGTCACTCTGATCGCCGAGTCGGGCGAGCAGAGCGTGGAAGTGACTCCGGAGAAGGTGCAGGAATTCCTGGGGCGGCCGCACTATTTCAGCGACGAGGAGATCGCCTGGCGCACCTCGATCCCAGGCGTAGCCACCGGCCTGGCCTGGACGCCCTTTGGCGGGGACGTGCTCTTCATCGAGGCCACCCGCATGCCGGGCAACAAAGGCTTCCAGATCACCGGCTCCATCGGCAATGTGATGCAGGAATCGGCGCGCGCCGCGCTTTCTTTTGTGCGCTCCAAAGCCACCAGCCTGGGACTGGATGCGCAATTCTTTGATCAATCCGACATTCACCTGCATATTCCGGCCGGCGCGCAGCCCAAGGACGGGCCATCGGCTGGCGTGGCGATCGCCACTGCGCTGGTCTCGCTGATCTCCGGTCGCCCGGTGCGACGGGATGTGGGCATGACGGGTGAGATCACCCTGCGCGGACAGGTTCTGCCGGTAGGCGGCATTAAGGAAAAAGTGCTCGCCGCCCACCGCTCCGGATTGAAGTGTGTCATCCTGCCCAAGAACAATGAAGCCGATCTGGAAGACATCCCCGAAGAAGTGCGCAAGGAAATCCAGTTCGTCTTCGCAGAAACCGTTGACGACGTCTTGAAGGCGGCCCTGGAACCTGCCGAACAAGAGGTCGTTCAGGAACAAACGCTAAACCAAGGCGAGCCAGGCGAACAATGACCGCGAAAGTGATGCTGATCGAAGACGACCACACCATGGTGACCCTGTTATCCACCTTGCTACGCTTCGAAGGCTACGAAACAGCCGTCTTGAAAAACGATGAGAGTCTGGACACGATCATGGATGGCATCCGACAGGAAGCGCCGGATGTGGTTTTGCTGGATGTGCATCTGCGCAGAGTGAATGGACTTGACCTGCTGAGCGCCATCCGGCAGGACGAAAGCACCCGCCAGATCGGTGTGGTCATCTCCTCGGGCATGGACGTGGGCCAGCGCTGTATAGAATTGGGCGCCAACGCCTTTATTTTGAAGCCTTACATGCCTGAAGACCTGCTTCAGAAGATTCGCCAGGTCATCGCCGATATTGGATAAAGAGAGGAACTGTGGGAAAGAAACGCAGCCGTACATCCATGCAGTGGTGTACGATTGATTTACATTTGCATACTCGCGCCTCCAGCGATTTTCAGCAACCGGAGGTTACCTATTTGGACATTTTGCGCCGCGCGGAGGCGCGCGGGCTGGCGATCATCGCCTTCACCGATCACAATACTGTGGCTGGATATCGCGGAATGCAGGAGGAAATCCAGCAGCTTGAATTGCTGGAGCGCCTGAAACGCATCCTCCCCGAGGAACAGGCGCGCCTGAACGAATACCGCCGCTTGCTAGGAAAGATCCTGGTGCTGCCCGGCTTCGAGTTCACCGCCACCTTTGGCTTCCATGTCCTGGGCATCTTTCACCCGGATAAGCCGGTGCGCGAAATTGAGCATCTGCTGCTCGATTTGAACATCCCAGCCGAACAACTTGATGAGGGCTCGGCGACTGTAGGCGCCACGGCCGATGTGTTGACCGCATACCGGGTCATCAACGAGGCTGGCGGCCTGGTGATTGCGGCGCACGCCAACTCCACCAACGGCGTGGCAATGCGCGGCTTCCCCATCGGCGGTCAGACCAAGATCGCCTACACCCAGGACCCAAACCTGCACGCGCTGGAAGTGACCGACCTGGAGAATAAAGGGCCTCGCAGCACTGCGGCTTTCTTCAACGGCTCGAAACCAGAGTATCCACGGCGGATGCACTGCATCCAGGGTTCAGACGCGCACCGCTTGACCAGCGACCCGGCGCGTAAGAAGAATCTGGGGGTAGGCGATCGAACTACTGAGGTGTTGCTGCCGGAGGTCGACTTCGACGCATTGCGAGAGTTGTTCCAAAGCAACGACTTTGCGCGCACCCGGCCGCGTCACATGACCGCCGAGCCAGTGTTCGATTTCATCCGCGCCGCCCAGGAGGAAGGTGCGAACATCATTCAGGACTTCCATGAAGGGCTGACGGTGCGCGGCGGACAGCGCTATGCGATCATCGCTGATGTCTGCGCCTTTGCCAACACCAACGGCGGCACACTGTACATTGGCCTGACAGCCGACCCCAAGAAGCCCCCGGTGGGGGTTTCAGATCCCGAACAGGCGATCGCACAACTCGAGAAAGAGCTGAATAAGCGCATCAGTCCCGCCCTGTCTTGCACCCTCGACGTTCATGAGACCGGCGGCAAGAAGATCATCGTGATTCAGGTGCCACGCGGCCTGGATCCGCCGTATGCGGTGGATGACAACAAGATTTATGTGCGTTCCGAGGCCGAGACCGATCTGGCAGTTCGGGATGAGATCGTCAGCCTGGTGCTGCGCGGGCGTGGCCTGCCTGCGCCGCTGGCCGAGGCGGCGCACCTGCTGCCGACAGAGGCGCTTCACCCTCCAACGGTCGAGACCGTCAAGGCTGCGCCTGCGGCTCCTGCTCAGGCCGAGCCTGTGGACATGGCCCCGCGCACCGGTGTGGAAGTGATGTCTGTCGAGACGCGCGACGAAGAAACCTATTTCACGATGCGCGATCTGCGCAATGGCAACGTGGTCAAGAATGTCACCCGCAAATCCGCGCGCCGATTGTGGCATTACGCCATTACCACTTACGCCAGCCTGCCGGGTGACCCGGCGCAAATGAGTATCCAGTGGCAAGGGCCGTATGGCTTGATCCGCAAGCAAAAACAGGGTAAAAGCCAGCGCTATGACCTGATCCAGCGAACGGACACCGGTTATCGTTATTACTTCGGCGTAACCGACGATGGCATCCACGGGCCCTGGAAGAAGCTGGTGGGTCTGGAGGAGGATTGAGGTGACGCTGCGCCTGGGCATCTTGACCGTCTCCGACCGCTCCTGGCGCGGCGAGCGCCCAGACGCCTCCGGCCCTGCCCTGGTTGAAGCGGTACAAGCGCAGGGCTGGGAGGTCGTCCGCCAGATGATCCTGCCAGACGACCTGGATGATCTGCGGAACTTGCTGACGGCCTGGGCGGATTCGGGCGAGATCGACGTGATCCTGACCACCGGTGGCACCGGCTTCGCCCCGCGAGACGTGACCCCCGAGGCGACTCAAGCGGTGATCGAACGCCCGGCGCCGGGGCTGGCGGAGGCCATGCGCGCCGCCAGCCTGCAGGTCACGCCTCACGCCATGCTCTCCCGCGCCACAGCGGGCATCCGCAAGCGTTGTTTGATCGTCAACCTGCCCGGCAGCCCCAAAGGAGCGCTGGAAAACCTGCACACGATCCTGCCGGTCCTGCCGCATGCAATCCAGTTGCTTCAAGAGGATCCCCAGGCCGAAGCCGGGCACCGCGCCAGCGCAGGCTGAAGGCGCAAGCGGCGCATTATGAAGAAGTCGTTTGATTGTGACCTGTAGATACAGGGTTTACCGTTTTTGGGTGAGATTATCGGTAAGGTTGTGGAGTTCTTAATGGCAAATACTGATCGAAAAACCCCTGCAGCCGCCACGGCGATTGTCGGGCGATGAAAGAATATCGTAACGGTTGGAACAACGCGCTCGATCTGGGGCCTGCTGCGGCCAACCTGTCCGAAGATCTGGAATGGGTGCTTCAAAGCGGACAAAGCGACCCCGGTCTGGTGGCCGAAGGGCTGTTGCGCACTTACGATGCGCCGGTCTTGCGGCTATGTATGGCGCTGGAAAATCAACCCGAGCGCGCCCGCGAACTGCACCGCCAGATCTTCGCCAGGGCCGTCAGTCAAGCCTATCGCTACAGTTCTAAGGTCAGCATCCCGCTTTGGTTCTATACCTGCCTGCTGCAGGCGCTGCCGCGCGCCATTCTCAGGGAACGCCGCGCCCATCTGCCAGTGTTGCTGCACGTCTTTGCCGATCTGGACGCTGAACAGGTCGCGGCGCTCTTCAAGTTGAAGCCCGAGCGGGCGCAAACCCGGCTGAGCAAGCTGGAAAAGGACCCGCAGGCCGTCCTGCAACGGGCTGGACTGCCCGTTGAGGTAATTGCTGACCTGCAGGCGGGCACAAACTGGCGTCAGGCCTTACTGCAACATTACCCCGCCCCTGACCTGGAGGATGAGACGCTGGAGGCGATGGCGCATGAGATCGTCGAGCAGGCAGAGAAGAGCAACGTTATCCGCCGTCGCTGGGTGCTGTTGCAAGAGCTGGCGCTGCTGTTGCTGGCTGCCCTGGCGGTCGCCGTACTGATCATGGCGGCCGACAGCTTTTCGCCGCCGCCCACCTCAGGCACGACCCCTTGAGAAGCGCAACCGGCTATTCCGCCAGCACGTGGCGGGCGATCACCAGACGCTGGATCTCGCTGGTGCCCTCGCCGATGGTCATCAGGCGCGCGTCGCGGTAGATGCGCTCCACCGGATACTCGCGGCTATAGCCGTAGCCGCCATGGATCTGGATTGCATCCCGACACACGCGCTCGGCCATCTCTGTTGCAAACAGCTTGGCCATAGAGGCCTCTTTGGTGTAAGGCCGCCCTTGCGCTTTCAGCCAGGCTGCCTGATAAACCATCAGTCGGGCGGCGTGAATCTGGGTAGCTGCATCGGCCAGCATCCACTGGATGGCCTGGAAGTCGGCGATGGGGCGGCCGAAGGCCTGGCGCTCGCGGGCATATTGGCGGGCCGCTTCCAGGGCGGCCTGAGCCAGACCCACGGACAGTGCGCCAATGCTGATGCGCCCTCCGTCCAGCACCGCCAGGGCTTGGGGCAGGCCATGCCCCTCCGGCCCGAGCAGGTTAGCGGCAGGCACGCGCACCTCCTCGTAGGCGACGGCGTGCGTGGGCGAACCCTTCAGGCCCATCTTCTTCTCCGGCGGCCCGATATGCAGCCCTGGGGCGTCGGTGGGAACGATGATCATGCTCAGCGAGCGCGAGCCGCCTGCCGGATCGGTGCGCACCAGGGTGATGATGAAGTCGGCGATGCTGGCATTGGTGCACCACATCTTCGTCCCGTTGATCACCCACTCATCCCCCTGGCGCTCGGCGCGGGTGCGCACACCCTGCAGGTCAGAGCCTGCGCCGGGCTCGGTGAGCGCCAGGGCGGCCAGTTTGCCCCGCCCGCTGGCGACGGGCGGCAGGAAGCGCTGCTTCTGCTCTTCGCTGCCGAACATCACAATCGGAGCGCAGCCTAACCCATTGTGGGCTGAGATTGCCAGAGCAGTGCTGCCGCAGCCCCAGCCTAACTCTTCGATGGCGATAGCCGCGCTGATCGGATCTACCCCCGCCCCCCCATATTCCTCTGGCACGTTCAGGCCCAGCAGGCCCAGCGGGCCCATCTTGCGGGTCGCTTCCCAGTTGAAACGTGCCTCTTCGTCCACCTCATGCGCCCGAGGTTTGACCTCGCGAGCGACGAAATCATGGACGGCTTCCTGCCACATGCGCTGCTCTTCGGAAAGATCGAAGTCCATTTGTCCCTCCCCAAATCGAACGATGGATGCGATAGCAATACGCTCATCAACCGAGAGAATCCTGGTTAACCCAGCCAATCAGTCCGCCAAAGTCAATCTTCCACCAATAATAACCCTTTGCCAGCACGCCGTTCAAGGGATGTTCGACGATCGTACCCTGCTGGCCCGGGGAAACCACCCCCAACGGAGCATAATTTGTCCCAGGCCCCAATCGCAGGTTGACTTCGCCGGCCTCGACGATCGACACCGTTTGGCCGGTCTGGAACCGCTCTGATTGCTCCTTAGGCTGAACCAGCACCATCATCATCCCATTGGCGACAGCCCGTTCGACTTTGGCAGGCGCGGGAGTGGTTACTGCAGGCGAGGGCGTGATCGGCTGGTCGCCTTTGTCCAGCTCAGGATTAGGATTGTTGACCACCTGGCCATTGACCACCATCGTGGAAGAGCCGCCGCCATCCAGCGCGACACCCCAGGTCGCTCCCAGGCGGGTCTTGGCGAAGACACCTAACTCGGCCATGCTCATCCCCAGGCTACGCAGACGGTCGCGCCCATCCACGACGATGAAGAAGATATGGCGCTCATTGAGGGCTATGGCGGTGCGTGGGTTGCGCAGCACCGCCCCCAGATCGTTCAGGCTCGGAATGACCCCCTCGGCCAGGAAGATATAGCTGCTGGCGATGCCGGCAAAGGCGCCTTCCCAGCTCTCCGGGTTAGGATCGCGGCAGTTAGGCTGCAGGTGGTGAATTTCCTGCGAAATGCCGATCGCATCGCCCACGGCAACCTTGCCGTGTAGGGCTTGATAGGCTTTTCCCACGGCGGAGATCACAACATGGTCGAAAGGCAGGGGCGTCGCACCGCTCCCCTCCAGCACCTGGCGGACGACGCCAGAAATCATCGCCGGCAAGGGTGCGAATCCCAGGGGTTGGCGCAGTTCGACCACGATTTCAAGGTGTTTTTCGCCTTCCTCCAGCGTGGGAGTGGCTGCGTCATACTGGGAAGTGTAAAGGATCAGGTTGTTGCCGCCGCTGTGGGGCACGTTGATGCCTTCGAAGGGGAAAGTCTCGCCGGTTTTTTGCAGGGTGATCACCTGCCTGCCGGGGCGGTGCACCACGCAGGTGCCGACGAAGGCGCGTCGATCAGATGTCCAGATAAAGCTGCTGCTTCTCTGGCGATCGGCGAAACGTTTGGCGTACCAGCCGGAGTGAATCTGTCCGCTCCAGGGCACGCCGGTTTGGGTGTCGAAATAAGAGCCGTTGATCGCCACGACCACCTGATTACGAGCGCCCCATTCGCCGCCCCAGGCGCTGAGCGCCTGGTCGTAGCGCGCCGCCTGGTCGCGCACCGTCTCTGCGCCGCCGCTCAAGCGCCCCTGGCCAATGCTGCTTTCCAGGGTAACCTGCGGCAGCTCGCGCGCCATCCGAGCGACAAAGACGCGGTTGGGGCCAGGCAGATGAAACTCGCGATATTCGATGCCGGAAGCCAGCGGCCGCCACAGGGAAGCGGCAGCGTGAGCTTCGGTGTACAACGGCGCCAGGAGCGCCTGCAGCAGGGATAAGCTGATCAAAATCCGCAGCGAAATACGCATACGCAGGTATGATACCATGAATGCCCGAGGCGAGTTTTTCAGCCGTGCAAACCTGCTCAGCATCCAAACAGAATCGCACTGGCTAAATTCAGGCGCGGGGTTCTGCGTCAGAACCCCAACTCGCTCAGGATATCCTTCTCACTGCGCTTCCCCCCGCCGCTTCGCCCGAGCAGCTCTTCCCAAAAGCGTTCGTCGTAGCGCCGCGAGCGCACCGGCAGCGGCATGGGCACGCCCCAACCCAGCAGCAACACCTCTTCTTTGGGCTGTAGTCGGGCGAGCATGCCCCGCAAAGCCTCACGGCCAGCCAGCCCAGAGAGCACCGCCCGCACATCATCTTCGTCGCCCAGCCAGCCGGAGACGCGCGTGCCAAGCTGCGACATCACCTCATCGTAGATTTGCGATGGGCGTTGATCGACGATCAACAGCGTCACATAGTACTTGCGCATCTCACGGGCAATGGTGCTGAAGGTGGTTTGGGAGGCCATTTCGGGGTTGAGCAGCTTGTGCGCCTCTTCGACTACGATGACCAAGGGGCGCGGTTCCAATTCGCCGCGGGTGCGAAAATCGTTGGTGCGTTTCTCCCACGCCTGGCGGATGCGCCGGGTGAGCAGGTTGCTCACCAGCAAATAGTCCAGATCATTATCGAAGTCGCCGAATGAAAGGACGACATGCTTCCCCGCCTCCAGGGCTTTGATGATCTCGGAAACGGTATCCGCGGCTGGCCTTTCGACAATATAGGAGCGACGGAACAGCGGCCCCAGCTTCGAGTGCAGCGCTTTGGCCGCCTCTGGATGAACGCCCGCCCGATACGCCCAGGCTTCCACGCTATCTGGTGCAGGGACGCGCTTGCCTTCCTCGGTCTCTATGGTCGCGCCGACTTTCATCTGGCGAAATTCGCTGAACCAGCTTTCCGGGCCGTGCGTGGCGACCAGCGCGTCCAAGATGGTGGATGTGGTCTCGCGCAGGTTCAATTCACGCCACAACAGTTCGATGTCCTGCGGCTGGATATCGCGCATGGCGATCTCCAGGTTGAAATCGGGCGGCTGGCCGCGCACCAGCGCCCCCTGCCCCAGGCCCACGACCTGCACTTTGGCGCTGCCGAACTTCGTCCTCAACCCCAACACGCGTTTGCCCGTATCCGAAGCGGTGTCGTCGAAGCCATACTCGTTATGCATGTCGTAAACCAGCACCGAAGCACGGTTGTAGTGGATCAGGCCAGCCAAAATGATGCGCGTCAGGAAGGACTTACCCGTGCCGGTGGCGCCGAAGATGCCCGACGAGCGCTGCACGAATTTGTCCAGGTTCAAGCACACCGGATGCCCTTGCTCGCGAGTGTAGCCGATGACAAAGTTGCCCGTCTTCTCGCTCTTGCCAAAGATCTCGGCGATATCGCCCGGCCCAGCCAGCCGCACCGGCGCATGGTGCGGCGGGATGGTCTTGACCGGCAGCGGCGCAGGCTCGGCGCGCAGGCCCAGGTCGATTTCCTCCGACCAGCGCTGGTAGGCTGGAGTTCCCGGCTGTGGACCGATTTCCTGCATCAGCGCCGGCAGCACTTCCAGGTTGGTGAACAAGGTCTGCCCATGCAGCAGGCGCGCCAGTTCCGCCGGCAGGCGCGCTTCGCTCTGCTCGTCGGCGAAGCGTGGGTCGGTGGCGCCAAGTTGCAAATCGGTGACCAGGCCATAGAAACGCCAGTCGCCGCTCTCGATAATGACGAAACCGCCTTCCTGCACCTGCTGCGCCGGGATGGTCAGGCGCACGCGCAGGTTCTCCTTCAATCCGCCGCCCACCACGTAGCCAATGGGGGCCTCTGGGTCGCGCAGTTCGGATCGTTCGATCGCATCCATCATTGTTCAGCATCCCCTTCTTGGATCAAAGAAAGACATCCTGTTCACCTGCCATGGCATCGCCCAGCGCGCCTAGCACCTGGATCAGCGTGGGATAGTCGTCGCGCAGCAGGGTGATCAACTCTTGCGTCGCCCGGGCGCTCCAGTCGTATTCACCCGCCGCAGCGTGGGCGCGCTGCGCCTGCTGCAGGTGCGCCGCCAGCACCTCGCCTATCGGCAAGTCCTGGGCGCGCAGCACATGGCGAAAATAGCCAAAACGCCCGGCGGCGGTGAACTGGCGCAGTTCGCCATCACCACATAGCAGGATCACGTCCAGGCTGAGCGGCGGGCGCGGCGGCAACAGATGGTAGATCTGCTCGCCCTGGCGATAGCCCACCGACAGAACGCTCATCTCCAACGGCACGTTGCGGTTCAAACGATTGTCGTTGATGACACTCTCATCCACGCCTTCAGCCGTGACCAGTTGCCGCACCAGCCCATCATCATCTACGTGGATATCGTAAATCAGGCCAAAGATTTCGTATCCTGCCCCAACCGGTGCCTTGACCAGCGCGCCGAAGGACGGGCTTTCGAGTTGAGTCACGCGACAACCGATTACAAAGCCGGAGGTGCCGGCGCGCAGCAGGCGCCCGATTGGTATGGCTTGCGTCATATGGCTTTCCTCCCATGGTTATAGCGGCTCCTGCCGCCAGCAGTTTTTGCGCTTTGCTTCGAGGAAATTTCACCCACCTCCACGCCGCGATTGCGCAATTCCAAAGCGATCATCTGGGTGACCTGCTCCTTCTCCTCCAGCGTGACCACAGCAGCCTCATGGGCGCGATGCAGGAGATAGGGAAAAGGGCGATTGCCCAGGATGCGGCACTGCTGCACCAGCACTGCGTGCAGCTCGTCCAGCATCCTGCGGTTCTGCGCCACCCAGGCAGGGATTTCCACGCGCGCCAGCCAGGGATGTCCCTCTCGCCCCACGTTCAGATAAAAGAAGTGCAGCGCCAGATCGTCGCGATACCGTTGCGCCGAGCGGGACTGCAAGGCAAAGACCGCCGAGCGCTCGCCTGGCGCCAGCAAATCGCGGTACAACTCCAAGTCGAGCACACCTTGCAGTGGATGGCTGTTTTTCACGCTGGCAAGCTGGTCTTCGGGCAGTGAAGCCACCTCCAGCAGGCGCACCACCAGGTTGGCGAAAGGCTTATCCACATAGCCAGCAGTGGCTGCGTTCAGTTCACGCAGGCTCCACAGCGCGGCGTGGTACTGCGCCAGGCTGCGTTCGAACTCGCCGCTGTCGGGGCTGTCCTTCGCCCCCCAAAGCTCCATTGGGCCATCAGTGAAGGTGATCACCGGTAACTCAGCGCCTGTGGCCAGGTCGGCCAACAGGCGGCGCTCTTCCAGATCGCGCATCAAAGACAGTTGCTCTTCGGTGATCGTACCCGCCGCAGTGTACAGTTCCTCATCGTACATCAGCCGACTCTGCACGCTGATCACCGGCGCATCTGGCCGCCCGAGGCGCAACTGCACCGCGCCCACGTTGATCAGGCCGTAGTGGACTTCCGCATGTCGGTCAGGGGCGATTTGCGACCCGTCCGCCGCCAGGATTGTCGCCTGAACCGGCAACGGCGGCAGCGGGTAGTGCGCGTTTAGCGGCTCGGGGTTCTCCAGCGCCGGCAAAGCGCAGCGCAGGTTAGGATCATGCAACCGGGTCACCGTGTGCATCCGCTGGCGCAGCGCATCCAAATCTTGGGCATGTTTCGTCAGCAACTCCGCCGCCCGCTGGCGCAACTCGGTCAGGCGACGGGCGCGCCACGGTGCCTGCTCTCCTAGAGCCTTGATCTGTTGACGTACCTGTTGAAAATCCAGCGACATGAGGCGTCCCAATATTCAGAACAAGTGTTTTAGCCATTTTAAAGCCTGCTTTGCTGCATGGCAAGGGGATTGGACAAATTGCCATTTCGCCGCCGGTCGGCCCGCGATTGCGGTAAAATTCATTCAAAGCTTATGACATCGATCACCAAGACGCTCGCCGCCAAACCAGCGGAAGGCGCGTTGCGCCCCTTTGACCCTCGCCGGGACCTGGAAGCGGTCGCCGATCTGGTAGAGCTTTGCTTTGCCGACTCGCTGGATCCCGACGGTCGCGAATACCTGGAGCGGATGCGCGCTGCAGCCCACCATCCTGCGCCCCTGAGTTGGGCCACGACAGCCGAATGGGCCAGCCCGGCGATGAACGGTTATATATGGCAGCACGAAGAGCGCATCGTGGGCAATGTCAGCCTGATCCCGTATTACCTGCGCGGCCAGCGCCACTTTCTGATCGCCAACGTGGCGGTGCATCCCGATTTCCGCCGCCAGGGCATTGGCAGGCGGCTGACCGAGCAAGCAATCGACTACGCCCGCCAACGCAGCGCGCCAGCCGTCTGGCTACACGTGCGCGAGGAGAACCAGGCTGCCGTGGATTTGTACCTCTCCCTGGGCTTCATCGAGCGCGCCCGGCGCACCACCTGGTTTAGCACCCCGGAGTTTTCACAACCAGCGCTGCCTCCAGGGTTGCGCATCACTGCGCTGCCGCGGCGCGCCTGGGAGGAGCAACGCACCTGGCTGGCGCAAGATTACCCTGCTGAGCTATCCTGGCACATGCCTTTCCGGATGAACCTGCTGCGGCCGGGCTTCGTTGGCGAGTTCTATCGTTTCCTCTATAACGCCACTATCTATCAATGGGCGCTCACCAGCTCCAGCCGCTTGCTGGGCGCCGTCGCCTGGCAGGCCAGCGGGGGATATGCCAACATGCTCTGGCTGGCTGCGCCGCCTTATAGCGATGAGCGCCTGGTGCACGCGCTGCTGGCGCATGCCCGCCAGCATGCCCCCTCCTCCCGCCCGCTGATGCTGGATTATCCGGCGCGCCAGTATGCCGAGGCGATCCGCAAGGCTGGCTTCAGAGAGCACCAGACGCTGATGTGGATGGAATTGAAGCTGACGAAGGGCAAATCCCCGCATTGAAGAGTCTAAAGAATAGCCTGAGCGCCCGGCTCCCTTCCAGGCAGGAAGCCCTGGCGGTGTTTTCGGTCGTTGTGTTCATCGTCTTCAGTTGGACGCTCTACCGCGCCTTTTGGTGGCTGCCGAGCTGGCTGGAATACCTGAACGTCTGGAGTGTGCTGATCCTGCTCGCCTATATCCTGGCCTTCGCCCTGTTCGAGAGCCTGGTGGTGATGGGTCTGCTCTTGCTGCTGTGCTGGATGACCCCGGGGCGCTATTTCAAAGATCAGTTCGTCGTCCAGGGCAGCGCCCTCGCCGCGGTTCTGGGGATTGGCGGCTATCTGATCCAGCGCGACGTCAGCCGCATTTACAAACTCGAACTCTGGCAAACGCTGGCCTATCCGTTGCTGGCGCTGATCGGGATCATTGCCTTCATCATCACGACATCTTTTGTTTTCAAACGCATCGGGTTGCTCACCCGTCTGGCGTTGGCGGTTGCCGAGCGCATGACCATCTTCGCCTACCTGTACGTGCCTCTGGGTTTGATCGGCGCGCTGGTCGTGATCGCCCGCAACCTGTGGTGAAATCGAAACCATGACCTCCAATCTGAACCGACGCGACTTTCTCAGGCTGGCGGGGGCGGCTGCGCTGGCGCCACTGGTGCGCCACCTGCCGGCGCGAGCGACGCAAAACCAGGAACTGCCCAACGTCATTCTGATCCTGTTCGATGCGCTGTGCGCCTTCAACCTGTCCGTCCATGGCTACCCGCGCCGCACCAGCCCCAACATGGAGCGTTTTGCCGCCCGCGCCACGGTGTATCACAACCACCATTCGGCGGGCAATTACACCACCCCCAGCACCGCCTCGTTGTTCACCGGTACCTACCCCTGGACGCATCGCGCCCTGAACCTGAGCAGCCTGATCAGCCCGGCGGCGCTGCCGCAGCACATGTTCCACCTGCTCGAGGGGGCCTTCCACCAGGTGGCTTACACCCAGAACATCTATGCCGACACGCTACTTTATCAAGCCGAGCGGTACCTGGATCGCCACCTGGCGTTGGATAGCTTCACGCTGAGCGGCAGTGTGTTCTATGACAACCTGTTCCCCAACGACGCCATTTACGGACTGAAAAGCGTGGATCAGTTCCTGTTCAAGCGTGAGGAGGCGCACGGTTCGCTGTTCCTGTCGCTGTTGAACGATCTGCGCACCCAATTCGCCACCCAACTGTATTCCAGACGGCTGAGGGAGAAATACCCTGCTGGGCTGCCGCGCATCGCCAACACCGACGTCTACTTCCGGTTCGATCAGGTGATGGACGGCGTGATAGAGTTGCTGACCGGCCTGCCGCAGCCCTCCCTGGCGTACGTGCATTTGATGCCCCCGCACGCCCCTTATATCCCTTCGCGGCCCTATCTGAGCCTGTTCGATGACGGCTGGGCGCCGCCGCCTAAGAGAAAGCATCGCCTGGCGGCGGGCATCTCCGAGGAGCGCAGCGCCAGCCAGCGGCGCAGCTATGACCAGTTCATTGCCGAGCTGGACGCCGAATTCGGCCGCTTGCTCGACGCCCTGGAAAGCCGCGGCGTGCTGGAAAACAGCTACTTGATCCTGACCTCCGACCATGGCGAAATCTTCGAACGCGGGGCCACCGGTCATTCGATGCCGCTGGTCTTCGAGCCGAACATCCGCGTGCCGCTGATCATCTCGGCGCCTGGCCAGCGGCAGCGCCAGGACGTGCACGCCCTGACCAGCAACGTGGATGTACTGCCCTCCCTGTTGCACCTGGTCGGCCTGCCGGTCCCGCCAAGGTGCGAGGGGCAGGCGCTGCCCGGCCTGGGCGGCGAAGAGGCGCCGGATCGCAGCATTTACGTCGTCGAAGCCAAGGCTAACCCTTCCTTCGGCCCGCTGCGCAAGGCCACCGTCGCCCTGATCCGCGGCCGCTATAAGCTGATCCGCTACCTGGGTTATCGCTACTATCGGGACAATTACGAGTTCTACGATCTGGAAGCTGACCCCGAGGAATTACAAAACGCCTACCCCGAACACCCGATGGCCAGGGAGCTACAGGCCGAGTTGGATCAAAAACTGGCCGAGGTCAATCGGCCTTATTCTGGATAGCTGGCGACCTGAATATCTTCCAGCGCCTGGGGGTCCACCATGATGCAGGTGCGGGTCTCCAGCACGCCTGGGATGGTCTGAATCTCGCGCGCCACGACGCGCCCCAGTTCTTGCAAATCCTCGGCGTGCAGGGTGGCGATGATGTCATAGGGGCCGAAGGTCAGATTGGCCTCGTCCACCAGCGGTATGCGCCGCAGATCGCGCACCGCCGCCCGCAAATCCCCGACCTTGATCTTGATCAGGGTGAACGCTCTGATCGTCATTCTCGCGGCAATCCTTCGCACACCCGGCCATTGCGGTTGTTGTCTGGCAGCACCGGGCCATAGCCGGTACGCAGGCAGTAATCGTAGCATGCCTGGGCGCGGTTCTGGGTGGGGAAGGCGTTGCAGGTGTATTGCCGGCTGCAATTGCACGGCGGCACACTGGTGGCCGTGGCCGGCCCAGGGGTGTTGGTGATCGTCGCCGAGGGCGGAATGGTGAAGGTGGGCAGAGGCGTTGGCTGCCAGATGCCGCTCACCGCCGTCTGCGCTTCGACCTGGGCGGCCAGCAGCGAGTTCTGGCAGGCGGTATCCGGCGGTTCGATCACCACGCTTGCCATGCCCTGGCGCACGATCTCGTAATTGACGAACACGTTGCCGGCGATCACATACCGTGGGCGATACCCCAAGGCATCCACGTCGGTGACATCCTGGATGAGGGTCACGCTGCGTCCGCTGACCAGGCTGTCGTTCAAACCAAGAGATTGCGCCGCCTGCCACTCGGCGGGGGCGAAGATGCTGGGCGCATCCAGGCCGATATACCTGACCGTCCAGGTCTGGTTGTTGGTGGCCACCTCGATCGTAGCGCCGTCCAGCACCT
Organism: uncultured Anaerolinea sp.; assembly: GCA_964503145.1. GTDB lineage: Bacteria > Chloroflexota > Anaerolineae > Anaerolineales > UBA4823 > RBG-16-57-11. The sequence goes on along the minus strand of CAZCYV010000016.1, from coordinate 58,622 downwards.
TCGTCACCAGGGCGAGGGCGCGCGTGGTTTGGGTCGGCAGGCAGTAAGCGCCGGGCAAAGTCAGATCGATCATCGGCGTGGGTGGGCGCAAATCCAGGGTGGCCGACGGGGTCGGCAAGGGGGTGTTCGTCGGCCCGGGCGTCGCGGTCTTGGGCATCGCCGCCATGGTCTGCGCCGCCAGCGTCGCCGGCGGCACCAATTCCGTCGAAACAGGCAAACAACCTGCCAGGAGGAACAAAACGAGCAGCAAGGACAGCCTCTTCATGATCGATTCTCCCAAAAGTCGCGCAGTGTGCGATTCGCAATCCTGGCTCTGGCACAGGCCACAACGCAGCGCCTGACAACCCGATTGTATCACAATTTATTTTGAATTGTCCGCCGCGTTTGTAGCCCAACATGCGCTATAATACGAGGGCTTTCACGGCGCACACTATGGAGCCTACCAAGGATTTGTCCACCCCAATCCCCGGCGACGCCCAGGCCGAACGCCTCTACGCCCAACGCCTGGCGGCCATCGCAGAGGTCGGCCGGGCGGTCACCTCCAGCCTGGACCTGCAGACCCTGCTGCTGGCCTTGGTGGAGCTACTGCGTCAATCCTTCGGCTACTATGGGGTCAACGTCTGGCTGGTCACCGAGCCGGCCGAGGCTGTGCAACTCAAAGCCGGGCTGACCCCGCAAGGGGAAGACCTCAGCCGGGCGGAAGTGCAACTGGCGATCGACGTAGAGAACAGCATCACCTGGGTGTGCCGCAGCGGGGTGCACCACCTGAGCAACCAGCTCGACCCCCGCCGTCTGCCCCTGGCGGAGCGCTTCCCGCAGGCGCGCTCGCAACTGGTGCTGCCGCTGAAGATCGCTCAAAAGCACGTTGGCGCGCTGGAAATCTTGAGCGCCCAACCCAGCGCTTTCAGCGAAGAGGACATCGTCCTGTTGCGCTCGCTGGCTGACCAGGTGACCATCGCCATCCGCAACGCCACCCTGTACCAGACAGAACAATCCCGGCGGCGCTTCGCCGAGACGCTCTACCAGATTGGCTACGCTCTCTCCAGCACCATCCATCTGGACGAGGTGCTCGAGCAAATCCTGCGCTACCTGAACGAGATTGTCCCTTCCGATCGCTCGGCGGTGGTGCTGCGCGAAGGGGACGAGCTGGAATTTGTGGCCACGCGCGGCTTCGCCGAAAACCTGGGGGAGGCGCGCCTGCGCGTCCCCTTGCGCCAGGACAGCCTCTACGCCCGCGTCTTCCACACCGGGCAGGTGATCTCCATCCCGGATGTGCTGCTGCACGACGACTGGCAGGAGATCGAGGGCCTGCCGGCGGCGCGCTCCTGGATGGGCGTGCCGCTGATCCGCGCCGAGCAGGTGTTCGGCATGCTCTACCTGGCGCGGGATGACCTGCGCCCCTACATGTACAGCGAGGCCACCCTGGCGCGCACCTTTGCCGGACAGGCGGCGATCGCCCTGGAAAACGCCCGCCTGTACGACCGCCTGGCGCGCTTCAACCAGCGGCTGGAGGAGATGGTGCAGGCGCGCACCGAAGAACTGCGCCGCGCCTATGCCCAGTTGGAGCGCCTGGACCGCACCAAATCGGACTTCATCCGCGTCACCTCGCACGAACTGCGCACCCCGCTGACCGTGCTGCTGGGCTACAGCCAGATGCTGCTGCAGGACCAGACCATCTCCGGTCAGGAGCGCCTGGCGCAACTGGTCGGAGGCATCTACTCCGGCGCCGAGCGCCTGCATGAAATCGTCAACAGCATGCTGGACATCGTCAAGATCGACAGCCGCGCCCTGGAACTCAGCCCTGAGCCATTGTCGCTGGGCCTGCTGCTGCGCAACATCGTCGGCAACTTCAAGAACGCCCTACGCCAGCGGGAGATCACTCTGACCCTGGAAGATCTGAGCGATGTGCCGCCCCTGGAGGCCGACAACAACGCCGTACAGAAGGTGTTCTTCCAACTGATCAGCAACGCCATCAAATACACGCCGGACGGGGGGCGGATCGTCGTCTCCGGGCGCGCCCTGGCGGCGGGCGAGGTCATCCCTGAAGCGGGCGTGGAGATCACTGTGCAGGATAGCGGCATCGGCATCGCCCCCGACCAGCTCGAATTGATCTTCGAGAAGTTCTACCAGACCGGCGAAGTGGCCTTGCATTCCTCCAGCCGAACCCAGTTCAAAGGCGGCGGCCCGGGGTTGGGGCTGTCGATCGCCCGTGGCATCATCCAGGCGCACGGGGGCAAACTGTGGGCGGAAAGCCCCGGCTACGACGAAGTCGCCTGCCCCGGCAGCACTTTTTACGTCGTGTTGCCGCTGCGCCAGAAGAAACCCGCCGGCGCATCCGATTTACAAAGCTGAAAGACTCAAAAACTTAACCTTTTCGCGCGTTGACTTTCATCCCGACTCCGCTTATACTATATAGCGAGGTGATTGCCTTGCCGGGATTCGAATTCAAAGTCATCATCTTTCCTGACGCATAAGGGCACGCGCGCGCGTGCCCTTTTGTGTTCGTAATTATTCTTCTCTAGATCAAGAAAACGAAAGGAGATCGATATCGATGGACTACGGGATGATTGGCAAGATCGAAAAGGCGAAAAAATACGCAGCACAACGAGACCGTTTTCGCATTGAATCGCTCAACGTGACCTTTGTAGGGGACAATAATCCGCACCAAATCACCCTGATCGACGGCACCTGGAAGTGCGATTGCGACTTCTTCCAGACGCGCGGGCGCTGCAGCCATACCATGGCGCTGGAGAAAATCCTGGAAGGGATGCAGGGCGTAGCGGAGCCGGTGGGGTAGGCGGAGAGCAGGCATCACTTCGTGAGCTTCGATGAGCTTCCGACGGGCCCCGGCGCCGGGGCCCGTTTGATTTCCCCCTTGCCGTCGCGCCGCCCGGCAGGTATCATCAGGGAGTAGAACGGGCTTTTCAGCAGTGACCTTCGCGCACCTGCACGTCCACTCATGGTACTCCTTCCTGGAGGGCCTGGCCTCCCCGGCGGAACTGGCCCAGGCTGCGGCGCGCCTGGAGATGCCCGCCCTGGCGCTCACCGACCACAACCGCCTGAGCGGCGCCATCGAATTCTACGACGCCTGCGCCCAGCAGGGCCTGCAGCCGCTCCTGGGGCTGGAGGCGGATGCGCTGCCGCCGCCGGAGCTGGACGCCTACGCCGGCGCGGGAGCCGCCCCGCTGACGCTGCTGGCGCTGGACCTGAGCGGCTGGGCCAGCCTGTGCCGCCTGAGCAGCCAGTTGCAGGCCGACCCGGCGGGGGATACTCCGCTGGCCTTCCAGGCGCTGGCGCAGGAGGAACGTGGCCTGCTTTGCCTGAGCGGCGGGCGGCGCAGCCTGGCGGCGCGCCTGCTGCAAAGCGGCGGCGAGGCGGCCGCCGCCGCCTGGCTGGAGCTTTTGAGGCAGGTCTTCCCCGGGCGGCTGTATGTGGAGCTTCAGATGCACTGTCCCGAAGACCGCCCGCTCGCCGAGGGGCTTTCCCGCTTGGCTGCGCGCCTGCGCCTGCCCACCGTCGCCACGCACACCGTGGATTACCTGGCGCCGGAGCAGGCCGCCCTGCAGCGCGTCGCCGCCGCCATCCGCCTCAACCGGCCGCTGAGCGAATTGAGCCCCGACCAGGTCGCCTCGCCCGAGGCTGTATTTCTCCCGCCGGCAGAGATGGCGCAGCGCTTCGAAGACTGGCCGCGCGCCCTACAGGCCGTCGAGGAAATCACCGGGCGCTGCCGCCTGGAGCTGCCCCTGGGTCAGGCGCACTTCCCCCAGATCGAGCTGGGTGCGGGAGAGACGCCCATCGCTGCGCTGCGCCGTAAGGCGCAGCAGGGGGCGCTGCGCCTGTACGCTGCGAGCGGGCAAGATGGCGCAACGCTGCCGGAGGCCATCCAGCGCCGCCTGGATCACGAACTGGCAGTGATCGCCGAGCGCGGCTATGAACCGCTGTTCCTGGTGATGGAAGAAATCGTGAACTTCGCCCGCCAGAGCGGCATCCCCATCGCCTCGCGCGGCTCGGCCTCCTCCTCGCTGGTGGCGCATTGCCTGGGGGTAACCACGCCCGACCCGGCAGCGCTCAACCTGTACTTCGAGCGTTTCCTCAACCCGGCGCGGGCCACGCCGCCGGACATCGACACCGACCTGTGCTCGCGGCGACGGGACGAGGTGATCGAGTTCGTCTATCGCCGCTTCGGCGCCGACCGTGTGGCGATGGTCGCCACGGTCAACCGCTTCCGCCGCCGCTCGGCGCTGCGCGACGCAGCCAAAGCCCACGGCTTGCCGCCGGCGGAGATCAGCGCTCTGGCGGAGCACCTGCCCTACCGCTGGTACGGCCCGCCCTCCCGCCGCCAGCCCGACGAGCAGCCCTACGCCGAGCTGGCGGCGCAGTACCCCTCGCCGCGCCACCGCCAGATCTTCCAGCACGCCGCGGCGCTGATCGGCCTGCCGCGGCATCTATCCATCCATCCCGGGGGGATCGTCATCGCCCCCGGCCTGCTGACCGACCTGGCCCCCACCCAAATGGCGGCCAAAGGCGTGGCGATCACCCAGTTCGACCTGGATTCGATCGAGCGCCTGGGGCTGGTGAAGATCGACCTGCTGGGCATCCGCGGGTTGACGGTGTTGGGCGACGTGGCGGCGGCGATCCAGCAGGCGGAGGCCGCCCCCGCGGGTGCAGTCCTTGCCCCGACGGCCGCGGTATCCACCGGCGGGTCGCGGCCGAACCCGCTCGACGTGCTGGAGGCCATCCCCGACGCCGACCCGGCCACATCGGAGATCGTCGAGCACGGGCACACCATCGGCTGTTTCCAGATCGAAAGCCCCGGGATGCGCGCTACGCTGAGAGAGATCCACGCCCGCACGCCGCAGGACATCCTGGTCGCCCTGGCGCTGTACCGCCCCGGCCCGCTCATCGGCGGGCTGAAGGACGCCTTTGTGGCGCGCTACCGCGGCCTGGAGCCGGCGGCGTACCTGCACCCGGCGCTCGAGCCGCTGCTGTGTGACACCTACGGGGTGATCCTGTACCAGGAGCAAGTGCTGCGCATCGCCCACGAACTGGCCGGGCTGAGCCTGGCCGACGCTGACCTGCTGCGCCGGGCGATGAGCCACTTCGACCCCGGCAAGCAGATGCAGTTGCTCAAGGAGCGCTTTATCGCCGGGGCTGCAGAACGCAGTGGCGTGCCCGAGGCGCAGGCGGAGCGCATCTGGGAGCTGATGGCGGCCTTCGCTGGCTACGGCTTCCCCAAAGCGCACGCTGCCTCCTACGCCCGCGTGGCCTGGCAGTCGGCGTGGTGCAAGGCGCACCACCCGGCGCTGTTCATGGCCGCGGTGCTGGCCAACTGGGGCGGCTACTACAGCCAGCGGGTGTACCTGACCGAGGCGCGCCGCCTGAGGCTGACCATCCGCCCGCCGCAGGTGGATTACGCCATGCCGGAGTTCAGCGTCCGCTTTCTCGACGGCCAGCCGGTGTTGTTTATGGGGCTGAACCAGGTGCGCGAGCTGACCCAGCGCACCCAGCGGCGCATCCTGCAGGCGCGGCCGTTCACCTCGCTGATGGACTTCCTGGCTCGCGCCGACCCGCGGCCGGCCGAGGCGCGCAACCTGGCGCTGGCCGGGGCGCTGAGCCGCTTCGGGACGATCCCGGCGCTGTTGCGCCAGCTCGAGCCGGGCAGCTGGCGCGGCGGGCAACTGCCGCTGTTCGAGACGGCCGCCCCGCAGGAAGAAGACGACTGGCCGATCGAGCGAAAGATCGCCGCCGAGGAGCAGGTGCTGGGGGTAGGGGTGAGCGCGCACCCGTTGGAGCTGGCCGCGGCGCAGATCGCCGCCAGCGGGGCGCTGACCACCGTGGAGGCCGCCGCCCGCCTGGGGCAGCGGGTGCGGGTGGCCGGAATGCGCCAAACCTGGCGCCGCGGCCGCGCCCCCGGCGGGGATTACGTCTATTTCCTGGCGCTGGAGGATCTGGAAGGGACGATGGAGGTGGTCATCCCGGGCGATGCCTACCGCCGCAGCCAGGCGGCGCTGAACGCCCCCGACCCGTACCTGGTGGAGGGTGTGGTGGCGCTGGACGAAGAGAAAGGCGAGCCGTTCATCCGCGCCGAGTGGGTGGAGAGCCTGCTGGACTGAAGAAGCCGGGGAAATGGACCATCTCGCACTCTTCGCTTAGCGCGCCGGCGCCGCCGGCATCAAGACCGTGCAGGCCAGGGGCGCTGCGCCGCCAAGACATACAGCCCCACTCGCCTGCTCGGCCGCACCACCTGTTCAGGCGTGAGCGGCTCGCCAAAGAAACGCTGAAATATCAGGATTGATAAAAGTATTGACTCATTCCATCCCCCGTGATAGACTCCTGCCCAATATGTTCCGAGCCTTTGGTCTGCTTCGCTCCCGTCGTTGCACCCGTTCTTCTCTTCACTGGAAGGATGGGAACTTTAGAGTTGACCAACTGCTGAGATAAGCCAAAAACTCTAGAAACGCTATTTGAGCCTTGCATACAAAGCCCTCCTTCCAGCGGAGGGCTTTTATTTTATCCATTGAGTGAAAGGAAAGGATTGTTCGAAATGTCAACTACCAATTGCCCTGAATGCGACGCCCTGATCTCCCTGGAAGAAACGACCGAAAAGGGAGAAATCCTTGTCTGTCCAGATTGCGGCGTAGATCTGGAGGTCTTAAGTCTCGATCCGTTCACGCTCGATCTGGCACCTATGGAGCAGGAAGACTGGGGTGAGTAGAGGCGTATGCAATCCAAACTGCGCATAGGCGTCCTTTTTTCCCGGCTTCGGATCGAGGAAAAATGGATCTTTGCTGCTTTAGATGTGCGTGGGGTCGATTTCGACCGCCTGGACGACCGGCAGATCTACTTTGATCTGGAAAGGCCGGAAATCTGGCAGAGATATGATGCCATTTTAGAGCGCAGTATCAGTTACAACAACGGGCTGTCTGCGCTGCGCATCCTCAACGCCTGGGGAATACCGACGGTTAATACGGTGGCGGTCGCTGAAGCCTGCGGCGATAAATTAACCACCAGCGCACTGCTGACGCGCGCTGGCGTTCCCCAACCCCGTGATGTCGTCGCCTTTGCACCCGAGTCCGCGTTGGAGGCCATCGAACAGATCGGTTATCCGGTGGTCATCAAACCGGTTGTCGGCTCGTGGGGCCGCCTGTTGGCAAAGATCAACGACCGCGATGCAGCCGAAGCGGTGTTAGAGCACAAAGTCACCCTGGGATCGGCCCAGCATTCAGTGTTCTATATTCAGGAATATATCGAAAAACCAGGCCGAGATATACGCGCGATTTTGGTCGGGGATCGAGTGCTGACTGCGATCTACCGTAAATCCGAGCATTGGATTACGAACACCGCGCGCGGCGGAGAAGGTGAGCTTTGTCCGGTGACGCCCGAAATCGAAGAGTTGTGTTTGCGGGCCGCTCAAGCGGTCGGCGGCGGCGTACTGGCGATTGATCTGATCGAACATCCCCAGCGCGGTTTTTTGGTGAACGAAATCAACCACACTATGGAATTCCACACCGCCCAGCCGATCAGCGGAATCGACATCGCCAGCGAGATCGTTGAATATGTGATACGTCAGGCCAGAGAGAAGAGGCAAAGCATATGAGGATTCGTGCATCCATTATCGGCGGCTCTGGTTACACGGGGGGAGAGCTGTTGCGCTTACTTCTGGATCATCCACAGGTCGAGGTCATCCAGGTAACCTCGCGGGATCACGTTGGCGAATACGTCTATCAAATCCATCCCAACTTGCGCAAACGGACGAGCCTCAAATATAGCGATCCAGAGACGCTTCAGCCGGTTGATATCCTGTTTCTGGCGCTGCCTCATGGCAAGGCGCAGCAGGCAATAGGCCACTATGCAACGATTGCTCCCCGGCTGGTCGATCTTTCAGCCGATTTTCGCTTGCGTGATCCACACCTTTACCAGCGCTGGTATGGACAACCACACACTGCCCCTGAATGGCTTTCTCGTTTTGTGTATGGTCTCCCCGAATTACGACGACAAGAAATTTCGCAAGCGCACTATATCAGCGGAGTGGGTTGCAATGCAACTGCTGCCAACCTGGCGCTGCTACCTCTTGTTAAGGCAGGGCTGATTGATGGAGATCAGCCGATTATAGTTGAAATCAAAGTCGGCTCATCGGAGGCCGGGGCGGAAGGTAACCCGGGTTCGCATCATCCTGAACGCGCCAGTGTGGTGCGCACCTTTTCCGCATTTGGTCATCGCCACACTGCAGAGGTGATTCAAGAACTCGGCTTGAGCAACGTGGTCTTAACGATGACTTCTGTGGACCTGGTGCGCGGCGTTTTGGCAACTGCCCATGCTGTCAGCCGGCCAGGGGTAAAGAACAAAGATTTTTGGAGCGCCTATCGTGCACTGGTTGCTGAAAATCCGTTTATCCGGATCGTAAAGGAAACACGAGGCGTTGTACGTGTGCCAGAACCCAAAATCCTTGCAGGATCGAATTACGCAGATCTGGGATTCGAGTTCGATGAAACCACAGGTCATGTCGTTTCTATTTGCGCCATAGACAACCTGATGAAAGGCGCTGCAGGATCGGCAGTTCAATCCATGAACCTGATGTTCGGATTAGACGAAACCGCAGGGCTTGGTTTTCCCGGACTCCATCCCATTTAACCGTGGGCAACCACTCTGATCGAAGCACTTATCACAGGAACGAGAGAGTTTGATGAGGGATTTGAAACTGATCACAGTAAAGATTGGAGGAACGGAGGGGGTAGATTTTTCAGCTGCTTGCGAGGATATCGCGACTTTACTTCAAGAAGGAGCAAACTTGATCGTTGTCCATGGCGGGTCGGCCGAAGCCAATGCCTTGGGCGAGCAGCTAGGATATCCTCCGCGTTTCATTACTTCGCCGTCGGGGTTCACCTCGCGCTACACGGATAAAAGGACGCTCGAAATCTTCATGATGGCGGTAAACGGGAAAGTGAACTCACTCCTGGTCGAAGCTTTGCAAAAACTAGGGGTTAATGCTTTGGGGCTTAGCGGAGTGGATGGCAGATTACTGGTCGCAACGCGTAAAGAGGCAGTCCAGTCTATTGAAGGTGGAAAGCGCAAAATCATCCGCGACGATTTTACAGGGAAAATCGAGGCGGTGAATGCTTTATTGTTGAAAATATTGTTGGAAATGGGCTATTTGCCTGTTGTGGCGCCACTGGCGATCAGCTTGCAAGGGGAAGCGCTTAACGTGGATGCAGACCGCGCCGCAGCGATGATCGCGGCAGCATCCAGTTCTGCATCGCTGATCTATCTTACGGCCGCTCCAGGTTTGCTGCGCCATTTTCCAGATGAAAGCTCACTCATTAACCAACTTTCGGCGAGTCAACTGCCTGTGGCGTTGGAAGCAGCCCAAGGACGGATGAAGAAAAAGGTGTTGGGGGCACAGGAAGCGCTCGAAGGCGGAGTTGAGAGTGTCATCATTGCCGATGGGCGCGTCTCAAAACCCATTTCTGCAGCGTTGGCAGGAAACGGTACGCTCATTCGGGCGGGAGGTTAGCCGATGAAAGATATCATCAGCGTCGAAAACCGCCACACATCTGGCTTGTATCACAAGCAACCCATCGTATTCGTGCGCGGCGTTGGGGCCTGCTTGTGGGACATCGAGGGCAATGAATATTTGGACTGCACCTCTGGCCACGGCGTAGCAAACCTGGGCCACGCCCATCCACACATTGCAGCCGCGATCTCTGAGCAGGCAGAGCGGTTGATCACGCTTTTCGAAACTTTCTGCAATGATCAGCGAGCAGAATTGATGGAGAAGCTGACCTCATTAACGCCTGGATTGGACCGGGTTTTCTTTTGCAACTCTGGCACAGAGTCGGTTGAAGCAGCGATCAAGTTTGCCCGCCTATCTACAGGGCGGCCTGGCATTGTCGCAACCATGCGGGGTTTTCACGGTCGCACCCTGGGGTCGCTTTCAGCGACATGGAACAAGAAATACCGTCAGCCGTTCGAACCGTTGCTCTCGAACTTCACCCACACGCCGTTCAACAACCCGACCGCATTAGAATCTGCCATCTCCGAACAAACTGCTGCGCTGCTTTTGGAAGTGGTTCAAGGGGAAGGCGGCGTCTATCCGGCCGATCCTGAATTCCTGCAAGCCGCTCGGCAGATTTGTACGGACAAAGGGGCACTGTTGATTATTGACGAAGTCCAAACCGGATTCGGTCGTACCGGCAAGATGTTCGCTTATCAACACTTCGGCATACTTCCCGACCTGCTTTGCGTCGCAAAGAGCCTGGCAGGGGGAGTGCCGATGGGCGCGGTGTTGATCGGCGCGCAGGTGAAGAATCTGACACCTGGGATGCATGGTTCGACCTTTGGCGGTAACCCATTGGCCTGCGCTGCCTCCCTCGCCACGTTAGAAATTTTGCAAGCAGAAGGCCTTGACGAGCAAGCGGCCCAAAAAGGGGACTACTTAATTCAAAAGCTGCGTCAGATTCCATCGCCGCACATTCGCCAGGTCAGGGGGATGGGTCTGATGATTGGCATCGAAATGAGACAGAAAGCCGCTGGATATCTGCGAGCTTTGCAGGAACGGCGGATTCTGGCTTTGAGCGCCGGCCTGACCACAATCCGCTTGCTGCCGCCGCTGGTGATCACTTACGAACAACTAGACTTCCTGGTGGAAACTCTGACCCAGGTGCTGGGGCTAGAACAGGTTGACGATGGACTCTGATCTGGATACTTTGTTAGGGCTTATTCAACGCTATAGCCCTTCCGGCTCCGAAGGCGAAGCCGCCAGATGGTTGGTGAACAGGATGACCGCGCTGGGGTACGAGCAGACCTTTTTGGACGGCGCGGGAAATCCGGTCGGCATCAAAGGCAACGGCGCGAAACAAATTCTGCTCGTCGGGCATATCGACACGGTGCCTGGAGAAATCGCAATCCACATCGAAAACGATCATCTGTACGGGAGGGGAACGGTAGATGCTAAGGGTCCGCTGGCAGCATTTACGGACGCCGCCGCTCAGGTTGAACCCGCAGCCGATTGGCAAATCGTTGTGATTGGGGCTGTGGGCGAGGAGGCCGATTCGCCCGGGGCGCGCCACATTGCTGGATGTTATCAACCGGTATTCGCCATCTTCGGCGAGCCCTGCGGCTGGAACCGGCTGGGGTTGGGGTATATGGGAAGCGCCTGGGCGGAGCTGGCGTTTGAGCGCCCTCAGGCGCACCCAGCCAGCGGCCAGGAAACCGCCTGCGAACAGGCGGTGCATGCCTGGTCGAAAATCCAGGATTGGGCGAAAGGGTACAACGAGAGGCGCCAGCGCAAATTTGAAAGCGTCCTGGTCAGCTTACGAAGTATGGCCTCCGGTCAGGATGGATTCGTGCAGTGGGCAAAATTGAATCTCATGGCGCGATTGCCGGTCGAACTCTCCCCAACAGCATGGTATCGTCAATTGGCTTCATTGCTTCCTGACACGAGAATAATGCCCCTCGGCGAAGCGCTTGGCGCATACCAAAGCGAAAAGAACAGCCCGCTGGTGCGCGCATTTCTGAGGGCGATACGCGCCCAGGGCGGCACACCCGCCTTTGTCAATAAAACTGGAACTTCAGACCTGAATATCCTGGCGCCGATTTGGGGGTGTCCGGCGTTGGTCTATGGGCCAGGAGATTCGACCCTCGACCATACCCCGGATGAGCATCTCTCGATTACCGAGTATCGCGCCTCCGTGAGGGTCCTGGTTGATGGGTTACGGGAATTGATGGGAAGAGAGGATGCATCACTGGAAAGCCCACACCGTTGAGGAACGTAGCGCATACTTCAGGTGAATGAACCAATCGATATTGAGCAAAATTGAGCAAACCTGTGAGGTGGCTACGCCCACGATCATCCTTGCAGAGATCAAAAGCGGTGCGGAGGAGCTATCCGGAAACCGAGCCTTTGAGCTGAGAGACCAGGTCGATGTATGCTTGCATCGCCTCATCTCTCGATTGGCCCTTCACTTTCGCCCAGGCGTCATATTTTGCTTGCCCCACCATATCCAGGATACCTGGTCGCCTGCCAGAGACGTCTCCAACGGTCGCCTGCTTGTACAGAGCGTATAAACGAAGCAGCGTGTCGTTATCGGGTTTTCTGGGCAGTTTTTGCACCTCTTGGGCGGCTTTTTCGAACTGTATTTTGAGACTGCTCATCCTGTCCTCCAAGATCAACCCTGGGCAGGCTGAATATCTGACCAAGGGAGTGGCCAACTCATTCCTGCCGCCGGATTGCGCTCAAGATGCGCTTAGACTTCGGGTTGTACAGGTTCGCGCTGCAAGGTGTGAATGCCGTTGCGCACCTGCGTCAGGGCGCGCTCAAGCTCGATTTCCAGGCGCGAAAGCTGGTCGATTACATACTGGTCAGCGTCACGACGCTCTCTTTCTGCGTCCAGACGCGCCTGGTTGATCAACTGCTCGGCGCGCGCCTGAGCCGCCTGCACGATAGCGTCTCGCTCCAGCAATTGTTCGCTCTTTTCTCGGGCGATGGCCAGGGTGCGATTGGCTTCTTCCTGGGCCTGGGCCAGAATCCGATCCCGCTGGGAGAGGAGTTGCTGGGCTTTCTTCACTTCATCTGGGATGGCGACGCGCATTTGATCGATGATATCCAACATGCGATCTTCGTCGACGATCACGTTGTGCGTGAAGGGTAATGGGCGGCTCTGATTGAGCAACTCTTCAAGGCGGTCAACTAGGTGCAGAATGTCCATAGGGTACCTCCCCAGGGCGGACTTCGGGATGATTTCTTAGATTACACTCAAAATGCTTTTTCGTCAACCCGTTATGGTGCATTGCATTCCAATCAACAGGCTTAATCGCGCAGGGATGTGTTGGTCAGGTGGCCATCCCCTAGCTCCTGAAAGCGCAGCGTCAGCGCTCTTTCGACATGCGGCGGCACCATGCTGCGGACGTCGCCGCCCAAAGAGGCGATCTCGCGCACGGTGCTGGACGAGAGAAAGGTGTGTTCTTCGGCGGTGATCAAAGCCATCACCTCGATCTGCGGCGCCAGGCGGTGGTTGGCCAGGGCCATGCGAAACTCCAGCTCGAAATCCGAAAAGACGCGCAATCCGCGCACGATGACCTGAGCATTCACGGCGGCGCAAAACTCGACTGTCAGCCCGCTGTAACCCATGACCTTGATCTTGGGCTGGTCGGCAAAGGATTGTCGCACCAGTTCGATGCGGGTTTCGGGCGTGAAAAGTAGCGATTTGAGTGGCTTGTCATACACGGCGACGATCACCTCGTCGAACAAGCGCGCCGCACGCAGCGCAATGTCAATGTGGCCATAGTGGATCGGATCGAAGGTCCCTGGAAAAACAGCGCGTACCATACGATGCTTTCCTCTTGGTTGCAGGATTTGTACCTAGCTGATCTCGCCTTGCGCGCCGCCCCAGGCGCGCCGGTATGCCTGCGCCAGGAGTTGGTGCTCGGGGAGTTTCAAGCCCGGGTCTTTTTCAAAGAGCGCCTGTGAAAAACGGCGCGCTTTTTCGATCAAGCGAATGTCGCTCAGGCTGGCAAATTGCAGATCGGTGTACCCGGCCTGGCGTGTGCCCAGGAACTGCCCCGGGCCACGTTGTTCCAGGTCTTTCTCCGCCAGGACGAATCCATCGTTGGTGGAGGCCATCACCTGCAGGCGTTCGTTTTCGGCTTCGTCTGCCTTATCCGGGATCAGCAGGCAGAAGGATTTGTCCGCTCCACGCCCCACACGTCCGCGCAACTGATGCAGTTGTGCCAGTCCAAAGCGGTTAGCGCCTTCGACCAGCATGACGGAAGCGTTTGGGATATCCACGCCGACTTCGATCACCGTTGTGGATACCAGGATGTGATATTCGCCATTGCGAAACTCGCTCATCACCTGGTCTTTTTCATCTGGACGCATGCGTCCATGGAGCAATCCAACCTTTAGGTCGGGGAAAATTTCCGTTTGCAAGCGAACTTGCTCATCCACGGCAGCTTTGGCGGTGCTATTTTCGGTTTCTTCCACCAGCGGATAGACAATGAAGGCCTGCCGGCCTTGCTCCACCTGGCTGCGGATGAGCCGGTAGGCGCGCTCGCGTTCCCGCGGCATCAACACGTAGGTGCTCACGGGCTGGCGGCCAGGGGGCATCTCATCGATGATCGTTAAATCCAGGTCGCCGTAGATGGTGAGGGCCAGAGAACGGGGGATGGGCGTAGCGGTCATCACCAGCAGGTGCGGGCTGGCGCCTTTTGCCCGCAAGGCGGCGCGCTGCTCGACCCCAAAACGGTGCTGCTCATCCACGATCACCAGTTCAAGATCTGCAAAGGTCACCGGGTCTTCGATCAGGGCGTGAGTGCCCACCACCAGTTTGATCGATCCATCTTCCAGGCCGGCGCGAATCTGGCGTTTTTCGGCCTCCGGCGTCGCGCCGATCATCAGCCGAATCTGGCTTTCTTCCAGCACAGCAGTGGGGCTCTCCTGAAGAAGGGCCTCGCCAGCAGGCTGCGGTTGGGCCGCCAGGAGACGGAGCATATTCTTGTAGTGCTGTTCAGCCAGGATGCTGGTTGGCGCCATCAGGGCGGCCTGCGCGCCCTCGCGGGCGACCATGGCGACTGCCAGGGCGGCGACGACGGTCTTGCCAGAGCCTACGTCTCCCTGGATCAGCCGGTTCATGGGCCGCCCCGAGGCCAGATCGCGCCGCACGTCGTCGATCGCTTTTTGCTGAGCGCCAGTGAGCGCAAATGGCAGCCGACGAAACTGCTCTTCCAGCCATTCCTCCTCGACGGAGAACACGCGCGCGGCGCGGTCCAGCCAGGCGCGGCGCTGAGCCAGCACCCCGAGTTGGAGCAAGAAGATCTCATCGAAGGCCAGGCGCTCCTGGGCGGCTTTTAACTGCTCCCAAGAATCTGGAAAATGCGCCTGCAGGAGGGCAGTGCGCAGATCGACGATTTCCGCTGCGCGACGCAGGTCCGCCGGTAAGGGGTCTGGCAGGCGTGGCGCCCAATAAGTGACAGTTTGGTGGGTCAGGCGGCGCAGCCAGCGCTGGGTGAGCTGGGCCGTCAGGGGATAGACGGGCACGATACGGTTGGTGCTGAGTTGCTGCTGTTCCAATGGCTCCCAGGTGGGGTTGTCCATCACCGGGCGCCCCAGGTATTGGGAGACTTTACCGGAGAGCGAAATCTGCATCCCTGGGTTCAAACGCCGGGCAATCCAGACCTGATTGAACCAGCTAACCCGCAGCGAGCCGGTGCCGTCCGAGACAACGGCCTCCACGCGCTGAAGCTTGCCCCCGTGCAATGCACGCGTGTTGACGCTTTGAACCGTGCCAATCACCGTGACTTCCTCGCCGTAAGCCAGGCGGTTAATTGGCTTGAGTTTGGTGTAGTCATCGTAGCGGCGCGGAAAATAGTACAGCAGATCGCGCAGAGTTTGCAGCCCAAGCCGCGAGAGGGTCTGCGCAGTGCGTGGCCCGATGCCCTGTACCACCGTGAGCGGAGCGTTCAGGGCCTCTGGCTCCACCGGGGGCGGCTCCGGCTCCAGGCCGGTGGGCGCCGCTGGCTCTGGGGGCGCCGCTTCAGCGGCCGCCGCTTCGGTTGTTTCTGCAACCGCTTCCTGGATAGGAAGATCCGAGACGACTGGCTCCTCACCTGGCTCGGCCAGCGCTTCTGGTCTCGGTTCGGCTTCGAAGGTCGTGTCTATTGGCTGGCCAGACTCGCTGCGCTGAATGCGTCGCCACAACCCTTGCAAGCTTTCGGCGCGGGATTTTTCGGTCAGCCGAGCGTAATCCCGGAGGCGAGCGATGATCACCTGGATCAACTCTTCTGGGACGCCATCCTGGCGCGCTTCGGGCACCCATAACTCCAGAATGCGCTCCAACCCCCCCAGAACGGCATGGTTATCGTAGCCGCGTTCTGCTTCCAGTTTGAAAAATTTCTGTAATTTTTGTATCGATGGCTTCATTGTGGTTATATTTTACCAGCCGTTGCTCCCCTTATTTCAGCACCGCAGCAAATCCGAGGCCATTTGGGCCGACGTGGGCGCCGATTACTGTGGTCACATTGACGATCAACGGTTCGGTAGACAAGTTGATTTTTAGATCCGCCAGGAATTGCCGGGCGTCGGCGTGCGCGCTGGTGTGCAAAATGGCCAGGCGTTCCAATTCGCCCAAGCTGTGCAGTAGCTCCTTCAAGCGGGCGATGCCTTTGCTGCGTGTGCGCGTCTCCCCCAGGCTGATCACCTTGCCTCCCTCGACGACCTGAATGAATGGCTTCACCTGCAGCAGGTTTCCGATGCGCGCTCGCGCCCAAGAGACTCTGCCGCTGCGCCGCACATATTCCAGGGTATCCAGCATGGCGATCAGGCGAATCTTGGCGCGTATTTCTGCCAGCAAGGCCAGGATCTCACTGAGCGAAGCGCGGCGCGCAATGGCTTCGGCAGCGGCCAACACCTGAAAACCCAGGCCCATAGACACGTTCTGGCTGTCTTGGACATGCACGCGCTCATGGAACTCCTGAGCGGCTGTATGCGCGGCGTTGTAAATGCCGCTTAGCTGGCTGGAGGCATGGATAGACACGATGTGATCGGCGCCTTGCTCGAGCAAATCCTGATAGAGTTGCTGGTAAGCGCCGGAAGAAGCGGTGCCGGTGGTTGGCGGTGTTTTCATCTCTGGCAGGCGCTGATAGAACTCATCCCGCGAAATATCTTTGCCATCCACCAGCGTCTGCCCATCGATGACGATCAGGTTTGGCACCACATGAATCTGATACTGCTCGGTTAAAGCGGATGGAAGATCGGCAGTACTATCAGTGACAAGGGCAATGTTCATTGCAACACCCCGGTTTATTCGCTATGCCCTGGCACTCCAATTGACGCCAGGGAAGCTTATTCGATGGCAATGATGAATGGATAATGCGGTTGGCAGCCTTCTTGAACCTCGACTTCTTGGGCAGGATACATCGCACGCACCTTATCGGCAATGCGAAACACTTCGGCCTTGGGGATGTTGTCTCCATAGAACATGGTGATCAACTCGAAATGATCGGCGTGCGCTTTGGCCAGCAAACCCAGGCAGGCCTCTTCCAGGCTCGAAGCAGCCAGCACAAGCTTTCCGTTGAGCAAGGCGATGACCTGGCCTTCCTGAACCTGCACACCATCGATCTCGACGCTGCGCGTGGCGATGGTGATCTCGCCGGTCTCGACATCGTCCAGCGCAGCGTTCATCTCTGCCACCACGCTGTCGAAATCACCATCCGGAACCAGGCGCATCATCGCCGCCAGGCCTTGGGGGACAGAACGGCTGGGGATCACGGCTACCTTTTTCACGGTCAACTCTGCGGCAGCACGAGCGGTCAGAATGATGTTCTTGTTATTCGGCAGCACGATGATCTTATCGGTGGGCAGGTTCTCGAAGGCGTGGATGATTTCCTGGGTGCTGGGGTTCATCGTCTGGCCGCCTTCGACGATGCCAGCCGCGCCCAGGCTGGCGAAGACCCGGGATATGCCGGCGCCGGGCGATACAGCGATTACTGCAATCTGTCCGGGTTCCAGGGGCGCCAGGCTGGGCCGAGTCTCATCGCAATAGTCCCTTTTCTGATCCATTTGATCGATCAGGTTTTCGATCGCGACTTTGGTGATGACGCCCAGCGAGCGGGTGTAATCGATCGGCGTGTAAAGCTTTTCTGTGGGCACGTGGATATGCAGGCGATACATCCCATCGCCCTCGCCCACCTGTATCGAAGTGCCCATCTGTTCCAGTTCGCTGTAGAAGGTGGGCAATTCGAGCGGCTCATGGGGGCGGAAGTCCACGATGACCTCGTAATCCTGGCCGGGCTCAATGGCTTCCATAGTGTTCTCCAGCACCATTTCGGAGAGCGGCATGACAGCTGCAGCGGCGGTATCCAGGGGTTGTCCTTTGCTGAAGCGTAGCATACCCTCAAGAATAAAGAATAAACCTTTGCCCCCCGCGTCGACTACGCCGGCTTCCTTGAGCACCGGCAGCAGTTCGGGCGTGCGCTGCACCGATGAATCGGCGGCGCTGACCAGGATTTCCAACAAAGCGCCTGGATCGTCCGTGGCCGACTGGGCTGCCTCGGCCGCCGCTGCCACATCCTTGGCTACGGTCAGGATGGTTCCCTCGACCGGGCGAACGACGCCCTTATAGGCGGTGTCCCGCGCCACTGCAAAAGCCTGCACCATAGTGGGTACGTCGAGGGTAGGTTTATTGTCCACGGCGCGCGCGAAGCCTCGCCAGAGTTGAGAAAGGATCACCCCGGAGTTGCCTCGCGCGCCCATCAGCGCGCCGTGCGCGACCGCATGCACCATTTTGCCGAAGTTATGTTCGGCGGAGTCGGCAATCTCATCGTAGGCGGCTTGCATCGTGAGCAGCATATTCGTGCCCGTATCCCCGTCCGGCACCGGAAAGACGTTCAGGGCGTTCACAATTTGTTGATTGGTTCGCAGCCAGGTCAAGCTGGCTTCGACCAGGCGTTTAAATACCTGACCATCGATCGATTTTTTGGGCGGGAGGTCGGGTTTGGTTACGGGCATTGGATTAGATAACATTAATCGATAAACTCCTCAACAGACGAAGATAGCACAGTCGAACGCAGCGAGTTTGCACCCACCTCAATCATAGTTGCTGATGCGCAAGCCTCGCACGTGCACATTGACCTCTTGAATGGGCATCCCAAGAGCTTTTTCGACCTGAAAGCGAACCGTGTTGCTGACGCTGGTGGCTACCGACTTGATCCGCGTGCCGTATTCGATGATCACATACAGATCGATCTTGATGTTCTGCCCGTCATACTGTACTTCAACGCCTTTCGTGGGGTCTTTCACCAGGACATGCGCCAAGCCTTCCATCAGATTTTTCGAGGCCAGCCCAACGACGCCATAGGATTGTAGCGCCGCGTGATAGGCGATGCTGGCAATGGCTCGTGGAGAGACGTGGATGCTGCCGAGGGGAGTAGTTTCGTCCATTCTTGGTTCCTCTGGAATTGGCAGATTATACATGAAAAATCGCAACTTTGCTTGATAAGTGTCGCGCTTTGTGGTAATATTGCACGGCTATTATCCGGGCGGCATGTTCCGCTCGTAAGGAATTGGATTGAACGTAAATTGCGCGTGATCGGCGCTTCGAGCGTTGGAAAGGAATCAGTGAACTATGGCTAAGTGTGCTCATTGCGGTAAGAAGACCACCTTTGGTCTCAATCGTCCATGGTCGAAGAAGGCTACTCAGCGGACTTTTCGCCCGAACCTTCAAAGCGTCCACGTCATGGAAGACGGACGCATGGTGCGCAAAGTGTTGTGCGCCAAGTGCATTCGCACCCTGGTGAAAACCGAAGCATAAGTCTAACTTCGTCCCAATCATCCCAAATTCAAATCGAGAGTTCAATTGCGGAAATCACGGCTGCGGTCGTGATTTCCGCGTTTCTGTTTGGCGCTTGCATTTCAGCCTTTCAGAGTCGCCAGATTGACCCAAATAACGCTCACATCGGTGGGTTCAGAACATAAATCACCCACAGCCAGAAAGGAATCAAACCACCTACCGCAACCAGGGCCAGCAAAGCCAGCAGCCAGGTAAGCCAATCGAAGGTGGTGCGAGGCCGGGGCGGCGGGATCACCACATAGCTTGGAGCCTCTTCCTCGACATACTCGATGCTTTCGAGCGGATATTCGCTGGCGGGCGGGTAAGGGGAAGAGACCTGAGTAGGCCCGGCATATCCGGGTTGCGGCTGCGGCGCAGCAGGCTGGATCACTGGCGGCGGTTGTTGCGCCAGGGAAGCCAGCACCAGCCCCAATTGATCGGCGGTGCGATAGCGCAAGGAAGGTTCCTTTGATAGAACCTTGAGCAGTATCTGCTCCAGGGGGATCGGAATCTCCGGGTTGAAACGGCGCGGCGAAGGGGGTAGGGCCTCACGGTGCAGGCGCGCCAGTTCTTCGGCTGTGGAAGCGGTGAAGGGCAGCCGGCCAGTGAGCATCTCGTAGAGCACCACGCCCAGCGAATAGACATCCGAGGCCGGCGAAGGCGCCATTCCGGCGGCCTGTTCGGGCGAGAAATATTGCGGCGAGCCCCAAACGACATCGCTTTTTTCGTCAGGCGAGATGGTCGCCATCAGGCGAGCGATGCCAAAATCCACCACTTTCAGGCGGTTATCCGGCGTCACCAACATGTTCTGCGGTTTGATGTCGCAATGGACCAGGCCAGCGCGATGGGCGTAGCCGATCCCGGCGCAAGCCTGGGTGATCAACTCCAAAGCCTCCGCAGGGTCGAAGCGGTTGCGCTCTCTGAGCAAAGTTTTCAGGTCGCTCCCCGGCACGAATTCCATGATGATGAAGAGCTGGTCGGCGTACAAACCGAAGTCGTGCACCGTGACGATGTTCGGATGGGAAAGGTTAGCCGCCGCTTTGGCCTCCTGGCGAAACCGCTGTCGAAACGCCGGGTCGTTCGAGAAATCTTTGCGCAGGATTTTGATCGCCACAGTGCGCTCGAGGGTCAAATCGTGCGCTCGATAGACCATCGCCATCCCCCCTGCGCCCAGGCGCTCTTGCAATTGATAACGGTTGTTCAGGATAACAGGAGCATTCATCGTCTGATTACAATTATACCAAGCCATCGTCTCGTTCGAGAAATCGCCTGATCTGGGCGATTGAGAGCGGAAAAATCGGGTAAAATCTTGGGCGGTGTCTCGGGTGAGGCACATCTGTATAAACCTCCGAAAGGGAAGCGGTGATGAGAAAAGTCGGCCAATTTTTTCGAGAACAACCGATCAACCTGTTGCTGTTAGCCCTGCCGTTTGCGATCCTGGCGGAAGTGGGTGGCTGGGGCGAGCTTTGGGTGTTTGCCTTGTCGTCTCTGGCGATCATCCCTCTGGCCGGTATGATTGGCACGGCTACCGAGGCGTTAACCGTCTATACCGGCCCGCGGCTGGGTGGGCTGTTGAATGCCACGCTGGGCAACGCTGCGGAGTTGATTATCACCATCGTGGCGATCCGCGAAGGACTGCTGGAACTGGTCAAGGCGTCGATTACCGGCTCGATTCTGGGAAATATTTTGCTGGTGATGGGGATGGCAATGCTGCTGGGAGGGTTGCGCAACGGGATTCAACGCTTCGACTCTCGCCATGCCAGCCGCAGCGCCATCCTGCTGATGCTTTCGGTGATCGCATTGCTGGTGCCGTCGGTGCTGAGCAGTTCGATCGGCCCTACGGATAGCGTCGAAGTGGAAGCGCTCAGCCTGGGTGTGGCGGCCATCATGATCATCTTATACGCGGCTTCCCTGTTTTTCAGCTTTCGCGATCACGATGAAGCAACCAGAGCTCACACCCACGAAGCGACGGAAGCCCATGCGGTTCTTCCTGTCAGCGCGCCCGCCCCTCATCAAGCTTCCTGGTCCTTGCGGACTTCGCTGATCTGGCTGACTCTCTCGACGCTTGGGGTGGTGGTGATGAGCGAATTGCTGGTGGGCGTGGTCGAGCCGGTGATGATCGGCCTGGGCATTTCGGAATTTTTCCTGGGTATCATCCTGATCCCGTTGATCGGCAACGTCGCCGAACATCTGGTGGCGGTCAAAGTGGCTGTCCAAAATCAGATGGACCTGAGCGTAGAAATTGCCGTCGCTTCCAGCCTGCAAATCGCCCTGTTCGTCGCTCCGGTCCTGGTGTTCATCAGCCTGGTGATAGGTAATCGGTTGCAGTTGATTTTCAATGGCTTCGAGTTGCTGGCTTTGATCGTGGGCGTGCTGATCACGGTGTTGATCAGCATGGATGGCGAGTCGAACTGGCTGGAGGGGGCGGAGTTGCTGGCCGTTTATCTGATCCTGGCCCTGGCTTTTTTCTTGTTGCCAGTCTGAAATGAGATGCCCAGACGTAGAGCAGACACATTCGAGAGCCTGGCAGGCCTGATCGATCTTCGGGTGATCGGCGGTTCGGTCGTCATCGCAAGCTGTTTGCTGTTGACAACGCTGGGGCTGTTGTGGGCCACGCGTTCGCCCGACCCGTCGGCCGGACAATCCACTGCGGTGATGAATTTGATCCCTGCAGATACGCCAGCAACCGCCGAACAGCCTTCGCCTGGTTCGCTCAACCCGACTGAGACCGTGCCGCTGCCGCCGCCTGGCGAGATCGCAGTGGGCGCGTATGTGCAAATCACCGGCACCGCTGGGGCGGGCCTGCGCTTCCGCGAGCGTCCGGGCCTGAATGCGCCAGTGTTGCTATTGGGGGCAGAGGCGGAGGTCTTTGTGGTCGAGGAAGGCCCGCAGGAAGCAGACGGTTATATGTGGTGGTACTTGGTTGGGCCATATGACGCTGGGCGCCGCGGCTGGGCGGTTGCCAATTATCTGCAAGTGGTGCAAAAACCTTGAGCTGATGGAGTGAAATGCCGATGAATGAGATCAGACCTACGGGGATCACGGCCAACCGACAGACCGGTTATTTGTCGGTGGCCTGGAGTGACAGCCATTATAGCCTATACCCGTTCTCCCTGCTGCGCTACGCCTGCCCATGCGCTGAATGCCGCGGCGGGCACGAAAACATGGGCGGCGACCCGGATCCGGAGTGGTTCGACCGTCCTCCGGAGGACACGCCGGCCACGCGCCTGCGCAACGTTGAGGCGGTTGGCACCTATGCCATCACCATCGAATGGGAGGATGGCCACCATTTTGGGATCTATAACTGGAAGTTCCTGCGGGCGTTATGCCCGTGCCCGGAATGCCGCGCTGGCTGAATGAGGCGTCGTTGAGTTTGCTGGGTGGAGCTTATAGATAATCCCTCAGGTTGTGCTCCACGGCGTAAGCCGCGGCTTCGGCGCGATTGCTCACACCCAGCTTGGATAGGATGCTGCTGACGTAGTTGCGCACCGTGCCCTCGCCCAGGAACAACGCTTTGGCAATCTCTCGATTCGTCTTGCCCTCCGAGACCAGCAACAAGACGTGTTTCTCCTGCTGGGTTAACGCAGAGAAAGCAGAGGCTTCCTCTTCCTTGGCCGCTTTACGCACCTCTTGAAAGATGCGCTGAGTGACCGCAGGGTCGAGCAGGGCCTCGCCCCTGCCAACGGCTTCGATCGCCCGAACAAGATCTTCGCCCCCGATTTGCTTCAACACGTAACCGGCTGCGCCGGCGCGGATCGCCGAAAACAGCATTTCGTCTTCAGCGTAGGATGTGAGCATGATCACCTTCGAATCGGGGAATCTCTCCGAGATCTCTTCGCAGGCCTCGATGCCCGATCCACCCGGCAGGCGGATGTCCATCACCACCACATCTGGCTGAAACACCTCGACCTTCTCGACGGCCTCGCGGGCTGTGCTGGCTTCCGCAACCACCTCGAAATTCGGGTGGCGTTCAAGGAGCGCTTTAAGTCCTAAGCGCACGATTTCGTGATCATCTACTAGTAAAATGCGCTGCTTGGTGCCTTTATTCTCCATGTTCGGTGTCCTCTGGCGCTTCCCCTGCTTTCTGACGGCGAAAATCGACAAACCGGTAACCGATGCCTCTTTCAGTCAGAATATATTTAGGATTGGCTGGATCTTCTTCGAGTTTTTTGCGCAGATAGTTGATATACAGTCGCACATAATGCGGTTCGTCCCGATATTCATATCCCCACACTTTGGTCAGGATTTGGTCGTGGGTGACCACCCAGCCCGCGTTTTGCACCAGGTGGTACAAAAGGCGGTATTCCGTCGGGCGTAGCTTGACCAGTTTGCCATCTACCCACACTTCCCGGCGGTCGAAATCCAGCTTCAGGCGTTCGTCCACCTCGATCAGGCCATGCATGGTGGCGGTGGGGGTCTCTGTGCGCCGTAGCACTGCCTTGACGCGGCTGACCAGCTCGCGTGGGCTGAAAGGCTTGGTGATATAGTCATCGGCCCCCAGCTCCAGGCCGCGCACGCGGTCGTCCTCCTCGCCTTTTGCCGTCAGCATGATCACGGGCACGCTGCTGACTTCGCGAATGATCTTGAGCACTTCGAAGCCATCCAGGTCGGGCATCATCACATCCAGCAGTACCAGGTCGGGCAGGCTGCTGCGCACTTTGTTGATCGCTTGGATGCCATTATAGGCTTCGGTCACGCGGAAACCGTCGTGCTCCAGATTGAGGCGGATGAAACGAACCATCCGCTCTTCGTCATCCACCACCAGGATGCGGCGACCTTTGAATGGATTGTCTTTGGGCATCGGTTTACTCCCGTACAAAGCCAATGATTTCTTCTTCTTCTCCTTCGCTGAGCACCTCGATAAAGTTTATCCGCTCGATTGGCCAGTAAACGGTCATGACGTTTTCCGCCAGATAGTGCAGATCCTTTCCGTCCACGCGGCGGGGATTCTTTACCACGACCATGGTATCGCTTGGGCTGGGCAATTCGTCGGCCTCGCCCATCACCGGGTCAGAATTTTGTACGTGTATTACCAGTGTATAGGTCACGCCAGCCTCCGTTTTTGATTGGTCTTCCGAACTTATCGTACTAGCGGTTGCGGAGCAAAATCTGGATTTTGAATTTGCCCAACGTCAGGATATCGCCATGTTTCACCGGATAGGGGATATGCGGCGTAATCTGCATCCCGTTCACGCGGGTGCCATTCGCGGAGCCGAGATCCGTGATCAGCACCTGATCTTCGACCATTCGGATAGAAGCGTGCATGCGCGAAACCCCAGCTTCGTAAGCCTTGTAGGGCGTCAGATCGATATCTGGAACCATCGGTTGACCTTCGCTGACCCTTCCCAGGGTGATCTCTTCCTGGCCCGCCAGCGGAAGGATATCGCCGGTGCTGATAATGTTGAGCGAGACCAGCGCGTCAGGAAATGAGATGGGCGGCGGCGGCTCTTTCAGGCTCACTTCGCTGGGCCGCAGGTTCGAAGTCGTCTGGTAGATGCCGCTGGTGGGCACACCGGTTGCATAGATGAGCTGAGCGCCGCACTCGCTGCAAAACATTGCGCCCAGCATCTCTTTATGCAGGCAGTTCTGACACACAATCATGCGACTGTTTACTCCTTGGCTCCCGCCGGCAATAGAAAAGATCGCGTTCCATACTTAATTCGCTTCTCTCCCTCGGCGCTGAGCATGTGCGTTTGTTGGATCCGCTCGGCCTCGATGATCGCCGTTTGCGCCAGCTCGATCTCACCCAGGGAAAGCAACTGCGTGGCCAGGCGTTGTAAGCGCAGGCTGGCTTCCTGAACTTTCCCTTCGGCTACTTCCTGACGGGCGCGCTCTTGCATGCGGAAAAGCGTGATCTGCGACAGAGCTTGAAAGATCGCCTTAGGCGGCAGGTCGGTGCTGATCTCGGCGCTGGTGAGACGGCTCAATAAGACCGGGACTTTATGGATGCGCGCCGGCTCGAATGGAAGCAGGTACTCTATTTCGCCACTGGCAATTCGAAATCGGTTTTCCGTCGCCGGGATAGGCGGGATGACTAACTCCAACAGGATCGAAAGCTTGCTGGGCTTTGGGATGCTCCCCAGGCGGATCGGGAAGTCGCTGCTCAGGATCGCCGATTCGGGTTGCAGGCGAAAAGCCGCAGTCAGCTTTACCCCAGGGGAAAGCGTCAGGTTCAGTGTCACCCTTTCGGCGAAGATTTGCTTCAAGCTGGTGAACTTTTCCTGCAAAAAGCTACGGATATCGCTGGCGCGCGAGATATAGGCGCTGGTGCCCCCTGTTCTGCCGGTCAATTCATCCAAGAACGCATCATTCCATTCGGTGCCGATGCCCAGGCCCGTGATGCGGATGCCCTGGGCGGCTGCGGTGTCGGCAAGTTGCAGGCATTGATCTTCGTCGCCGTATGTCCGCCCATCGGTGATCAGGATGATGTGATTGATCAGCGACCGCGCCGAATTTTGGTTGACCTCTTCGAAACCGGCTTCCAGGCCTTGATAGATCTCCGTTCCGCCGCTGGCGCGGATCATCTGGATCTGTGTCTCGATCAGGGTGCGGTCCATGCGTCTTCCGGCGGGCAGCAGCACTTCCGCCCGATCGCTAAACACGACGATCGAGAGGCGATCTTCGGGCCGAAGCTGGCGAATCAGTTCGATGGCCGCGGTTTTGACGGTGTCCATTCGCACCCCTTGCATCGAGGTGGAGCGATCAAGCACCAGGCATACATTCAACGGGGGATTTGGAGCCATGGCGAAATTGGCCGACGGTGATAGCTCCAGCAGCGCATAGATCAATTGCGATTCATCCAAGGTGGCCAGGCTTGGACGGCTATAGGTTACATCCAGGACAACAGGGAGATTGCTCTGCTCTCGCAAGCTTTGATCGTATAGCTCACGCGCCTTCGGATCGGAGAGCACCTCATACGCTTTTTGCGCCTGAAGGAACAACTCTGTGGTGTCAGGATTGGCGCTGGTATCAGGATGGAACCGCCGAGCGGCTTCGTGGTAGGCGCGTCGAACCTCATCCGGAGTGGCATCTTTGGGAAGTCCGAGGAGATCGTAATAATCGAGGTTCGACGTCATTCGATCGCCTATTCGGGCAGGCGGATCAGGATTACGGAAATGTTATCCGGGCCGCCGGCCGCATTCGCCGCATCGACGAGCAATTGAGCCGCTATCTGGGGGTCTGGATATGCGTTGATCAAACGGGCAAGCTCCGCCTGCGGCACGACTCCCCACAAACCATCCGAGCAAAGCAGCAGGGAACCGGAAGCAGGCAGCGGGGTAGTGAGGATATCCGGAGAAAACACCTCTCCCTGTCCCAGGGCGCGATAGAGCACATTGCGTTGCGGATGGATGGCGGCGTCTTTTTCGCTCAGTTGACCCAGCTCCATCATACGCATCACCAGCGAATGATCGCGAGTGATCACGCTGACCTCACTTTCGGGTGAAATGGCATACAAGCGGCTGTCGCCTACATGGGCGATGGACATTTGCTTATCCAGGATCAGCACTGCGGTCAACGTCGTGCCCGAGCCAGGGGCCTCTTTCATTACCAGGCGATGAGCTTCTTGCAGGCTATCCTCTAAAATCTCCTGGATCGAATCGCTCGGCCTTTCAGGCTTGGGGCTTAACAGTGCCAGGAATACCTTGCGCACTACCTGGTTGGCAACGGTGCGAACCGCCAGGCCGCTGGCAATCTCACCAAATTTGTGCCCCCCCATCCCGTCCGCCACGATGTACAGTCCAAAGGGGATGTAGTCTCCATTTTCAGAGATCAGGGTGTTGATCGCCAGCAAAGAGTCTTCGTTGTGATCTCGCTGTTTTCCTATCGATTGCGCGCAGCCAACATGGAGTTGCGGCAGGTCGAGATGAACTTTTTCGCCTTTCGGAACAGGCGCAGCACTGGCCGGCCTCTCCATGACCGGCAGCGTGGGCATGTCCACACTGGCGCTGACCGCGGGCGATTTCCTGCCGAAAAGTTTCTTGAATATGCTGGTCAATCAGCACCTTCCTGTCTTGTTGAACCGCTCAGGCTAAGAGCGCATAGAGCCGATGGTCGGTTGACCCGATGAAAATCAAATCGTCCTTGGCGGCGGGTGTGCCGGTAATCGGCCCTTTGGTTTGGAATTTCCAGCGCAGGCGCCCGGTGCGGTATTCCAGGCAATAGATAAAGCCATCTACTGAACCGCAATAGAGCGAGTCTTTGTGGATAATGGGCGAGCCGGTGACTTGATGCTGCGTGGCAAAGCGCCAGACTTCTTTAGCAGAACTGGCCTCCAGACAATAAATCACGCCGTCCACTGCGCCGGTGAACAGGAGGTTGTCGGCCAGGCACGGCGTCGAAATCGAAGGCTTGTTCAGTCGAAACCGCCAGATCACCCAGCCGGTATTGACATCCAGCGCATACACCGTACTATCTACAGAGCCGAAATAGACCACATTCTTCGACACGATTGGGGACGAGGTGATGGCGCGCTTGGCTTTGAAGCGCCAGCGCACCGTGCCGCGGAAATCGGCGCAGTAGAAGTCGCCTAATTCTGTGCCGAAGTAGATGTGCTCCTGATAGACGAGCGGCGTGCAGCGCACCGCCGAGCCTGCGTCGATGCGCCAGGCCATGCGCCCGGTGACGGCATTGACTGCGTGCAGGTAGCCATCGTCTGAACCGATGAAAATGTGGCCCTCAGCGATGTACGGCGATGAGCGGATCGGACCTTTGGTGTAATAGGTCCAGTTCAGCCTGCCATTGCGCTGGAAGATGGCGTGCAGGCGAAAGTCCTCAGAGCCGAAGAACAGGTTATCTTCGTACACTGCGGGCTTGCTGACGATCCCGCCATCCGTGGGATATTTCCAAAGGAAGGTCCCTTTTTCCGCATCCAGCGCATACAGGTTGTTATCGTAGCAACCGATGTAAACATTTCCTTTATCCACCAGAGGGCTGCCGCGGATTTCGTCCTCGCACTCGAATGACCAGACGGGTTTGACTTCGCCGCCTGGTTTGGAGGTCGAGATCGTTGTGGTGAGGTGTCGTAAAATCCCCGTCTCTCGCGCCACTCCCAGCAGAGCTTCTTTCATGTCATTGGCGCTCTGATAACGATCTTCCGGGTTGTATTGCAACGCCGTGTTGACCACTGCCTCCAACAACGGGGAGACGTTGGGGTTGATCTGACGGATCGGGCGCTCGCTGAAGGAGAACGGCGCCTCCAGGCGAGGATCGTGGCGCGTCAGGGCGTGGTGCAGGGTGGCGCCCAGGGCGTAAATGTCCGCCAGAGGAGTGGCCTCGCCGCGGTATTGTTCAGGCGGCGAGTAGCCTTCGGTGCCGATCATGGTGCCCTTCTGGCCGGTCTCGAAGGGCTTGGCAATGCCAAAATCCACCAGCACAACGTGATCTTGCGGGTTGATCATCACGTTGGAGGGCTTCATGTCGCGAAAAACGATTGGGTCAGGCTTATGGGTATGCAGAAAGCTCAGCACATCGCAAAGCTCGATTGCCCAGCGTACTACCCGCTCCTCGGGTAAAAAGTCCGGGCTGTTGTTGATCACCATCTCCATATCGTGACCGTGAATGTACTCCAGCACCAGATAGGAGCGGTCGTTGATCGAAAAGTAGTCATAGATTCGGGGGATGGCGCGGTGATCCAAAGAAGCCAGCAAATTGGCTTCGCGCTCGAAGTTGCGCACGATGGTGCTGCGGACGACCGGATCAACGGCGCGGTTGACCATCTCCTTGACCGCGACGAGCTTCACGACATTTGGAAAATGCAGGTCTCGGGCCCGGTAAACCGCGCTCATACCGCCAACCCCGAGCATGCCCTGGATCAGATAGCGGTCCTGCAGGGTGACGCCTGCGGAAAGCTGCTGGTTTCGATCTGGCTCCAGGCTCGAGTCGTCGAAATTTTGCGTGATGTTATGGGTCTCCACGACCTTCAAATCCTCCACAATTCGACCTGCTCATTGTCTGAATACAGGGCGAATTTCTAAAGTAGAGCAATCCGTTGCCTTTTATCCCAAGATAAAAAGTATTATAGTCAGCAAAGTTGCAAATTGCAAATAGAAAACCTTTCCCGAGGCTAGCGCCAGTCGGTTTCGGGCTCTGGCTTGTTGTCGAGAATGCCCTCGATGCGCGCCATCACCTCATCAGAAAGCTTTTCAACCACCTCAAGCGATTTCATGTTTTCGACCACCTGCTCACGGCGAGAAGCACCAGTGATCACGGTGCTCACATGTGGGTTTTTCAAACACCAAGCAATGGCCAGTTGCGCCATGCTGCAGCCCAGTTCGGCCGCGATGGGCATCATTTGCTTGACCTTTTCGATCTTGGCTTTAGCCTCCTGGCTTTCGAACTCCTCTCGCAGCCACTCGTAGCCTTTCAAAGAGACGCGCGTTCCCTCTGGAATCCCCTGATTATATTTGCCGGTGAGCAACCCGCTGGCGAGGGGGCTCCAGATAGTGGTGCCCATCCCAAACTCAGCATACAGCGGGGCGTATTCCACCTCGACGCGCTGACGGTGGAACATGTTGTATTCCGGCTGCTCCATCAGCGGCGGGATCAGGTGCTCGCGCCGGGCGATGGCATGCGCCTGGGTGATCTGTTGGGCGCTCCATTCGCTGGTGCCCCAATAGAAAGCTTTGCCCTGCTGAATGAGTTGATGCATCGTCCAGACTGTCTCTTCGATGGGCGTGTATAAATCTGGGCGATGACAGAAGATCAAGTCAACATAATCCGTCTGCAGGCGCTTGAGTGCAGCGTGGGTTCCCTCGATCAGGTGTTTTCTGGAGAGGCCGGTGTCATTAGGGCCGTTGCCGCCCCAGAAAATTTTGGTCGAAAGCACCAGGTCTGAACGCTTCCAGCCCAGCTTTTTGATCACATTTCCCATGACTACCTCGGCATTGCCCCGAGCGTAGGCCTCAGCGTTGTCGAAGAAGTTCACCCCTGCCTCGTAAGCGGCGGTCATGCACTCGACCGCCCCCTGTTCGTCCACCTGGCCGCCTATGGTGACCCACGCGCCAAAGGAGAGCGCCGAAACTTTGAGACCAGAACGACCCAGAAAGCGATATTCCATCATCTCCACTCCTTGAGAGAAATATTGTCTTAAAGAATTATACCATCCAGGCTATTTGGGCACGATCTGCTGGTGGGCGCGCTTTGCCACATCGGCGTTGGCGGCTGCCAGCACCGGAAAGCTGCGCTTCGAATAATCCCTCTCGGCGGTCAAAGGAAACGGCTGGCTGCCATCCAGGGTTTCGATGACCCCACCCGCCTCGCTCACTACCAGCCAGGGGGCGGCCAGGTCCCAGATTTTGGCTGTGGATTCGAATCCCAGGATCGCCGAACTGCGGGCGACCGCGCAAAGGGTGTATGCTGCGGAACCCAGGATGCGCGCTTTATATGGCACGCTGACCTGATAGCGGCGGTGTGTGCGCGAGCAGCAGGCGAAAAAGGAAAGCGGCCGGCTGGCCTCGGGCGCTTTGATCTTCAAAGGGGCTCCGTTCAAGAATGCGCCGCCGTAGCGCTCGGCGGTATAAAGCTCATCGATGACGGGGAAATACATCACCGCCTGTTCCGGCCAGCCGCTGACCAACCGCGCCAGCAGCACTCCCCAATAATGCAATCCCAGGCTGAAATTGGTTGTGCCGTCCAGCGGATCGATAATCCAAATGGGGCGATCTGCAGGGATTCCTTCGTTCGCTGTGCCAGGTTGAAGCTCTTCGCTGAGCAGGTCATCGTCTGGATATTCCTGCTGGATGGCTGCCCGGATCATCTGATCGGCCTGCAGATCCGCCTGGGTGACGAGGGAGCGGTCCTGTTTGAACTCAGCCCGCAGCTCATCTGAGCGGAAGTAGCTCAGCAACAGCCTACCTGCCTGCCTGGCAAGCTGTGTGGCAAAGGTCAACGGTGCGTCCGTCATTTGCCCGAAACCTGGATCAGATCCAGGTAATCTTGAACCTGGGTTGCCTGAGGCGACGCTCCCAAGTAGCGTATCAACTGGACGGCGACATCCGCTTTGTGTTCGGCGTCCTTACGGCTCCAGGTGCGGCTTTTGACCTCCAGGAAATAGCCCAGCGCAGGCTGATCCACCCGATCCAGATTGACGAAAAACTCGGTGCCCCGGAAGAGCACTCGCCAGCGGCGGCGATCCTTTTCGATGGAGATTTCTTCGCTGGGCTTGAAGTATTCGCGGTAGAAGCGCAGGCTGTGGGTGGCAGGCGCCAGATAGCGGCTGCGCGACAAGATGACATCGCTGGGGAATTGATGCTCCCGGGCCTGACCGATCAGAGTCAGCCGATAGCGCACCTGACTGACATTGCCGTCATCCATGAACTCGTCTTCCCGATAGCGCAGGATGCCTTGTTCAGGATCAGCGAAAATGAAATATGTGTCGAATTCGTGGTAGTGGCGGTAACGCAAGATTTCGATTTCCGGCTTTTGGAGCGCTTCCAGGATCGGGGCCGGATCGGCGATGCTCACCTTGGCTTGTACCTCAAAGCTTTCCTCTTCGGTGGCTTTGCTGATGGCAACCAGCTTGGAAAGCACCGACTTTTCCCGCTGGATCAAGAAGGCATCGATATGATGCGCATACTCTTGCGCCTGCTGGATCAGAGACTGTTCGTCCAGTTGTGTCAACCGGCAGTCGCGCATCAACCACCGGCCATTGACCATCACGTCGCTCACGTCGCTGGACTTAGCAGCATAGACCAGTTGAGCGTACACGCCACCGGGATCGCGGCGGAAGCGTGGGGCATTGTGCAGCGGGCTTATGTCCACCAGGATCAGGTCGGCGCGCTTGCCGGGTTCGAGCGAGCCAGTCACTTCCCCCAGGTGCAAGGCCTGCGCCCCAATGCGGGTCGCCATGGCCAGGGCGGTGCGCGCCGGCAAGGCAGTGGGGTCGTTGGCGACGCTCTTGGCCAGGAAGGCAGCCAGACGCATTTCTTCGAACATGTCCAGGTCGTTGTTCGACGCCGGGCCGTCGGTGCCGATGCCGACGTTCAGGCCGAGTTCGACCATCCGGCTGACCGGCGCAAAGCCCGAAGCCAGCTTCAAATTGGAAGAGGGGTTGTGGGCCACTCCGGCGCGATGGCGCAACAACAGGTTCATTTCGCTCTCGTCGATGTGCACGCAGTGGGCCGCCAGCACCTTGGCCTGGAACAGGTCATGGCTGGCGACGTAAGGAACGACCCGCATCCCATGTTCGTTGCGCGAATTCTCCACTTCGATTGCCGTCTCGGCAATGTGGGTGTGGAGCGGCACATCGAACTCTGCAGCCAGCGCTGCGGTCGCGCGCAGGATCTCTTGGGTGCAGGTGTAGGGCGCATGCGGAGCCACCGAGGGCACAATCAAGGGATGCCCCTTCCAGCGCTGGATGAACTCGCGCGCCGCGGCCAGGGATTCTTCATACGACTCGGCGTCTGGAGCGGGGAACTTGAGCACGGTCTGCGAGCACACTGCCCGCAAGCCGATCTCAGCCGTAGCCTGCGCCACGCTCTCTTCGAAGTAGTACATGTCGGCAAAGCAGGTGACCCCAGAGCGGATCAACTCCAAACAGGCGATCTGCGTGCCCAGGCGCACAAAATCCGGCGAGACGAACTCGCGTTCCACCGGCATCATAAAGCCCAGCAGCCAGACATCCAGGCGCAGGTCATCCGCCAGGCCACGCAACAGCGTCATCGGCACATGGGTGTGCGCGTTGACCAATCCAGGCATCAACACCTTGCCCTGGCAGTCAAAGACTTCTGCGGCGTTGAAACGCCTGCGCAGGTCAGCTTCCTCGCCAACGGCCACGATGCTGTCGCCTGTCACAGCCACTGCGCCAGCTTCGTACAGGTGATAATCGTTGTCCATCGTCAGGACGGTAGCATGGGTGAGCAGTAGATCGCAGGTTTCACTCATTTTCGGCATTTCCTGTTCTTCGTAAGATATCCAGGCCATGATGCACTGCCCAACGCGGCGCGTATTCCGGCGGTCCGCCATAAGGGCGGTAGAATTCCTCTGTGCGGTGCGGCGTGATCAACACGAAGCGTACTTCCTGTCGTTCTGCCGCCGGGAAGATCGCCGCTCCCAGGCAAACATCCACCTGATGGTTGCGGCGGCAGGCTTCGGTCATTTCGAGCAACTCTTGTGGGTTGCATATTTCGGTGGCTACCTGACCGCTGCGAAACACGATGCCTTTTCGGCCTCCCAATCGCTGAGCCGCGGCGGATAAGCGGTTGATCAGCGTGCCTCCCAGACCGCACTCGAACACCGCCAGCGACCATCCCCGGCGATCTAATGCCTGGAGGGCGACTTCTTCCAGGGTCGTCTGGTCTGCGCCGTAAATCCAATCGCCCAGGCGTTCGTACAACCGGCGCTCGACCTCGGCGATCATCGTATCCGCTTTCTCTTCCGAATCGGCCTTTGCAGTGATGCGCACATCCACCTGTCCGGAGTGAGCCGCCAGCCCCACAGTAGGGTTGCTCAACTTTTCCAGATCGCCGATCAGGTCATCGATCTGTGATTCGCCGACCCCAGCGGTGTGCAGGATGCGGGTTTTGATCAGCCCTGTCAAATGATACCGTTGTCGAAGGTAAGGCAAGACGCTGTTTTCCAGGATGTATTCCATTTCCCGCGGCACGCCGGGGAGCGAGATGATGGCTTTCTCGCCTAGCTCGACGATGAAGCATGGGGCGGTGCCCACCGGGTTTTCGATGGGGATGGCGCCTTGGGGGATATACGCCTGGCGGCGGTTGTTCTCGGTCGGCTGGCGACCAAACCGCTGGAAGCGGGCCTGGATCTGCTCCCAAAGTTCGGGGCGGAATTCGACCTGCCGGTTGACCGCCATAGCCACCGCCTCGCGCGTCGGGTCATCAATCGTGGGGCCTAAACCGCCGGTGGTCAGGATGATGTCACATCGCTCTAGCGCCTGTTGAATCGCTTGGGCAATGCGGCTGGGGTTATCTCCGACAGTTGTCTTGCGATAAAGATCAATGCCAGCATCGCGCAGCTTGCGTGCAATATGGCGGGCGTTGGTGTCCACAATCTCGCCCAGCAGGATTTCGGTACCGATGGTGATAATTTCAGCAGATGGCATGGTCAATCGGTCACAAATGTGAGCGTTCCAGATTTTGTTAAAGTTTCCTGATTTTACCACCCCTTTGCGGGAGCTAAACAAAAACGTGAGGCACACAAACCATGCCTCACGTCCTTTGGCTTCACATCCTTCACCAGCGCTGTCAGGCCATCTGTGCGCGGATATCCACCCGGTCCAGCCGCAAAACCAGGTAAAGGGAAAGGGCGATGCTGAGCACAGAAGTGATGATGAACATCCATTGCGGCGCGCCGTCGGGCGTAATCGCGCGTGGATAGAACATCATCAGGCGCACGATGACGTTCAGGCCTTGCAGGAAAATGCTCAAAGTCAGCGCAGTTAACCGACGACGGGTCAGGGCGTAGCCCAGGGCGGCGAACAACAAGATGACCAACACAATGGCATACCATGCTCCTTGCAGGATATCCGGAGGGAACATCAGCGGAGCGATTGCCGGTAACACGAAGAAGAGCAGAATGCGTTGAAACGGTTGCATGGAAAAATTTCTCCTGTGCGTCTAATGGCCGCCCAGATAGGCTTCGATGACCATCTCGTTGTGGAGCAGATCCTGCGCCGGGCCTTCGAGCACGATCCGCCCGGTCTCCAAGACGTAGGCTCGGTCGGCGATGGACAGCGCCATCTGCGCGTTCTGCTCCACCAGCAGGATGCTGGTACCCTGGTCGTTGATGTCCCGAATGATGGTGAAGATCTGCTCCACCAGCAAAGGCGAAAGGCCCATTGAAGGCTCGTCCAGGAGCAACAGAGTGGGCCTGGACATCAGTCCACGGGCGATGGCCAACATTTGCTGCTCACCGCCAGAGAGCGTCCCGCCAAGCTGTTTGCGCCGCTCGCTCAGGCGTGGAAAACGCTGGAATCCAGCGCTCAAATTTTTCTGGATCGTATCTTTGTCCTTTTCCGTGAAGGCGCCCATTTCCATGTTTTCCAGCACCGTCAAAGTGGCGAAGATCTTACGCCCCTCGGGCACCTGGACGATCCCCTTGCGCACGATTTGATCTGGAATGCTCTGGGTCAGATCCTCTCCCTGGAAAATGATCTTGCCGGAGCGTGGGCGCAGCAACCCTGAGATCGTATTGAGGGTGGTGCTCTTCCCGGCCCCGTTTGCGCCGATCAGGGCGACGATCTCGCCCTTTTCCACATAAAAACTGATGCCTTTCAAGGCATGGATGGCGCCATAGTAAACATTGAGATCTTGAACTTCGAGTAATTTTTCAGCCATGTTGCACCTGCCTCTATTGGACGCGCTTTCTGCGGAACTTCTCGGAGAGCACGGCTGCGCCGGGGCCTAGATAAGCTTCGATCACTTTGGGGTTGGTCTGGATCTCTTGCGGGCTGCCGCGGGCGATGACTTCGCCAAAATCCATCACCGTGATGTGCTCACAGATCCCCATCACCACTCGCATCTGGTGTTCGATGAGCAGGATGGTCAGATTGAAGCGTTCACGGATGAAATGGATCAGGTCCATGAGAGCGACAGTTTCAGCCGGGTTCATGCCGGCCGCTGGCTCATCCAGCAGCAAGAGCTTCGGCTCGGCCGCCAGGGCGCGGGCGATCTCCAGGCGGCGCTGCTCTCCATAGGGCAGGTTCTTGGCAATTGTCCCTTGCCGATCTTGCAGGTTGAATACCGCCAGGAAGTCCTGGGCTTTTTCGGTGAGTTCGCGCTCTTTCTCGTAGAAATGCTGGCTGCGCAGGATGCCATCATTCATGCTGTATCCCGCATGAGCATGATAGGCGATGCGCACGTTGTCCAGCACGGTCAGGTTCGGAAAGAGGCGGATGTTCTGAAAGGTGCGGGCGATGCCCATATGGTTGATCTCGAACGGCTCCAGCCCGGTGATTTCCTGCCCCATAAAGAAGATTCTACCGGCAGTTGGGACGTACACCCCGGTGATCATGTTGAACACGGTAGTCTTTCCTGCGCCGTTTGGGCCGATCAGGCCTTGCAGGTCGTTGGGCTGCAGCGACAGGCTGAAGTTGTTCACCGCTCTCAGGCCGCCGAATTGCATCACCAGGCCCTGGATGTCCAGAATTGGCTGGTTGCCGTTGTTTTCAGGGGGCGTTACCGTGGCGCTCATTGGTGCACCTCCGGTAGTCCGGGGGTGGGGGAAGGGGCTGCCGACTTATCGGCTTCCTTCTTGTGCAGCGGTGGTAAGAGTTGGCGCAAAAACGGCATCTCATAGTCTCCGAAGAGGCCTTTAGGCCTCAGCAGCATGACCAGGAGCAATACCAATGGATAGACCACATAGCGCCATGTCTCGAAGCCCTGCGGCAGCACCAGGCGCAGCACGCCCTCCAACAAAAGCGCCCAGGTGAAGGCGCCGGCCAGCGTGCCGGTCATGCTTCCCAGGCCGCCGAGCACAATGATAATCATTGGGTCGAAGGATTTAATAAAGTTGAATGTGTTGGGATGTAGAAAGCCGTTGATATGCGCGTACAGGCCGCCGGCCAAACCAGCAAACAGGCTGCCGATGACGAAGGTTATAATTTTATATTCTGCCACATCAATCCCCATCGCCTTGGCGGCGATTTCGTCCTCGCGCACTGAAACGATAGCACGTCCGTAGCTGGAATGCAGCAGGTTGCGCATGACCAGCACCACCAGGAAGAGCGCCAGAAAGACCCAGAACCAACTGGTCAGTTTGGGGATACCGACCATGCCGCGCGCGCCTTTCATCTCCTCGAAGCCCAGCATCGTATCGGAGTTATCCAGCAACACCTTGACGATGATGGTGAAGCCCAAAGTGGCGATGCCGAAGTAATCCGATCCCAGGGTGAGCACCGGCAAGCCGAACAGGAAACTGATCTCGGCGGCAAAAACAGCCGCTGCCAGGACCGCCAGGATAAAGACGATTTGCATGGCGATGAACTCTGGCAGCGCCAGCAGGATCGCCGAGAGCACGGGGTCGATCAATTTGCCCAGGTAAAAAGCTACCACTGCCAGGATCAGCGTTGCAGTCAGATAGACCGTGAAGGCAGAAAGCGGATCGATGCCGCGCACCTGACTGAGCAGCTTACGCAGATATAGGATCGCCACACCTACCAGGATAACGCCCAAAAAGACGATTGCCAGGGCCAACGCGCTCTGGTTGTTGTACCAGCGGTAGGTGATATCGGCGGCGGTGTAAGCGCCGATGGCATAGAAACCCCACTGACCAAGCGAGAACTGACCATTGAAGCCATAAATCAGGTTCAGCCCCAGGCTGACGATGGCCATTGCCGCCCCAAGGCGCAGGATAGTACTCCAGAAGTCGTTCAGGATCCCAAAGGTTATGGAAAGCTGGATCAGCAAGAAGATCAGCAGCGCCCCACCAAAGAAGATCATTTGCTCGCGTGTTAGTCTCTTTAACATAGCGTTATGCCTTTTCTTGTGTGGGTTCACCGAAGATGCCGGTGGGTCGCACCAGGAGCACTAACACCAGAATGGTGAAGGCCACAGCGTCACGCATTGGGGTCGAGACATACGCCGCAGTGAGCGTCTCAGCCTGAGCGATGATCAGCGCGCCGACGAATGCACCCGGGATGCTGCCGATGCCCCCAAGCACGGCAGAAATGAATGCCTTCAGGCCAGGGATGATCCCCATGGCGAAATACACCTGTGGAAAAGCCGTCGCATACAACACACCCGCTGCGCCAGCCAGCGAAGCGCCAATGGCGAAAGTGGTCGAAATGACGCCATCGACGTTGATGCCCATCAGGCGCGAGGTGGGCTTATCGTAGGCGGAAGCGCGCATCGCTTTGCCGATGCGGGTGCGCCGCACAAAGAAGTTTAGGCCGAACACCAGGATGATTGAGATAATGATGATGTAAAGCGAGATGTTAGAGAGGATAATGCTGCCCTCTGGAGGCGTCTGCCCTGGCGCCAGAGTTTGTATGCCTCCGGATGTAAAAGCCCAGTTCGTCACTTCAAAAGGTCGTTGATAGGTGACGAAGTTGGGTGAGAAGACAAACGGCAAAGCGCCAAAATATTCCAGGAAGAAGGAGACGCCGATGGCGGTGATCAACGCAGAGATACGGGGGGCATCACGCAAGGGTTTGTAAGCGATGCGCTCAATTGTGAATGCCAGAAGCGCACACGACACCATCGACAGCAAGATGACCAGGATGACGCCCAACGCGCCGCTAAGCCAATCGGGCATGCCTGGTAACAGACTGGCGGGTAAGGCGTTCAACCTCCAACGGGAAATGGCGAAGTAGCTGACAAAGGCACCCACCATGAACACGTCGCCATGGGCGAAGTTGATCAGGCGCACGATGCCGTACACCATGGTGTAACCCAGGGCGATCAGGGCATACACAAATCCCAGTTGAAAGCCATTTACTACCTGCTGGGTAAATACCGTTGGACCCGCCATAAAAGAAACGGCAAGCTTCCAAAGCGCCAGTAGCGCCACCACGACCAGGAAGGTTTTGCCTAACAGGCGTCTGCGAATGATCACCTCGAATAGAGATGACGATTGTTTTTTTGTGGCATTCATACACGACCCCGGTGCATGGACAAATCGGGATAAGAGAGGGCGAGATATAAAGAAAGAATGGGGGCGGCCTGAATGACCGCCCCCATAGATCAAGATTTACGGAGCGACGGACTCG
The DNA here is from genome assembly GCA_964503145.1 of uncultured Anaerolinea sp. Lineage (GTDB taxonomy): Bacteria > Chloroflexota > Anaerolineae > Anaerolineales > UBA4823 > RBG-16-57-11. Next base: position 19,640 of record CAZCYV010000016.1, on the reverse strand, counting down.
ACGAACTTCTTCTCGCCGCCCATAACGCCGATCACCGCAGCCGATTTGATCGGGTTGTGCTGGGCGTCGAAGGTGATCTTGCCCGAAACACCTTCCCAGGTCAGGCCAGCCAAAGCCTCGGCCACCTTGGTGGGATCATCGACGCCGGCTTTCTCGATAGCGGCAAACAGCAGGTTGGCTGCATCATAGGCCAGGGTCGCCAGCGCGTCCGGCACTTTGGGGTTGCCATTGGCATCCTTGAACTCGGCGCCGTACTTCTTCAGCCATTCGACCACGATCGGGCGGGTATCGCCGGGGTCGTAGTGGTTGGAGTAGAAGCCGCCTTCCGCGGCCTTGATGTCCAAATCGGCGGAGTCCCAACCATCGCCGCCCATCATCACTGCGGTCACGCCTTTGTCCTTAGCTTGAGCGCCGACCAGGTTGACGATGTTGTAATAGTCGGGCAGGAACAGCACTTCGGCCTTGCTCTCGGCTACCTTGGTCAGGATCGCGGAGAAGTCGGTGTCGGTCGAGGTGTAGGTCTCCTTACCAACGATCTGCCCACCCATCTCGGTGAAGGACTTCTCGAAGGCTTCAGCCAGGCCACGCACATAGTCGTTGCCCTGATCGTACATGATGAAGGCGGTCTTGTAGCCCTTGCCCTGGGCGAACTTCGCCATCACCAGACCCTGGAAGGGATCGATGAAGCAGGCGCGGAAAGTATAGGGGCGGGTGTTGCCGGATCCATCGACGGTCACAGCCGGGTTGGTCGAGGTCGGGCTGATTTGAACGACCTTCTTCTGATTGACGATCTCTGCCACTGGAATGGAAGCCTTGGAGCACACTTCGCCAATGATGTATTTGACGCCATCCTGGTCGATGAGCTTGTTGGCGCCGTTCACGGCCGGATCGGCCTCACATTGGCTGTCAGCTACGATCAGCTCGATCTGTCTGCCCAAAACGCCGCCCTTAGCGTTCCATTCTTTGACGGCCAACTGGACGCCTTCCTGGGTGGAGAGGCCGAAGGTGGGCACTGCGCCGCTCAGCGGAGCCAGCAAACCGACCTTGATTGGACCGCCGCCAGCGCCGCCGCCGCCGCAAGCTGTGAGAACCATGCTTGCAACGATCAGGAGGGCCAAAAGGGTTGAAAGTTTCTTAAACATCTTCTTCTCCTAGGTGTTGAAATTTTCATCCGAATGGTTCAGCAATCTACAACTTGTAGACGATCGATTGGCGACTCTTTTCGTTTTGCTATGGCTGTCAACGCACCTCCTTTGGTCCTTGGATTCCTCAGGTTGCTTGTTTGACCAGGAGCGGCAAGCGCTCATTTGCATCCCCAATAACGTCTCGCCGTATCCTCTTAAATCCATGATTGTACCGATAAGGTGCGCATCGGTCAAGGATTAACCCGACCTTTTTATTTTTATCCACTCAGGTTAAGGCGAATTGCCGAGCCTGCGGTGGGTGTGGTAAAATTCGTACGTAACGTGCGCACCACCCGACAAGTCAACCCAGCATGCTGCACCCAGCCTGAAGCGCTCGCTGAAGGCTGGTTTTGCCGTGAATGGGCGACGAACCGGGTGCGAAATAATCAGCAGATCAGTGGCATGCTAATCGGGATGCCGGAGGTTTTTTGTGGCAATCAACCATCAACCAAGGTCTTATGAGGCCAAGGATATCCAGGTGCTGGAAGGGTTGGAGGCCGTGCGTCGCCGACCAGGGATGTATGTCGGCGGCACGGATATCAAGGCCCTGCATCACTTGATCTATGAAGTGGTGGACAACTCGATCGATGAAGCCCTGGCCGGCGCCTGTGACCGGATCGAGGTGGTTATCCATCCGGATAGCAGCGTGACCGTTCGCGATAACGGGCGCGGCATTCCGGTCGACATCCACCCCCAGATGCAGAAGCCAGCCCTGGAGGTGGTGATGACCACGCTGCACGCCGGCGGCAAATTTGGCGGCGGCAGTTATAAGGTTTCAGGCGGCTTGCATGGCGTGGGCGTCTCGGCGGTCAATGCGCTTTCGGAGTGGTGTGAGGTGGAAGTGCAGCGGGACGGGAAAACCTATTACCAGCGCTACCAGCGTGGCTATCCCACTGGCCCGGTACAGGTGATCGGTAAGGCTCCTAACAACGCCACCGGCACCAAGACCACCTTTAAGTTCGATCCAGAGATCTTCAAGGGCGATCTGGATTATCGCTTCGACACCCTGACGCAACGCCTGCGCGAGATGGCCTTTGTCACCCGCGGCGTCACCATCTTTTTGCTGGATGAACGCTCCAGCCGTGAGATGACCTTTTACTTCGAAGGGGGCATCACCTCCTTTGTGCGCTATCTGAATCGCAACCGGCAGGTGCTCCACCCCGTGGTGCATGTGGAGAAGGAAGTGGACGGCATCACCATCGCTGCGGCGATTCAATACACCGATGCTTACGCCGAGTCGGTCTATGCATTTGCCAACACTATCAATACCATCGATGGCGGTACGCACCTGACCGGCTTGCGCTCGGCGGTGACGCGCACCATCAACGATTATGCCCGCCGGGCCGGGTTGCTCAAGGATGCCGATCCCAACTTCACCGGCGATGATACCCGTGAAGGGCTAACGGCTATCGTAAGCATCAAGCATCCCGACCCCCAGTTCGAAAGCCAGACCAAGGTCAAGCTGATGAATCCCGAAGTTCAGACGCTGACCCAGCAGGTGGTCGGCGAAGCGTTCAGCACGTTCTTGGAGGAGAACCCCAGCGCCGGCAAGGCGATTGTGCAGAAGTGTCTGACTTCGGCGCGGGCTCGCGACGCGGCGCGCAAGGCGCGCGACCTGGTGATCCGCAAGTCTGCCCTGGAAAGCCTGACCCTGCCAGGCAAACTGGCAGATTGTTCCGAGCGTGATCCGCAGAAGACGGAGCTTTACATTGTCGAGGGCGACTCGGCTGGCGGCAGCGCCAAACAGGGCCGCGACCGCCATTTCCAGGCCATCTTGCCGCTGCGCGGCAAAATCTTGAACACCGAGCGCGCCCGCCTGGATAAGATCCTGGCAAACAACGAAGTCAAAGCGCTGATCTCTGCCCTGGGCACGGGCATTGGCGAGGGTTTCGATCTTTCCGGCTTGCGCTACGGTCGGATTATCATCATGACTGACGCCGATGTGGATGGCAGTCATATCCGCACCTTGCTGTTGACATTCTTCTTTCGCTATATGTTGCCCCTGCTCGAAGAGGGACATCTTTACATTGCTCAACCGCCGCTGTATCGCCTGACGTTCAAGAACCAGGTGCGCTATCTCTACTCGGAAGCCGAAAAAGAGCGCGTTTTGAAAGAATTGGGAGTCGATAGCGATAAGATTGGCTTACAACGTTACAAAGGCCTGGGCGAGATGAACCCGGATCAGCTATGGGAGACGACGATGGATCCTTCGAAGCGCACCTTGTTGTTGGTGACTGTGGAGGATGCCGCCGAAGCCGATCGCACCTTCGATATGTTAATGGGTTCGGAAGTGCCGCCGCGCCGCCGTTTCATCCAGACTCACGCTCGCGATGTCCGAAATCTAGATATCTGATTGCCGGAGTTCATTCTGTGTTTATTGGGTGAAGGGCGCTTTTATGTTAAAATTCACCCTGATCTGTACCAGTCAGGCATGACATAAAGCGGTTCGAAGCGCTTTGGAGTTGCATCAAAGCTGCAGTGTGTGTTCGCGCTCGCTGACCTGAGTGAAGTCTTGCCCAGATTGGGAGATCTGCTAACGAAATTGAAATTCACGCAGCTAAAAAAACGACTATACTTCTCTTGCTGTGATACTCGAACGCGGCGCTCTGCTGAATAACCGCTACCGGATCGTCGAAATCCTCGGCCAAGGGGGAATGGGCTCGGTTTACCGGGCGGTGGACGAGAATCTGGGTGTGGAAGTTGCGGTCAAGGACAATATGTTCACGTCCGAAGACTACGCGCGCCAGTTTCGCCGCGAAGCCATCCTGCTGGCAAACTTGCGCCATCCCAATCTTCCCCGTGTAACCGATCATTTCATTATCGAAGGGCAGGGGCAATACCTGGTGATGGATTACATCGAGGGGGAGGATTTGCGTCAGCGGATGGAGCGCGTAGGGGTGTTGCCTGAGGAAGAAGTGTGCCTGATCGGCGCAGCGGTATGCGACGCCTTGAGCTACCTGGGCAGCCGCAAGCCGCCCATCATCCATCGCGACATCAAGCCTGGCAACGTCAAGATCACCCCGCAGGGACAGATCTATCTGGTGGACTTCGGCCTGGCGAAGACCCTGATCGGCACTCAACCTACCACCACCGGCGCGCGGGCGATGACGCCAGGGTATTCGCCCCCAGAGCAGTACGGGACCGCCCGCACAGACCAGCGCTCAGATGTCTTCTCTCTGGGCGCTACGCTGTATGCGGCCCTGACCGGTTATACTCCTGAAGACGCCCTGGCCCGGGCGATGGATCAGGCAGAGCTGACGCCGATTCGCAAGTACAATCCTCGGGTCTCGCGCCGCATGGCCGCGGTGATCGAAAAAGCCCTGGCAGTGCGACCAGATGATCGCTATCAATCGGCGGAAGAGTTCAAGAACGCGCTGCTTTCCGTGAGCAGCGCAGCGCGCCGGCGTGATGGCGATTACCTGGTTGAGCCCCCGCCGGAGGAAGAAAAACCGCTGCCTCCTGAAAACGCTCTGTTGCCGCCCGAGGCGCAGTTGCGCATCGTCAGCCCGGCAGAAAAAGCGCCATCTTTGCTGCCGGTTAGCGCTCCTATAGCAGACGAGGAATCGGCGCCGCGCAAGGAGAAAGCACGCCCCCGCCGACGCAAAAAAAGGATTGGATGCTGGACTTATTTGCTGGTGATCGGTTCTCTGCTGGCTGCAATCGCCCTGTTGGTGTATCGTTATGATCCGGGCATGCCTGCTCGCGCCTATGGTCTGTACTGGCCGACGCTTTCGGCGTATCTGCCCGTGAATGCTCAGGCCGTCGGGGTGGCGACCACGATGGATAATTCCCCCACCCACACCTGGACGCCGCTCCCGCCGACGGCTACGGCCACACTTCCGGTGATGATATCCACTTCTCCTACGCCTACTATTGCCCCAAGCGAGACGTCTGAACCCACCCTCGTTCCCAGCGAGACGCCGACGCCTTTGCCCACGCCGCTGGGCGGCGCCGGCCAAATCGCCTTCGTTTCAAAGGCTTCGGGAAACTACCAGATCTATGTGATCAACTCGGATGGCACAGGCCGTCGCCAAATCACCAATCTCCCCGAAGGCGCCTGCCAGCCTGATTGGTCGCCAGACGGTACGCGCTTGGTGTTCGTCTCGCCCTGCGACTCGATGACGGACTACTACCCCGGGTCGGCGCTGTATATTATTAACGCGGATGGAAAAGCGCTCTTGCCGTTGCCCACCTTGCCGGGGGGTGACTATGATCCAAAATGGTCTCCCGATGGCAAAAAGATCATCTTCACCTCTTTACGCAACAGCGGGCGGCCCCAGTTGCATGTGATCAATCTAGAAGACAATTCGGTCACAACCATTTCTGAAAAATTCCTGACCGATTTTCAGCCTTCCTGGTCCCCGGATGGCAAACAAATCGCCTTTGTTTCGACGCGCAAGCAAGGGCAGCAGATTTGGATCATGGACGCCGACGGGAAAAACCCCAGACAATTGACCCGCAGAAACAACGGCGTGCTGCATTCGCGGCCTTCCTGGTCTCCTGACGGCAAAAGCATCATCTTCACCCAGTACCTTTCCGGGGGCGGCATCCCGCGAGTGCTGATCGCTTCGGTAGATTTCGAAAACTACACCGAGTATCGCGTCAGCACTTTGCCCATGCGCGAGGCGGTCTATTCGCCAGATGGTTACTGGATTGCGTTCGAGGGCTGGCTGGTCGGAGGAAGCCATAATATCTACGTCATGTCGGCTACAGGCGCCGGATTGACCCCGGTCACCGACGACAGCGTGTATGACTTCGATCCGGTCTGGCGTCCGGTCCCCTAGTTGTCCGCTCAGCGAACGGTAACTTTTTCCCAAACAGCGTTCAGAACCTGTAAAGCGGTCAGATTGCGCACCGGCCAGGCTTTGGTCAGGGCTTCTGGCTCGTCGAACAGGTTGCGCCCCCAGGTCAGGTGGGCCTGATCTTCCTGTAGGCCATGATTGGGCAGCGATTGCACCGCAGCCCAGAAATTCCACAAGGGGATTTCATACTCCCAGGCCAGGCGAGCGATCACCGCATTGATGCTGTGGTCACCTTCCTGATTATCTGCCTTGGTGGACAGAATTGGGATCACGCCGCTCTGGATCGAAAACTCGATGATTTTGCGCATCTGCGGCTCGAATTCCTCTGGATGCCACACATCGTTCGTCCCTAGCATAATGAAAGCAATGATAGGCTTGTGAACGCGGTACTCACAGGCCAGCGGCGGCTCGCCGGCCAGGCAATAGGCGCGATCGGACCAGAGCGGCACGAAGAGCGCCGAGGCGTTGAAGCCGGAGCGCGCCGCCAGGCTGGTGCGGTCGTAGGAGCCTTGAAACTCCTGGATGACCGCGGACAGTTCGTCATACTCTCCCAGTCGGTAAAAGCGGGGGCCGCGGTCGAAATCGCCCAGGAACCACGCTGGGGTGCTGCCGCAATCGCCGATCTTCGAAAAGGCGCGTGGGTTATTGCCAGCCGCCAGCCCGCGCTGATAGATTTCCACTACTCGGTCGCTCACTACCGGGACCACCGGCAGTTGCTTCCACGCCTCTGGAGCCAGGGTGGGACGAGGCGTCGGGCTGGCAGGTGGGGGCGTGGGTGAGGGCGATGCCGAGAGGGGCGGGCTGGTTGGTGTGGTGAGCTCCTCAACGCCGGTCGTGAGCGTTGGGACCGCTGGCGTGGCGCTGGGCTTTGATTGCGGTGGCGTTTCGCTCGTCGGGGTTGCTGTGACGCGCTGAACACCAAACATGGCGGTTTCGGCGGCTGGCGGCGGCGGCTGGCTGCAGGCCGCAAGGATAGAAAGTATCAACGTGATGAATACCGGTCGAAGGGTTTTGCTCATAAGCGTCATTCTAACAGCCGAACGTCTGCTGGCGGTTCACTCCTTACTTTTGGAGGCCAGTTCTATAACGGCGGGCGCGATCAGCCCGGCGAATTGTTCCGTCCCGGCCGGGGTCATGTGGACTGCGGTGTTGGTGAATTCGCCGGGCGGTATGGCATCCCACAAATCCAGACAATGCCAGCCTCGCTCGGCGCAGGCTTTTTGCAGTATTTCACGATAATCATCATAGGCCCAGCGCGGGTAATAGAAGTTATAGCGCACGTCGCTGTTAACCCCCTGGCTGATGAACATCGGCTCGTTGATCAGCAACATTGGGGTTTGGCCTGCCAGGGAGACCCCGGCCGCCAGGATATCGAGGGCCAGATCTGCAGCTTCCAGTTTGGGCGGCTGCAAATCGTGGAAGCCGAGGTCGGCGGGCAGGTCTTCCAGGCGTGGCTGGAAGTCGACAGGAATGTACTGATCAACGCCGGTGGCCGCCCAGGCAACGCCATAGAGTTGCAGGCGCGCCCAGTCCGCCAGCAGACGTCGCGAGCCGACGAGGGTTCGATCCCAAAAGTCGATTTCAATCAGTGCGGGGTCATCGGGGTCCAGGTTCAGGTTGTAAGTACGGATGAGCGCCCGAACCGGCTGAGGGTTGTTCTGCAGCAAGGGATGATAAAGTTGCTTGTCATAAGGCAAAGACTCGAGCGTCAGCGGCCAGAGGATCAAATCGGGCTCATAACGGAGGGCGTATGAAAGGATCAACAGGTCCTTCGTGACCGACATGACCGGGTATCCCAGATTGTAGAAGTGCGCCCTGCGGCCATCCGGCAACTGGATCTGGCGCTCGTTCAGATATGTCGCCAGGGTCTGCTCAGGGGTGAGCAGGTAGCCCCAGGCCGAGGAGTCGCCAATGATGATCACGCGGTATTCATCTGGGGGTTTGGGCGCTGCGCTGAGGACGTGAGAGGCGAACATCGCCTCCAGGTAGTAGGTGCCCAAGCTGTAGGATTTCTGCGGGTCGTCAGCATAGGGCAGGCGCAAGCGCCCTGGTACGAAGGTGTTGTAAATGGAAAGACGTCCCAGTGGATCCAGCGGATACCAAAGGGCAAAGGCCAGGTTTGCTGCCAGGAACAGCAATACTCCTTTAACTGCCACGTTTCGCGCCAGGCGCAGATTATTCTCAAACGTCGCAGAAGGATAGTTAGTCGCGGTCATGTCGCATCGGCAGAGGCGTTTCGCTTAATCAGCCCGGTTTTGAATTTTAATGTCACGAGCCCGGTTTGCACATTAGCAACGCTTAAAAACCCGGCGATGAAAAACCGAACAGCCTGCGAAAGACCAGCGCGGCCAGCTCTGGATCGGGCAGGGCAAACCACACCCAGCCTAAAGCGACGAACAGGAACGTCGCCAGCCAGCTTCCAAAGCCGATCACTGCGCCGATCGGCGATTGCTGCGGGCTGATTTCCAGCCGCGCCCTGCTCCACTCCGACCAGCGGTTGTGCACGAACAGTCCCAGGCCATGCCACAAACCCCAAATCAGGAAATTCCAGGTGATGCCGTGCCACAACCCAATCAACGCCATGGTGCAACCCTGCCCGATAAGGATGATCAGCCAGGTGGGAAGCTTGCGCGACTTCATCCGCAGGGCGCGGGTCAATGGGTTGAAAACATAGGCCCGCAGCCATTGCGCCAGGGTGATATGCCAGCTATTCCAGAAGGCGGTCAGGTTGCGTTTTAAGTAGGGGCGGTCGAAGTTTTCTGGCAGGTGGAAGCCGATCAGGCGCCCCAGGCCGATGGCGATATCGGTGTAGCCAGAAAAGTCAAAGTAAATGCGCAGGGTGTAGCCCAGCAACAGCACCCACATCCACAGAGAGCCCGTCGTCTGGGCTGCATTTTGCGGGCTGAGGGCGAATAAAGCCAGACTGTCAGCCAGGACGAACTTTTTGAATGCGCCGATCAAGATGCGCTGCAACCCCGCCACGGTGTTTGTCGCCCGGCGCTCCCGCTCCACTTTGCTGCCTGGCGATTGGGCGAGGTTGTCCTGCAGTTCGCCAATCCAGCGCTGAGAGCGATCGATTGGGCCGGAAATATAGCTCGGAAAGAAGATGGCATAGGCGACGAAGCTTTCCAGCGAATAAGCGGGCAGTTTCCCGGCCTGATAATCTCTCAGGACGTGCAGGAGCCGAAAGGCCAGGAAGGAAAATCCCAGCCAGGGCAGATCTGCTGCGTTAGCCAGGTCGATAGGCTGCCCGGTCCAGGCGCGCAGCATCTCGCTGAACCGATAGGCCAGCGCAGGGGTCTTCAGGATGACGAAGATCGTCAGGATCAGCAGCAGAGATAGCCAGGAGAAAAATCTACCTCTGGCCGGCAAGAGGTAGGGTAGGGCAATGAATCCCGCAGCAACTGCCATCCCCAGACCCAGGCGCAGCAGGTCTGGAGGTCGGCTGGGGGTGAGGCAGCAAAGCGGCTCAAGATAGCGTGTTAACCCGATCGCCAGGATGGTGGCTACGATCACTATTCCTGTGGCTACCAGGCGGCTTGCTTTTGCGCTGCGCTGCGATTGAGTAGCGGCCCAGACAAAAACCGTCAATGCCACCGAGGTGGTAGGCAACCAGAAATCAATGTTGCGGATGGGAGAAGACGGTTGAAGCCAATAAATCGCCAGCAGGCTGGAGACCAGTACGATCCAGATCCGCCACCGCCAGGGAACCAGCCAGCCGATCATCAGCGCGCCCAGGCTGAGCGTCAGAATTTGAGCCAGGCTCATTCAGAAACCCTGGTAGATCCACTGCGGCGCCTGGTCTGCCGTGAAGATCAACAAGGCGATCAGGATCAGGCAAAGCAACAGCGCGTAGAAATTTTCGCGTGAGAAAATGCCTCGCAGAAGCTTTGACATAGCCGCTCTACTGTGAGCTTTGGTAGCCGCACACGCGCCAATCGCCGGCTTCCTGGATCACCCGGAAGGTCTGTTCGGCGACGTCGATCTGCAAATCCTCATTGCCATAATTGGCGATAATCGAACCGGTGCAGGAGACGAGGCTGAAGGACTGGTCTTGTCCGATCACCTTGCAGCTCACATCCTTCAACTCCAGTTTGACTGCGGTGAAGGAATTGAATTCCTGTCTGGCCTGCGCCTCCCAAGCAGCGCAGGTGTGGCTGACCATTTGATTGAGATCTCGGTTTGCCAGGGCTTGAAGATATCTTTCGACCGCTCTTGCAGCCTGGTCGCCTGCCCCGCTGCAGCCGGCCAGGTACGCTGTGATGAGTAGAATGATCCAATGCAATGGGCTTACTTTTCTTCTTGTCACGCTTCTTCCTCGCTGAGGCAGGTGGTCATTGAAACCAATCCAGCACTCAAGGCTGGCTTGGCGCTGCTAATTGTACCAAGAACCGCCTCTGGATGAGACCACCTCTGGATCAAATTCAGGCTGGAGGTGGTAAACTATCTTCAATATGGACGGCCAAGAGAAGTTGGAGCGGATGCGCGCTGCTGTCGGCGCTGGACCGGTGCTGATATTGACCCATGACAATCCAGACCCGGACGCCCTGGCTTCGGGTAAAACTCTGGCTTATCTGCTCCAGCAAGCCTGGGGAATTGGTTCTGTGATGGCCTATAGCGGCCTGGTCGCCCGCGCTGAGAATCAGGCGATGTTGCGCCTGCTGACGCCCGAATGGCGACCTGTCGAAGAAATCGGGAGTTGGACTGAATACCCGTGCGTGGCCCTGGTGGATACCCAACCCGGCGCGGGGAACAACAGCCTGCCAGCCGAATTCATCCCGCAGATTGTCATTGATCATCATCACCCGCTGCGTTCCGCTCTGGCACGCGTGCGTTATGTCGATATCCAAACGCAGGCTGGTTCGACCGCGAGCATCGTATATTCGTATCTGCATGCGGCTGGGATCGAGCCCGATTCCAAACTGGCGACGGCGATTTTTTATGGTATCCAGACCGATACGCGCGGGCTGACCCGCGGCAGCTCCGCGCTGGACCAGGAAATTTATTTCAAGATGTTGACGCGAATCGATCGTGGCTTGTTGAGCCAGGTGGAGCAGGCTGGCCTGCCGCGCGAATATTTCCTGGCGTTCGCCAACGGCCTGCAATCTGCCCGGGTTTACAACCGCACAGTGGTCTCTTATCTGGGTGCGATGCATCGGCCGGATTTTGTAGCCGAGCTTGCGGATGTGCTCATCCGGCTGGAGAATACACGGGCTGCGCTGTGTCTAGGATACCACGGCGCCACACTTTATCTTTCGCTGCGCACCGCTTCGCCAGATAGCGATGCAGGGTTGTTGATCCAGAAACTGATCTTTGGGCTGGGCCGGGCTGGCGGGCATGGCGTGATGGCCGGGGGTCAGGTCCCGTTGAGCGATAAATCCCCTGAGGCGATCGCTGCAGAAATCGAACGCCGGTTCGTGCTCCTGATGGAAGATGCCGAACTGCCGGGCGCGCCGCTGTTGTGAGAATCCGCGCCTGCGGGTGGCAAGATTTGGAAGGTGGTAAGCCTTCAATGTGACATATGTCCATTGACCCGCTGCGTTTTTTCAGAGATAATTTGGACAACGTCCAATAAAAAGAACAGAAAAGTTTAAGGAGAAAGCCATGACAGCACAAATCATCGATGGCAAAGCGATCGCCGAGGAGATCCGCCGCGAGGTGGCTGCAGGGGTCGCCGAGTTGTTGGCTGCGGGGAAGCCTAAGCCGGGGCTGGCTACCGTCTTGGTGGGCGAAAGGCCTGATTCTGCGCAATATGTGCGCACAAAGCAGAAGACTTGCGCCGAATTGGGGATGGAATCCTTTGGGTATCACCTCGAGGCGACTGCCACTCAAGAAGAGGTCGAAAATCTGGTGAAGGAGTTGAACGCCAACCCGGCGGTGCATGGCATACTGGTTCAATTGCCGCTCCCTTCGCATTTGGATGAGGAAGCCGTCTTGCGCCAGATCAGCCTGGAAAAAGACGTTGATGGTTTTCATCCCATCAATATTGGACGGTTGGCCCAGAAGGGGCGCGATCCACTGTTTGTTCCCTGCACCCCCTATGGCTGTATCGTGATGCTCAAGAAGCTGGGCGTCAAGCTGGAAGGCGCCAATGCCGTTGTCCTGGGGCGCTCGAATATCGTGGGGATGCCGGTGGCGTTGTTGCTGGTGCGCGAGAACGCCACGGTGACCATCTGCCATTCGCGCTCCAGAGACTTGCCGGGGATCGTTCGCCAGGCAGATGTGTTGATCGCTGCCGTGGGGCGAGCGAAAATGGTAAAGGGCGACTGGGTTAAGCCGGGCGCGGTCGTCATCGACGTTGGCATCAACCAGATCGAAGACCCCACTCATCCCAAGGGCCGCCGCATGGTGGGCGACGTGGATTTCGATGAGGTCAAGGAGGTTGCCAGCGCAATCACCCCCGTGCCGGGCGGGGTCGGACCGATGACGATTGCCATGCTGATGCAGAATACCCTGCGGGCGGCAAAGATGGCTTATGGCTTGATGTAAGCCGCCTGCACAGCGCTCCCGATCTGACGGCGCGGTAAAAAAATTAAGATTTGCTCAGGTGCGGCGTGCAATTTTGGCTCGCCGCACCTTTGCCAGAAAATGAAGCTTAAGGTATAATCCTTTTTCGTCTATACACATCGCTGAGTGGGCAAATATCGCCAGGGTTTCTGGCCGAGATGCCTTGATCTTATTTTGTGTGAGGTAGCAAGAGAAATGACCAAGCGTACGTATCAACCGAAAATCCGTCGTCGTCTGCGCGTCCATGGCTTTCGTGCGCGTATGTCCACAGCCGATGGGCGGAAGGTGCTCAAAAGCCGCCGCGCCAAGGGTCGGCATCGGCTGACGGTGAGCATGAACCAGCACGTCAAGAAGATCAACTGGAAGAGCTAGGCGCGCCGAAATCCCCAGCCTGGTCTTATGGTAGAAAGAATTGGGCGACACGAGTAAGCCTATGAAAGACCGCCCAGGGCGGAAGAGTGAACCGCAGGTTCCGTCTGACCAGATCCACCGATTTCGAGCGGGTGCGGCGAACTGGAAAATCTTACGCCCACCCGCTGATCGTGTTGATCATCGCTCCCCAGCCGGGCGGGAATATCCGCTTTGGGGTGGCAGCCGGGCGGGCGGTGGGCGGCGCCGTGCAACGCAACCGCGCCAAACGCTTGCTGCGCCACGCCGTTCAGCAGTTCCTGCCGCAGATGAAACCCGGTTGGGACGCCGTGCTGATCGCTCGCCGCGCCATGGTGGATGCCACCTTTCAGCAAACCGTGACCGCCCTGGCAGATCTGCTGCGTCGCGCCAGGCTTTTACAAGAAGCGCATGACCTCAACGGCCCACCATCCGGATGAAGAGTTCGTTCCCGAACCGCGCTTGCGGGATATGCCCTTGCGCCTCCAAAATATCCCCCGCCTCATCTTGCTCGCCTTGATACGCCTGTATCAGGCGACTTTTTCGCGCGCCCTGCCCGCGGATACCTGTCGGTTTTACCCGACTTGCTCACACTATGGCTACCAGGCGATTTACAAATACGGTGCGCTCAAAGGCGGTCTGATGGCGATCTGGCGGGTTTTGCGTTGCAATCCATTCAACCGGGGAGGCTATGACCCGGTGCCCTGAGAGCTTATGAAAAAATCACGCATCGCAATTCTCTTTACCCTGGTGCTCCTGAGCGCCTTTTTGACCGCTTGCTCGGGGGCGGTATCGGAAAGCTGGCCGGGGGTGACTGTGGCTGGCGATTCGGTCTATCTGTCTTACGCTACCCATATTTATCAGGTTAGCCTGGCAGATGGGATCGAAAGATGGCGCTTCCCCGCGGAGGCCAACAACAAAACCACCTACTATGCGCCTGTTGTGTTGAGTGAAGACAACCAGCTCTTGATCGGCAGCTATGATCACGTCTTTTATAGCATCGTGCCTGGTGGCGCGCAGATCAACTGGACGTTTACCGAAGCCAAAGACCGTTATATCGGCAAAGCGTTGGTTTTGGGCGACCAGGTCTTCGTTGGTTCGGCAGATAGCTATCTATATGCGATCGGTTTGAATGGCAGCCTGCGCTGGAAGTATGCCACCGGCCATGCCATCTGGGGCGCTCCGGTCAGCGACGGGAAGGCGGTCTATGTGGCCTCAATGGATCACTATATTTACGCATTGGATCCAAAAAGCGGCCAACTGATCTGGAAGACGGAGGATCTGGGCGGGCAACTTGTGGCGCAGCCGGCGTTGAGCGCCGAGGGCGTGCTTTACATTGGCGCGTTTGGCTCCCGAACCGAAAACCCCGAAAGAAGCTCCAGGATGGTGGCCGTCGATTCAGCCAGTGGGAAGACTTTGTGGTCAACGCCCACCCGGGGCTGGGTATGGGCGACGCCCCTGCTGAAAGATAATGTGTTATATTTCGGAGATAATGAAGGTTTCATCTACGCACTGGATGCCACAGATGGCAAAGTCTTGTGGAGTCGCCAACTAAGCACCGATGCCAATCGCGCCATCATTGGCGCGCCGGCGATCCTGGGAGAGCGACTCTATGTAGGCACCAAGGCTGGTCTGCTGTACATCCTCAAGCTGGCTCAGGGCGAGCCGGCTGTCGCCTCGCCGGTGCAGATCGGCGGCCAGATCCTGGCGGGGTTGGTCGTGGCGGAAGACAAGATCCTGGTCGCGCCCTCGGGGTTGGAGAGCGCGCTGTTATTAGCGGTAAACTCCGAGGGAATAACCCAATGGTCTTACCTGCCTGAGAAGAAGTAACCGGGTTCGGATAATTGAGCTGGAGTAGTCTGGTATGAACATCTGGAATTTGTTAATCATGGATCCTATGCTGAACACTTTGCTGTGGATCTATGGCCTGTTGGGGAACTTTGGGGTGGCGATCATCGTCTTCACCATTCTAGTGCGCCTGATCACCCATCCTCTGACGGTTCAGCAATTGAAGAGCACCGCTAAGATGCAGGAGTTTCAGCAATCCAAAGAGTGGCAGGCGCTGCAGAAGAAATATAAAGACAATAAGCAACAGCTTCAGCAAGAGCAGATGAAGCTTTATCAAGAGATGGGGATCAACCCTTTCAGCTCGTGTTTACCGACGCTGATCCAGTTCCCCATCATTATCGGGCTTTACCAGTCCATCATGCGCGCCCTGGCTGCCGCGCCGATCCCCATGGAAGCGCTTTATTCAAATCTCTACTCATTCACCAATGTCTCGAAACTTCTTCCGGTGAATCAAAACTTCTTGTGGATGAACCTGGGGCAGCCCGAGCGGTTGCACCTTTTCGGTCTGGGCTTTGGCATCCCCGTCCTGGCGGTTCTGGTGCTGGTCACCACCTACATGCAATCCAAGCTGATGACGCCGGTCTCTCAACCTGGAGAGCAAGGAGCGCAGATGGCGCAGGCGATGAACCTGTACATGCCGCTGTTCATGGGTTATCTGGCGCTGACGTTTGCTTCTGGCCTGGCACTGTACTTTGTCGCCAGTAACCTGGTGACCATTGCTCAGTACGCCTTGATGGGCAAACTGAATTGGGCCAATCTATTGCCTGCAGGCTTGAAGCGCAGCGGGCCACGCGAGTCAAAAAGTAAAGGTTGACCGACAGGAAGGCATCGATGAACGAAAATCGCGCCAGCTTAGAAGTGATCGCGCCCAGCGTCGAGGAGGCTGTGGCTAAAGGGTTAGCAGATCTGGGCCTGAGCGAAGACGCTGTGGAGGTGGAGGTGTTGGATACCGGCAGCAAGGGCCTCTTCGGGCTTGGATTTCGTCAGGCGCGTGTTCGACTGACGATCAAGACCCCTGACCAGGGCACAGTTGTCCCTTCGGTCCAGGAGCCGCCGCTGCCAGCCCCCGATTTGGCGGAGGCTGAGCCGGCGCCTGTTGAGCCTGCAGCGGCGGAGTCCACTCCCCCTGAAGCGCTACCCGCGCCGGAACCCCCTGCGCCGAGCAAGGAGGAAGAAATCATCCTTCATGTGGCTCGCGAAACGGTGGAAGAACTGTTGGAGCGGATGAATGTGCGCGCCCGCGTGACGGTCCGCCGCGGCGAAGCGGAGGATGACAAAGATCGAGCGCCGGTGCAGGTGGACGTGCGCGGCGACGACTTGAGTATCTTGATTGGCCCCAAGGCCGAAACGCTCAACGCACTGCAATATATTGCCAGTTTGATCGTCAGCAAAGAGGTTGGTAAATCTGTGCCGTTGGTGGTGGATGTTGAGGGCTACCGCGCCCGCCGCGCTCAGCAAATCCGCCAGCTCGCCCGGCGCATGGCGGAGCAGGCCGTGCGAACCGGCCGCCGCCAGGTGTTGGAGCCGATGCCGGCCAACGAGCGCCGGCTGGTGCACATGGAACTGCGCAATCATCCCGATGTGACCACCGAGAGCATTGGCGAAGACCCACGGCGTAAAGTGACCATCATACCCAAGTAGCTTGACCTGCTTGATATGCGGTGGTAAAATCCCGTCGCTCGCCCCCATCGTCTAGGGGACCAGGACGCAGCCCTTTCAAGGCTAAAACGAGAGTTCGAATCTCTCTGGGGGCACAAGCTCACAAAAACCGTTCTACTGAAGAGGTAGAGCGGTTTTTGTTGTCGATTCGGTACGAAAACAGGGAAAAATTGTATTCGATTCACGAGGGGACAAAGGAATTGAGGTGGCTCCGCTTAGGGGTACCATATTCGAGCCGTTAACTGCCATCAGTTGGCGGCTCGTGACTTTCCCCAATGATCTTGTTGTATAATTCGTTGAGTTGACGGTCTACAACAGGGTATTATGGATTAAGGAAATGACTAAGGAAATAACTCATGCAGATATTTGCCTCTTTCACTGCCAGCTACCGCGGATGGATTGTTTTCATTGGCGCCTTGAATAAAGATCTTGCCTATCTGGATCCCGGATCGGGTAGTTTTATCCTGCAAATCCTGCTGGCGACACTGTTGGCCAGTCTGCTGTTCATGAAAAACTTCTGGCGCAAGATTGTGGGCTTTTTTAAGCGCCCCTCGCCAGGAGATCAAGATGCTTCCATCGACGCAGGAGAAGATGACGAGGAAGGCAAATGAGTTTCCCCCCTTCGCCGCAGATCGTTGGCGGGTCCTTTCGTGATCCGAGCGGCTTTCTCTTTCAGGCGCAGGGGGTGCTCTATCGGCAGGTCAACCGGGTCTATCAGGAACACTACGATCATCTGATTCAATCGGGGCTTTATGACGATCTGGCGCGGCGCAAGTTGATCATCCCGCATCAGGAAGTCGACCAGGCCCCGGCGCGTCCCGATCTGGCCTATCGAGTGTTACGCCCTGAGCGAATAGGGTTTATTTCATACCCCTATGAGTGGTGCTTCAGCCAGTTGAAGGACGCTGCGCTGACCACGCTGACGATCCAGAAGCTGGCTTTGGAGCGCGGCATGTCGCTCAAGGACAGCAGCGCCTACAATATCCAGTTTCATCAGGGCCGGGCAGTGCTCGTCGATTCGCTTTCCTTTGAGATTTATCAGCCCGGCCAACCGTGGGTGGCTTATCGCCAGTTCTGCCAGCATTTCCTGGCCCCGCTCAGCCTGATGGCCTATGTGGATGTGCGCCTCGGACAGCTCATGCGCATCTACATCGATGGCGCGCCGCTGGATCTGGCAGTGAAATTGCTGCCCTTCTCGAGCCGCTTCAAGCTCCCCTTGTTAATGCACCTTCACCTGCATGCCGCCAGCCAGCGCCGCTACGCCGATAAACCGGTCGCTCCGAGCGGCAAGATGTCGAAGACCGCTCTGCTGGGCTTGATCGACAGCCTCGAGTCGGGGATCAGATCGCTGCAGTGGTCGCCGAAGGGCAGTGAATGGGGCGCCTACTACGAAATCCATAATTATTCTCCGGCCGGGCTCGATGCCAAGCGAGACCTGATCGCCGCTTATCTGGAGCAGATCCGTCCCCGTACTGTCTGGGATTTGGGGGCAAACACCGGCCGTTTCAGCCGCATCGCCAGCGGCATGAAAATCCCAACCATCGCCTTCGATATCGATCCTGCCGCGGTCGAGATCAATTATCGCCAGTGTGTGGCTGAGAAGGAGACATATCTGCTCCCCTTGATCGCCGATCTGACCAACCCCAGCCCGGCGATTGGCTGGCATAACCAGGAGCGCATGAGCCTGTTGGAGCGCGGTCCGGCGGAGGCTGTGCTGGCGTTGGCGTTGATCCACCATTTAGCAATCTCCAATAACGTGCCGTTGGCGCGCGTCGCAGAGTTCTTTCACCAGGCTGGTCATTGGCTGGTGATCGAGTTCGTCCCCAAGTCCGATAGTCAGGTACAACGTTTGCTGGCCACTCGTCAGGATATCTTTCCTGATTATCACCCCCAGGGCTTCGAGCAGGCCTTCTCGGAATACTTCGTGGTGCGGGATATGCAAAAGCTCCCCGACTCTGAGCGGTGTCTCTACCTGATGGAACGAAAATAGCCCGCCGACAACCTTACTCATGCAAGATCGGAATTTTCATCCATTTCTCTTTGCGGCGTATCCGGTGTTGGCTTTGCTGGCCTACAACATCGAAGAGATCAAGCCGCAAGATGCCCTGCGGTCTTTCGGCTCATCTTCAATCACTACTTCGGCGGAGAATATGAATTCCTGGAAAACGTTGCCTACTTTTCCGTCTATAATAGGCCGTATGAATTCACCCAAATCCCAAACAACCGCCAGGGTTGTCCATAACTTGGCTGTGCCTCACCCGCTGGGCGTTGGCTGTTCATTTGCCAGATGGACATCCTGCATGGAGGAGAACGATGGACACGCCTAATTTCTTGGTTGCAGAGATCAAGTCCGACAATGGGCAAATGCTGACGACGCTGCCGGTCATGCCTAAGCAGTTCAGTACCGGTTCGCTGGGATATTACGCCAACCAAAAGGTCGAGATCGGCGGAAAGCGCTACCAGGTGCAAATTCAGCTAGTTGAAATCGGCAGCAAGAAAGCCAAGGAAGAAAAGGAAAGCAAAGGTGAGTGAGGCGGGGCGCTATTTCACGCTGGAGCAAGCGCGAGCAGTCCTGGAAATCATCCGCCCACTGGTTGCCGAGATATTGGAGATTCGCAAGTCGATCTTGAGCCGGGAGCCGCAGGTCTGGCCGGTGGTTGCGAAAGCCGCTGGTAATGGCGGCAACCAAGCAGCCAGCCAGGTGGTTCAAGAATTTGATCGGTTGGATCAGGCGGTGCGGGCGATCCTGGCGACCGGGGCTTTGCTCAAAGACATCAACATCGGTCTGGTGGATTTTCCTGCCCTGCGTGAGGATCGCGAGATTTACTTGTGCTGGAAATATGGCGAAGAAGACATCCGGTTCTGGCATGAGACCGACGCTGGATATGCTGGAAGGAAACCCTTGCTGCCCTGAGGGGCATGGGATTGGGGCGCCGGGCATCCACTCCAGTAGGATCAGCAAATCATCTGCCAAAATCGCCGAAATTGGTCGGCGCGGCCCTTGACAGAGCGGTCAACTCGCGTATAATATGTAACGCACTTTAAACAAACCAGGTCTCGCTCTAAAAGGGCAGATCGCTGACAACTTCAAAGACGCCTGTGCGTCAGAGACCAGAACTTGTAGTTTGTCGGTCTGACGAGCCGATGTCAGGAAATGGGACATCGGCGTTTGGTCTCTGAGCGGCGGGAGTAAAGTGGCAGCACCTTAACAACTGAAGAGTGAAGTAGGAAGCGAGGAAGAAGGACACGCAAG
>CAZCYV010000015.1:0-98731 GCA_964503145.1 uncultured Anaerolinea sp. | reverse complement strand
TCAACGTCCCCAGCCGGCGCGCCTTCATCAACATCACCTCGCAGGTGGAAGCCTGCCTGCGCGAAAGCGGCATCCGCGAGGGGCTGGCGCTGGTCAACGCCATGCACATCACCGCCTCGGTCTTCATCAACGACGATGAAACCGGCCTGCACCAGGACTACGAGCGCTGGCTGGAAAGCCTCGCCCCGCACGAGCCGGTCAGCCAATACCTGCACAACCGCACCGGCGAAGACAACGCCGACGCCCACCTCAAGCGCCAGGTGATGGGGCGCGAGGTGGTGGTGGCGGTGACCAACGGCAAGCTGGATTTCGGCCCCTGGGAGCAGATCTTCTACGGCGAGTTCGACGGCGGCCGGCGCAAGCGCGTCCTGATCAAGATCATCGGCGAGTGAGCGCCGCGCTGCAGCGGATCAGGGCCGCGCGCCGAACCGCCCGCTCACCCTGCGCGCGGTCACCAAAACCCGCCGCGTCTGCCCGTTGATTTCCCCATGGGTGTAAAAATCTTCGGCTGCCAGCAGGGCGAATCCCGCCTGCTGCAGGCTGCGCCGCACCAGCGGCCAGGGATAGGCGCGCTGCACATGACGCTCCCGGTACGTGCGCCCGCCCAGGCGCACCCGCACCAGGCTCTCCTGCAGGCCGGTGCGCCGGTCCATGCGCATCCGCCGCCAAAAGCCGCCGCCCGGCCAGGTGCGCCGCTCCACCAGCGGGCGGCCGCCGCCCCACGGCTGCCGGAGCGTGATCATATCGAAGATCAACATCCCCCCTGGCACCAGGTTGGCGTGAAAGCGCCGCAGCGCCCGCAGCAAATCCCCCGCGTTGAGCAAATAATTGAGCGAATCGAAATTGCAGGTGATCAGGTCCACCCGCTCCGGCAGGCGCAGATGGTGGAAATCCTGCAGCAAAAAGCGCGCCCCGCTGTCGCGGTTCTTTGCACTGGCTATGCGCAGCATATCCGCCGAGCGGTCCACCCCATAC
This sequence comes from uncultured Anaerolinea sp., assembly GCA_964503145.1. Taxonomy (GTDB): domain Bacteria; phylum Chloroflexota; class Anaerolineae; order Anaerolineales; family UBA4823; genus RBG-16-57-11. The sequence continues at coordinate 97,756 of CAZCYV010000015.1, read as the reverse complement.
ACCCGCCCCACCCCCTGTTGCCGCAGATAGCGCACAAAGCTACCCGTCCCGCAGGCCACGTCCGCCGCCGAGCGCGGCCGCAGCCCAAAGCGCCGCCGCAGCCGCTCGAAATTATCCCGCGCCCGGGCGAAGAAGCGCTCCCCCAACAGCGCGTCGTACACCTGCGCCAGCCCGGCGTAGGGCGCGGCCCCCTGGGTGCCCAGGCGGGTGGGCTGTACTCCTTTCCCGGTCACACCGGTATGCCCGTGCGCCGCTTAGCCTCGTTCAGCCGCTCCTCCGCCCCCCTCCGGTCGGCTTCGCTCAGCCCGCTGGAGGCCAGGTAGCGCTCGAAGTACAGCACCGCCGTTGCCGGGCGCTTCAGCCTCAGGTTGGCCATACCGATGTTGTACAAACAATCGCGCTTCACCTCCGCTGAAGCCGCCGGCATGTTGCGCACCCGCTCGAACAGGATGATCGCCGTGATGTAGTTTTTGACCTTATACTGCTGCGCCGCGGCTCTGAACTTCTGCTCCACCGGGTTCACCGGGGCCGCCTGGCCCAGGCCTGCCGCAATTGAGGGTATATGCCCATTACCGGATGTCATTTTGGCCGCCTCCTCACGCCGATGAATCGCAGCGCGCCTCAGTCCGTGGGCAAACGCACCCAGGTGGAGCTGTTCACCACCCCGTTCGAGGTCAGCCCCTCGGCGGTCTGGAAGGCGCGCGTCGCCGCTTCCGTCTTCGGACCGAAGTCCCCGTCCACCTTCAGCTTCACCAGGCCGGCCAGCTTTCGGCCCTCGATCCACAGGTTGAGCCGCCGCTGCAGCTCGCTCACCGCCGCCCCCTTCGAGCCGTTCTGCAGCGGCAGGAGGGTAGGCAAGGCTGCCCAGGTGCGCGGGCCGATCACTCCATCGTCGGTCAGCGGCTGTTTGCGCTGGAACTCCTTCACCGCCGCCTCGGTCAGCGGCCCGAAGATGCCGTCCACCTTCAGCAGGCCCAGCTTCGCCTTCGATGAGCTGATCCAGCGGTTCAGGCGCAGTTGCGCCTCGCGCACATCGCCGCCGCGCGATCCCCTGCCCAGGTTCGGCGGGCAGCTCTGGATCGTCGCCCCGTGCAAGCGCGCCCGGTTCACCCGCAGCACAAAGCGCTCGTAGCAATTGGCGTTGCCGGTGCTGCCAACATCCGACACCGTGCGGCCAAAATAGATGTGCAGCGACTCGTGCATCACCGTCGAGGCCATCGTCGCCGTGTCGCCATCCCGAAAGGCGCGCCAGAAAGGCGCCCCGAAGCACATGCGGTAATCGCCCTTGAAGCTGCTGCAGGCGAAGATATTCTGCGGGCTGCTGCCCGCGCACTCCGGGCAATTGGCCGCCGAATGCCAGCAGGCGTAGCGGATTTGCCCGCCATCGATGATCTCCTGCGCCCGGCGGATGCGCAGCGCCACCAGCGCCCCCAGGTCAGCCCACGAATAGCTCGCCTTGCGCCAGCTTGGCACCACCTCCGGGTAGGCTGCAAAAGATTCGAAGAACAGCCGCCGTGTCTCTTCGGAGCGCGGCGCCGCCCCCAGAGCGCGGCGGGCGTTGGCGATCCACGCCGAAGCCTGCGCTGCGGCATCTTCCACCGCCTTTTGCAGCTCCGCCGCGGTCACCGCCCGGCCCACCACCGCCCCGATAGCCGTCAGGTCGGCCGCCGAACAGGTAAAGCGGCGCACCCGGGCGGCTGCCGCCGCGCCGCCAAAATAGCCCATTCGACCACCAGAAGATCGTATCTGGCCTTGGTCATCAGAGATATACATCGCGTCCTTCCTTTCTCGGTTCGTCAGACTTGCGCGGCTACGCCCAGGGCGCGGCTGCGCCTTACAGGCGGTTCGGCCTGCCGCCGAAGTCCGGGTTGTACCAGAAGCGCCCGGTGATGCGCCCGCCCACCACCTGGATCGGCGGTTGCCCGTCCGGGCCCACCCGGCGCAGCGCCATCTCCACCAGGCTTCCCTCCTCCAGCCGTAACTGCACCGCCATCCCCGACTGCCCCCACGGGTTCAAGATGTGATCCAGGGCCAGGTACGGGTCGCGCGGCAGGCCGTTCACCCGCACCTCCCAGCGCAGGCCGGGCGTCAGCACATTCATGTTGTCATGGCCATAGGCATCGGTGAACTGCGCAAAGCTCAACAGCACCCCACAATAGTTGCGGTGGAGCTGATAGCGCGCCAGCACCAGCTCCTGCCCGATATTCAACGGCTGCGCCGTCAGGTCGAACAAGCGCGACTCGTCGAAGTACCCGGCATCCCAGGGGATGCCGCAGGTGGCGCAGGTCGTCGCAGTCACGCCCTCAATCGTGCACACGTTCATGGCGCGCCCGTCCCGTAGCCCAGCATCTTGTAGCCGTGCAGCACGAGGTTCAGCTCCGAGGTCACCCGCTGGCGGGTGGATGGATCCTCATAGCCGAACAACACCCCCTCCGAGATCTCCTCCACCACGATGCGGATGGTCGAGCGCGGCTGGAACAGCACCGGCCGGGCGAACGGCCGGAAAGGCCGCTCCCCATTGGGTTCGCCCAACCCGGCGATGTTATGGATCGGGCGGTTCTGCAGCTCGCGCCCGCTGCCGCTGTCGATAATGCTGTAGCGAAAATCGACATGGCACAGGCTGCGCGCCAGGCAGCTCGCCAGATCGGCGAAATACAGGCGCGGATCGTACACCTGCGAATTGACCGCGTTGGCAAAGACCCAGCCGATCATCTTATCGGGGATCGGCGGAGCAGTGTTGAACAGAATGGCGTTGTTGGGGCCGGGTTCGGTAGGGAGCGGCAGGCGCGGAAAGCGCGCCGGGATGAAGCTATAGCCCACCGCCGTGGCCACAAACGCCCCATCTACACTGATGTTGATCACGTCTTCGACGCGGTTGCCCGCCCGGCCTTCCAGCTTGAACACCGCCACGTGGTCATAGGGTATCTCTTTCGTGGTCGAGGCGGCCGCCGCAGTGGCCTGGCCGCCGTTGCCGCCGGGAGTCTGTCCAAAATGCATCATCACTCACCTCCTGAAATGCCAAAGCCTGGCAAGCCCATCGAGCGCCCGGACCGCCAGGCTTCAGCGTCACCAGATCGCCCGCCAGGTTTCGGGGGTCTGTGCGGTAAAGGGGCGCGTCCCGGCTGGCACATCGGGCACATAGGCCTCCAACCCGCTCATGCGCGGATCGAAGATGTAGCCATCCATATCGCCCAGCTCTTCGTCCCCCCCATAACCGCGCAGCTCATCGTCGGCGGCGAAGTAGCCCAGCTCCTCGTCCCCTTCCAGCACCTCGTCGCCGGCGTAGCCTCCGTAACCGCGCAGCTCATCCTCTGCAAAATAGCCCAGCTCCTCATCGCCATCCAGCGCCTCATCGCCAGCGTAGCCGCGCAGCTCTTCCTCGGCCAGGTAGCCCAGCTCATCATCCCCCTCCAGCGCCTCGTCGCCGTCATAGCCAGCGTAGCCATCATAGCCCGCCATCTGGTACAGGCTGCCGTCCAGCGCCTGATACAGCGCACCCAGCCCGCCGTAGCCCGCCACGCCCGCCTTGCGCAGGAACGGCGAAGCCGCGGTGATGCCTGCAGCCACCGCCGGGCCGACCCCGGGAATGAATGAAGCGGCCTGCTGCGCGATCGGCAGCGCGCGACGCAGGAAAGGCTGCACCCTTCGGCGGACAAAGCGCCGCAGGGCGCGCCAGAAGCCGAAGGGATTGCCCAGGCCGTCCACCCCCTGCACCCACTGATACAGGTTGCCATCTGGCCCCTGAGCGATTTCACCCAGAGTGTAGCTCCCCAGGCCGCCCAGCGCCTCGTCTCCCGCGAAGCCATCATAGCCCGCCACGCCTGCCTGGCGCAGCAGCGGCGTCGCCGTCCGAATGCCCGCCGCCACCGCCGGGCCGACCCCGGGGATGAATGAAGCGGCCTGCTGCGCGATCGGCAGCGCGCGGCGCAGGAAAGGCTGCACCCTTCGGCGGACAAAGCGCCGCAGGGCGCGCCAGAATCCGAAGGGGTTGCCCAGCCCATCCACTCCCTGCACCCACTGATACAGGTTGCCATCCGGCCCCTGGCGCACCTCGCCCAGGGTGCCGATCCCCATCACTTGCGTCAAATCGTCTGCTCCCAGACCATACATCGTCAACCTCCAAATCTGCACTGTGATGAATTGCTGCCGCGGCTACTGCACGTCGCGCGTCAGGTAGCCGTCCAGCACCACCCAGATGCGGTACGGGCCGAGCGCCTTGCTGACCGCCTCCGGCACGCCCTGGGGAAAGGTCATCTCCACGCGGAAGTTCTGCTGCGATTCGATGAACACCGGCTCGGCGAAGCGGAAGGTGTTCAGGTGGTTCGGCTCGCCGTGATTTTGCACCACCCCGCCGCCCAGAATACCCGGGCTGACGCCCGCCCCTGCCGGGAACCAGAAAGTGGGCATCTCGATCATCGTCTTCTCACCCACCAGCAAGGTGATCACCGAGTTGTAGATCAGATCCGCCAGGAAGCGCGTCTCGCTTTGGTACTCCGTCTTATCATCTCTGGGGTGTTCTTCCAGGCTGGAGACGACCACCCGCATGGCGCGCGCCTCGAAAGAGTTCATGCTCGGCAGCACGCCCGCCGCCTGCAGATTGGTCTCCAGGCGGGTCTTGTTTTGCACATCCACAAAGAAACGCACCACCCGCGGGTCGGTCATCACCTCTGGCAGCGTCTTGGCTGCCGTGCCATTCTTCTGCCCCGCCACCAGCACCGCGTCATACAGCGGCAGGTGCAGCTTTTCCTTCATTCCTGAAACTCTAGCCATTTTCGTTGCCTCCAGTTGAACTCAAGTGTTTTGCAGGTAATCGTCTTGCCAGCCACAGCGCATCTTGCAATCCATCTCCAGCATTCATCGACCTCCTTCTACTGCCCCTATACTTCAGTCAACGGCGGATTTCATACACCGTGCCGTCTGCGCCCAGGAAGAAGCGCGGCAGGCGCGGCGCCCCCTCCAGGCCGTGCACCTGATACAGCCGGCCGTCATCTCCTAAAAAGAAGCCAGACAGCCCGTCGGCGCCCCCTGTATCGGCAAAGCCCTGCACCTGATAGGCCGCGCCATCCTCGCCCAGGAAGACCTCTGCCCCCGGCAGGCCGGGGTTGACGATCATCAGCTCATCCAGCCCAAGCGATCTGTGCTTCTTCATCTGCGCCTCGCCTCCATTGCTGCACGGCTCATCCTTCGATGCCCCGCCCGGTCACCCGGTAGCTGCCGCCCACGATGTAAAGCTGATCGCCTTCCACATTGCTGACCAGCAGCGGCGGGTCTTCCATCATGTGAATATAGGTGCGCGGCTGGCCCGGCTGCCACTTATCCGAGCGGTAGATCACTCCGACCAGCTCGCCCAGCGCCACCGCCACCGGCGGGATCAGGCGGTTGTAGCGCACGCGCCGGTTGGCGCCCGGCGGGAAGCGGTTGAAGCGCCGGTAAAGCTGCGCCCCAGATTGCAGCGCGCCCGTCAGCGCCTGCCCGACCGGCGGCGCGCCGTTCACTCCGCTCATCCGCGCCCCCTTCTTGGAGAAGCTGCCACCCGCACCGGTTGCACCCGCCGCACCTGCACCGGACGCAGCCCCACTCGCGGTAAAGGGCGGCCGGCCGTCTGCTGAGCGGCGGACTGCGCCCCCGCGCCAGCCTGGCGCGGCAGCAGCCCCCAGCGCCTCAAGGTCCTCCTCATCCAGGTCGCCAGGCGCGGGCGCGGGCGGGCCTGCAAGCCGCGCTGCCAGATCCTGCGCAGCACCCGCTGCATCCGCTGGCTGTGCTCCCACAGGCCGCGCTGGCGCAGCAATTCGTACAACTGCTTCACCCGGGGGTCGCGCGCCGGCATGGCCTCGCTCCGCAGCGCGCCCAGCAGCCCGGGCAGCCAGTCCGCCGTGGGGGCGGCGCTCTCGGCGCCTTGAAAATCCATAGTGGGGTACATCTTTGGGTTCCTCCTGTCTATCGAGATGACTTCTTTGACCAGCGCCTGGGGCGCCCAACCCATCGCAAAAGGCATGGTCGGGTCGAGGGGGATCCACCTGTCGCGCAGGTTGGCTTCCAGGTAGATGTGGCTGAACAGCTTGGGCTGCCCCGGGTCCGGCCCAACGATCACCAGACGGGTGGGATGCCCGATCGCCTCCAGCATCGCCGCCAACAGGATGGTCATATCGTCGCAGTCGCCCGCCCGCAGCTCCAGCAGGCGCCGCGCTGAGTGCAACACCTCCACCCGGTAGGGATCTTTAGTGTAGCGCACGTTGCGCTGCACCCAATCGAACAGCGCCCGGATCTCCCCCAGGTAATCCTTGGGCCGTACCCCGCGGGCGATCAGAATGTCGATTGCCTTCTGGCGCACGTAGAAATCTTTGGCCCCCTGGCGGATCAGTGCGGCAATATGCTCCAGCGTCTGGCGCGTCCCGGCGTAACCCTTGGGGATGCCGCGTAGATCGACCCGCGCTCGCCCCAGCCGGGCAGGCAGGTAGCGCCGCCGCGACCGCCTCGCCGCCCAGTGCCATCCCCCTCCTACCGCCCCGAGCGGGGCGCGTTGCGCCGCGTCTAGCGCGGCCGCTTGCGCCTCAATCGGCTGCATAAGCGCTCCAGCGCCCTGGGCTGAATGCCCATCTTTTCCAGATACGGCAAGATGAAATCATCGATCTCGCCCAACTTCTGAATGGAACGCCGCTCGCCGCTAGGGATATGGGTGATGTGCCCACGCCAGCGCCGTCCCTCCTCCAACCAGATCTTGACCACGAAAGCATGCGTGTTGAATTCGTACAGCTCGATATCATCGGGAGTCATGATCTCCTGATCCGACCAGACGGTTAATAGAGACTATTTAGCCAAAGATTATCATGATTATGTCACAGGGGTATGGCTGGAAGCGTTGCGCCGGCGTATCCCGACGCGTGGCATTGGATTAGAAATTGGATTAAAAAAGGGCGGTCAGGCCGCCCCAAGACATGGGTTATTCATCGTTCTAATCGCCTCACTCTTTGCGCAGCGCACGCTCGAGCGACCGGATGTCTTCGCGAATCTCCGACTGAAGCTGACCGAGCGCGTTTTGGAAATGCCCCAGATGGGCATGGATGGCATGCATTACTGCCTCGTCCGGCGCTGCCTCGCCGCTCGGTGGTCTTTCTTTCGCCGCCAGTGCATCCGCGCGGATCTGCTGGTAGAGCTGGCGCGTTTGGCCCCCCGGCTCGACGTCCAGCTCCTGGCGCAGCGCCTGGCGACACAGCTCGTACTGGCGCAACGCTGCGGTGCGGTCGCCGATCAGGTACTGCAAGCGCATCATCCGGACGTGCGTTCGCTCGCGCGCCGGGTCATAGCGCAGCACGCGCTCGCCATACGCCAGCCCGCGCTCGTAATCCTGGATGGCCTCGGAATGATCCATCAGCTTATCCAGGGCGGCCAGGTACCAGAACTGCAAACGCTGGCGTTCCAGCAGGCACCAATCCTGATAGCAGCCCTCCAGCAAGTCCCCCCGATACAGCGCCGTCGCCGCTTCCAGTTGGCGCGCCTGTTCCCGGCTCAGCTCGCGCCCTGAAATCCCCTTCACCGCGCCGAAGGCCGCCTCCAGCACTGCCACATCCAGCCACAACTCGCAGCGCGGATTGACGCGAATCCAATCGGCCTCCACCAGCAACAGGTGTTCGGCCGCGCCATCCGGCAGCGAGTCGAGCGCGGTTTGCAGTTGCCACAAGGCCTTGCGCAGATAACCTTTGGATTGCTGGCCGGAATCTCCCCTCCACAGCGCTTCCGCCAGCGCCTCGCGCGGGCGCGGGCGCTCGCGGTTCAACAGCAGGTAGCAGAGCAGCTCCTCCGCCTTGCGGGATTCGAACTCGAAGATAGCGGCTTCCCCCTTCTGGATGGACAGCTTGCCCAACAGATGGCATTCCAATCCGGGCATGGGCGCGCTCCTGGAGTAACCAGCCTGGGGACCACACGGAGCACTATTGGGGTCAGCGCAACGGAAGGTCAGTGAACCCTGAGCGGTAAAATTTCAGATAAATCAGAGTGACAATATACAATATTCCGAGACAAAAGTCAATAGCGCCAAAGTCACCTCGGCCGACAAGCTACGGAAGATCAGAGCGGCGGAGAAACAAATGGGGCTGTCCCAAATCGGCCGGGCAGCCCCACCTCACGTTTCCACCTCAACGGTCAGGCGCGGATCTCCTGGCGCTGGAAGAGCACATAGGCCAGGGCGAAGAGCAGGATCGAACCGGCGATCAGCCCGGTGATCTGCGGCCAGACCAGCCCCACCGACTGGCCGAACGGCAGCGGCGCACCCAGGATGGCGCCCTCCATCTGGCTGGGGATCAAGATACCCAGCGAACGCACCTGCGGTTGCAGCAGGGCGACCATCGCCTCGGCGAACAGGGTGTTCGGCGAGAGGCGCGAAAGCATCAGTTCGGTGTTGGCCTGCGCCAGGATCTCCTGCGGAAAGCCGATCTGCACTGGGCTGATGACCTGCGCCAGGAAGCCGGCGATCATCCCCCAGAATACGGTGAAGAACAGCCACACAGCGATGGACGCCAGCGCCGCGGTGGCCGTCTGGCGGAATACCACCGAGAAGACCAGCGCCAGCGCCAGCCAGATTGCCCCATAGAAGATGCTCACCAGCAGGAACACCAGCGCCCGCCCGACTTCCTCTGCGCCCGGCGCCACGCCCAGTCGCAAGATGCCCATGCCGAAGATCAGCAGCCAGATCGAGGCGCACACCAGCGCCAGGGTGAACAGGCTGGCCAGGAACTTGCCCAGCAGCAGGGCATCGCGGTAGATCGGCTGCGCCAGGATGCGCGACATCGTCCGCCGGCTGAACTCGCCGTTGATCGCGTCGAAAGTCAGGGCGATCGACACCAGTGGGATGAAGAAGCCCAGCAGAGCCACGAACGCCGGCAGCGGCGAACGGGCGGTGGTCAGCAGGCGCAGGTACAGGAACTCATCCTGGCTGATCGTCTGCTGGATGTCTTGCGTCGCCACGTACACCGTCCCCAGCGCCGCCAGCAGGATCAGCGCCTGCAGGATGAACAGGCGCGCGCTGGACAGGTGATCGGCCATCTCTTTCAGGATGACCGCCCACATACCGGTCCAGGGGGAGCCCTCGCGCGCCGATTTCTCGGCAGCCTTGACCATCTTAGCGGAGCGCTGCAATGGCACTTCTGTCATGCTCCACCTCCTTGAAATAAGCCGAGTAAATATCGTCCAGGCTTTGGGCCTGCGCGCCCAGCTTCAGCAAGCGCCCGCCGGCAGCGATCACCGCCTCGGCCGCCTGCGCGCGGACGTCTTTGGCGGCTTCCAACACATAGCCGACCGTGTCCGACTGGCGCACGTGATGCACCTCCGGCACCTTCTCCAGCGCCTGCAGGATCGCTGGGGCGTCGCCCTCCGCTTCGAGCAGGATGCGGTAAGCCCCGCCCAGCACGCGCTGCGCCAAGTCGTTCACCGTCCCTTCCAGCTCCATCTTGCCGTGATTAAACAGGCCCACCCGGTCGCACACCACCTGCACCTGATAGAGCAGGTGCGAGGAGAGCAGGATGGTGATGCCGTCCTCCTTCAAGCTGCGGATCATCTCCAGGAATTCGTGCGAGGCTTCCGGGTCCAGCCCCGAAGTAGGCTCGTCCATGATGATGATCTGTGGCTGCTTGATCAGCACGTCTGCCAGCCCCAGGCGCTGGCGCATGCCACGCGAGAACGCGCCGACCGGCTTGGCAGTGACCTTCTCCAATCCCACCCGGCGCAGCGCCTGGTCTACGCGCCCGTCGATCTCGCTGTGGGGGATACCGTTCAGCCGGGCGATATACACCAGGTTCTCTCGCGCCGTCAGGTCGTCATAGAAGCCCACCTGGTCGGGCAGATAGCCAACGCGCGACTTGACGCTCAGCGGGCGGCGCGCCGGGTCCAGACCCAGCACGCTCACCGAACCCGAGGTCGGCTCGGTCAGCCCCAGGAGCATCAGGATGGTGGTGGTCTTACCGGCGCCGTTGGGGCCTAACAGGCCGAAGACTTCGCCTGCCTTCACATCCAGGTTGAGGTGGTCCACGGCGACGAACTGGCCGTACTTCTTCGTCAGGTCTCGAGTCTGGATCACGCTAGAACCCATGCTCCACCTCCTTTACCACAGGCATTTGGGAGAAAGGTTTAGCGCCGGCCGAAGCGAACCACCGCCGCGCCCACCACGGCCACTGCCAGGGCGATCAACCCGATGCCGGCCACGCCCCACAGCGTGGAGGTGCGCACGGTAATGCGGAAGTCCGCCGACACCTGTTCGCTATCCAGCGGTCGCGCCCGGATGGTGACGATGTAATCCCCGGCCACAGCCTTCTCCGGCGGCTTGATGCGCGCCGTCACTTCGACCGTCTGGCCGGCAGGGATTTCGGAGACCTCCTTCTGATCGAAGGTGACTGACCAGCCGCTCGGCTCGCTGGAGCTCAGCTCGATGCCCCGCAGCGCCGCAGTACCATCGTTCTTCAGGGCGATCTTCAGCGTGTTCTCCTGTCCGGCGTAAGCCTGGCCCGAAAGCCGGCCATCCGGCGCGCTGAGCTTCAGGCTGCCCTTGCCGATCACATCGATGGTCAGCTCCAACTCGGCCTTGACGCTGCCAGCCGCCGCCTGGACGGTGAACGGATACTTACCCGCCGCCAGGGTGACGAACGGATCGGCCTTGATCGTCAGCGACTTCGATTCGTTCGCCGCCAGTTCCAGTTCGGCCACTTCTTGACCCGCCGACTGGATGGTCACCTGGATGTCCTTGGGCTGGGTAGCAGAGAGCGTCACCACCAGGTCTTCGCCGCCCTCGTTCTTCAGCGTGGCGGTGAAGGTGGTCGTCTGATTGGGGGTGGCGCGCTTGGTGGGCAGGCCTTCGACGGTCAGTGACAGGCGCGGCGGCAGCTTTTCCTTGACGGTGAAGCTGAGCTTCAGCGTCGCCTTCTCGCGCTCGCCGGTCGCCGTCACGCTCAGTTCGTACTTCCCAGGCTGGGTATCTGCCGAAGGCTCCAGGCGCAGATCGATGCTGGCCTCATCCTTGCCATTGACATACACTGCGTCCACAATCTGCGCGCCGCCGCGGAACGAGGCGTTCCAGCCCTGCGGCAGATCGTTCACCTGCAGCCAAACCGTCTGGGCGGTCCCGGCGCGCACCTTCAGCGGCAGGGTAACGATCTCCCCAAAGCCGATCATCCGGCTGGGATATTGGGTGTAGATGGTGAGCGGCTCAGGGGTCGCCGTGGGCTGCGGCCCCTCTTGCGCCTGCGCCGCTATTGGCCTCGGCAAAAGCAAAGCCAGGATCAGCAACACACCTAACCAAGAGACAATCTTTGTGCGATTCATAATCTTACTCCTCCAGATACTTAAGGATTTGCGCGCCCCTTGGGGCGCGGTTTTTTACAGGCAATGTCTGGTATGCAATTTCCGGCCAATCATGCTTTTTGCTTGATGCGAATCTCGCCCTTCTTCTTCAAGGCGGGCAGCTTGATCTTCGGCAGGCTGACCTTTATGCGCTGGGTCAGCTTCTGACGCGGCTCGAGCTTCGGCAGGGTGATGGTCAAGATGCCATCCTGAAGCTCGGCCTTAGCCCGCTGGATGTTCACTTCCATCGGCAGGCGCAGTGTACGCTGCCAGGCCGCATAGCGCGCCCCGCGCCAGCGCCAGCCGTCCTCGCTGCGTTCGGCCTGCTCCTGCTCCTTCGCCCGGATGGTCAGGTAGCCGCCTTGTTCAGTGACCTCGATGTCCTCCAGGCGCACACCTGGCAAAGCAGCCTTCACCACCAGGTGGTCATCCGACTCGTACAGGTCAACCGCCAGGTTGTCGCCAGGGAAGCGCTGCTCCAGCGGAAACACCCCCCAGGGGCGCAGCGCCGACCAGGGCTCGAACGGCGACATGGCGAACGGATCCCCAAACGGATCCCAGCGGGCAGCCGCCAAAAGGTCATCCATCATTTGATCCATGCGCTCCCAGACGCGCTCGATCTCGCGGCTGGGTGAATAGGGTATCAAGCTCGACATTTTGCACCTCCTTCCGATTTGCACCAATATCGATCTCCTACTCTGCAAAGTAAAAAAAGGCTCCGGAACGCGCTCCGGAGCCCGATCAAGAGACTATTCAGCCTGTTTCGCCCGTTGATGAAGCGGCAGTGACGCGGGCTCCGGACTGTACAGCTCTCCTGTTCGACGCTATTATATAACCCCTTGGGTTAGATGAATATCAGCACAAGATAAGATTTTTGTATGAGTTTTCCCCGCCCTGGCGGCCCTGGTTCACGCCAGCGTGCTGTTTGGAACGCTAACGACGGGCCAGCACCACCGACTCTCCATTGGCCTTGCCGGTGCGGATCACCTGCTGCACCCATTTGAACTCTTCCCCATGTAAGCCAAGCTCGTCCAATACCCACAACGAGACGTGATAAGCTCGCACCTGCCTGGCCTTCACCGCCTGAATCAACTGATCCGCCGTCCACTGATAGAAATCATCTGGAATTTGATGATCCCCCACTTCTCGCTTCATGTATTCACTGCACAGATCGCGGGCGTTTACGTCGCCTTGCAGCACATGCGAGCCTTCGTGCGCCAGCACCTCCGCCAGATAGTAACGATTACCAAATAGATCCCTGCGATCCAGCTCTACCACACCGGTGCCGGTGTAATTCAGCCCCGCAGCAAACCCCCCGCCCGCCCTTATCAACATACGCCACATAGCGCCCATCGCCGCTGATCCGCTGGCTCAGACGCTGGATAGGCGGCGCCAGCGTCAGCCCCACCAGCCGGTCCCGCCGATCGCGGGCGATCAAAAAGAACCGCTCGCCGTCGGCGTGGGCGGCTGAGTGGGCGTCGGCGAAGGAAGCGGCGAAGGTGTAGCGGAGGCGGCCAGGGTAGCAGCGGGGGTCGCCGCTGGGGAAGCGGTTTCTCCAGACGTCGGGCTTGCACTGGGCGTCACGCTGGGTGGCGCCGGTTGTGCCCTGCAAGCCGCAAGGAGCAGACAGAAAGCCAGGATCGTCAACGCCCGAACTTTCATCCTGCGCTTTCCTGGCCAGCCTCCAACCATCCTATAAGCCGGATGGCGCCTGCCCGGCGCCATCCGCTCACGTTCTCAGTCCAATTGCTCCACCAGGTAGTTCTGGATGCCCATCTGTTCGATTTGATCCAGTTGCGCTTCCAACCAGTCTACATGGGCTTCCTCGTCTTCGAGGATATCCTCCAGCAGCTCCCGCGTGCCGTTGTCCCCTAGTTCGGTCGTCAGGCGAATGCCTTCGTTGTATGCCCTGACCGCCTCGTATTCGGCCTCCAGGTCGTTCCGGTGCTGCGCCGCCACATCCGCGCCGATGTGAATCTTCTTCAGATTGCTCACAATCGGCGTGCCATCCAGGAACAGAATGCGGGCGATCAGCGATTCGGCGTGCTTCATCTCGGTGATTGCCCGCTTCTCGTCGGCTTCGTGCAGCTTGTCGTAACCCCAATCGTGGCACATCTCCGAGTGGACAATATACTGATTGATTGCCGTAAGCTCGTCCGCTAGCAGATCGTTCAACAACGCAATGACCTTTTCGTTGCCCTTCATGTTCGGCCCTCCATATTTTGAATTCGTTTGAAATGTTCGCCTTGATTTTACCACTCTCGCAACCCGCAAGACTATAAAACGTATAGAGATTCATACGGGCCGCCCCCAATGGGAACGGCGGGCGCCGGCATGATCTCACGCTTCGAATGAGTGGGGTCGGATACATGACAAAATCAGGATGAAAATCAGTTGAACTGCGCCCAAATTGCGATTAAACTAAATCCAATTGCAGCACCGTGTGTAATGATCGAGGTCTGGCAGCCTGGGCCAGGGTGAGTTGCTGAGAGAGAGGAACCGATGAAAATTATCCTTTACATTATCGCCGCCATCCTGATCTTTTTCGGCGTGCTGTTCATCTGGGGCGCGTTCGATCCCAGCGCGCCCGACGGTTGGATCATCGTCGGGGTGATCAGCGCGGGCATCGGGCTGGGGCTGATCTGGCTGGCCGGCCGGCAAAAGCCTGCCGCCGGCGTCACCAACGTCACTGTCAAGGTCGATTTGCCATCGAATGTAAGCATGGACACCTTCAAATGCGAATCCTGCGGTGGGGTGCTCAAGCCCGAAAACGTCCAAATGGTCGCCGGCGCGCCGGTGGTCACCTGCCCTTACTGTCACACCAGCTATCAGCTCAAAGAAGAGCCCAAATGGTAAAACGGTGGTTTTAAACCGAGCTTCATCGGGTCATTCGCCGCTCAAAACAAAAAAGATGGAGGCAAAAATGAAACGCGCACGTTGGGCCTGTGGGGTGCTCATCCTGCTCCTGGCGCTGATCCCGGTCAGCGCCCTGGCGCAGAACTACCTCTTCTCGCTGGATGAACTGCGGGTAGATGTCTTCGTCAACGAAGACGGCAGCGCCTCGATCCTGTACAACTTCGTCTTCACCAACGCCCCGGGCGCCTCGCCGATCGACTACATCGACGTCGGCATGCCCAACAGCAGCTTCCAGACCAGCGGCATCATCGCAGAGGCGAACGGGGTCAAAGTCCCCGTCTCGCGCTCCGAATATCAGGGCTCGGGCAGCGGCTTTGCCATCGTCATGGGCGCGCAGGCCATCCGCCCCGGCCAGACTGGCCGAGTGTTCGTCTTCGTGCCCAACGCCGGCTCCTGGCTGCGCACCGACTCCAAAGATCCCAACTACGCCAGCTTCGTCTTCTCGCCCACCTGGTTCGGCAAGCAGTTCATGCAAGGCACGACCAACATGACCGTCACCTTCCATCTGCCGCCAGGGGTCAAGCCCGAAGAGCCGCGCTGGCACAGCGCGCCGCCCGGTTTCCCGGCCGAGCCGATGACCGGCCTGGACGGCGAGGGACGCATCACCTACACCTGGAACAATCCCCAGGCCGAAGGCTACCGCCAGTACGAATTCGGCGCCTCCTTCCCCGCCCAATATGTGCCTGCAGGCACAGTCGTCGCGCCCAGCTTTGCCGAAACCACCGGCATCGATCCGGATGACCTGTTCGGCTTCCTGTGCTGCTTCGGGGTGATCGGTCTGATCGGCGGCAGCAGCGCTCTTTCCATCTACTCCAACAACCGCCGCAAGCTGCAATACCTGCCGCCCAAGATCGCCATCGAAGGCCTGGGCATCAAGCGCGGCCTGACCGCGGTGGAGGCGGCGGTGCTGATGGAACAGCCGCTGGATAAAGTGCTCACCATGATCTTGTTCGGGGTGATCAAGAAAGGCGCCGCGCGGGTGGTCAAGCAAGATCCCCTCGAAATCGAAGTCGCCAGCCCGCTGCCCGAGGGACTGTATGATTACGAGAAGGCGTTCCTGAACGCCTTCAAGGCCAAAGGCGCCGGGCGCAAGAAGGAACTGCAGGAGATGATGGTGGACCTGGTCAAGAGCCTTTCGGCCAAGATGAAAGGCTTCAGCCGCAAAGAGACCATCGCCTATTACAAAGACATCATGGAGCGCGCCTGGGCGCAAGTCGAGGCCGCCCAAACCCCCGAGGTCAAGAGCGAAACCTTCGACAAGTACATGGAATGGACCATGCTGGACAAGGATTACGACGAGCGCACACGGCGGGTGTTTACCGGCCCGGTCTTCGTCCCCACCTGGTGGGGGCGCTACGACCCGACCTTCCGGCCCTCGGCTGGGCCGCGGCCTTCCACCATCAGCGCCCCCTCGACCAGCGGCCCCAGCGCCGGCGGTGGGAGCTTCTCCCTGCCCTCCCTGCCCGGCTCGGCCTTCGCCGCTTCGGTGGTGGGCGGAGTGCAGAACTTCTCCAGCAGCGTGGTGGGCAACCTGAGCGAGTTCACCAGCTCAATCACCAACCGCACCAACCCCCTCCCGCCGCCCAGCCGCTCTGGCGGCGGCCGCAGCGGGGGCGGTTGCGCCTGTGCCTGCGCCTGTGCGGGCTGCGCCTGCGCCTGCGCCGGAGGTGGACGTTGAGCGATTTGCGTCAGGCGCGATGCGCTTTGCATTGCGCCGGTTAGGGAGGTCAAGATGACCAACTTCCTGCAGAAGCTGAGCGCCAGATGGCTGAAAGCCCCCGAAGAGGCGGAACGCCCCGCTTTCCACCAGCTTCACCACTATGAGCGCCAGGCGCCGGGAGAGCGCGCCCGCCTGCACCTGCGCATCGACGCTGATGGCAGCGGGCAGTTATTGGTCAACGCCAGCCGGGTGATGCACCTGAATCCCACCGCGGCGCTGATGGCCCGCCTGGCGCTGGACGAGACCCCCGCAGCTCAGGCGGCGCAGGTCATCCGCCGTCGTTACCGCGTCTCCCGCCAGCAGGTGCTCAATGACTATGCGCAAATCCAGACGCAGATTGCCGAACTCGCCCGTCCAGACGGCGCCTGCGCCCTGCACGACCTGGACCTGGAGGTTATTGCCCCCTTCTCCGCCCGCCCCTCCGCCCCTTACCGCCTCGACCTGGCGCTCACCTACCGCTGCAACAACGACTGCGCCCACTGCTACAACGCCCGCCCGCGCGATTTCGCCGAACTGGACACCGCCCGCTGGAAGGCGATCATCGACCGCGCCTGGGAAATCGGCATCCCCCATATCGTCTTTACCGGCGGCGAGCCTACCCTGCGCGCCGACCTGCCCGAATTGATCGCCTATGCCGAAGCCAAAGGTCAGATCACCGGCCTGAACACCAACGGCCGCCGCTTGAAGGACCCCGATTACCTGCGCCTGCTGGTGCGTTCTGGCCTGGATCACGTGCAGATTACTCTCGAATCGCACGATCCGGCAATTCACGACCAGATGGTGGGCGCGCGCGGCGCCTGGGCGCAAACCGTCGCCGGCGTCAAGAACGCCCTGGACAGCCCGCTGTACGTGATGACCAACACCACCATGCTGCGCTGGAACGCCCCCACCCTGGCCGAGACGCTGGATTTCCTGGGCAAGCTGGGCGTGCCTACGCTCGGCCTGAACGCGCTGATCTACTCCGGCAGGGGCGCCACGGTAGATAGCGGCCTGGACGAGGCGGAGCTGGCCCCACTGCTGGAGCTGGCGCGCGCCTCCACCGACGCCTACCATCAGCGCCTGATCTGGTACACCCCCACCCAATATTGCAACTTCGACCCCATGGCGCTCGAATTGGGCGTCAAGGGCTGCACCGCGGCGCTATACAACATGTGCGTCGAGCCGGATGGCGCTGTGCTGCCCTGCCAGTCCTATTACCAGCCCCTGGGCAACTTGTTGACCGACCCCTGGGAGTCGATCTGGAACCACGAGCTTGCCATCCGCCTGCGCGAGCGTCAGATGGTGATGGACAAATGCCATGCCTGCGCCCTGCTTGCCGAATGCGGCGGCGGATGCCCCCTCTATCATCAGGCAAACCGCAAACCGAGGCCCGTATGACCGCTCTGCTCAAACCCTTCCGTCGCCTGTTCACCCCCATTCGCCCCCTGCCTGCGGGGCTGTACCACTATCAGTCGCCGCCGGATGACCCGCGTAACTACCGCCTGCACCTGCGCATGGAGGCGCACGGCGGGGGCGTGCTGATCGTCAACGCCGCCACCGTGCTACACCTGAACCAGACCGCCGCCGAATACGCTTACTACTTCATCCACAACACCCCGGTCGAAGAGGCAGCCCGCCTGATGGCGGCGCGCTATCAGGTTGACCCGGCGCAGGCCCGCCAGGATTACCTCGACCTGGCCGAGCGCATTCAGATCCTGATCAACACTCCCGACCTGGATCCGGTGACCTATCTGGATTTCGAGCGCCAAAAGCCCTTTTCCGGCGAAATCTCGGCGCCCTACCGCCTGGACTGTGCCCTGACCTACCGCCTGCCCGATGACGAAGCACCCGATTCGGCCCCCATCGAGCGCGTCGCCCGCGAGCTGAACGCCACAGAGTGGCAGACGATCCTGGATAAGGCCTGGGCGGCTGGGGTGCCCCACATCATCTTCACCGGCGGTGAGCCTACCCTACGCGACGACCTGCCTGAGCTGATCGCTCACGCCGAGCGCCTGGGACAGGTGACCGGCCTGCTCACCAACGGCCTGCGCCTGGCGGACGAACTTTACCTCGGCCGCCTGCTGCAAGCCGGGCTGGATCACCTGCTGCTGGTGCTTCAGCCGGAGAATGAGCAGTCCTGGCAGGCGGTGGGCAACGCCATGGTGGAAGACCTTTCGGTGGCGGTGCACCTGACCGTGACGCCGGAGAATCACTCTGCGGCGGCGGGCCTGCTGGAGCGCCTGGCAGGGCTGGGCGTGCGGCGCATTTCGCTCAGCGCCTCCGACCCGGCGCTGGCAGAGGCGCTGGCCTCCGCCCGCGACCGCGCCGCCCTGCTGCAGATGGAGCTGGTGTGGAACCTGCCGGTGCCCTATTCGGCGCTGCACCCGGTGGCGCTGGAGGCCAGCGACGCCCAGATGGAGGGCGCCGGGCGCGCCTGGCTCTATGTCGAACCGGACGGCGATGTGCGCCCGACGCAGGGCGATCCCCGCGTGTTGGGCAACCTGCTGCACGATCCCTGGGAAAAGATTTGGGGAAAAGGGTAGCTGGCTGCTGAGGCCACAATGAACTGGCACGCCCGCTTCACCCAGCAGGCGCGCTGGACGGAGCAAATCCGGCGCTATCTGTTGCAGCGCGCCGGGCTTTCCTCCAGCATGCGCCTGCTCGAGGTGGGCTGCGGCACCGGCGCGGTGCTCTCCACGCTGGCCGAGAGCGGCTGCCAGGTGCATGGCCTGGACCTGGAGGATGCATTTTTGCTCCAGGCAAAGCGCAACACACCTGCCGCGGCGCTTGTCCAGGGCGACGCCCATTTTCTGCCCTACGCCGAGGCCAGCTTCGACATCGTCTGCTGCCATTTTCTGCTGCTATGGGTGGTCGACCCCGCCCGCGTCCTGGCTGAGATGCGCCGCATTCTTCGCCCTGGCGGCTGGCTGCTGGCCCTGGCCGAGCCAGACTACGGCGGGCGCATCGACTACCCCGACGAACTGATCCAGCTCGGCGCGCTGCAAGAGGCCGCCCTGCGTCGCCAGGGCGCCGAGACGCGCCTCGGCCGCCGCCTGGCCGCCCTGTTCCACGCCGCCGGGTTGCAGGAAGTCGAGACCGGCGTGCTGGGCGGGCAGTGGCGCGCTGCGCCTGCGCCGGAGGACCTGGCCCAGGAGTGGCAGGTGCTGCAGGCCGACCTGGGTGGGGCGCTCCCCCCCGAGGAACTGGCGCGTCTGCGGCAGAGCGACGCCCAGGCCTGGGCGAGCGGCGCACGCGTGCTCTTCGTGCCTACGTTCTACGCCGCAGGGAGGAAGAAGCGCTAAACGATGGCAAATTGCCCATTGAATCCCACATCGAAACCTTCGGAGCGGAAGTTTTCGAAGATCAAGCGGCCGCTTTGGAAGTTTTCATTGCCGAAACCGGTGTTGCGATCTGATGATAAGGTTTCCTGTGGTGCTCCAGATGATCATCCTTCCAGCTTCACCGCCTCGGACGCCTGGATTCTAAGCCGTTTCACCTACCAGATCGCCATCAGGGATTACAAAAATGTCTGAACCCTCCCAAAACATCGACTTCACCTGGGGCCTGAAAATCCCAATGCGCGACGGCGTCCTGCTCAACGCCACGCTCTACAGGCCCAAAGACGCCGCCCCAACCCCGGTCATCTTCACCCTCACCCCCTACATCGCCGATTCCTACCATGCCCGCGCCTACTACTTCGCCAATCACGGCTTCGCCTTCGCCCTGGTGGATTGCCGCGGGCGTGGCAACTCACAGGGCAAGTTCGAGCCGTTCGTCAACGAAGGCCGCGACGCCCATGACATCGTCGAGTGGCTGGCGGCCCAGCCGTGGTGCGATGGCTCGGTGGCGATGTGGGGCGGCTCCTACGCCGGCTTCGACCAGTGGATGGCGCTCAAAGAGTTCCCGCCGCACCTGAAGACTATCGTCCCCGCAGCCGCGGCGCATGCCGCGGTGGACTTCCCTTTCTTCAAGAACATCCTGTACGCCTATGAGATGCAATGGCAGACGCTGGTCAGCGGCGTGACCGGCAACGCCAATCTGTTCGCCGAGGAGTCCTTCTGGATCGAGAAGTACCGCGAACTGTACCTTAGCCACCGCCCCTTCAATCAACTCGATCAGGTCGTCGGCAACACCACCACCCATTTCCAGACCTGGCTGCAGCACCCCACCCCCGACGCCTATTGGGATACGATGGCGCTCACTCCGCAGGAATACGACCGCATCGCTATCCCCATCCTGTCCATCACCGGGCACTACGACGACGATCAGCCTGGGGCGATGCATTACTACCATCAGCATATGCGTTCGGCCTCCCCGGCGCGCGAGCAGCACTATCTGATCATCGGCCCCTGGGATCACGCCGGGACGCGCACTCCCAATCGTGAATTCGGCGGGCTGAAGTTCGGCGAGGCCTGTTTGCTCGACCTGAACAAGCTGCACGCCGAATGGTACGCCTGGACGATGCAGGGCGGCCCCAAACCCGAATTCCTGAAAAAACGGGTGGCCTACTACCTGGCCGGGGCGGAAGAGTGGAAATACGCCGACAGCCTGGAGGCCATCTCGGACGAGACGCGCCGCCTGTACCTCAATTCCGCCCATGGCAACGCCAATGACGTCTTCCACTCCGGCTTCCTGCAAGACGCGCCGCCTGCCAAAAGCCAGCCAGATGCTTACATCTACGATCCGCTGGACACCCGCCTAGCCGAATTGGAGCGCCAGGAGATCAAAGACCGCTTCACCGATCAGCGCTACGCCTTGAACCTCTTCGGCAACGGGCTGGTGTACCACAGCGAGCCGTTCGAGCAGGACGTCGAAATCACCGGCTATGTCCGGTTCGTCGCCTGGATCGCCCTGGATGTGCCGGACACCGATTTCCAGGTCACCCTTAGCGAAATCCTGCTGGATGGCTCGTGCATCCACCTCACCCAGGACATGCTGCGGGCGCGCTATCGCCAGTCGCTGCGGGAAGAAAAGCTGGTCACCCCCGGCGAGATCGAGCGCTACCAATTCGACGGTTTCACCTTCTTCTCCCGCCAGGTGGCCAAAGGCAGTCGTCTGCGGCTGCTGATCGTCTCGCCAAACTCGATCTATATCCAGAAGAACTACAACAGCGGAGGCGTCGTCGCTGCCGAATCAGGCCAGGATGCGCGCACCGCCCATGTAACCCTGTACCACGACTCAGAGCGCCCAAGTTACCTGGAGTTGCCGATTGTCAAGGAAGAATAGCCACAGGAAGGAGGCCTGCGATGTTGAAATCCAGCTTGATCGTCGGAATCACTGCCTTGATCCTGAGCGCGGGGATCACCCTGCTCAGCCCGCTGTGCGTGCCGTGCGTAGCGATCTTTCTCGGGCTGGCAGCGGGTGGGCTGGCGGGCGTCTTCGATAAGCCGCTCGCTCCCGGCGCCTCCGCCAGAGTTGGGGCGCTGGCGGGCGCGCTCGGCGGCATCGGGGCGATCCTGGGTCAGTTCATCGGCGCCGGGATCAACGCGGCGCTGGTCGGCCCGGAACTGGCGCAGCAGCTGTTGCGCCAGTGGGGGTTTCGCGCCCCCAGCGGCGGCGACTTCAGCGCCGCTTACTACCTCGGCGTGTTCGGCAGCGCCTGCTGTGTCGGCTTGCTGGACCTGGCCCTGATGGCCGGTCTGGGCGCCGTGGGTGGACTGTTGTGGTGGCAGATGGCCGGGCAAAAGCGCGCCGCCAGCTAAATCACAATATTCACCAGCTTCCCCGGCACCAGGATCACCTTGCGCGGCGTCTGCCCGCTCAAGTGCTTCTGCACCGCCGGGCTGGACAGGGCGAACGCCTGCGCCTGCTCCGGGGTGATGCTCACCGGCACCTGAATGCGGTCGCGCACCTTGCCGTTGATTTGCAGCACCAGGGTGATCTCCTCCTCGGCGGCGGCGGCCTCGTCCACCGCTGGCCAGGCCTGGGTGTGGATCGAGTACGGCTTGCCCAGGCGTTCCCAAAGCTCCTCGGAGATGTGCGGTGCCACCGGCGCCAGCATGCGCAGATAGACATCCACGGCCTCGTCCCATTCGGGCGTCCCCGCCGCGCCCTGCTCCCTGGCCTTGTACATCTCGTTCAGCAGCTCCATCAGACTGGAGACAATAGTGTTGAACTCGAAGTTATCGAAATCGTGGGTCACTCGCCGCAGAGTCTGGTGCAGCTTGCGCCGCAGGCCACGTAACGTCTCAGCGCTGGGGTTGCCCGGCTGGGCTGGCTCGGTGCACAGCGTCCAGATGCGCCGCAACCAGCGCACCGTGCCCTCAATGCCGCTGCTGCTCCACGGCGCCCCCATTTCCCAACGAGCGAAGAACATTAAATACGCCCGCACCGCATCCGCCCCATAGCGGTTGACCAGCTCGTCCGGGGCGATCACATTGCCGCGGCTCTTGGACATCTTCTCCGAATCCTCGCCCAGGATGATGCCCTGATTGCGCAGTTGCAGCATCGGCTCCGGCCCCTTCAGGATGCCTATATCCCGACAGGCCTTGTGGAAGAAGCGGGTGTAGATCAGGTGCATCGTGGCGTGCTCGATGCCGCCGGTGTAGGTGTCCACCGGCATCCAGTAGTCATATTCCTTGGGATCGAAAGGCCCCTGGTCGTAATCCGGCGACAGATAGCGCAGATGATACCACGAAGAGCACATAAAGGTGTCCATGGTGTCGGTCTCGCGCTCGGCAGGCGCGCCGCAGACCGGGCAGGTGGTGTGCTTCCAGGTGGGGTGCAACTTCAGCGGGCTTTCGCCGGTGGGCTTCCACTCCACATCATCCGGCAGCAACACCGGCAACTGCTCGTCCGGCACCAGCACCGCGCCGTGCTCCGGGCAATACACGATGGGGATCGGTGCACCCCAATAGCGCTGGCGCGAGATCAGCCAGTCGCGCAGACGATAATTGACCGCCGCCTTGCCAATGCCCTTCTGCTCCAGCCATTCGGTCACCGCCCGTTTGGCCCGATCGCCCGGAGTGCCGCTGAACTCGCCGGAATGGATCATCGTGCCATAAGAGTCGTGATACAGCACGTCCTTGTAGAACTCCTTCTCCCACAGCATCTCCATCACCGTGCGCGCGGCGCGCAGCGCCGGCTGGCGCTGCTTCACCCGGCGCAGGATTTCGGCCTCCGCCTCCACCGAGTCCCAATCCAGCACCGCGTCGTCGAAGATGAACGCCCAGCGCGTCCCCACCACCTCCGTCCAACCGCCTGGCGCCAGGAAGCCGCGGGCGATCTCAATATAGCGCTCGATCTTCTCCGGCGGCAAGGTGATGTAAAAGCCTCCCTGACGGGTGAAGAAGGGTATCTGCTCTACCCGCAAGGCCTCGTCGAAGCCGTCCAGCATGCTGCCCGGGTAAGTAAAGGACTTCGCCATGCGGTCGGGGCGCTCGATCACCGGCAGGATGGGCAGGCCGAACTTGATGGCGAACTGGAAATCGCGCTCATCGTGCGAGGGCACCGCCATGATCGCGCCGGTGCCGTAGGTCATCAGCACGTAATCGGCGATCCAGATGGGGATGCGCTTGTCGTTCACCGGGTTGATGGCATAGCCGCCGGTGAACACCCCGGTCTTCTCCTTGTCCGCGGCCTCGCGCTGGATATCGGTCTGGCGCTCGGCCTGCTGGACGTAGGCCTCCACCTCCGCCCGGCACTCCGCCGAAGTCACCTTCTGCACCAAGGGATGTTCCGGGGCCAGCACCATGAACGTTGCCCCCCACAGCGTGTCCGGACGGGTGGTGAAGACCTCCAGCGGATCACCCTGCTCGGTGCGAAAGATCACCGTCGCGCCTTCAGAGCGTCCGATCCAGTTGGTCTGCAGCACACGCACACGCTCCGGCCAATCGATGTGCGAAAAATCCAGCAACTCCTCAGCGTACGCCGTGGTGCGGAAGAACCATTGCTCCAGGTTCTTCTTGATCACCGGCGTGCCGCAGCGCTCGCAGTGGCGGTCTTCGCCCCACACCTGCTCCCGCGCCAGGGTGGTGTTGCAGTTGGGGCACCAGTCCACCGGCGCCATCTTGCGGTAGGCCAGGCCATGCTTGTAGAGCTGGGCGAAGAACCACTCTGACCAGCGATAGTACTTCGGATCCGACGAAATCGCCTCCCGCCGCCAATCGAACATCGCCCCCATCGTCTTGAGTTGCTGGCGCATGCGAGCGATGTTGTGGTAAGTCCACTCCTTGGGATGGATGCCGCGGCGGATGGCCGCGTTCTCGGCGGGCAAGCCGAAGGCATCGAAGCCCATCGGGAAAAGCACATTGTAGCCGCGCATGCGCATATAGCGGGCGCGGGCGTCCGAAGGCGTCATAGCATACCAGTGCCCGATGTGCAGATCGCCCGAAGGATAGGGCAGCATGGTCAGGGCGTAATGCTTGGGGCGGCTATAGTCGATATCCGAATGGTACAGCCCGTCCGCCTCCCAGCGCTGCTGCCACTTTGGCTCGATCTGTGCGGGGTTGTAGTGCGAAGTCTCCGTCATCTAAATCTCCTTGTCAAGTTCTGGCGGCAAACGCCAAACTCGCTACTTCCGAGCGATTATAATCATTCTTCTCGATTCTGTGCTCAACGGCTGACCTTCCCAACCGCCGTAAACCTGCTCCAATTCCAGGCCCGCTTGGCGCAGCAGGTCGCGCATCTCGGTGGCATTGTACAGGCGCACAAAGAAAGGCTTGTCGCGCCGCGCACCTTCGCGGATGACGATGCGCTGGTTGTACAGCCTGCCGCTGAGCATATCGAAGCGGTTGCGGTCGATCATCAGGTTGCCCTGCTTTTCGGTGACGAAATCGGGTCGAAAACCAACCAGAAAGACATCCCGATTGAGGATATCGAACAGCAGCCGACCGCCGGGTCTGAGGGCGCGGGCGACCTTGCGCAGCACCAGCAGATTTTCGTCATCGTCGAAATAACCGAAGACGGTGAACAGCATCAAGACACAGTCGAAGGCCTGGTCGAAATCGAGCTGACGCATGTCGCCCTGGCGGTAATCCACGCTCACGCCGCGCGCTGCAGCGTCGCGCCGGGCAAGGTCCAGAAAGCCCACCGAACGATCGTAACCGGTCACCTGGTGTCCCAGCGCCGCCAGGCGGTTGGCGTGCCGCCCGTGACCACAGCCCAGGTCGAGGATGCGCATGGGGCGATCCAGCCCAAGCAACTGCGTCAGCGCCGCCACCTGCCGCTCGGTGACTTCATCGGTGAGCATCTCGCCGTAGAAGTACAGATAGTCGTCCACTTCGAAGACGCTGGCATAGCCGTCTTCGTCCTGCCAACCTTGCGCGCTATTCATGGTGAACCTCGCTTACACCGGCCACCGCCGGGATCAGTTTCCGGGCCGCCGCCTCGAACGCCGCCTCGACAATCTCGTTGGCTACACGCACGCGCCACTCCCAGGCGCGTGGGTCGGCATCCACCTGCTCCGCCGCCCGCCGCTGCGCCTCCGCCCCCGCCGCCTGCTCCTGATAGCGGTCGGCCGATTCCCAATCCAGCCCGTCCACCTCCAGGTAGTCCACCCGAAACCCTGCCCGCTGCAGCAGGATCGGCCATTCGGCGTCTGTGCCCAGCGCCCGCCCGGGCTGGGTATTCGCCGCCAGGTACTCCGCCGCCGCCCCACTGAAACCCTTCGAACCGGCGCTGACGTCCATCGCCCGCCCCAGGAAGTGCGATACCACCCGGTTGCTGATCTGCTCGGTCAGGATCAGCGATTGGGGATGGGTGCGATAAGCCGCCGCCGAACGCCCTAGCACCAGGCAGTCCGTCGCCTGGATCGCCTGCACCGCTTGCCGCCATTCCTGTGGGCGGGTCTCCACCCAGCGCAGCAGGCGGTCCATGTCGGCGTAGTGGACGAAATCAGCCTGGAACTGCGCCCCCAAGCGCAGCGCCACGTACCGCCCCCAGCTCCAATCCTGGTTGACCGCCGTCTGGATTTCCAGCCCGGCGGCGTATTTGCCCTGGGTGAACACCTGCGCCGTCGTCGGCTCTACGTCGGGCGGGAAGGAGATCGCCAGCCCCTGATACACCTGCTGCAGTTGCGGCAGCAGGCGCTCAAAGCGCGGCAACTCGCCGCGTGGATTCCAGGTGACCGCCAGCGCGACGCCCATCGTCTCGATCCTCTACCTGACCATCGTCAGCCAGCCGTGCCGATCTGGCGCCTGGCCGCTGACGATGGCGAAGAACTCGTCCTGCAGGCGCCGGGTGATCGGCCCGCGCTTGCCCTCGCCCACTGGCACGTGATCCACCGAGCGCACCGGGGTGATCTCCGCCGCCGTGCCGGTGAAGAAGACCTCGTCGGCCACGTAAAGCAGATCGCGCGGCAACATCGCCTCGCGCACTTCGTAGCCCAGCTCTTTAGCCAGGGTAATGACGATATCGCGGGTGATGCCCATCAAGATGGACGAGCCGAACGACGGGGTGTAAATCACCCCGCGATACACGGCGAAGATGTTCTCGCCGCTGCCCTCGCTGAGGAAGCCATGCACGTCCAGGGCGATGCCCTCGACGAAGCCGTAATCCTTGGCCTCCATGGCGATGAACTGCGAGTTGACGTAATTGCCGCCCGTCTTGGAAAAGACCGGCGAGGTGTTCGGGGCAATGCGTCGCCACGAGCTGACCATCACGTCCACGCCGTTCTCCAGCGCCTCGTTGCCCAGGTAACGCCCCATCTCGATAGTCATGATCGCCGCCTCTGTCGGGCAGGTGCGAGCGTCCAGGCTGAACGAATCCGAGCCACGAAACACCAGCGGGCGGATGTAACACTGCGCATGCCCGTTGCGGCGGATCAACTCCAGGATGGCAGAGCGGATTTGCTCTGGCGTATAGGGCATGGCCAAGCGGGTCAGGCGGCAGGACTCGAACAGCCGGCGCACGTGGGCGTCCAGCCCCAGCACCGCCGATCCAGAGGGCGTGCTGTAGGCGCGAATGCCCTCGAACACGCTGGAGCCATAGTGCAGCACATGGGCGCTGACATGCACCGTCGCCTGATCCCAGGGGACGAATTCCCCGTTGTACCAGATCCAATCAGATTTTGGCAGCGGCATCTTCTCCTCCAAAAAATAATAAAAAATCCTTCGTCCCACCAGGGACGAAGGCAACCTCCGCGGTACCACCCTGCTTGCCAGGGGAGCCGGAATTCAAGGGCAGAGTCTGCCACTGCGCTCCCCGGGCCGCTTTGTCTCGCGCTAACGGGCGAAACCCGCCGTCGGCTAGGCTGATGGCTCAGATTCACCGCCGAGGCCAGCCCGGATGACTGCCGGGCAGCAGGCGAGTTCAGCCTTTATGGCGCTCTGCGGGCGCCTCGCCGGGCTTCCACCTCGCTCTCCCGACTCGCTGGCAGATGGCCTACTACTCCTGCGGTGGCCTTGAATATATTGAGCGGTCAGCACTCAGCTTTTCACCGGTTCACCCGGCCGCTGATGGCTAACCGCCAACTGCGAACGACCGCTCGAGTGGACCCAGTGGGATTCGAACCCACGGCCTTCTCAATGCCATTGAGACGCGCTCCCAACTGCGCTATGGGCCCAGAGGCTTCCGTGACAGTGACTTATTCTACCCGCAAACGGCGTATCCGTCAACGTCCAGGATATGAAATTCCAGGACAAACGCATCTAATTTTTCCCCAGACAAATCATCTTATGATACCTTCCGAAGCTTATTCTGTCGGGCGCGCCAGGTTCAGGCGGACGAACAGCCAGGGCGCCAGGAAAGCCACCCACAGCCCGATCAGAAAGTAGCGCAGGTAGCGCAGCAGGTAGGGCAGCAGGCTCTCGCCGCGGGGAAAGATCGCCCCGAGCAGGGTATAGATCGCCAGCACGCCCGCCACGCCGATCAGGTAGCGCAGGGCGCGCTGCGCGGCCGGGCCGCGGGCGTCGAACCAGCCGCGGCGCTTGAGCAAGATGCCGCCCAGCGCCAGGCCGAAGAAGACCCCTGCTTGCGAGACCAGCCCGGAAAGCGACAGCGGGTCGAGCGGTTCAGCGTCAGGGGCGCGCGCCGCAAGCTTCTCCCATAGACCGGGGACGGTCCAGCCCTCCAGCGCCAGCCGCGCCAGCGCCCCCAACAGCACCAGCAGCATCGAGACCGCCAGCGCCGCCAGCGCCTGCTGGGCGACGGAGCGGCGCGCCAGCCAGGAGAGCGTCGGCCCCTCCAGGTTCAAGAAGGCCCACAGGATCAGCGCCCCCACCAGCCAGCCGACCACCACATCACCCAGAAAATGCACCCCCAAATAGATGCGCGAGAAGCCGATCAGCAGCATCAGCGCCAGGGCAGCGATCCACGCCCAGGTTCTGCGCAGGCTGGCGGCCAGCAGCCCCCACACGGTCACGGCGTTCTGGGCATGGCCGGAGGGAATGCCGAAAGAGGTCTCGGCGGCCAGCGCTTGGACGCGCGCATCCAGCCAGTAAGGGCGCGGCGAGTGGAAAGCCAGCTTGAGCGCCGAGTTCAACGCGCTGGAGAGCGTCAGCCCCAGCCCCAGGCGCAGCCCCAGCCCGGCGTCCAGGCACCACAAGAGCGCCGGGGCGACGAACAGGTAGAACTGTTCGGTACCCAGGAAGGAGAAAAACTGCATCGGAGCAAGCAACCATGCGCCCAGGCTTTGAACGATCAGGTTTGCGTCCATTGCGCTTTTTCCCTTTCTTCGAAGGCTTGCACATCGGCGCGGCGCACCGGCGAGAAGCCCAGGTTCAACACCAGGCCGGCCAGGAGCAGCGCCAGGCTGACCTGGTACACCCATTCCGGTTGGAGCGAATACAGATAGCCCGCTAGCGGCGGGCCGAGTACAGTGGCCAGCGCCATCACCGTCTCCACCAGGCCGTAGCCAGCGCCCATGTTCGCCGCCTGCACCAGCGAGCGCCCCTGAGCCAGCGTCAGCCCGCGGGCGGTGACAAAGCTGCCCATCAGCAGATAGGCCAGCAGATAGGTGGGGAAGCCGCTCCCCAACCAGATGAGCAGGCTGAAAAACGCCATCAAACCCTGAGAGATCAGCAACCCCAGGCGGGCGTTCATCTGCCCTAGCAGCAGGTTCAGCAGCACCACTCCGGCGCCGCGCGCCGAGAGCAACTGCCCAATCTGCGTCAGGTTGACATGACGGTAGCTCTGCAGGAAGTTGGGAGTGAGCGGCTGCGGCAGGTACATCCCTAGCATGATGAACAGCACCAGCGCCAGATAACTCAAGTAGCGCCGATGCAGCAGGCCGCGCACCCCGTCGAGACGCCCAGCCGAGGCGGAGGCGACCACCGGCTGCGGCCGGATGAAGAAGATGATCAGAGTGGAGACGATGAAGAAACCTGCCGCGATGCGGAAGTTCATCTCCAGGCCGTATCGCTCGCCCATCCAGCCGCCCACCAGCGGCCCCAGGATGGTGCCGAAGCTGAAGGAGGCCGTGATCAAGGTGATGGCGCGCCCCACGCTCAGGCGGCCGCGAGCGGCAGTGGTGTAGCTGTTGAGCGGCACGGTGACGAAGCCGGTAGCGCCATACAGCACGATGCCGGGCACAAACAGAGCCAGCGAGGGCGCAAAGGCCATCATCAGCGTAGCGACCGTGCCCATGATCCACGCCAGGCGGATCAGCGGGCGGCGGCCGATGCGGTCGGAGAGCAACCCGGCGGGCAGGAAGGAAAGCATCATCGCCAGGCCGGTGATCCCCAGGATGCCGCCGATCTCCACCGGATTAGCGCCCAGCTTTTCCAGGTAGAGCGGCTGGAAGAAGTAGAACATCCCCTCACCCATTCCCCAGGTGATCAGGGAGATGGCGACCAGGATCAGGTCTCGGCTCACGCAGCCTCCGGGGGAGTATTGGCGACTTCGTCCACAAAACTGGAT
Source organism: uncultured Anaerolinea sp. (assembly GCA_964503145.1). Lineage (GTDB taxonomy): Bacteria > Chloroflexota > Anaerolineae > Anaerolineales > UBA4823 > RBG-16-57-11. Next base: position 68,019 of record CAZCYV010000015.1, on the reverse strand, counting down.
ATATGCTGGAAGACTTCTCCTCGCGCCGCGTCGCGGGTGATCACATGGCCGCTGCCTTCGACCCACACCAGGCGCTTGTCGGCGCTGCCCAGGGCGGCGTAGATCTGCTCAGCGTGTCCATCCTGCGGCCGTACGGCGCTGTCTTCCCGCGAATAGATCAGCAGGGTCGGGGCGGTCACCTGGGGCAGGGCGGCGCGCATCTCCGCCAGCAGATCGCGCAGCTCACCGATGGCGCGGGTGGAGTAGTCTGGGTAGGATACATGGACGCTCTCCGCCTGACGGTCATGCCAGTCCGAAGGCGCTTTGGCAACTTTAGGCTGCACCAGGCTCAGCCATTCGATATACGGCAGCCGCCAATCGGGTGGCAGGTGATTTAGGGTGGACATGGCGACGACCCCGGCGACCGGGAATCCGGCGGCGAAACGCAGCGCCAGCATCCCGCCCATCGACAGGCCGATGACGAAGATGCGCCTGGTGCAGTTAGAAAGGAGGTGCCAGCCGTCCTCCACATTTGCCAGCCAGTCCTGCCAGCGGGCGCGCAGCATATCCTCGGGGCGGGTGGCGTGCCCCATCAGGCGAATCCCCAACACAGTGCGCCCGCGCTGCGCCAGGTACTCGCCCAGCCAACGCATTTCTTTGGGTGTGCCGGTGAATCCGTGGACGAGCAGGCAGCCGATCTCGTCGCCGGGGAAGAAGAACGGTTCAGCGGTGGGGATCAGGAAGGGTGGGTTCATCGGGAGGCCTCACGAATCGGAATTGCGCCCGTGGAACACCCAGATGGCGAGGACGGCAACCGCCAGCGCCAGCAGGCTCCCCAGGCAGCACAGGATGAGCAGCAGCAGGCTCATGCCAATGTCGGGGTCGTCTCAGGCGGGCAGGATGATCAATTCACGCGGCAGGTCGCTCAGGCTTTCAGCGCCCTCGGCGGTGATAACGACATCATCTTCGATGCGCACGCCGCCCCGCCCGGGCAGGTAGATGCCTGGCTCCACGGTGAAGGTCATGCCCGGCTGCAGCAGCTGAGCGTTGCCTTCGCGGATGTAGGGCGGCTCGTGGCCCTCCATGCCCAGGCCGTGGCCGGTGCGGTGGATGAAGCAGGGGCCGTAGCCGGCCTGAGCGATGACCCGCCGCGCTGCCCGATCGACCTCTTCGGCGGCCACTTCAGGCCCGGCGGCCTCGCGCCCGGCCTGGTTGGCCTGGGCAACGACATGGGCGATGTGCGCCAGTTCGCCGTCCACCTGGCCGATGGCGAAGGTGCGGGTCAGGTCGGAGACGTAACCCTCGTAGATGGCGCCCCAGTCGATCACCAGCAGATCGCCGGGCCGCAGTGGGCGCTCGGTGGGGACAGCGTGGGGGTTGGCGCTGTTGGGTCCGCCCGAAACGATTGGCGAGAAGGGGAATTCCGGCTCGGAGCCGGCGCGCAGAAGCTGGATGGTCAACTCTGCAGCGATCTGCTTTTCAGTTACCCCAGGGCGAATGAAGGGCAAGGTGGCCTGCAAGGCGCGCTGGGCGATATCCACGGCTTTGCGCATGGCGGCGATCTCGCCTGCATCTTTGCGGATGCGCAACTGCGCCAGGGCTTCGTCAGCGTGGACGAAGCGCGTCTGGGGAGCGGCGCGCTTCAGGTACTGATACTCCAGCAGGCGCATGCGCGTCGGCTCGACTCCCACTTTGCGCCCGTTGAAGCCAGCCGCCTGCGCCGCCTGCTCGAAGACCGCCGGCCATCTGGCCGGGTCTTCGCCGTAGGGAAAGGCCTGGATGATGAAGGGCAGATCGTCCAATTTGGCCGTCTCGAGTTCCGGCAGGACCAGGGTGGGCGGCCTCCCGAGGCTGAACAGCGCCGTCACCGGGCGCTCCATCAGGTGGAAGCGCAGGCCGGTCAGGTACGTCAGCGTGGGCCCGGGGTTGAGCGCCAGCGCGTCCAGTTGGTTCTGGTTCAGCGCTTCGGCCAGGCGGGCGTGGCGGGTGGCGTATAGCAGGGGAGAGTCGTTCATTCCTGATCCTCCGCTCGAGGTGGATGTGGGTATGGATCTGCTCACCCTAATTTTAACCCAAATGCGCATTTTGTTCCGTAAAAGTGGCATAGCGATCAGGATAAGCTTCTTTACGCCACGCCGTTGAAGGCGATCAGCCTGGAGTGCCTTACGTGTGAAGTTTAACCGTTGGGGGCATGATTGGATGCCCAAGGCGGCGTGTTTATGCTAGAATTAAGCATATCATGCTGACAGAATTGCCATTATTCCCGCTCAACACCGTGCTCTTCCCCGGCGCGCCGATCCACTTACACATTTTCGAGGAGCGCTACAAGCGCATGATCGGCATGTGTTTGAATGAGCGCTGGCCGTTCGGCGTGGTGCTCATCCGCCGCGGGGCCGAGGCGCTGGGGCCGCTGGCCGAGCCGCATACCGTGGGCTGCACCGCGGCGATCATCAACGTCCAGCCGCTGGAAGAGGGGCGAATGAACATCGTCGCCATCGGCCAGGAGCGCTTCCGCATCCTGTCTTTGGACAGCCGGGCTTTCCCCTACCTGGTCGGCCAGGTGCAGCCGTTCCCCATCGAGGTCAGCGACCGCGCTGAACTGGCGCGCCAGGGCAGCGAATTGCGCCGCCAGGTAATCCGGCTGATGCAGACCCAGTTGACGGCCATGGGCAAGTCGCTGGATGAGTCTCGCCTGCCCGAAGATCCGCTGGAGCTGGCTTATCTGGCAGCGTCGGTGCTGCAGATCAGCGCCGACCAGAAGCAGCAACTGTTGCAATTGGTGCACGCCGAGGAGATGGTGGCGCGCGTGCTGGAGATTTACCGCCGTGAGCAGGCCTTGCTCGAAGCCTTCCTTTCGCGGGAGGGGCGGGACGGCGACCTGCCTTTCTCGACGAATTGAGGCGCAGACGCGCGGTTGGAGGGCGACTCGGAAGAAACCGGATGAGCGAGATCCTGTGCCCCGAATGTCACGCGCCGAACCGCAGCGACGCTCGTTTCTGCAACGAGTGTGGCTATCCACTGCTGGGCAGCGCCCCCCGCAACGGGCCGCAAGCCCTGAATGATGACGAGCAGCCTGCCGCCGCTGTCACCCAGGCAGGCAAGACGCTGTTGGGGCGCTACCGCATCGAGCGCGAGCTGGGGCGGGGCGGCTTTGGCGCGGTGTACAAAGCCTGGGACATCAACCTTCAGCGCCCCTGCGCGGTCAAAGAGAACCTGAACACCTCCGCCGAGGCGCGGCGCCAGTTCGCCCGCGAGGCGACGGTGCTGGCGAACCTTTCGCACCCCAACCTGCCGCGGGTGACAGACCATTTCTCGATCCCCGACCAGGGGCAGTACCTGGTGATGGACTTCGTGGAGGGGGAAGACCTGGCTTCGCTGCTGCGCCGGAGCGAGGCGCTGCCGCTGGAGCAGTGCCTGGGGTGGATGCTGCAGGTAGCCGATGCGCTGATCTATATGCATAACCGCCAGCCGCCCGTGCTGCACCGCGATATCAAGCCTTCCAACATCCGCATCACCCCCGAAGGCAAAGCGATGCTGGTGGATTTCGGCCTGGTGAAGATGGCCGACCCGACGCTGAAGACCACCCTGGGGGCGCGGGCGCTCACCCCGGGCTACGCGCCGCCGGAGCAGTACGGGCTGGGGCGCACCGACGCTCGCTCCGACATCTATGCCCTGGGAGCCACCCTGTACAAGTTGGTCACCCGGAAAGAGCCATTGGAGAGCGTGCAGCGCGCCGCAGGCGAGCAGTTGAAGCCGCCAGGGCAGCTCAACCCGCGCCTGCCGCCGCGCCTGGGGCTAGCCATCGAGAAAGCCCTGGCGCTTGACCCGGCGCAGCGCTTTCAGAGCGTGGCCGAGTTCAAAGATGCGCTGCAGGCGTGCCTGCCTTCGGCGGCCGCGCCGGTGCTGGTTTCGCCCAGTCCGGCGGCGATTTCGGCAGCAGCGGTGAGGGAGGTCGCGCCGCCAGTCTCCCGGCCTGTAACCGCTCCGAAAGCTGCCGCCCGTCGCCCGCCCTGGCTATGGATCGGATTGGGAGGCGTAGCGGTGCTGGCGATCCTGTGTCTCACCCTGGGGGGCGGGACGCTGGCGTTGCTCGGCCTGCGCGGGGACGGGACGCCGACCCCGCCGGCGGCGACCACCCCGCAGTCGCTGGGTCTGCAAATCAGCGAGACGCCCGCTGTTTCCACACAGCTGCCGCCTGCCCCGCCAACGAACACCCCCATCCCGACGTTACCGGTGGTGCATTCCAAAGACCCGCATACCTACGTGCATATCAATACCGGCGAGCCAGACACACTGGACCCGGCGCTGGATTATGAGGTTTCGGGGCTACAGATCATCCAAAACGTTTACGATACCCTGGTCTTCTTTTATCGGGATGATCCCAACCGGCTCGTGCCTCAGCTTGCGTTGGAAGTGCCCAGCCGCGAGAACGGCGGCATCTCGGCAGATGGTCTGACCTACACCTTCAAGATCCGCCCCGGGGTGACTTTCCACGACGGCAGCCCGTTGACTCCTCAGGACGTGGTTTACACCTTCCAGCGCAACATCCTGCAGGGCGGATCGCATTCGCCGATGTGGCTGCTGACCGAGCCGATCTTTGGGGTGGGGGTATACGACGTGGCGGCGCTGATCGATCCGGCGCTGATAGACGACCCCGCCGGGCTGAAGAAAGCCGATCCCGGGCGGCTACTGCAGGTGTGCCAGCGGCTGCAGCAGGCCATCTACGCCGATCCCGCCAGCGGGGTGGTGATCTTCCGTCTGGCGCAACCCTGGGCGCCATTTCTGGTCACTCTGGCGAATGGCTGGGGCAGCATCCGCTCCAAGGCCTGGACAATCGCCAACGGCGGCTGGGATGGCGACTGCGCTACCTGGCAGAACTATTACGGACGCAGCGCCGCGGATTTAAACAAGACCCCGCTGGGTGCCGGGGCGATGGGCACCGGCCCCTATCGCCTGGAAAACTGGACGCCGGGGGAACAGATCGTGCTGAAGGCCAACGAGAGTTACTGGCGCCGCGAACCTGCCTGGCCTGACGGGCCAGTGGGCGCTCCAGCGCTGAAGACGGTGGTCATTCGCTATCAGCGGGAGTTCGACGCCCGCCTGGCGGCATTGCGCAACGGCGAGACCGACTCGATCCATACTGCCAACAACACCGAATGGCCTGAGTTGGACCGCCTGACCAGCGCGGTCTGCCAGCTCAGTGATCAACAATGCCAGTTTAGCAGCAACCTGCTGGGGCCGCTGGAGGTAATCCGAGGCTTTCCCGTCGCCAGCCGCGACTACGACATCTTCATGAACTGGCAGATCAACGCCCGCGATGGCAACGACCTGATCGGCAGCGCCAAACTGGACGGTAAGGGCGTCCCGCCAGAGTTCTTCTCCAATATTCACGTGCGCCGGGCGTTCCAGTTCTGCTTCTATTATGAGAGTTACCTGCAGGAGGTCATGTTAGGCGAGGGGGAGCGTTCGTTCACAGTGATGTTGCCGGGGATGATCGGCTATGAGGCTGACGCGCCGCATTACGAGTATGACCCGGCGCGCTGCCAGGATGAATTTCGCCAGGCCAGCTTTGGCGGGCCGAGCGTCTGGGACGTTGGCTTCGCCCTCAAACTGCCTTATCCCCAGGGGAGCCTGCCCCGCCAGAAGATCGCCGAGATCTTCCAGCGCGAACTGACCCGGCTGAACCCGAAGTTCAAAGTCGAGGCGGCGGCGCTGGAAAGCGACGACTATTGGAATCGCTACGCCGAAGACCGCCTGCCGATTTACACCGGCAGTTGGATCGAGGACATCCATGACCCGCATAACTGGGTTGTCCCCTATACCCTGGTCAATTTCGGCAGCCAACTCAACTTGCCAGCAGACCTCACCCGGCGCTTTAAAGAGATCATCGACCGCGGCGTAGCCGAGCAAGACCCGGCGCGGCGGACACAGGTCTACGCCGAGTTCAACCGCTTGTTCTACGAGCAGGCGCCAGTAATCCTGATGTACCAGTCGCTGGGACGGCGCTATCAGCAGCGCTGGGTGCGCGGCTGGTACAGCAACCCCATCCTGCCAGGGCTGTATTTCTATGCCCTGAGCAAAGATTGAGCTGTCATATGACCCACGATACCACCCTGCAACGCATGCAATCCCTGCTCCAGCAATGGAAACCCGCCGCCGACCCGCGCGCCATCTTCCTGGATTGCTACTACCTGATGACCTGCAACATGCGCGCTGCCGCCCGTCAGGGTGAATTTTTCGATCCCCTGTGGGTGGATGGTCTGGTGGACCATTTCGCCACCTATTATTTCGTCGCCCTGGAGGCTTACGATCGGGATCCTGCTTCGGCGCCGCGCGTCTGGCAGCAGGCTCACCGGCTGGCCGGCGACCCGCGCAGCACTGCGCTGCAGAAGCTGCTCATCGGCGTCAACGCCCACATCAATTACGATCTGGTGTTTTCGACGGCGGATATGCTGCAGCCGGAATGGCGCGATCTCCCTCCAGAGCGGCGCGCTGCTCGCTACGCCGATTACCGCCGGGTGAACGAGATCATCGCCCGCACGGTGGACGCGGTGCAGGATCAGGTGCTGGAGCCGGCGATGCCGGTGATGGATCTGATCGATCGGCTGTGCGGCCCGCTGGACGAGAAGCTGATCTCGGCGCTGCTGGCGCGCTGGCGCGAGAATGTCTGGCGTTACACACTGCAGCTTCTGGAGACGGCGCAGGCGGAGCGTCAGCGGCTGGCGCAGACCGTGGAACAGGAGGCGCTGGCAACCGGCAAACTGATCTGCCCATGGAGAGTCACTGATGAAATCTAGCGAACAAAACCCGGGCTGCCTTGCCACAGTGTTAAGTTGGTTTGGTATTAAACTTGGGGCACCTGGTGGAACAACATTTCAGCAGAGCCGAGTCGATCAACTCCCCTATCGGGTGCGTGATGATTTCTTATCACCTGCTGAAAGATCTTTTTATCAAGTCCTGAACACGGCGATCGGCAATCGGGCGATTGTCTGTCCAAAAGTGAATTTGATCGATGTATTCTTTGTTGTCCGCCCCAATGAAAACGCGTCTTACCGTGGACGGATCGCTCAAAAACACGTTGATTTTCTGGTGTGCCAGCCCGGCACAATGCGCCCGTTGGTCGGGGTCGAACTGGACGATAGCAGCCATTCGCGCCCGGATCGACAGATGCGGGATGAGTTCATAGATCAGGTGTTCGAAGCGGCTGGATTGCCATTGGTGCGATTTTCGGCCCGATCAGGCTATAATCCCAACGAGATCGCGGAGCGATTAGTGCAGTATATAGACATGCCGGCATCTGCGCCCCAGCCAGCTAGATCATCTCGACCTGCATCTTCGTCATTGGCGCCCTTGTGTCCTAAGTGTGGTGTGCCAATGGTGATACGCACTGTAAAGAGCGGCGAGCATCAGGGCAAGCAGTTTTATGGTTGTCCGAATTACCCACAGTGCAGGCAGGTGTTGCCAATGGGGCACTGATCCACGTAGCCGAACGTGGCACGGCGGGTGCGGCCGATTGCTTGACATTCCTGTGAGTGAGGGATACAATTCATCCGCTCTTGGAGAGGGCCTGTAGCGCAGTTGGGAGCGCGCCTCAATCGCACTGAGGAGGTCAGGGGTTCGAATCCCCTCAGGTCCACCTGAAAAAACCCCGCCGGCGGGGTTTTTTTATCAGATGGATTGTTCTGAGGCAAACGCATCTTAATTTTCCATCTGGGGCAGACCGGCCAGAACCTTGTGAGCGCTGAGGATAAGCCATGCCGCCCATTTTTGTCTGAAGGAGAATTAGATGCGTGCACCTTACCCAAGCGCCTATTCGATCCTTGCGCCGAACATACGTTCGTGTTATAGTTGCATATGATGGTCACCTATTACAGGAGAGAGTATAGATGTCTCCCGGTTTTACTTCTCCTCCCAACCCGCATGAATTCCGGGCGCGGGTTTGGGAAATCACCCGGCAAATCCCCGCCGGCAAAGTCGCTACCTATGGCCAGATAGCCTCCTGGGTCGGCGCGCCTCCTGGCGTCTCTGAGCAGGATTATCGCGCTTTCGGCGCGCGCTGGGTGGGTGGCGCCATGGCCGCTTGCCCCGAAGGCGTCCCCTGGCAACGTGTGGTCAACGCCCAGGGAAAGATAAGCCTGCGCGGCGGCAGCGAAACCCACCAGCGGCAGCTGTTAGAGGCCGAAGGCGTGGTCTTCGATAACCGTGAGCGGATCGACCTTAACCTTTTTGGCTGGAGTGGTCCAGGAAAGGACAAACCCTGATGCTTCAACGCTGCGCCTGGGTCCCGCTTAACGACCCGCTGTACGTGGATTACCATGATCTGGAATGGGGCGTCCCCATCCATGATGACTACAAACTATGGGAGTTTCTCATCCTGGAAGGTTTTCAGGCCGGTTTGAGCTGGCGCACCATCCTCTACAAACGCGAAAACTTTCGCCAGGCATTCGATGGTTTTGATCCACACAAGATCGCCGCCTATGACGAGAATAAAATCGCCGAGCTGCTCGCTAACCCTGGCATCATTCGTAACCGTCTCAAAGTCCAGGCTACGGTCACCAACGCGCGCGCTTTTCTCAAAGTCGTCGAAGAATTTGGCAGCTTCGACGCCTACATCTGGCGTTTTACCGACGGCAAAACGCGCAAGAACGCCTGGACCAGCGTGGCAGAGATACCCGCTCGCACCGCCGAATCCGACGCCATGAGCAAAGACTTGCTGCGACGCGGCTTTCGCTTTGTTGGCTCGACCATCTGCTACGCCCACATGCAGGCAACCGGCATGGTAAACGATCACACCGTCGATTGTTTTCGTTACCACCAGATATAATTCCCACTCTGGCCTTAGAATCACCGAGAGCCGGGTTCGCCGCCCCCGGCTCTCTCTAAGGAGGAGAAGAAGAGAAATCGCCCTTCGATTCCTACTATACCAGAGACCTCGATTTCTTACTCGACGATTAACCTACGATTACCCTACACTCAGCCAACAATCTTGATATTTTTGTCGATCAAGCCATGAATTTTGCCATCAAAGCCACCGATTTGTGGCGCATCTACAAAATACGCGGCGGCAAAAAATCCGAGCCGAAGTCGCTCACCGCCTTGCAACAGGTCAATCTCGAAGTGCACCCCGGCGAGTTGTTTGGCTTGCTCGGTCCCAATGGCGCTGGGAAGACCACGATGATCAAAATCCTGACCACCTTGTTAGCGCCGAGCCAGGGTCAGGCAATGGTTGCCGGGTTCGACGTCGTTCGCCAGGCCAGCCAGGTACGCCAGCGCATCAACATGGTTTCCGGCGGCGAATCATCCGGCTATGGGCTGCTCACGGTGCGCGAAAACCTGTGGATGTTCGCCCAGTTTTACGGCATTCCAACCAAGATAGCCAACCAACGCATCAAAGAGCTTTTGGAGATCGTGGGCCTGGCGGATCGCATGAACACTAAATCGTCCGATCTTTCGACCGGTCTGCGCCAGAAGATGAACATCGTGCGCGGCTTCCTGACCGACCCAGATGTATTATTTCTCGACGAGCCAACGCTTGGGCTGGACGTTGGCGCATCGCGTGAAGTGCGCCAGTTCATCCGCGCCTGGGTGGACAGAGATCCCAGCCGCACCCTGCTGCTCACCACTCATTACATGGTAGAGGCCGACGAGTTGTGCGACCGGGTGGCGATTATCAACAAAGGCCGGGTTCTGGCCTGCGATTCGCCGGCCAACCTCAAGCGGGCGCTCCAAAAGGATGCCATCTACCGTATCGAGGTCAATGCGCTGAACGGCGTCTCCATCGAGGCGCTCAACGCGTTGCCGGGCGTGCGCAAAGTCATCCGAACCCCACACGACGGCTTTGACGCCATCGAGATGATCTTGGCCGCCGACGATGTACTTCCCAACGTCGTCAGTATGCTGACGCGCGCCAACATTCACCTGCTCAATCTCCAAAAGCGCGAACCGACGCTGGAGGACGTATTTGTCGAGCTGGTCGGCCGCAGCATGGCAGAAGTCGAGCGCGCCGAAACAGAAGGCTAGAACAGGACCCCTGCCGATGCTTGACTCTCCCGCCCTGCGCGTCCCCAAGAACACCGGTTGGCGGCTTTTCCTGCAGACCGTCGTAGCCCGCGCCTACCCGCGGGTCATCGGTCAGCAGCGCGAGAAGTCGTGGATGTTCTTCGAAATCTTTCTACCCCTGCTCTCGGTCGCAGCGTATGTATTCATTTACCGCGCCATCGGCGCGCCCGAAGAATACGTTGGCTTCGTGGTGCTGGGAGGCGCAATGACCGCCTTCTGGTTGAACGTCTTGTGGTCTATGTCCAGCCAGCTCTATTGGGAGAAGGAGCAGGGGAACTTAGCGTTGTATATCATGGCGCCTGGCTCGATGATGGCCATCCTGTTGGGCATGGCGCTGGGCGGTCTGGTCGCTTCTACCTTGCGCGCCCTGGTGATCATCGGCATTGGAAGCTGGCTGTTCGGCGTACAGTATCAGGTCGCCAGTTTCGTTCAGCTCTTTGCCGTCTTTGTTCTGGCAATGGTGGCGCTCTACGGCATGGGGATGATGTCCGCTTCGGCCTTTCTGTTGCTAAGCCGGGAGGCCTGGCACCTGGCAAACCTGGCCCAAGAACCGGTTTACCTGCTCTCTGGCTTCTACTTCCCGGTCAAGAATCTGGGCTTTTGGGTCGCAGTAGGAGCCTCCATCATCCCGCTCACGCTGGGCATGGATGCCATGCGTCAACTCATCTTCCCATCTGGCCCGGCGTTGGGTTTCCTGAACGTCGGAATAGAGATCCTCCTGCTGATCATCTTGTGTGTGCTATTCCTGATCGGCGCTTATTACTTACTGGCCTATATGGAAAAGCTGGCCATACAAGAGGGCCGACTGACGGAAAGCCGCAGGTAATGCTGTATGTTGGAGAAGCTGAGGCAACGTTACCGCATCTTCTGGCGCTCATTTGCCATTTCCACCTGGCTGGGCTGGCAAATCGAATCGAACTGGACCGACCCCTTCCTGTTCGCGATCTATTCGCTGGTCAAACCTCTTGCCAGCGCGCTGATCCTGGTAGTGATGTACGGCGTCATCACCCAAGGCGACTTTACGAGCGCCCTCTTTACCTACATTTACGTTGGGAATGCCTGCTACATCATCGTTGGGCGCATCTTGAACGGGCTGGCCTGGTCGGTCATTGATGACCGGGAGCATTACAAGACCTTAAAGTACATCTATGCCTCACCGATCCACTATCCGACCTATCTGCTAGGTCGCGGCGTTGCCAATTTCCTGATCGGCGCTATCGCGGTCGCCATCACCCTCTTCTTCGGCGTGGCTTTCCTCGACGTTCAACTGCAATTCCAGGCCATCGACTGGCCCCTGTTGCTGGTCAGCCTGGCGTTGGGGGTAAACATGATGGCCTTGATCGGCCTGATCCTGGCGGGGACGATGCTGTTACTGGTTCATCACATGTGGGGGATTGGCGAAGCAGTCGCCGGCGCGCTCTACCTTTTCAGCGGCGCCATTTTCCCGCTCGAAGTTCTGCCGGCCTGGCTGCGCTGGATCGGCTTCTTAATGCCAATCACCTATTGGCTGGAGCTGATGCGGCGCGCCCTGGTAGGGCAGGTCGCCCAGGCTTTTCCCACCTTGAGTCGCCTTTCGAATCCGGAGCTTCTGGGCATCTTGCTTGGTTTGAGCGCCGTCTTCGCCCTGCTGGCGCGCTTCACCTTCCGCTGGTGCGAGGAAAAAGCACGCGAGCGTGGCTTGATCGATGTGATCACCAACTATTAAGATAAAATAGCCCTCGTGAATCTCCCACTGGAAACCGCAGCCGGGCAGCAACGCGCCTGGAATTTACTGGAAAAACTGGGCGAAGGAGATGCTGGTGAAGTTTACCGCGTCGAATCCCTGATAGAGCACCGCATTGCGATCTTGAAGCGGCCGCGGCGCAACGCATTCCCAAGCGACATCATCCGCCAGGCCACTCAAATCGAACAAGAAGGGCGCGTTTTGCGCCTGCTGGAACGTCTGGACACAACCAGGCTGGGGTTGCACGCCCCTATTTTGCTCGACCGCAGTGAAAGCGGCACAGAGTTTTCGGAGCGTTTCTTCATCGTCATCACGCCCGCCCCAGGCCTGAGCCTGACTACTCTGGCTCAGGTCGCCCGTTTTGGCAAAAGCGACATCAGACCGACTTTCGGCCCAGCCGCTTCGCTCCATCATTCGCTGATGGAACGCTCCTTCCTGGAGCATCTGGCTGCGTCTGGCAAATTGCCCGAACTGGTCTTATTGCGCGCCATGAAGGGTCTGCTGGAATTCTTGGAGGCCATTCACACACTCGAAATAGAGACTTTCACTGAAAAAGCCTACGGCATTCTCTGGAACGATGTCAAACCGGAGCATATCTTCTGGAATCCCGGCGAGTCCAGCTTCACGATCATCGACTGGGGAAACGCCCAATTCGTCGCAGCAGATGGGATCACCAAAGACCGTCTGTATTCTCGCACTGGCGACTATCAGCAGTTTCTGCAAGAAATGGGGCGCTTCCTGCAGGATTACGCCCCCGCGCTTTATCGACGCCTGGAATGGTCCCAGGAGACTTCCCCAGCCAGCGTGTACGCCTCGAATATCTTGCCCTTGAAAGAACGGCTGGAGGCGGCCCTGGAATTGGAAATCCAGGCGCTCTCCCGAGCAAAGCGCGAGGAAGCAGATATTCTGGAAAGCATTGCTCCAGACTTCGAGCAGATGGAACGGTTGACGCAGTTGCATCACCAGATTTTCGACCTGGGTGAAGTTCCCGATTATCAGAGCGCGGAGCGCTTCTTTCAGCGTTTTGGGCAGAATCTGATCCAGCAAGACGATCTTTCTGGTGTAATTCGCTTGTGCGATTTGGCTAAACAAACGCCGTTCCTGAACGCCGACCATTGTCGCCTGGTGTACCTGATGACAAAGGGAGCCCAAGATGGCAATGTCTCGCGCAATGCATTGCTTTACGGCTTGATGGGAGATTGGGCCTCGGCGCTTTGGGAGTTGCGTTCGACCGCCCTGAATCAGCCCGAACCCCCCTGGTGGGACGAACTGAGCAGCAAGATTCGCCAGCAAGAGACAGGGAGCGACTCCCTGCGTCCGCTGGTAGCGCTCAACCGGCTGATCCACGCCCTGCAGGCGCAGGCCTTGCAATCCACTGATCCCGAGCCCTACCAGAGCCTGGCGGGAGAACTCAAACAAGAAGCCTTGCCCCGCTGGACACAACTCGAGCCTGATCCACCGGCTTCTGGAATAGACTATCAAGACATTCAGCACTACATGGAGCGGATCCAGCAACTCTTGCCAGATGTGGCGCAGTCTTTGATCCAGGCGCTCGACCAGCCGCGCGCCCAGGTTCGAATTGCGCTGGATGCCTGGGAGCAAAAAGACTTCGACACCGCTCGCCGAGCCTTGCGGCGGATCCTGCTCTGGGATCCCGATCGCAGCCGCCTGCTGAAAGCCGACCAGGCGATCGCGAACACTCCTTCATGGCTGGCGCAAGTCCGACAAGGACACACCGGTGATGAACCACTGCAGGACTGGATTACCCACCACGAGTTGATTGGGCGCGACTTGCGCAACCAGGTGGCGCCGGCAGAATGGCTGGACTCCTTGCTGGAAGCATTCAGACAACTCCGCCGCGGCGCTGATCCAACAGATGTGCTGGTAGCGCATCCCGAAGTTCGCGACGCGCTGGGTTGGTTGATCGAACTGGAGCCACGCCATCCGGTGCTCGTTTCTCCAAACAAAACCATCTCCATCGAGCGCATCGCCTTACCAACAGAGTCGCGCCCACTCCTGTTTGGGGTCAAGGAAGCAGCGCTTGGTAGCGATGCTGGCGTGAAACTAGGAGCGGCGCTCGACGCCTGGGTCCACGAGGCGCGTGGCTCTTCAGCGCGGGTTTTCCTGGGTCAACTGGCTGCCATCTCTGGACCGCCGCGCCATGCCGCTATGAAGCTGATGCGCCCCGATCGCCTCGAATATGCCTTACCGCTGTTCGTAGAGGAAACGCGCATCCTCAGCCTGCTGCGCGATGTGACCGGCGTGGTGCCCTTGTTAGAATGCGGATTCATCCAGTTGGATCAGCCTTCTCTACCTTCAGAAGATCGCACCGCCTCTGCTGAAGCGCTAACCGGCAAGGTCATCCGCTACGGCCTGGATTCCGTCCACAACTTCCTGGCCGATATCGAAAAAAAGGCTTCGCAAGGATGGATCCCCTACCTGGCAATCGAGCCGCAAAAGCAAAGCGATAACTTGCTGCTGCTATGCGACACCGGCCACACCCGTGGGCGCTTTCTGCCCATCCTGGACGGACTGATCATGGCGATCCAGATTTGCGACATCCTGGAAGTAGCCCACGGTAGGAACATCGTCTATCGTGACCACAAAATCCTGCATTACTACTGGCAAAATGAATATAATGGGATATTCATGCTGGATTGGAATGTCGCCAGGCGCTACCCGGAAGGACTTTCGCCGAATGAGATTCAATTCGACTTGGTGCAATTCGGGGCACGCGCCCTGCATTACATCCTCACCGGTCGCCCGGCTCCTGGCGCGCTGCCGCTTGGCCCAAATCGCCCGGACGAAATCGAAGCCGCTGCCCGTAGCTATGCGGTCAACTGGACCTATGACGACCGCCGCTTGCCCAAGGATGTAAAGGATATGCTGGAGACCGTGCTGGCTGGCAGTTATTCCAGCGCCAGGCAATTGCGCGAAGATCTTCACACGATTTACCTGAAGCTGCTGGAATTGGTGAGTTGATGTAGCGCTCAATCCGAAATACAGCTTTCGAAAGGGATCGGCTTTTTACATGATCGAAAACCTTCAAAGTGAAATTGCTGCCTTGCTCGACCAGGAAAATCCCCCTGTGGTCGAATTGCGCAAGGCCTTGCTGGAGGTGGAAGAATTCATCGCTTCCGCCGAATTTCAGGATCTGAGCGCCGAGCAACGTAACCAGGCGCAAGACCTGCGCCGTGATCTGAAGAATCGCCTGCGCCAGATCGAAGAAAGCGACGCCTCCCAGGCAGAAGCAGCCAGCGGTCAACCGCCCGCCGCCGGAATCGAAGGGTCGGCTGCAGAAGCGATGCGCGCGGCCGCCCGCCCACGCGATCCGCTGGCCGACCAGCAGATGGAAGACGCAGAGAAGCTCTTTTATAGCGGACGGTATGCCGAAGCCATCAAGCTGTTCGATCGCGTCCTCCAGCTCGAGCCTGGCTGGGAGCGGGCGCGACAGCACCGCGCCGAATCGGAGAACTATTTGCGCACCGGCTATATTCCGCCGGTGGCGCTGCCCGCAGAGGCAGCCTCTGCGTTTGGTAAAGCGCAGTCCGCCGCACGGGTTGGGCGCTATGCAGACGCTTTGGCCCTGCTCTCTCGGGCGCAGAGTGTGATGCGCGAGCTGGGAATCCAGCGCTGGCAGGAGGGCCTGGAATTCGAACAGAAACTCCAGGAAAACATCGACGCCGAAAACACTTACAACGAGGGGATGCAGTTTTTCGAGCAAGGTAAGATCGACGAGGCCATCGAGCGCGTTGAGACCGCCGCCCGCGCCACCGGTTTGCCCAAGTACACCGACCGCGCCCAGGCGCTGCGCCGGGTCAAAGAGATCACCCGTAGCATCAACGAGGCGCTCAGTTCACCCAACATCGAACCAAAAGTGGTGACCCAAGCTAAGGCTGACCTGGACTTGCTCACTGCGGAATATGGAGAAAACCCAGCCATCGTGCGCTTGCGGGCGCGCCTGGAGTCGGTCATGCCGCGCGCCGTCGCCCCGCTTCAGGAACAGGCGCGGGCACTGAAGGCCCAGGTGGAGCGTGCCACGACCCTTGACGAAGCCATGTATCTGGCCCGTCAGGCGCGCGCCCAACTCGACCAGATCCGCAACCTGGCCGGCCTGGACGAGGATCTGGATCACTTGCAAAACGAAGTGGATCGATTGATGCGCAACGTTGCCCGCTATCAGGATGAACTTGCCCAGGCGACCGCCTCCTACGAGAACAACCGCAGTTGGCCGGCCCAGGCAGATCGGATCAGCCTCGAGGTGCGCCAGCATTACCCCAACGATCCCGGAGTAGTTCGCCTCAATCGCTCGCTGGCCAGATACCATTTTCTGCGCGGCGCGATCAAGGTTGGAGGGGCCGTCCTGCTGCTTCTGGCGCTCCTGGGCGCAGGCTATTTCGCCTACGGTCGTTTCCAAAGCTACTTGCTTTCGCTCACGCCGACAGCCACGGCGACTTTCACCCCCACCCCCACGGTCACACCATCATTGACCCCTACCCCAACTGCTACGCTGACCCCAACCGCCACCCACACGCCTCTGCCAACACCCACCCCGATTGCAGGCGTTACTCTGCGGGAGGTTTGGGCGCGCAGCGGCTGCTACGAAGGCTTCAACGCCATCAGTCGCATCCCGCAAGGCGGCCTGCTGCGCTTCTTGCCCTCCGAGCGCCGATTCGATCAGTTCAATCGAGAGTGCGTCCTGGTGGAATATCAAGGACCGGACAAGTCGGTCATTGGCTGGGTGCTCATCATGGACGTAGATAGCTCTACGGTCACACCCACCCCTTAAATCATCACTCCCCTGCTTGGATAATTCAAGCAGGGGAGTGCGCTGCCGATCAAGTAAAGGTTATTTTAGTGAGCGCACAGTTTCGCTGACTGCTTCGAGCGGCAGCTTCACCGTGAATATGCTCCCCCGATTTACTTCGCTATCCAGTTCGATCTCCCCACCCATCAAGGTGACCAATTGCTTGACAATTGACAGGCCTAAACCAAAGCCATCTGTCTGTCGATATCCGTTGCCGTTGCTGTGGCCGTTGCCATTTCCATTCCCGTTGCCTTTGCCATTTCCATTTTGTCCATGCTGCGGATAGATGCGAAGGAAAGGCTGGTAAATCAGGGACTGTTGTTCTTTGGGGATGCCAATCCCGGTGTCCGAGACCTCGAATGCGCAGCGATTGCGCCCACAGGAGTAAACCCGCACCTTGACCTGACCCTGGTTGGTGTACTTGATCGCATTATCGACCAGGTTCCTCAAGATCTGGTACAAGCGCAACGCATCGCCGCGCACAATGGATGGCACATCTGGCTCGATCTCGAATTCCAGGCTCAGGCCCTTGGCGCGCGCCGCATAAATCGTGTTCACCCGCAGGCGGTCGATCAGATCGTCCATCACGAAATCGGCGATGTCCAGTTGCAGCGCGCCTTGCTCCAGTCGGGTTTGCTCGAGCAAGTCGTTGACCAGGCGCACCATTTGCTGTGAGCTATCCGAAATCAAGCGCAAGGCTTCCTTTTGCTCGCGCGAAAGCGGGCCATAGACCCCATAGTCCAGCATCTCGCTGATCCCTAGAATGCTGGTCAGCGGCGTGCGCAACTCATGGGAGACCTTGGCCAGGAATTCAGCCCGAACAGAAGTGAGAGACAGCACTCCCTCGGTGATCTTTTCCGCCATGAGGTAGCGGATCAAGACCAGCCTGCCGGTCAGGTTTTGCTGCTGATCCCAAATCGGGGTGATTTGTACGTTGTACTGCCGCTTCAGCCCCGAGACCATCACCTGGACATCTTTCTGCAGCTCGATGCAGCCATTACAGCCTCGCTCGACCTCCTCCCACCAGGGAAGCAGGGAGGAAAGCGTCTGACCTTTGGCCTGCTCTTTGCCAATGGCGCAAAGCTTTGCCGCCGCCAGATTGATCTCGGCGATTTTGCCATTCAGATCCAGGATGAAAGCTGCCGCCTCCAAACGGTCTATGAGCGTGGTATGAGCCGCTGGAAGCAACGCAGATTGCCCGCTGGAGTTGCCTCTGCGAGAAGCAAATATCCAAACACCAGCAACCACAACAGGCAAAACTGACAGGATAAGTGCATTGAAAATGAATTGCCAGTTGATACTGTTCATAATTCTGCCGATCTACTATAAAAGGACAAACCACCGGCCATCACCTTTCGGTCATGGTAGCGGTGCTCACAACCCGGGTTTTTCGATGTAAGCGGCAGTGTTATTTCGTCCACTCTTAAGACGCAAGGATGCAGGTTTCGTGATGTTACAAGGCTATATTTTAGGTAAAATTAATCCCGCCTATGCAATCATTTATTGCCCCTGCTACGCCTGCCCCCGCAGATTACCCTTTTAGCCCTTCTCCGGATTCGTATTCGAGCGAATCATTCGCCGCCGATTTTGAAACTCGCCGACGCGCATTCTTCGAATTCGTCCTGAGCAATCCGGCACCAACCAACCCCAAAGCCCCTTGGATCGAATTAGCCCGTTTGGCTGCTGGAGCCACGCCCCATGAGGGCCTCCTCTTCGCAGCGCTGGATTACATCGACGGCCGCTACGACTGCGCCGATTATGCCCTGCACGCATTCCTGCGCCTGTTCTACCAATACCGCCATCACCTGCGCCTGAGCGCCGATTTGCTCTCTCGCGCCGAAAAATCGCTGCTGGGGTTCAGGTACTGGCCAGATGAGCCCGGCCAGGACGAAATGTGCTCCTGGACCGAAAGCCATTACGTTCTTTTCGCTTCAGCAGGTTATCTGGCTGGCCAGCTCTTCCCAGATCGAATTTTCGAGAACTCCGGCTATAGCGGCGCAGAGATGATGACGCGGTTTGGCCCTCGCATCAAACGTTGGTTGGATTTGCGCTTTTACACCGGTTTCAGCGAGTGGCTCTCGAACGTCTATTACGACGATGACCTGACTGCGCTGCTCAACCTGGTCGATTTTTGCAAAGACGAAGACATTCAACGGCGCTCTGCCATCCTGATCGACTTGTTGCTGTACGAAATGGCGGTGAACAATTTTGCCGGGGTCTTCGGCGGCAGTCACGGCCGCAGCTACGAGCCGATGCAAAAGTGGGCAGCGCAAGAGAGCACCACCGATACGCAGAAGCTCCTGTTTGGCAAGGGGATCTTTGCCGGCAGCGATAACATGAGCGCCGCCAGTTTTGCCCTGAGCTTGCGCTACCGCATGCCGCAGGTGATCTACGATATCGCCAACGACACCCAACGGCCAGAGTTGCTCCAGCGTCAGCGCGTCGGCATTTGCATCGACCAGGCCGAATGGTGGGGGCTGAAACCGAACGACTTCGAAAACGGGATGCAGCTCCTGACGCTGGAGGCCTATCTACACCCGCGTACAGCCCGGCTATTCCTAAAGATGCTCGACCAGTTCCACTGGTGGGAGAATCCCTTTTTCAAGCCCCTCCAGCAGCGACGACGTCTATTGAAGCTCTTAAGCGCCGCCCGGCTCTTACCCTGGGTCATGCGCCATTATCGCTACGACGTCTGCCGCACTACCCGCGAACAGGCCAACCTGTACACCTATCGCACCCCCGATTACATGCTTGGCTCGGCGCAAGACTATCGCAAAGGTTATGGCGGAGATCAGCAGCACATCTGGCAAGCGACGCTGGGACCCGACGCCGTGTGCTTCACCACCCACCCGGCGCGCCCGAGCGGGCCGCCTCCCAACTACTGGACGGGGTCGGGATGCCTGCCACGCGTGGCGCAGATCAAGAACGTCCTGATCGCGGTATATCATCTGAGCCGATTTCCGACTTTTTATGCGCCCAACGATTTGTGGGTCACCCATGCCTGGATTCCCCGCGATCAGTTTCAGGAAGTGGTCGAGCGCGAGGGCTGGATTTTCGCCCGCCTTGGAGATGGTTATCTGGCCTTGCTCTCCGAGAATCCCTATCGCTGGCATGATCTCCCCGGCGAAGATCAGGGACGGGAGATCCTGGTGGACAGCAAGGATAACATCTATATCTGCGAACTGGGACGTCGGGGGACGGACGGGAAATTCTCCGAGTTCATCGAGCGCATCATTCACGCACAGGTGCGTTTCTCCGGTCTAAGCGTTACCTATCATTCGCCATCGCAAGGGGTGCTCAAATTTGGTTGGAATGGCCCGCTCCTTCAGGACGGGCGACAGGTGCCCCTGGAGGACTACCCGCGCTACGGCAGCCCCTACGCCCAGGCGGAGTTCCCAACGGAATTGATCTCCGTCCAACTCAAGGACCAATCTCTAGAGTTGGACTGGACGATCGGCAGACGGATTGCCAGCCGCTACATCTGATGGCTAACAACCTCATCATCCAAAAATCACGGAGGACGGCTATGCTCGCAGACATACAGAATGATCTCAACCAGCGCCTGCCTGATTACCTCGAAATCCTGCGCCATATGGTGGGGATAAATTCGTTTACCGCTAATGCTGCGGGGGTCAATCGGCTTGCCGAATACACGGCCTCTATCTTCGCCGGGCTGGGTTTTCGACCTGAATACGTTCAGTCGGTGAACCCGGCTTTCGGCAAGCACCTGTTCTTACAATCAGGCGTGATCAAAGATCCTCAGGCTCCAACCATCGCCATGATCTCCCATTTAGATACGGTATTTCCTCCCGAAGAAGAGCAACACAACAATTTCATCTGGCGGGTAGAAGGCGATCGCGCCTATGGGCCGGGCACCATAGACATCAAAGGTGGGACGCTGATGATCTTTATGGTGCTGCAGGCGTTGCGAGATTTTGCCCCCCAAAGCTTCCAGCGCGTGCGCTGGCTGGTTTGCCTGGATGCTTCTGAAGAAACGCTCTCCGAAGATTTTGGGAAGCTGTGTCTGGAGCGCCTGCAGCGCTCCTCGTCTGCGACTTGCCTGGTGTTCGAAGGCGGCACCCCCAATCCCGAGGCGTTACCCATCGTCACTGCGCGCAAAGGCCGCGCCGAATTCGGCATCTCCGTCGAAGGGCGCAGCGCCCATGCCGGGAACTATCACAAACAAGGGGCCAATGCCATCGTACAGCTTGCCAGGACCATCCTGGATGTAGCTTCATTCACTGATTACGAAAATAATTTAACCTTCAACGTTGGCGTGGCGCAGGGCGGCTCGGTGGTCAATCGCGTCCCACATTACGCCGAGGCGCGGGTAGAGATGCGCACCTTCGACCCTCTGGTTTTCGAGCAGGGCATGCAGCGCATGCTGGCCCTGGATGGCAGCTCGCAGGTCTCCAGCTATGACGGGTTCCCCTGCCGCGTCTCCGTAAAGTTGCTCTCGCGCAACCCACCCTGGCCGCGCAATCCGCAAACCGACCGCCTGTACGAGGTCTGGTCGGCCAGCGCGGCTTCTCTGGGCTACCGCACTACTCCGGAGCAACGCGGTGGTCTGAGCGATGGCAATTTACTCTGGAAATATTACCCTACGCTGGATGGGCTGGGACCAACTGGCAACAACGCCCACTGCTCCGAACGCAGCGCAGATGGAAGCAAGGAACAAGAGTACGTCTTGATTTCGTCGTTCGTACCAAAGGCTCTGGTGAACATCGCCAGTATCTTGAGACTTCTGGGACATTGATGATTCACAGTTGCCCCCGAATTACTCGCTTCGAACCTTACTGGAAGGAACAAAAGTGACATGCCCCAACCGCCCCAGCGTATAACCTTACCCGACGACCGCACCCTTACATTCGACGAACACGGCCCGCCAGAAGGTAAGCCGATTCTCTACTTTCATGGCTCACCCAGTTCGCGGCTCGAGTGGTCGCTATTTGGCAGCCAGGCGATGGCTCAAGCACTGGGCATTCGCATCATTGCGCCCGACCGGCCCGGGATGGGAGGTTCCACTTTTCAGCCCAACCGACATATATTGGACTGGCCCAGGGACGTAGTCGCCCTGGCAGACCATTTGCAACTAGATACTTTTGCCGTAATGGGATACTCGGGCGGCGGGCCTTACGCCGCCGTCTGTGCTCTGATCATCCCCGAGCGCCTGACCAAAGTAGGAGTCATCAGTGGGACAGCGCCGTTCGATCGGCCCGGTCTGGCAGACGTCATACATCCGGATAGCCGTCGCTTCATGGACCTGTCGCGCGAGAGACCCTGGCTCTCTCGCCTGAGTCTACGCATGATGGGTTTATTGGCGCGATTTGTCAGGGAGAAGATGATCGCCAATGCGATGGCGGCGCTTCCAGAACCAGATCGCCAGATCATAGCCCAACCCGAGTTTCAGCAAGGATTTCTAAGGATGTTCCTGGAGGCCTTGCGCCAGGGGCCACGTGGCGCTCAGCATGAGACGCAATTGATGGTTTCGCCCTGGGGTTTTCGGCCGCAGGAGATCAAGATGCGTGTCCAACTCTGGCACGGCGAAGCTGATCGCAACGCGCCGCCTGCAATGGGGCGCTACATGGCAGAGGCCATTCCAAACAGCAAGCTGCAACTCTACCCCAGCGAGGGGCATTTATCACTCTTTGCAAAATATAGCGAAATATTCCATCACTTTGTCGCCACTGAAGGATAAGGTACCATGGCCAATTACCTCAAACTGTATCTGGTCAGCTTGTGCGCCTTCCTTGCCATCGATATGCTCTGGCTTGGGCTAGTGGCGCGCTCGTTCTATCGCAGAAACCTGGGCTTCTTGATGGCGCCCAGCCCCAACTGGACCGCAGCGATCATTTTCTACCTGCTGTTCATCCTGGGCATCCTGGTCTTCGTGATATTGCCTGGTCTGCAGACCGGCTCGCTCAAGCTCACCTTGCTGCGCGCCGCCCTATTCGGCCTGATCACCTATGCCACTTACGACCTGACCAATCTGGCGACGGTGAAGGACTGGCCCGTCGCCGTGACGGTGGTAGATATGATCTGGGGCGTAGTTTTGAGCGTGACGGTCAGCTACATTGGATTTCTCGCTGGCAAATGGTTGGGCTGGTCTTGAAATCCCTTTTGGCTGATGGCGGTATCGTGTGCACCGGGCATCGCGAATACAGGTGGAATGGTTTCACGATCGATGGATTGACACGATCCCCGGTCAATGCTATAGTTCAGTCATCGAAGAGGTGGTATGGCAAAGAAAGGTAAGACTGCGCTTGTACTGGCTGGTGGAGGTCTGACCGGGGCGGTGTATGAAATCGGCGCCCTGCGCGCCATCGACGATCTACTGATCGACCGAACCGTAAATGATTTTGATATCTATGTCGGCACCAGCGCCGGCTCGCTCGTCGCGACGTTTATAGCCAATGGCCTCAGCCCAGAGGAGATGCTTCAGGTAATCCATGGCTCTCATCCGGTGGGACGCACAATCGAGCGTAAGCATCTATTCAACCTGAACTGGCAATCCTATTTCAAATGGGGGATGAAGCTGCCGGTCAAGCTGGTGAATGCCTGGTCGCATTACCTGCGCCACATCGGCGATATGACCCTGTTTGACCTGTTCTGGTCGCTCAGCGAAGCTCTCCCAGCCGGCTTTTATGATCCAATCGGGCTGGAGCGCTTCGTGCGCCAGGGGTTACGCGATCTAGGCTACACCAACGATTTCAGCCAACTACAGCGACAGTTGTACATCATCGCTACCGACCTGGACAGCGGGCAGCGGGCGATCTTTGGACCTGGGCACCTGGATGCTCCCATCTCGCAAGCGGTAGCTGCATCCTCGGCGCTGCCTATTGTTTATAAGCCTGTGCGCATCGGTGAAAATGAATATATCGACGGCGGCACGCGTGGCAACGCCAGTATCGATCTGGCAATCGAGAAGGGCGCCACTCTGGTCGTGTGTATCAACCCTTTGGTGCCCTTCGACAACCAGGACAAAAGGATGCTCCCCTCGCTGGGCCCCGATAGTGCATACCTGAGCGAAAAAGGCGTACAGTCGGTAGCCAATCAGGTGTTCCGCATCATGCTCCATTCCGGGCTAAACTATCACGTCAAGCAGCTCCGCAGGGCGCACCCAGAAGTGGACATCATCCTGATCGAACCGAAACCCAAAGACTATCAGATGTTCTTCTACAACATTATGCGCTACTCGGCCCGGCTGATCGTCGCCCGCCATGGCTTCGAGTCGGTGACAGTCGATCTGGCGACCGATTACCCGATGTACAAGGCGATTCTGGCGCGCCATGGCATCCCCATAAGCCGACGCCTGGTCATCGAGGAAATGGCCGAGATCGTCAACTCCGACTATGACCCCAGTGTGATTCGGCGGGTGCTGGAGGCCAACACGCCGCGTTGCGGCGCCCGGCGGCGAAATACCCCGTTATGTCAGCTTGACCGCGCCCTGGCAGAGTTAGAGTTGGCGCTGGAAGGGCTCAACAAAGGCGCAGTTTAGCAAAACAAAAAGGACCGCAGTGCGGCCCTTCTTGCCAGAGTGGATCATTTGGCCGATCCGTCCAAACCCATTTCTGCCAGTACGCCCGGATAGAACCTTTGGGCGCTGTGAAAGATCTCTTCGAAAACGAAGGTCCTGAAGATCGGGCCGCGCACCACAAGCTGCCGCCCTGCTATTGCGCTGCTAAGCCTTAACTCCCCCAACAAAATCCTATGCAATGCGCTGGCGTTCAATTCGATCTCCAGATCGGGGCGCAGACTCGTCTCCCCATAAGTAATTTCGGGCGGTCTCTTCCTACCGTTCACGATCACATCTGCCTCCGGGGCAGTGATGCGCAGGCGCAAGATCAGCCGCGAATCCGACACCGTCTGCGCTGCCCGCGGATCTTGCCCCACCTTTGCAAACAGAGTTTGTAAGGCCTTGTTGAGCGTATGGGCATCCGAATACACGGTCATCAGTCACCTGTAAGAGATTGCATTTGCATCCTGAAAGAGGCTGTAATTTACCCAAAGAAAATCGACCGCCGGCTCGCCAGTCTGGAATAGATCATCTCCTGGATCACGTTGCGCGTCTGGTCCGTGAGCTGCGACACCAGCATCAGATTGTTCGCTGCTCCAGGCCCATAGCCGTCGGTATCGATCGGCTCGCCAAAATCGATGTACCACTTGGTCGGCAGAGGCACAAAACCCAACGGGCCAAACCAGGGCCAGGTGATCGAGATAGGAAAGTAAGGAAACCCGATCAGCCGGGCGATGAAGTCCGATTTCGCCAGGGAAATGTAGGTCTCCTCAGCGCCGACGATCGAGACCGGGATCATTGGAGATCGGGTCTTGAGCGCCATGCGCACAAAGCCGCCCCGCCCAAAGCGCGCCAACCGATAGCGCTCCTTGAACAGTTTGCCCACCCCCTTGTAGCCCTCCGGAAAGACAGCTACCAGTTCATCCTTTTCCAGAAGGCGCACGCCATTCTCCTCAGTGGCCAGCACCTGGCCTAACTTGGTGAACAGCGCCGAGAAAAAGGGCAGGGTTGGGAACCAGGTGGCGTACAAGGTGCGCACCAGCCGCTGCGCGGGATGCTCGTTATAGACCGCCGTGCCGACCATTGCCCCATCCCAGGGAAGCTGGCCAGAATGGTTGCACACCAGCAGCCCCCGACCCTCATCGGGGATGTTTTCCATCCCTGTTGTTTCCACTCGCCAATAAGTGCGGTACATGAAATTCAGGAAGGGCGTCACGGCTTGCAGGATTTCGGGATCAAAGCCCCACTCGTCAGTTTCGTATTCGCCCCGCAAGCGACGCTTGAGCAGATCCGCCTGATAGTCCAACGAATAGTTGAGCATGTACCAGATGCCCTTCCAGGTATCCACATCCAGCAGATCCTGGCTGATTGAAGCGCGCAACTTTTCCAACACTGCCAGCCCCATTTCGGGTGAGAAGCGGCCCAGGTTCTTTTTCACCAAATCGAGCAACCTCTGGGGCGTAAAAGCGGGCGGCTCATAACCCGGTGTAATCGCCTGCAAGCGCTCGACCAGGGCATCCAGCTCCTCGATCAGGCGCCGTCGCAATTCCTCGCCGGAGGCCTCTTCGGGCTGCTCTTGGATGCTCTCCGAAGGCGCTTGCGACGCTGAAGCTTCCTCGGTTGTATAAACTTCAGGCAACGGTTCCTCTTCTGCAAATGCTTCCACGGGGCGAGTTTCGTCGCTCATGCTTCCACCTCCTCCACAGGGTCGCCGCCGATCTCTCGCGCACGCTTACGGCGCTCGATGGTGTCTCGTAAACGTTCCTCGTCATAAGCCAGGGCTGCCGATTCGGGCATATAACGGCGCAGGCGTTGCTGGCCGGCGAACTCTCGCAGTGCTTCCTCTGCCGTATAACGCGGCACGAAACCCAGGTCCTCGCGCATTTTGGCCAGGTCGCCCACCCATGGGTATTTCAGATAATCCATTTCGATCGGCCAGTGGCGCTCGACCGATGCGCCCACCGCTCCTGCCAGGTCTGCACCCCAGTAAGCAAAAAGGTGAAACACCGGCACAGGGATCTTGGCCGCCAGCGCCATCAGGCGGCTGAGCGGTAAGACCCCCTCGGCAGCCACATTGAACACACCAGGCACGTCGTTGTGGATGGCATGCACCAACGCCTCAACCACATCCTTTTCATGGATCACCTGCATCAGCGGATCGAAGCCCAGCAAAACCGGCGCCATCGGCCGCTTCAGGAAACGCGTCATCGGTGTGTCGGCTTGCGGCCCAATGATGCTGGCAAAGCGCAGGATGGTCAGCACCATCTCCGGAACCTGGCGTCGAAAACCGTTGCAAAAAGCTTCGATCTCCACCAGGTTGCGCGTCGTTCCATAAGCGCGATTGGCTTGCAAAGGCTGCTGTTCGGTGATGAACGCCGGATTGCTCGGATTGGCCCCATAGACGGTCATACTGCTCTTCAACACCACCTTGCGCACCCCGGCTTCGGCGCAAGCGCCTAGCACTTTCATCGTCCCCATAACGTTGATATCGAAAGCGGCTTCGGTAGCGCGCACACTCTCGCTGAAGACCAGATGGCACACTGTATGCACTTTTTCCGAGCGCAGCAGTTCGACGAGCAGCGGGTTGCGGATGTCGGCCTGCACAAAATCCAGCCCTTTCAAAGCTTCATCGGGCGGTTGAGAATCCAGCCCGATCACATGATAATCCTTCTCCGATGAGGCGTCGCCGATCAAGCGCGATGCGACCTGCGCCCCCCAGTAACTCGCCACCCCGGTGACTAAAATGACTCGCTTTTCAGACATATTCCGGCCACTCCTCTCCGCAATACTGGTTTATTGTGTTTTGTTGACCCGCCGACGATACCAGAGCCAGCTCAACGCGCCTAATGCCAGTCCAAGCCCCATCCAGGTTTGCCAACCGGCGCCGCCCGTGCGCACCCCTTTCGCCATGGGCGGAATGGCGGCCAGCTTTTCACCCGCCTCGAGCTTCAGTTGCGCAAACCGCTCGGGGTCTCGGCGCAACTCATCGGCCAGGCGCCGCTTCGCCTCTACATCTTCATCGGTAATATATTTCCCAAACGACCGCAACCCCGCCAATTGAAACTGATGTTTTTTGAACAAACGGTAAATCTCTTTGACGCGCTCTAGCGAGATGTTTCGACCTAAGGTGTAATCCTCGAAGCGCCCCTCCATTGCCAGCAGCGCCGTCTCCGCCAGGCAGGCGTAGGCAATCTTTGGGGGCAAGCCGATATCGTAGCCGAAATCGATATCGCCAGGGATGAGCACCTCGCCGCTCTCGATCACCAACACATCCGGGCGCAGCGCAGCCTCTTCCGGGCTGATGTCTGGCGGCCGAGCGACATCGCAGATCACCGCCCCCGGTTTGCAACGCGTGATATCCAGCACCCGCTGGCCAAATGCCGAAGTTGCGGTCACAATCAGGTCGCAATCGCCGACCATCTCATCCGCGCGGATGCCAATCGTCACGTGCGCGCCGGGTGTTTCCTCCAGGATGCGCCGCTTGAGATCAATCAGGCGTTCAGGCTCAATGGAGATCAGCACCACGTCATAGATCGCCTGGGCCAATAGCCGAGCGCAAACCGAGCCAATCGAACCGGTTGCGCCGATCACCATGGCTCTACCGCGAGAGAGATCGGAGACGCCCATCTTGATTACCGCCTGCTTGGCAGCTTCCAGCGTCGCCGCGACCGTCAGGCTGTTGCCGCTGGTGATGGCGATATCCGCCTCATGCGCCACGGTGATCCCTGCATCGCCGACCACGCTGGTGAATGCCCCTAACCCCATGATGCGCGCCCCACGCCGCTCGGCCATCCTGGCTGCCAGGTTCAGGCGCTTATAGGTAAAGCGCTCGCCGCGGCTCATCATCTGGCGCGGCGTCGCCCCAAGCGAAAAAAGATAACCTTCGATGCGCTGGCCAGTGGTCGGTGAACGACCGCCAGTGATGCGTGAAAGGTAAATCGGCGGGAACATGGCCGCCACCGGTTCGATGATCGCGTCTGGTAAATACCGCGTCCAACGGAACCAACGGTGCTTGTGAATGTAACTCACATCCAATGGATGGATCACGAAGGCGAAACGGTTGATCCCCGCTTCACCGGGCTGCAAGTAGCGGATATCCGGTTTCCAGTCCAGATCGGCGATTAGGTCGAGATAGGTGTCCTCGCTCGGCGCCGCCAGCGGATCAGGACGCAAAGAGGCCAGTATCGCCTCGATCGTCGCCTCGCCCCAGCCTCTTCGATGAGCATCGCCTCTCAAATCCGGGATCATCACTACTGCGATGGAAACCCCTCGCTGGCGCAAGTCTTCCAGGTCTTCCTCGCTGGCCGAATTGACCACCACCGTCTTGTGCGCCAGGCGCAAGGGAGCATAGCGGCGGATGGCGCCAATGTCCCCGGCCAATACATCTGCCCAATTGAAAGGCTTCTCCGCCCGCGGAGTCCCAGGACGCCCTGGTTGAGGGAAGATCCGTCGGAAGGGCGCATCCTTGAGTTGTTCCAGAGTCGGGCCAGCCACTTGTTCCAACGTCATCCGGCGGCCCACCCCAGGTAAATCCGGCATGGCAAAATACACCACCAAGTCGGCGTAGCGCACCTCGCGACTGTGTCGCCCCAATGCCTGCGCTAGCCCCTCGTGGTTCAACCCAGGCACCAGCAAGATGCGCTTCTGGCTGAAAATGCCCGGTTGGGCGCGGTCTGCCAGGGTGACGCCCCAACGCTCCAGGCCGGCGCGCACGCCGCTGCCATCAACCACCGGCGTGATCTGCGCCAGGGAAGCTAGTGCCGCGCCAGTCTCGTGTGTCCGGCGCGCGTTGCCCAGTTGCAGTCGCGCCGGCAGTCCTTCCAGCCCGATCGCGTCCACTCTGCCGTCGTGCTCGATGATCCACCGGCGCGCCAAGTCGGCGTCGCCAGCACAGCCAAGTCGCCTGATTTCAATTTGCTGCCCCTGGAACTCTACCAAGCTGCTCTCTTCACCGGAACCCAGGTGAACAACCAAGACGCTCTTCATCACCATCCATAGCGTTTATTTCAATACCAACTCCGGATACCCTTTCTCGCGCAACAGCACCGGATAAACTTTGTACAACGGCTCCACCGCCGGCAGCAGCTTCAGAATTTTGGGGATAGGCCCTTGGGCGACAATGTCCTTCTTTGCTAGCGCTGAGACCAGGTTGACCTTCCCATGCCAGAATGCATGCGCGATGTCGGCTTTCATTGTCATGATCACATCCGGCTTCAGGTCACATGGCCCGTGCAACACATCGCAGAAAGCGCCGGGCTGTGTTGGCTTGTCCTTAGCGTTGACCGTGGTGACCGCCTCAGGATCAGTGTAGCGAAACTGGATGATGATCCCGGATTTTGCAATTTTCGGTCCAACTTGGGGATCTTTCTTGGCCCGATCCATCAATTCCCCCACACATGCGTAAAATTGCTCTGCATCTCGGAAGACTGCCATTGTTTTTCCTCCGCATCCGGTCGAGATTTTGTGCCATGGAATGGGATTTTGCCTGGTGGAAATAGTATAGTTGAGAAGTGATGTCCAGTCAAGGAAAGCCATTCCGGCTTTCCTCAAACTCTTGACTTTCATGACGCGGTGTGTTATACTCTCTTACGACGCAGCGCGTCATAAACGATGTGATCAATCCATACTACAGGATGAAAAAAGGAGATAAGACAATGGCTACCAAGACGAAGGCTACCGAAGTTGTAGAACAAACCAATGGCAAAGAAGAGCAGAACCCCCTGCTCGAGGCAGTGCGCAAGGTGCTGCTGGCTGGCATCGGCGCGATCGCGTTGGGCAAGGAAGAGATCGAAGATTTTGTCGATAAGCTGATCGAGCGCGGCGAGATCGCCGAAAAAGATGGCCGCAAGCTGGTGCGCGAAATTATGGATCGCCGCAAGAAAGACGCCGAGAAGGCTGAGGACGAGATCACCAAGCGTGTCGAGAGCGTCCTGGAGCGCATGAACGTGCCTTCCAAGGCTGACATCGACGCCCTCAGCGAGAAGATCGTCGCCCTTTCCAAGAAGGTCGATGAATTGAAGAAAGCCCAGTAAGATCCACGTACGCGGCTCTAAATGTATATGCGCTTCTCCCCTTCCCTGTACACCAGGAAGGGGAGAATACTTTTTAACCAAAGATGGCGTATAATAGGGCGCGAGCTGGCAAATTCAGGCTTTGAAGGTCTGTTCGGGCAGAAACATGTAGAGAACAATGTCATGATCATTATTAAGCGTTATCCCAATCGCAAACTATACAACACCGAAGCCAAGCAATATATCACCCTGGAGGGCGTCGCCGACCTGATCCGTCAGGGCGCCGAAATCCAGGTAGTCGATCACGCCTCGGGCGAAGATCTAACCGCCGTCACCCTCACCCAGATCATCCTGGAACAGGAAAAGAAGCAAAGTGGTCTGCTGACTAATTCGTTTCTGACCGGGCTGATTCGCGCCGGCAGCGACCGCCTGTCTGCCTTCCAACGCAGCCTGGCTTCGCCTGCCAGCTTCTGGCATCAAATCGATGAAGAGATCAAGAACCGTATCCAGGCGCTGGTCCACCAGGGGGAAATTTCCGAAAAAGAGGCCCGCAACCTGATCGACAAGATGATCCAACAAGGCGCTCGCCAGATCAACCGCATGGCTGCCATGGACGAAGCCACCCTGGAGAATTACCTGCGCCAACGCCAGCTTCCCACCCAAGAGGACTTGGACCGCCTGCAGGCTCAGATCGAAGAGTTGACCCATAAGATTGAAGAAATCACCCTGACCAACAAAGAATAGCGCAGACCTGCAACCTCGCGTCAATTGCTTCACCTCCCAGAGCGAGCTACACGCTGGCATCTCCCCCTCGTCATGATCACCATCAGCGGCTCCGTTCATCGCTCTTTTACCTTTCCCTCTCCGATCGACGCCGCGTTCGACTATTACGCCGACATTCGTCGTACACTGAGTATGCTGCCGCATATCACCATCGTCAAAACCTATCAGCCCGACCAGTATCGCGTGATGTATAGCACCACCGAGTTGGGAATTTATCGCGTGCGCCTTTTTTGCGATATCCAGGTCGAATTGGAGCACCAGCAGCGGGTATTACGCACCCGGCCGATTCCTGGGATGCAGCCAACGCCCAGCGAAGTCGGCATCTACTCCCTGACCGGCCAGGGGTCTTTCACCAGCCAGTCTATTTTCCGGGCCAATGGCAAGAGCACCCAGGTCGAATACCAGTTTAGCCTTGGCGCCAACCTGCCCGTGCCCTTCGGCATCCGCTTCATGCCTGAACCTGTGTTGAACGGCATCGCCAACAGTATCGTCCAATGGCGCATCGACGAAATTGTGGACGGATTTATCCAGCGTTCGATTGATGCTTATCGTTTGAGCCAATCTTTGTGAAAGGTGAACCGCGTATGAACCGATTGTGGTACTTTCTGGTTATATTGAGCCTGTCGCTGGCCGTCGCAGCCTGCAAACTAAGCGAAGACGTCTCTACCCCCAGCAGCCCCCCGACGCCAGAAGCTCAGCCCACCCCTACCTACACCCCGCTGCCGGCCACGCGCATCCTTCCGGGCGAAGCGCATCCAGATGAGCCTGTCTTCATCAGCGGCCAAATCCCCTACACCTCACGCTTCTTCCTGGATACCATCGCCGAACCCTTCGTTATGCTCGAAGACCAGGCCGGTTTCGCCGCTCGCGACCGGGAATTCATCTTCAAGCGCGCCTCCCAGCTCATCGGACCGGTGGAGATCAGCCCCGATCTTAAGCTCAGTTACTCGCTCTCGTTACCCGCTATTCCCCAAGGCACCTACCTGGACCTGGACAATAATGGCAGGCAGGATACCGGCGTCCAGGTTTTCGCCGTCGCGTACTGGTCGAACACCTGGCGAGACCCTTTCCTGGAACCGCGCGATGGAAAAGGCTGGTCTAACGCCTACGCTTCCACGATCACCGACCCGGAAAGAGATTACGAAATCACCGGCGGCACGCTTGTGGTTTGGGCGCCGGATGATCAGCAGTCTTTCCCTAGCGGCTTCGGATCAGATGACAAACTCTTCACTGCCGACGACCCGGTTGCGCCTATCCCCGCAGGCTACAACCTGATCGATCTCAACCAGCAGCCGTTTCGCGTCTATAAAGAAGCTCGCCCGGTGATCGACCTGATCGAAGGCGCCAGCGCAGTGAACGATTTTTCTGACCTGGACTACGCCCAGGCTTTCGAAGCCCTGTTCGACAAAGCATCCCGCGAATATCCCTTCACCAAAGAAAAAGGGCTGGACTGGGCGGCGCTGAAAGCCCGCTTCATGCCGCAGGCGCAGAGTGTCCGTTCCACTGAGGACTTTTACCGGCTGCTGCGCGATTTTGCCTTCGCCATCCCCGACGGTCATGTAGGCCTGGGCTTCAACCAACAGGTGTTCTACGAAGACTACGGAGGTGGATTTGGCTTGATCCTGGTCGAATTGAGCGACGGTCGCGTGATCGTCCAGGAAGTGCTGCCCGGCGGCGCGGCGCAAAAGGCTGGCCTGCTGCGCGGCGCAGAGATCATCCGCTGGAATGGCAAGGCGGTGAGCGAAGCCATCCGATCGGTGGTGCCCGGTTTTGGCCCGTATTCCACCCCCCATGCCCAGCGGGTGAACCAGGTAAAGTTTCTCACCCGCGTCCCACCCGGGACGAGCGTTCAGGTGGTGCACAAAAACCCGGGCGAAGCCCAGGAAAGGGAAATCCGACTCGAGTCGCAGCCAGAGTACAACTCATTACTGCGCAGTCTGCCTGATGCAGATGACGACCCCTTGGCCTTGCCGGTCGAGGCGCGAACCCTACCCGATTCCGGCCTGGGCTATATCCGCATCAACACTTTTGGAGATGATGAAAACCTGATGGCCCGGCTATGGGATCGCTACCTGCAAGGCCTGATCGATGAGGAAATCCCTGGCCTGATCCTCGACCTGCGCCAGAATCCTGGCGGATCGGGAAGGATGGCCCAGAATTACGCGGGCTACTTCTTCGAGGAGACCTTCCAGGTTTTCAACGCGCTATATTACAACGAGAACACCGCCCAATTCCAAGCCAGCCCATATCCCAGCCGCATCGAACCAGCACCCGCCTACTACCCTGGGCCAATTGCTGTGCTGGTAGGGCCTGATTGCATCAGCGCCTGCGAGGGTTTCGCCTTCTCGATGCAGCACGACCAACGGGCGATCATAGTGGGGCACTATCCCACCGCCGGGGCTTACGGCGAAGTGGGGCAGGGCCAATACAAACTGCCTGGCGACCTAAGCATGCAGTTCCCGACCGGGCGCTACGAAACCCCCTCCGGCGAGCTGGCAATCGAGGGCGTCGGCGTCGTGCCGGATATCACCGTGCCGGTGACCACTGAGAGCGCCCTGGGGGAGGTGGACGCCGTGCTCGAGGCCGCTATCAAGGCATTGCTGGAGGCAATCCGCTAAGGTTTTAGCTCGATGTACACCGGCGCATTCGTGATCGTCACCTCGGTGGATGGCGGCAGACTTTCACCCAGCATATCCTGAATGGCTGCTGGCTGATTGGGCAGCGTGATCGTGTGGTCCTGACCATCCGCCGAGGTCAAGAACCAAATGCGCACGCCGTTCCGCTCCAATTCGTAGCCTCGCACGCCGGGAAAATCGGTGATCTCGCGTACGTAGCGCGCCTTCGATATCTGGTTGGCGCTGAACTTGAAGGCTTCATAAGCCGGGTAGGGCTTCGAACTCCTGTCGATCAGAGCCGTGCCCCGCCAGCCTGTCAGGCTGTACCACAAATTGCCGCGCAGGCCCTCTGCCAGGGCGCTGACGTTGGCCTGGGCCACATAGCTGGCCTTGGTCTGGTTGAACTCTTCAGTCTGGCATATTGCTTCGCTGCCATCTCGCCCACACACCAACCCCGACTCGGTGTTTATCAGGAATTTCCCTGGGTAACCGTTAGCGTTGAGCACACTGCGCAAATAGCGCGCTTTGGGAACCAACACTGGGCCATAGGTGTCCATACCGCTGTTCCAATTGCCGTTGCCATAAAAATGCGGCGCGACGTAGTAATCATAGGCGTGGAAGCTGACGCCGTCGAAGTAATCCCCGCCGCCGTTCTTGAGAATCCCTTCCAGGTAGCGCGAAGGCGTGCAATTCTTGCCCTCCGGTGGATTGATCGGATCGCAATCTAACAACAAACCTCCCACCAACACCTGGGCTTCAGGATCAGCTTCCTTGATCTTTGGATAAACCACTTTGAGCATCTCTGCATACTGGCCGCCGCCATAATACGGATCGTTTGCATCGCCCCAGCAGCCAAAAGGGCTGTCCTTTGCGGTCAGGTTTGGGTCAATATCCGGCTCATTGCCCAATTCCCAGTAGCGCACATTGTACGGCGGCGCGCTATAGCGTTTGACCACTTCGAACATGAAATTGGCGAATGCCGGCAGCTTCTCCGGCAGAATCGGACCGCAAATCACCCCCGGCAGCTTCTGCGCCCACGCCGGCGCGCCGCGCACGATCACCATCATCTGCACGCCCTGCGCCGAGGCAAAGGCCAGCTCTTTCTCCAGATTGAGCACCACGCTCCAATTGAGCTTTCCCTCGGTGCGCTCCACATCAGACCACAGGATGGCATTGCGGCGAAACCAATAAGCGCCCGCCTCGATCGCCAGCAGGTAGCGCTTTTCCATGAACGACTCCAGTTCCATCCCCGGGATAGGCTCGGTTGGCGCTTGAGCTTGAGCAGGTGGACGCCCGGTAGCCGTCGGCCTGGCAGCCGCAGGAACGGTTGGCGGGACATCGGCATGCACCTCCATCGTTGGGAACTTATCGCTGGTTGGCGCCATGCCGGCAATTGGCGTCTCAGGAGCGCCTGTCACGCCAGGTTGCTGTGTACTGGCTGGCGGCCTGCCCTGCGAGCAAGAAGTCAGCAGGATCATCAACAGGATCAGCGATGCTAAACGAATGTCACGGCTCATGAGTCTCTCCTTCTGCTGCATTTTAGCAGGTTTAACCTGAAGCAGGACAACTTTTTCCAGCGTTGTTCGAAATTCCCCGGCGCGATACGATCTTCGCCAGGCACAGCACATTAAGCCGCCATCCCGCAGCGCTAAAACCGGCCATAGAACTGCGCCACGCTAAATATCGAAAGCACGCTCAGGAAGACCAACCCGGCCCAATAAATCCACGTCACCCACCTGCCCCAGCGCATCCATTGTGACCAGCCAAAACTCAGCGCCAGGACCGCCGGTAGAATCGCCGGATAGGCGTGGCGTGCTGTGGGATAGTAATAGCCCGGCAACGGCAAATAGACGACGCCGCGCACCAGGGTCAGAGACCAGGCCAGCAGTAACGATAATCCTCCGATGGCGACCGCTGGCCAGGGCAATGTCCGCCGCAGCCTCCAGCCACCCCAGACGGCCCCTATCGCGCCCGCCAGAGTCAGGCCCATCAATAAATTATAGACCCATCCCCAGACCAGCGGGACATGCCCCCAGCCGAAGCGCGCCCAAAAGGTGCGGAAAAGATGCCCAGAAACAATCTCATAAAAATACCCTGCGCCGCCCCAATCCCACAGTGAGGCCAGCACCTGAGATGGACGCGCGTTATCCGGTAGGAGTGCGGTGAGCGGCTCGTCCAGCCAGGCGGCCAGGCGCGGCCCAGGCGCTTCTAGCGAAGGGTTGCGCAACAGGTTCGTGAACGGTTGACCGCCCCATTCGCCCTGCGCTCCATCCGCCGCGCTGAACTGCGGCGGCTGATCCACATCCATCACCCCCGCCGCCAACGCCAGCCCATCGTAATATACGACGACGGGCGCATCCCCTGACACTCTGGGATTCAGATCGACCCACAACCGATCGCTGCCCGGCGGCAGTACCACCTGCAGGGCGTAGAATTGCGGCTGCGTGTCCAGATCGACCCGTCGGGTGAACATCTCTTGGCCGGATCTCAGGCTTGGGAAGTCCGCCGTGATCGGCTGGCTGGCCCACATCCATGCCCCCAGTGTGACCGTCTGAGCATGCAACGACCGCGCCTGCTCCGGCGGGAGCACCTGATAGACCGGCGGCGACCAGTCAGGGATGACGCCAGCCTGGGCGTCAAGCGCCAGCACGTAAGCGCCATGGACTGCACGTTCGTCGGCTACGCGCAATCCGCCCGTTTGGGAAGTCCCGCGATACCACCCTGCCGCATCTTGCCATGAGATACTCATCGCTAGCCCAATCAGCGCTCCCAGGCCCAGGATACCCCAGGCCAGCGCCTGCCAGCGGCCGCGAAAAACGGCGAATAGCAAAACCACCGGCAGCACTGCCAGAGCGATCATGGCGGTGTTTTTCGTGAAATATGCCAACCCAGCTGCTACCAGCACCCACAGCAGATTCGGCAGCGAAAAGCGCTGCAGCGACAACCTCAGGCTACCCCAGAAGAACAGCGAAAAGACCGCCACCGCCCCCACATCGTTGTTCACCGCCGTCATCAGATCGACGAACGCCGGCAACAGCACCAGCGTGGCCGGTGCCAGCCAGCGCAGCGCATGACCAGGCGGAGCGACCGTTCGCGTCGCCCCCCAACTCGCCAACACCGTGAAAAGGTACAGCGCCAGCGAGACCAGCCGGGCGGCGTAGAGTTGCTTTTCAATGGAGACCGCGCGCGGGATTACTCGCAAAGGCAGCGAGGCCAGCAGATAATAAATCGGCGGCTCACCAAGCTGTGGATAGCCTGGGATGCTTACCTTTTCTCCCTCTGCAGGCAGCGAAGGTCTGGCAGCCATACGATCATAAAAGCTGTTCTCCAGCATCGACTGGAAAACCTGGCGGCTCAGCTTGGGGTTGTGGTCTCCCGGCAGCGGGACGCGGTTCAAGCGCGCCGTCAGCCAGACGACTTCGAAATGGTTCGGCTCATCGTAGTGTTGCCAGGGGGGGACGAGAAAGATGTAAATCAGGCCGTGAATTAGCGCCAAGGACAGGAACAAGCCAAGAAGGTAGAAATCACGGCGCTCTTGATCTTCAGATTTGGGATTGCTCGGCAGGGATGTCGTCCGCGGCCAGCCTGTAGATTCGCTCATAACCCTGTTCCAGGATCGTTTCGATCTCGCGCGCCGTGTCTTCGAAATCGGCCAGCGGTCCACCCACTGGATCGACCACATCGTTAGATCGGTCGATCATCTCGCTGAGCAGGAATATTTTTCCTGCATGTTGGGGAAAAGCGGCGCGCAGCGCCTCGCGATGATTGTTTTCCATGGCCAGGATCAGATTGAAATCCTCCAGCATCTCGCGCGAGAGCGGCTTGGAGCGATAGTCCTCCAGATCAATGCCGCGCGCTCGCAACACCTCACGCGTATATTGCGCCGCAGGCAGCCCGCGTTGCGCCCATATCCCCGCCGAGTCGATCCGCCATTCGTCCGCTTCCGTTTCTACTTTGGAGCGCAAGAGCCCCATGGCCATGGGCGAGCGACAGATATTTGCCGTACAAACGAATAACACGGAATGCATGCTTCGTTCAGCGATCTCCTAAAGACCTCATACCGATCTCATCTGGTCGGTTGGACTTGGGCTAGCGGCCACAACCACACAGCCGGCAACCCAGCAAAGATGATCGGCAGGTAAACCACAACGTGAAGAAGTATACCGTAACTCAGCCCGATTTCCGGGTCGATTCCAAAGCTTCGCAGCGCCAGGATACAAACATACTCGAAGATGCCCAGGCGCCCTGGCAATGACGGCAACGAGATGCCAATTTGCAAAGCCACCAGCACCAACAGCGCAGCGCTCGGTGGCAGGCTCAGACCCAGGGCCTGAGCCACAAGCTGATTGGTCCACCACGCCAGCCCCCAGATCAACGCCGTCAGCGCCGCCAGAGCGGCCAGGCTGCCAGGGCGGCGCAATGCACCCAGTCCGGTAAGCGCCTGACGGATCTGGCGTGCCAACCAGACATCCCATTCACCGGGCAGCCAGCGCAGCCAGGCCAGCGCTCGGCCTGCCAGTCGCTCCTGTTGCGCAGCCGCCCAAAGCGCCCCTACCAGCGCAACCAGCCCAAGGCCCGCCAGCCAATACGCCGCTTCACCAAACAGGTCGCTGACGCCCAGGTTGGCAAGCAGCAACCCCACCAGCGCGCCAAAGGCAGCCAGGTCGAACACCTTCTCCACAGCGATCGTGCCCGCCACGAAAGCATAGCCTGCGCCGGCTCGGCCCACCACCGCCACCCGACCGATCTCGCCCACACGCAAGGGGTAAAAATTGTTGATTAACTGCGCAGACAAAAACGAAGCGGCAGCCGGCTTCCACTGCCAAAAGCCGTTGTCGCCCGCCCGGTGGGAGTCTGGTCGCTCTCGAAGCAACAACAGCCAGCGCCCGATCTTGAATCCCAACCCCAGCGTCCCACTCAAGACGCCCAGCATAGCGAAACGCCAGTCCGCCTGTTCGAGCACTTCCCCCACCTGGACCAGATCCACCTGGCGCAAAGCCAGATAGACCGTCAGCCCGCTGATCGCCAGCGCCAGCCCCAGCCGCAAGGCGCGGGAAGGAAGAGAGCGCCTCAGCCCGCTCACCCCTCCATCGAAACGACTTGATCCTCCCAGCGGTGCCAGGGGCCGTGGTGCGCTTCCAGGATTTTACGCCCCTCGCCCGGCGATTCCAGTCCAAGCAACTCCAGATCGGCGTCCACCATCACTCGCACCAGATCCCGGAAGCGCACCCGCGGCTCCCAACCCAGGATCTCTCTGGCGCGCGTCGCATCCGCCTGCAAGAAGTCCACTTCGGTCGGGCGAAAATAGCGCGCGTCGATCTTGACGTATTCCTTCCAATCCAACCCAACGTAACCGAAGGCTTCATCGAGGAATTCGCGCACTGAGTGCGCCTCGCCGGTGCCGATCACAAAATCGTCAGGCCGGTCGTGTTGCAGGATTTTCCACATCGCCGCAACGTAATCCGGCGCGTAGCCCCAGTCTCGCTTGGCATCCAGATTCCCCAGATATAGCGTCTTCTGTTTCCCCGCCAGGATGTGCGCCACGGCGCGAGTGATCTTGCGCGTGACAAAGGTCTCGCCGCGGCGCGGCGATTCATGGTTGAACAAGATACCATTGCTAGCAAACAGGCCATAGCCCTGCCGGTAGTTGCGCGTCACCCAGTAAGAAAACAGCTTGGCCGCTGCGTACGGGCTTTGCGGCTCGAAGGGGGTCTGCTCGTTTTGCGGCGGCTTGGCGCTGCCATACATCTCGCTGGACGAAGCCTGGTAGAAACGCGCCTTGCTGCCGCTCTTGCGGATCGCCTCCAGGATGCGCAGCGTGCCCAGGCCGGTGATGTCGCCGGTGTACTCCGGCAGGTCGAAGCTGACCCGCACATGGCTTTGCGCCGCCAGGTGATACACCTCATCCGGGCGGATATTGTAGATCAGGTCCACCAGGTTACCCGTGTTGGACATATCCCCATAGTGCAGGTACAGACGCACTTCGTTGCCATTGTGCGGGTCGCGATAGAGATGGTCGATGCGCCCCGTGTTGAAGGTGCTCGCCCGGCGGATCAGCCCATGCACCTCATAGCCTTTGGATAGCAGCAGCTCCGCCAGATAAGAGCCATCTTGCCCGGTGATACCGGTAATTAGTGCTTTTTTCATCTTCTTCGATTTCCTTTTCCTATCGCCAGGGTTTATTTCGGGATCGCGAAAAGGTCAGGTGTCATCATCCACCGACGCCGACCTACCCCCTACGCTTCTTACGCACGATTTGTGAAACGTTCAACTCCACAGGCACCTTACGCCGATTGCCCAGAAACTCCAGCAGCACTCGTACGCGCTCGCTGCCCGGCAGGCGGGCGTCGAAGATCGCCTCGTAGCCCTCGAATGGCCCATTGCTGATCCACACCACATCGCCTGGCTTCAACCCGTTGAAGACCTCGCCGCCAGCGGCATTGATCTCATCCACTCGGTCCTGAATCGCGGTGAT
This sequence comes from uncultured Anaerolinea sp., assembly GCA_964503145.1. Taxonomy (GTDB): domain Bacteria; phylum Chloroflexota; class Anaerolineae; order Anaerolineales; family UBA4823; genus RBG-16-57-11. The sequence continues at coordinate 28,051 of CAZCYV010000015.1, read as the reverse complement.
CAAATTCTCTGGGACCACCGCCGGTTCACCGCCAAAGCTGACCAGGCCGATGGTGTGCGGCATCCATTGAAACACCGAAATCCCCACCTGTTCCAGATCTGCCCTGACGAACAGATAGCCCGGAAAATAGGGGACGATCTTGCGCGAGCGCGGGTTCACCGGATGCACCCGCAGGCATGGATAATACAACTCGAAACCCAGGGATTGCACCTGGCGCACGACCGCATCTTCCTTGCGGGACTTGGAGCGTAAGGCGTACCAGTGATAGGGCATAGAGCGACTCGACCCCGGTGTTGCAATGGGCGACGGAATTATAACACTCAAACTACCTCTCGCAGATGAACGGCCGCAGGTGCTGCCCGGTGAAGGAACGGTCTGTAGCGCACACTTCTTCGGGAGTGCCTTCGACGACGATCTCCCCGCCGCGGTCGCCGCCCTCCGGACCCAGGTCGATGATGTAATCCGCCACCTTGATGATGTCCAGGTTGTGCTCGATGATCAGCACGCTGTTGCCCGCGTCCACCAGACGCTGCAAGACCTCGATCAGCTTGTGCACATCGGCGGCGTGCAGGCCTACCGAAGGCTCATCCAGCACGTACAGCGTGCGGCCGGTAGCGCGGCGGGAAAGCTCCTTAGCCAGCTTGACCCGCTGCGCCTCGCCGCCGGAGAGCGTCGGCGCGGGTTGCCCGATACGGATGTAGCCCAGCCCGACGTCCTGCAGCGTCTGCAAACGGCTGACCATGGGCGGGAAAGCGCCAAACAACTCCAGCGCGGCGTCCACGGTCAGGTCGAGCACATCGGCGATGTTCAGGTCCTTGAAGCGCACCTGCAAAGTCTCGCGGTTGAAGCGCGCTCCGTGGCACACGTCACAGGGCACATACACATCCGGCAGGAACTGCATCTCGATGCGCAATTGCCCCTGGCCCTGGCAGGCCTCGCAGCGCCCACCGTGCACGTTGAACGAGAAGCGCCCCGGTTTGTAGCCGCGCACCTTGCTCTCCGGCAGCTCAGCGAACAGGTTGCGGATCAGGTCGAAAAGGCCGGTGTAGGTGCCTGGGTTCGAGCGCGGCGTGCGCCCAATGGGTGACTGGTCGATATTGATGATCTTATCCAGGTGCTCCAGCCCCAGGATGCGATCATGCTGTCCCGGTTGAGTGTGGGCGCCGTTCAGGGCGCGCGCCAGTGCCTTGTATAGGATCTCCACCATCAAGGTGGACTTGCCCGAGCCAGAGACGCCCGTGATGCACACCAGCCGCCCCAGCGGGATGTGCACATCGATGTTCTTCAAGTTGTTCTCGCGCGCTCCCAGGATGCTCAGCACCTTGCCGTTGCCGCTGCGGCGCGTCTTCGGGATCGGCACGCGTAGCTTGCCGGAGAGGTAGGCGCCAGTGAGCGACTCAGGCGCATTGAGGATATCCTCCACCGTGCCTTCGGCGACCACCTTACCCCCGTGTTCGCCTGCCAGCGGCCCTAAGTCCACGATCCAGTCGGCGGAGCGGATAGTCTCGGTGTCGTGCTCCACCACCAGGACAGTGTTGCCCAGGTCGCGCAGGCCCATCAAAGTGTTGAGCAGGCGAGTGTTATCGCGCGGGTGCAGGCCAATCGACGGCTCATCAAGCACGTAGAGCACACCCATCAGACGCGAACCGATCTGCGTCGCCAGGCGGATGCGCTGCGCCTCGCCGCCCGAAAGGGTCGAAGCTGAGCGCTGCAGGGTCAGGTAATCCAGGCCGACATCGACCAGGAAACCCAGGCGTGCCAGGATTTCCTTCAGGATGCGCTCGGAGATGGCCTGCTGACGCGGGGTGAGCGGGGTGTCGGGTCCACTCAGCCGCCGCGCCCATTCCAGTGTGCGGATCACCGGCCACTGGGTGACTTCGACGATGTTGACACCATCCACGGTCACCGCCAGGGCTTCCTTGCGCAGGCGCGCCCCGTTGCAGGTGGGACAAATCTGCTCGCTCATCAACTCGGCGATGCGCTCGCGCATATATTCCGAGCCGGTCTCGTTGTAGCGCCGCTGCAGGTTGCCGATCACCCCCTCGAAAGCCATGCGGAAGGTGGACTGACGCCCATCCTTGTTTCGGTAATGCACCGTGACTTCCTGGCCGCGGGTACCGTAAAGCAACAGGTCGAGCTTTTCCGGTGGGATGTCCTTGACCGGCGCGTCCAGATCAATGTGATAGTGGCGAGCTACCGCCTCCAGCGCCTGCCAGTAATAACCGCCCTCCTCGCGCGGGCCGCGCCACTCGCTGGCAACGATGGCGCCCTCGTTCAGCGACAGCTCCCGGTCGGGGATGAGCAGATCAGGGTCGATCTCCAGCTTGCCGCCCAGTCCCTGGCAATCGGGACAGGCGCCGTGCGGGGTGTTGAAGGAGAAAGTGCGCGGTTCGATCTCCGGCAGCACCGAGCCGTGCTCCGGGCAGGCCAGGTGTTCGGAGAAATACAAGTCACGGCCCTGGGGTTCGCCCTCGCTCCCCTCGCCTCCATCTCCTCTCGCTTCAACAGCCGTTGGGGAGGGCAGAATGTGCACAGTCAGGTAGCCCTCGCCAAACTTGAGCGCAGTCTCGACCGAATCGGTCAGGCGCGAACGGGCAGCGTTCGCCTCGCTTTCGTCCTCGTAGCGGCGGATCACCAGGCGATCGACTACCGCCTCGATAGTGTGGATTTTGTAGCGATCCATCTGGATATCCTCTTCCAGCTCGTGGACGACGCCATCCACGCGGGCGCGCACGAAGCCGGCCTTGCGGATCTCCTCCAGCACAGCCTGATGGGTGCCCTTGCGGCCGCGCACCAGCGGGGACAGGATGAGCAGTCGGGAGCCTTCGGGCAAGCGCTCGATCTCTTCGACGATCTCCTGAGCCGACTGGCGAGCGACTTCCCGGCCGCAGACGGGGCAATGGGGAATACCGGCGCGGGCAAAGAGCAAACGCAGGTAATCGTAGATTTCAGTCACCGTGCCTACGGTGGAACGCGGGTTGTGCGAGGCGCCCTTCTGGTCGATAGAGACGGCTGGCGAGAGCCCTTCGATGTAATCCACATCGGGCTTCTCCATCTGTCCCAGGAACTGGCGAGCGTAAGCCGAGAGCGACTCGACATAGCGCCGCTGGCCCTCGGCAAAGATGGTGTCGAACGCCAGCGAGGACTTGCCTGAGCCAGAGAGGCCGGTGATGACGACAAATTTGTCGCGCGGGATCTCGACGGTGATGTTCTTCAGGTTGTGCTCGCGCGCTCCGACGACGCGAATAACGTTTTGAGACATAGGTACAATCCGTGATCACTCTTACGGTTAATAATAATCGGCTGCTGGCTTGCGGCGCCCAGGCAGCGTATCATGTTTAGCATCAGCATTGGGTTGGTCTGGAGTGAGCGATGATGCAGACAGACCAGAGCGCGATTATAGCACATTTGTTTCAGGTTGGGTCGCTCAGCCTCAATCGCGAAGAAGGATTATACCAATAAGGCGTCGCTGCGTCGGAGGGGATTTCAGCGGATAACTGTATCGGAAAGCGACGCAGGTGATGCTATAATTTTTCCGGAGGGCGTTACGATGAGCTTGTTGGAGAAATTGACCCGCTTTTTCGCATCCAAATCCGCCACGCCGGTGGACTGGATCGAAGTGCGTTGTCACCGCTGTGGCGAGATAATCCGCACGCGGGTGAACCTGTACAACGACCTGAGCCTGGAGTACGACGAGAGCGGCAGAGCCATCTACTTTTGCCGCAAAGTGTTGATCGGTGAAGGGCGCTGCTTCCAGCGCATCCAGGTCGAACTGACCTACGACGCCAACCGGCGGCTGCTCAGCCGCGAGGTCAGCGGCGGGGAGTTCATCGAGAACTGAACTTGTTTTCGTCGAGAGAGCGACTCCGTAGAGCGCCCTTCTGGCACCGCCGGCAATCCGCGTAAAAGCCCCTTTCACAGCCTCGTATGTCAGGAGGATTAGCCGTCCGCGTCAGGATATTATCTCCAACTTCAACCATCTCATCAACGACCTGGTAATCAACCATAAGGGCATCACCAACAACAAATGCGCCCCTGCGCTAATGGCAAACACAACCGCTGCCGACAGAAACAGCGCCTCTAAAACCGGCGCCAGGTGTTGCTCCAGCCACGGCCCTATCCCCGCTAACAGACTGGCGCCCAGCAGCGCCAGGACGGTCAGTCCCAGCGGCAGCCAAGCGCGCCGATCAGACGCTGAAGGCAGCATCGTGCTACTCACCACCAGCGTCAGGTAGAACCACACCCAAAAATCGGATCCTGCCGTGATCTGAGGGAGCATCGCTAACGCCGCCTCCCAGCCGCTGGATTTCCACATTTGCCACAGCTCTAAAAGCCCCAATCGGGCCAACCCGGCATAGGCCACGAACAACCCGCCTGTGATCAGCGGCGCGGCTCCGATCAGCGTATCTCGCGCCCAATCCGACGCGGCGGTCTCGACATAGCCCATCTGTAATCGCCCGTTGGGCAAGGGGCGTGGAATGATCGAAAAGCGCCCGGTGCGCACCCGCAGCAACTTAGCCGCCAGGTAATGGCTACCTTCGTGCAGCAGTACGCCGGGGAAGAACAGCAACGCGAACAGGGCAATGGAAAGATCACTGCGCCGGGTGATCAACAGAAATAAGGTCTGCACCTGGCGGTGCAGCAGGCGCTGCAAAAACAGAAGTGGCCCCAGCGAGAGCAGGAGCCACCCCAGGCTATGCAGCGCCCCGGGCACCCTTCACCTCCAGCCAGGGCGCGGCCAAAACTGTCCCTACACGCATAAACTTCAGGCAGCGGCCTGCACGATTTGCGTGAATTCCGACGCTTTCAGGCTGGCGCCGCCTACCAGCGCCCCATCGATCTCAGGCTCGGCGAAGAACTCGGCAGCGTTCTTGGCGTTCACCGAACCTCCGTATAGCACGCGCACCGCTTGTGCTGTCGCTGCGCCAAACAACTCCGCAACCGTTGGTCGGATCACCTCGCGCACCACCTGCGCTGCGCCCTCGGCGGTGGCTGCCCGCCCGGTGCCGATTGCCCAAACCGGCTCGTAGGCAATAACGAAGGGAGCGACACCCTCTGCCGACAGCTTCACATCCGCCAGAGCCAACCGCACCTGACGCGCCACCACTTCTGCGGTGCGCCCAGCCTCGTTTTCGGCCAGCGTTTCGCCCACACACACGATGGGGGTCAGTTCATGAGCCAGCGCAGCCTGCACCTTACGGTTGACCATCTCGTCGGTCTCGCCGAAATAGGTACGCCGCTCTGAATGGCCCAGGATGACGTAATGGCACAACTCGGCCAGCATCGTCGGCGAGATCTCGCCGGTGAACGCGCCGGAAAGCTCCCAATGCATGTTCTGGGCGCCCAGGCCAATGTCTGTCCCTTCCAGCAGAGCCGCCACTGCCAGCAGCGACGTGAAAGGCGGGCAGATCACTTTCTCTACCCCCTGGATGGCCTGCAAACCCGGCACCAGCTCTGATACTAAGTGACGCGCCTCTGCCACCGTCTTGAACATCTTCCAGTTGCCTGCTACGAATGGTTTGCGCATTTTGTCCTCATTTGTCAGGATTGATTCAGTAAATATTGGGCTATTCGCCGCCCCCATGGGGATAGCTGGGGGTCGCGCAATAGATTGTTCAGCTGATTCCTGGCGGCATCCACTTCGCCGGACTTCAGGGCGATTTCGGCCTCGAGCAAGCCAACTTCGCGCATGTCGGGAAATTCTTCCCGAAGATGGCGCGCGATGCTGCGCGCTGCCGGCAGCTCCCCTTGAAACAGCGCATGTCGCCCGCGGCATAACTCTGCAATACCCGGGGCCAATCGATCTTCAGGTAAAAAGATGAGCAAGTCGCCTGCCTCGGGGAGGCTGGCCGCCATGTACATGGATTGATACATGTGGTTCTGCAACTCCGGCGGCGCGGGCGAGGGTAAGCGCTGGATTGCCAGCACATACATACCAGCCGCCGCCAGCCAGGACTGACGCTCCAATAGACGGTCGCCAGCGCGCACCATAAACTCAGGTGCATTACCAGCCAGGCGCACCGCCTTCTCGAGAGCCTGCCGCGCCTCGAACGGTTTATCTTGCGCCATATAAGCCAGGGCCAGCTCGAGATGGGCATCTGGGTCATTAGGGTGCTGGGTCACAAGTTGGATCGCCTGATGAATCAAGTCGGGCGAGCGGCGCAATTCGGCAGTTGGGGGCCGAGGAGTAGAAGTTGGGGGCCGAGAGGTAGAAGTCGGCGGCCAGGAGGTGGCTGTCGGGGAGGCAAAAGTTGCAGAGGGAAGTGCACCTGTTGTGGATGGAGGCATGGTGGTCGCCACCAGGGCGGCTGGCGGCGGCAAAGCGCTCTGGATCAAGGCGACACGGTTACGCAAGCCGGGCGAGAGCGCCATAGCGCCAGCGACAAACAAAAACAACGCAAGCAAAGCAACGAATACCCATCGCCATCGGTCGAAAGCGCCTCTCGGGTGTCCCGAAACAACCGGCGCGCCAGCCTTGTCTCGGCCTGTTAATGGCGCGGCCGGCGGGGGATTCGCCTGCCCTTCGTCCAGGACAATAGTCTGTGCAACGCTGGCCGACAGCTCCGCTGGCCTGGAGATCACCTGCACTAACTCGGCTGGAGACTCAGATGGTTGGCCGATTACTTGCACGAGTTCAGGCGCTGCTTCACCCATGTCAGGCTTCACCGCCTCGCGCCAGGCAGCCAGCAGCATCTCCACATCCGCGTAGCGATCATTGCGATCTTTGGCAAGCGCCTTGAGCAGAACGCGTTCCACGGCCTCGGACAGATTCGGATTGATGCTTCGAGGCAGAGGTAATGGCGCATAGATGTGGTCATGAATGATAGAATATGGCGTATCAGCGCTAAACGGGACTCTGCCCACCAGAAGTTCATAGAGCACCACGCCGAAAGAGTAAATATCCACCCGCCTGTCCAGGTCTTTACGACCCAATGCTTGCTCGGGAGAGATATATTGTGGTGTGCCCAACATTGAATCGGTAGAGATCGTCGACTCGCCTGCTTCTGCAATTCTCGCCAGTCCGAAATCCGCCAGGTAAATCCGCCCATCGTTGGCCAGAAGCACATTGGAAGGTTTCACATCGCGATGCAACACCCCCTGAGCGTGGGCATAGCTCAATGCTGCGCCGACGCTTTCGACGATTTTGAGCAACTCCTGCCACTCTATCGCTCCGCGCTCCAATCGGCGCTTGAGCGTTTCGCCTTCAATGAACTTCATCACCAGATAGGGGCGATTCTCATATTCTGCGTAATCATAAACTGGCACAATGTTGGGGTGCTCCAGCCGCGCTACCACCTGCGCCTCACGCCGAAAACGCGCTAGGAAGTTCGCTTGCTGGGTAAATGCCGGATGCAACACCTTGATAGCAACATAGCGATCCAGCGCTGGGTGGTAAGCTTTGAATACAGTGGCCATCCCGCCCTGTCCCCGCTGTTCTATCAGCCTGTAGGGTCCGATATTTTCGCCAACCACGAATGGCATCTGCTGCTCCTGCTACGGCTCCAAGCCCTAAAAGCCCTGCAGACCCAAAAGGGTCCTTAATGACAGAAAACGACAGATGATAGCGAGGGATGAGAGTTGCACCTTTCATCCCTCGCCCACAATCAATGGTTATTTATCCTGAAGCGCTGCCACGCCGGGTAGAGTCAGCCCTTCCAGCATCTCCAGCGAAGCGCCGCCGCCGGTGGAAATGTGTGTGATCTTGTCGCTCAAACCAGACTGGTTAATCGCCGAGACCGAATCGCCTCCGCCGACGATCGAAACCGCCCCGCTTTCGGCCACCGCTTTGGCAACGCCAAAAGTACCAGCGGCAAAGCTGGGCATCTCGAAGACGCCCATCGGGCCGTTCCATACCACCGTGCCAGCACCACTCAGAGCCTTGGCATACGCCGCCACTGTCTCGGGGCCGATGTCCATGATCCGCCAGCCATCTGGCACTGGGCCAACAGCCATCACCTTGCGCTCGGCGGCGTCATCGAATCGATCGGCAATCACCACATCTACTGGAAGGCGCAGGCGGGGCCCAGCTTCTTGCAGGATCTCGCGAGCGGTGTCCAGCGCCTCGACGTCCACCAACGAATCGCCCATCGGATAGCCCTGCGCCGCAAAGAACGTATTCGCCATACCGCCGCCGATCAGCACTGCATCGGCAATCTTGAGCAGGTTGCGGATCACGCCGATCTTGTCCACGATCTTCGCCCCACCCAGAATAGCGATGAACGGTCGTTTTGGATTCGCGATCGCCGCCCCCAGGTATTTGATTTCCTTTTCCATCAAAAAGCCTGCCACGGCGGGGAGCAGCCTGGCTACGCCCTCGGTGGAGGCATGGGCGCGATGCGCCGAACCGAAGGCGTCATTGACGTAGATATCTGCCAACGCCGCCAGTTGTCTGGCCATCTCCGGATCGTTCTTGGTTTCTCCCTTGTAGAAGCGGGTGTTTTCCAGCACCAGCACCTCGCCGGGCTTGAGTTGGCTCGCCGCCGCCTCGGCCACCGGGCCAACGCACTCCTCGCAGAAAGCCACCGGCTTGCCTAGCAAGGTCGAGAGATGCTCCGCCGTCGGACGCATCGAGTACTTAGGGTCGGGGCCTTCTTTCGGGCGGCCCAGATGAGAGCACAAGATTACCGCCGCCCCCTGATCCAGTAAATAGCGAATGGTGGGCAACGCGGCTACGATGCGTGTGTCATCTTCTACTTTGCCGTCTTTGATCGGTACATTAAAATCTACACGCACCAAAACTTTCTTGCCCTTGACATCGATATCGGTGATTAGCTTTTTATTGAACATAGAATCCTCTTTTCAAGATGTGATCCACGCCGTCGGGCGGCGTGGATCACATCGAAAACATCACAGAGATTTCGCCATCAGCGCTGCCAGATCGGCAGTGCGCACCGAGTAGCCCCATTCGTTGTCATACCAGGCGACGATCTTGGCAAAGTTGCTGCTCTCCTTGCCCAGCACCATGGTGAAGGGCAAATCGACGATCGAACTGCGCGGATCGCCCTTGTAATCGATGCTGACCAGCGGCTCGTCCTCTGCTCCCAGGATACCCTTGAGCGGACCTGCGGCCGCATCGCGGAAGTCCTGGCGTAACTGCTCGGTGGTGGTAGCCTTTTCCAATTCCACCGTCAGATCGATCACCGAAACCGTGGAAGTGGGCACACGCAGCGCGTAGCCGTCCAGCTTGCCGGCCAGTTCAGGGATGACCAGCTTGATTGCCTTGGCCGCGCCGGTGGTAGTGGGGATGATGCTCATTGCCGCCGCCCGCGCCCGGCGCAGGTCGCTATGAGGCAGATCCAGGATTTTCTGGTCATTGGTGTACGCGTGAATGGTGGTCATGAAGCCGCGCACGACTTTATAGTGATCGTTCACCACCTTGACCGCCGGCGCCAGGCCGTTGGTGGTGCAGGAGGCGTTGGAAACCACATGGTGTTTTGCCGGGTCATACATCGAATCGTTCACGCCCAACACCACCGTCAAATCCTCTCCCTCGGCCGGGGCCGAGATGATGACCTTCTTGGCGCCGCCTTTGGTGATGTGATTCTCGGCGCCTTTCACCATCTTGCCCTTCTTGTTTACGCCGTCGCTCTTGACGGTGAAGATGCCGGTGCTTTCGATAACGATGGAGACTCCCAAATCGCCCCAAGGGATGGCTGCAGGATCGGTCTCTTTGAACGCCCGGACCGGCTTGCCATTCACCACCAGGGAATCCCCCTGGACCTCGACCGTGCCGTTGAAGCGGCCGTAGTTCGAGTCATACTTGAGCAGGTGGGCCATCGTCTTCAAGTCGCCGATATCGTTGAAAGCGACCACTTCCAGCTCATCTGAATGGTAATCCAGGATGGCTTTCAAGACCTGTCGGCCGATGCGGCCGAAACCGTTGATACCTACTTTGACTGTCATTTTGATCCTCCGTTTCTAATATGGGCCTCTTTTGATTTTACTTTGTATTTCGATCCAATTCTACCAAAGGTCCGGTGCGCTCATGGAATAAATCCATCACCGCCCGGGCCAACTTGTCAGAATCATGCCGCCAGGGATGCAGCGCATCTACCAGGTCGGCCTGGTAAATCCAATAGTGCTGATCGAGGCCAGCCTCCAACCGCACCCATTCCACCCCTTCGGGCAGTTTCTCTGTATCGTTCGAGTTTGCCAATGCGATATCGAACAGGCCAGGAGCGACATGCTCCTCAATGGCGCGGATGTGGTCTCCGACCCCATATCCGGTCGTCTCGCCTTGCTCGGTGGCCACGTTGCACACGAAGATCTTCAGGGCGCGACTGGCGCGGATCGCCTCCGCAATATCTGGGACCAGCAGGTTTGGCAAAATGCTGGTGTACAGGCTGCCCGGCCCAATGATGATCAAATCCGCCGCCAGGATGGCCTGGATAGCCTGAGGAAAAGCAGGAGGGTTGCTCGGTTCCAGCCACACATGCCGCACTTTGCCGTTGGTCTTGGGGATTTGGCTCTCGCCTTGCACGCGCACCTCGCTCACGGCATGCGGCAGACGCACGTCTGCAGACAGGCGCACGTCATGCAGCGTGGATGGCAACACCCGCCCCCGCACTGCCAGCACTCGACCAGATTCTGCTACCGCTGCCTCAAAGCTACCGGTGATCTCGGCCAGGGCGGTGATGAACAGATTGCCGAAGGAATGGCCATCCAAGCCGGCCTCGCCGTCTGGGAAGCGGTATTGAAAAAGCTGCGCCAGCAAAGCCTCGTCGTCTGAGAGCGCCGCCAGGCAGTTGCGGATATCTCCTGGTGGCAGGACGCCTTTCTCCCGCCGTAAGCGGCCAGATGACCCGCCATCATCTGCTACCGTGACGATAGCCGTGATGTTATTCGAGTGATTCTTGATCCCCCGCAACAGCGTCGCCAGGCCATGTCCGCCGCCGATAGCAACCACTCGCGGGCCACGTTCGCGCTGCCGGTGCAGGCGTAGCGTATCTGCCAGCCCGCGCCCCGGGCGGATCAGCGGCTTCAGGAGAGTGCGATTCAATTCCCATAGCCCGAACAAAATCAACCCCATCCCGAGCCCGCCAAAGATCGCCACCCGCGCCAGGCGCGGCAGGAAACGCAGCGACGCCGCCGAAAGGATCGGCAACCACCAGGTATCCGGCGCAGTGCGGTAAACCTCCAGCAGCAACACGCCCAAGCCCACGCCGAGCAGGGTGATGCCCATCAGAATCAGCAGGAACCAGCGTTTTACCCCCATCCCCGGCGTCAACCAGATGGTATATTTTTTCAGCCACAGGCCAAAGCGCCCAGGCTGCCTCTTCGTCCGAGTGTGACTCATGCCGATTTCACATGATAGCAGCCTTTAAGGCTCCCGTCAACCTGAAGAATTTCCTGTTTTACCGGTTTATGCTATACTTCTTACGATGAACTTCCCCCGCGAGAAACACTGGAACTTTGCCCCTGAACCGCCATCGGAAGCCGACCAGGATCTGAGCCGCTGTGCCCCCCTGACCGGCCGCCCCGTCCTGCGCCGCCTGTTGTACAACCGCGGCTACACCACCGCCGAAGCCGCCCAGGCCTTCCTCCAAGCGCAACCCCCTGCCGGAAATGAACCACAAAACTTGCTAGGCATGACCCAGGCGGTTGACCGCATCCGCTATGCCATCCGTCATGGTGAGCAGATCGCCATCTATGGCGACTACGACGCCGATGGCGTCACCGCCGCCGCCCTGCTCACCCACGCGCTGAAGCGCCTGGGCGCTGACGCGCGCCCGTATATCCCCAACCGCTTCGACGAGGGCTATGGCTTAAACATTGAAGCGCTAAGCGCTCTACGCGAGGAAGGCGCCCGGTTGGTGATCACCGTCGATTGCGGCATGCGCTCCCCGCGCGAGGCGGATCACGCCCGCCAGATCGGCCTGGACATGATCATCACCGACCATCATTCCCCCGGCAACGAGCCAATCGACGCCCTGGCGGTGATCAACCCCAAGCAAGAAGGAGACCTGTACCCCGATAAGCGGCTGGCGGGCGTTGGCCTGGCCTATAAACTGGCCTGCGCTTTGCTGGAGCCGGATGAGCCATCCTACGATCCAGACGCCCCCGCCGGGCAGTATCTCGACCTGGTAGCGTTGGGCACCATCACCGACCTGGCCCCTCTGGTTGGAGAAAATCGCGCCCTGGTGCGCGCCGGGCTGGAGCAAATCCGCCGCCCACATCGCCAAGGGGTGCAATCGCTGATCGGCGCCGCCCAGCTCAACGCCATCCGTATCACCGCTGAGCAGGTCAGCTTCGCCTTAGGCCCACGGCTGAACGCCGCAGGGCGGCTCGAATCGGCCCTGGCGGCATTGAACCTGTTGCTTGCGGACCAGGTAGATCAGGCCGCTATTCTGGCTCAACAACTCGACAACCAGAATCGCGAACGTCAGCAGATCACCCGTCAGATCCAGGCGCATGCCGAACAACTCGCCCTGGCGGAAGACCCAGACGCGCCGCTGCTCATCGCCGTGCATGAAAGCTATAACCCCGGCGTGATCGGCCTGGCCGCAGCGCGCTTGACCGAGCAGTACTATCGCCCGGCGATTGTGGCTGCCAGGGGCGAAGAACTCACCCGCGCCTCCTGCCGCAGCATCCCCGAGTTCCACATCACCCATGCATTGGACGAGTGCGCCGACCTGTTGGTGCGCCATGGCGGCCACTCTGCCGCCGCTGGTTTCACTGTCCCCAACCAAAACTTGCCCGAGTTGATCGAACGCCTGCGCGTCATCGCCGAGCGGCAGCTCGCCAATCTGGACCTGCGCCCCAGGTTGGATATCGACGCCCTGCTGTCCCTTTCTGAACTGCGGCCCGATTTGCTAAACGACCTGAACGCCCTGCAGCCCACTGGCATAGGCAATCCTCAGGCGGTCTTCGCCTCGCAGAACTTGCGCGTCGTGCGCAGCAAGCGGGTGGGCAAAGACGAAGCCCATCTACGCCTGACCGTCACCGACGGCCGCATCACCTACGATGCCATCGCCTTCCGCATGGGCAACTGGTATGACGTCCTGCCCCCGATCGTCGATTTGGTCTATACCTTCGAGACCAACGAGTACAACGGCAACGTCTCGTTGCAGCTCAACGTGCGCGATCTGCGCAAAGGCTCCGCTTAGCCTTCGGTTTTGAGCCTTTCTGCCCCCCGAAACAGGCGCACCCATCCCGGCTGGTTACAGCTTTTTGGGGCTAATCCACGAAGCGATATTTGACCAGCGTCCACACCGCTTCAAAAGCGTCTTTTAGCTTGATCTTCTTGCCCTCGCTGTAATCGCGTGGGTTGAAAGAGATCGGCACTTCGAATATGCGCACCTTGCGCTTGAGCACCTTGGCGGTGAACTCCGGTTCGAAATCGAACCGCCGGGCGTGGATGGTCATATCTTTGACGATGTCGCGGCGGAAAACCTTGTAGCCGGTTTCCATGTCCGTGAGGATGTTATTATAGAGGATGTTGGTCATCAAGGTGAGCAGCTTGTTCGCTACCATGTGCCAGAACATCGTCGGGCGGCGCGGCGCGCCCAGGAAACGCGAGCCATACACCACATCCGCCACCTCCTCCTGAATGGGTTTGAGCAATACAGGATATTCCCGCGGATCATATTCCAGGTCCGCATCCTGAATCAGGATGACATCGCCGCTGGCCTGGCGAATTCCATCCATCACCGCCGCCCCTTTGCCCTGATTGCGCTCGCGCAGGATCACGCGCACGTTCCCCCGACCATCTAGCTCCTTCAAGACCTCCCGCGTCCCATCGATCGATCCATCATCTACAATCAAAATCTCTTCCGGGATGCCGGTCGCCTGGACGCGGCGCACAATCTCGCGGATCGTATGGATTTCATTGTAAGCAGGGATGACAACGCTCACCTTCATAAGTCCAAGTCCACCTTAATGATTTTAGAATGCGATCGGCAGGATCACTGCCAGTAACCGTATTTAGATTATAATCGAATAGGTTTTTAGATGCTCGAAGAAATATCCCACCAGGCGCGGAGGTGATCCGGATGGATGATGTTCGTTTGCCCAAAGGTACTGGCTTACTCAGCAAAGATGCAGCTCGAACTCCGTTCGTGCCCCCACCGATCTCGCGCATTGAGGACACTGGTCTGTCTGCGCTCTGGCTGCAAGACCTGGCGCTCAAGGTGCTGTACTTCGAAGGCTACCTGACCGGCTTCAAGATCGCTGATGCGATGGCTTTGCCATTTCCCGGCGTGGTTGATCAGCTATTGGAAGTCATGAAGCGCGAAAAACTGATCGAAGTGAAATCTGCCCAGCAGATCGGCCTGGGAGAAGGGGCTTACATTTACGGCATCACAGGACTGGGCATCGCCCGCGCCCGCGAGGCCCTGGAACGCAGCCAGTACGCCGGTCCGGCGCCGGTGCCGTTGGAAGCTTACAATCGCGCCATCCTCAGCCAGGCGCGCCAGCGCCTGGCAATCAAAGATGTCGATCTCAGGCGCGTGCTCGCCCATTTGGTGCTTTCCGATGCTGTGTACCAGCGTATCGGCCCGGCCGTTAATTCGGGGACTTCCATCTTCTTGTATGGTCCACCCGGAAATGGAAAAACCAGCATTGCCCGCGCCATTGGCAGCCTGACACAAAACGAGAGCATGTACATTCCTTACGCGGTGTATATCGATGGCCTGGTCGTGAAGGTTTATGATGAGGTCAATCATCGCCTGGTACAGGATGAGGCGCCGCCCAAACCAGGCACTGGCGGTCTGAAACCAGGCACCGGCGGGTTGAAGCCTGGAACCGGCGGTCTCAAGCCCGGCACGGGCGGTTTGCCGCCTGCCCCAGGCGAAGTCGCACCAGGAACAGGCAGCCTGCGCAACGCGCCACGGCGTGATATGCGTTGGGTGCGCATCCATCGGCCGTTCATTATGACCGGCGGCGAATTGATCCTGGCCGGCCTGGATCTGGTCTTCGATGATGTCCACAAATACTATGAAGCCCCCTTCCAGGTAAAAGCAAACGGCGGTATCCTGTTAATCGACGACTTCGGTCGCCAGCAGGTGCGCCCACGCGATCTGCTCAACCGCTGGATTGTCCCTCTGGAGAACCGCATTGACTATCTGACCCTGCACACCGGGCGCAAGGTGGAAGTGCCCTTCGATGTCCTGGTCATCTTCTCGACCAATCTACCGCCCAAGGACCTGGTGGATGAGGCGTTCTTGCGCCGCCTGCGCCATAAAATCGAGATCAGCGACCCGAGCTACGAAGACTACCGGGCTATCTTCAAGGATGTGGCAGCCTCGAAAGGCGTCGCCTACAGCGATTCGGGGCTGGCCTATCTGCTTCAGGAATGGTACATCCGCCGAAACCGTAAGCTACGCGCATCGCACCCACGCGATTTGTGCGATCAAATCCTGGATATCTCCCGCTATCTCAACGTCAGCCCAGAGATGACCCCCGAAATGATCGATCGCGCTGCGGCGGCCTACTTCGTCGAGTTATAATTTCCAGAGACGCTACCGATCATGCTCTACCAAGCTCTACCCCGTCCAGCCATCATTGCGCATCGCGGCGCCAGCGCCTACGCGCCGGAAAACACGCTGGCAGCCTTCAAGCTGGCCCTACAACAAGGTGCTGATGCCATCGAGCTGGACGCCAAGCTCTCCGCAGATGGACAGGTGGTCGTTATCCACGATCAAACCGTGGATCGCACGACGCCTTTCCACGGCAAGGTGAGCGACTATCGCCTGGCGCAACTGCGCAAGATGGACGCCGGCAGCCACTTCGATATCGCCTTCAAAGGTGAACCTATCCCTACTCTTGAAGAGGTTTTCAAAGCAGTTGGTCAGCTTACCTATATCAATGTCGAGTTGACCAATTACGCCTCCCCTACCGACCCGCTGCCGGAAAAAGTTGCCGAATTGGTGCGACACTTCAAGCTTAGCCATCGCGTGATCTTCTCTTCGTTCAACCCCATCGCCCTTGGGCGTATCCGCCGTCTGATCCCTGAGGCGCCCATCGGGTTGCTTGCCTTTCCAGGAATCAAAGGCTGGCTGGCGCGTAGCTGGCTGGGGCGGTTGCTGAAGTACCACAGCCTCCACCCTGAAGTTGGAGACGTCACCGCCGCACTGGTCAACCGCGTCCAACGACGGGGCTGCCGGATCTTTGTTTACACCGTCAACCAACAAGATGAAATGCAGCGGCTGTTTGCGCTTGGCGTGGACGGTATTTTCACCGATGACCCTCTCCTGGCGCATAAAACGCTCAGAGAATTCCGGCGCAAAGCCAGCCGAAGCCCCAAAGAAATCAGCCGCTAGACCCGTCGATCCCGCTGGCATGAGGTCCTCCATAGACATAACACCCGATGAGATCATGGTCTTTTGCATGGCGCGCCAGGTGCACGATGGGGAGATCGTCGCCCAAGGCCTGGCCACCCCTCTGGTAGCCGCCGCCTACCTTCTGGCGCGGCATACCCACGCCCCCAATCTGTACTTCACGTCGGCGATCGGACAGGGAGTCTGCCGCCAGCCAGCGCCGCTCGGACTGACCACCATCGAGGCGTTGTGGCTGGATCGCTCGATGAACAACGTCGGCTTCGTGCGGGCGGCGGCGGATATCCTGCCGCGCCTGCGCCCTAAGGAGTTTTTTCGCCCGGCGCAGATCGATCCTGCTGGCAATTTCAACAATATCGCTTTTGGCAAAGATTATCGCCGCCCACGGTTGCGCCTGCCCGGCACCGGCGGCATTCCAGATGTCACCACTTTCATCGACGACATTCACCTTTACGTACCGCGGCACTCTCGCCTCACCTTTGTCGCCCAGTTGGATTTCATCTCGGGGCTGGGCCATCATCCAGCGCGCCGCTTAGGCGCTGGGCCGCGCTATCTGGTCAGTGACCTGGGGCAGTTTGATTTCGGCGGCGGCGCGCCCGATCAGCCCCGCATGCGTCTGATCACCTTCCATCCTGGCGTGGAGGTCGCCCATATCCAGGCCCACACCGGCTTTCCGTTGGAGGTGGCAGAAGACGTGCACGAGACGCCTTTGCCTTCCTGGGAAGAATTACAACTGCTGCGTCAAGAGATCGACCCATTGGGCATTCGCAAACTGGAAGCGCTCAGCGGCGCAGAGCGGCGCCAGCTCCTGCATGAAATCATCGCCAGAGAAACCCCAGGGAAGGCGATTTAGCCCTACATGTCCTTGATCTTGGCGGCAAACTCAGGGATGTCTTTTCGCTCTGGGCTGAAATAAGCTAAAATATGCCTGTGTTGATGAGCGGAAATTTTTCATCTCGGCTGTTCCGCGCCGTGAGCGGTCTGATCCTGCTGGGGGTGTTGACCTGGAGCAGCGGTTTTTCTGGCATAGTGACTGCGCAGGGGCAAAGCCCGAACGCTGTTGCCCAGGAGAAGGCCGCCGCGCAACTGGCGCGCCTGACGCCGGAGGAGCGCGTGGGTCAGCTCTTCCTGGTGGCCATTCCAGGCGCCGAAATCGGCCCCGACTCCCCGATCAGAACCTTAATCAGCGAGTATCACATTGGCGGCGTTGTGCTGCTTGCCAGAAACGATAACTTCATCGACAACAACGATCCTGCAGCGACCGTCGAACAAGCCAACCAGCTAATACAACAGTTACAAAGCATCGAATGGGAAGCCTCCCGCGAACCGCACGAAAACCCGCTCACAGGTGAAAGCTTCGTGCCCAACTACGTTCCCTTGCTGATTGGCATTTCCCAGGAAGGAGATGGTTATCCCTATGACCAGATCCTTAGCGGTCTGACTACCCTGCCTAATCAGATGGCGCTCGGCGCTACCTGGACGCCAGACCTGGCCCAAAAGGCCGGAGCAATTTTGGGCCAGGAACTTTCGGCGCTGGGCGTCAATTTGCTTCTAGGGCCAGTTCTTGACGTTCTCGACCCGCCCGAGCTGGAGACGGCTGGTAACCTCTCCACACGCACCTTTGGCGGCGATCCCTTCTGGGTGGCGGAAATGGGGCGGGCTTACATTCGCGGCGTCCACCAGGGCAGCAACAACCAGGTCGCCGTTGTCGCCAAGCATTTCCCCGGTCATGGCAGCTCCGACCGTCTACCCGAGGAAGAAGTTGCAACGGTGCGCAAATCGCTGGATGCGCTTTCCAGCTTCGACCTGGCGCCCTTCCTGGCAGTCACCGGCAACGCCGCATCTGCTGAAGAAACCACCGACGCCTTGCTCACCTCCCACATCCGCTATCAGGGCCTGCAAGGCAACATCCGCGCCACCACCCGCCCGGTCAGCCTGGATCCTCAGGCGTTGAGCCTGTTGTTCGAGCTTCCCCCTCTCTCCACCTGGCGCAACAATGGCGGGGTCATGGTCAGCGACGATCTGGGCAACACGGCGATTCGTCGCTTTTATGCTTTGACCAGCCAGACCTTCGATCCTCGCCGCGTGGCCCTAAATGCCTTCCTGGCCGGCAACGACTTGCTCTACTTTGGGGACTTTTCTACTTCCCCAGAGGAAGACTCGGCTACAGCAGCCATCCGCACCCTGGCGAGTTTCACCCAAAAGTATCGCGATGATGCCGCCTTTGCGCAACGCGTCGATGAATCGGTGCTGCGCATTTTGACCCTGAAAAATCGTCTATACCCCTCATTCCTGTTGAGCAGTGTGCTCCCGAACCCTCGAGGCTTGAGCGACTTGGGACAAGCCAGTCAGACCGGCTTCGACATCGCCCGCAAAGCCGCCACGCTGCTCAGCCCCTCGCAGGCTGAGCTGGATACGACCATGCCAGACCCGCCAAATCAGAACGATCGCATCGTCTTCATCACCGATACGCGCCTGGCCCGGCAATGCACTGGTTGCCCGGCTAGGCCTCTGATCGACAAGCGCGCTTTGCAAGACGCGGTCGTGCGCTTATACGGCCCACAAACCGCTGGTCAGGTCACCTTAAATAATCTGTCCTCCTTCTCGTTGGAAGAGCTGCAACTGATGCTGAATGGCTCGCCCGACGCAGTGCAGTTGGAACTCAATCTGAGACGAGCCAACTGGATCGTCTTTTCGATGTTATCCGACAGCCCAGATGTCCCGTCGTTTCAAGTGTTGCGAAGCTTCTTAACCGAGCGCCCAGATCTCTTTCAGCAAAAACGCTTGATTGTATTCGCTTTCAATGCGCCCTATTTCCTGGACGCCACCAATATCTCTAAGCTCACCGCCTACTTCGCTTTGTACAGTAAAGCTCCGGGTTTCATCGACGTGGCTGCTTATCTGCTCTTTGGCGAACTGCGCGCCACAGGGGCTTCGCCGGTGTCGGTGCCGGGCATCGCTTATAACTTGAATGAGGCTCTCTTCCCCGATCCCACCCAGACCATACCATTGATCTTTGATCTACCTGAGCCTGCCCAGGGGAACAATGGCACGAGCACACCTGAGCCGCCACCAACGCCAGCCTTTCGCGTTGGCGATGTGGTGCCGTTGCGCACCGGCGTCATCTTGGATCATAATGGCAATCCCGTTCCAGACGGAACACCGGTTACCTTCACCTTCACGACCGGGGTCGAATCCAATAGCGTCCGCCAGGTGGAGTATACCCAGAAAGGCATCGCCCGCACCACCTTTTCGATCAGCGGCCCTGGGATTCTGGAAATTCGCGCCGAAAGCGAAGCGGCCCGCTCAGATGTCTTGCGCCTGGATATCCCCGCCCCTGGCGAGGGTGGGCCAACGCTCACCCCCACCGAGCCGCCAACCTTGACGCCAACTATCGTCCCGCCGACCGAAATCCCCACGCCGCAGCCCACCCTTGCACCCGAAGAGCCGGTGCAGCGCCCGGGGTTGGGCGATTGGATTATGGCAGTGTTGACAGCTTCGATCTTGGCGCTGGTGATCTATCGTTTGGCTTCGCTGATCGGCTATGTACGTTGGGGGGTGCGTGCGGGTTTCATGACCTTGATCGGCGGGTTGACGGCATATTCGTTGCTCGTATTTTTCATGCGCCAGGGCGAACGGCTAACCAACTCCCCCCTCGCTCTGGAGATATTCCTCGCCACTCTCGCCGGCAGCGGCGCCGGACTGCTCATCGTGCTCGCCTGGCGTCTGGTCATCCAGGCTACCCAGGTTCGCCAGACTGACGAAGGCGCAGAACGTACCCCCTCAGCGCATTAAGGTCACCGCCAGGCTGACCAGCAACAGCCCCCAGGCAATCCAGATCAGCGTGCGTTCGGCGGGCGAAGAAACCAGATCGGCCAGGGTCGGCGCAGGCAAAGGTGCACGCGGCCGGGTGACCGGATCCCAATCGCCCAGCAGCGCCCGTCGAAAAGTCTCTACGTCTTGCGGCCGTTCATCAGGATGCAGATTCATCGCCCACAGGATTGCCCGCTCGGTTCGCTGACTGATGTTGGGATTGAACTGACGCGGCGGCGTTAGCGCTGTCGGGTTGAGAAAAAGCTCGCGCGCCTCCACCGGCGGATGATTGGTCAACAAATGATACAGGGTGGCCCCGAAGGCGTAGATATCGCTGCGCACATCGGTGTGTCCGGTATCTCCACCGTATTGCTCCAGCGGGGTATAGAGCGCAGTGCCCCGTCCCTGCAAGATCGTGATGGTCACCTCATCCGAGGCCAGCAGCTTGACCAGGCCAAAATCCACCAGCTTGAGCAGGCCAGTCGGCGTCAGCTTCAAGTTGCTGGGTTTGATATCGCGATGCACAATCGGCGGATTCTGGCTGTGCAGATAGGTCAAGGCGTCTGCAAGCTGGCTGGCCCAGTTCAGCACATCCCGCTCGGCCAGGAACTCGTTCTTTTGTCTGGCCTCATTCATCAAAGTCCGCAGGTCTTTGCCGGGCACATAATCCATCACCAGATAATCGCGCCCGCCCACCGAGAAGAAATCCGATACCTTCGGCAGGTTGGGATGATCCAGCCGCGCCAGCACTGTCGCCTCGCGCAGGAACTGCTCGCGCGCTTGCTTGAGCATTTCGCCGGAAAGACTGCGGTCATGCTCGACCTCTTTCAAGGCGCACAGACGCCCCTCAAGGCGCAGGTCTTCCGCCAGGTAGATGCTACCCATCCCGCCCTGGCCAATGATGCGGGTGATTTTGTAGCGACCCCTTAAGATTTCGTCTGCTTTCAGCGGCGTTGGCATCGTCTCTTCCGTAAAATTTGTGATATTATACCCGTTGGAGGCGTCAAACAGTCAAGCAATGGAAAAGATCAGCGACGAGTTGGGGTTGCTCATCGCTCAAACGGGGCCGCTGAACGGCCAGCGCTGGCCGCTGAAGGCGACCACCGTGATTGGGCGCGGCACAGATTGCGATATCGTCATCCCTGATCGGCAGGTCTCCCGCCATCATGCCTGCCTGCGCTTGGCCCCCGAAGGGGTCTTTTTGGAAGACCTGGGCAGCAAAAACGGCACACACCTCAACGGAAAAGCGACGAACAGCGCCGTTTTATTGCAGGATGGCGATGTCATTCAAATCGCTCTGGCACAAAAGTTCGTCTATCTCTCCTCCGATGCCACTGTGCCTCTCGAAGGGCCAGAACTGGCCAGCATGTTGCAAAATATGGCCAGCGCCCACCCAGATGAGGCGGTGGCTGAAATTCGTCGTCTGCGGTTAGACAAGCGCTCCCGGAGGATGTGGGTGCGGCCCAGCGCCGGCCCACACGCCGACGAAGAAGTCGAAGTCCTGCCTCCGCTTTCCGTCTCACAGTTTCGCTTGCTGGAAGCACTGTACGACAATCAGGGGCTGGTGGTCTCACGACAGGAGCTAGTAGCCGCCGTATGGCGCGAAGAAGAGGCCTTCGAGGTCTCCGAACAGGCGCTGGACGCGCTGGTACGCCGCCTGCGCGACCGCATTGCCAGCATCGACCCCGACCACTCTTATATCGTCACCGTCCGCGGTCATGGCCTGCGGCTGGATAACCCAGCGATAGATTAGGGTTAACGGCTCAGCCCGCGTCACCCCGCTCCGCGCAGGTTGCGCTGCATGTTGAAGCGCAACGCCTGGCGGTTGGCTGCCGCCACGTGGCTGGCAAATTCCTTGTCGTCGCTCGCCTGCACCTGCATCGAAATATTGGCCAGCAACTCCATGAATTCGGGAGTGATCGCCTCGTTATTGGCCTCCAGGAAGACCTGGCGGGCTTGCTCATCGGGCGCGTCCAGGTATTCTTCCACCAGGCCAAGCTCTGGGGGAGCGCTGGCCTGTTGCAAGACTTCAACAATCTGTTGCAGCTTCCTGAACTTTTCCAGATCACCCTGCTGCCGCGCCTCGTCCATCATGTGCTGCAATTCTTGAATGAAGGTCTCATCTACAGCGCCCAACGCCTGTGACATGGCTGCCTCCACATCGCCAGACTGGATGATCTGCTCGATCAACCTGCGCGTCTGCTGGCGATGGGCCTCCGCCTGGCGGTCGATCTCCTGGGTCATCTCCAGCAACTTTGCGCGAAGCTCCACCAGGCGCTTGCGTCCCTCCGGTCGGGCGCGATCGATCCGCTCGCTGAGCAACTGAAAGAAAGCGTAGTCCAACCCCGGACGGGTCAGGCTCACCAGCGCGTTGAGCCGCGTCTCGTTGGGAGCATTAATGATCAGGTCGAGCAATTTCTCGCGGGTCAATTCTCTGCCGAGCGCCTGCAAATCCTTGATCGCCTGTTCGACTTCCTTCGTCTGCTCCTGGATCTCGCGCCCGTAACTGGAGAGCGGCAACAGGCTCTTCTGCAAATCAGAGAGTTGCTGGGCCGATTCGCGGTCGCCGCCCATGACAGCCACTTCCACCAAGCGATTGAGCAGGCCAAAGAATTCGCCATCCAACAACGCTTCTTCCTGGCGGGCGATTTCTGCGCGCACGCTCTCATCAGAAGCGCTTGCCAGGCGCTGCAGCAGGTTCATGCGTTGCTGCTGCGCCTGGATCATTTCGCGGGTGATGCCGTCCGCCTCTAGCACCCGCTCCACCAACCCCTGCATGGTCAGCGTGCTCTGCGGGTTCAGCAGGTAACCTTTGCGCTTCTCCTGCGGCAGTTTGCTGATCACCTGGTTGATCATGCTGCCGATCAGTCGTTCCTGTTCGTTGCGCGGCAAACCCAGCTCCGGCGGCACAAAAGTCAGCAATAGTTCTTTGTCCGGGTCGTGATACACAATCGGCGTAGCCAGGTTGCCCTGGTAGCCACAGTAAGGGCAGTTCAC
Source organism: uncultured Anaerolinea sp. (assembly GCA_964503145.1). Lineage (GTDB taxonomy): Bacteria > Chloroflexota > Anaerolineae > Anaerolineales > UBA4823 > RBG-16-57-11. The sequence goes on along the minus strand of CAZCYV010000015.1, from coordinate 4,967 downwards.
CAGATTATAGGCTCCGCTGAGCAGGCGCGTCTTGGCGGAGGGATCGCTGTTGACATCGAAGAGTTGATTGACCTCAGCGACTACCGGCTGGCGGCAATTTGGGCAACTGACTTGAGTTCTAGGCATATGGGAATACTCCAGTTCTTTAAGTTTAACAACCGCTCTATTATACTCGACGTGCATCCTCACGGGGCAACGAAAAGCAAATGCGCGCCCCTTCCCCGGATTTCGAATCGACCCAGATGCGCCCGCCATGCGCTTCGATCACCGCTCGCGCCAGATACAACCCCAGGCCGGCGCCCTTGGTGGTGCGCGAGGCATCTTGTGAGCGGTAGAACCGATCGAAGATATACGGCAGATCGCCCGCCGCAATGCCCGGACCTTGATCGCTGACGCAAACGACTACCTGCTCGGGATGCACCTGGCCGCGGATCGCAATCTCGCCGCCAGGGGAGTATTTGATCGCATTCGAAATCAGGTTAGAAAGCACCTGCGCCAGTCGGTCTTCATCCGCCAGGATCACCGGGAAATCGGGGGGGAATGACACCGTGATCGTGTGGCGGTTTTCCGGTTTTTGAAAGCGCACGGCGATACGCCGCGCCAGGGCGCTCAAATCCACATCCGACAGGTTGATCGACAGCGCGCCCGCCTGTAAGCGCGAGGCATCGAGCAAGTTCTCGATCAGATCGGTCAGGCGGTCGGCTTCCTCCTCGATCACTGCCAGGCTGTCCTGGATGATTTCGCGATCCCAGGTAGCATCCTCGCGGCGCAAGGTGCTGACATAGCCTTTGATCAACGCTACCGGCGTCTTCAGTTCGTGGCTGATCACCGAAACGAAAGTGCTCTTCAGCTCTTCCGCCTCGCGGAAACGCGTGATATCCCGCACGACGCCGATCACGTTCAGCAAGATCCCTTCCGTCGAAAGCAACGGCGCATAGGTGATCCCCACCGGCAGCGGAGGGCTGCCTGGCCGCTCCAGATCCCCTTCTACGTACAGCGAGGCGTTCGGAGTGAGCGGCCAGCCGCCCATCTCCGCCTGCTCCAGGGTCATGCCGGCTTTCAAATTCGCCCAGCGGATGACCTCCTCATGCTTATGACCGCGAACCTTGTCGACGGTCAACCCTAACATGCGCGCCAGCGCCGGGTTACAGTGTTCGATGGTGTGATCGCTGGTCAGGATCAGCAAACCATCACCGACTGCGTCCAACAACGCCACCAGCCGCCGCTCTTCATAACGGAGTTGGGTGTAAAGCTGGGCGTTGTGCACCGCGATCGCTGCCTGATCTGCAAAGCTCTGCAACAGAGCCTTGTCATTGGCCGAAAAGACGCCCAGGTAGTTACGGAAGATGAACAACACCCCCACCACCTGATTGCGCGCCAGCAGCGGCAACGCCACGCCGGTCAGCAGCCCCAGGCTGGCGGCGCGCGTCAGCCCTTGCAGCAACCGGTTAATCTCCGGCAATTCATAGAGCTCCGGCTCCTCATGCTCCGGCACCGTCGCCAGCAGCGGCTCGAGCTGGCGCACGAACGCAGGGGACAGGCCTTGAGAGACCGCCACCTGCCATCTCCCCTGCGCCCGCAAGGCGATCAGCCCGGCCTGTCCGGCCAACATCTCGATCGAGATGGTCAAGATGCGCGCCAGGACTTTGTCCAGATCCAGTTCTTGGGTGATTGCCCGCGAGATCTCGAGCAGATAGTCGCGCTGGCGCACGCGTAGATCAGGCAACAAGGGTAGGTACCTCACTTTGGGTGCTCATCGAAGCTTCTTCGCCGCGCTCGGCGGCCAGAAGCGCGTCTTCGAAGATCTCCATCGCCTGGTCGATCTCACTTCTGGAGACGCACAGCGGCGGCGCAAGACGAATCGTACTGGTGCTGCAACCCAGCAGCAGCAGACCGCGCAGGAAAGCATGATCTACGACGGCATCGCGCAGCCTGGCATCTGGGGTCTTGGTCTCCGGGTCCTGGACGAATTCAACGCCGATCATCAATCCCTTACCCCGCAGATCGCCGATCGACGGGTGGCGGGATTGCATCTCACGCAGGACGCCGATCAGGTAATCGCCCATCACAGCGGCGTTTTGCAGGTATTCTTTCTTGATCAGGTCGATCGTTGCCAGCGCAGCCGCGCAGGAGAGCGGGTTCCCGCCAAAGGTGTTGCCATGCGCCCCGCGCGGCCACTTGACGATGTGCTCTCTGGCAAACATCACCCCCAAAGGCATACCCGAGGCAATGCCTTTGGCCGCGCAGACGATGTCCGGTTCCACGCCGTAGTGTTCGATCGCCCACCATTTGCCTGTGCGCCCCATGCCCGACTGCACTTCATCTGCGATGAGCAGGATGTCATATTTATCGCATAGCTCGCGCAGAGCAGGGAAAAACCCCGGCGTCGGTAAAATATAGCCGCCCTCTCCCAGGATCGGCTCGACCAGGATGCCCGCCACATCTTCGGGCGGCAGCAGGCGATGGAAGATTTGCTCTTCGATGTATTCAACCACCTTCACGCCATAATCCTCGCCTGGCTTGACGTTCAGCACGGGGCGATAGGGATCCGGGAAGGGCACATGAGTCACCCCGTTCATCAAGGGGTAAAAACCGCGATGATAGATCGGCTTGCTGGCGGTAAAGGTCACCGCGCCCATAGTGCGCCCATGAAAACCGCCCAGGAAGCCGATGAATTGGGTCGCCCCGGTGTAATACCGAGCCAGCTTGATCGCCGCTTCGATGCTCTCGGTGCCCGAGTTGGTCATGAACGAGACCGCCCTCTCCTTGAAGGGCGCAATCTGGTCGATTCTTTCGCCCAGCTCGATCCATTTGGCGTGGTAAAAATCCGAAGAGATATGGATAAATTTTTCAGCCTGTTCCTGGATAGCTTTGACGACCGCCGGGTGGCTGTGGCCGGTGGAGACCACCGCAATGCCGGCAGCAAAATCCAGAAAACGGTTGCCATCCACGTCCCACACTTCGACGCCCCTGCCATGATCCATGACGAAGGGGTAGCCGCGCGGATAAGAAGGGGAAATAACCTGCTGGTCGCGTTCGACCAATCTGCGGGCCTTTGGACCGGGTAAGTTCATGATCTCCATATGTTTTTCTCCTGAAATGTGGTCTTCGATTTCAACCCTAAAAGGTCATGATGACATAATTTGCGCTCTTATACAATGAAATGGTTGAACTTTTGAGATTATACCCCACACCCCTCATTCTACGCCAGCCACCGCGACCATACGGTCGTGCTAACTTGTTCCCATTCACCTCATTCTCGGTTTTCTTTCGCCCATCCAGCCGCAATTAACCGCCAAAGCGAGTATAATTCGCCCTTGTGCTACACGACACCCCACATGCCCCGCAGGCGCCCTTCAGCTTCGAACTCCAGGCACAGGAAGGCCGCGCCCGCGCCGGCATCTTCCACACCCCACATGGCGACCTGCTGACCCCGGTCTTTGCGCCGGTAGGCACTCAGGCCACGGTCAAGGCGGTCACGCCGGCCCAACTCGAAGAGCTGGGAGCCAGCCTGGTGCTGGCGAACACCTATCACCTCTATCTCCGCCCTGGAGATGAGTTGGTGGCCGAGATGGGCGGGCTGCATCGCTTCATGAATTGGCCGCACCCGATCCTGACCGACTCCGGCGGCTTCCAGGTCTTTTCGCTGGCCGACAGCCGCAAAGTGGATGCAGATGGGGTGACCTTCAAGAGCCATATTGACGGCTCGCTGCACCGCTTCACCCCCGAAAAAGCCATCGCCATTCAGGAAAACCTGGGGGCAGATATCATCATGGCCTTTGATGAGTGCGCGCCGCCCTATGAGCGCGCCTATAACGAGCGCGCCGTGGCTCGCACCCACGCCTGGGCCGAGCGCTGCTTACAAGCCAAGACCCGTCCCGACCAGGCGCTGTTCGGCATTGTCCAGGGCGGCGTCTTCCCAGACCTGCGTGAAGAGTCCGCCCGCTTCATTGCTTCGTTGGGTTTTCCCGGCCATGCCATCGGCGGGCTATCCGTCGGCGAGACAAAGGAAGAGATGCACGCCATGCTGGACGTAGTGAACAACATCCTGCCGCCAGAGAAGCCGCGCTACCTCATGGGCGTTGGCTCGCCAGAGGATCTGGTCAACGGCGTGCTGCATGGGATCGACATCTTCGATTGTGTTTTGCCCACCCGCCTGGCGCGCCACAACGCCGCCATGACTCGCAATGGCCGGCTCAACTTGATGAACGCTGCCTTCGCCCGCGACGATCAACCGATTGACCCAGACTGCAATTGCTACACCTGTCGCCACTTCACCCGCGCCTACCTGCGCCACCTGATCGTGGCGAGGGAAATGCTGGCAGCCACGCTGCTCTCGGTACACAACTTGCACACTCTGCTGCAACTGACGCGCGACATGCGCCAGGCCATCCTGGAAGGTCGCTTCGAGCGCTTCGCCAGCGACTTCCTGGCTGCCAGAAACGAGACTGAGCGAGCATGACCCTGTTACAAGCGATTATCCTTGGCATCGTCCAGGGGCTGACCGAGTTTTTGCCCATCTCCAGCTCTGCCCACCTGGTGCTGGTACCCTACCTCTTGAATTGGAATATTCCCGAAGAGCCAGCTTTCATTTTCGATGTCCTGGTGCAGGTCGCCACCCTGGTGGCTGTGATCGTTTATTTTTGGAAGGAACTGGTCGCCATCCTGCGCGCCTGGCTGCAGGGCCTGGCGCAGCGTAAGCCTTTCGCAGATGCGGCCTCCCGCATGGGCTGGTATATCCTGCTGGCCACCCTGCCCGCCGGGGTCATCGGGCTGGCGCTCAAAGACCTGGTGGAGTGGGCTTTTGCCAGCCCAATGGCAGTGGCGTTCTTCCTGCTGCTCACCGCCGGCCTGCTGGTGACCGCCGAACGGGCGGGCAGGCGCAGTCGCGCAATCCAAGCTCTGGGCTGGAAAGACGCCCTATGGATCGGTTTTGGGCAGGCTTTAGCCATCTTTCCGGGCATCTC
>CAZCYV010000014.1:0-99781 GCA_964503145.1 uncultured Anaerolinea sp. | reverse complement strand
AGGTAGGTGCAGGCTCGTTCTGGAAGGGCATGACCGACTGGGTGTCGGGCGCTGCTGACCTGGATACCGTCCTGGCCGAGATCGATAAGTCCTGGCCGAGGTAAAAACTGCATAGCGCAGGGAACTGTCAGTCGCTTCTGACTGACAGTTCCCTGCTTGTGAAATGGTGATTGGCTTGGGTGCCCAAGCTGCTATAGGTCTTCATTTCGAATTTGCCTGCTGGGGAAAGGAGTCTTGCCATGCGATACTTTGAGCAGCGGGCCGGAGAAGCTCAACTAGGCCTTGGCGCCAGGATTATTACATTTGTAATACGCCTGGCTTTGGCGATTCTGATTCCGCTCATCGCTTTTTATGTTCTTTATCAGGGCTTCCTGTTTTTGCGCGCTGGCGCTGCGCCCAAAGGAGTGATCACGGCAGTGGCGATCGTGTGGGGGGTGGGCGGAGTCGCTTTGTTATATTGGATTTTCAACTGGCTGGTCGAATTGCTTTCCCCGGAGTGGACGACGCGCCTGCAGCCCTTTGTATTTGTCGGCCCGGCCATCGCCATCCTGACCTGGTACCTGGCGTTGCCCACCGTGCGCAATCTGTGGATCAGCTTTTTCGGCCGTGATGGTCCACCAGCTTTGTCCCTAGGCTTGCTGTTCTCCAATCCAGGCCAGTTCTTCAACCTGATCGCGGTCAATACGGTTGGCTTGAATAACTACGTGGCTGTGTTCACCGATCGTTTGATGCGCGAGGCTTTTCGCAACAATATCTTCTTCTGGATCATGATTGCCACGCCGCTTACCGTGGCGATGGGCTTGTTGATCGCCGTCCTGGCCGACCGCAGCAAGTTCGAAAAGGTTGCCAAGTCGCTCATTTTCATGCCGATGGCGATCTCCTTTGTCGGCGCCAGCGTGATTTGGAATTTCATCTACGCAGTGAAGCCCGCTGAAATGCCGCAGATCGGCCTGCTCAACGCCATTGTGGTGGCGTTTGGAGGCCAGCCGCAGGCCTGGCCAGCGTATACTGCGATCTCTCCGTGGAACAACCTGTTCCTGGTGGTGATTGTCATCTGGCTGCAGGCCGGTTATACGATGGTGCTCTTTTCAGCCGCCATCAAAGGCATCCCAGAAGAGATATTGGAGGCGGCACGGGTGGATGGCGCGACCGAGGTGCAGGTCTTCTTCCGCATCATGATCCCTCAAATTATGGGCACCATTATTACGGTGACTACCACGGTGATCATCTTCACCCTGAAGATCTTCGATGTGGTCTGGGTGATGACCGGTGGGCAGTTTGGCACCGACGTCATCGCCACGCAGTTCTATCGTCAATCTTTCATTGCTCGCAATGCCGGTTACGGCTCGGCGATCGCCATTGTGTTGTTGATCGCCGTGATCCCGGTCATGATCTACAACCTCCGCCAATTCCAAGAAGGGCAGGCATTCTAAGATGAAAAGCTCACGCGGACGTCAACGACTGAATGCAATTCTGGTCAACGGCGGATTGGCGCTGCTGGTCTTGATCTGGCTGATCCCCGTGATCGGGCTATTTGTCTCTTCCTTCAGAGAACGTCTTTCGATCCAGACCTCCGGTTGGTGGTCAATTCTGCCGCACAGGGAATGGAGAGTCACCCGCACTATTGACCCTAAAGCCGCAGGGCTGGACTCGAGCGGGCCTATGCAGGTCGAGGGTATCACCGCTACTTTCGAGGAGTTGCGTAATGGTGTGGCCACACCCGATGGCGAGCGCTTGCAGTGGGTTGGCAACCGCCGCCTGGGGACGATCGAGGTGCAGGAACGGGTCTGGACAATGAATCTGGATTTCACCCTGGACAACTATCGTCAGGTCTGGGGTGGAAAAGAATTTCGGTATCAACGCCCCGATGGAACAGTTGAGGTCATCCCAGGGGATGATTTCTCCTCTGCACTGTTCAACAGCCTGGCGGTTACCATCCCGTCGACAGTGATCCCCATCCTGATCGCGGCTTTTGCGGCCTACGGCTTCGCCTGGATGACCTTCCCAGGGCGCAAGTTTATGTTCATCATGGTGATCGCCCTTTTGGTCGTGCCGCTGCAAATCGCCCTGGTGCCGATCCTGCGGGATTACTCTCGTCTGGGGTTGAATGGCACCTTCCTGGCGATCTGGCTGGCGCACACCGGTTTTGGCCTGCCTCTGGCGACCTACCTGCTGTTCAACTATATCAGCACCTTGCCGCGGGAGACGCTCGAGTCGGCCTTCATCGACGGCGCTTCACACTTCACGGTGTTCACTCGTCTGATTCTGCCGCTATCGGTGCCTGCGCTGGCATCGTTCGCCATCTTCCAGTTTCTGTGGGTGTGGAACGACTACCTGGTGGCGTTGATCTTCCTGGGCAGCGACCCGAATTTCCAGGTGGTCACCATGCGCCTGGCGAACATCGTCGGCGACCGCGGCCAGGACTGGCACCTGCTGACCGCTGGCGCCTTCCTGACGATGGTGCTGCCGCTGACGGTCTTCTTCTCGCTGCAGCGCTATTTCGTGCGTGGTATGCTGGCAGGCTCGGTAAAGGGATAGGCAACCGTCTGGGGCGTATCTCTATTGTCCTGAGTGGCTGAATCGCCGGGGCGCTGGGCTGGAGTCCGACCACAACCGCTCCTTCGGTTCAGCCTGGCGCAGGCTTGAAGCATTCTCCTTGCGGGCGCGGTATGCTGGAGCGACGCGACCTTTCCTTCGACTGGGCGCTTTGGTTCCTGTGGATCATGGCGACCACTCTGGGTTGGCTGGTGACCAACTTCCTGACGGTTGGCGTCTCCTATGTTGCCGCAGGGTTTGCCATCAGCCTGCTCCAATATTTTGTGCTCCAACATCGGATCAAAGACGCCTGGCGTTGGGTCGCAGCGGGCACAATTGGCTGGGCAGTTGGCTGGTTCATCGTGCTGTTTGCCATTCCGGATGGACTGAATCTCTTGAACGGCATGGTGGTCGGCCTGGCTCTGGGGTTTGCCGGGTGGTTTATCCTGCGCCGTGAAGTGCGCTGGGCTGGTTGGTGGATCGTCATCAATGTCGTGGGCTGGACGACGGGTCTGGGGCTGCTCCCTGGCTTCTTATCCACCGGATCGACTGCTGGCGCGTTGACCGGCATTGCGCTGGAGCTTCTGCTGCGCACCCCGATCCGATCTTCGGCCCAGTCACCTTCGTGAAATGGAGTTCATGCGGAATCTATGAGCGACTTGTGGTACAAAGACGCCGTCTTCTATGAGCTTTATGTGCGCGCCTTTTATGACAGCAACGGCGATGGGCATGGCGATTTGCGCGGCGTGATCCAAAAGCTGGACTACCTGGTCAACCTGGGCGTCGATTGCATCTGGCTGCTGCCGATCTATCCCTCGCCCCTGAAGGACGACGGCTACGATATTGCCGATTTCTACGGCGTCTTGCCCGAATATGGCACGCTGAACGATTTCAAGGCCCTGATCGCAGAGGCGCATCGCCGCGGCTTGCGGGTGATCACGGATCTGGTGCTGAACCACACTTCGGACCAGCATCCCTGGTTCCAGGCGGCGCGCGCCAGCCGCAATTCGCCTTATCGTCAGTACTACGTGTGGAGCGATACGGATCAGAAATATGCCCAGGCACGGATCATCTTTCTGGACACCGAACCTTCCAATTGGACCTGGGATGAACAGGCTGGACAGTATTACTGGCACCGCTTTTATTCCAGCCAGCCGGATTTGAACTATGACAACCCGGAAGTGCAGGAAGAGATGTTCCGCGTGATGAAATTCTGGCTCGATCTGGGGGTCGATGGCTTTCGCGCCGATGCGGTGCCTTACCTTTTCGAGCGCGAGGGGACGAACTGCGAGAACCTGCCCGAGACGCACGCTTATCTGAAGCGCATCCGGCGTTTTCTGGATGAAAACTATCCGGGGCGCATCTTGCTGTGCGAAGCCAATCAATGGCCCGAGGATGTGCGTCCATACTTTGGCGATAGCGATGAATTTCACATGGGCTTCCACTTTCCGGTCATGCCGCGCATCTTCATGGCCCTGGCGCGCGGGCAGCGCGAACCATTGACCTGGATCCTATCGCGCACGCCGCCGATCCCGGATGATTGCCAGTGGTGCATCTTCCTGCGCAACCATGATGAGTTGACCCTGGAAATGGTCACCGAGGAAGAGCGCCAGTGGATGTGGCAGTTCTACGCCCCGGAGCCGCGCATGCGCCTGAACCTGGGCATTCGGCGCCGATTGGCTCCCTTGCTCGATAACGACCGGCGTAAGATCGAGCTGGCCAACTCGCTGCTGTTCACTTTGCCCGGCTCGCCTATCATCTACTATGGCGATGAGATCGGCATGGGCGATGACATCTGGTTACCCGATCGCAACGGGGTGCGTACTCCTATGCAATGGCAGAACGCCCCGAACGCCGGTTTTTCGTCCGCCAGCCCAGACGCCCTGTACGCGCCGGTGATTTCTCGTGAGCCGTTCTCCCCGGAATATGTCAATGTCGCAGATCAGGTTGCCAATCCAGGGTCTCTATGGCACACGTTGCGGCGGATGATCGCCCTGCGCAAAGCCCATCGCGTTTTTGGCTGGGGCAGCTTTGCCTGGGCGGAAGTTGGTTCGGAAAGCGTGGCTGCCTATTGGCGCGATGATGGGCGTGAGCGGGTGCTGGTGCTGAACAACCTTTCGCCCACCGCTCAGCCGGTCCGATTGGAGCTGCCTAAAGGGCTGATCCCTTATCCAATCGACCTGATCACTCAGCGCCGGCAGATTTCGCCCTCGCCGGGGATGCTGGATCTGGAGTTGGGTCCGTATGAGTATCGCTGGCTGCTCTTCGACGCAGCCTGATCTCCAACAGCGCAGCCGGAAGTCAACATGCCTACAACTGTGACGATCCGAGATGTGGCGAAAAGGGCAGGGGTGGGCCTGGGCACCGTTTCGCGGGTGATCAATGACAGCCCACAAGTCAGCGAAGCCACCCGCCGCCGCGTCCTGGAAGTCATCGCTGAGTTGAACTACCGGCCTAACCCCACCGCTCGACGCCTGTCTCTGGGTAAAACCCTCACCGTGGCGGTGATCACGCCGTTTTTCACCCGCCCGTCTTTCATCGAGCGGCTGCGTGGCATCGAGAACACCCTGGCCGAAAGTGACTACGACCTCAACATCTACAACGTTGAGACTGTGGAGCGCCGCGATCAATGTATGCATCATATCCCCCGCCGAGAGCGCGCCGATGGCGTCATCATCCTGTCGCTTTCGCCGCGCGATGAAGATTTGCCCTATCTGCAAAACGCCGAAGTCCCGATCGTTCTGGTGGACGCCAACCATCCATCGCTTTCTTCGATGAACCGCGTTATTGTCGATGACGTGGCTGGCGGCAGGGCTGCCACGCAACACCTGATCGACCTGGGCCACCGGCGGATCGGCTACATTAGCGATCTGCTGGATAACCCATTCAATTTTACATCCAGCCGCGACCGCTATCTGGGTTATCGCCAGGCGCTGGAAGCCGCCGGCATCCCTTTCCGCCCCGAATACCACGGCCAAAAAGAGCATGGACGCTACGAAGCCCGGCTGCTGGCCGAGCAGATGCTGGCGCTCTCCGAGCCGCCGACGGCCATCTTCGCAGCCAGCGACACCCAGGCCATGGGTGTCTTGGAAGCTGCCCGCAACGCCGGCTTGCGCGTCCCCGAAGACTTGTCGGTGATCGGCTACGACGACATCGAAATCGCCGAATACCTGGGGCTGACGACCATCCGCCAGTTGCTGTATGAATCGGGCCAGCTTGGCGTCGAATTGCTGTTGGACGTCCTGGAAGGCGTGAACCCTGCGCCGGTCTGCCATGTGCTTCCCACTGAGTTGGTCGTGCGGGGGACCACCGCCCCGCCGCGGGCCGAATGAATCCAAATGAAAATCCGTCTGATCCGAGAAATCTTATGATGCAAATTGAAACCCTGAGCGAAACCGAGCTGAACCGCAGAATTGCGACTTCGCTGCAACGCCTGAAGCCGCGCTTACAGGCCAGTCTGGCCGAGCAGGCGCAGCGCGATCCGCAGGGCTGGCAGCAGTTTAACCAGCGCCTGGCAGTGAATTTCCCGCGCCTCTTTCGCCTGTACCACCGGCTTTACAGCCAGAATTACGATTTCTTTTTCCATCTCGAGGATCTGGTTTGCACTCTGGGGCGGATGTGGTTCGAGCGCCCTCAGGATTTGCGCAAGTTGGACGCGGAGCGAGAAGCGAATCCCTTGTGGTTCCAATCCCAGACGATGCTGGGCGGCGTCTGTTACGTGGATCTGTTTGCTGGCGACCTCAAGGGCGTGCGCGAAAAAACCCCCTATTTCAAAGAGCTGGGACTGACGTACCTGCATTTGATGCCGCTCTTCAAAACGCCGGAAGGCGAAAACGATGGCGGCTATGCGGTCAGCAGCTACCGGGAAGTGCATCCGTCGCTGGGGACAATGAAACAATTGACCGCTCTGGCTAAAGAACTGCGCCGACAAGGGATCAGCCTGGTGCTCGATTTTGTCTTTAACCACACGTCTGATGAACATGAATGGGCTTTGCGCGCCCTGGCAGGCGAGTTGGAATATCAGGAGTACTATCACATGTTCCCCGACCGCCGCATGCCGGACGCCTACGAGGCTCACTTGCGGGAAATCTTTCCAGACGAACACCCTGGTGCCTTCACTTATCGGCCGGAGATCGATCGCTGGGTGTGGACGACCTTCCACACCTACCAGTGGGATCTGAACTACGATAACCCGGTGGTGTTCAATCGCATGGTTGAGGAAATGCTCACTCTGGCCAATGCTGGGGTGGAAGTGCTGCGCCTGGATGCCGTCGCCTTCATCTGGAAGCGCTTGGGCACGAGTTGCGAAAACCTGCCTGAAGCCCATCTGCTCATCCAGGCGTTCAACGCTGCGGCGCGCATCGCCGCCCCATTGCTGCTGTTCAAGTCGGAGGCTATCGTCCATCCCGATGATGTTGCCCGTTATATTTCGCCGGAGGAATGCCAGCTTTCCTATAACCCTTTGCTGATGGCTCTCTTGTGGAATTCTCTGGCCACGCGGGAAGTGCGCCTGCTGGATCAGGCTTTGCGTGAGCGCTTCAAAATCGACCCCGGTTGCGCCTGGGTGAATTACGTCCGTTGCCACGATGACATTGGCTGGACCTTCTCGGATGAGGACGCCGCCAGACTGAATATCAACGGTTTTGACCATCGCCAGTTCTTGAACGCTTTTTACACGGGTCGTTTTCCGGGCAGTTTTGCCCGCGGTCTGCCTTTCCAGGAAAATCCCAAGACCGGGGACGCGCGCATTTCCGGTACCTGCGCCTCGCTGGCTGGCCTGGAGAAAGCTATGCGTGAGGAAACCTCGGCGGAGGTGGAACTGGCAATCCGCCGCATCCTGCTCCTTCATGCCATCATCCTGACCGTTGGCGGCATACCTTTGATCTATTTGGGTGACGAGGTTGGGACGTTGAATGATTACTCCTACCGTCAGGACCCTGCCAAAGCCGGCGATAGCCGCTGGGCGCATCGCCCGCGCACCGACTGGACGAGGATGGCGCGCAGATTGGATGAGAACACAATCGAGGGGCGGATTTACCAGGGCCTTCGGCGCTTGATTCAACTGCGCAAGCAAACCCCGGCCTTTTCGAATGGCCAGCTACAGGTGATGAACACCGGCAATGTGCACGTCCTGGGCTATGTGCGCACCTACCAGCACGCCAGCGTCCTGGTCTTCGCCAATTTCACCGAAAGAGAGCAAACCATCAGCGCAAATCTGCTGCGACTGTATGGATTGAGCTACCAGTTCACCGATTTGATCAGCGGCGAGACGCAGGCCTTGAAGGATTTGATTCTGCCGCCGTATGGCTTTGTTTGCCTGGCCGCAGCGCCAATGAGTCAAGCGGTTGAGTGACTTTCGGCGCCTCTTTCAACGGCAAAAAGTGACACATTACTTCTACAGACAGGAAAAGCATCCATTGCCTTCGCGCGTGATTTCTGTCACAATAGAGCGTAACTGCAAACAAACGATTTCCCAATGATCTAGGAAAGGGCAAACAAATGAGCAAAGAGAATGATTTCCCTGGACTGCGCCGTTTTACCCCCATCCCGCTGAAACTGCGCCGCCCTGTGCCCTCCGACATCGAGATCGCTCAGGAAGCTGAGTTGAAACCGATCACCAAGGTGGCCGAGGAAGTGGGCCTTCTGCCGGAGGAATTGGAACTCTATGGCAACTATAAAGCCAAAGTCCGCCTGGAAGTCCTCGAGCGGCTGCGCGATGTTCCGGATGGGAAGTACATCGACGTGACCGCAATCACCCCCACGCCGTTGGGCGAAGGCAAGACGACCACCACCGTTGGGCTTTGCCAGGCCCTGGGCGCGCACCTGGGCAAGCGGGTCTTTACCTGCATCCGCCAGCCCAGCCAGGGGCCGACCTTTGGCATCAAGGGCGGCGCCGCTGGCGGCGGCTACAGCCAGGTTGTGCCGATGGAGGATTTCAACCTGCACCTGACCGGCGATATTCACGCCATCACCGCCGCCAACAACCTGCTGGCCGCGGCGATCGACGCCCGCATTTTCCATGAATCCAAGCAGCCCGATGATGAGAAACTCTTCAATGCGCTTTGCCCGCCGGGCAAGCAGGGCAACCGCCACTTCTCTCCGTCGATGCTGCGGCGCTTGAAGCGGTTGGGTATTGACAAGACCGATCCTAACGAGCTGACCCTCGAGGAGAAAAAGCGCTTTGCCCGCCTGGATATCGATCCCGCTTCGATCACCTGGCGCCGTGTGGTCGATACCAACGACCGTTTCCTGCGCGAGATCGAGATTGGCCTGGGGCCAGAAGAGCAGATGCCGCGCCGCACCGGTTTCGATATCACCGTCGCCAGCGAGATCATGGCCATCCTGGCCCTGACCACCGACCTGGCCGATATGCGCGAACGCTTGGGGCGCATCGTGATCGGGACGAACAAGAATGGCGAGGCCGTTACCGCCGAAGACCTGGGGGTAGCCGGCGCGATGACCGTCTTGATGAAGGATGCCATCAAGCCGACCCTGATGCAAACCCTGGAAGGTACGCCGGTGTTCGTCCATGCCGGCCCGTTCGCCAACATCGCGCATGGCAATAGCTCGATCATCGCCGACAAGATCGCCCTGAAGCTGGCGGATTACGTGGTCACCGAATCCGGCTTCGGCGCCGACATCGGTATGGAGAAATTCTTCGATATCAAGTGCCGCTATTCGGGCTTGATCCCGCAGGTGGTGGTGCTGGTGGCTACGGTGCGCGCCCTTAAGATGCACGGCGGCGGCCCCAAAGTGGTGGCAGGGCGCCCGTTGAACCCGGCTTATATCGAGGAGAACCTGGATCTGCTGCGCGCCGGTTTGGGCAACATGCAGCATCATATCAAGAACGCACTGCGCTTTGGCGTGAATGTGGTAGTGGCGGTAAATTCCTTTGCTACCGATACCCCTGCCGAAGTCGAACTGGTGCGCCAGGCGGCCCTGGAGGCTGGCGCAGAAGATGCTGTGGTCTGCACCCACTGGATGGACGGCGGCAAGGGCGCTATTGCCCTGGCCGAAGCCGTGATCAAGGCGGCCGAAAAGCCCACCAATTTCCATTTCTTGTACGACCTGAATCTGTCCATCAAGGAGAAGATCGAGATCATCTGCACCCAGATCTACGGCGCGGACGGCGTGGATTACCTGCCCGAGGCCGAGGAGAAGATCGAACTGTACACCCGCCTGGGCTTCGATAAACTGCCTCTGAATATGGCTAAGACGCACTTGAGCTTGAGCCATGAGGTCGAATGGAAGGGTGTGCCTAAAGGCTACCGCATCCCGATCCGCGACATCCGCGCTTCCGTTGGCGCAGGCTTCCTGTACCCGCTGCTGGGCACCATGCGTACTATGCCGGGCCTACCCACTCGTCCGGTGTTCTACGACGTGGACCTGGATCTGGAGACGGGCCGCGTGGTTGGGTTGTTCTAGTCTCGATTCGCAGAGTCAATCGACGGGCGGGTGACTTACCCGCCCGTTTTGATTCAACTGTTTACGAAGCCATGCGCACGATCAGCGAGATGAATTGCTCTGGATTGAGATTAATTCGTATCAGAGTCAACCGCATCTTTGGCTTTTGCAACGCTCAGATTGACTCTGACAATATGCCGGGTATGTTTCCCCACGCGGGCCGGCTCTGCAATCCGGTAGCCGGGCACCCAGACGATCTCCTCGCCAGCCGTCAGCAACGGCCATCCCTCTCGCGCCTGGCGCGGCAAGCGGACGTTGACCATGAAGTCGGACAGCTTCAGCGAGCGCCCGTGCATGCCCAATGGTCGGAAGCGATCCCCAGGTCGGCGGGTGCGCACGGTTAATGGCCGCGCCAGGCGCTCCAGGTCCAGCCAGGCTTGATAAGGGTCAGCGTTAGCCTGCGCCTGCGCCAGGACGACCTCATCAAAGAGCAGGGTTTCTGCGCTGAACCGCCAGCCGCCTGAGAGGTGAGTATCCCCCGGAACAGCCAAATCCAGCGTTTCCCCTGGCGATAGCTGCGGCCAGTTGGCATCTTTCAGTTCGGCCTGCCAGTCGGCGATCCACAGGCGCTGGCCCTCCAGCTCCAGCCGCAGGTTGGCGGTCAGGTCGGTCTGCCCGCTGCGCGCGGGTTCGGTCAGGAAATTCAGCGCCCGTTCTACGTCCTCGAAATCGATGTTTCGCAGGCCTGGGCGCAGTTGGGCGATCGCCCGGCGCATCAGGCGGCGCTGCATTCCGATGGGCTGGCTGCGCAAAGCGCTAAGATCGAAGGCCAAGGCGTCTTTCCCTTCTACCAGGCAACATCGGCCCCAGGCGGTCTCGACCAGGCGTTCGAGCATTTCGTCTTCATCGCGCAGCAGCGCCGCCGTGATCCAGATGCGCCGGCGCGCGCCCGGATTCAGCGCTTCCAGGTGCGGGATTAACTCGTGTCGCAGTCGGTTGCGGTAGTAACGCCGATCCAGATTGCTGGCATCCAGGTTGGGTTGCAACCCCTGGCGCTTCAGATATTCCAGGATTTCCTCCCGCCAGACCCCCAGCAAAGGGCGCACCAGGGGGATCTCCTGGCTCCAGGGGTTGGGCAAGCTGTAATAGCTCATCCCGCGCAGCCCGGAGACGCCCGCTCCGCGCAGCAGGTGCATCAGAACCGTCTCCACCTGATCATCGGCGGTGTGTCCCACGGCTACTGCCTGGGCCTTCAGCTTTTCGGCTTGCTCGAACAGGAAGCGATAACGCACGTTGCGCGCTGCTTCTTCGATCGACAGGCGATGTTGATCGGCGTAGTGTTGCACATCCTGGCGTTCCCACACATAGCGTACCCCCAGGCTCTCGGCGATCTGCTGTACCCTGGTTGCCTCCGCTGCGGATTCAGGGCGCAGGCCGTGATCCAAATGGGCGACGATCAACGGGTAGTCCAACTGATGCAGCAGGCGCAGCAAGCACAGGCTGTCTGGCCCTCCAGAGACTGCAACCAGGGTCACGCCCTGGCGATCCAGGCGGCAGTTGTGTTGCAGGGTGAAATCCAGGTGTTCGAGCATTTAAAGATGATTATAATAGGTAATAGATCGAAGGGAATCTGCGATGAACGAATTCCCAGGAGTTCAACGGCTGGTGTCGGCGAGGGACTGAGCGAGGAGAACCCATGGCGGAAAAAATCCTGGTTGTCGATGATGATCTGGACACGTTGCGCCTGGTTGGCTTGATGTTAGAGCGCCAGGGATACACAATTGTCGCGGCGACGACGGGCCAGCAGGCGCTGGCGCTTGCCAAATCCGAGAAGCCGGCCCTGGTCGTCCTGGATTTGATGATGCCTGATATCGATGGCATCCAGGTGGCGCGTCAATTGCGCACCGACCCGGAGACGAAGGATATTTTCATCATCATGTTCACCGCGCGCAGCCAGATGGAGGATAAACTGGAAGGCTTCGACGCCGGCGCAGACGATTACCTGACCAAGCCGGTACAACCGCGCGAGCTGATCGCCCATGTCAAGGCTGTGCTCAAACGCGCTGGTGCGGTATCGGTTGCTCCCTCCAAAGAGTACAAGACCAAGGGGCATCTCATCGGGGTCATGTCCGCGAAGGGAGGGGTGGGAGTCTCAACGGTCGCCGTCAACCTGGGTATCGCTGTGCGCAACCTCAGCAAGAAACCCACCCTGGTGGCGGATTTTCGCCCTGGCTGCGGAACAATCGGCTTGGAGCTGGGCTACCCAAACGCGCAGGGATTCACCCGCCTCCTGGCCTTGAGCCCCGCGGCGCTCACCCCGGCAGCGGTCGAGAACGAGATTACCCAGCACCCCAGCGGCCTGCGCCTGTTGCTTTCATCTCCTGACCCGCAAGAGGCGCAGTTCGTCGCCGCGGTTGAAAGCTTCGACGCCATTGCGCGGGCGCTGGCATATCTGGCCACATATACGGTGGTCGATCTGGGGTCGATGCTCTCCCCGCTGGCGCGCAAGGTCCTCGAACATTTCCAGGTGATCGTTTTGGTGCTCGAGCCGGTCCCTCAAAGCCTGACCCAGTCCAGGGCGCTGTACGATTATCTGCGCGAGCTAAGGGACGATGAAAGCTATATTTTGTTGACCCTGGTGAACCGCCAGCGCGCTGGCATGCAACTCTCGTTGGCGCAGGTACAGGATCAGTTCAACCATAATGTCCCTGTCGTGATCACCGCCGCGCCGGAGCTGGCCTATCAGTCCCAGGTGTCGTTTACCCCGATGATCTTGCGCCAGACCGATGGCGTAACCGCGCAACAGTTCAACAGCCTGGCGCACAAGGTGCTTCAGAAGATCCTGTGAACGAAACGGACGGGGATGAGCGAGTATTCCAGTTCGGTTAAGATGGCCATCCGCTGCGCTGCAGACATCATCCACAGCAGCCGACGCGGGGTGGTCTTGACCGGCGCAGGCGTCTCGACGCCCTCCGGCATCCCTGATTTTCGTTCGCCGAATAGCGGCCTCTGGGAGCGTTTCGATCCGTTCGAGGTCGCTTCGCTCTCCGCCTTTCGCTATAACCCAAAGCGTTTTTACGAATGGATGCGTGAACTCGCCATCGGCATCTCCAGCGCCAGCCCTAACCCTGCCCATTATGGTCTGGCGGAGCTGGAGGAGAAAGGCTACATTCAGACTATCATCACCCAAAATATCGACCGGCTGCACCAGCGCGCTGGCTCGAAGAATGTGCTGGAAGTCCACGGCTCAATAGGCACGCTGACCTGCACGCATTGTTACCGCACCGTCAATTCTGAAGGTTATCTGCAAGCCTATCTGGAACGTGGCGAGCTCCCTTACTGCCCGGATTGCAACAGCGTTCTCAAGCCCGATATGGTCTTGATGGGCGAGCAGCTTCCGGCGAAGACCTGGCTCAAGGCGCAGCAGGCGTGCAAAACGTGCGACCTGATGATTGTGGCCGGCTCGTCGCTGGAGGTGCTGCCGGTGGCAGGTCTGCCCATGCGCGCCTTAGAAAACGGCGCCCATTTGATTTTGATCAATCATTCGGTCACCTACCTGGACGTGCGCGCCGATGTGGTGCTGCACGAAGACGTGGCTGAAATCATCCCTTCGATTGTAGATGAGTTGATGAAGCGATAAGCGCGGCTGGCCTAGCGTGCGCCTCTACGCCCAAATTGCCGCTCCAGCAAATCCACCGGCAGGTGGATCATCGTTGGCCGTCCATGCGGGCAAGTGCGAGGCGACTCGCACGCCTCCAAATCCATCAACAGGGCGCGCTGTTCCTCGGGTGAGAGGCTTTTGCCCGCCTTGACCGCTGCTCGTTTGCACACCCGAGCGATGAGGCGCGCTTCCTGCTCCGCCTGCAGTGGGGTTTCGTCCTCATCGAAATTCTCCACCAGCACCGACAATATGGCCGCTGGATCGCTGCCCGCCAGCAGCGCGGGCACGGCGCGCACCAGGAAAGTTTGCGGCCCAAAGCTCTCGACCTGAAAGCCCAGGCGCCCCAGCAACTCGAGTTGCTCCAGGATCAGCCGGGCGCTGGCTGCTGGCAACTCCACCGCCGCCGGTTGCAGCAGCGTCTGCGAGGCGATACCGGTCTGCCACTGGGCCATGAACCGTTCGAACAACACTCGCTCATGGGCGGCGTGCTGGTCGATCAGATACAGGCCATCTGGCCCTTCGGCCACCAGATAGGCGTTGGCAATCTGCCCCACCGGGCGCAGCAGAGGCATCCGCTGCGAGGGGAGCGCCGGCTGGGAGGGCGGCAATGAGGTCGTCGCCGCGGTTTCGTCTGGCGTTGGCTGCCCGATTTCTGGGCGAGCGTCTTCGAGCATTTCCCAGGCCGGGTCGATGCGCCGTTGGAGCAGCAACGGCGGTTGAGCGGGCGCCCAGCGCAATTCACCCTCCAGGCCCGGCGCCGGGCTGTGCGCCAGCAGCGCTCGCCGCACGGCGTTCTGCACGGCGGAGAAGACCCGGTCGGGTTCGCGGAAGCGCACCTCCGCTTTAGTTGGATGGACATTCACGTCCACACTTTCAGGCGCAATGTCCACGAACAGCGCCGCAATGGGATAGCGGCCAACCATCAGCAGAGTGTGATATCCTTTGATCAGCGCGGCGCTCAGTGCGATATCTTGCACCGGACGCCCATTAATGAAAAAGAAGATATCCCGCCGGTGGGCGCGGGTCAGCGACACCGGGCTGATATAGCCGCCGATGCGCAGCCCCTGCTCCTCGTACACCACTTCCAGCATCGGGCGAGCCACCTCTGCGCCGTACAGGGCGACCAGAATCTCGCGTCGTTCGCCTCGTCCGCTGGTCTGCAGCGCCGGATGTCCCTCCTGCGTCAGATGAAAGCGAACTTGGGGATAGGCCAGGGCATAGCGCGTCACCAGGCTGTCGATCAGGCGGCGTTCGGTCGTGTCGCTCTTGAGAAATTTCAGCCGCGCCGGCACGTTATAGAACAGGTCCTCGACTCGCACCACCGTCCCCACCGGCGCGCCCACCGGCTCGGGCGGATAGACTCGCCCGCCTTCGACGCGCAGGCGCATGCCCAACTCGCTGTCCTTAGGGCGAGAAGTCAACGTCAGGCGCGCCACCGAAGCGATCGACGCCAGCGCCTCGCCGCGGAAGCCCAGCGTGCGGATGTTGAACAAATCTGCCGCCTGGCTCAGCTTGCTCGTGGCGTGCCGTTCCACTGCCAGGCGCAACTCGGCCGCTGGGATGCCGCAGCCATCATCGGCGACTTCGATCAGGCGCTTCCCCGCTCCTTGCGTGACGATAGTGATGTAGCCTGCGCCGGCGTCTAGCGAGTTTTCGACCAACTCTTTGACCACCGAAGCCGGGCGTTCCACCACCTCGCCGGCAGCGATTTGTGAAGCTACTTCCGCGGGCAGAATTTGGATGGGCATACGGGTATTATACGGGAAGAAACAAGCGGTTTGGAAGGAAATTGTGAGCGGTTTTGCCGAAAGCCTGGTATCCCTTGTATAATATGTGATACGCACATGGCTTATACCACACTGTTCTTTGATCTGGATGATACCTTATATCCCAGCGGCCTCGGTCTGTGGCAGGAAATTCGCGCCCGTATGGGCCAATACATGGTGGATGTCTTGGGAATGCCCGCAGATGTGGCCCCCGGCATTCGGCGCATGTATTACGAGACCTATGGCACCACGCTGCGCGGTTTACAGATTCATCATCAAGTTGATCCGGACGACTATCTGAAATACGTTCATGATCTGCCGCTGGAGCGCTATCTTCAGCCTGACCCTGAGCTGCGCGCCCTGCTGCTCAGCTTGCCGCAGCGGCGCTGGATCTTTACCAACGCAGATGCCGATCATGCCCGCCGGGTGATGGCGTTTTTAGGTGTCCAGGATTGCTTCGATGGCATCATCGATATCCGCGCCCTAAACTTCATTTGCAAGCCCGAACCGGCGGCTTTCCGGCGCGCGCTGGAGCTGGCGGGCGATCCTGAACCGCAGCAATGCGTCTTGCTGGACGACTCGGCTGCGAACCTGGAAGCTGCCCGGCAGATGGGCTTCGTCACGGTATGGGTCAGCCAGAACGGCGCAAGCCAATCGTCGGCCCAAGCGACCATTTCGAGCCTGTTGGAGCTGCCGTTGAAGATGCCCGACCTTTGGCCGGCTGCAAACGAACAATTGCCCGAAAAACCCCGGCTGGGATCGAGACCCGCACCGTAGGGGCGACCGTGACCAATCATTTGCCGCAAAAGCTCGTTTCACTGGAACAGGCTGCCTCCTGGGTGCCATCGGGTTGCACCCTGGCGCTGGGAGGGATGACCCTTTACCGCCGCCCCCTGGCTTTTGTGCGCGCCCTGCTGCGCCGCTACCGCGCTACCGGTGAGCCGAAAAATCTGACCCTGCTGTGCTTTACCGCGGGGCTGGAGAGCGATCTGTTGGTCGGCGCTGGCATGGTCGCCAGAGTTCGCTCGTGCTATTTCGGCCTGGAGATTTTTGGCCTGGCGCCGATGTTCACGTATTATGCTAACCGCGGCGAACTCGAGGTTGTGGAAGAGACCGAAGCCAGCCTGGCTTTCGGTTTGCGCGCCCGCATGGCAGGCGTGGGTTTTATGCCAGGGCGTGGCTGGTTGGGCACCGATCTACCGAGGCTGCGCCCGGATGTGCGTACGGTGAAAGACCCCTACAGCGGCGAAGAACTGGTGGCCTTCCCGGCGATCCATCCCGATGTGGCTGTGATCCATGCTCTGCGCGTCGATGCAGCTGGCAATGCTCAGATTGGTGACAATAAGGGCGTTGACGAGGAACTGGTGTTGAGTGCCGATTGCGTCATCCTCACCACCGAAGAGATTGTCCCGCCGCTTAACAAGGCGGACCTGGTCGGGCCGTTGGTCAAAGGATTTGCGCTGGCGCCGGGCGGCGCCAGGCCAACCTCCTGCCACCCGCTCTACCCGCTGGATGGCGAAGCCTTGATGGTTTATACCGAGCGGGTCAGCGATCCTGCGTCTTTCGAAGTCTTTTTGACCGACTGGCTGAAACAAAGTTAGGCATGCAGGTATGCCAAAACAGATCCTGATCGACACCGATCCCGGCATTGATGACATCCTGGCGATTCTGCTGGCGCTGGCCTCGCCGGAACTGGAACTCAAGGGCATCAGCGTGGTGGTCGGTAACTGCACCGTTGACCAGGGGGTAGAGAACGCCCTGGGTCTGCTGGAATTGCTGAACCGCCGCATCCCGGTGGCGCGCGGCGCAGACCGCCCTCTGATACAGCCCACACTGACCGCGCCAGAGACGCATGGCGCATCGGGCGTGGGTTATGCCCGCCTGCCGCTCTCCACCCACTCGCCCATCCGACAAAGGGCCGCTGAATTCATCATCGAACAGGTGCTTTCAGCGCCTGGTCAGATCTGCCTGGTGTGCATTGGGCCGCTGACCAACCTGGCGCTGGCACTGCGCCTGGAGCCAGCGATCCTCTCGGCGATCCCGGAAGTGATCGTCATGGGCGGCGCAATTCGTCATCCCGGAAATACCACGCCGCAAGCCGAGTTCAACGTGTATTGCGATCCCCACGCAGCGCATATCGTTTTCCACTCGGGGCTGCCGGTGACCCTGGTGCCGCTGGATGTCACCTATCAGGTGATCCTGACGCGCCAGGATGTGGAGCGATTGTTGAAAATCCCTTCGCCGATCTCCCGGGTAATCGCCGATGCCACGCGTTTCTACATGGAGTTCCACGACGAATATCAGGATATCCAGGGCTGTGTGATCAACGATCCGTTGGCGCTGGCATTGGCTTTTGCGCCGGAATTGGTGGATCTGCATTCGCTGTATGTAGATGTGGATATCTCTGGTGGGGTTTCGCTGGGCAACACCTTTGCCGATTTCTATCACCTGACGAAGCGCGCGCCCAACCTGCGCGTGGCCCTGGGAGTTCGTGCTCAGGACTTTATGGCTTTGTTTTTGGAGCGCATGGAACTTTTATGTCATTTATATCCCGATCGTGAGGAGGTAGACCAATCCAGTTAATCCTTCCGTTGTCTGATATTTGTCTGGATATCAACAAAGCGCATGGACAAAACGAGGAGAGTGTCATATGAAGATCGCTGATTCGATTAAGAAAGACTTTAACACCATGACTCTGGTGCTGATGCCGGTGGCGATTGCGATCAACATCGTGATCGGTCAGATCGTGGTGCTGCTTAAGCTGCCCGTTTACCTGGACTCTATAGGCACCGTCCTGGTAGCAGCGATTTGTGGGCCTTGGGCCGGCGCCCTGACCGGGACCCTTTCGAACATCATCTGGGGATTGATCATCGATCCCAATGCCTTCCCGTGGTTTCCGGTTGCCCTGTTCATTGGCTTCGTGGCCGGTTGGTGCGCCATCCTGGGTTTGTTCAAGTCCTGGTGGCGGGTGATCATCACCGGTTTTCTGGTCGCTCTGACGGCGGCAATTGTCTCGACGCCGATTGCGGTTTACCTGTATGGCGGGATCACCGCCAGCGGCTCTTCATTCATCACTGCTTTTCTGCTCCAAACTGGCAGAGACCTGGTCTCGGCCGTGTTGAGCACAAACTTCATGGTCGAGCCGTTGGATAAGATCGCCACCTGCCTGCTGGCGTTCGCGATCATCGAAGGCCTTTCCACCCGCTACCTGGCGCGATTTCCACGCGCCGAGAACGTGGAGATCGAGAAGAGCGATCGCCGCATGCAGATCATTGCTGTGATTGTGGTGATCGTGGTGCTTATCCTGATCTGGGTGTTCTTCCTGTCCAGGCTGTTGGCCAGCTCCGGATAAACCTGCAGAACGTCGGTCGGGTAGGGGCAGACAGCGCATGCTGCTCGCCCCTACCCGATCTATGCTGGCGGGTCGCTCGACCTGGCTTGCCAGCGGTCTGATCTGAGGCTGAAATGCGCGAACGCTTGTCGTTTTATCTGGAGCGAGATAGCCCACTCCATCGGCTGAACCCTTTGACCAAACTGGTCCTGGCGATCACGCTCATTGTGTTGGCCTTTGGGCTGCCCTTTGTGCTGTTGCCTGCATTGATCTATGCCCTGGTCCTGGTTCCCTTAAGCTACTGGGGCAGGGTTGGCAAAGAATTTATTTCCATCTCGGTGCGACTGCTGTTGCCGCTCTTCGCTTTTCTTTTCGTGATGCAAAGCCTGTTCTACCCAGGCGGCGAGACCGTGCTGGCCCGCTGGTGGGTCTTTTCTGTCAAGCGGGAGGGGATTATCTTCGCCTTCCAGACCGCCACCCGCATCCTGGTGATGGTCTCTTCGTTCCTGCTCTTGTTGCTCAGCACGCATCCCAGCACGCTGATGAACGACCTGGTGCGCCGCGGCGTCCCGCCCGCCTTGAGTTACATCATCACTTCCACGTTGCAAATCCTGCCAATCATGCGGGCGAAAGCCGACACCATCCTGGATGCCCAGCGATCTCGCGGGCTGGACACACATGGAAGTCTCAAGAAGCGTGTCAGTTCGCTGCTTCCGTTGGTTGGGCCGCTGGTTTTTGGCTCTCTGGTGGATGTGGAAGAGCGCGCCATTGCCATCGAAGCCCGCGGCTTCAATTTGCCGGGCAAAAAGACCAGCCTGGTCGAAATCCCTGATAGCAGGGCGCAGGCCCGATTGCGTTGGTTGTTGCTGGCTTTGACGTTGCTCGCCCTGGCAGGACGAATATGGCTGTCATAGAGCTTCACAACCTCACCTATACTTATCCGATCACCCATCAGCCCGCCCTACGGGATATCCACCTGGAGGTGGAAGAGGGGGAATTCCTGGCGGTGATCGGACCGAATGGGGCAGGGAAATCAACCCTGTGCTATACCATTGCTGGCTTTGTGCCGCATTTTTTCAAGGGCAAGCTCGAAGGCCGGGTGCGCGTCGGCGGCATCGAGACCTCGGGCGCGCATCTGAACGATTTCGTCCAGAAGGTTGGTCTGGTCTTCCAGAACCCGTTCAATCAAATTTCAGGCTCGAAATTTACCGTCTATGAAGAGATTGCCTTTGGCCTGGAAAACCGCGGCGTGCCGCGCGATGAGATGCGGCAGCGCATCGATCGGGTGATGGAATTGACCGGCATCCAGGACTTAGGAGAGCGTTCGCCTTACGCGCTCTCCGGTGGTCAACAGCAGCGCGTGGCTCTGGCGTCCATCCTGGTCTTGCAACCCGAAATTTTGGTGCTCGATGAGCCCACCTCGCAGCTAGACCCGATTGGGACGCGGGAGGTTTTCCAGGTGATCAAGGATATGAGCCGCCAGGGGATGACCATCGTCATGACAGAGCATAAGATCGAATGGGTGGCGGAGTTCGCCGATCGGGTTCTGGCGTTGTCCGAAGGGGAGATGCTGATGCTGGGGTCGCCCCAGGAAGTGCTGACCGCGGAGTTGCTGCCCAAGCACAATATCGGAATATCACGCTACACCGCGGCGGCCCGACAAGCTGCTCAAGAGCGCCTGTGGCCGGCCGGGCGCTCTTTGCCGGTCAAGCTGGACGAAGCTGTGGAAGGTTTTCGAGAGATACTGCATGAAGATCGAGGTCGATGATCTGTACTTTACTTACCCGGGAGGAGTGGAAGCGCTTTCCGGGGTCTCGTTGAGCGTCGAGACTGGCGAGCTGGTGGCGATTGTGGGTCAAAATGGCGCCGGCAAAACCACCCTGGTGCGCCATCTGAACGGCTTGCTCCAACCCACGCGGGGGACGGTGCGCATAGGCGGTTGGGACACGCGCCAGTATAGCGTGGCGCAGCTGGCCAAGCGCGTGGGCTTTGTCTTCCAAAACCCAGACGAGCAATTGTTTTGTCGCACGGTGAAGGAGGAAGTGCGCTTTGGCCCTCATAACTTGAAGTATTCGCCGGAGCGCATCGCCGAGCTGGTTGCCTGGTCGCTGGAGCTTACCGGTCTGACAGGTAAGGAAGAGATCAACCCCTATGATCTCTCGCCCACCTGGCGAAAAATGGTGGCGCTGGCATCGATCCTGGCGATGGATACACCCATTGTCATCCTGGATGAGCCGACAACCGGCCAGGACGCGGCCAGCGTCCAACGCATCGCTGGCATTGTCGCGGAGCTGAAACGCGCTGGCAAGACCGTGCTAACGATCACGCATGATATCGACTTCTGCGCCGAAAATTTTCAACGCCTGATTGTGATGGGGAGAGGCAAAATTTTGTTGGATGGGCCGATGCGCCTGGTGTTGGTGGAAGAGGAAACTTTGAGATCGACGTATGTCGATCCGCCGCAACTCACCCGTCTGGGTCGCAGCCTGGGTTTGCCGGAAACAATTTGCACCCAGGACGAATTGTTGCACCTGCTTCGCCGCCCGTTCTCTGCCTGAATTTATCTATTTCTAACAAATATGTGATAATCTTAACGGTCGATTCACATACAAAGGTGGATGATCTTGCCCTGGATGGGCGGCCAGAAAACCATTCTCGGGCTATCCAGGGCTTAGATCATGCGGATAGGAGTTAATCAGGTATGCAAAATAGATCGTTTTTGGCCGTAGTTGGGGTTTTCATCGCCTTAATTCTTTTGGCTGGCGTCTGTTCGGCAGGGTTTGTCGCCGGCCGAACGTTTACCGGATTGGGCGCGGCGCCCGGAGTCGCTCTGCCGTTTTTGAGCGAAAAGTTATCTACTCCTACTTCCTCCGAAGGCAGCGGGCAACAGACCGCCCAGAGCCAACTGGACCGAGACAAATTGTTCAAGCCTTTCTGGCAGGCCTGGGACCTGGTCAACGAGCTTTACGTTGATCAACCGGTGGATCAGGTGGCGCTGATGCGTGGGGCCATCAAAGGAATGATGGAAGCGCTGGGTGACCAGCATAGCTCCTACCTTGACCCTGAGATGCTGAAGCGGGTTAATGAAGTGCTGCAAGGGGCGGAGTATGAAGGCATCGGCGCCTGGGTCGATCCCACGCAGGATTACCTGACGATCATCAGCCCGATGCCCGGCTCTCCGGCGGAGAAAGCTGGCCTGCGGCCCGGCGATAAGGTGATCGCCATCGACGGCGAGGACATGACCGGCAAGGGCGGCGAGTATGCCCGCCAGCGTGTGCTTGGCCCGAAGGGCACGGTCGTCCGTCTGACGATCCTGCGCCGAGGTCAAACAGAGCCTTTCGATGTCGAAGTGGTGCGTGCTGCCATCGTCACGCCTTCGGTGGCGGGAAGGATGCTGGAGGAAGAGGGCATTGCTTATATCCAACTGTTCACCTTCGGCGATTCGACCTATCAGGAGACTCAAAGGACGCTCAGAAATCTGCTGGCCCAAAACCCCAAGGGCCTGATCCTCGACTTACGTAACAACGGCGGCGGGTATCGCGATACCGCCATTCAGGTCGCCTCTCAATTCATCGGTAAAGGGACGATCATGCTGGAAGAGTTCGGCGATGGCCGAAAGGAAGCCTTCGAGGCCTTGCGCGGCGGGCTGGCTACCGAAATCCCGATGGTTGTGCTGATCAATGAGGGCAGCGCCTCGGCCTCGGAGATCGTCGCTGGCGCAATTCAGGATTATGGCCGCGGCTATCTGGTCGGGATGCAGTCTTACGGCAAGGGTTCTGTCCAGAACTATGTGGAATTGGACGACAACCAGGGCGCGGTGCGCATCACCGTTGCGCGCTGGTTGACCCCGCTCGGTCGTCAGATCCACGGGGTGGGTTTACGGCCGGATTTTCCGGTCGAAATCACGGATGAAGACCTGGCCGCCGGACGTGACCCACAGTTGGATCAGGCGATCGCGGTGTTGCTCCAAAAGCTAACCCCGCCGCCAACTCCGATCCCCTCGCCGACGCCCACACCGACCCCGCAGCCATAGGCAACCCACAGGCTGTTGACTTTAGAGTAACCCAAAAGGTGTAAAACAGGAGTTCAATGATGTTCTTGAGTCCGAGTTACCTGATCTTCATGCTTCCGGCTTTTCTGCTGATGCTGCTGGTGCAGATATACGTTCAGTCAGCTTACAGCAAATGGAGCCGGGTGCCGGCGCGCAGCCGTTTTACCGGCGCGGAAGCTGCCCAGCGCCTGATCCAGATGGCTGGCCTTTACAATGTGCGCATCGAGGGCGTGCAGGGCGAACTGACCGATCACTACGATCCGCGCTCGAAGGTTTTGCGCCTGTCGCGTGGCGTGTACAGCCAAAGCTCAGTGGCTGCGCTGGCGATCGCCGCCCATGAACTGGGCCACGCCATGCAGGATAAAGAGGATTATTTTCCGCTGCGCCTGCGAGCAGCATTGGTCCCGGCAGTGAATATTGGTTCTTACCTGGGCTGGATTTTGCTGATGATCGGCCTTTTCTTACAGTTGACCGGCATCGCCTGGTTGGGGGTGGCGGTCTTTTCGGGAGGCGCAGTGTTTGCTCTGGCGACCTTGCCGGTTGAATTGAACGCCTCAGCGCGCGCTCGCCAGTTGCTGAGCGAATCGGGGCTGATCATGGACCAGGAAGAGATGAAGGGCGTCAGCAATGTCCTCAACGCCGCTGCGCTGACCTATGTGGCGGCGCTGATCACGGCGATCTTGCAGTTGCTGTATTGGGTTACGCTTGTCTTGGGCATGGGTGGACGCCGCCGCAGTTGATTGGCTGTGGATCGACTGACTCTGTAAAAGACCGATCCCCGGGGCGGGCCAAAGAGGAGAAGAAACATGAAGATGATTGTGGTTGGGTGTGGCAGGGTAGGGGCTGAGCTGGCCTATCGGCTCAGCCAGCGCGGCCATCAAGTTGTCGTGATCGACCAGAACGAGGCTTCCTTCCAAAACTTGCCGCCCGACTTCAAAGGACGCCTGGTGGAAGGTCAGGCGATGAGCCAGGACGTGCTGCGGCGAGCGGGCATTAGCGAGGCCGATGGCCTGGCGGTCGTGACCAGTTCCGATACCATCAACGCAGTGGTCGCTCACATCGGGCAGAAAGAATACAACGTGCCCAGCGTGGTGGTGCGAAATTTCAACTCCCGCTGGCGCGCGACACATGAGGCCTTCGGTTTGCAGGTGGTCAGTTCCACCAGTTGGGGGGCTCAGCGGATCGAGGAACTGCTCTATCAACAGGAAACGCGCACAGTCTTTTCTGCGGGCAACGGTGAAGTGGAACTCTATGAGTTCCTGGCGCGCAAAGAACTGGATGGTCTTCCTTTGAAGGACTTGATGCCCCAAGAAGGCTGTGTGGTGGCGGCGCTCACTCGCGCCGGTCGAGCGGTCATCCCTACGTTGGATATGCCGCTCAAAGAAGGCGATGCAGTGCTGGTCAGCGCCACACTGGATGGCTCCGAAGCCTTACGTCAACGGCTGCGCTCAATTTACCAGAGCAGAGACGGGAAAAAGGAGATGGAATCATGAACGTCATGATCGTGGGTGGGGGCCGCACTGGCACCCAACTGGCGTATCTGCTCATGGAACAAAATCACCAGGTGCGTGTGCTGGACCATCGGAAAGAAGTCCTTGCGCGCCTGCATCGTGAATTGCCCACAGAGGTGATTTTCGAGGGAAATGCGACCGAATTGGAAGTGCTGGAGCGAGCCGGGATTCGCGAGGTGGATGTCCTGGCGGCCTGTACCACTGCCGACGAAGATAACCTGGTGGTGTGTTACCTGGCGCGGCAGCAATTCGGCGTCCCGCGCACCATCGCTCGCATCAATGACCCTCGCAACGCCTGGCTGTTCGATCACAAGTTTTGCGTGGATGTGGCGCTGAATAACGCCACCGTAATCGCCGGGCTAATCCAGGAGGAGATGTCCCTCGGCGATATGATGACTCTGCTCAAGCTGCGGCGGGGCGACTACTCGCTGGTGGAAGAAAAAATCCCGCCAGGGGCGCGAGCGATTGGCGTTGCTCTGAAAGACCTGGGTTTGAGTGACGAATGTGTGATCGCGGCCATCATCCGCCAGGGGAAGGTGGTCGTTCCGCGGGGCATGAGCACCTTCGAAGTGGGCGATGAAATTCTGGCGATCACCAACCAGGAAGGTCTGGAGCAACTGAGAAGGTTATTCCTGCCCCCGGAGCAGGTCGATTAATCGACGCACAGCTTATCTTCAGCCGGATCTTCGTAGATTTTCTCTCGCCTCAACTCCTGCACCTGGCCATCGCGGGTAACTAACACATCCACGGCAAAAGTGGGGTGCGGGCCGCAGCCGCATAGCTTGTAATCGAACAGGCGCACCTGATATCCCTCTGCTGCCGGCTGTACATTTGTGTCTTCTAGCTGATCGACAAAATAGCGCAGCGCTCGCTGAGCGGTCATCCCATAGCGCACGCCTAAACCGGTGGCTGCCAGGGCGTAGCTCAGGGCTTCGTCTTCGGTCTCGATGGGGGCATAAGTCTGCTGTAGATCTGCCAGGGACTTCAGCATCACGAATTCGCCGTCCTTTTGGATGACATAGCGCACATATTCACTCGTCAGGCAGCCTTCGCGGTAAACATATTCGCCTTCGTCGAGCTGTTGACCGGCGTTTCGCAAGACCAAACACAGGCGCATGGGATACACAGGCCGCAGCGCCCCCAGCAGTTCGCCTGGCGGGCGGATTTGTTCACATCCCAGTTGTCCCAGCGCGCTGTCTGGTTGGCAGTTCCGTCGGCCATATTCCTCCGGGCAGCCGGCGTCATCGAATTCACTCGCCGGGAAGCTGATTTCGGGCTGCGCATGGTTCTTCACCCGCGGCAAGTTGAGGCTGGCCAGGCGGCATGCCGGCGCCAGAAGGATCGCTAAGATCAAGATTCCCAGGATTGGCTTATTGGTTTTCCCACCAGTCGTTTGCATTTTCATGATCAGCTCCTTGGATGCTCTCATCCCGATTCGGTTTGATTGCGGGGTATAATCATGGTGCTCGTTCGATCCAATATTCCGTTCAAAACGATTCTACCATTCGAATGGAGTGCTTTATGTCAGCGATTGGTCAATCTATCCCACGCGTGGATGCTTACGCCAAAGTGACCGGTGAAACTCGCTATCCGGGAGATATCAACCTGCCAGGTCAGGCCTGGATGAAGATCTTATTCGCCAATCGTCCGCATGCCCGTATCCGCAGCATCGATGTATCGCAAGCGCAGGCGTTGCCCGGCGTCATCGCCGTTTTCACCGCTAAAGATGTGCCGGTCAATGAGTATGGTCTGATCATGCCCGACCAACCGGTCTTGTGCGGGCCGGGGTCCACCAAGCCTTACGCCGATCGTGTGCGCTGGATCGGAGATCAGGTGGCGCTGGTGATTGCCGAGACCGAGGCGATTGCGGCCCAGGCGCGAGATCTCATTGTGGTCGATTACGAAGACCTGCCGGTGCTCACCGATCCGTTGGAAGCCATGAAAGATGGGGCCCCGCTGATCCATCCGGAGCGCGATTCGAACATCTTTTGTCATTACCGCATCCGCAAGGGCGACGTGGAGGCGGCCTTCGCCCAGGCCGATGTGATCGTCGAAGGGGAATATCGCACCCCGGCGCAGGAGCACGCTTATCTTCAGCCCGAGGCGGGGGTAGGTTATATTGATGAGGAAGGCCGGGTCACTGTAGTTGTTGGAGGCCAGTGGGCACACGAGGATCAGGAGCAGGTGGCGCATGCTTTGGGGCTACCGTTGGAGCAGGTACGCATCATTTACCCGCCTGTGGGAGGCGCGTTCGGCGGCAGAGAAGACATGTCGGTGCAGATCGTCCTGGGGCTGGCGGCCTGGCGGCTTCACCAGCGGGGCATCCATCGGCCGGTGAAGATCGTCTGGAACCGGGAAGAATCGATCATCGGCCACCATAAGCGTCACCCCTATATCATCCGCAGCCGTTGGGGCGCAACCCGGTCGGGCAAGGTGATCGCTGCTGAAGTCGAACTGGTCGCTGACGGCGGCGGTTATGCCTACACTTCTACCAAAGTGTTGGGCAATGCGACGTTGATGTGCACCGGCCCATACGAAATCCCTAACGTCAAGGTGGACTCCTACGCGGTGTACACTAATAACATGGTCACAGGCGCTTTTCGAGGCTTTGGCGGTCCGCAGGGCGCGTTTGCCGCCGAAATGCAGATGAACCGCCTGGCGGAGGCGCTGGGTATGGACCCGGTGGAAATCCGCCTGCGCAACGTCCTGCGCGAAGGCTCGTTGCTCTCGGTAGGCACGCCATTGCCCAAAGGGGTGAGCATGCCGCAGGTGATCGAAGCCTGCGCCCGGGAGGCTGGCTGGCAGATCAGCCAGCCGGACGGCGGAGACGTGAGCGCCCGCCGCGATGCCTCGCTGATCGGCTCGCAGCCTGCTCCAAAGCCACATGTGAAGCGTGGGGTAGGGTTTGCCGCGGCTTTTAAGAACGTGGGCTTTTCCTTCGGCGCGCCCGAGCAGTGCACCGCCACTGTAGAATTGCATGGCAGCGCCGAGATTGAGCGCGTGGTGGTGCACCACGCCGCCTCTGAGGTAGGGCAGGGGGTTTATACAGTGATCACTCAGGCAGCCGCCGAGGCCGCCGGGGTGCCCGTCGATCGGGTCGAGTTGATCGTTTCGGATACTGCCTATACCGAAAATTCGGGCAGCGTGTCCGCCTCGCGAATGACCTTCATGGCGGGCAACTCGGTTAAAGGCGCAGTGGAGGCCGCTCTCGAAAAATGGCGCGCCGAGGATCGTCCAGCGATTGCCACCTACACCTATCGCCCGCCGCGCACCACGCCGTTCGATCCCCAAACTGGCAAGTCCGAGCCTAATTTTGCCTACGGCTATGTGGCTCAAGCGGTGACCGTCGAGGTCGATCTGGAGACCGGCCACGTTCACATCCTGGATGTGATTTCGGCGGATGATGTCGGTCGGGCGATCAACCCCCAACAGGTTCAGGGACAAATCGAAGGCGCAGTCGTCCAGGCCGCAGGCTACGCCATTTTGGAGAACTTCGTCCAAAAAGATGGCTATGTCCAGACGCAACATCTCTCCACATATCTGATCCCGACGGTGTTAGATGTGCCCGAGCGGGTGAAATCGCTGATCCTGGAGTATCCTGATCCGATTGGGCCCTGGGGGGCGCGCGGCATGGCCGAGATGCCTTTCCTGCCCCTTGCGCCGGCGGTCATCGCCGCGGTGCACGATGCCACGGGCGTCTGGTTCAACGAGTTCCCTCTCACCCCAGAACGGGTGTTGCGCGGCCTGGGAAAAATCAACTAGGATGCCGGAACGCAAGCATATCCTGGTGCTGACTGCAGACGCCGGTTTTGGCCATCGCTCTGCGGCGGTGGCTATTGCTGCCGCGTTGGAGGACGCCTACTCCGACCGCTGCACGGTCGAAGTGATCAATCCGCTGGACGACCGGCGCACCCCTGCTTTCCTGCGCGCCTCGCAGGCCGAGTACGATAAATTCGTGCGCCAGATGCCCAACTTCTGGAAGTTGAACTACAACATCAGCTCAACCAGGGTGCCTTCAGCAGTGTTGGAGCGCGCTTTGACCGTCTTGCTGTTCAGCGTGATCCACTCAATCCTGAAACAGCACCGGCCAGACGCGGTCGTCAGCACGCATCCCTTTTATCCGCCGCCGCTGAATGCCTATATCACTCTGCGCAAACTGCCCATCCCCTACCTGACGGTGGTCACTGATTTGACTCATATCCATCGTCTGTGGTTCAATCGCGGCGCGGACTACCTGCTCCTGCCCACTCAGGAGGCTTATCAGCAGGCCGTCAATCGTCACTTCCCGGCCGAAAGATTGCGCGTCACCGGTGTGCCGGTCAACCCTGCTTTTGTCAAAGAGACGCGCAGTGCGGATGAAATCCGGCGCGAACTGGGCTGGTCGTCTGGCGTTACGACGGTACTGGTGGTGGGCAGCAAGCGGGTGAAAAACCTGGGGAGCGTCTTGAATGTGCTCAACCATTCGGGACAGGCGATACAACTGGTGGTGGTTGCCGGCGGGGACGATGAGTTATTTGCTCAGGTGCAAGCCATGCAATGGCATCACCCCACTCATCTTTACAACTACGTTGACAGGATGCCCACATTCATGAAGGCTTCCGACCTGGTCGTCAGCAAAGCGGGCGGGCTGGTGGTCACCGAGTCGCTGGCCTGCGGCAAACCGCTGTTGCTGGTGGATGTCACCCCTGGGCAGGAAATGGGCAACGCGCATTATGTTTTGCATTACGGCGCTGGCGAGCTGGCTGAAAATCCGATACAGGTGCTGGAAATCCTGTGCCATTGGCTGGAGAATGACTCACAGTTGCTGCGCCAGCGGGCAGCCATCTCTGCCTCTCTGGGCCGTCCTACCTCGGCTTATGCGGTCGCGGATTACGCCTGGCAGGCCGCAGAACGAGGCCGTATTGTGCCTGAATCCCGCCTGCGCGCCTGGAGGCCGCGCTTCAAGGAACTTTTACGCACTTTCGATATTAGCGTCACGGATGAGAATTGAACGGAGCGAAGATGCGCCTGGTTGAAGCATTGCGATTGGACCGCTCTGCTCGCCTGGCGCTGGTTGGCGCCGGCGGCAAGACCTCGGCGCTATTCAGCCTGGGTCGCCAGTTATTGAAACCCTTGCCTGTCCAGACGGCGCAAGCTGCTGCGGTTGCGCCCCCAATTCGTCAAGCGCCAGCAGGCGCAGCAGAAGCCTCTGCGCCTCCGGCGGTGATCTTGACCGCGACGACTCACCTGGCCATGGAGCAACTGGCGCTGGCAGATCGCCATTACACCCTGCAAGACATCGCTGATCTGGATGACTTGGAACAAGATTTGCCCTCTGGTGTGCTGCTCTTCACAGGGCCAGCAAGCGACGACCAGCGCACGCGTGGTTTGCCCGAACCGATCATGGAGCGCTTGCGCCAATTGGCGGACTTGCGCTCACTGCCCATGCTGATCGAGGCGGATGGCTCTCGTCGGCGGCCGCTCAAAGCCCCCGCCGCTCACGAGCCGGTTACCCCCTTGTGGGCGCGGCAGGTGGCGGTTGTTGCCGGGCTGTCCGCTTTAGGGAAGCCGCTGAATGCGGACTGGGTGCACCGCCCGGAGATCTTCTCGGCCCTCTCCGATGCGCCGCTCAACCTCCCGATCACGCCGGAGGGATTGACGCGCTTGCTGCTCCATCCCCAGGGTGGATTGAAAAATATTCCGCAAGGCGCGCGCCGCCTGGCGCTGCTGAACCAGGCGGATACGCTGGAAATGCAGGGAATTGCGCGCCGGATGGCCCAATCTTTGTTGCAAGAGTATGGGGCAGTGGTAGTAGCATCCATCCCTGGCCGGGCTTCGAGCACGCGCCAGGAGGATCAGAGCAAGGTCATCGCAGTACATGAGCGCATCGCCGGCGTGATCCTGGCAGCGGGCGGCGCCCAACGCATGGGGCAACCGAAGCAGGCGCTCATCTGGCGCGGCCAGCCTCTCGTGCGGCATGTGGCTCAGGCAGCTTTGGAGGCCGGCCTGGCGCCGGTGGTGGTCATCGTGGGGAGCGCCGCCGAGCAGGTCGAGGCCGCAGTGCAGGGCCTGCCGGTGCAACTGGTTCGCAATCCGGAATGGCAGCTTGGCCAGAGCAGTTCGGTCAAGGCGGGCGTGAGCGCGCTGCCAGCGGAAACCGGCGCGGCGGTGTTCTTGCTTGCTGATCAGCCGCGCACCCCCGTTCAGCTTATCGTCAGTCTGATGGAAGCGCACGCTGCCACGCTCAGCCCGCTGGTCGCTCCGCTGGTGCAGGGTCAGCGCGCCAACCCGGTCTTGCTGGATCGGATAACTTTCCCCGATTTGCTTGCTCTGAGCGGCGACCAGGGCGGCCGGGCGCTGTTCGCCCGTTATCCGGCGTATTGGGTGCCCTGGCATGATCCAACCATCCTACAGGACATCGATACGCCAGAAGATTATCAACGGTTGTTGGAAACATGAGCCATCCTTCGAGCGTGCGGATCGCAGCGGTGGTGCTGGCGGCGGGGCGCTCCCGGCGCATGGGCCAGCCAAAGATGATCTTGCCCTGGGGCGATACCACGGTCATCGGCCAGGTGGTGCGCACCCTGGCGCAGGCGGGATTAGACGAGATCGTGGTGGTGACCGGTGGGGCGCGTCGGCAGGTCGAGCAAGCCCTAAGCGGATGTCCTGCTCGAACAGTCTATAACCCGCGCTATGCCGAGGATCAAATGGCCCTTTCGCTTCAGGTTGGGTTGGCCAGCCTGCCTGCTGAGTTCGATGCTGCTCTGGTCGCCCTGGGCGACCAGCCGCAAATGCGCCTGAAAGTGGTGCATGATGTGGTGCGCGCCTATCAGCAGACTCGGGCGCCGTTGGTTTTTCCCAGTTATCGCATGCGCCGCGGCCACCCCTGGATCATTTCGCGCTTGCTGTGGCCTCTGCTATTGGCGCTGCCAGACTCTCAGGCGATGTCTTCGCAACCGGCGCCCCAGAGGACTTTGCGCGACCTGTTGGCGCCTTATGCAGATCAGATCTGCTATGTCGAGGTTGAGGATGACTCGATCCTGCGCGACCTGGACACCCCTGCAGACTATCGAATGGAGCGACCTGCAGGGGGATCAGCGCCTGCGCCAGAGAACCTGTGAACTTCGGCGATTTTTCTGGTATGATCGGAGATGAATCAGGAGCAAGCAATGAGTTCTCCAGTCAAAACGGTCGTCGTTGTCGAAGATGAGCCAGATACGGCCGAGATGTTCGCCGAGATGGCGCGCCTGATTGGCATGAGCGTGATCAAGTCCCATGGCGGTGTGCGGGCGATCGACCTGATCGCCGAAAAGAAGCCCGACGCGGTTTTGCTGGATATCATGATGCCCGACGTATCGGGCCTCGAGGTGTTGCGTTATATGCAGCGTGATCCACGCCTGTCTCACATTCCGGTGATCATCGTTTCTGCCAAGGGCTTACCGGCAGACATCAAGACTGGGCTGGAAGCCGGGGCGTCCTTTTATCTCACCAAGCCGGTTTCTTTCGTAGACCTTAAGCGCGCTCTGGAGGAAGCGACGCAGATTGCTATCGAATAACCCACCTGTATGAACGTCATTCGCGCCTTCATTGCTATTACCCTGTCGGAAGAAGTCCATCGTGGCCTGGAGCAGGTGCTGCAGGATTTGAAAAACCGGGTGCCCGAAAAAGTGGTGCGCTGGGTGCCTGCCGGGAACATCCACCTGACGATTAAGTTCCTGGGGGATGTCTCTCTAGCCAGCCTGGAGATGCTCACCAACATGCTCCGCAACGAAGCTGCCCGCCATTCGCCCTTCGAATTCAGCGTCGGGGGGTTGGGGGCGTTCCCTTCTGTGCGCCGCCCGCGCGTGGTCTGGGTGGGCGTCGAGGCGCCAGCGGAGTTGGGTGGCCTGCAGCGGGGAGTCGAGGCGGAGATGGCTCGCCTGGGCTACTCGCCCGAAGAGCGGCCGTTCTCGCCGCATCTGACCCTGGGCAGAGTAAGCCGCAATGCGGCTCCCGAAGGGCTGCGCCAACTGAGCAGCGTTCTGGAATCTTACAAGGTGGGTTTCATTGGGGTGACGCGCGTTCAGGCGATCCACCTG
This sequence comes from uncultured Anaerolinea sp., assembly GCA_964503145.1. Taxonomy (GTDB): domain Bacteria; phylum Chloroflexota; class Anaerolineae; order Anaerolineales; family UBA4823; genus RBG-16-57-11. The sequence continues at coordinate 67,465 of CAZCYV010000014.1, read as the reverse complement.
TTTCGCTCCGATTTGCAGCCCAGCGGGGCGGTTTACACCCGTCTGTTCTCTGCTGGCCTGACTTCGTAAAGCGTTCAGCGCTGAGACGCACAAGGCGCAAAATCATTTCATGCTATTGTGAGGTGACTTCTGGATACATTAGAACTGGCTCGAACAATTGCTAACGTGTTGGAAGACAAAAAGGGAGAAGACATCCTTCTGCTCGACATTCACGAACTGGTTGATTTCACGGAATATTTTGTTATCTGCTCAGGCACCAGCGATCGCATGTTGAACGCTCTGGCGGACGAAGTGCTCGAGCGCGTTCACGAGCGCTATGACCTGAAAGGCCGCTTAGAGGGTCTGCCGCAAGATGGCTGGATCTTGATCGATTATGTGGATGTCGTAGTGCATCTGTTTTCTCCCGATCGGCGAAATTACTATCGCCTGGAAGATTTGTGGGGGAAGGGCAAAGTTTTGCTGCGGTTGCAGTAGCCGGGGATGTCGCACAACTTAACCTTGCAGATACACAGCCTCGGCTTGGGTCTGGGGCGCGCCTACCTGGTGGAGTTTCCTCAGGGCATGCTGCTGATCGATAGCGGCTCGCCGCGTCAGGAGGGGAAGGTCTTACGGCTTATGCAGCAACTTGGGCGAAACGACCTGCGCTTGATTTTCATCACCCACGCGCATCTGGATCATTACGGCAGCGCGGCGGCCTTGCGGCGGATAACCGGCGCGCCGGTGGCCATTCACCGCGCCGACGCCGAAGCCATGGCCAATGCGCAAACCCCTATCGGACAGGCGAGGCGCTTTGGGCGTCTCCTGCCCAGGCTTCTGCCCTATTATGAAGCGTTCTTCAGGCCCGAGGGGGTAAGTGCCGATATCCTTTTGGAGGATGGTGATGACCTGGGGATTCCAGGTCTGGAGGCCTGCGTTTTGCACACGCCGGGTCATACGCCGGGTTCATCCAGCCTGTTGCTCCAAGAAGGGGTGGCTTTTGCAGGGGACCTGGTTTTGACGACCGGTCGTCCTCATGCCCAGCAGCTCTATGCCCAGGATTGGGCTTTGATCCCTCGCAGCCTGGCGCAGCTAAAGGCAGTGCACCCGCGGTGGGTTTATCCGGGCCATGGAAGCTATCCGTTGCCGGACGCGGAGCTTCAAAAGCTGGAAGTTCATCTGGAGTGATCGATTCCGGGCGCCTTGGAGAGCAGAATGACAGAAAAAGCCTTTCAGGATTATTATCCCGACCAGCTTAGTTACTGCTATGGCTGTGGACGGCTGAATGAACACGGTTTGCAGATCAAGAGCTATTGGGACGGCGATGAGACGGTGTGTATCTTCCAACCCCGACCATACCATATCGCCATCCCGGGGTATGTCTATGGCGGTTTGCTCGCCTCGCTGATCGATTGTCATGGGACGGGCACGGCCGCAGCAGCGGCGTACCGCGATCAGGGCCGCCCGATGGATAGCGAGCCGCCGTTGCGCTTCCTGACGGCCTCGCTGCACGTGGATTACTTGAAGCCCACCCCTCTGGGAGTGCCCCTGGAAGTGCGCGGACAGGTAAAGGAAGTCAGAGGGCGCAAAGTCGTTGTGACGGCTACCATCTCTGCCAAGGGCGAAGTTACCGTCCGAGGAGAAGTCGTGGCGGTCCAGGTGCCTGACGAACTCCTGGACCGCCTCAGCTCTGTTTCGCCCGCTTAAGTTTGAATTGAAAGCAGCGCAGGCATTTAGGGGGTTTTATGGGCGCCCTTGCTCAGGGGAGCTCGATGTTGCCGGCTTCCTTGCCGTTGACCAGGATGGTATATTTGCCGTCGGGGAGGCCTTGCAGCGGTATGCCCTGTTCGAAAGGCGCCAACACCTGGACGCAGATAACATTCGGATCGACCACCGAGTACACGCTGACCTGAATCCGGTTCTGGCTGTCTGGCGCGGCCACATCGACCCGCAGTTGATGGCATGGCGTGGGCAGCGTGCCGCTCAGGTTCAGGGTATATCCTCTGGGAAAACTCTCCATCACCAGGATGTCCATGCCTTCCACGAAGGCCTCGCCGCGTTGCAGGTTCTGGTCGGCGACTTGCGGCTGCCAGGGCGCCGGATAAAGCTGCTGCGGTTGGGGATAAGGCTGTAATGGCGCCGGATAAACCGGTAAGTTTTTTCCTACAGGGGGGTACGCGATCAAATCGGATGGATACGGTGACGGATAGGGATTCACCCCGCCTCCGGCCCCCGGATATGGGGTCGTAGCTACTTCAGTCGGCTCGACCGGCGCAGGCGTGACCTGCGGCTGGCTGACGCCGCCGCAAGCGGCCAGGACTGTTCCCAAAAGCAATACACCGATCCCAAAAGTCAGGTTTTTACGTGCTGTCTTCGTCATGTCTGATCATCTCTCCACTGTCCGGTTAAGTCGTTAACAGGACGTTTTCCCCCGCCGAAGGGTTCCCTGGCAGGGGATACTGGACATCTGGCTATGTGCGGGTGCAGGATGCGGTCCAGCTTAGCCTTTAATCACTGCTACAGGGCGCAGCCGGGCTACCTTGCTGGCGATTTCTGCTCCTGCCACAGTCTCGACGACCGCATCCACGTCTTTGTAGGCCAGCGGCGCTTCTTCAGCCAGGCCAGCCATCGATCCGGCGCGCACCCGAATGCCCTCGGCCTCCAACTCCTGGCGCAGGGCCTCGCCGCGAACCTGCTTTTTGGCCTTCTCGCGACTCATCACTCGCCCAGCGCCGTGACAGGTTGAGCCAAAGGTGCGCTGCATGCTGGCCTGGGTGCCCACCAACACCCAGGAGGCGGTGCCCATGCTCCCAGGCACCAGCACCGGCTGGCCGATCTGAGCGTACTCTTCGGGCAGGCCGGGCGCGCCGGGGCCAAAGGCGCGCGTGGCGCCCTTGCGGTGCACGCACACCTTGATCATCTCGCCGTCGATTTCGTGGGTTTCGATCTTGCCCATATTGTGGGCGATGTCATAGACTTGGTGGAGATGCCAGTTTTTCACCTTGCCTGCCAGCACCGCCTCGAAGGCTTTGCGGGCGTTGTGCGCCAGCACCTGGCGGTTAGCAAAGGCGTAATTGGCTGCGCTGCGCATCGCTGCCAGATAGTTTTGTCCCTCCGGCGAATTCAGCGGCGCGCACACCAGTTCGCGGTCGGGCAGGTGGATGTTGTAGCGTTTTACTGCCGCCTGGAATTCCTGGACGTAGTCCGTGCAGATCTGATGGCCGAACCCGCGCGAGCCGCAGTGGATTTGCACTGCCAGATAGCCCTCCTGCAGCCCCATCACCTGGGCAGCGTGGGGATCGAAGATTTGATCCACGACATCGATCTCGATGAAGTGGTTGCCGGCGCCCAGAGTGCCAAGCTGTGGACGGCCGCGCTCTTTAGCCCGCTTGCTCACCTTGCTCGGATCGGCGCCCTCCAGACGCCCGCCCTCCTCCGTGCGGCGCACATCCATCTCGCTGGCAAAGCCCTGCTTGAGCGCCCAGCGAGAGCCTTCACGACATACCTGATCCAACTCCTCTTCGCTCATGCGCAGTGCGCCCTTCTCGCCGACGCCGCTGGGGCAATAGTGATCCAGGGCAGTCGCCAGGTCGCCGATCAGGTGCTCGACAGCCTCGAACTCGATCTGCGAGGCCAGCAAGCGCACGCCGCAGTTGATGTCATAGCCGATTGCTCCGGGTGAGATCACCCCATCCGGGTAGCGCGTCGCGGCCACGCCGCCGATGGGAAAGCCATATCCCTGGTGCATATCCGGCATGACCAGCACCTGGCCCACCAGGCCGGGGAGTGTGGCAGCGTTGACCGCCTGCTCCAGCGATTTATCCTGCAGCACTTTCTCCAGCAAACGGCGCGTGGCAAAAATGCGTACGGGCACGCGCATATCCGACCGGAAAGATTGCGGAATCTCCCATTCGTAATCGTTGATTTGTTGTAGATCTTGCAGAGATACCATCGGTCACCTCCTTAGATCAGATCGAGAGGCCAAAGTGTACGGTCCTGTTCCCCTGGCCGCAGCAAATCCATCCCCTGCTCAGACGTCGAAGACGATATTCACCCTGAGCAGCCCGTCCACCTGGCGAACCGCCAGCCGGTGATAGGTGACGGCTTTGATCTCCTTGTCGATCGAAGCCAGCCGCGCCCCCTCCAGTTCTGCCTCCAGGTGAAAACCGTCCAGCGTGAGGCGGTATTGATCGAAGGCGATGCCTTCCTGCTCGGCGTAATAGAGCAGTTCGGTCAGGAACTTCACCAGCAGCGTCTCTGGATCGCTCGCCTCCAGCGAAAGCTTGCGCCTCACACGGGGTTCTGTTTGTAACCGCATCCCCGAAAGGTAAAACATGCCTCGCGCCGCCTGTTCCAGCAAGCTGGCCAGGTCTGTCGCCCAGACCTCCAGCTCCCAGTCCGCCGTGTGTTCGACTTCTCGGAAACCAACCAACTCGGTGGACATCTCGACCTCACGCCAGCAGGCGATCCACCGCTGCGGTCAGTTGCGCCAGGGTGTTGGCCTGCAAAATCACGTCGCAGCTTGGGGCGTACTTGAGCATGTCGCTATCGCCGCTGCCCCAAAGCCCTGGGACTTCGGGGTTGATCCAGATGGTGCGTCGACTGCGCCGGGCGATGGTGTTGAAGATATCCAGGCGCGGATCGTTGTAATTGTTTCGCCCATCGCCCACGATGATGAAGGTGGTGTGGCTGTCGATGGTATTCATATGTTCGCGTTGGAAATCTTCCAGGCTGCTGCCCAGATCGGTATTGTAATAGCCCGCCGGCATGCGCTCCAGCACATGGGCCACCGCTGCCTGCGCCTCCTTCTCGGCGAAGTCTGGCGATATGTATTCCAAGCGGTTGATGAAGGCGAAGGCGTGAGTCTTGCTGATCAGATCCTGCAATTGATATAGCAGGCTGAGCATCAACTCGGAACAGTAGCGCATGGAGGTGCTTACGTCGCAGAGCACCACCAGCTTGGGCTTAAGCGTGCGCTCGCGGTGCTTCAGTTCGATTGGGACATTGGCGTGCTTCAGATTAGCGCGGATGGTGGCCTTGGCGTCCAGTTGGCCGGTTTTGGCGCGTTTCTGGCGCAGAGCCACGCGCGTTTTCAGCGCTCTTGCCAGGCGTTGCACCTCTTTGCGCAGGCGTTCCATGTCGCGATCCGAGAGCGCATTGAACGGCCGGTTGAGCAGCGCGTCGACCGGGTCGTCCTTTGGACGCTGGCTCATGTTGTCGGCGATGCGCTGGCCAGCGTATTGGCGCAGTTGATCCTCGATCGCTTGCTGATTTGCCTGCATGAGTTGGGTCAGTTGTTCGGCGCGTTGCTTGTCCATGCCCAGCTTCTGCAGGATTTCCGCCAGCTCCTGCAAGGCCTCCTGCACTTCTTTGAAATGCAGCGCCTTTTTCATCCGTTGCACCATCCATTCGCGGTAGTGCAAATTGTCCATCTGCGTCAGGCCGACCATCTTCGCCAGCCGCTCCAGCTCTTCCTGGCTCAGCGGCTCGCCCTGCGTCAGCCTCTCCAGCATCTTGCGCAACTGGTCGCTGAACTGGCGCAGCGCCTCGGCCAGCATCTGGGCCTCTTCGGGAGACAAGTCCTCGGAGGGGTTGATCAGCGGGGGCACTTCATCGCCGCCGAAGAAGATCGGGAACAGTTCGTCGAAGATTGGCAGATGTTGGGCTTCTTTCACCAGCGTGGTTTGCAAGCTGAGACGGAACATCTCACGGTCTTTGATCCCCATCAGGTCGATTGCCTGGAATGCATCGGCACTCTCCGCCAGGCTGATCCGCACGCCAGCGGCTCGCAAAGCTGCCACAAATTTGACGATTCGCTCTTCCATACCTGTAAAGCTCCTCGAAGAAACACGAAAGGGTGAGAGAGGCGCCTGCGCAGAGGTCTGCTTCAACCTGGGTCAATTGCGCCAGCGGGATGGCCGTGAATCGAGATCATCTCCAGGGCGAGCGTTGCTCGAAGGCCGTTGCAGCCAGCGCCTGACGCGCTGCAGGTCGCTTTCATGCTTGAGCAGGATGCTCATGGTGGTTTCCAGGGTGGGCATATCCAGGCTGCGGGCGTTCAAGGCCACCAATGCCTTAGCCCAGTCCAACGTCTCGCTGATGCTCGGCGACTTGCGCAGATCCATTGAGCGCAGGCTATGCACCAACTCAACAGCCTGGCGGGCCAGCTTGGCGTTCAACTCGGGCACTTTCAAGCGCACGACGGCCATCTCCTGCTCGATGGTGGGGTAATCGATGAACAGGTACAGGCAGCGCCGCTTGAGCGCCTCGCTCAGTTCGCGGGTGTTGTTGCTGGTCAGCACCACTAGCGGACGGTGCACCGCTGTTAGCGTGCCCAGTTCAGGCACACTGACCTGGAAATCGCTCAGCACTTCTAGCAAGAAAGCCTCGAACTCGGCGTCGGCGCGGTCGATCTCGTCGATCAGGAGCACGGTCGGCTGTTCGCTCAGGATAGCCTTGAGCAAGGGGCGCTGCAAGAGGAAGCGCATCGAAAAGAAGACATCTTCCTCGCTCGCCAGGCGGTCCGCAGCCGCGCTCAGGTTGTCAGTGCCGGCTAAGGTCTCCTGGAGCTTATCGCGTAAGAGCTGGGTGTAAAGCAGTTGTTTGGCATACTCCCATTCGTACAGCGCCTTGGTCTCGTCCAGGCCCTCGTAGCATTGCAGGCGGATCAACTCGCGGCAGGTAGCCTGAGCAATGGCTTTGGCCAGTTCTGTTTTGCCTACCCCTGCCGGGCCTTCGGTCAGCAGGGGTTTGCCCAACTCCTGGCTAAGGTACATGATGGTGGCGATTTCATCGCTGGCGATGTATTGCTCCATGCCCAGGGCGGCTTTTAGCTCCGCGGGTGAGCTGAAACGTCGGGTGTTATCCATTCTCGCTCCTCTCTGCCGCTTGCGCTTTCCAGTTCGGGGCGGCGCGCTTCAGTTCCTTGCTTGAGACGCGATTCACCCGGCGGCAGTGTGGACAGGGGGCATCGTAATGCGTCAGGTTCTCCGCAGCGATCTGCTCCAGCGCGGCGTAGATGAACTCTTTGTTCAAGCCAAACGGCTTATGGCAATGGTAACAAAGGATTTGCATGGCAGTCCTCCGGTTGTTCCTCGAAGATGGCTCTCAGAAATGCTCTGGAACGCTTTAATTTGCATTATACAACGTTATTCGGACAGATGCAGGTTATAATCTGCTCAGGAAAATGACCCCTTAGATCACTCTGGAGTTGGGAGAGTAACGCATGGCGTCTTTTTATACGCGAACGGGCGATGACGGTTACACCGGGCTTTTGGGGGAGAGCAGGGTGCCAAAGTATCACCCGGTGACCGAGGCGGTTGGAGCGATCGACGAAGCCACCGCAGCGTTGGGGATTGGGCGTGCGACCTGCCGTGGAGAGCTAACCGCCAGCCTGGTCCTGACCGTGCAGCGCGATTTGTATCATCTGATGGCTGAATTGTCGGCCACGCCAGAGAACGTCGCCCGCTTCCGCCGGATCGACGCTTCGCGTGTGGGCTGGCTAGAGGGGCAAACCGACGCGTTGAGCGCGCTAGTCGAGATGCCCAAAGATTTTATCCTCCCAGGGGACTCGCTTGCGGGGGCGGCGTTTGCCCTGGCGCGTACGACGGTGCGCCGCGCCGAGCGGCATGTTGCCCGCCTTTTCCATGAGCATTTGATCGAGAACCCTGAATTGCTGCGCTATCTCAACCGCCTGTCGTCGCTCTGCTTTGTGCTCGAGCTTTACGAAAGCCAGGCGGCGGGCGTCTCATCGCCAACCCTCGCTCGCCAGGATTGAGCTCAAACGGGGCCAGTGAGATGCACTGACCCCGTTAAAGTCTTCAGATGAGTGGATTGGCTAGTTGCCCGAAGCCGCTTGAACGGCTTGCAGGATCTCCTCGAATGAAGGCACTCTGCCCGGTGTTATATCCACGCCGTTGACGAACACGGTTGGGGTGCCGGTGATGCCCATCTGCCTGCCCAGATCGAGGTCTTCGTTGATCTGTTTCTGGAAGCGGTTTTCCTTGTAACAGGCATTGAACTGGTTCATATCCAGCCCCAGCGATTCGGCAAAGGCGATCAGGCGCTTTTCGCTGAATTGCTCGGCCACATGCGTCTGGTTGGCGAACAGGAGCTTCTTGTAGTCCCAGAAGCGGTTCTGTTCGGCGGCGCACAACGCAGCGTTGGCCGAGCGATCTGAGTCTTTGCTCGCCGAGCGATCGTCCAGGAACGGGAACTGGTAGAAAACATAGTAAACCTTCCCGGTTTCCACCAACTCTTTGATCACCTGTGGCTCGACCGACTCGCTATATACCTTGCACGCGCTGCAGGTGTAATCTTCAAAGACTTCGATCTTCACTTTAGCGTTCGGATCCCCCATCGTGGTGCCGTTTGCCAGGGCATAGGCCTGCGGGGTGATTTTGACGAATTCGCCCACCGGCGCCGTCGCCGAGCGAATGCTGGGCACCACGATCAGCGCGCCAATCAATAGAATGACCCCGGCGATCACACCGATCAATATTAAACGCTGCTGACGCTCCTTGCGGCGGATCTCTTCTCGTCTCGCCTGCCGCTTGCTCATACCTTCTTTCTCTTTCTTGTCACTCATGCTCTTCTCCAAGTTTCTAATTCCAATGTGCGCCGATTTTGCCACGATGAGAGCGCTTTGTCCAGGGTGCAAACGCTGGAAACACCTGTTCAGTTCAGTTTTTCATCCATCCATTGGACGATTTCGGCGATCACCTGGTCCTTTTCTGGCTCATTGTGCGTTTCGTGGTACAAACCCTCCCACAATCTTAGGGTGCAGCGTGCGCCGACCCGGCCGGCGAATTCCTGGCTGCCGCTGGGGTAAGTGAGTTTATCCTCTGTACCGTGCACCAGCAACAGGGGCGGCTCGAATTCCGCAGCGTGCTCCGTCGTCCATTCGATTGCCTGGATCGTGCTGCTGGCCATCGCCAGGGAGGCTCTATCGTGCACCAATGGGTCGTTCTTATAAGCCTGCACCACCTGAGGATCACGAGAAAGCAGCTCTGCGTCCAGGCCGGTTGGCAGGGTCATGACAGGCAAGATCGAGGCCAGCGCTTTGGCAAAGGCCACTTTGAGCTTTTGTTCGACCAGCGGGCTGTGCAATCCGGGGCTGGTGGAGACTACGCCGCTCACGTGGGGTTTACGGCGCAGCGTATAAAATAGCACTAACGCCCCTCCCAGGCTATGACCGTATAAAAACTGTGGTTTGCCAGGATAGCGCCTGCTGGCCTCTTCTAACAGACAATCGATGTCCTCTATAAAGGCTTCGCTGGAAGGGGTATGGCCGCGCGGCCCTCCTGATTGCCCATGCCCGCGCAGGTCGAAAGCCAACACGGCATATTCTGCGCGGTTTAGCGCCTGAGCCACGTGAGCATAGCGGCCGGAATGTTCACCCAGCCCATGCACCAGGCAAACCACCGCTTTGGGCGGTTGTCCAGGCGACCAGTCGTTTGCGTGCAACTTCAGGCCATCTTTTGCTTGGATTGCAAATTGAGCAGCTTCCATGATTGCGATCAGGTTTGGGACATTTTTTCGGGCAGGTCAGTGGTTGCTGATTCTGTTTCGTACTTGGCTGCTCCAATCCCCTTTTGATAGACCGGGTATTCTTCGCCGGTGAATTCGAACCCCATCCGCTGGTAAAGCGCAATCGAGGCGTTGTTATCCTTTTGGGTATTCACGGTCACAGTGTGCGCCCCGCGGCGGATGAACTGGGTCAGCAGGTCGTGCAGCAAATGCTGCCCTACACCCTGCCCCTGAAATTGCGGATCGACCGCCAGGCGGGCCAGATGTCCACCCACCGGTGTGGAGGTGCTGATCTGATAGCCGATGATCTGCCCTTCCTTCTCCGCTACGGTGGCAATCGCTGCCTGGCGGAAGGCAAGTTCCAGGTAAGGCAGAGAGTTTTGCCAGATGGGCGAGAAAGACGCTGCATCGACCCGCCGGACTGCCGGCAGGTCATCGATGCTCATCGGCCGGATGCTGAGTTCACGGTTTACGGTGATTTCAGGCAGGGGATGATTCTCCCAACTGAGCATGGTAATGCTATGGGTGTATTCGAAAGAACTTCCGACCAGCAGATCTTCGAACCACCTGTGCATGGGGATGGCGGCCAGCCAGTGCAATTCTGGCACGGTCGTCAGATAGGCCATGGCTTCTTGATGCAGCGCCTCCCAGGCCTGCCAGATCAGTGCCTGAGAAGAGGCGGCGAACAGGCGAATCCACGCTACTTGCGGAGGGTCGGGCGGACAGGCCAGCGCAGCGATGATCGAATGATCTTGCTCCAGAACCAGAAACGGACGTTCGCCGACCCAATCCAGCGGCGGGCGATAATCCAGGTGGCGATGTATGTGGGCTTCGAAGTGGATCAGGTTGGCTAACTTCTGCAGATCACTGGTTGTCGCTTCACGCACAGAAGATCGCATCTTCATCAGCATCGTCTTAAGTTGAACCGATTATCGCTTCTTTCCGGTGGTCATGTTGAAGGGGATGTCCAGCAATTTCTTGAGCATTTTCTGCTTTGGGCTTGGCCGCTGAACACCCTCCAGGCCGTTCTGCATCGTCGCCAGGGCCTGCAGTTGACGCCCCATCTGGAATTGCAACATCGACAGCGATTGCATCACCTGGGCGCGTAGTTGGTCTTCTTTGGCCTGTTCCAGGATTTGGGCGGCTTGCTGATAGGCGGCAATGGCTTCTTCGTTTCGTTCCAGGGCCTCCAAGGCGGCGCCGCGATTCCCAAGCGCCATGCCTTGTCGGCGCAGGTCCCCGGCTTCGGCAAAGACCGTTTCGCTGCCTTCCACGGCCGCCAGCGCTGCTTCGCCATCTCCGGCCTGCAAATAAGCGACGCTGCAATTGTTGGCCATCTCGGCTGCCATAAGCCGATCGCCGAGCGCCAGATACCCCTGCCGGGCGGCCTCGAAGGCGTGCGCCGCCTCCAAATAATCACCGCGCTGATAGGCAGCTTTTCCTTCTTTAGCAAGCTGATTGGGTGAAGCTGTGTCGCTCAATATGTGATCTCCAAAAGGCCCTCTGCAACCGCCCGTAGCTTTTCTACGGACATATCACTCAAGCGCACTGCAAGCTCCAGGTAAGGCCGATTGACTGGCTTGGCGATGAACAACTGCAACTCCAAGGGCATGAGCAGGAAATTCTGCAGAGCGCGCTGCTGGGCGTTCCAGGTGCCTACCGGGCCATGCTGATCTTGAAATTCACGAATCGAGCGTTGCAACACGCCGCTCAGGGCTTCGAGCTCTGCCACCGGCACCGGTTCTTCGCCCAGTTCATAGGCTTCCAAACGGGCAACGTCCATCTCCGTTCGCTCCGCCAGGGCTTCCAGGCTCAGGCCGGCTTCCAGGCGCGCCTGGCGCAGCATAGCGCCGATCATGCGATGTCGCAGTGGCAGCAACTGTTCCAGGTTGGAGAGCAGCCGATAGTTATTGCCAAGCGCTGCGGTTTCCCTGGCCCAAAAATGCTCGATGGGCACATCCAGGAAGAAAGCCGCCGCCTCCAACTCGGGGAGAGAGATCGCCTGTTCTCCCCTCTCGTAGGCTTCGAATTGCTCCGGGCTGACGCCGGTCGCTTCTGCGCATTCCTCGAGGGTGTGGCCGGTTTTCAGGCGCGCCTCCCGGATCAGCTTCCCGATCATGATCGAACGTTGCTTCAGGTTGGATGGGTCGATTGCCATGCGTATGTTCCTTGCGAATGAATTGATTTCAGGTAGAGTTTCACCAATTCGAGTTGGACTGAATTATACCTCTCATCGCCCTCGCGCGGGACGGCGTCCCTGGGCCAGCATCTCGCTGATGTTGACCCCAAAAACCTCCGGGCGAAGTTTAAAACCGGCGGCTTCCAGTCGCGGCGTGAACAAGGGGCGAATACCGGTCGGCTTTAACTCTCCAAGGACTTTGCCCTCGGGGCTGATCCCGGTCTGCTCAAATTTGAAAATATCGGTCAGCACGATGGTATCGCCTTCCATGCCGGCCACTTCGGTGATTTGGGTCACCTTGCGCGTGCCGTCGCGCAGGCGGGTCTGTTGCACGATCAGGTCAACCGCCGAGGCGACCTGCTCGCGCACCACCCGGATCGGCAGCTCGATGCCCGCCATCAAGGTCATCGTTTCCAGACGAGAGATGGCATCTCGTGGCGTGTTGGCGTGCAGCGTGGTGAGCGATCCATCATGGCCGGTGTTCATCGCCTGCAGCATATCCAGCGCCTCGCCACCGCGCACCTCGCCGACGACGATCCGCTCTGGGCGCATGCGCAACGCATTCCGCACCAGGTCTCGGATGGTCACGCCGCCGGTGCCGTCGGCGTTGGGTTGCTTGGTCTCCAGGCGCACGACATGCTCCTGCTGGAGTTGCAACTCGGCGGCGTCTTCGATCGTGACGATGCGTTCCTCCTCTGGGATGAACCCGGAGAGGATGTTCAGCAGAGTGGTTTTTCCCGAGCCTGTGCCGCCGGAAATCAGGATATTCAGCCGGGCGATCACGCAGGCGCGCAGGAACTCCGCCATCGCTTCGGTCAACGAGCCGAATGCCACCAGTTGGTTGATGGACAGGCGCTCCCGGCTGAATTTGCGGATGGTGATCGAGGGTCCATCGATGGCCACTGGCGGGATGACCGCATTGACGCGCGAGCCATCTGGCAGGCGGGCATCCACGGTTGGATGGTCATAGTCGATCCGTCGGCCTAAGGGCGAGACGATGCGATCGATCACGCGCAGGACATGCTCGTTATCCTCGAAGGTGATATCGGTCTTGATCACCTTTCCCGCTCGCTCGATGTAAACGTGCTTGGGGCCATTGACCATCACTTCGGTGATTTCTGGGTCGTCCAGCAGGGGTTGGATCGGGCCAAATCCGCTCAGTTCGTCCAAGACGTCTTGAAAGAGCTTTTCCCTCACCCCATCCGCCAGTTGCAGCCCGGTGCGGGAATAGACCTGCGCCAGGTTCTGATGGACTGCTCTGCGACGTTGTTCGGGGGACAGCTTCTCAAGGCCATCCATCGCTTTGTTCAGCGAGGTGATCAAGAAATTCTTGACCTTGACTAAATCTACAGATTGCGCCTGGGATGCGCCACCAGGTGTTGGTCTGGGCAGTGATGTCAATCTAAGGTTCCTTCTTTCGCGGATTTTGGTTTCTGGAGCTGGTCTTCGGGGAGCAGCCACACCAGATACTCTCGATTGACCAGCAAAAAATCCCCGCGATAGAGCTCCTGGCCGGCTAAATCGTACAGGACCGCATCGGTGACTGCCAGGAAGGTCTCCTCGTGGTTGATCTGATCTTTGATGCGCACATCCGGACGAACGTAGATATTGCCGCGAATCCGGTTGGTGGTCGTCTGCATGATCACCGGCACGGCTTCTTTAGAGATTACTTCGGTGAAGAACTTGCCCTTGTCATCGTAATGAATCGACATGAAACTTCTCCTGTCGGGCGGGGTATTGCCGCGTAGCTTACATTGGCGGCATGGTATAACCCAGCCCCGAGCGGGTCAGGATGTGTTGCGGGTTCTTGACGTCGTTTTCCAGCTTCTGGCGCAGGCGCGAGATGCTCACCCACAGGATTTCTTTGTCATCACGGTATTCCGGCCCCCAGACATCGGTGAGCAATTGTTCAGAGGTCAGCACTGCGCCGACGTTATGCGCAAATTGCAACAGCAGGCGATACTCCGTTGCCGAAAGGAAGACGATTTTATCGTCCTTGAAGACCTCCGCCCGGGCGAAGTCGATGCGCAGGTTGCCGTGGGTAAAAATCGATTGCTGGAAGGCGCTGCCGGTCGGTTGAGCCCGGCGCAGCACGGCGCGCACCCGCGCTAAAAGCTCCGTGGCAGAGAAGGGTTTGACAATATAATCGTCTGCGCCCAGGTCCAGGCCGCGCACGCGATCCTGTTCGCTGCCCCGCGCGGTGACGATGATGATTGGCACATTCGAAAACTCCCGGATGCGCTCGCAGGCGCCAAATCCATCCAGCACCGGCATCATCACATCCAGGAGCACCAGATCAGGATGTCGCTCCACGACGACATCGACCGCCTCTTGGCCGTTGGTTGCCTTCAGCACCTGAAAGCCCTCGGTGATTAGATTGGCTTCCATCAGCCGCAAATAGCGTGGCTCATCGTCAACTACCAGGATTGTGCCCATGATGATCTCCTTCGCTTGAATCTGAAAATCGTTGCGCCTCTCAGGGGTTGGCAATCAAAGGTAAACGGATGTAGAAAGTGGTGCCTGCGCCGAGGGTCGACTCGGCGGTGATTTCGCCATTGTGCGCCTGGATGATCTTGCGGCAAATATACAGCCCCAGGCCGGTGCCGCGGGTGGCCGAACTGCTCTCTGGAACACGATAAAAACGCTGAAACAATTTGTCCAGATGTTGCGGGGCAATGCCGGGCCCTTGATCGCTAATCGCCACGGTCGCCATCTGATCTTTCCTTTCCAGCGAAATCTGCACCGGCGAGTTGGGGGCGTATTTTATGGCGTTGTTCAAGATGTTGTCGAACACCTGCGCCAGACGGGCTGGATCTGCCCGCACTTGCACGTTATTGGCTTTGAGCGCCAGCTCGACCGAGAGGTTCTCGTTACGTGAGCGAGCGCGCAGCGAGATATCTTTCAGCATTGCATCCAGGCGTATTGTCTGGAAATTCATCCGCAGCGTCCCAGCCTGCAGACGGGACGAATCGAGCAGATTATCGATCAATTCCCTCAAGCGATCGGATTCTTCATTGATAATTGCCAGAAACTCGCGCCGCGTCCCCTCATCCCAGGTGATGTCCTCCCGGAGCAGCGTCGTGGTGTAGCCCTTGATGAAACCGAGCGGGGTGAGCAATTCATGGGAAATGGTAGAGATGAAATCATCCTGGAGCATATCCAGCCGTCGGCGGGCTTCCAGTTCTGCGATGCGCGCAACCAGTTGATGGCGCTGGAGCAACTGCGCCACATGCTGGGCGACAAACTCCGCCAGGTGGATGTGCTCTGGCAGGTAGGTCGGCCCGCCAAAGCGTATGAAGACCAATGCGCCAAAAGTCTGCCCGCGCAGATGCACCGGCAGGCCGAGCGAATAGCGCAGGTTGGTGCGGTCGCCCTCTGCGCCTTGCAACTGCTCTACTTGAGTCACGACCTGCTGCTCGCGGTAGGTCCGCTGAGCGGTGCTCTCCCCCCAGGCCAGGTCGGCCTCGCGAAAGCGCCCCCGGCCGATGGCGCGCGCGAAGCTTGGCTCCAGGGTCTCGTCATCCTGGCTGCATATGTACAAGACCATGTTATCGAAAATGAATACCGGGCGGATGATGCGCACGATTTCATCCAGGGCGGTCTCTGTGTCCTCCGCTTCGGCGACGCGCCGGCTGATGGCGTAAACTGCTTCGAGTTCTTGCGGCTGTAAACTGCCTGGGTTGGTCTTATCTTCGTCTAGATTCAGCCACTCGCTCATAACAGGCCACTCACTGCGTTAAGCTGCTAGCGCGGATCGGCACTTTGGGCTTGGGTTGATGATAAGAGGGAAGGGTGAATTCGAATCGCGAGCCTTTGCCCACGACCGAATCGACTCTAATCTTCGAGCCATGCGCTTCGATGATGCGCCGCACCATCGCCAAACCCAGACCAGTGCCGCCGAAATGGCGGGTTGCCGAACCATCCAGTTGGTGGAATGGCTCGAAGATCTCTGGAATGCGCTCTTTGGGCATGCCGATGCCGGTATCGCTCACCGCGATGTTCACCGGCCCCTGGTTTCCTTTGGCTTCTACCATCACCCTGCCTTTTTCGGGGGTGAATTTAACGGCGTTGTCTAGCAGTTGCTGAAGGACCCAGCCAATCTTGTCTTCATCTGCCCAGACTGGGGGCAGGTTGCTTTGCAAGAGGGTCTTGATCGTAATTTCTCTCGCCTGGGCTTTGGGTTGAAGGCGGGCGATGCTGTTCTGGATCAAGCGGTAAAGATCGACCTTTTGCAGATTCAGGCTCAGGTCGCCTCGCGAGACCAGCGAAAATTGAATCAAATCTTCGATCAGCCGCTCCAGGCGCTCTTCGGCGCGCATCATGACTTTGATCCCCTCCAATTGCGCCTGGCTTAATTCGCCCAGCCCGCCCTCGACCATCAGATCCAGGTAGCCTTTGATATGCGTCAGCGGCGTGCGCAATTCGTGCGAGATGTTGGACACGAAGTTGGATTTCAGGACATTCAGTTCGGACAGGCGCTCAAGCGCGCGTTGCAACTCCAGCGTGCGCTCCTGGACGCGTTGCTTCAGCGCCCGATTGGCCTCGGTAAGCGCTTTTTGCAACTCCAGTATTTGCACGGTCACCACCTGATCCAGAGTCTCGCGGCTGATCAATCCGAGATCCAGCATTGCCTGGCCGAGCAGCATGGGACGCCCCAATCGCGCCTGTTCGCGCTGATGGTTGAGGGCGCGCTTGAGGTCCTCGGGCTTGATCAGGTTCATCTCGATCATGTAATCCCCGATGCGCGGCACCAACACCTCGGGCGCTATCGGCAGGCCATCTACCGGCTGAATGGGAAGCATCGCCTCTTGTTCGGCCAGCACCACCGCCATCGCCAGATCCACCCCACAGTGCTCGCAAAAGCGCATCTGGGGTTGGACGGCTTGACCACAACTTGGACAATTGATCTCGGTGCTCATAGTTTCCCGCAGGTGATGATCCTGGGTATCATATCATATCTCTATGGACTTCTACAGATAAATGTTCGCTCTTCGGCCGATTTTGAGGGCGTAATCGCCTACCAGCGCGGTTTACGATGTAGTACTCGAGTAACTATCCCATTGTGAAAAAGCCGAAAAAGGCAATCGGCTTTGTAAAGTGTTTGTAAGGTAAGCCCTTTGCATTTTGTTGCATAATAGGCGCTGTCGGGTTGGGCGGCTTGCAGGAAAAATCTAGCGCCACGGAGAAAAGCCATAAGGATGCAATTATCGCCGTTGTTCTACAATCAAAATCAATTCTCATCGGGCAGCCCCGGCGCTTTGATGCGGATTTTGGTTGTCGATGACACTCACCAAACCATCCAGGTGCTCAAATCATTGTTGGACCCTGGCATCTTCGAGGTGATTGAATCGACTTCGGCCAGGCATGGCATTGAACAGGCGCGTCAGGCGAACCCCGATATGATTGTGATCGATCTGGCAACGGCGGAGGAAATAGACGGGCTGGAGGTCTGTCGCGAAATCCGCAGCTTTAGCCAGTCGTTGATCCTGTTGCTCTCGGCCAATGGAAGGCCGGGCATTGCCGAACGCGCCCTCAACCAGGGGGCGGATGATTTTCTGGCCAAGCCAGTTAATAATAGCCTGCTGGTTGCTTCAGTTTTGAAGTTGGCCAGGCGAGCACGTCCGGATGTTTAGCCGCGCCAGCCCATAGCTCGTTTTCCCACTGCTTCTTCAATCTGGTCCTGCTAACCCCTTTGAACCTCAGCCCAGTTGGGATAGAATAGGGCTAAAATCAAGGAGGATCGCTGTGCAAATCTGCTCGCAATGCCATGCCTCAGCGCCCGACGAAGCCGACAACTGCCCCAACTGCGGCGCCGATCTGACGGTCTGGTCCGAAACGGCTGTGGCGCTCAAACGTCTGCAAGAAAATCCGCGCGTGATTTACGTACGCATTTCCGTCGCCCATGATTGCTGTCCAGCCTGTCGGGAGGCGGAAGGCGCTTATGCCAAAGAGTCTGCCCCGCGGTTGCCCATTGAAGGCTGCTCGCATGCTCATGGCTGCCGCTGTTTCTATCAGCCGGTGCTGGACGAGATCTATCCATAAGGGCCTAACAAGAGCGATCGCTCGACGCCCTGTTTCTGCCAAACGCGCATTCAAGACCGGGCGCGTGTCATTGTTTTCTCAGGCGAGCACGGGCATATTCCAGCGCTTCGGAACGCTGGGTTATTTCTCCGGCTGCCTGAGCTTCGCGTATCGCCTCTAACAGGCGGCCGATTTCCGGCCCTGGAGGCAGGCCTAAAGCTTCCATCAAGTCCTGCCCATTGACCAGGGCGGGCGGGGCGATTTTCTCTTCTGTCTGCTCCCACCAGGCTTCCAGCAGCGTTCGGATCACATCCAGGTGGTAGGCCCAAACCTCTGAAGGCATACCGATGCCATACGTCGCCAGCGTATCGGCGAGCGAAAGCAGGCAGATGTCCACTCCTGCCGGCCCTGTATCCCGAAAGAAGCGGTAGATGGCTTTGCGGCCAGGCGTCTCTCCCCTTTTTGACAGCAAAAGTGGGCGCATATGATGCCGGATGATGGCGGTGAGCCGCCCGATCTCGGCGTTGCTCAGGCGCAGCCAGGCGCCGCGCTGCTGCGCCATTTCGGCGCCCACCTGCTCGTGTTCCAGGAAATGAACGCGCCCATCTGGGTCCACTTTTCGAGTGGCGGGCTTGCCTGTGTCGTGGTATAAGGCCGCCAACAGCAATAAGGCCCGAAGCGAGCGCTCTGGATGGAGCGCTTCGGCCAGATGCTCGTTCAGTGGCTGGCGGTAACGCCCAATTCGTAGAGACACCAGCCCCATCGTCCAGTTGGCCGCCGCCTCGCTATCGTGCTCCGGCTGAAGCACGTCCAGCAAGCTGGCCAGTTTTTGAGCCGTATTCAGTGTATGCGCCCAGACGTCGTCCTGATGCGGCGGCGGTTGCGTGACGCCTTTCAGTTCTTGCAATTCGGGCAGCACGTAGGGCAGCGCCCCTAGCAGATCCAGAACGCGCAGAGCGGCGACCGGCTTGCGCAGTTCCAGGATGCGAAACAGTTCGTCGCGCAGGCGCTCCGGCGAAACGCCCGCCAGGCTGGGAAGCGCCTGGTGCAGCGCCTGCCGGGCCTCGGGGGAGATTGTCAATTCGTACTCGATCGCCAGGCGCACGCAGCGCAGAATGCGCAGCGGGTCGTCCTGAAAAGCGCTTGGCGAGCACAGGCGCAATCGCTTTTCACGCAGGTCCCTGGCCCCACCCAGGGGATCGATCAGCCGTTCGGGCCGACGGATGTCCAACGCCATGGCGTTGATCGTGAAATCGCGGTTACGCAGGTCGCTTTCCAGATCCTGACCGCGATAGGAGGCAAAATCCAGGAAGTAACGCTCGTTCTGCTCCAGGGTCACGATGACGCGGCCGGTGTCGCGTTCTGGATCGAGGGCAAAAAAACCGCCCTTGAGGGCGTTGGCCACGCGGCGGCTGATGGCGATCGCATTCTGAGGCACGACGAAGTCGAAGTCGTGGGATGCGCGGTGGAGCAGCAGATCGCGCACGGCTCCGCCGACCAGATGAATTGGCGTCGCGGCGGGTAATACGGCCTGGATCTGCGCCAGGATTTGCAGGCTCGCCTGGTCGAAGTTCATTCCTGGGGATGGTATTTTTGCAGGTTTACGGTAGCGATAAAAGGCAGGTTGCGGTAGTATTCGTCCAGGTCTAACCCGTAACCGAAAACAAACTTGTTAGGGATGGCGAAGCCGCAGTAATCGATAGGCACGGCCACTTCGCGCCGTTCGGGTTTATCCAGCAGGGTGCAGACGCGCAGGCTGTTCGGGTGGCGCGTGCGCAGCAGGTCCAACACCGAAGCGATGGTGTAGCCGCTATCGATGATGTCCTCCACCAGCAGCACATCCAGCCCATGGATCTCGGCGTTCAAATCCAGGGTGATGCGCACCTGGCCGGTGGACTGGCGCGCAGTACCGTAGGAGGACACTGCCATGAAATCGATCGTGTGCGGCACGGTGATGCTGCGCATCAGGTCGGTCAGGAACATCACCCCGCCGCGCAGGATGCAGATCAGGTGCAGCGCCTTACCCTGGTAATCCTTGCTGATCTGCGCGCCCAACTCGGCGATTCGCTGTTGCAGGGATTTTTCATCGACCAGGATTTCATCCAGAAATTCGTGATAATCCTGCATGATGACCTCCAGCTTTCGAGAGAAAACCCGCCCCGGCAAGAGCGTCTGGGTCGGGCGAAAAGGATCTCAGCGACCTGGGACTTCGTGGTGCTTGCGGCAGCGGGCTTCGTAAAGCTCGGCCGCCCCGACAATGACCACCGGATCATGATAATTGGCTGGCCTGCCATTGACCAGCCTTTGCGTGCGGCTGGCGGCTTCGCCGCACACCATGCAGATGGCGTGTAGTTTATCCACCACCTCCGCTTTGGCCATCAAGATTGGCATCGGTCCAAAAGGTTCGCCGCGGAAATCGGTATCCAGGCCAGCGATGATGACGCGCAACCCTTTATCGGCCAGCGTCTGGGTGATTGAGACGATCTCGTCATCGAAGAATTGCGCTTCATCGATGCCGACCACGGTCGTTTCGGGCGCCAGGAGTTTCAGGATCTCGGCGGCTTTTTGCACCGGCTGCGCATCGTACTCACTGCCGGCGTGCGAGGTGACTTTCTCAACCGCATAGCGTGTATCGATCACCGGTTTGAACACCTGCACTTTCTGCCGCGCGATCGTCGCCCGCCGCAGGCGGCGGATGAGTTCATCCGTCTTGCCGCAGAACATCGACCCCGTGATGACCTCTATCGATCCGGTATGATGCTTCATCTTTCCCTCGCTGGCCTTGGAATAAGCTGTATTTTACCGCAGAATACGATGGCGAGGCGCGCCTCCTAAAACTGTAGCCGAGATCGTCGATCTCGGCTACAGAGATGCTGCTGCAAAGTTGGATGCGAGACGGCTAAACGCTGATCTCTGTGGCAGCCTCGGGCAGTTCGTAGCCGAATTGCCTCAGGCGCTTCTTCAGGTCTGCCAGAGCCTTTCGCCCAAAGCCATCGATTGCCAACAGGGAGGCCTCGCCTTCTGCCAGGCGCTCCAGGGCATGCCCGACCGTGGTGACGCCGGCGGCGAGCAGCGCTTCGGTTGGTCGCGTGCCGAGGTCAAGCTCGCCAATCGGGCGCTCGAGCGAGGTGCGCGCCGCCTGCCGGGCCTCGGCTTCGGCGATGAACTGCTTGCGGGCCTCCAGCTTCTTATAGAAGCGATCGACCTGCCCTTCCGTGTCCACGATGCGCTGTTCGCCGGTGAAGAACGGATGGCACTTAGAACAGACATCGGTGCGGATGATTTTGCGCGTCGAGCCGGTGGTCCAGGTGTTTCCGCAGGCGCAAATTACCTGGGCATCGGTATAAAAAGTGGGGTGGATGTTTTTTTTCATTGTCGGAATCCTAACTGGCTACTTCGGCCTGCGCCTGCTGTTGGAACTCCTCCAACGGGATGACGCTCACGCGCTTGCGATCATCGCGCAGATTCTCGTACACCACCACGCCGTTTGCCGTGGCGAACAACGTGTCATCTTTGCCGACATCGACGTTGCGGCCTGGCTTGATGCGTGTGCCTCGCTGGCGTACCAGGATGTTGCCAGAGAGCACTAACTCACCGCCAAATTTCTTCACGCCCAGGCGCTGGCTTTGGCTATCTCGTCCGTTGCGGCTGGAGCCGCCACCTTTCTTGTGTGCCATGGTTAATTCTCCTTCGATCCATCGATCAGGATCGACTCGATTTGCAAACGGGTGTATTTCTGGCGATGTCCGGTCTTGCGGCGGATGCGTTTTTTGGGCTTGTAGCGGAAGACGATCAGCTTCGGCCCTTTCACCTGTCCTGCGACTGTGGCCTGCACCCGCGCCCCAGGGACGTAAGGCGCTCCGACGCTGACCTGATCATCCTCGGCGACCAGGAGCACGTGCTCCAGATCGACCGGCTCGCCAACTTCTGCCGGGTAGTAATCCACATCGATGGTACCACCCTCGACGGCTTTGTACTGTTTGCCGCCATCTTCGACAATTGCGTATTTCATCTTTAAGCTCCTCCAAGCTTCACTTCACCACACACGCCGCGGGGAGCAACCGAAAGCAGCGCTCGCTTTGCAAAGGAACCCATCCGCAACAGTGTGGGGAAGTTGGGGGTATATGTGCCTGGTCGTAAACCAGGCATACAAGGTTTTGCCCCAGCATCGCTCGCCGGGACAAAGCGGCCTGTATTATACCGAGGTTGGCATGATATGTCAACGATTCCCGAGAAAAAAGATTCCGGTTGCTCCTCGCTACTCGTGAAGCTCGTATTCCTGGATGATCTGGGTGATGATCTGCACGTCTTCCGGAGCGATTTTTGTGAACTGGAAGCCGGTGTTGTAGAATTGGGGGGCGATCTTTTCGGGCTGGCTCCAGATGCAGCGCGCTTCGAAGTCCAAATGGCTCTTGGAAAAATAGGCTTCTGAAAGGTCCATGTGCAGGCGGTACACCTTGTCAACTGCCAGGGGCGCTTCGCTGATGATCATGGCGCCTTCGGCGGTGAGATTCGCCAGATGCCCCAATAGCGCGCCGGTTTCGCGATCGAACAGACGGGTGAAGAAGGCCAGGTAAACGCGCTTGAGCTTTCGCCGGTTTTGCATAGCCTACCCTTTTGAATTGAATGGTTTGATCGCCCGGGTGGCGATGAAGGTCGGAATGTACTTCGAGATCAGCATATCCGGGTCTGCGTCCTCGTAAAAACCGGCCAGCAAGAACCCGGCTTCCAGTTGGCCGCCAATCTGGTCTTCCAGGCTGTGCCCAAACTCGATAGGCAGGCCCTTATCCAGGTATCTTTGTCGTCGTTCATCGTCCAGGCTGGTGAGATCCGAATAAGGAATCGAATAGCACACTTCCAGCCGCCCCTCGTCGTCCATTGCGTCCAGGTCGAAGATGTAATGCACCGGGTTCACAAATCCCGCCAGCAGCGTCCCGCCTGGCCGCAATACCCGGTAAGCCTCAGCCCAGACCGGGCGCAACTCCGGCACGAACAAATTGGACACTGGATGGAAAATCAGGTCGAAACTGGCCTCGGGAAACTGGGATAGATCGGCCATATCGCCCTCCACCAGGCGTATGGCCAGGCCTTCGCGCTCGGCGACCTGGCGATCCTGCGCCAGTTGCGCCGGAGAATTGTCCAATACGGTCACCTTTGCCCCTGCAGCCGCCAGCACCGGCCCCTGCTGGCCGCCTCCCGAAGCCAGGCACAGGACCTCTACGCCCTGCAGGCTGGCGGGAAACCAGTCCTTTGGCACTGCTTTGGTCGGGGTGAGCAGGATCGCCCACTCGCCGCGTCTGGCCGCGGCAATGACCTCAGCGCTGACCGGCACCGTCCAGGGATTGCCCTGTTCGACCTGGCGGTTCCAGGCCCGGCGATTGTAGGCGCGGATATCCATCGGAATTACCCTTATTCCGCCGCATCGGCGGCCTGACGCAAAGCTTTTTGGTATTCCTCGACCAGTTCGACGGCGATCTCTGCCCGCCGATCGATGAGGTAACGAAAAATCGCAATGCGGTGGGGGCTGTTGGGCGTGAACCGCACGGAGAGTCGATAACCCCGCGGGGACTTGATGGCGGTCAGGATGTTGCCGCCTATCTTCACTTCATCTTTGGGCAACTGCAGAGCGGCCTGGACCATCGTGCCGGGCTTCAGGGCGGCGCTGTATTTGGGATAATCCACGTGCACCCCCATACCGCTCAGGGAGAGATCGATCAACTCGGTCTGCACTTTCTGTCCCTCGGTTTCCAGGGTCACCGCTATCGGCTCTTTCGGCTCGACGCGGACGATCATGCGCTCGCCCAATCGCGTGCTCTGGTAAGTGAAGTTGGTCAACACTGCGACGCCGGCCAGCAAATCCACCGAGGCGACGTGTGCAACCGCAGGCTCGAAGTAGTCGCTCCCCAGCACCCGGGTCTGCTTTTGTTCCAGCAGGCAAATCAGGGCTGGGTCGTGGGTCTCGATTTCCACCATGTCATCCCGTATGCTGAGCACCCTGGCTCTGCAGATGACCGGCACCCCCCGATAGGTGTTCATCAATTCCAGTTGATGATCAAAGTCCATGATCAGGCGCAGGTCGGCGAGGATTTGCGGGTTGGAGGTCAAAGCAGGATCCTTTTACTGAACGCTGTCTCGTTTCGATTATAGCAGATTCGCAAACGAAATCACTTTTGCGCCGCGAATCTTACGTCCCTTCAGCTCCATCAAAGCCTGGTTGGCCTGCTCCAGGGTGTATTCCTGGTATTCCGGTCGGATGGGGATGGCGCCGGCCAACTCGAGGAACTCGCTTACATCGCGGCGGGCGACATTGGCGACGCTCTTGATCTCTTTCTCCAGCCACAAGTGGCTGGGGTAATCCAGTCGGAGCAACTCAGACTTATCCCCTTCCTCTTTACGTATGGCATTAATCACCAGTCTGCCGCCTGGGGCGAGGTTGTACAGCGCTTCCACGACCGGTCGCCATGCCGGGGTGGTGTCGATGATACAGTTCAGCTTTTCCGGGGCTGGCTCGCCGATATCTCCACTCCAGGCCGCCCCCAGCTCGCGAGCAAAGGCTCTCTCAGCCGGGCTGCGGGAGAAGACGAAGACATCTACCTTTGGATAAATGTGCCGCACCAGCTTCAAGACGATGTGCGCCGAAGCTCCAAAGCCGGTCAACCCCAGCTTTTGACCGTCTTGCAGGTTGGTCAGACGCAACGAGCGGTAGCCGATCGCCCCGGCGCAGAGCAGCGGCGCGGCTTCGGCGTCGCTGAAGGCCGCCGGGATGGGGTAGGCGAACGCTTCGGGCACGGTCATGTACTCGGCGTAACCGCCATGCGCATCTCGTCCGGTAGCGCGAAAGCTGGCGCATAGGTTTTCGTTGCCCTCGCGACAATGGCTGCAAACCCCACAGGCGGAATGGATCCAGGCTATTCCGACCCGGTCGCCTAAACTGAAACGTTTGGCGTTTTTGCCCCTATCTACCACTCTGCCAACCACTTGATGCCCTGGCACGATCGGATAGCGCGGCGGCGGTGTGCGCCCCTCGATCTCATCCAGTTCTGTATGGCACACGCCGCACGCCGAGACCTGCACCAGAATTTCTCCTTCTCCTGGGGTGGGCGTCGGCAGGTCGGCCAGCTCCAGCGGGTGTTCGGTTCGAGATAGATCCCAGACTTGGGTTAAGATCATGGCTTTCATTGGAGGTATCACCTGTGACGGATTGGAATGGCATGATCGATGAAACTGCTGATCTCCTGCGCATTTCGGGGAGCGCCGCACCCGGAAGATGATCCCAGAGGGATGCGCAGACGCTAGCGGACTTGGGTTGGCGCCGACAGAAACTCCGGAAGTCGCAGTTCAACTCTGGAAATATTTTAATGCTTATGCCCGAATTTGTGGCGTATTTATTGCGAGAGCGAGACCAGGAGCAGTCGTGTGGCTCATCCGCAAAGCCAGCAGGCGAAGATGGAGCGCAACAGGATCTCCAGATCCAGGGTGATACAACGGCGATCGATGTACGCGATGTCCAGGCGCAGGCGTTCGTCATCCCCCTGGCTGTTGCTGCGGACGAACCACCATAAGCCGGTCAACCCAGGTGGGACGTCCAGACGTGTGGTATGCCACAGGCGGCGATCGTCCGGGCGATAGGAGGACGGCCGCGGACCAACCAGGCTCATCTCGCCTTTCAGCACGTTGAACAATTGCGGGAAGAAGATGTTCCGGGCTTTGCCGTTGAAGCGATACATCCTGAACTGCCGCCCACCCCTGCCGGCGCGTGGCTCGCCGACGAACCAGGGCTCGCCCGGATGGGTGAAAGCGGTAAACAGAGTGATTAGCCCCATCGCCGATAGCCAGATTGGGCTGGTCAGGGTGACCAGGCTCAGATCCAGCAGGCGTTTCACCGCACGATAAGTTTTACCTCTCAACAGCGGCTTGTGCAGGTCATAGCGCGCCAGCCAGGGAAACTCACTGGGCGCTGGTTTCCTGATCGCCAGGGGATATTGTAACCGCTCCAGGTTTTCGCTCAGGCTCATTTCCCCCTCCGTTCGTCAATCGAACTTCTGTTCAGCAGCCGCGAATATCGCCTGTTTTGGATCCAGTAAGTTGAAGATCGCCTTTTGTTGCAGGTCTTCGAAGGTGAGCGCGTCCTCAGGAAAAGAAGCGATGCCAAAGTTCAAGCTCAGCCCAAGCTCTTCCCGGGCCAGATGGTGCAGGCGCCTGGCAAAAATGGTCAGGCCCTCTGGGCGGGTTTCCGGGAATACGACCAGCAGGCGCTTCTCGTCTTCTAGCTCAATCACCAGATCGGTCCTGCGCGCTTCGCTGGCTGCCAGCCGCCCCAAGCTGGAATGGATCAGGCGATCCAGCATGATGCGCTGGGTATCTCGCCGCGACTGGCTGAGTTGCGTTTTCAGGCTCTCTCGGGTAGGCTCGATCACCATCAGCGACAACGGGTGGTTGTAGCGGCGGCTGCGGATGAACTCGGTCTTCACCAGGTCGGCAGCCTCTTCCCAGGTGTACACCCTTTGGCTCGTCTTCGGCAGGCCGACTTCTGACAGGGCGTTCTCGTAGTCGTTGAGCTGGCGATCCAGGTCGTAAGCCAGGATGACGGCAAAGGCGAGCAATGCGCTTTCGACCAGCGTCAAATACAGGTTAGCGCCGCCCAGGGGTTCGACCTGCAAAGACAAGGCGCGGATACAAAAGTATGCTCCCAACCAGCCCAGCGTCAGGAGGTAAACCGATACCTTGCGCATGAACGGCAAGGCTACGATGGAGAGGGACGCGAACAGGATCAGTCCGTAGAAGAAGGGATGCAGACGGATCAACCCCTGGCCGAGAAACTCGAACCGGCCCAGGCTGAAGACGAACGCAAGAAAGGTTCCCGCTAACACCAGGCTCTTGCGTAAGTGAGTCATCCCTCTCTCCTATCGGATCGCTAAAAATTCGACCGCTGCGATTGAGCAAAATAGTTGCGGGTATGTTGTTTTGAGCCTGTTCGCAGGTAAGCCGCGCTCCGGAGCGCAGCAATTGCTGCCTCCTGCTATGTAAGACGGTTGCCTTGTCGGTTTGTGATGAGGTTTGGGAAAGCTTATGTACTTTTTACAGAGTTTTTATCCATACATCTGGCTGGGAGCCAGGATCTCTGGATATCGGTTGCGGAGCGCCAGGCGACACTCGTAACATAAGTGGCAGGCGTCGGCGTATTCTGCACGCGGGGAGAAGCCGTGGCGACGCGCCAGTTCCACCGGTCCGCCCGCCAACAGCGCGCCGCAGATGGGGTGGGCATCGGGATCGTAGCTGGCGATGATCTGCGCCAGCGGTTCGTGGAACAGGTTGCCGATGGCGATCCCCTGGCAGATGTGCAGGTAACCCAGTGGATCCACATGCAGGCGGCCGGGATCGCGCAGGTCTTCGTAAGGGCATTCCGTCAGCGTTTCCCAGGGCTGCGGCTGGGCTTTGTGAGCCAGTTTCACCGCCGCCCGTCCCCGGTACATCAGCGTGGCTTCGTCGCCGGTCTGGATTTGCCCGGTGGAAGGTGCAGCGTCGGGGGCCTGGGGTTGGGCAATGCTGATCGTCCCCAGGGGGATGCCAAGCAACCCGGCGGCCGCGGCAGCATGGCAAGATTGCTGGCTGATGGCCTCGTCATAATGGAACAGGTCGCTGCTCACCGACAGATCCTGCACCAGACCAGCCATAGGCTTCAGCCACTCGATGGCGTCGTCCAGGCTGGTCGCCCAATAGGCATTGGAGACAATCCCCACAGAAAAGCCCATCTGGGCGGCCTCACGAATGCCTTGCAGCAGGACGGCGTAGTACAAAAAGGGCTCGCCCCCCTCGAAGTAGATGCTTTTGACAGTGCCCAACTCCTGGCCTTGCGCCAGGATTCGGCGGATGTCTCGCAAGGTCATCACGCCGCTCTGATGCGGGCCGCCCCAAACGAAGCAGTGGTCGCATTCGAAGTTGCACTGATAGGTCAACAGCAGGTGCAGTCCGGTAATGGTGATCGGGTTCATAGATAGATTTTACAGTCGCAAGAGGAGCCGGTCAAGTCAGATCAGGTTAAGGCGCTGTAAATTGCCAGGATTGCCCCTAGCCCTCGCAACGATCCGGTCGTCTGAACGCGCCCGGCCTGTGGGCGAGGCAGGGCGCACCACGTTGGCTGACCTCGAATAGCCTGCTGAGCGTCGCCAGAACCGCCGCCCAGGATCGCCTCCTGCGCTCCCAGGTGGATCATCAAGTCGGCCATTTCGCGTAGCGTCAGCCCATCGCCTGCTGCCGGTCGAAAGACGATCTGCCCGCGTTGGCGAGCTACCCTGCTCGGCTGCCCGGCGAAGACAGAGACCGCCAGTAGCCTGCCGGCGAAGTTGACGCCCAGCGCAGTGAACGAAGTGCGCGCCGTCGGATCATCTACAGGAAAGTTGATCTCATCTCCAAGCGTTTGTCCCTGGCCTGGCAGGCGCACCGGCACTTCGCTGACGACGTTCTGACCCTGGCGGACGATCTGCGGCCCGGAAATCGCCAGGTCGCAGCCCACCCAATCCAGTGCTTTTCCCTGATGAACCTTTAGCTTGCTCACACGCGCTCCTTCCGGCATCAGGACCAGGGCAGTGTAGGCGCCTTGCAGCGGCTGATGTGTTTCTCCGTCCAGGGGGATTGTCCCTGGCGGTTTGCAGATCAGCTCCTGGTCGATGACCACAAAGCCATTGCCGCGCACGAAATTGGTGTGCAATGCGTTGCAGGCCAGGAGCGGCCGTGCTTCGCCTTCCGCCTGAGTTTCGAGCCAATCCGGCAGGCTTTGGCCAGTGATCACCTCCGGCGGCCGATAGCCTGCGCCGTCAGGATGGAAACTGCGTTGGATCAGATCGTGATCGAGGTGAAGGCGTATCTGCACCCGTCTCAGGTCGATCTCTGCGCTGCGCCCCCACACACGGCGTTCGGGGATGCGCAGGCTTTGCACCCACACGCCGGCACCCGGACAACAAAGGGCCGTCCCCCAGGTTGCCTGTGCGCCCTGGCCATTCGTTTGCCCTAAAAAGAGGCTTTTGGGGGCAGATCGGATTTTTTCAAGTCGCGGTTGAGGGTGGATTACTTCTCCTTATTCGACCCTGGCACAACGATCTCCATCGCCTGATCGCCCTGCTTTTCGGGCGGCGATTGCAGCGCCAGCAATTTTTGTTCGGTTTCTTCCAATTTGGCTTTGACCTGCGCCAGACTGTTTTCGTATTCGTTGAGCTTTTTGCGCTGTTGACGGATCGTCCAACGCGCTTTCAGGTTCGAAGGCAGGGAGAAGAAAAAGCTGATCAGAGCCCCGGCGAACAAAGCCAGGAGTAGCACGAACGCCAGTGAGCTATTGAATTCCCAGACGGCAAACTTAACCGACACCGGGTCGCTATTTTGCAAGGCGAAGAATACCGCCAGCACAGCGATGATCAGAGCGAAGAACAGAAAAATCTGCATACCGCTTACTCCTCTCTGGAATTGTCTCGGCGAGCTACCAGGCTAATTTTATCACCGGTTCTTTATCAGCGAGAGTTTTGTCTGACGCTCTGCGGGCAGACCGAGCGCCGCATAGATCAGAGCACCATCAAGCGACTTCCGCGCCGAATGGCCTGCCATCTTCATGACAAATCATCTGGATGGTATTGCGCCCGGAAGCCGCCACTACCGGCACGCTGCCTCCTGGCTCTACCCATTGGCCGGTCAGATAGAAGTTTTCCAGGCCCGGCAGGGTCTTGCGCATCCCGTTGATCATCATCATCATCGTATCCCGCGTCAACAGCCAGCCACAGCTCGACCCCTGCCAGTTTCCAGTGTAGCGCTCATAGCTCAGCGGTGTGGCGAAGTCTTCCACTTCGATCTGGGATTTCAGGCCAGGATAGATGGTCTCCAACCAATCGATCAGGATATCCGCTTCCTGAAGCTGCTCGATGTCGTAAATCCGTCGCCCGTAGATGCGCTGCCAGTAATCGTAGGGCGAGGTCATCATGGCGATGACCACCGATTTGCCGGCCGGCGCCAGCGTGGGATCAAAGCAGTAGTGCTTGACGCCGACTTCGTAGCGCTCTTCGCCGGCGATCCGCAGCGGCTTATCCAGCAGATAGGTGACCCAGTGCGGCTCCTGGCTGAAGTCCCGGCTCACTCCAAGCGAAACCTGAAGCTGTGAGTGGATGGGCATGTGCCCGTCATAGAGCTTCTTGATCTGCCGGTCGAGGTACTTCCCGCCCAACATGTCGAAGATCGTGGCGTGTCCATCACATGCCGAGATCACTCGTCCGGCGTACGCCTCGTCATTGTTGTACAGTCGCACGCCTACCGCGCGATCGTTCTCCACCAGAATGCGCTCCACCTGCGACCCGTAATGAATCTGGCCACCCAGTTCGAGATAGCGCTTTTCGATGGCGCGGGCGAACTCCAGGGAAGCGCCGATGGGCACGCCAGCGTTGCGGTTGTGCATATAGGCCAGCAGGGACATCCCGACCATGGTGGGGATGCTGCTCCAGGCGAACATCTGGGGAACTGCGCGCCGCAAGAAGGGATCTTTGAAGCGGCGGCCGAATTGCTCCGCAGAGAGCATGCCCCATTTGGCCAGGCAGCCGACGAACGGCATCATCTCCTGGCCGAAGCTGGCCCAGTCCTGAGGCGTCATCAGCATCTTGGGTTTCCTCTGCAAAGCTGAGAGGTCGAAGCGGGTGAAGGTGCGGATGCCATCGCAGAACGCCTCCGCCAGGTGGGCGTCTGCCGGAGAAAGCTCTTTCAAGTGCGCTTCGAACTGATCGGGGTCACTGTAGGCGATCAGGGTTTTTCCGGTCGAATCCGTCAGGCGCATGAATTCGGCGTGATCGACGAAGCTGCGCCCCTGAACGGCGCCCAACTCCTGCCACATGCGATGGAAAGGTTGCCCCTCCCCTGAGCCGAACAGATAGTGAATGCAGCCATCGAAAAGGTATCCTTTGCGCTGCCAGGCGGTGCACAGGCCGCCGGGCAGGTTGTGCATTTCGAAGATCTGCGAGCGGTAGCCGTTCATCTGGGCGTAGCAGCCCGCAGAGAGGCCGGCGATGCCGGCGCCGATGATGATCAGGGTATTGTCCATTTTTTGTCCGTTCGATCGGATGGGGGCCAATCCTTTTTCATGATTATAGCGCGTTTCCCGGGTTTTCCCTGGAATTGTCCCGGAACCTTTCTGGGCTGGGAAGCGTTTTATAATTATTGCGCCATGAAACATCGTAAGATAGGGCTATTGTCGCTCGTCCTGCTGATCGTTGCGGGGATCGCGGGTTGGCTCTGGCTGTTCGGCGACCTTCCTGCGCTGGATAGCCTGCCGGCGCGTTTGCACACGCCCAGCGTGCGCATTGTCGATCGCAATGGGCGCCTGCTCTATGAAGCCCTGGATGAGCAGGGGGGCCGGCACGCAGTTATACCCCTGGAGGCGGTTCCCCTGGCCTGCCGTCAGGCTGCCATCGCTACCGAAGATCGCCGCTTTTATTCCCACCCGGGCGTGGATTTGCAAGGGGTACTGCGCGCAGTGTGGATTAACCTGCGCCGCGGAGATGCACTGGCTGGCGGCAGCACCATCACCCAGCAGGTGGCGCGCAACCTGCTGCTGGATCAGGCCGAGCGTGGTGAGCGCAGCCTGCGCCGAAAGCTGCGCGAAGCGCTGTTGGCCTGGCGTCTGACTCGATATTTCACCAAAGATGAGGTCCTGGCGCTATATCTCAACCAAACCTATTACGGCGGTATGGCTTATGGGTTAGAGGCGGCTGCGCAAACCTTCTTCGGCCGCCCGGCCGCCCAGCTCGACCTGGCCGAATGCGCCCTGCTGGCCGGATTGCCTCAGGCGCCCGCCCTTTACAACCCCTATACAAATCCAGAGGCCGCTCGCGCCCGTCAATCCACCGTCCTGCGCCTGATGGAGCAAGATGGCTATATCACTGCCGAGCAGCGCCGGCTGGCAGAGCGAGAGCCGCTGGCGCTTGCCGAAAAGCCCTATCCTATCGAAGCCCCGCATTTTGTGATGATGGTGCGCGCAGAGCTGGATCGTCAGTTCTCGCCAGAGCAGATCTATCAGCGCGGCGGCCTGGTTGTGCGCACTACCCTCGACCTGGATTGGCAAAAGCTCGCCGAGGCGGCGGTTTCGCGCCACCTGGAGCAACTACAGCGCAGCGAAGATGGGCTGGGGCACAATGTCCACAACGCTGCTCTGGTGGCCATGCATCCGCGCAGCGGCGAAGTGCTGGCTCTGGTCGGCAGCCCAGATTATTTCGATGAGGCGCACGCCGGGGCGATCAACATGGCGCTTGCCTCGCGCCAGCCCGGTTCGGCGATCAAGCCGTTAGTCTATGCCGCAGCCCTGGACCCCACCGCCCCTGGCGGCGGCTGGACGGCTGCAACCATGCTGCTCGATGTGAGCACCTCGTTTATCACCAGCGAAGGCAAAGCCTACATCCCGGCGAACTATGACCTGCGCGAACATGGCCCGGTGCTGCTACGTGAGGCGCTGGCTTCTTCCCTGAATATCCCAGCAGTGCTGGCCTTACAGCATGTCGGGTTGCAGAATTTCTCCGCTCTGGCCAGAAAGCTGGGGATTTCGACGTTGGGCGACCCGCAAACTTATGATCTTTCGCTGGCGCTGGGCGGCGGCGAGGTGCGTCTGACCGAGTTGACCGCTGCCTACGCCGTCTTCGCCAACGGTGGATATTCCGTCTCGCCGCAGCTCATCCTCGAGGTGCGAGATTTCCAGGGGAATCAGGTGTATCAACCGACTGCGCCGCCGCAGACGCGCTTGCTGGACGAGCGCATTGCCTGGCTGATCAGCGACATCCTGAGCGACCCCGACGCCCGCCGGTTGGGCTTCGGCGCCAATAGCCTGCTCCGCCTGGACCGTCCGGCGGCGGTAAAGACCGGCACCACCAGTAACTTCCATGACAACTGGACGGTGGGTTATACCCCCGACCTGGTGGTGGGGGTCTGGTCGGGCAACACCGATTATCAGCCAATGCGCGAGGTGAACGGCTTGAGCGGCGCAGCGCCTATCTGGCATCAGTTCATGCGTTCGGCGCTGGCAGGCCGCCCCGCGCGGTCGTTTGTCCGCCCGCCGGGTCTGGTTCAAGTGGAAGTGTGCAAATTATCAGGATTGCTTCCCACGCCGCAGTGCCCCTATCGGCGCATGGAGTGGTTCATCTCTGGCACCGAACCTACTGCGCCAGATACGTTCTATCGCCAGGTCATTCTGGATGCGTCCACCGGGCGGCTGGCGACTGCTCTGACCCCGGCCGATCGCCGCCTCCGTCGCGTGGCGCTCGATCTGCCCCCACAGGCGCAACCCTGGGCGCGCGCCCAGGGTTTGCCTCTATATGCCGACCTGATTCCCGCTGCGGCGCTCGAAGCGCAAACGCCGCCTTCGGGCGGGCTTTCCTCTGCAACCGTCAGCATGGATCAGCCCCTGGTTTTGCTCTCGCCTGCCCCTGGAGGGCTCTTTCGCCTCTCGCCAGTGGTGGCGGGGGAGGCGCAGCGCATCCGCCTGGAGGCGGTCTCGCTCTATGAACTGACCCAGGTGATGCTGTGGGTGGACGGCGCGCCGATCATCCGCCTGGAAAACGCCCCCTATCAGGCGTGGTGGACACTCACGCCCGGCGAGCACCGCGCCTGGGCACAAGGAACACTGCCAGATGGCCGGGAGGTCATCAGTCCCGAAGTCAGCTTTACAGTTTTACCGTGAAAGCCTCAATCGACCCTTCGGCCGCCTTTCAAGTGTTTGGTCAGTTCTTCGAAGGCTTCCATCTTGCCTTCGCTGAGCAGGCGGGCCTGTTCGGGCCAGGTTGTGGGATCGATGAACTGCAGCCCGGCTGGTTCGAGGATTGCCTTCAGGCCCTCCGCGCTGGCTTGCGCCAGTTGGCCGAATGTATGGATGCCGGCTTGCTGTAGAAGCTGGTTGACCTTCGGCCCAATTCCTTCGATGAGCGTCAGGTCGTTGGCTTCGATGGCTGCCGCGGGCACCTCGGCGGTTCGGACGGCTTCGGGCGCGGGCTGGATTTCGGCGGTCGCCTCGTGAGCACCGTGCTCTTCGGCATGCCCGTGGACTTCGAAGTCTGGTTTGTATTTGCTGGCGTTGCGCAGCAGCGCCCACCAGACGATGAAGATCACAACCACGATGATGATCAGGACGAGCCAGGGGTTCATGGTCTTGCTCCTCTCTCCCAAAGGGGTTCAATCATCGGCAAAATTCCGCCGGGGCTTGCGGCATTCTCGTGACAGCTCAGTCTCCTAGCGTTGCCACCATGATCGCCTTGATGGTGTGCATACGGTTCTCCGCCTGATCCCAGACGAGCGAACGCGGGGACTCGAACACCTCCTCAGTAACTTCCATGCCGTCGATGTTGAACTTCTGATAGATCTGCTCTCCGATTTTGGTCTCGCGATTGTGGAAAGCGGGCAGGCAGTGCATGAAATGGACGTCCGGGTTGCCGGTCATTTCGACCATGCGCTGGTTGACCTGGTAAGGCTTCAGCAACTGGATGCGCTCGGCCCAAACCGAGTCCGGTTCGCCCATCGAGACCCACACATCGGTGTGCAGGTAATCGACCCCTTTGACGCCCTCTTCGACGTTTTCTGTGATCGTCAGGCGCGCTCCGGTCTCCTGGGCAATGCCCCGGCAGGTTTCGATCAGGCTTTCGGCCGGCCACAGTGAGCGCGGGGCGCAGATGCGCACGTCCATGCCGAATTTGCAGCCGGCAACCATGAGCGAGTTACCCATATTGAAGCGGGCGTCGCCCACATAGCAATAAGCGATCTCCTCCAGGCTCTTCCTGCTGTGCTCCTGCATGGTCAGCACGTCGGCCATGATCTGCGTAGGGTGAAATTCGTTGGTCAGGCCATTCCAGACCGGGACGCCGGCATACTGCGCCAGGATTTCCACCGTCTCCTGGGCGAAGCCGCGGTATTCGATGCCGTCGTACATCCGTCCCAGCACCCGTGCAGTGTCTTTCATCGTTTCTTTGTGACCAATCTGAGAGCCTTCCGGCCCCAGATAAGTCACATGCGCGCCCTGATCGTAAGCCGCCACCTCGAAGGCGCAGCGTGTGCGGGTGGAGGCTTTCTCGAAGATCAGGACGATGTTCTTGCCTTTCAGGCGAGGCTGTTCGTATCCGCCGTATTTGGCTGCCTTGAGTTCTCTGGAAAGTTGCAGCAGAAATTTGAGCTCCGCTGGGGTGAAATCCAATTCCTTGACGAAGCTTCGATTTCGAAGGTTGAAGGCCATAGCGACTCCTTTATTTCGGTTGATCGGATTCAGGGTGAGCAGTGTGGTTTTGGACAACCTGAATTATACCGCCGCAAAGCCTTTGTGGCGGATTTCTACGGCAGATTGCTTCTGCAGCAGATTGGTGTTATGTAGATCAGGCGGAGGCTGAAGGAGTCGCTCCCTGGACGCGGTTTCTCCCGGCGGCCTTTGCCCCGTAGAGCGCATCGTCGGCGTTTTTGATCAGTTCATCCAGCGAGACCGGCGCTTCCAGGTCGAGGGTCGCCACGCCCGCGCTGATGGTCAGCTTCAGCGGGCCTTTTGCCGCCGGCAACACCATTGCTTCGACTTGCTTGCGGATGCGTTCGGCAGCCTCGAGCGCTTTGCCGTGCTGCGTCTCAGGCAGCAGGATCAAAAACTCCTCCCCGCCGTAGCGTCCCAGGATGTCCACCGTGCGCAGGTTTGCCCGGCAGCAATTCGCCAGGGCGATCAAGGCCTGGTCGCCTACCGGGTGTCCGTAAGTGTCGTTGATCCGCTTGAAGTGGTCGATGTCGATCATCACGGCGGAGAGCGGGCGATGGTAACGTCGCACGCGCTCATACTCGATCTCTGCGAGCTTGAGCACCTGGCGGCGGTTGAACAGGCCGGTCAGTTCATCGGTGATCGCCAAGTTTTGCGTCTTCTCGAACAGACGGGCTTTCTCGATCGCCACGGCAGCGTAGTCGGCGAAGGTGCGCAGTCGCTCGAGTTCGGCTTCCGTGAATGCTCCCGGTCTGGCGCTATCCAGGTTCAGGAAGCCTACGAACTCGCCTTTGGTCAGGATCGGGGCGCACGCCGATGAGCGCACCCAGCTCAATTCGGGCAGGTTGCTCCAAACCGCATCTTCTCGAGTGTCTGCAATGGCCAGCGGCTCGCAGCTTTGATACACCCTGCTCCATAGGGGGAAGAAATCCACCGGCACGTGCAGGGAAAGCAGCAATTCCTCTATGCCGCGTTCTTTGTAGCCCCGAGCGCGGCGCACATGGATATTGCCATCGCCATTGGGTAGGGCAATATATGCTGCATCATGGGGCACGATCTGGGCGAGATGCTTTAGCACCAACTCCAGCACTTCGTTGTAGTCCAGGGTGCTGTTGATGTCAATAATGGTATCGCGCAGCGATTCGGCCAGCCGCCGCTGCTCGCGCTCTGCTTCCTGAGCAGCGCTCAACTCGCGCAGCTTTTGCGCCAGGTTGCGATTGGTCTCTTCTAACTGGCGGTTGGTATTTTCTAGCTGAATCTGCAGGCGGCGCATCGACAGATGGGTTTCCAGCCGCGCCAGCACTTCTTCGATTTGAAACGGTTTGGGGATGTAATCTACGCCACCAACGCTGAAAGCTCTTACCTTGTCCTCGACATCAACCAGCGCGCTGATAAAGATCACAGGGATATCTCGAGTCCGCTCGTCCGCTTTGAGTTGCTGACAGGTCTCGTAACCGTCCATCCCTGGCATGCTGATGTCCAGCAGGATCAGGTCGGGCGGGGTTGCGCGCGCCACCGATAATGCCATGGCCCCCTCAGAAACTGCTCGCACCCGATAACCGAACAGGTGCAACATATGGGAAAGGACATGCAAATTTTCGGGTTCGTCGTCAACTACTAAAATGTCCGCCTTATATTCTGCTTTTGGTTTATTGCTCATTCGCTATGGGATCTCTCCTTTGCGAGAGATGGGGCTTTGGCACGACACGTATATATTTTATAAGGCGACAAGAATGCGCCCCTGGATTATAAACGATATACTGTAGCATTGTCACACCCTGTTCACCAGGGGGTGAATGGGGGGGTAAGTAGAATTTACGCCTTATTTACAGCCCGTTAGTATTGCAGTACTAGTAAATGGGTGAATGAGCGTCAGAGCGTAAAGAATTTGGTGCATCTCTGCTTGCCTTTATGGAGCGCCCCCATCTCCTGATTGAAAGGCGCGCCCTACAAGCTTTCGGGTTATAATCGCTAAGCAGTCATCGATCGGGAGAGTTCACATGAATGTGTCCGAAGCCATCCGCCTCAAGCGCGCTGTGCGCCAGTTCAGCGATATCCCGCTTCCCGAGGAGGTCGTGCACGCCATTTTGAACGCCGGGCGGCGCGCCCAATCCTCAAAGAATACTCAGCCCTGGCATTTCATCGCTATCCGCGATAAAGCGACGTTGAAGGCACTTTCAGAGTGCGGGCCGTGGGCAGGCCACCTGGCCAGGGCGGCCCTGGGCGTTGCGCTGGTCTCCGAAGACCCTGATCAGCGCTTTCAGATTCTCTTCGATCTGGGTCAATCTGCAGCGTACATGCAGTTAGCCGCCTGGGAGCTGGGGGTTGGCTCCTGTCCGGCGACGATCTATGAGCCGGAAAAAGCGCGCCAATTGCTCGGTTTCCCACCGGAACTGCACTTACGGTTCGCGCTTTCCTTTGGCTATCCCCTCGAAAGCGAGCGGCTGACCGCCTCGCCCATGAAAGGCGGGCGGCGGTCTTTCGATGAGGTGGTGCATTGGGAAAAATGGTGAGCCTCTGATTTGCGGATGAAAATCTATTACTCCGATCACCTGCTGGTGCCCCTGCCGCAAGGGCATCGCTTTCCCATGCCCAAATATGCCCTGCTGCACCAGCGGCTACGCGAAGCGCGCCTGCCCTCTGTCGAGTTGCTGCCCGCCGAGCCGGCCACCGACGAGCAGCTTCTCCTGGTACATCACCGTGAATACCTGGAGAAGGTGATCCTGGGAACGCTAAGTGAGAGAGAGCTACGGCGCATCGGCTTCCCCTGGTCGCCAGAACTGGTAGTCCGTTCACGCTACTCGGTCGGCGGCACCATCTGCACCTGCCGGGCAGCTCTGCAGGATGGCTATGCGGCCAACCTGGCCGGCGGCACGCACCACGCTTACCCGGATCACGGCGAGGGGTACTGCGTCTTCAATGATGTGGCCGTGGCGGCGCGAGTCCTGCAGGCCGAGCGGCGAGCACGCCGGGTGGTCATCCTCGACCTGGATGTGCACCAGGGCAACGGCACTGCGGCAATCTTTGCCAATGATCCGACGGTGTTTACCTTTTCGGTGCACGGGGCGAAGAATTTTCCCTTTCACAAAGAAGTCAGCGACCTGGATATCGCCCTGCCGGATGGCAGCGATGACGCTGTTTTTCTGGAGGCGGTGCAGAGTGGGTTGTCGCTCGCCTTGAAGCAGGCTGAAGCCGACCTGGCGATCTACATCGCCGGCGCTGATCCATATCTCGACGACCGCTTGGGCCGCCTGGCGATGACCAAAGAAGGCCTGGCGGAGCGCGATCGCCTGGTCTTCGAGCAGTGCCGCTCCTATGGTCTGCCGGTGGCGGTGGTAATGGGCGGCGGCTATGCCCGCCAGGTGGAGGATGTGGTGGACATC
Organism: uncultured Anaerolinea sp.; assembly: GCA_964503145.1. Lineage (GTDB taxonomy): Bacteria > Chloroflexota > Anaerolineae > Anaerolineales > UBA4823 > RBG-16-57-11. The sequence continues at coordinate 29,145 of CAZCYV010000014.1, read as the reverse complement.
CACATGCAGACGATGCGATTGCTGGCGCAGATGGCCAACGGCGCCCGGGCGTGAGCCTGGGATCGGGCGCAACCTTTTACGCCTGCTTTCGTATTAAGGATTGAATATCGCATGAAAGGAGAGCGCCATGTCCGAAACTCGACAATCCCTGCGGCGATCGAAACGCGACCGGTTGATTGCTGGCGTCTGCGGCGGTCTGGGTGAATTCTTTGGCATCAGCCCGAACTGGTTCCGCCTGGCGTTTTTGATTGCCCTGCTGCCCGGCGGCGTCCCAGGCTTGTTGATCTACCTGATCTTTTGGATCATTATCCCTGCCGAGTGAACTGATTTGCACTGACTGGAAATCTTTCCGGCGGCGGCGCTGTGCTTGCGCGGCGTCGCCGCTCGCGTTCAAGAGTAGCGCTGCGCCATGGCGATGCGCTTGCGCAACGCCGGGTGCGAGTAGAGCAAGAACTCTTCCCAGGCGGGCGGGTCGGCATCGGCCAGGTTTTGATTGGCCAGGCGGATGAAAGCGGAAGCGAAGGCTGGCCCATTGCCAGTGACGCGCAGGGCATACTCATCGGCCAGGCGCTCGCGCCAGCGTGAGTAGGCGTTGGTGAGCGGCAACGTGAACAGCCCGAAGACGCCCAGCGCCAGGCCCAGAAGCGGCATCGCAGCGACATCCCCTGCTCCGTTGAAACCAAAGGTCGCGATTCCCCAGTCCATCGCCAATGAGGCCAGGTAAAAGCCCACCAGCAAGATGACGCTTTCCACGGCGATGCCCAGAGGGATGTCCTTGTGCACATGATGGGCCAGTTCGTGGGCCAGCACGGTCTCGATCTCATCGGGAGTGAACTCGTTCAGCAGGGTATCCCCCAGGATGATGCGCCGGGTGTTACCAAGGCCAGTCAGGGCGGCGTTGGCCGCTTTGGTCCTGCGGCTCATATCGAACTGGTACACGCCGCGCACCCGCGTTTGCGCCTGTTCCGCCAGGCGCAGCAAGCGCGCTTCCAGATCGGCATGTTCTTCGCTCAAGGGACGGAACTTGAAGAATATGGGGAAGAGCAATACCGGCGCCAGGTTCGCCAGCAAGACGTTGAACAGGATCATCAGCCCCGTCGCCCAAAGCCACCAACTCTCCGGCGCAGCCCGCAACAGCGCATACACACCTTCCAATAGTAACAGGCCAAGCGCGCCGCCGATCACCGCCATCTTGAACTGATCGCTGAGCCAGCCGCGTAGAGTCTGGTTGGAAAGCCCGAAACGGTGCGGCAGGATGTAGCCCTGGTAATAGCTCAGGGGCATATCCAACAGCCCCAGCAGGCCGCCGAACACTGCCGCAAACAGCGCCACCAGCAACCACTCGTTGTCCGTGTAAGCCAGCAAAGCCTCCCGCAGCCGGAGCGACCAGCCAAAGGCCAGCCAGGCGAGAAGATAAACACCACTGAAGCCCAGATCCAGGAGCATCAACCGCCGCTGGATGCGGGCATATATCTTGGCCTGTTGTTGGCGCTCAGGGTCGAGCGCCGGGGATTCGATTTGCGTCAGATGGTCCGCCATTTGACCTCGGTTTCTGGAAATGTTTCAACAGGATCATTTGTCCTGATTTTAACACCGCTCGAAGGATGTGGATGGAAACTAGGCCGCAACTTTGATCTGGGGTTTTCTATATACCTCGCGTCTTTGGAAATTGGGAAGTTGTTGAGGCAGCTTTGTCAAGTGTTATAATAAAAAGGCTGACCGTTAACAATCGAAGTTCCTGGTTGATTCTGATCTGCAAACGGTGCCTATAAGCAGTTTTTGAAAGGTTGAGAGGAGGTGGAAAGCCGCTTGATGCCTGATGATCTCCCCCTAATTTTGCGATCAGCAGTAGTTCAAAAAACGCCCAGGAGGATCACATGAAGAAACTGAATTTGGGTCTGGCACTCTTGCTCGTCCTGAGCGTGCTGCTGGCCTCCTGTCAGCCAGCGGCAGCGCCCGCGAATGACAAGCTGGGGGAAATTCTGGCGCGTGGTACGCTAATCATCTCGACTGACCCGGCGTACCCGCCCCAATCCGAACTGGTCGAAAACGCCCAGCGGCCTGCAAACACCAAATGCACTGCGGATCAGCGTACTGCAGCGGAATTGCGCGGCTTCGACATCGACGTCGCCGTCGAGATCGCCAAACGCCTGGGGGTGGAGCCGTGTTTTGTCACGCCGGATTGGACCCTGATCGTTGGCGGCAATTGGGCCGATCGCTGGGATATCTCGGTTGGCTCGATGACCATCACCCCCGAGCGCATGGAAAAGCTGTATTTCACTCAGCCCTACTACACCACTCCAGCGGCCTTCTTTGTCCACAAAGACAACACTACCTTTACTCAACCGAGCGACCTTTCGGGCAAGAAGATCGGCGCCTGCACGGGCTGCACCTATGACTTCTTCCTCGCCGGAACGCTGCAGATCCCCGGCGAAACCATGAACTATGTGGTCAAAGATGCCGTCTTCACCGGCTATGAGACCGACCTGAACGCTCTGCAAGATCTGGCCCTGGGCGACGGCGTGCGCCTGGACGCAGTTCTGACAGCTCAACCCACCGGCGCTGGAGCGATCAGCGATGGTCTGCCGCTCAAACAGTTGGGCGATCCGGTCTTCTTCGAGTACCTGGCGGCGGCGGTGGACAAGGCGGCTGGCAAAGACCCCAAGCCTTTCGTCGAAAAGGTCACGGAAGTGATCAAGGCGATGCACGCGGATGGCACGCTGCTCAAGCTGTCTCAGCAATACTATGGGATGGATTTGACCACCGCAGCGGCCAAATTCGATCTCAGCCAGCTCAAACAGTGGTAAACGGATGACCTTATGAGGGGTGAGGCTCACTGCAGGGCCTCACCCTGCTTATAACCTGTTTCCACGAGGAGGAACTCGATGAGCCTTGAGACCTCGCCGCCCGGCGCTAATCGCAACGATCCAAACCTGGCAATGGGCTTGCAATTGGTCGCTCAGGAGCGGCGCCTTCGCCTGAATCACCTGTTCCAGGTAGGGCTGGTATGGCTGGCGCTGGTGGTCTTGTTTTCCGTCGCCTTGTTGTCGATGAACGTCGATCCGCTGTATATCGTCAATCACATCGATTTTGTTTTGCAGGGTGTCTGGGTGACCATCGGCGTATCTTTGGCTTCGATCACCATTGCCTCGGTGTTGGCCCTTTTCGGCGCGCTGGGGCGTCTGTCTCGCAACCCGATTGCAGACGGCATTTCTGGATTTTATGTGGCAGTGATTCGCGGCACGCCGCTCTTGATCCAGATTTATATCATCTACCTGGGTCTGCCGCAGATTGGCCGACAGCTTCAAGTGGCCGGTTTTCAACAGTTAGGGGCTCTTTTCACGCTTAGCGCCATTCAATCCGGCATCCTGGCCCTGAGCATCAACTACGGCGCCTACATGACCGAGATCTTTCGCGCCGGCATTCAATCGATCAGTCATGGCCAGCGAGAGGCGGCCGCGGCGATCGGCATGACCCGCTGGCAGATGATGCGCCGGGTGGTTTTGCCTCAAGCCATTCGCATCATCATCCCGGATATCGGCAACCAGTTCATTGCCATGCAGAAGGACTCGGCCCTGGTCTCGGTGATGGGCATTTGGGAGATCACCTACCGCGCCAACCGCCTGGCGCGCCAGGAAAGCAAATTCATGGAGATGTTCTTGCTGGCGGCGATGCTGTATTTGTTGCTAACGGTCATTTCTACGTATTTCCAGACTCGCCTGGAGCGAAGGCTGGCGCACGCCTATGAACGCTAACCCGATCATCCGCGTCGAGCATCTGCACAAATGGTTTGGCCTGCTGCACGTCTTGCGGGATGTTTCTTTTACGGTCGAACCGCGCGAAGTGCTGGTGATCATCGGCCGCAGCGGTTCGGGGAAGAGCACCTTGCTGCGCTGCCTGAATTTCCTGGAGACGCCCTCGGCAGGCACAATCACGATTGCCGGCAAGTCAGTCGCTTGCGGAGCGGGGATACGCCCGGACCGCAATCAAATCATGAGCCTGCGTCTGAGCACCGGTATGGTATTTCAGGAGTTTAACCTCTTTCCGCATATGACCGCGCTCGAAAACGTCATCGAAGGGCTAGTGACGGTCAAGAAATTGCCAAAAGAAGAGGCGATCTCTGTTGGAGAGGAGTACTTGAACAAGGTGGGTCTATTGGACAAGCGCGATGTGCATCCCATCCGTCTGTCCGGCGGCCAGAAGCAGCGCGTAGCGATTGCCCGTGCGCTGGCGATGCAACCCAGTGTGATGCTCTTCGACGAGCCCACCTCGGCCCTGGACCCCGAACTGATTGGGGAGGTGCTGGATGTGATGAAGCAACTCGCCTTGGAGGGTACCACCATGTTGGTAGTCACCCACGAGATGGGTTTTGCCAGGGATGTCGCCGACCGGATCATGTACGTGGATCACGGCGAGATCGTCGAAGAAGGTCCACCTGAGCAAATCTTCAGCCAGCCTAAAGACCCGCGCACGAAGACGTTCCTGGAACCTTTGCGTCGGGCCCATCATTTGTGAGCGGGGTTGGGATTTTAAACTCACTGGGCGAGCATGGCAGGAATGCCATGCTCGCCCAGTATTTGCCTCTGTCGGGGCGCCCGGATTTGAACCGGGGACCTCTGCGACCCGAACGCAGCGCTCTAGCCGGACTGAGCCACGCCCCGATCTGCTGAGTCAAGCGGAGCGGATTATAACCGAGGCGCGTGGCTTTGGCAAGTGTCGTAGATCGTTTATTGTTTCCTGTCTGAGGACGCCGTTTCGGCTGAAAAGGTATGTTGCGGGGCCGTTTTCTAGGTATAATCGAGGTCGCGTTTTGCGCAGGGATATACCGGGAGTCATCCAGGGCTGAGTCCGGCTGCGTTTCGATTTCAAAGTCACAAGGAGCATTGTATGAGTAAGAATAAGGTCCGCGTCGCCATCATTGGGGTGGGCAATTGCGCCTCGTCGCTGGTGCAGGGCGTTCATTTCTATAAAAACGCCGGGGATGAAGATCAGGTCCCTGGCCTGATGCACGTCAATCTGGGCGGTTATCACATCCGTGACATCGAATTCACCGCCGCTTTCGATGTGGTGGAGACCAAAGTCGGAAAAGACCTCAGCGAGGCCATTTTCGCGTATCCCAACAACACCTACAAATTCACCGATGTGCCGCATCTCGATGTGCCTGTAGCCCGCGGCATGACCCATGATGGCCTGGGCAAATACCTGTCTCAGGTGGTCAAGAAAGCGCCCGGCCCCACCGCCGACATCGTAGGCATCTTGAAAAGCACCAAGACCGACGTGGTGGTGAATTTCCTGCCGGTCGGTTCGGAGATGGCCACGAAATGGTATGTCGAGCAGGTGCTGGAGGCTGGCTGCGCTTTCGTCAATGGCATTCCGGTGTTCATCGCCAGCTCGGAGTATTGGGGTAAGCGCTTCCGCGAGCGCGGGCTGCCGATCATCGGCGACGATGTTAAAAGCCAGGTGGGGGCAACGATCATGCATCGCGTGCTCACCAGCCTGTTCGTCGATCGTGGGGTGCGCCTGGATCGCACTTACCAGTTGAACTTTGGCGGCAACACGGACTTCTTGAATATGCTGGAACGTGAGCGCCTGGAGTCCAAAAAGATCTCCAAGACCGGCGCCGTCACCAGCATGTTGCCCTACCAGCTTCCAGAAAGTGATGTGCATGTCGGTCCGAGTGATTACGTCCCCTGGTTGACCGACCGCAAATGGTGCTATGTGCGCATGGAAGGGACCACTTTCGGCGAGGTGCCGTTGAACCTGGAGGCCAAGCTGGAGGTGTGGGATTCGCCCAATTCGGCAGGCGTGATGATTGACGCCATCCGCTGCGCCAAACTGGCCCTGGATCGCAAGCTGGCCGGGCCAATCATCGCTCCCTCTTCGTACTTTATGAAAACCCCGCCGAAGCAGTTCAAAGACGAGATCGCCCGCCAGATGGTTGAGGCGTTTATAAAAGGAGAAGAGTAATCCAAAATGCAATGGGCGATTGCCGGGGCGGTTCACAGGCCTATGGTATAATTTAACCTCCCATCGGGGCCCATCTTTGAAGGTTATCATTTGCAGGAGAAAAGCCTATGTCTGGACATTCACACTGGGCGACTATTCGCCGTAAAAAAGGCGCAGCCGACGCCAAGCGCGGCCAGATCTTCACCCGGCTGGCGCGCGAAATCGTGATCGCTGCTCGCGAAGGCGGAGGCGACCCGGATACCAATATGCGCCTGGCGCTGGCGATCGAGCGGGCGCGGGCTAACAATATGCCCAAAGAAAATATTGAACGAGCGATCAAACGCGGCACGGGCGAATCCAAAGATGGCGCAGCCCTCGAAGAAGTCGTGTACGAGGGATATGCTCCGCATGGGGTGGCAGTGCTGATCTCGGTGGTCACCGATAATCGTAATCGCACCGTCGCTGAAGTGCGCCATGTGCTCAGCCGCGCTGGCGGCACGATGGCGGAGGCCGGCTCTGTTTCCTGGCAATTCAAGCGCGTGGCTTTCTTCGGTTTTGAGTTGGGCAATCACGATCCCGATAAAATCTTCGAAGTGGCCGTCGAAGCCGGCGCAGACGATGTGAACTTCGAAGACAATTGGGTAGAGATCATCGGGCCGGTGGAGTCTTTCAAGTCGATCAGCAATGCCCTCAAAGCTCTGAACATCACCCCCGAAGACGCCGAGCTGCGCTATGTGCCCAACATGGAAACCGAACTGAGCGATAGCGACACTATTCAGGTTTACAAGGTGATCGAAGCCCTGGAAGAGTTGGACGACGTGCAAAACGTCTATTCCACCCTGGCCATCTCTGACAGCGCCATGGCCCAACTCGAGGCGGCCTAGCGGGATGCTCGTCATCGGCGTCGATCCGGGGACGGCCACCACAGGCTATGGCCTGGTGCGAGAAAATCCGGATGGCAGCCTTTCATTGGTAGAGTATGGCGCCATCCTGACCCCCGCCGATCTGCCCATGCCTCAGCGCTTGTTAGAGCTACATCGTCAACTGCGGCAGATCTTACTTCTCCATCGTCCTGAAAGCGGCGCGGTGGAGAAGCTATTTTTCCACCGCAACGTGACCACCGCCATCAGCGTCGGACAGGGGCGCGGAGTTGCCCTGCTGGCCCTGGCCGAGGCGGGCTTAGAAGTGGCGGAATACACCCCGCTGCAGGTCAAACAGGCCGTTGCCGGCTATGGCGGGGCGGATAAGAACCAGGTGCAACAGATGGTGCGCGCCTTGCTCGGATTGGATCACATTCCCACGCCGGACGACGCCGCCGATGCCCTGGCGATCGCCATCTGTCACGTTCATAGTTCGAAGGTCTCTGCGCTGATCGACTCGCATCAAGAGCGATCCCAATCATAAATAGGTGATCGGTGTTTTGGAACGGGTAAACCGGGGATGATCTCGCTGCTCAATGGTCGGGTGATCGAGGTGCTTGCAGATAGCCTGGTGGTGGGCATCGGCGGCGTTGGTCTGCAGGTCTATTTGCCTGCGGCGACGCGCGGGCGGCTGCGCCCAGGCGATGAGGTTGTTCTGCACACCTATCTGGTCGTGCGCCAGGATGCGCTGAGCCTATACGGCTTCGAGTCGCGCGACGAGAGGGAGCTATTTATTTTGCTGCTGCAGGTGGACGGCATCGGCCCGAAATCGGCGCTGGCGGTGCTTTCGACGCTCACGCCCGAGGCGATCCAGCGGGCGGTCTTTCACGAGCAGCCCGAGATTTTCACCCGCGTGCCGGGGGTGGGGCGAAAGACTGCCCAGAAGATTCTGCTCCAGTTGCAAGATCGCCTTCCGGCGATGGCCGGCCTGGAGCCGGCGGCGTTTTCGGATGTCGATACCGAGGTGATCTCCGCTCTGACCGCGCTGGGGTATAGCGTGGTCGAGGCTCAAACGGCCTTGCAATCGATCCCTCGAGACACTCCGGCAGATTTGGAGGCGCGTCTGCGCGCGGCTTTACAATACTTTTCCTGAGATTTGGGCGCTGGCAATCGCTGGCGCCCGGTCAACACACTTTTGGAGGATTGGCGCTTGTTTCGTAATCGTAAAATTGCATTTATCGGCCCCGGCGTCATGGCCGAGGCGATGATCAGCGGTTTAATCCGCACCCATGTGGCCCAGGCCGATGCGTTGATCGCGGCCGGCCCTGGCGTAGAGCGGCTGAAGCAGCTTCGAGAGCGATATGGCATTCAGACGTTCACAGATAACGCAGAAGCAGCTCGCCAGGCGGACGTGGTGGTGCTTTCGGTCAAGCCGCAGCGCCTGGACCGCGTCCTGGTGGGTTTGAAGGGCGCGATTCAGCCTTCGGCGCTGGTGCTCTCGATTGTGGCCGGCGCCTCGATCGATAAAATCTCCCGCGGCCTGGGTCATAAAATCATTGTGCGCTCTATGCCAAATACCCCGGCGCAGATCGGCGAGGGCATCACCGTCTGGACGGCTTCAGAGGGCGTTTCCGAAGAGCAACTGGAGATGACGCGCCAGGTGTTGGGCGCGTTGGGCGAGGAGATCTTTGTCGAAGAAGAAAACTATCTGGACATGGCGACGGCGCTCTCCGGGACCGGCCCGGCATATGTCTTTCTGTTCATGGAAGCGATGGTGGATGCCGGGGTGCATCTAGGCTTTCCACGGCGCATCGCCGAACAACTGGTGGCGCAGACCGTGCGCGGCTCAGTGGATTATTACACCCACCGCGATGACCCAGTGCATCTGGCCCGGCTGCGCAATGAAGTCACCTCGCCTGGCGGTACAACCGCAGTCGCCCTGTATTACCTGGAAAAGGCCGGCTTTCGCACCGCCATCTCTCGCGCTATTTGGGCAGCTTACGTGCGCTCCCAGGAATTGGGCAAAGGCGGCAAAAGCCACCCGCCCGACCAATCCAGCGGAGAGTAGGTCTGGTGAGTTGATGCGCGTCCTTGAGTTTGTGAAGAACTGGACAAGAACAGAGCTTTCAGGTATCATTTTACAGATATTCCCCAGGGAAGGTCTTGCGAAAGAATCCATCGTCTCGGAGGCAAAATGTCCGATCTGATCAGTCAAATTACTGCCGATCTGAAGCAACAAATCGAGTCGTTCAAGCCCGAAGTGGAGGTTCGCGACGTTGGCGCGGTCATTGAGGCTGGCGACGGCATCGCCCGTGTGCGAGGCTTGGCCGAGGTGCGCGCCCAGGAGCTGGTGCAGTTCGCCAACGGGGTGAAGGGCATCGCCTTCAACCTCGAGAGGGACAATGTGGGCGTTATCATTATGGGTGAGTACTCGGAGATTGAAGAAGGCATGGAAGTGCGCTCCACCGGGCGCATCGCTTCGGTGCCGGTGGGCGAGGGCCTGGTGGGCCGTGTGGTCAACGCGCTGGGCGAACCGATCGATGGCAAAGGGCCGATCAAGTTTCAGCAGTATCGCCCCATCGAGCGCATCGCCCCCGGCGTGGTCGCCCGCAAAGATGTGGATACGCCAGTTCAGACCGGCCTGAAAGCCATCGACTCGATGATCCCAATCGGCCGCGGTCAGCGCGAGTTGATCATCGGCGATCGCCAGACCGGCAAGACCGCCCTGGCCATCGATACCATCATTAACCAGAAGGGCAAAGACCTGTTCTGCATCTATGTCGCCATTGGCCAAAAGAAGGCTGCAATCGCCCGCACCGTGGCGGTCCTCGAGCGCTTTGGCGCCATGGAATACACCACTGTTGTCGTCGCCTCCGCTGACGAACCCGCCGCCCTGCAGTACATCGCCCCTTATGCTGGCTGCGCCATGGGCGAGGAGTTCATGGAGACTGGCCGCGACGCACTGGTGATCTACGATGACCTCTCGAAACATGCCTGGGCCTATCGCCAGGTCTCCTTGTTGTTGCGCCGTCCCCCCGGCCGCGAAGCTTACCCGGGCGACATTTTTTATCTCCACTCTCGCTTGCTGGAGCGCGCCGCCCGCCTGGCGGACAAATACGTCATCGTCCCTGCCCCATGGAAGGAACCCCTGGCGCCGGCCTCGGCAGGCGTGGATGGCAAGGTCTATGACGGGCCGCTGGCTTATCACGACGCCGATAAAGCCCGCAAGGCGATGGAGAAGCTCGATGATTATCAGGTCGTCAAGGTGGCCGGATCGGGCGGTTCGTTGACGGCGCTGCCGATCATCGAAACCCTGCTGGGCGATGTTTCGGCGTATGTGCCCACCAATGTCATTTCGATCACCGATGGGCAGATCTACCTGGAGAATAACCTGTTCTATGCCGGCATCCGTCCGGCGGTGAACGTGGGCCTTTCGGTGTCGCGCGTGGGCGGCGATGCTCAGACCCGCGCCATGAAGCAGGTGGCCGGCCGCCTGCGCCTGGAAATGGCCGCTTTCCGCGAGTTGGCGGCCTTCGCTCAGTTCGGCTCCGACCTGGATAAGTCCACCCAGGCACAGTTGAATCGTGGGCAACGCCTGCAAGAGATCCTCAAACAGCCGCAGTACGAGCCGATGTCGCTGGAAAATCAGGTGATCGTGATCTTCGCCGGCACGCAAGGGTTTGCGGATCAGGTGCCGCTGGACCGCATGCGCGCCTGGGAGCAGGCGCTGCTGCGCTTCATGGAGACCTCGCACCCTGAAATCGGGCGTGACATCGCCGAGAAAAAGCGCATCACGGATGAGAATGTGGCCGCGCTGCGCTCCGCGCTGGAAGAGTTCACGTTGACCTGGCAGTGATAGGGTAGCCATATGCCCAACGCGCGCGAAGTCCGGCTTCGCATCCGAAGCGTCAAGAACATTGCCCAGGTGACTCGGGCGTTGCAGGCGGTGAGCGCCAGCAAGGTGCGCAAATCGATGCAGGCGCTGATGAACACTCGCCCTTACGCGGTCAAATCCTGGCAGGTGCTGCGGCATATTGCCGCCCAACCAGGCCGAGAGACTCTGCATCCTTTGCTCACGCGTCGAGATGAGGTGAAGAACATCCTGGTGGTGCTGATCACGGGCGACCGTGGCCTGGCCGGGGCGTACAACACCAATGTGGTGCGATTCGCCCTGCAGCACTTTCTCAACAGCCCTGTGCCGGTCCATTACATCACCGTTGGCCGCAAAGGCCGCGATCTGATGTTGCGCCGCCGCCAGAATGTCATCGCCGAGTTCAGCAACCTGCCGGCTGCGCCGTCTTTCGCCGATGTCTCGGCCATTGGGCGGCTGGCGGTCGATGAGTACCTGTTAGGGCGCGCGGATGAAGTCTATCTCATTTACACCGACTTCATTAACATGGTGCGCCAGGTTCCTACGATCAAGAAGCTCTTGCCGCTGGAAGTCGATGATAGCCGACAGCGGGTGGCAGAGTTCGGCCCTGCGGCGCGCGGCCCGGCGGCTTCATACATTTACGAGCCTGGACAGGAGCAAATCCTGAACGAGGTCGTGCCGCGCTTCACCGCCCTGCAGGTTTATCAAGCGATCATCGAGTCGTTAGCCAGCGAACATGCCGCCCGCATGGTCGCTATGAAGAATGCGACCGATAGCGCCACCGCTTTGGCGGGCAGCCTGCAGTTGGAATACAATAAAGCCCGCCAGCAAACGATTACCAATGAACTCCTGGATATCGCCGGCGGCGCCGAAGCCCTGGCCCAGGCGGAATAGATTGCGCCAAAAGGAAATACGGAGGCAAGAATGGCAAGAGTACAAGGTAGAGTGGTTCAAATTCTAGGTGGTGTGGTGGATGTGGAGTTCCCCGCCGGTCAATTGCCCGAAGTGTACGACGCGATAGAGGTGCCCCGCGGCGACGCGCCGCCCCTGGTCCTGGAAGTGCAGAAGCATCTGGGCAGCAACTGGGTGCGCACGGTTGCCATGGATGCCACAGATGGTTTGCAGCGCGGCGTCCCGGCCTTTGCTACCGGCGCCCCCATCCGCGTGCCGGTGGGACCGGAAACGCTGGGCCGCGTCTTCAATGTCTTGGGGCGGCCGGTGGATGGCAAAGGTCCCGTAGAGGCCAAAATGTATTACCCCATCCATCGCCTGGCGCCGCCCTTTTCGGAGCAGACCACCCGCGTCGAGGTCTTCGAGACGGGCATCAAGGTCATCGACCTGATCGCCCCGTTCACCAAGGGCGGTAAGACCGGCATCTTTGGCGGCGCGGGCGTCGGCAAGACCGTGATTATCATGGAGTTGATCCGCTCCATTGCTTTGGAGCACCAGGGCAACTCCGTGTTCGCCGGTGTGGGTGAGCGCACGCGCGAGGGCACCCAGCTCTACCGCGAAATGCAAGAATCTGGGGTGATCAAGGATACCGTGATGGTGTTCGGCCAGATGAACGAGCCTTCTGGCGTGCGCCTGCGCGTTGCCCTTGCGGCCCTCTCCATGGCGGAGTACTTCCGCGACCAGGGCCGGGATGTATTGCTCTTCATTGATAATATCTTCCGCTTCTCGATGTCTGGCTCGGAGGTTTCGGCCCTGCTGGGCCGCATGCCCTCCGCCGTAGGTTACCAGCCGACCCTGGCGACCGAGATGGGCGAATTGCAGGAGCGCATCACCTCCACCCGCACCGGCTCGATCACCTCGATGCAGGCGGTATATGTCCCTGCAGACGACTACTCTGACCCCGCGCCAGTGGCTACCTTCACCCACCTGGATGCGACCATCGCTCTGGAGCGTTCGATCTCCGAGAAGGGCATCTATCCGGCGGTGGACCCCCTGGCATCGACCTCGCGTATCCTGGATCCCAGGCTGGTGGGCGAAGAGCATTACAACACCGCTCGCGAAGTCCAGCGCGTGTTGCAGCGCTACAAGGACCTGCAAGATATTATCGCCATCCTGGGCGTGGACGAACTGAGCGAAGACGACAAGTTGATCGTCTCCCGCGCCCGCAAGATCGAGCGTTTCTTCTCGCAGCCGTTCTTCGTCGCCGCGCAATTCACCGGACGTGAAGGGCGCTATGTCCCGCTGCGCGAGACGGTGCGCGGTTTCCGCGAAATCCTGGATGGCAAACACGATGACCTGCCCGAGGGCGCGTTCATGATGGTGGGAACCATCGATGAGGCTGTGGAGCAGGCTGAACGCATGGCAAAGAGCGCCTAAAGGGTGTGCGGAGGCTGGCGAGTTGATCAGGTCTGCTTCCGCCTCTGTCCCAGCGAGAGTGTGGTATGCCGATTCGATGTGAGATTGTCTCTCAAGATCGCATGGTGTTCGAAGGCGACGCCGATATCGTGCTCGCCCCGGGCGAAGCTGGCATGATGGGCATTCTGCCCAACCATGCGCCATTGTTATCTACTTTGAAGTATGGCATCCTGACGGTGCGATATCAGGGTGAGGAAGAACATTTCACCATTGCTGGCGGCGTAATCGAAGTCCAGCCTGATCTGATCACCGTCCTGGCGGATGCCGCCGAAAACGTCAAGGAGATCGATGTGGCGCGCGCTGAGGCTGCGAGACGGCGGGCCGAAGAATTCCTGGCGAAAGGGCCGCCGCCCGATACCGATACTTATCTGAAGATGGAAGCTGCGCTCAAGCGCTCCGGCTTGCGCCTGGAAGCAGCCCGGCGCTATGGCCGGTACCAAAGCCCTTCTCGCTTGCCGGGTTTTTCTGAGGGAGAAAAAGAATAATCTATGGCTCTTTTTTCCAGGGAGCTGGGCATAGACCTGGGCACGACGTACACGCGTGTCGCTGAGGGCGACCAGGTGGTGCTGCAAGAGCCAACCGTCGCCGCTATCGTCGTCGATGAGCAGAAAATGGTCGCCTGGGGGCAGGAGGCTCAGGATATGCTGGGCAAGGTGCCCGAGTCCCTGGAGGTCACCCGGCCGCTGGTGAACGGCGTCATCGCCGATTACGAGGTGACCGAAGCCATGCTGGCCTTCCTGTTGCGCAAGCTGGCCGGGCCGCTGCGCATTTTCCGCCCGCGGGTCATGGTCACGGTGCCATATGGCGTCACCAGCGTCGAGAGTCGGGCGGTGCACGAGGCTACTTTACAGGCCGGTAGCCGCGAGGCTTATCTGGTGCAGCAACCTCTGGCGGCGGCGCTGGGTGTCGATTTGCCGATTGGCACGCCCTCGGGCAACATGCTTATCTGCCTGGGCGGCGGCGCCACGCAGGCCGCGGTGATGGCAATGTATGGCATCGTCGCTGCCGAGACGCTGCGCAAGGGGGGCATCGCCCTGGATGAGGCGATCATCGCTTACGTGCGCAAGAAATACGGGCTGATCATCGGTCAACTCACCGCGGAGCAGGTCAAGATCCGTATTGGCGCCGCAGTGCCCCAGGACGAAGAGCAAACTGTCGAGATCCAGGGGCAGGATCAGGTGAGCGGTCTGCCGCGCCCGGCCACGCTCACCACTGGCGAAGTGGTGGAGGCCTTGCGTGAGCCGTTGGGCGAAATCATCGAAACCGCCCGCCGTGTCCTGGAGAAGACCCCTCCGGAATTAGTGTCTGATATCATCGACCGCGGCGTGGCGATCACCGGCGGAGGCGCTCTGCTGCGAGGCATCGACAAGTTGATGACCAAGGAGTTGGGCGTGCCGGCCTATCGCGTCGATAACCCCCTGACCTGCACCGCCGAAGGGGCAGCGCGCGCCCTTGCCATGTACCCGTTGATTCGCCGGAACCTGCCAGCAGTTTGACTTGCTAGAATACGATCAAAAGACCCGGCAACGATTGAGGCCGGGTTTTTTTAATTGCTCAGCTAGGGTGGTTATTCGCGCCTCTACCGCTGTTCATTCCAGGTAGTAGGTCATGCGCTGCAAATGAATCGACGGATCGATGTACTGGACGCGCACCCCGTCGGGCACGTTCAGGCTGATGGGAGCATAGCTCAGGATGGCCTTGACCCCGGCTTCGACCAGTCGGTTGGCGACCTGCTGCGCCTGGTCGGCAGGTACGGCGATCATGGCGATCTTGATCCCTGCCTGGCGAATATCCTCCACCAGGTTGGCGTAATCGCGCACCACAAAATCGCCAATCCGGGCGCCGATCTTCTCGGGACTGATATCGAAGATCATGGCCACCTTAAAGCCGCGGTTAGCAAAGCCTTTGTAGCGCGCTACCGCGCTGCCCATATCACCTGCGCCGACCACCGCCATTTCCCACTCGTGATCAACGTGCAGGATCTTTTGGAGTTGCTCAATCAGATAGGCAATCTGATATCCGGTGCCCTGCTTGCCGAACTCGCCGAATTGGGACAGATCTTTGCGGATCTGTGCAGCAGAGATTCCCAGGCGCTCGCCCAGCTCCTGGGAGGATGTCAGGATGCGACCTTCGCGGGCCATGCGTTGCAGGGAGCGTAAATATTGCGGCAACCGCCCCACCACAATATCCGGTATCTGCTTATCTGTCATTTGACCTCCTTAGACCGATGTGTTGAATTTACCACAAATATCATCATTGTGCAATTCCCCACAATAATTGTACAGATCGTTGCCCCGAATGTGTTCGGAGGGTCTCTCTATCAGGCGAGTGGGGTATAATCTTGGCATGTTCATCGATCAAGCAGAGATTTTTGTGTGCGCCGGCAAGGGCGGCAACGGCGTGGTGCATTTCCGCCGGGAGAAATACGTCCCGCGCGGCGGCCCAGATGGCGGCGATGGTGGCAAAGGCGGCGATGTAGTTTTGGAAGTCGTCCCTACGCTGAACACGCTGAACTTTTACCAGCATAAGAAGAAATTCCATGCCCAAAACGGGGCCAATGGCGCCAAGCAAAATATGACCGGTCGCACGGGCGATGACCTGGTGCTGCCTGTGCCGCCGGGAACCGTGGTCTATGACTCCCAAACCGGAGAGGTGCTTGGTGACCTGACGGAGGCCGGTCAGCGACTGGTGGTGGCCAGGGGCGGGCGCGGCGGGCGCGGCAATGCCCGCTTTGCCACTTCCGTGCGCCAGGTGCCGCGCATTGCCGAGCGCGGCGAACCGGGCGAAGAACGCACCTTGCGCCTGGAGCTCAAGTTGATCGCCGATATTGGCATTGTCGGCGTGCCCAACGCTGGCAAATCCACCCTGCTGGCGGCTACAACCAAGGCGCGCCCCAAGATCGGCGATTATCCCTTCACCACGCTGGAGCCAAACCTGGGGGTGGCAAGCCTGGATGACGAAACCACGCTGGTGCTGGCGGATATCCCCGGCTTGATCGAAGGCGCCCATCAGGGGTTGGGATTGGGGCATGATTTCCTGCGTCACATCCAGCGCACGCGGGTGCTCATCCATCTGCTGGATGGCCTGGCGGAAGACCCGGTGCTGGATTTTGCGCAGATCAACAGCGAACTGGCGCTCTTCGACCCCGATCTGGCGCGCAAGCCGCAGATCGTGGCGCTGAACAAGATAGACCTGGACGAAGTGCAGGCGCGCTGGCCGGCGATACAGGCGGCGCTGAAGCAGGACATAGCCCGCCGGCGTAAGTCGATTAACGTTGATGCTGAGCCTTTCGCCATCTCGGCCGCGACCGGCAAAGATGTCCGCCCTTTGCTTTATCGCGCTGCGCAACTGCTGCGGGAGACCCCTGCGCCCGTCGCGGCCGCTGCCATGCCGGTTTACCGGGTAGAGAGCGATCCCAGGGCGTTCACGATCACTCAAACGCCCGATGGCTGGGTGGTGCGCGGCCAGGCGATCGAGCGCGCCGCCAGTATGACTTATTGGGAGCATTATGACTCGGTGCGCCGTTTTCAACGCATTCTGGAGACCCTGGGTGTGGAACAGGCGCTGCGCCAGGCTGGGGTGCAGAACGGCGACACGGTGATAATCGGAGAATTCGAACTCGAATGGCAGGATTGAGGAGGCGAAGCAACGATGCGATTGGGTGTCTTTGGTGGTACGTTCGATCCGCCTCATCTGGGCCATTTGATCCTGGCCGCCGAGGCGCATGCCCAGTTGGGGCTGGAGCGGGTGTTGTGGGTGCTCACCCCGTACCCGCCACACAAGGCCGAACAGCCGATCACCCCGCTGGCCGACCGGCTGGATTTGCTGCTTGCAGCGCTGGACGATGATCCGATCTTCGAGCTTTCGCGGGTGGACATCGATCGTCCACCGCCGCATTACGCCCTTGATACCATGAATTTGCTCAGGGCGCAATATCCCAATGCCATGCTGATCTATCTTATGGGCGGCGATTCGCTGGTCGATTTGCCGTTGTGGCATCGTCCGGTTGATTTCGTGCACGCCTGTGATGAGATCGGGGTGATGCTCCGCCCAGGACACGCCATCGATCTGGATGTGATGGAAGCCCGTCTGCCCGGCCTGCGCCAGCGCGCTCGCCTGGTGCGCGCTCCGCTGCTCGAGATTTCATCTTCGGACGTGCGCAGCAGAATTGTGCAGGGCCGACCTTACCGCTATCTGCTCCCTGATTCGGTCTATCGCCTGGTGGCTGACCGTCAGCTCTACCGGCAGGTGTGAGCTTATCTGCCAGGCAACCCCGCCCAACGCGATCCCCGCATGTTACCAAGCGCAGCCACCCTGTTCCGCATGCGCCTGTATGATCAGGCTTCTGTGGACTTGATTCTTGGTGTGAAGCAAAAACTCGGTCCGCTGCTCAAGCCGCGCGCTGGCAGCAATCTCAAACGCATTCAGGCAGCTCAAACGCCTGAGGAGCTGCTCGATCTTTCTCCCCAGGCGACCGGGCTGGCGCAGGATGCCTGGCACGCACGCATGCGCGCGTTTGGGCCGCAGGCGCTGCCGCCAATCCAGCAGGTCCTGCGCCGCCTGGGCGCGCTCGAAGACCGAGCGACTCGCCAGCGCATTGCCGCCCTCTTGATCGCAGAACTCCGCTGGCAGGGCGAAGCCGGCGCCCAGGCGCTGCTCGCTTGCCTGGACGATCTGGACGACAGCGCCGCTGCCCTGGCGTGTGTGGCCCTGGGGCTGTTGCACTTTTCGGATGGCGTCGGGAAGATCTGGGAGCGTTACCTTTGGCTAAAAACCCTGTCGCAGGAGGATCATTTCATCGGCGGTTTGTGGGCGCTGATCGATCTACAGGAGCGTCGCGTCGCCGGCGAGCTTTACGATTTTCTGCTGCAAGAACGCTGGTTTTATGAGTTGTTTGGCTTCCTTGCCAGGGGCGGGGACGAGCGCGCCCTGGCGCCGCTCCTCTCTCTGGCGGTCAAGGCGGGTCGAGACCGGGCCGCAGACCCGCTGATGGCTGCGACGGCCATCGCTCATCGCGCAGGTCGGACAACCCTGGTGCAATCACTGCTCGAAGACTCGCCCTCCACCCAAGCCGAGGATCATCAGCAAGCGGACGAAATCGCAGCGATGTTGCTCTCCCGCCCGCTGCAGGAAGTGGAAGAGTATTTCGCTTTTTTCTACCGCGGCTTCAGGCAAGAAGAGGCGCATAACGCCCTGAAATTTATACGTCGAAGTAGAGCGTGAACTCGTAGGGGTGGGGGCGGTTGCGCACCTGGTAATACTCCGCTTCGAACTTCGAATTGATCCACTGCTGGATCAACTCTTCGCTGAACACCTGACCGGCGAGCAGGAACTCATGATCGGCGCTCAGCGCCTCCAGCGCCTCGCGCATCGACGCTGGCAGTTTTTGGATAGAGGCGCGCTGTTCCTCGCTCCACGAGAAAATATTCGCGTCAATAGGGCCAAAGCCCAGCGCGGTCGGGTCGATGCGCTGCTGGATGCCGTCTAATCCGGCCAGGAGCATCGCCGCCAACGCCAGATAGACGTTGCAGGTGGCGTCTGGCGGACGAAATTCGATCCGCGCCGTATCAGGCTGGTTGGCGTATTTGGGGATGCGCACCGCCGCGCTGCGGTTGCCCAACGAGAAGAAAGCGTTCACCGGCGCTTCAAACCCCGGCACCAGACGGCGGTAAGAATTGGTGCTGGGGTTGGTCAGCGCCAGCAAAGCCGCCCCATGTTTGAGCAACCCGCCAATATAATGTAAGGCTGTCTGGCTCATCTTGCCATACCCCTGGGGGTCATAAAACAAGTTTTGTTTTCCCTTGAAAAGGTGCTGGTGAAAATGCATTCCGCTGCCTGCCTCGCCGTACAAAGGTTTGGGCATGAAGGTGACCGTCTTCCCATCATGGTGGGCAGTCATCTTGGTGACATACTTGACCAGCATGGCGCTATCCCCGGCCGCCACCAGGCCCATCATCGGAGTTTCGATCTCCGATTGTCCCGGACCGCCGACTTCATGATGGTGATATTTCACCGGCACGCCCATCGATTCTAAGTGCAGCGTCATCTCGCTGCGCAGATTGAAAAGCTGGTCTTTAGGCGGGATGGCGTGGTAGCCGCCGTGAAGCGGGATATAGTGACCATGGCCGCCGGTTGCGCTGTTCCAGTCGGCTTCGTTTGAATCTAATCGGTAGGAGGCATGGTTCACTCCATTGTCGAACGCCACGTTGTCGAAGATGTAGAATTCGAACTCTGGTCCCCACAGGCTGCGGTCGGCGATGCCGGTTTCCTGCAGGTAGGCCTCGGCGCGTATGGCGATGTTGCGCGGGTCATTGGCGAACACCTGATGAGTATCCGCCTCCAGGGTGGAGCAAATGAAGCTCAACGTGGGCGCATTCCAAAAGGGATCAATAAAGCCCGTGGCCAGGTCTGGCACCAGCACCATATCCCCTGCCTTGACGCTCTTCAGCCCGACTGCTGAGCCATCGAAGCCGATGCCGCTTTCCAGGATGCTGGGCGTGAACTGGCTGGCCGGAACTGTCAGGTGATGCCAGCGTCCCCACAGGTCACAAAACTTCAGGTCGATCATCTGGATCGAGTGCTGGTCGATGAACTGGGCGGCCTGATCGAATAGCTGAAACATGGATGTCACTCTCCTTCAGAGGAACCAAGCGATTATTTGAGGGAAGTGGGTTTAGATTTAATCCTGTAGATATTGCAATGCGCGCAAGATCGCCGCGTCGTAGCCCGGCGCGTAATCATGTCCTAAATCGGGCAGGCTTTCCAGTTCGCAGGAGACGCCGACGCTGTTCAACATCCTGACCAGTTGCCTGCTGTGGTCATGAGGGATCGAAGCATCTTTCTCGCCGATCAGGAAATAGCCCCGCAGGCCGCGCCGGTTGTACGCCTGCAGAATAGGTTCCCATTCTGCCAGGTTATCCATCAACGGTCCACCAGGGCCGATCGCCAGGAAGCCGCGCGCCCGAATCCGACCGCGCAGGGCCAGCCAGATCGCCACCTCGGCGCCCATCGAATGACCTGCCAACACCGTCCGCCCTTCATCGATGGCGTAGTTCTGACGCAAAGTTGTGTAATGCCCCTGGATTTCACGCTCGGCGGTCTCGTGATCATCCCAAACATAGGCGTCTTTCCAGATCGCCTGGGAGGATTGGGGCGCAGCCACCAGCCAACCTGCGGCGGCCGCCGGCTGCCAGAAACCCAGCGAGCTATAGACGGTGCCGGCGTTCGTGTGCAGACCTAGCAGAAGCGGACAAGGCTGACTGCCAGCCTGACAGCGTTTCTGGGGGCGCAGGGTGAAGATCGGAAAGGTGCGTTGCCGTTCGTTTTCTGCGATCTCCTGGTTGAGCGCCACTAACTTCTCGAATTGCGGATCCCCTTGCAACTCCTTGAAGGAAGGACTGCGCCGCATCAACACTTCGCTGTACCATTGACCGCGATCCAGCGCTTCACGCAACACCTGCAATGTCTGGGCGGTGTCGCCAATGCGCGCTGCCATCGTCATGCGCCAGTAATCCAGGGAGATGCGCTGATCTGGATAGATCGTTAGCGACTGCGTGGCGAGTTGCAGCGCCGCAGCGTAGTCGCCTGCTTGATAGTATTCCTGAAGCTTTAGGTAGATTTCCTCGAATGCGTTTTTTGGCATCGGTCGGACTTGCTCCTGATTTCAATCGACGAACCGGATTTCTACAATTGTATCCTGTTCTGATGAGATGTTCAGCCGGACCTCGGCCAACGGGAAGGGCAGGTAAAAACCAGGAGGGTAGTCCTGATTGGGGTCCTCTGCTCTTGAGACCCACGAGGCGGCCTCGCTGAAGGTATGTGCCGAGAGCGCCGCGTTGCTGCGAATTTCGACGCTCAGAGGGCCGGCCTGGGCGCCCTCCAGCCGGAACGTCCAACCTGAAAGGGATGCATTCTGGCGATACCTGGCGCTCCAGTCGGGGGAAAAACGCTCCCAGGGATCGAGCAACACAGGGATTTGCAGCGTCGTCGGTTGCCTGGCGCGATAGCTCATCATTATCCAATTTGCGCCGAAGACATAGATCTTTTGGCGGCCGCCATCGCTGGCGCTGAAGGTCAGGCGGTTCTTGTCCAGATCGGCCCGGTAACTGACGCCCGTCTCGGCAAATGCGCCGGCGATTGCTTCCGGCTCTGCGCTCTGGCCGCTGTCGAGCTTCCAGCTTTGCGGGTTGCTCAGGCCGCTGATGATTTGGGATGAAGGGCCGATCACCTGACGCCAGTCTCCGCTTGGGCCCTTACGAAACAGGAAGGTCAATGCGCCGCTTTCGATCTCGAATTGGGCGTAAAGCTGATCGGAGGCCCAGAGGCACTCGGGCTGTCCGTCACGGTCAGGGTCTACAGCACAACTGGCGATGGCGACAGGGCGCTCTATCCAATGCGCTGCGGCTAGCAGCGACCAGGCTTGCCCATGGTAGCCGGCGCGCAGAGCGGGCAGTTCGGCTGGCGTTGGGTAAACCGGCGCGAAGAGCGCCAGGGCCGCCTGCCAGGCCGCCTGGCTGAGCGGGTTCTCTGGCGCCTGGTTCAGCGCTTCCAGGAGCGCCAAATCGTCCGGGGAGGCGAGTTCACGGAATGCGAGGGTGGGGGGATCAACCCCCTGGGTTGCTCGCATCGCCAGCAGGTCCTGAGCATTTAGCAGGCGGATCCAGGGTCGCGATTTGAGGTAATGCAGGGCGGCGCCGGCCGGCTTTGGCGCTCCCCAGGTGCTCGCCGGAAGCTCGCCTCCCAAAATCAATATGGCCGTCTGCCCATCGGACCGGGCGGCAGCCAGCGCCGCCTGGCTGAGCGCTCGCCGCGCTTCCAGGGAGGGGCCATCGTTCTGCGCCTGGTTTTCCTGAGCGCGATAGGCCTGAATGGGCAACATCTGTAGGGCCCCCCAACGGCTGAGCGCCACCGGGCTGAGCGATTCGGGTTGTGCTGCGTCTTGGGTCAGGTCGGCCAGGAGTAAGGCGGAGTCGGGCGATACAGGCAGGTACTCCGGCCGGGCGAAAAGCAGCCGGCTGGGCGGTAATCCAAAATCTCTGGCTATTTGCTTGAGGGCGGCCGCTGGCTCTTTGAGCCTCAGCGCCTGCTGGCCTTCCACTTTGTCATAGGGGGGCAGATATTCGGGCAGGATCAGCAGCCCTTCGCGGGCCATCTGGCGCACCAGGCCCAGGCCGCCAATGAAATCCAGGGCGGAGAGCGAAGCGGGGTATCTCAGATCGAGCAGCACCAGCGGCGCTCCCTCGGCGCGAGCCGCGCGCAGCAGGTGCAACAGCCCGTGGCTGCCGCCCAAGGGGCCAGTGTGCGCTCCGTTCCAGCGCCTCAACGCAGTGGCAGGCGTGTAGGCGGGATAGGTGTTCCAGAAAGCCAGCAGCACCTGCGCCTGGGGCGGCGAGGGCGCGCCGGCCCATGCAGGGTCGCTGCGATCGGTTGCGTGGTTCAGGCTGGCGGGAGTCACGAAGGCCTGCAGGTTTGGCAGACGGGCGTTCCGGCCAGCCCAATTCAGGCTGATCAGAATCTGATCTAAAGTCGGGTCGCGCACCACTCGCAGCCCGGCTCCAGGGATAGGCTGCATCTGGCTATCCAGGGCTTGCAGGTCGCCTGTCGCAGGGATGACCAGCAATACATCCCAATCCAGGTCTGCCACGGCCTCAACGGGCAGGCTGCGGATCCCGCCTGGAGTATTGTCCAGCGCCAGATACAGGTCGTAATCGGGCGTTGCAGCGTGCTCCAGCATATCCAGGCGCAATTCGAGGGCGTCAGGCGTGCTGCGCGTATAGATGGCCAGCAAATCCAGAGTGGGCTGCTGGACATCGGGCGGGTCTAACAGGCGCAGGTCGGCGTAGGTCCAGGAATGTGAACTTGCGTGCAAGCTGATTGGGAAATAAAAAGCCGCTACAGCGCCCAGCGCCAGACATAGCGTCAGCAGCAACCCATGCCGCCAGATCATGGGCGTATCATACCATAACGCATCTGGAGTCTTGAGTCCGCCTCCAACTTGGTCAAGGCCTCAAAGGACTCGGACTACTTTTCCAACCTGACCACATATGCAAAAGACTTTGCAAGGCCTAGCGTTGTGCTTTGTCTCCCGGGGTCAGTACTTGGAATTGCGCTGAAGCTATCCTGGCAGTAATACAGAAACATAGAGATACCCTTGATTGGTGGGATTCTGCAGCGCTCATAAAATGCTGGTATTGGAGCTATCCCGGAATATTGTGATTTTTATCACAAATAATTATGCATTTCTCAGGTATTTATAAACTTCTGTTGACATTCCAAATGGCTTTTGCTACAATAATTTTGCCGTATTAATCCAGGCTTTAAAAACGCATTCAGCCAAGAGTACCGCGCCAGCATCGCAGCCACAACCCTGCAGCTTCAATGGGAAGCAGTAAGGAAGTGGCTGATGCGTTTAATGCACTTGGAGCGAAATATGTGCGCGGATAGTCTCTATGATTCTTACCTGGAAGACGCTCCACTCCGGAAGCCTGCAGCCGTGCTGGTTATCGGCGGTGGTATCGGTGGCATGCGCGCTGCCCTGGATGTGGCAGATGCTGGCCTGAAAGCTTACCTGGTTGAGCAGACCCCTTGTTTGGGGGGACGGGTGGCGCAGCTCGGCTTCATGTTTCCACAACATGATTGTGTGTTATGCCGGGGAACATCCGATCACGGCTATGGCTGCACCCGTCCATCCATCTCTCCCGCATATATCTACCAAAATCAGCACCCAAACCTGAAAATTTTTACCAACACACGCGTGGTCGATGTCGGTGGTCAGGCTGGCGATTTCAGCGTTTCACTGCGTCAGGAGCCGCGCTATGTCAACACCGATCGCTGTATCAACTGCGGATATTGTGCGGAGGTGTGTCCGGTCAGCCTGCCTGACAGTTACCAACAAGGCATCACCTTGCGAAAGGCAGCATACAAGGTCGCCGTACGGGCTATGCCAGATGCATATGTGATCGATCGTGGCCCTTATTGCGATGGCTGTGAAAAATGCGTCCAGGTATGTCCTACCAAAGCGATTGACCTGAATGAGCCTCCCAGAGTGCTGGCGATCGAGGTCGGCGCGATTATCCTGGCGCTTGGTTTTCAGGTGTATGATCCGCAAGATTCTGGTGAATTGTGCTATGGTCGCGCTCCCAATGTGATCAGCGCGATGCATTATGAACGGTTAGCCAGCCGTTCTGGCCCTACTGAAGGTATCCTGCTCCGGCCATCGGACGGGAAGAAACCCCGTTCAATAGCCTGGTTGCAGTGCGTTGGCTCCCGTGATCAAAAGCATACCTACTGCTCTTCGATTTGCTGCATGTATGCCACCAAAGAGGCCATTTTGGCGAAACAACGCCTAGGTCAAGATATCACCTGCCGGGTGTTCATGATGGATGAAAGGGCCTTCAACAAAGAATACAGCAGGTATTTTTCGCGGGCGCGTCAACAACATGGCATCCAATATACCTATTGCCGAGTCTCAAATATCCTGGAAGATCCACAAACTCATGACCTGATTTTGCATTATCTGGCTGAAGGGGGCCGCCCAACCCAAGAACGCTTTGAAATGGTGGTACTGGCAACCGGCCTTCAACCTCCATATTCCGTAAGCGAGCTAGCGCGCACCTTAGGCATCGAACTCAATGGTTACGGCTTCTGCAAAACAGATAAATTCACACCGTTGCAAACCACGCGACCGGGCGTATTTGTGTGCGGTGCTTTTTCGACCCCCAAAGAGATCGTCGAAACCATCATTGATGCCAGCGGCGCGGCTGCCGAGGCGATGCGCCTGCTCAATGATCGCCTGGGCACATATCCCGTCGACAGGCAATACCCTTTTCTAACTTCGAAGCCCCCGCAACCAGAAATCGATATCCGCGACCAACCACCGCGCATTGGTGTCTTTATTTGCACCTGCGCGGGCACGATCGGTGCATCTTCCGAACCGGGGAAAAACGGTCTGAATTTAAAGGAGCTGGCACGGCGTGCTGCAAACTGGCCCTCAGTAGTTCATACACAAGTTCTCGAGACTGCTTGTTTCCCGGAGGATCTGAAGCGAATACAAGAGGCCATTGCAGCGCATCATCTGAACCGCGTGGTCATCACGGGATGTAGCAACCGCACCCATGAATCACTCTTTCAGCGGATCGCTTCTCAGGCAGGTCTCAATCCCTATCTGGTAGAAATGGTTAATTTGCGCGACCAGTGCTACCGGCCACATCACTGGCAGCCTGAGTTGGCGAATCGCAAAGCCCAGGAAATGACCCGCCTCGCAGTTGGCCGTGTTTCGGCTGCGCAACCCGTTTACAAGCAAAAACATCGCTGTCGCCCATCCGCGTTGGTAATTGGCGGCGGCGTTTCGGGAATGACGGCTGCCCTGGCCATCGCCGACAGCGGCTATGATGTGCATCTGGTTGAACGCACGGAGGCGCTAGGCGGAAACTTACATAAATTGCACTATGTTGCAGAAGGTTATAACCCCTACCTGCTGCTGCGCGATCTGGTTAATCGTGTGCGGGCACATCAACGCATCACCACATATCTGCGTACAGATTTAACAGCCCATGCTGGGCATCTCGGCTTTTTCCAATCGGAACTCGCCACCCGGCGCGGCGATGGGACCATTCTGAAAACCAATATTGAAACCGGCGTCATCATCATAGCCACGGGTGGCCGTGAGGCGAACAATCATCCCTGGTTGTCTTACCCACAGGTGATCACGCAACAAGTACTGGAAGAAAAAATCATCCATCACCCCGAAGAAATCACAGCTATGGAAAACGTGGTGATCATCCAATGTGTTCGCCCTGAGGGCACGGCAGACTACTGCTCGCGAGTGTGTTGTACCAACACCATGAAGAACGCCGTACGGATTAAGTTGCTGAATCCCAACTGCAATGTCAGCGTTCTGTATCGGAATATTGTTACTTATGGCTTTCGAGAGCAATATTATACAGAAGCCCGCCGGCGTGGAATCGTATTTATTCGGTATACAGATCTCGAGCCTCCACAATTGATGCTCGACCCAGAAACGCAACAATTGCAGGTTCAAGTGCGCGATCTCAGCCTGGGTCGGTGGCTGCGGCTGCCAGCAGACTTGGTTCCACTGAGCATGTCTATCCTACCAGCCGATGGCACGCAAGCCTTAGCAAAAATGCTGCGCCTGCCACTCTCAACCGAAGGATTTTTCCAGGAAGCCCAACTAAAACTGCGCCCAATGGATTTTATGCGCGAGGGCATATTCCTGGCCGGTATGGCCCACTATCCCAAGTTCCTGGAAGAAAGCATCAGCCATGCTCTGGCAGCCGCTGGTCGTGCTGTGGCCACCCTGGCTTCCAGGGAGAACCTATATCTGGGGGGCATTGTTGCCCAGGTAGATGCACAACGCTGCGTGGGTTGTCTGACCTGCACACGAGTATGCCCTTTCCAGATCCCGCAAGTGATCCAACAAGAAGGCCGCAGTGGTGTGGGCGGATTAGGTGGAGCAGCGTTTATCGATCCAACCCAATGTCAAGGCTGTGGTACTTGCACCGGGGAATGCCCTGCGAACGCGATCACATTGACAAACTATACAGATGAGCAGATGCTCTTGCGGGAAATCCAGGGCTTAGGCCAATGGTTGCCGGAAACCCTGGCATTTGGAGGTCAGCAATGAGCGATACAAATCTCGGTCAGGACTTCGAGCCAGAAATTACTGCTTTTTACTGTTTGTACTGTGGTTATATGGCCGCGGATACTGCAGGAGGGCTTCATATCCAATACCCAGCAAACGTTAAATTCGTGCGCCTGCCCTGTGGTGGAAAAACAGATATCCGCTATATCCTGGAAGCTTTCGAGCAAGGCGCCGATGGTGTTTACGAGGTGGTCTGTCCAATAGGAAACTGCCACCATGTGCGGGGTAATGAGCGTGGCTTGGCGCGCGTTCAACGGGCGCGTAAAATCCTGGATGAGATCGGGCTGGGTGGCGAGCGCCTGGACATGTTTTTCATGTCTGGCAGCCAGGGCCAGACCTTTGCCATGGTTGCACAATCCATGGTTGAACGCATCCGGAAATTAGGTCCCAACCCCCTTAAGCGAATGCCTGTGCCGCTGGAAGAGGTGCCTCCAAAGGATGTGAAGGAGGATGAAGAATATGGCTTTCGTGGTCGCCGCCCACGCTAGTGTACAGAAAGGCGCTACTCCACTTCCTACCGGCGCTGTCCTGGTAGTGGGCGGCGGCATTGGTGGTATGCAGGCTGCGCTTGATCTGGCAGATCAGGGCTTTAAGGTCTATCTGGCGGAAACTCAGTCAGCCATTGGCGGCAAAATGGCGCAGCTAGATAAGACCTTTCCCACAAACGACTGCGCCATGTGTACAATTTCTCCGAAGCTAGTCGAAACTGCTCGGCACCCTAATATCACCCTGCTAACGAACGCTGATGTCTTGCAGGTGCGTGGCAGCGTGGGAAATTTCCAGGTGCAGATCCGTCAGCGCCCGCGATATGTGATCGAAGAAAAATGCGTGGCTTGCGGTGATTGCGCTGCTGTCTGCCCGGTGCAAATCAGCGATCGTTATAACGAGGGACTGTCGAAACGTCACGCAGTTTACAAACTCTACCCACAGGCTGCACCCAATGCGTATGCAATTGAGAAGCGTGGTATAGCCCCTTGCCGGGATGCCTGTCCTGCCGGGCAGCGCGCTCAGGGGTATATCGCGTTAATACGCGAAGGTCGTTGGGAAGATGCGTTGCGCGTGATCAAAATGGACAACCCCTTCCCAGGCATCTGCGGACGCATCTGCAACCACCGCTGTGAAGACGCCTGTAACCGCGGCCTAGTGGACGAACCAATCAATATCCGCGCCTTGAAGCGGTTTGTGACGGACAAAGTTTACAGTAAGCCGCGCCAGCCTGTTGAGCCTGTACCCAGGCAATCCGACCAACGCGTAGCGATCATCGGCGCAGGACCGTGCGGCCTGACCGCGGCGCGAGACCTGGCGATGGCGGGCTATCCGGTATCCATATTTGAAGCCATGCCAGTCGCGGGCGGGATGCTGCGCCTGGGTGTGCCAGAATACCGGCTGCCGACTGAAATTATCGAGCGCGAGGTGCAGGATATTATCGATTTGGGCATTGATCTGCGCTTGAACAGCCGCGTGGATAACCTGGATGATCTTTTTGCTCAGGGCTTCCAGGCAGTCTTGATCGCTGTGGGCGCTCATGAGGGCGTTCGCCTGCGCATCCCGGGCGCCGATCTGGAGGATGTCCTGGTCAATACGCATTTTCTACGGGATATCCGCCTGGGCAAATATCTGCCTGGTGGGGTAACGCTCGGCGATGCCCGACCGCTGGGCAAACGGGTGATGGTTTTGGGTGGCGGCAACGTCGCGATTGACTGCGCCCGTTGTGCCGTCCGCTTGGGAGTAGAAGTGCATCTGGCCTGCCTGGAAAGCCGCGAGCAGATGCCCGCCCACCCCTGGGAAATTGAAGCTGCTGAGGCGGAGGGCGTCGTCATTCATCCCGGGCGAACATTCGAGCAGATCTTGGGCGATTTCAACGGCAAAGTAATCGGCATCGAATGCTCCCATGTCGCCTCTTTTGAATTTGATGAAGCCGGGCGATTGCACGTTGAGAAAGTCCCCGATTCTTTGCATGTCATCCCTTGTGATACGATTATATTCTCGGTCGGCCAACGGGCGGGTTTGGCTTTTATCCCCGAGGATGCCGGCGTGGGCATCACTGAGCGACAAACCATCGCGGTCAACCCCAACACCCTTGCCGCCACCCGCCCCGGGGTGTTCGCCGCTGGGGACAGCGTTTCGGGCACCGCATTCGTGATCGAAGCGGTAAAAAGCGGCCATCAGGCTGCCGAATCCATCATCCGCTATCTCCGCGGGGACGCCCTGGAGCCCCCTCGCCGCCCTGAACTGCCGGTGGTGCGCCTCTCACGCCAGGAGATCGAAGAGCGTCTGGCTCGCGGCGAAATTCACCTCCAACCACGCGTCCCGCTGCCCGAGTTGCTGGTAGAACAGCGTCTGAATAACTTCGCTGAGGTCGAGGGCGGTTATGATGATGAGAGCGCCCAGGCAGAAGCCGCCCGTTGCCTGGCATGTGGTATCTGCTCCGAATGCATGAG
>CAZCYV010000013.1:0-104053 GCA_964503145.1 uncultured Anaerolinea sp. | reverse complement strand
TAGACTGGTTTACCCGGCGTAGTAATGCCCTTGCGGGCATGAGGGGTATTTCTACCGGCCATTTTCGAATATTTACTTGAATCGGTACTGAACAAAGAGTATCGTAGTAATGCCCTTGCGGGCATGAGGGGTATTTCTACAGCCATTTTTACTCGATTTTGGGATAAAAAGCAAGGGGCAACTGCCAGGGGTTGCCGTGGGCGCGGCGGAGCTGCAAGCGCTGGGGGGTTGAGCAAGATTCCGAGCGGGTCGGCAGGCCGCGAAACCCCCCTACCCGCTCGGAATCGGCCCGCCAGGGGTGGGGGGCGTCTGGCTGCGCTCTGCCAGGGGTGGGGGAGGAAGGGCGACAGAATCCGAGCGGGTCAAAAACGGCCCCCACCCCCCCTGGCGCTCGGAATCGCCGCCGGCGGGGGCGGGATCGGCGATCCCGGCCATGGGGATGCGGCTGCGGCGGGGGCGTTCGGCCGCGCTCCGCCCCAGGTGAGGGGGCAAACTCACCTGAATCCGAAGGGGCAGGATCATGCCTGCTGACGCTCGGAAGCGCCGGCGCCAGGGGCGGGCGGCGCTCAGGCCTGGCCGCCGGCGCCGTGGATCTCCTGGGTGCTGATCTGCACCGCGATCAGCGGTGCGCCGCGCTGCGGCTCGCCGTTTTCATCGCGGACGGTCTTCATGTACTGCATATCGCGCTCGGGCGCCAGGCAGGCCAGCGCCATGCCGGCGGTCATCGGCTTCAGCCCGCCGGTGATGTCGGCCAGGATATCCGGGGCGGCCAGGTCGAACTGCGGGGCGGCGGCATAGATCTGATCCACCAGCTTCCAGGCGCTGACCACGTCATCCGGGTCGGCCTGGTAGTCGGAGCCGTAGTGCACCTCGACCTTTGGCCAGCGCAGGCGGATTTGCTCGGCCAGCTCGGCGGCGGTGCGCTGGGAAGCCAGGCAGTCCTGCCCGCTGCCCTGGCTGGCGATCAGCCAGCAGTGCTGCAAAAGCTGCGCATGATGCTGGATGGACTGCAACGGCACGTCCAGCTTGCCCGGGCTGACCAGCACGATCAGCCCCTTGTGCGGCGCCGCCGGGCGGGCCACCGGCGCCGTCAGGCGCTGGCGCGCCAGGCGCGCGTCCAGCAGCAGGATCAGCACGACGATGACGATCAGCAGCGCTGCCAGGATCACGCCGCCGAGCAGGCCGAAAGGGGTCTTGGCCAGGTCATAGACGATCTGGATGGCCACGGTGAGGGCGGCGGTGCCGATGATGTAGCGGGCCACCGAGCGTTCGGGGGAGAGGAAACCCAGGGTACGGTTCATGCGCCCTCCGGTTTTTGAGCGCCAGGCCTCGTCGAAGGGCGCGCCTCATCGGCCGTGT
Organism: uncultured Anaerolinea sp.; assembly: GCA_964503145.1. Taxonomy (GTDB): domain Bacteria; phylum Chloroflexota; class Anaerolineae; order Anaerolineales; family UBA4823; genus RBG-16-57-11. The sequence continues at coordinate 102,694 of CAZCYV010000013.1, read as the reverse complement.
TCCCTTCCACCAGCCGGCACTGGCCCATGCCGGCGGCGGTGCCGGCGCCAACGCCGGCGAAGCGGGCGAACTCGGCCAGCACGCCGATCACGCTCATCCAGTAGCGGTCATAGTTCAGGCTGGTGTAGGTCACTTCACCCTGCGCGCCGAAGCGCAGCCCGCCGTCCTTGGTGGGCAGCGAGCGGCTGCTCAGGCGGTAGCGGCTGACCGCCAGGCATTCGGCGGCGTAGCGGCGCGCCTCGGGCGGGAAGGCCAGCGGGGCGAAGGCGTTCCAGCGCTCCAGCAGGCTGCCGAACACCAGCTCGGGCAGCGGGATGGGCAGGTGCTTGCCGCCGGATTTGAAGGTGGTGGGGCTGGTGAAGCGCAGGGTGAGGCGGCGCGGGGCGGGGCGGCGGGCCAGCAGCAATGGCGCGCTCAGCTCCTGGTAGCTGGTGGCGTCTGGCGCGTGGCCGCTGTCTTCTTCCGGCAGCATTCGGCGCGGGCGGGCGCCGGTCACCTGGAACGGCAGGCGGTCCAGCTCGACGACCTGTCCGGGGGCCAGGGGGCCGTCTTGGGCTGCCTGGAGCAGGACGGCGGTCAGGTCGGCGGTCAGGGCGGTCAGGCGCAGGGTGTAGGCCGCCTGCGGGTCGAGGGCGCCTTTGTTGAAGCGCCCGTAGAGGGTGGAGGCGGTGAAGGGGCGGGCGGCCTGGGGCGCCTGGCCGGAGGGCGATTCGTGCAGCGCCTCGGCCAGGGTGGGGTTGTAATGCGCCGCGGTCTGCAACAGCAGGGCGTGAGCGGCGCGGCCCCACCAGCGCGGGGCGGCGGCGGAATCGGACGGCAGCGGGCGCAGGCTCAGGGTCAGAGAGAGCAGGTCGATGGCGGTCATCGTCATCCAGGGCTTTCTAGTTGCGCTTGCGGCGGGCCTGATCGCGCACGGCCTGCAGGTTGAGGATCTCGGCCGCTTCGAAGCGCGGCGGCAGGCTATCTTGCACCGGGCGCAGGCGCAGGACGGCGGGGAAGTAGCCCATCCTGCCGTGCAGCTCGGCCAGCAGCAGGGCGGCGATGACGTTCAGCGAGGGCAGGTTGATCAGCAGGGCGGCGGTCTGCCAGGCGGCGGGTTGCAGATCGAGCTGGGCCATCAGCGCCTGGAGCTGCGGGGCGAAGGGCTGTTGGGGGTCGAACTGCACCGGCAGCTCGATCACCCGCTCCACCGCCTGGCCGGCCAGCGCTTCGATTTGGGCGATCTGCTCTGGGGAGAGGGGGTGGGAGAAGTTGAGCACGATCATGGCGGGCCTGCCTTTGCAGGCTGCTGGCGTTCGAGGGGCAGCGCCTGAAGCTTGGTGCACAGACTGCGGATGCTCTTGATCAGCTCGTCGGCCGGGCGCGGGGCGCGGCGCATGCCGGCGTGGTCGATGTCGTTGCGCACCCCCGCCAGAGAGAGCCAATCGCCCAGCACGCCGTCAATCTGCGGCACGTCGCGCAGGAAGAGCGGCTGATAGGAGCGCTTCTGCTCTTTGGCTTCCTTGCGTCGCTGGGCTTCCTGGCTCATCGTTTCGGCCACCGACTCGCGCAGCTTCTGGTTCATCAGGTCATCTTCGCCCAGATGCCACATCACCCAGGTAATCAGCCATTCGCGCGCCAGCGAGACCGCCTGCACCCACTGCTGATGGCGCACATACCAACCCACCAGGTCGCGCAGCCTGGCCAGGAACTGGGGCAGATGGGCTGCTTCCAGAGGCTCGGCCTGGGCGAAGGCGTCGTAGGCGCGCCGCAGGTCGCCGACCAGGAAGGCGTATGGCCTGGCGGCGGGGCTGGATTGGGCGGCAGGCAGGGCGGCGTCCAGAGCGGCCGGCAGCCGGGCGCTGATCTGCATGGCGTCGATCGGGCGGATCAGGCGCAGGGATTGGGAGAGGGCGTCCAGGGCGCCGGTCGCTGCTGCCAGGGGATGGCCGGCGCGGTAAGGGCCGGTCTTTTGAACCAGTTCGGCCAGGTCTTGCGAGTCGCCGAAGCGCATGAAGCGGTCGGCGGCGGTGATCCAATCCAGCATGGCGATAAAGCCGGAGAGGTCGATGACCGGGGCGGGTTTGTTTTGCTTGCTGTCGCCCAGCTCGAAGGCGCCGTAGTAGATTGCCCGGATGGTCACCGCGCGCGTGGTTTTAAGGTAGGCAGCGAAGAGGAAGATCAGGAAGGGCAGCGAGCGCAGGCCATGGGTGATATCGAAGATCACCTCGTCACCCTGCGCCACGTGCGGCAGGATGGCGTCGAACATCTGCCACATCTCTTCGGTGGTCTCGCCGCGCGGGATGGGCACGGCTTTGATGCGCGCATCGTCCAGGTCTCGCAGCACCGGCCAGGCATCTTCCCTGGCCTCTGGGGTGAGGCACACCAGCATCTCGTCGAAGTCTTCGAACTGCCGCAGGGCCTCGGCGAAGACCCTGCCGGAAAAAAGCCTGCCCTTGAAGTCGTACTGGGTGGGCAGCGGACGGCGGCCTAGGAAAGTGATGATCTTGCGCATGGTTTTTATTCCTGGCTGAGTTCGAGCAGCGCCCAGCCGAAGGGCGCCGCCAGCTGGGTGCCCCCCTCCTTGACGGTCATCGCCGCCCGCTTGGAGCGCGGGAAGGGGTCGCCGGCGCGGCGCGGGGGGGAGTTTTTGCCGGCGCGGTGCAGGTTGAAATCGCGCACCAGTTGTTCGAAAAGCTGCGGATCGGCCTGCAGGTGGGTCCAGAAGGTCTTGCCGTCCCAGCCTGCGCCCCAGCCGATCTGCACCAGCGCCTGGGCCGGGCCGAGGCTGGCGGCTGCGAGCTGGCGGTAGAAGCGGGCGATGGCCTGGCCGCCTTCGGCGCGCTCGAACCAGGAGGCCAGCTCGGCGATGCGGGCCTGGCTGTGCGCCTGGGCGCGCGGCAGCAACTCGTCCAGCCAGCGTTTGCGGTTGGCGAAGCGCAGCTCCTTTTCGGCGGACGGGGAGAACAGGGTCTCGTCGATGGTCAGGGTGCCGCTGAAGGTGATATCGCCGGCGACCGCTTCCAGCTCGATGGGCGAACCGTGGCTCTTCATCGTCAGCACCTGGGCGTTGACCAGCAGCAGCCCGCCGCCGGGCTGATCTGGCCCGAACAGGTCGGCCACCTGCAGGGCGCGCAGCAGGTCGTGGTTGGGGTCGGGGCCGAAGAGCTGGCGCTCCAGCGGCTGGCCGGCCCAGGACTTGTGGCGCCCCAGCGCGCCGCGCTCCAGGCGCGGCCTGACCTCGCCCCAGCCCGTCCAGGCCAGGGCGGTGCGTAGGGCGCCCTTCAGACTGGAGCCGGGGATGTACGGCCGATCGTGGATATCTTTGATGAACGACTTGATGCGGGCGTCGGTTTTGGCCGAGCGCGGGTAGCCGCGCAGCACATAGCGGAACAGGGCCGGGTTGTTATAGTCGGCCTCGCTGAGCAGCTCGCCCGGCGTGGGGTAAGTGCCATTCCGCCGCCGCGTGAGCTGCGCCTGTTTGGCGGATAGCATGGCGTCCTCGTCCAGGCGGTAGGTGCGCCCCTGGTGGACGGTGAAGTCGAAGTTCTGGCGCAGCTCGTCGCCGTCGCCGATGTGCAGCGGGGTGAGGGTTTTCAAGGTAACGTTGAATACGCTCATCATGGCCCTCCGTGGATGCCGACTGCAAAGGCCAGGCCGGAACGGTAAACGGGGTGGCCCTGGGGGTCGGGGTCGGTTGGGTAGCGCGGGCGCACGTCCACCACCCGGCCGGGCGCCGGGCGGCTCAGCGCGCCCAGGATCGAGCCTTCGGCGAGCAGGTTCACCGACCGCCGGCGCTGGCCGCGCTTTTCGAAGGAGTCCAGCCAGCCGCCCACGTTGACCAGTTGGTAGGCCGCCCCGGCATCCCTCAAGGCCGGGATCTCGTCATCTCGGGGCAGGTAGCGGCTGAGGGTGATCCACAGCCCATCATCCGCAGCGGGGAGCTGCAAGGCCGAGGCGGAGGCGATCTTGCAGCTTCCGAAGCCGGCGCTGCGCACCCCGCCCAGGCCGGTCTCTGAAAGCTCTTCCAGCAGGCTGGCAATCAGCGCTCTTAACGCAGCATCCGCATCCAGCCAGCGCACGCCGAACCACAGCCCGCAGCCAGGAGCGAAGACCACCCGGCCGGTGTGAAAGATCGAGGCGTTGACCGCGCTCCGGCCCAGAGTGACCCGCGGGCGCAGCTCCACTGTCCACAGGCGCTCCCGGCCGCCCCGCAACTCCTCCAGCAGTTGCGCCAGCTTGTCCTTGTCGAGCAGGATTTGTTTTCCGCGTAGCGCCTCCGGCAGTTGCGCCAGCTCATCCATGGTCAGCAAGACCTGACCGCGATGCAGCTTCTCTGCACGGTTGTAAAGGCTGCTGAGCGATTCGCCTGCGAGAAGATGGCGAAACACAGCTTCGGAAAGGAAATTGACTTTCTTGAGATCCTTCGCCCGCACCGTGCTCGCATCGTCCGGGTCTTCCTGACGCCGCGCCGGCGCGGGGAAGAAGCGCACCTCGCCGGCCCGAGGGAAGGTAGAAGTGAGCACGAACGGCGGGTTCCCTTCCAGGAATGGGGCGATGAAGCGCTTCACTGCATCCCTACCCTGGCGCTCGGCCAGGCGATAGACCAGGGCGGCGAACAGGCTGTCGGAGGGCAGGGTCAGGCCTGTCGCCTCCTGCCCCAGGCCGTGCTGCCCGAAGTGAAAGCCATTGCCGGTGATGTTCCAGCTTTCGACTTGCATGGCGTTCACTCCAGCGGGATCGCTCTGACGACCCACTCCTGCAGCGCCGGATAATCGGCGGCAAATTGTTGCAGATTGGCATACTCCTTGAAGGGGATGGCTTTGGAGTAGTCGCCCTGAGCGCGGGCATAGACGCGCAGATCGAGGAAGCGCACCTTGCCGCTGCCGCGCGAGCCTGAGCCGCCCAGGTAGTCGTCCTCCACGTGCTGCAGAGCGTCCACCACCACCTTCAGCCGGCCGTAGTCGGCCTTTTCGTAAACGCTGAAGACCAGCTCCACCGGCCCGAAGGAAGCGCCGGCGGGGACGCGCTCCAGGGTGCGCGGGGTGGCGGCGCTGGTGACGCGGTCGATGGCCACTTCGGTCTTCAGCTCGGCGAAGCGCAGCTCGGTCCTGGCGTCGTCCAGCGCTTTGGCGCTGGCGTCGGTCAGCTCGGCGTCGCGCACCAGCAGGCGCGTCGGCCCGGAGTAGCCGATCTCGGCCGGCACGCCGAACACATGGCACACCGGGCAGCCGCCATTGGCGCTGTATTCGGTCGGAGTCTTACAAGTGTGGATGGTCACCTGGCCGATGGGATTGTTCTGGCGCAGGCCGAGGAACTTCTCGGTCAGCGAGCGCATCTTGCCGCGCAGGCTGGAGCCGGGGATGTAGGGGCGCTTGGTGAGCGGGTTGCGGATCACTTCCTTGTCCAGCCCGCCGATCTCCAGGCCGGCGCCCGATCCGCCGATGTGCAGGCCGGTGACCGCTTCGATCCTGGCCTCGATAAACACACGTCCGTAAAGTTTGATGTCTGCCATAGTTGCCTCCCTTTCAGGTTAGTTCCGGCCGCCTTGGGCGCGGTGGTAAGCCAGGATGGCTTCGAACAGATCCATGAAGCGGCTGAAGCGCCGGTCGCGCTCCTCATCCGTCGCCGCCTTTCCAACCTCATCGATTGCCGGGATGAGCAGGTCGCGCAGACGTCCCACCGGTGTGCTGCGCGCAGCCTGATAATCCAGCTTGGGCTTGAGCATGTTCAGCCGACGCATGGCGTCGTCCCGTTTGGTGCTCCACAGGGCTTCGATCTTGCGCACCTCGGTGAAGATGTTGCGGATCTGGGCGCGGGTCAAGTTTTCGCGCACCAACTGGGTGGCTGTGCTTTTTGCCAGCTCCACCAGCTTTGCTCCGCTGGGGTCATCGGTAAAGATATTGCTAATATCCATAATCGGGTTTGCCTCCTTAATCTGCTTCGTGTTTTTTGCGGGTCAGCAGTTGCGCCCAGCGCGCCGCTGCGCCCCACTGGTTGATCTCGCGGTAGTTGTTCTCGTCCAGCTCCTCGCGCAGGCTGTCGATGGCCCTGGCGAGTTGTGGGTCTTTCTGCCGTTCGGCCATGCGCTTGAGCTGGTAAGGGCCGATCCACAGCCAGCGCCCGTACACCGGCCGGCCGCGATCCCTGGCCGCCTCGGCCTCGTCCAGCGCCAACTGGCGCAGCACCTGGATGATCTTCTGCGGGCCTTCCAGGCTTTGTGCGTCGAACGCTTTGTCCGCCACCAGGCGGATCACCTGGCCGCGCTTGGCCAGTACGCTCTCGAAGTCCTGCCACTTCCAGGCCTGGCCGAGGAAGCTGAAGGCGTCTTTGCCGGGGGCGCTCTTGGCCTGGCGCTCGGCCTGGGCGGCGTCGCGCGCCGCCTGATAGACAGGGTATTTGCCATCGATGAAAGCCATCCCGCCGCTCAGGTGCAGCGCGGGGTGTTCGGAGGTGTAGCGGCGGAAATCGCCGCGGATCTTCAGCGCCAGCTCGGGGATCAGGTCCCAGGGGCCGATCAGGAACACATCATCCCCGCCGGCATAGACGGCGTAAATCAAATCCCGCAGCTCGCCGGTCTCGCACAGTTGCTTGACCCAGCCTTCGAAATAGAGCGCCACCTGGAAGCTGAGCGTAGAGAGGCGCGCCAGGGTGGCTGCCTGCCCCAGGCCAAACTTGAACAGATCGCCCAGGTCATCCACGTCCAGCCGAAGGACGCCCAGCCGCTCGAAGCCGCGGCGCACTTTCTTCTGAAGCTGGTCGAAGCTCAAAGGCGGGGTGCGGTTGATGGTGTAGTGCAACGCCTGGGCGGCCGGGGCGTTTGGAGATTCCGGCCAGCCTTGTTTGGGGTCCTGCAAGGCCCAGATCGTCACCCGCTGGGCGCCGGGCAGGTTCACCGGCTGTCGGTCGTCCTGCAGGAACTGGAAGTACAGGCCGAACTCGCTCAGCGCGCTGGCGGCTGTCCCCGGTTTGGCGGCTTCAGCCGGACCGAAGCCCAGCGCCAGAAAGCCGGCTTTCGGCAATGGTCTGCCGATCTCCCCAGCAAATGAGCTGCAGAAGCTGCACACTTTGATCGGTTGGTCTTCATCGTCGCTCCAGTCGCTCACCCGGCGATAGTCCGCGCCGCAGATCGAGCAGGTGCTATCCGGGTTTCCGCCGAATTCCTTCGGCTCGAAAATCTGAGTGTACATTTCGCTGCCCAGCTCGATATAGCGCCGCAGCTTGGCTTGTGCCAGGTCTCTGTGCATCTCGTCCCAGTAACGCGGGAATTCTCCCAGGCGAAAGCCCGAAAAGGGGACGACCGCCGAGCCGATAGCCAGATAGAGGCTGGTATCGTGGTGCTTGAGCAGCTTCTGGGTGACCGCTCGACGTAGGCCGGGCAGGCGCTCTTGGGCGCTGACCGGCGCCAGCAGGAAGAAATGCCCGCCGCCAGAATAGATCACGTTCGTGTAGGGCAGGCCAAGCTGGTCCAGGGTGAAGCGCAGCACGGCTTCGCTCAACAGTTGCAAGTAGAACGAACGGCCGCGCAGGGTGCGCGCAGCGCGTTTGGACGAAATCGTGTAAATGAAATCCTGGATGCCGGAAATGTCGCCGCCCACCAGCAAGGCAGCCGGGCCGGCGAGCAGCTCTCGGTCGGTGGGCGTGTCCTGTCCGGCGAATTCGCGCTGCACGGCGCCCAACAGATGCGCTATTTTATCTGGATGCAGCTCGCACATGCAGGCAGCCAGCGCGGCGGTCATGCGGCTGTGATCATAGAGCGAGACATCGGGAATAGAATGATAATACGCCGAAGGCGCACACCAGGCGGCCTGTTGGAGCGCATTCAGCAGGTTTTCCAGATAGACCTGCCCGTCCTCGATTTCGGTCCGGCTTGCTTCTTCCAGGAAGCGGCGCAGCGAATCGTAGGCTTGCTCCTGCTGATCTTTGCTTATCTCCCCAGCGGGGAAGATCGACTCTTCTCGCAAGGCCAGCCGTTCGAGCGGCAGATAGTGCCAGCCGCCCTGGTTAGATTTCCCTTCGAGGTTGAGGCGATCGAAGATTGAAACCATTTGCCGGGGAAGAGGCCGGGCTTTTTCCTCCAGGTCGGAGCGCTCGCCGGCGCTTAACTTATCCGCCAGGGAAACCAAGGCGCTTAACGAGCGATCTTCTGCCGGCGATTTCTCCGGCCTGTGGTGATAGGCGCCCGCTAAAGCGGCGGCGCGGTATTTCTTTGGCACGTAAGACTGGGCAAAATAGATCGACCAAGTGGCGTGTACCGGTTGCCCCTCTCCCTCCGTGCCTGGCGCAGGGTTCCACGGGTCAGCCCTCGCTCTTTGCTCCAGTTTGCCGATATCGTGCAGCAGCCCGGCCAGGGCTGCGTTCAAAGTCTTCTCATCGACAGGCATTGGCCCTCCTCTCTGATTTGACGGCTTAACCCCAATTGGCCGGTGGCTGATTCCCGGCCGCTTCACAAGATGTTGTTTTTGTTAAGATGTGCGGTCCATATGCTATAGCACCCGCGCGATATCAGTGAGCGTTATCACCCTGTCACCCCATCCTCGAACTCCGACAGTTCGATGACAAACATGCCTAGTGTAACCAGATTGACCAAATTGTCAATGAAAATTATGTTAAATCCCCTACAGCCCGAAGTTGATTTCCGGCAGCAGCAGCATTGCGGAAAGGGGAGGCACTCGAATTGACGACCGACCAGCGCAGCTGTTCGCCAACCTGGGGTGTGCAACGCCCCCGGCCTATTTTAATAAAATTATAGTTGAGCCATTGCAAAATCCCCCGTTATATACTATAATAATAGTTGACCGCAGCGGCTCGTGGCGCGAGCGGGAATCCCGACCCACATTGGTTCAGCAACGGAGGCGCCCTATGTCTGGTCAGCGTTTGTCCCTGTATCTCCTGCTAGCGGCAGTGCTTGTCCTGAGCCTGGCACTGGCTACCCCGGTTCGCGGTCAGGAATCCACCCCTGAGAGTGATGCCAACTGTATCTCCTGCCATACGAACCAGTACTACCTCTACGACTTGGGGAAGTATTACTGCCTGTGCGAAGCGCCGATGCACTGCGTCTATTGCCACGGTGGACGCACCGACTCGAATGTGGCGGAGGTTGCCCATGAGGGCCTGGTGCTATATCCCACCCGTGAGCAGGCCGAGCGCTGTCGCGCCTGTCACACCGAGGATTATATGGGACGTGCGGTGAAGTTCGCCTCGGTTGCCGGGGTGAGTTCGACGCCCCAACTCATCCTGACCGCCACGCCCCAGAGAGGCATCGGCCCGATATCCACCGAGCCGCCTTACGTTTCGCTCACCCGCCTGAACCAACTGGCGCCCTGGCGCCTGTTCGGACTGGGCGTGTTGGGCGTGGCCCTGATCCTGGTAATCGCCTTTGGGTATCGCTGCTGGAAGCTGGATTGTCTTTCCAGGAGACAATCTTCGTAATCTCTGCCGACAAGGAGCACAACTCATGAAAATCGCTGCAATCACTGATGACGGGAAAACTATCAGTCAACATTTCGGCCGGGCGCGTTACTACGTGGTCGCCACCGTCGAAAACGGGCAGATCGTGAACCGTGAAGTCCGCGACAAGCTGGGGCACGCCCAGTTTGCCGACCAGCCGCACGAACACGAGCATCATGGCCCGGGGTACGGCACAGACCCTGCGGCGCACAACCGCCATTTGCAGATGTCCGATGCCATCGCCGACTGCGAAGCGCTGCTGTGCCGCGGCATGGGCATGGGCGCCTACGAGAGCCTGAAGGCGCGCGGCATCCGCCCGGTGGTGACAGATATCGCCGACATCGACGCCGCGGTGATGGCCTACGTCGGAGGCGATATCGTGGATCATGTGGAGAAGTTGCACTGAACCGGGCGTGAAGAGGTTCTCGATCAAAAAGAAGAAATAAAAATATCAGATGGAGGTCGAGATGACAGATCGAATTTTGCGTGGCAGGAGCGGCGCTGGCGGCGGCCGGGGTCATGGCCACGGCGGCGGCGCTAGCCCGGGGGAGGGCCGCGGCCGCAGAGGCGGCAATAAACCCGGCTCCGGACCAGGCGGCAATTGCGTTTGCCCCAAGTGCGGGCATATCGAGCCGCATGTCGCCGGTCAACGTTGCCTGGACCAAATCTGCCCCAAGTGCGGGACGAAGATGATCCGCGAGTAATACCGCACGTCTTTGGCCCGGTGCCTTCGCGCCGGCTGGGCCAGTCTCTGGGGATCGACCCGATTCCCCTGAAGACGTGCAATTGGAACTGCGTTTACTGCCAGTTGGGGCGCAGCACGCCCCTGATCAACGAACGGCGCGAATACTACCCTCGTCAGGAGATCCTGGCTCAGGTCGAAGCCGCGCTGGCGGCTCATCAGCCCGGCGAGGTCGATTGGGTGACCTTCGTCGGGTCTGGTGAGCCGTTGCTCCATGCCGGTTTGGGCTGGCTGATCCATCAGGTGAAGCGGCTGACCAGCCTGCCGGTAGCGGTGATCACCAACGGCTCGCTGCTGTACCTGCCCGAGGTGCGGGAGGAACTGGCCGCCGCTAACGCGGTGCTGCCGACTCTGGACGCCGGGACCGCAGAACTCTATCGCCGCATCAACCGCCCGCACCCAGAGATCACCTTCGAGCGCCTGGTAGAGGGGCTGACGGCGTTCCGCAAAGAATACCCTGGCCGGCTGTGGGTCGAGGTGATGCTGGTGCGCGGGCTGAACGACACGCCGCAGGCGCTGTGGGATATCGCTAAAATGCTGCAGCGCATCCATCCTGACGCGGTGCACCTCAACCTGCCCCTGCGGCCGCCTGCAGAGACCTGGGTGCAGCCGCCTGGAGAGGAGGCGCTGATGCAGGCTCTGGCCATTCTGGGGAACATCGCCCAAGTGATGCACCCGGCCACAGGGAGCTTCGATCTGAGTGGTTACCAGAGTCCGATCGACGCCGTGGTGGGGATCATCACCCGTCACCCCATGCGTCAGGAAGAGCTAGAGCGCACGCTGGAGCGCTGGTCGTCAGGACAGGTGAGGCAGGCGCTGGAAGAACTGGCCTCCAGCGGGCGGGCGCAGGTGGTGGAGCGCTACGGCGTGCGCTTCTGGTGCGCCGCTCCAGCGCGCTTCCCCGCTGAAGCCCAAAGCAGGCTCACTGCCCCAGGCCGCCGCAAACCCCGGCAATCCGGTTGAAATGTGTCTCAGGAAGCGCAGGTTGATTTATACTAAAGCCGATGAACAGCGTCATCGCGGCATTCCTGCTGAGCCTGGTCGCCGGGCTGGGCACCGGGCTGGGCGGCCTGGTGGCCGTGATCCGCAGGCCGGGGGCCAGACTGTACGGTTTCCTGATGGGGGTCACCGCTGGGGTGATGATTACCCTGTCCTTCCTGGAGTTGGTCAACGAGGCCTGGGAGTTGCAGGGCTTTGCCACGGCCACCCTGGGCTTTGCGGCCGGGGCGCTGTTCATGTTCCTGCTGGATGTTACCATCCCCCACATCCGCTTTGGCGAGGAAGAAATCCCGCATTCAGCTGATCCGCTTTCAGTCCAGGGCCACACCCGCGCAGGCGCGCACTCGCCGCGTCGGGGACGGCGTCGGTTGGGGCGGCTGATCCACGGCGCGCCGATCGAGCAGACGCTATTGAGGTCCGGCCTGCTGATCGCCATCGGCATCACCATTCACAATCTCCCCGAGGGCATCGCCGTGGGCGCTGGCTACCTGCACGCCCCGGCCTATGGCTTCTTCATCGCCATCGCGATCCTGCTGCACAATCTCCCCGAAGGCATTGCCATTGCGCTGCCGCTGCGCGCCAGCGGCGTGAGCCGCTGGGATGCCTTCAAGGCGGCATTCCTGTCCGGCCTGGCTGAGCCATTGGGAGCGCTGTTCGCCGCCGTCTTTCTGACCGCCTTCCGAGGGTTGATCCCAGCCGCACTGGCCTTTGCCGCCGGGGTGATGGTGTTCATCACCCTGGACGAGCTTGTGCCGGCGGCGCGGGAACATGGGCATCATCATTCTACAGCGCTGGGGATCATCAGCGGGGCGATCTTCGTCTTCCTGCTCTCCGGCGTCATGGCGGTGTAGCTGCACTGGAAGCAGCCCAACCCCCAAAAACCCGCCCCCTTCCGCTTGGATCTGGACGAAATAGCTGTGCCTGGCGAGGTCCTTGTAAAAATTCGGATGAATGAGGGTATAATTATATAAGATAATCTGTCGTTTCGCTTTTCAGCAAGATCGCGCAGGAGGGAAGCCGATGGCCGAAATCACCCGCAAAGAACTGATCCTGGCGCTGATCGCCAGCAGCGGCAGCCCGCGCCTGGCGGGCGTCGATCTAAGCGAATTGAACTTATCCTATCTGGATTTGAACTCCGGCAACCTGTTCCATGTCAACCTGAGCGGGGCGAACCTCAATGGGGCGAACCTGAATGGGGCCGATCTGAACGAGGCCAACTTGTTCCGGGCCAACCTGAACGGCGCGCAACTGGCGGGGGCAGTGCTGCGCAAGGCTGACCTGCGCCGGGCGCAGGCGCGTTCGTCTAACTTGTATGGGGTGGATCTGAGCGGGGCGAACCTGAGCACGGCGGCGCTGCGCGGCTCTGACCTGCGCCGCTCCGACCTGCGCGGCGCCGACCTGAGCGGCAGCGACCTGACCAGCGCCAACCTAAACGGCAGCAACCTGAGCGGGGCGAACCTGCGCGGCGCTAACCTGCGCGGCGCTGACCTGCGCGGGGCGAACCTGAGCGCGGCCAGCCTGAGCGAGGCCTACGCTGGCGGGGCGGCGGAGTTTCCCGCCCAGTTGGCCCAGGTGATCCTGGATGAATCTACGCTGATGCCGGATGGCAGCCGCTGCTTGCACCCACCTGCGGCTGCCAGGCCCATGGAGCCGGCGCCCGAAGCCGAAGCGCGGGGCATCGGCGGGCTGGCCGCAGCGCTGCGCGCTGGGCTAGAGCCGGGCTAGACTCCCGAAAAGATGAACCCAGCCCAATAGTACGGCTGCTCGAAGGGGCGGACCTCGGCGTTCGCGGCATAGTAGCGCATGGCCTTATAGGCCTGGGCGTCGCGCCGCCCGGAACGCTGATAACGTTGCCGGTACCAGGCTTCCAACCCTAGCGCCTGCGCATCGCTGCGGCGCAGCCAGGACTGCGCTTGGCGCAGTGCCTCGGCGGGTTCCAGGCCGTCTTGCAAGTGCAGGCGGTAGAAACGCTCCATCAGCAGCGCGGTGGAGGCGTCATCTACCGGCCACAGACTGCTCACCACCGCTGGAGCGCCGGCCTGCAAGAAGCCCGCCGGCAGTCCGACGGCCTCGTCCGGCAGGCGGGTGAAGTCGGTCAGACCGGTCTGGCAGGCCGAGAGCACCACCAGGCGCGCCTGGGAGAGATCCAGCGCCCCGTCGAGCAGGTCGCGCAGGGTCAGGCGGTCTTCGCCGGAGAGCGCCAGGCTCGAATTGAGCGGATCGTGCGGATCGAAACGGCCGTGACAAGAAAAGTGCAGGTAGCTGGCCCCTTGGCAGGCGTGTTGCAAGTTTTCCAGCGTGGCTTCCTGTTCGTAGAGCAGACGGCTGGCCTGCGGATCGAACCAGGCGGCAATGCCTTCTACTTCGGGGCGGGCGAAGGCCAGCGGAGCGGCGGCGGGCAGCGGATTGCCCACCCCCGCCAGGACGGGAGCGCCCATGCGGCGGCGTTCCGCCTGCGCGGCGGCTTCGGCGCCGGCGCTCAGCGCCCGTGCCGAGGGGGCAAAGCGCACCACGCCTCCCTCCAACAGGCAAGTGCCCTGGGCCTCAGCAGAACAACCGGCGGCGTGCAGCGGCAGCAGCGCCAGCAGTCCGGCAGGGATCAGGGCGACGCCGTCTGCTGCCAGGCTTTTCAGATGTTCCGCCAGCGGCCGCGTCAGGCGCTCCGCCAGGCCGGGCAGATCGTCGCTCAGCGAGCGCCTGAGCCACTCGGGTCGGTCGATCTGGCCGGGCAGGTAGCCGCCAACGACCTGGCCTTCTTCTCGGACGAGCAGAAAATCGTGCAGCGCGTCGCTGGAGAAATCGTCCAGCCAGACGGCGCTCAGTTGCGGCGGGGCGGCGGGGTCGCGGCGGTGTGCAATGAGCGCCAGCCCACCGCGGGGTGTGGCGAGCAGATAGACCAGCGGCTGACCGGGCAGGGCGGCAGCAAACACGTCCTGCAGGTCGGGTGGGGCCAGGAAAGCCTCGAAGCCAGGGACGTCGCGGATGAGCGCCGTGGCCTGGTCCAGGTCGCGCCGGGCGTCGGCGGCGATTTGCTCCAACGTGCGCCCTGCTTCGTTGGGGACGGCGGCGCGCTGGCCAGCGCGCTCGCGGATGGCGACCTGGCGCAGGGCTTCGACCGCCACTTGGAACTGCCGATAGGCCTGCGGATCGCGATGCTGCAGGCCGCGCAGGCGTCGCTGGTCGCGCTCCAGGGCGTCGTTCAGGCTGCGCGCTCGGCCGCGCTCCAGGAGCAGGGCGGCGCTTTCCAGGTCTCCTAGCTTTGCTTGCGCATAGGCGAAATAGGGGTAGAACGCCCCCAGGCGGCTGATCCAGCTCTCGCGCCCGGCTGAGAAGAGCTGGCGCTGATAGAGTTGCTCGAAGTCCTGGTCGGCGCGAGCGAAGGCGCGCGCAGCCCCCTGCCAGTCGCCCTGCTCGAAGCAGATGCTGCCCAAGCCCACCGCCGCGCCGCAGGTCAGCTCAGGCCATTCTGCGGGGGCGTAAGCCTGCAACAGCAGCGCATAGTTCTGCATGGCTTTGGCCAGCGCCTGCTCGTCCTGGCCGGAACGATGCCTTTCGTACATTGTCGTCCCCAGGTCGGAATAGACCTCGGCCCAATCGCGTGAGCGCGGCGGTAGCAGTCGGGCGGCGACGGAAAGAAAGCTTTCGGCGGCCTTGAGGACTTCCTGCTCGCCGCCCAGGCGGTAGCGCACCAGCAGGGTGCGGGCGATATTGGCCATCCAGCGGGGGATCGAGGACGAATCCTTGGGCTCGGCCGCCAGCGCCTGCCGCAGGCAGGCGATGGAACGATCCAGGTCTGCGGCGTCGCGGCTGACCTCGAAGCGCCGCCGGTAGGCCACCCCCAGGTCGGCTATGTAATCCGTCCAGCGGTGATCGTCGCGGGTCACCTGCGTCAGCGCGCCTTCGAAGGCGGCCACGGCGTCAAGGATATCCTGCGGGGTTTGAGTCAGGTCGAAGCGGCTCATTAATGCCAGACCCAGATTGTACTGTCGGTGGGGGCGGTCGCCGCTGCGCTCGGGCGTGGCGGATAGCGCCCACTGCAGGGTGTGGATGGCGGCGTCCAGATCGGCCAGTTCGCCGAGGGCCTCGAAGCGGGTGCGGTAGGCCACGCTCAGGTTGTTCTGCCAGGTCAGGGCTTCGCCGCTGCCGGGTTGCGCCTGGTCGAGCGCCTCTTGCAGCGCCTGGATGGCTTCGTTCAGGTCTTCGATCTGCCACTCGCTCTGGAAGCGGGCATGCAGGTAGATTCCCAGGCTGCCGCGCCGGTTGCCCCACTGGGGGCTGGATTTGGGGGTGCGTTCCAGCAGGGAGCGCTTGAGTTCAATGGCCTCGGCCAGGTCATTGGGGTCGCCGCTCAGGTCGTAGCGCTCCCAGAGCATCAGCGCCAGATCGGACTGGAAGTGGTTGCGATCTTCGCCTTCGGGGGCAGCCTGAATGGCTTCGCGGATCATCTCTACCGCCAGGTCGAGGTCGCGAGGATCGGCCGCGGCGCGGCGCCTTTCGGGGAGCGGCGCGAAGCCAGAGAGGCGCGGCGCCTTGTAGCGCTGATAATGGGCAAAGCCCAGGTTGTAGCGCCGACGCGGCCAATCATGGGCGTGGCGCGGGGCGGCAGACTCAGCGCGCTGCAAGGCGTACACCCCCAGGTTCAGGGCGCCTTCGTCTTTCAGTTCTTGATAGTGGGTGGTGAGCAGGATTCCGGCCCGCTCGCAGTTCAGGATGCCCATCTCCAGGTCGCTTTCCTGGCGGCTCAGTTCGTAGCGCCCCAGGCTGGCCAGCCCCAGGGCCAGGTGGGCGCGCGCCAGCCGCCGCCACAATTTTAGCGCAGAGAGCAGCGGCAGGCAGGCCTGGGCGAGCTGGATGGCTTCCTCCAGATGGGGGCTGTTCGGGTCGGGGATCTGCCAGGCCAGAGCGTAAGCCAGCTCGGCCTGCAGGAAGGCGAGGCTGATCGGCTGGGCTTCGACATCCATGTACGGCAGGGCCGGGCGCACCAGGGCGGCGATCAACCCGGCGTTGCTCGCGGGATCGAGGGGGGCGGTGGTCTGGGGGTCCAAACCGCCGATGATGCGGATAGGACGCCCTGCGGAGAGGTCGAAGGCCGCCAGGGCGGTCTCTACCCATTTCATCTCCTCCTGGCGGGCGAAGGCCGCCTCCAGCCCCTCCTGGCGACAATGCCTGAGCAGGGCGCGCCAGGTCTCGAAGATGCAGATGGCGCGCTCGGCGCCCTGCCGCACTCGCTCGCTGATCTCCGCCAGCAGGATCTGGTCGGCCAGGTCGGTCAGCAACAGTTCCTGGCGGGCGGCGATCACCTCCTGGCTCTCGAAGGGCAGCACCCCGGCAGAGACCATCTCCTGCACAGCCTGCACCACCTGGTCGGTCGAAACGGCCATGTCGGCCTCCTCTCAGCCCACCTTTGCCAGCGGATAAGCGAACACGGTGTAAGCCAGCCAGGAAGGGTCGCCTGCAGACTTGATCGCCAGGCGCGCCTGGCGGGCGGCTTTGCCGATGGGGACGCCGCCCAGCAGTTGGGTGTAGAACTCTTTGGCGAAACGGAAAGCGGGGACGTCATAGACCGACCACAGGGCGCCGACGAAGGCGCCCGCACCGGCGCGCAGGAACTGGCGTGCCCAGCCGCCCTCCCCGGCGAAAGACTGGCCGCTCCGCCCGATCTCACAGGCGTTGAGGAACACCAACGGGTGCAGCCGACCCAGGTTGGCCGCCTCGCCCTGGATGTACTGGGCGGTGTACCTGGCGTCTTCCAGCTCGATGAAGGAGCGGTTGGGGTCGGCGTCCCGAGCTTTGCCGTGCCCGGAAAAGTGCCACACGTCATACTCGCCGCGCTTGAAGGCGCTGTGCAGGTCGAAGAAGCGGGCGGGGATGGGATGCACCCGGCGCCCGCCATCGGCCAGCGAGCGCAGGAACTGCACTTCCTGGGCGGTGCTGTCCAGGCCGGAGCCGCCCGGGGCGACCACAGCCAGTCGGTCCATGCGCAGCCTCTGCTGCAGGCCGATGCCCGGCACCCAGCGGGTCAGCTCGAAGGCCTCGCAGAAGAAATCGCCCTCTACCACAGTGCCGTCCTCATGGCCGACCAGCCGGCATAGCTCCCAGGGCACCCACGGTTCGGCGGTCTGGATGAAGACGCTGCGGATGCGCCCGCGCAGCGACCACAGCAGCTTCTGCATCTCCGGTGGCAGCATGGCCCTGAAAAGTTCCACGCCGCGGGCCTTCAATGCCTCCTCGGCCTGCCGGCGTTGGGCGGCGGTTTGGATGCCCAGGTTTTCGATCTCCTGATACAGGCCGTCGAAGTATTGCAGCGGGTTCGGCCCCAGGCGATGGGGGCCGAAGCGGGCCAGATTCAGGTTCAGATCGGGATCGGCGGCGGTGAGGGTGAAGGTGAATTCCAGGCGATCGCCAGAGCCGGTCTCTTCGATGTGCACCAGCAGATCGGGATGCGCCGCCAGGGAGGTCTCGATGCCGCCCTGGTGCAGCACCGGCGCTGGGGTTTCGTCGGCGGCCAGCGCCGACTTCACCTCACAGGTCACCCGCACGCGTGAGACTTCGACGCCGTCCAGATAGGCTAAGACGACAAGCTGGCCGACGCCCGGCTCCACAGCCTTGAACTGGAAGGGCAGGCGCGGACCGATCTCGTCGGCAGTCACCGTCAGCGTCCCCTCGACATCGCCCAGGGGTACGAAGCCGCTGCGCGCCTGGACGACGACCCGAATTCGAGTCCCGACAGGCTGTTGGATGACCTTGCCCTGGCCGCCGGCGGCAAAGGAGGTCAGGTACACCTCCAGCGTTGCGCTCTCCTCGAGCGCCAGCACGTCCGGGAATTCGGCTGCCAGGAAGCGCTCCAGGGCGGCTTCGCTTGGCGGGGGCTCCTTGGCCGAGCGCTGCGGTTCCTCGCCGCGGAATTGACTGGCGGCGGGGGGAAGCTCGTTGACGTCGTAATAGCCGATCAGGACGCTTTCGTCCAGCACCACGCACACGTCCGGCGCCCGATCGGCGGCGAGGGCGCTGTCGGCAATCGGGCAGACGTCCTGCTCGTGCAGGTTCAGCGCCTGCAGCAGAGTGGTCTCATCTGGCTGGCCTTTGAGCAGGTAGCGCAGCACGCCGGTGGGAAACAGGTAGTACATCGAGGCTCGAAACCCGCGCTCGACGATGCAGCGGCTGGCGCTAGAGATCTCCAGCAGCGGACGAGCCAGCTTCAAGGGCATGTTGGCCTGAAGGTAGAGGAAGTTCCTTTCGGTGATGGCTTGCAGCTCCATGCGCGTCTCCGCTCTACCCCCAGCGGCCGGAGCGGGACATGGCGCGCAGTTCGGCGATCTGATCCTCCAGCCAGGTGATCTCTTCATCTGTGGCGGCGGGCTGGATGCCCTCCGCCCCGCGGCGCGCCGGCGCGGCGCGCGTCGCCATGCTGACGGCTTTCTCAGCGATCTGCTCGGCCTTATCGGTGACAATCTCCGCCTTGACGCTGGCGTCAGTGGCTTCCTGCTGCGCCTGAGCGGCGCGGGCGTCGGCGGGGATGCGTCCGAAGTAATAGCCCAGCACCACGCCGACCAGCCCAACCAGTAGCAGCAGAATGTCTTTGGCGTCGGACATCTTCTGCGTATCGCCGACATAGACCAGCGTCCTGTCGGCCAAACGCAGGGTGTACCAGATCAGGACAAAGGCCAGCAGGGCGGTGACGATTTCTTTGAACAATTGCAAGATCGTGTCTGGAGACCATTTGCGCCGCGAGGGGGCGCGCTTGGGCGGAGCGGGGGGCGGGGTCACAGCAGTTCCTCCTTGAGGGGTGGGTTGAGCGGGTAGCGGTTGGGGCGGGGGTTCTGGGGCGGTTTCCGGCGGCTTTGAGGGCGGGGTTGGCAAAGAAAACAACTGGGGGTCGGTTTGGCGCAGCACCTCCTGAGCGGGCGGGGTGCTGGCGACCAACTCGAGCAATTCCTGGATGGTCTTCTGCGCTTCCTGGCCTGCCCCGTGGCGGTCGGTGATCTCGTAGAAGCGTTTTTTGAAGTCGCTGGCCTGCTCGGGGGTCAGGCGGCGGGCGATGGTCGGCGCCTGCTTTTCGATGGCAGCGATCAGGAGGGAAGGATCCATGGCATTCACCTCCGTGAAAAGGGTCGTTCCCGGCGGCTCGAGGCAGCGCCGGGTAGATCAATTATACATCCAAGCAGAAAATTTGGAGCGGCTTTGTCTTAAACCGGCTCCCAGGCCATCAAGGCGCAGGCCACCCAGGTGGGGGCGGGCGTCTGGTACAGTTCGGCGGCGTCGGAGTAGGTCAAATCGACGATCCGCCCGCGCATCGGCCCGCGTAGATAGCGGAAGACCTGGCCGGCGTCGCGGGCGTCGGATTTGGCGCTGACGCAGTGCTGGTTATAGCCCCAGTAATCGCCGCGGCCGAGGATTTCCATGCCCTCTTCGATGCGCCGTCGGGCCAACTCCAGCCCGCCCTGCAGCGGCGGATAGGAGGCCTCCGGCGGGTCGCCGTAGCCGATGCCATGATGGAAGGCGTCGGCGGTGGAGACGATGACAGCGTCTCTGGCGATCTCCACCAGCTCCTCGATCCCCGGCAGGGCTTCAGGATGCCCGCCTGCCAGGTAGGGGTAGCGCTCGATCACCTGCGGTCCTTTGATGCCGCGGCGGCGGGTTTCGGCGGCCCACAGGTGGCGGAAGGACATCAGCACGTGGTCGGTCTGCCACTCCTGGCGTCCGGGCAGGCCGGGACCCTGGATGCCCCAACAGGCGAAGTTGGAAGGCGGCTCGCCGGCGGCCACCCGGCGGCGGGCGTCTTCCATCTCGTCGGTGAAGGAATGCAGTACGCTGACCACCAGCACGCGGTCAGCGCCGCTGTCCAGGCAGGCGTGGACCACAGCGGCGATCTGGTGGCCGCAATCGGCCACCCCGGCGTGGGGGAAGACCAGCACGCCGCCAGCCCGCAGCACCGGCGCCAAGTCCCATTGGCGGCCGCGCTCCAGCAGCGCCAGCGTGCCCTGCTCGCCCAGGGCTTCGTGCTCGCGGCGATACATCATTAAGATGTCGGCGTGCAGTTGATCGAGGTCGTAATCCATGGTTAGGGCTCCTGGGATTTGAGTTTGTCGAAGTACATCTGGCGGAATTTAGCCACCTTGGGGGCGATGACCACCTGGCAATAGCCCTGGTAGGGGTTGCGGCGGTAGTAATTCTGGTGATATTCCTCAGCGGGGTAGAATGCCCGGAATGGGGTCACCTCGGTGACCAGTGGATCTTGCCAGATTTTGGCCGCTTCGATCTCGGCGATCACTTCTTTGGCGATGCGTTGTTGCTCGGCGTCGTGGTAGAAGATCGCTGAGCGGTATTGTGTGCCTACGTCGGCGCCCTGGCGGTTGAGCGTGGTGGGATCATGGATGGTGAAGAAGATCCGCAGCAGATCGCGGTAGGAGATCACCTGCGGATCGAAAGTGATCTGCACCACTTCGGCGTGGCCGGTGGCGCCGGTGCACACCGCCTGGTAAGAGGGGTTCTCGACATGTCCGCCGGAGTAGCCGGAGACGACTTTTTCGACGCCTTTGAGTTGCTGGTACACCGCTTCCAGGCACCAGAAGCAGCCGCCCGCCAGGGTGGCGAGAGAGAGTTCAGAGGGGGACGGTGAAGTAGGGGTTGTCATGGGTTCTCCTGTTTATTGACAAAAATGGGTCATGGGCCGGTAAGTTCGTTCAGATACTTCTGCAGGGCTTCCTCGGTCAACACGCCCAGGTGCTGATCCACGATGCGCCCGTTGGTATCCAGGAAGTAGGTGGTCGGAATGCCGCGGATGCGGTAAGCGCGCTCGGTCGTGCGCTGTGAGTCGAGCAACACCGGGTAGGTGATGCGCATGGCCTGGATGAACTGCTTCACCGTCGGGGCCGACTCGCCCAGGGCGATAGCGACAAAGTGAACGCGATCCTTGTTTTGGGTATAGAGGCGCGAGAGCAGGGGGATCTCCTGGCGGCAAGGGCTGCACCAGGTGGCGAAGAAGTTGAGCACCACCGGCCTGCCGTGCAGGTTCTCCAGGCTGATCCGTTCAGCGCCATCGGCGTTCAGCGCCGCCAGGTCGAAGCTAGCGGCGGCGTAACCGGGCAGAGTGGCGGTGGGAGGCGGCGGGGTTCGGCTGGGGAGCGAGGTGGGCGGGCGGGTCGCCGCGACGGGCGTGGTTGAGGCAAGATGCGCCTGCGGCGCAGTGGCCGAGACGGGCTGGAAGGGCGTCGGGCTGGGGGAAGCGGGCTGTATCGCCGTTACGCCTGCCTGGAGGGCCTCCTCTGGCGGGTCGTTCAGGCGGGCGGCAAGAGGGGAGTTCGCCGGCGCGTCGACACAGGCGGTGAGCAGCAGCAGGGCGGCCAGCAGCGCCAGGCGCCAGGCCAGGTGGGATGAGTTGAGCCTGAAACCATGAGGGGAACAGCGATGCGGCGGGGGCAATGCAGGCTCCAGTCCGACAGGCTAAGGGGTAGGGGTCGCGCCGCCGATGGCGAAGTTCAGCAAGGCGACGAGCTGCCCATTCACGAGCAGCTTGGCCTGGTACTGGCCATCGCCAAACGCTGCGCCGTCCGCCCGGCGCAGCGGCAGGATCACCACCTCCAGGCCGGTGTTTTGCTCTTTCCAGGAGGTGGGCTGGCTGTCGAACTCGGTCTCCAGCTTGAGGCCCTTATAGCTCAGCTCGTAGTTCAAGTTGTAACGCTCAGCGGCGTTGCTCAGGGTGCGGAACTTGATTCCCAGATAGATCTTTTGCACTCCGGCCGGGAAAACGTTGGGGGCGGGTGTCCCACTGGTGAGCAACGTCGGGTTGTGGGTAGCAAAGATCTCGACCAGCTCGATTTCGCCGCTGGGGGTGGCGAGGATCACTACCGGCGGGTTGGGCTCGGCGCTCGGGCTGCACGCATTTAGCAAAAACGCCGCTGCAAGCAGGGCGGTCAGAAATCGAAAAGGCCTTCGATGACGCAAAGAACGTCTCCAATTCACGGTGTGGGGATGACGAGCAAAGTATATCACAGCGCGCGGCGCGCAACAGGGTGTGAATGGAGACAAAAGCGGGGCGGAGTGGCTCCGCCCCGAGCGGGTTTACAAATTTTGATCGCCTTCTGACCTGGGCGCGGGCGGGGCGGGTTTGCGGCGCAGGCGGCGGAAGATCCAAATGGCGATCAACGCCACCAGCGCAAAGGGCCACAGCAGGAAGACGGCCCAGATCGTTGCGTCCACCAGGCCTTGCAGCAGCTCCACCATCACCTTCGAAGCGGAGGCCACCGTCTCGCCGGGGTTCCAGGCGGGGGTCGGCGTGGGGGTGGATGTCGGGGTGGGAGTGAAGGTGGGCGTGGGTGTGGGCCGCTGGGGTTTAAGCAACACGGTGATGGTGGAGAAGGCGGCGCGGTCTTCGTAGAACTTCATCTGGCCTTTGACCTGCTCGATCTGCCCTTCCAACTCGGACAGGGTGGCATTGATACGCAGCGATTCCTCCACCGTCTTAGCCTGATCGAGAAACTCGCGCACGCGGGCAGCGGTGGCTTCCAGGTTGATCAGGCGCGATTGCAGGTCGTTGTACTCGGCGCTCACGTCCTGGCCGGAGGCCTGCTCGTTGAGCACCTGCACGCCGATGCGGCGCAGCCGGTTCATCGTGTCTTCGAAGGTCATGGAGGGCACGCCCATGCGCAGTTCGGCGTTTTTATAGCCGTCTTCCATCCAGATGCGCGAGCTGATCAAATAGCCGCCCTGATCGGCGGCAAGCTGGGTGACGCGCTCCAGGGCGACGTCGGTGTCCTGCACCAGCAGCTCCATCAGCCCGTCTTTGATGATCATGCGGGCGGAGGGCTGGGAAAGGTTCTGCGGCAGACCGGCTTCTTGCGGCTTGGGCGCAGCGGCGGGGGCGGCGGTGGCCATCAGGGCAGGCGCCTGGACAGCGGGGGCTTCGACGGCGGATTCACCTTCAACCTGCACTGCTACCGGCTGCTGCATCTCGACCGCAGCCGGGGCTTCGAGCTTCTCTGGGGCGCGGGCGGCGGGCGAGCAGGCGCCAAGCAGCAAGGTCAATACCATGATCACTGGAATTACGAGCCGGGCTTTCATGTTCTCCTCCTCGGACAGAACGGGTCGGTTTTGTTGTATAGACTGTCTGTCGTCGTATTTAGTTCCCAGGGTTGATATTTTGGGTAGTCGCTGGGTCGCAATTCTAGCGGTCTGCGTCACTGGGGGTAGCGCTGATTTCGCCAGAGCTGGCAAAAGGAAGCTAAACTTGAGTCCATTAACTACCCCAGGAAATCACGCATTACCTGAAAGAATTTCTCCGGCTCTTCATAGAAGGGGAAGTGGCGCGAGCGCTCGAAGACCTCCAGCCGGGCGTTGGGGATCAGGCGGGCGGTCTTCTCGGCCATCTCTATCGTGGGCATATCGCTGGCACCGACGATGACCAGCGTGGGGACCTGGATTTCGCCCAGGCGCGGCTCGGCGTTGAACTCTGCCAGCGTGCCGGTGATCTTGAATTCGCTCTCCTCGCCCCACATCACTCGGTACACGTCGTAGGCCACCTTGCTGAACATATCCTGCAAGCAGGGCGGCGGTGGAATGCTGATGGTCACCGGTTCATAGGCCACGTCCAGCGCGGCCTGGTATTCATCCGGGTAGCGGTCGCGGCCTTTGTACAACCCCTCGCGTTCGTACTTTTCGCAAACTGCCTGAAGTTCGGGCGGCAGGCTGGCGCGCATGCGGGCGAAGGTGGCGTTCAGGTCATGGATGGACGAGAAGGTGTCTGCCAGGATCAGCTTGGAGACGTTTTGTGGGTACTTCAAGACATACGCCTGGGCTAACATGCCGCCCCAGGAGTGCCCAAAAACGGCGCAGCGGCCCAGGTTGAGCTGGCGGCGGATTTGCTCGACATCTTCCACGTTGGCGTCGATGGTGTAGCTGCGGCTGTCCGCTTTGTCCGATTGGCCGGTGCCGCGCTGGTCGAAGAAGATCAGCTTATAGCGGTCGGCCAACGCCTGTAGCGGCTCGAGGTATTCGTGCGAGAAGCCGGGGCCGCCGTTGAGCAGGATCAGCGGCTCGCCCTGGCCGTGGATTTCATAATATAGGGTGTAGCAGCCGGATTGGATATAGCCTTTTTTCATGGGTTGGTTCCCTTCTTGCGCCTGGAGGGGTTTGACTTTGCCATTATACCGGATGAAAGCTGTTATAATTTGGCAACGTTCTCACGACCGGCGAGCCGATCGGGGATCAATTTCGTAGAAGGGAAGTGTCAGGTATCTATGGATGACGAAGAGGTCTTAAGACCCCAGGCGGAAGAGCCAGGGGAGTCGTCAGAGACGCTGGACGAAGTGCTGGAAGGAGAAGCATTAGAAGAGGGAGAAGAGGAAACTTCCCCTGGCGGCGGCCCTTCCTGGACGACGGCGGCGCTGATCGGCCTGGCGATGCTGCTGGTAGGCGCGCTGCTGGGCTACTTCGGCCGCGGCCAGTTCGGCCCGGAGGCGCAGGCAGCCAGAGCCACCGAACAGGCGCAGGCGGTGATGGTTGCTACCCAGGCTGCGGCCAACGCCGAGCTAATGAAGTATCTGGCCCAGAACACGCGGCATTTCAAGGGCGACCCCAACGCGCCGGTGACGATCATCGAATTCAGCGACTTTCAGTGCCCGTATTGCGGTAGGTTCGCCGCTACCGCGGGCCGCTTGATCGATGAAAATTACGTCAAATCTGGGCAGGTGCGCTTCGGCTACTGGAATTTCGCCTTTTTGGGTGAAGAATCGAGTTGGGCAGCGGAAGCAGCGGAGTGCGCCGCCGAACAGAACAAGTATTGGGAATTTCATGACAAGCTGTTTTCCAGCCAGAATGGCGAAAACCAGGGCGCCTTCACCAAGGCGAATCTGAAGCAGTTTGCAGCGGAGATTGGCCTGGACTCGGGTCAGTTCAACGAATGCCTGGACTCGGGCAAGCACACCGAGTTGATTCAGAATGACACGATGATCGCCCAACAGATCGGCGTGCAGAGTACGCCCAGTTTCCTGGTGGAGGGCACGCCGCTGATCGGCGCGGTGCCTTTCGAGCAGTTCCAGAAACTGATCAATCAGAAGCTGGGCAAATAGTCTGTAACTCGTCTGATGAAAGCAGCGGACGGCCCGGCCGCCCGCTGCTTGTTTTTTGCTCATTCCACCCAATCGGACAAAATCGTGACCACCACATCCGGCTGTTGCGGATCGTTGGTGGGCAGGTGCAGACGGAAGTCGTGCGGGCCGCCCATGTCGCCGTGCATGGTGAATTCGACCGACACGGTGGTCGCATCTCCGGGGTTTAGGATCATCGAACCGATGACCGGTTTCGGCGGTCAACAGCCATCGGCAAGCTGGATGTAAGGTGACTGGCTGAACTTCAGCGTCTTGCTGCCGGTGTTGCGCAGGGTCAGCCGAAGCGTGGCAACTTCCGCGCCCAGTTTCATGTCGCCGAAATCCACCTTCAGGCCGTCGATCTGCGCCTGCGGCGAGCTTTGGATGTCAGCGATGGTCAGGGCAGGCGCACCCGGTCCGGCGGCGTCTGGGGATGCAGGCTCGCTGTTGAGCAGGCTGCCGACGATCACCGCCGCCACCAGCAGCATCCCGCCTAGCAACAGCAAGATCGGCCAGGGGGAGCGGCGATTGCGGGCCTGCCCTTTTCGGGGTTTGGATTTGGGTTGACGCATACTTTGCTCCTTTTTGTCTAGGGGTAATCGAATTGGAAAGTCCACAGGTAAGCCACCAGCGACCAGATTTGCTCGTCGGTGAAGATCGGGCCCCAGTAGGGCATGCCGGTACCCATGCCGCCGCGCATGATCTTGCCATGCAGCAACGCCGGGCTGGCGCCGAGCATTTGCCCTGAATCGGTGAAATCCGTTGGGGCAGTGGTAGTGTGGCCGCTGACGGTCAGGGCGGGGGTGACCGTTGCCGCATGCTCGGCGGCGCTGTCCGGCCGATGAGGCGTTTGCGCCTTAGGGGCGTCTGCGGCAGCGAGTTGCCCGGCCATCACGCCGTCGCCGTCGCCGGTTTCGCCGTGGCAGGCGGCGCAGTTTTCGGCATATAGGCGGGCGCCTTCCTGCAGCGCTGCGGGTGTGGTTTGCTGGAACCACAGCGCGGCCACCAGATCCCAGATCTGGGCGTCGTCCAGCGCCGCCAGGCTGAGCTCCTGGCGCAGGGCGCCCCAGGCCTGGTCAGGGCTGTGCGCCTGGTAATACTCGCGGCTGCGATATCGCTGTGGCGCCTGGGCGAGCAATTTTTCGCCCTGGGCGGCCTGCGGCTGGCGCGGCGGCAGAGCTGTCGCGGGGTGCGACGCATCCAGGTTCAGCCCCAGCGCCACGTACAGCGGGCGGACAGGCGTCGCCGCTGGATGCGGGTCTGGACCTTCGACCTCGATCACGCCGCGCATACGCCAGTGGTTCGGGCCACACCAGCGGGTGCAATAGAAGGTATATTTGCCGGGGCGGTCGAAGACCAGCTCGGTCTCAACCGGCTGGCCGGGGTACATGTCGATAGCCGGCCAATCCTGCTGGCCGACGGCGAAGCCGTGGACGACATCGTCAGCCACCAGCCGCAGGCGCAAAGGCGCGCCGACTTTGGCCGTCAGGCCCGCCGGCGTCCAGCCGCCGCCCTCGGACATGATGCCGTGAATTTCCACCACGCCAGCCTGGGCGCGCTGGCGCGCCGCGACGATGAACGCGACCAGTGCCAGCAGCACGCCGATCACCAGCCCGCGGGCGAACCACTCGAGGCGTTTTGGCTTATCCAACCAGCAACTCCATCAGCGCCAGGGTGACGGCCAGGCAGAACAGACTGACCGGCAGAGAGAGCCGCGCTGCCGCCTGCAGGGTAGTCCCTTCGCCGGCGATGCGCCGGGCGATGATCACCGATCCGCCCAGGCCGATGAGCAACGTCAGGAGTTGTAACATGGGGATGACACCGGTCAGGTAGGGCGTCCAGGCGACTCCGGCAGTGCCGAACAGGTTCCAGCCCCAGCCGAAGGGATCGGATAGCGCTGGCGGCAAGTAAGACAGGTTGGCGAAGACGAAGGACAGGCTGAAGGCGATCCAGGCGCACAGTCCAAGTGGGACCAGCGCATAGGATAGCGAGACGAACAAGCGTTTGGGGGGCGTGCGTAGACCGGCCAGCCGCCGCCCGAGCCGTACCGCCAGGTAGAATAGCCCCGGAAGCAGGGCCAGCACAAAGACCAGGAAGCCCAGGGCGTAGCCCAGCCAGGACAACGAGCCGACCGCATAGGCGGCGTTCTTGAGAAAACCCCACGGCCCAAGCAGCACCGCCAGGTAGGCCAGCGCCGAGCCGAGCATGACGAAGGCCTTGTACGCCTCATCCAGACGGCGTCCGCCGGGCAGGCTCAGATCGGCGCCGGGCGGGCGCACCCGGATCACGATGTTGTCCTCGGTGCAGGTGCGCAGGCACTCCATGCACAGGCCGCATGAGGTGTTCTTGGTTAGCCCGCCGGGGAAAACCTGCCAGGGACAGCCGTAACCCTGCTCGTTGCCGAAGTAGCAGGATTTGACGGTATGTGCGGCGCATACCGCCGGGTCTTTGACGCGTAATTCCAGTGGGGCGAGCTGCGAATACAGTCCGATGAAGCCGCCCACCGGGCAGAGGTAACGGCAGAAGGCGCGGCGCTCGAAGACCAGGCTGACGCCCAGGGCGACGAAGAGAAACGCCGCCAGGACCAGGCTGGTGAGGCGCGGCTGGGTGAGCACCACGGTGCTGAACAGCGCCACCATCACGAAAGCCCCATTCTGCAACCAGATGTTGCGCAGCCTGTTTGGCCAGCGCCTGCCCAGGCCCAGCCCAGGCTTTTCGCCTGGCTGCAGCAGCGCCCCGCGCTGCAACCATTCGCCGGGCACGGGGATGGGGCAAATGCTGCACCAGCCGCGTCCGAAGAACGGCACGGCGATGAGCATCAGGATGGCCCACCAGGCGATCCAGACGAAGATGATGGCGAAGTTGCGGCTGCCCACCGGCGAGCCGAACAGCCCGGCCAGGATAGCCAGGACAAAGCCCACCAGGGCGATGACCGTCAGGATGAACTGCGGCCAGCGGCTGCGCAGCAGGCGGGTCAGCCAGGAGTAACGAGTCAGTTCTAAGCGGGTCATTTCGCCTCCTGTGGCTGGCGGTGAGACAGCCAGCTGGCGAAGGCTGCCAGGATCGCCAGCCCGACCCCGCGCCACAGCAGGGTGTTGGGGCCAACTTTGAGCTGGCCGATCATGAACGGGTGCAGCGCCCCGCAGCTCACCGAGCAACGGAAGCGGAACGAACCGGCGCGGTCGGCGATGAAGGTCAGCCGTGCCGTCTGGCCGGGGTCGGCGCTGGCCTGCAGGCCGTAGCCGTCGATGTAGATGCCGTGCACCACGTCGGTGGAGACGATCTCCAACGTCACCCGGTCGCCCCGATTCACATGGATGACCGGCGGGGTGTATTCGAAGCTACGGGCCTCCAGGCGGATGGTGCGCTCGACGGGCGAGGCGGCGCGGACGGGCAGCGGCGCCCAGGCCACCAGCAGCGCCAGCCCGGCCAGGGCCAGCCAAGGAGCGTAGCGTTTCAGGGTCGGCAGCAGGCGTTGGGACATGCTAGGGCATGTTCGACGGCCCGTATTGGGCATAGGTCTGGTCGATGTAAGCCTTGATCTCGGTGACGGTCTTGCCTTCTTTTAGCAGGCGCATGGCGTCCAGGGTGATATCCACGCAGATCGAGCAGCCCAGGGCGTGGGTGTCGTAGATCGGCGAGCCATCGGCGTTCTTCCCACCGATGTAGCAGGCGTAATTGGAGGTGTGGCCCATCTCGCCGCAGCCGCAGTAGCAAGGGATGCGTTGCATCACCTCGGGGTTGGCGGCGGCGAACTGATAGGCCTGCTGCACCTGGGCCGGGGCAGCCAACACTTCGGCAGGCATGCCGTTCAGCGGGGCCAGCTCGAGGCCCTGGGTGGTGGCCTCGGAGGCGGTTTTTCCGCCCGTGCAGGCGGAGAGCAGAAGGGAGAGCAAGACCAGGAGAAGTAGATTTTGTGAGGATGTGCGATAGTGTCTCATATTGATTTAATAAATATGGATATATTGGAGTATGTATAGCTGAATTATAACATGGCCCCTACCACCCTTGTCAGGATGTGTTTTGTCACTTGTCTGACCTGTAAAGTGTCATATTACGGGCGGCCGAGACGATTGGCCTGCCGTTCTTATGTCCCTACAATGGCGTTGGCCAAATCAGTTGCATTCGCCAACGATACGATGCAAGTATTCCTTACGGATGGCCGGATTATCAACTTGCTGCCCATCTGTGTTAAAATTTAGCCCTGTCACGACCCCGATATGTCACAAGATCAATCTGCGCAACTCCCCTGGGACGCTCCCGGTTGGCTCGAACAGGCTACCGCCTGGATCGAAGCCCAATTGGGTGCGCAAGGTTATCGGATCGCCGGGGCGATCGAGACCATACACCAGCGCGCCTGGTCCACCTTTGCCCGGGTGGCGACCGATAAAGGCGTGGTCTATTTCAAGGCACCAGCTCCGGCGTTCGGTTACGAAGCCGGTGTGACGCAATTTCTGACGCGCCTGCGCCCGGATTGTAGCGTCCCGCTGCTGGCGGTCGACCTGGAGCGCGGCTGGCTGCTGACAGCCGACGCCGGAGTCACCCTGCGGGCCGCCAGCCCAGGCGTCGAACAGATCGAGCACTGGGTGAAAGTATTGCCGCTGTACGTTGATCTTCAGATCGACATGACCGCGCATGCGCCGGAGCTGCTCGCCCTCGGCATGTACGACCGGCGCCCGGCTCTGCTGCCAGACCAGTATGCGGCGCTGTTGGAAGAGGCGCACAGCTTGCGGGTCGGCCTGGAGCCCGGTTTGACCCCCGACGAGCACCGGCGCCTGCTCGCTCTGCGCCCGCAGGTGGCGGCCTGGTGCGAGGAATTGGCCGCCTACGGGGTGCCCGAGACGCTGATGCACGAAGAAGTGCACGACGCCAACGTGCTGGTGGGCGGCCAGGGCTACATCTTCACCGACTGGAGCGACAGCAGTATTGGGCACCCGTTTTTCAGTATGCTGGTGATCCTGCGCGCCGCTGCCTACCGCTTAAAGCTGCCCGCAAATGGGCCGGAGATGCGACGCCTGCAGGACGCCTACCTCGAGCCGTGGACGAAATACGCCGGGCGAGCGGAGTTGCTGGCCGCGTTGCGGCTGGCCTACCGCCTGGCGATGATCATCCGGGCGCTGGCCTGGCACCACGGCACGGCCGCGCTTCCTGAGCAGTATAGCGAGCCGTACGCAGACTATGTCCCTGGCTGGTTGCAGGACTTCTTGAATTACGATGGGAGTGAGACGCTGTGAATCTGGGTGGCGCGAATCATCAGGCGAGCGCCCCACTCATCCAGCGTGCCAAGCCTGAAGATGCGCCTCTCCTGCGACAGGTAGCCATCCAATCCAAAGGGTATTGGGACTATCCCACCCATTGGATGGAGCAATTCGCCCGCGCGCCGATCATCACCCCAGAGTCCATCACCGTGGATGTGGTTTATGAAGCGTGTGTCGAAAAGGAGGTGGTGGGTTGGTATCGTTTGCTGCCCCAAACACCCACCGCCAGCCTGGAGGATCTATGGGTCTTACCAGCCTGGATCGGGCGGGGGATCGGCCGGGCCTTGTGGGAGCACGCCGCCGCCCAGGCGCGGCTGCTGGGAGCGCGGGCGGTCGAGCTGGAGGCCGACCCGAACGCGGTTCCGTTTTACCAGCGCATGGGATTTCGGGTTATTGGACAGAGCCTGAGCGAGTGGGGGAGGTATATTCCGCGTATGCGCTACGAGCTGGGCGACTAGCTGTATAATCAGAATCATGAACGCCTTATCGAAAAACCTTGATGAACGATTAGCCAGGTTAAAAAAGTTGCTTCCAGAGCTAAAGGAGAATTATCATATGGGCAGATATTACGCCCTCATACAAGATTTCTTAAGCGAACCGGAGAAAACGCTCGATGGAGGCTGATGATGAGAATCGAACCCAGCAATTCCGAAGTGGATAAAGGCTGGCACGTCAGTCCGTGGAACTCGACATTGTCGGTTTCGGTGTTACCATGATCGACCCGAGCCTGCCCTTGATCGACCTGCACCGCCACCTGGATGGCAGCATCCGCCTGGGGACCATCCTGGACCTGGCCCGCCGGCACAACCTGGACCTGCCCGCCTGGGACGTGGAGGGGCTGCGCCCCTACGTCCAGGTTACCCAGCCGCAGCCGGGCGTGATGGCTTTCATCGGCAAGTTCCACTGGATGATCCACGCCCTGGCCGATTATGAGGCTTGCCGCCGGGTGGCCTATGAGAACCTGGAGGACGCCCGCAATGAGGGGCTGGATTACGTTGAGTTGCGCTTCAGCCCGTGTTTCATGGCTGAGGCCCACGGCCTGGATCCCGCCGGGGTGGTGGAGGCGGTGTGCGACGGCGTCGCCGCCGGGCAGGCCGACACCGGCCTGCGGGCAAATCTGATCGGCATCCTCAGCCGCACCTACGGGTCGGAAGCCGCCTGGCAGGAGCTGAGGGCGCTGCTGACCCAAAAAGATCAAATCGTTGGGCTGGACCTGGCGGGCGACGAGGCGCACTTCCCCGGAGACTTGTTCGTCGAGCACTTCCGCCAGGGGCGGGAGGCCGGCTGGCGCATCACCGTCCACGCCGGAGAGATCGCCGGACCGGAGAGCATCTGGCAGGCCATCAACGGGCTGGGGGCGGAGCGCATCGGGCACGCCGTGGCGGCGATTAAGGATCCCCGGCTAATGGATTATATGGTCGAGCATGAGATCGCCGTAGAGGGCAACCTGACCAGCAACGTGCAGACGATGACCACGGCGGATTACGCCAGCCACCCGCTGCGGGTCTTCCTGGAGCATGGCCTGTGCGTCACGCTGAACACCGATGACCCGGGCATCAGCGCCATCGACCTGGCCTATGAGTACAACGTGGCCGCGCCGGCGGCGGGCTTCAGCCCGGAGCAGATCCGCCAGATGCAAGCCAACGCGTTGCGCGCCGCCTTCTTGAGCGAGATGGAAAAGGCTGCCCTCCTCAAGCGGAAGAGCGGCCAGGCGGCATAAAGCCTTGGGCGGCAGGCCGCCCAATTTGCCGGCGCTCAGCGTCCGGGCGGGAAGATGTGTAACTCGTCGCCGGGGCGCAGAGGCGTCTCCAGCCCTTTGCCGTAGGCGATATCGTTGCCGTTCACCAGCAGCCGCCAGCCATACTTGAGGCGGTGGCCCTTCTCGGCGATCATCCACGGCGTGCCCAGCGAGTCGATCCGTTCGCCCTCCAGCCAGGAGATATCGAAGACCTCCGATCGGGCATGGGGGAAATAGTCGAAGATTTTGCGCAGCGCCGCCTCCACCGTCTCGCCTTTGGGCAGGTGCAGGGTGAACTCATTGCGCCCTAGCAGGGCGCGCATGCGCCCAAAGAGCGCCACGCGCAGCGAGAAATCTCCCCGATCCAGCTCCATCGCCGAGCGATAACCCATCAGCATCATGTGCAGGTGCAGGCTGAGGGCCTTGTTCCAGCCGGCCAGCGCCTGCGGCACCACGCTTGCGCCGGGCATGTCCTCGTTCAAGAAGCGGGCAAATGTGGCGTTCACCAGGCTGACGGCGCCGGTGACGTACACTTCGGGCACGTGGATGCGGCGCGGGCCGTGTCCGGCGTGATACTGCCCGGCGCGGAACAGGTAGCGGGCGAAATCGTGGCTCAAATCCATACCCAGGGTGCGCGCCAGCCAGACGGTGAAGAAACGCCGCCGCTCGGAGAGATGCTCCGGGTCGGCGCCTTGCTCCCAACCCAAGATGGCGGCAGTCTCGTGGTTCTTGAGCAGATAATCGTAGTTGCCCACTACCAGTTCATAGCCGCGACGGAAGAGCACTTCCACGGTTGCCAGCATCGCCTGGATATCGTCTTTGCCCAGGCTGAGGAACTCGCGCAGGCGATCCCACTCCTCTTCGGGGGTGGGTTGGAGCGATTTCAACACCCAATCCGCCGCCGGCTGGCTCAGGGCGAGGGCGGGCAGCCTGGAGCGGGTGCGTTCGGCGGTAAGAGTCTGCTTGGTCATTCTGGCACCTCGAATTTATTCTATTTTCGGTCATCACACTCGGAAATATTTTACACGATCTGGTCAAGATGCGATATGACTTTTGTCATATCACTCGCGCAGATTCGCACTGGCCTTGGGTGAGTAGGAAGCCTCGCAGCCAGCTGGTTAAGCTCACCAGTCCGGCTGATAGTCGTCCGATGGAGCGCTGGTCAGGCGTCGCACGTTGCTGCCATCGGCGCTGATCTGGAATAGCTGCAGGTGATCGCCTTGCTGGATGGCGAAGATCAGGTTGCGCCCGTCGGGGCTCCAGGAAGGCCGGCCGGGGTCGCTGCCGGGGTTGACGAACTGCAACAGCGGGCGGAGCTGGCTGCCATCCGGGGCGGCCAGATACAGCCCCCAACTGCCGAAGCGCTGCGACCAGAAGGCGATCCAGCGCCCGTCCGGCGACCAGGAGGGCGCCAGGTCATCGGCGGGATGATCCGTCAGACGGGTTGCCCTGCCGCTGGCCAGGTTCAGCAAGTAGATCTCCCAGTT
The DNA here is from genome assembly GCA_964503145.1 of uncultured Anaerolinea sp. Taxonomy (GTDB): domain Bacteria; phylum Chloroflexota; class Anaerolineae; order Anaerolineales; family UBA4823; genus RBG-16-57-11. The sequence goes on along the minus strand of CAZCYV010000013.1, from coordinate 68,957 downwards.
GCCATCGCGGTGGGATTGAAAGACGATTTGCCCCCCATCGGGAGACCAGTCGGGATGCGTGTCGGCTTCGGGATGGTTGGTCAGGTTGCGCGGGTTAGCGCCATCGGCCTGCATGGTGTAGATCTCCCAGTTGCCGCTGCGCACGCTATCGAAAGCCAGCGCCTGACCATCCGGGCTCCAGGTGGGGTGACGGTCTTCGGAGGGGTTATTGGTCAGGTTGAGCAGGCCTTCGCTGCCGGGGTCGATGCGGTAGATCTCGGCATCCCCATCGCGCTCGCTGGTAAAGGCGATGAACTGACGGTTGGGCGACCAGTTGGGCTGGAAATCGCGCGCCGGGTGGTTAGTCAGACGGCTGACCAGGCTGCCGTCGCCTTTCATGGTGTAGATTTCGGGGTTGCCATCCCGCTCGGAGACGAAGACAATCTTCTCCAGATTGACGGTGGATGCGAGCTGTGGCTCCACCCTGAATGGGGGCAGGGATTTGAAGTGCAGGTTGAAATAGCGGTCTTGGGCGCGGATGCTCGGCAGCGGCGCCGCCAGCCAGCAACTGCCGATCAGCGTGACCAGGTAGCGGCGGCCCTGGAAGTCCTCGATGAACACGTCGGAATAGCCGTACGGCTGGTAGATGAAAGTCAGGCCCATGTCCAGGCCGGTGTACAGTTCGATGAGCGAAGCGCCCGTAGTGCAGTTGAAGTTCAAGCGCAGGAAGACGTAAGACAGCAGTGCGTCGTTCTGAGATGGCGGGCTGAATACCCGTCCGATGGCGGAGATGTACGCCGGATATTCTACGGAGGTCAACTGCCAGATATCCTGACCGGAGGTCATCTGGTTGGGGCCGGGGGTGAGGGTGGGAGGCGGGGGCGTTTCGGTGATCGTCGGGGTTGGAGTGATCGGCGTAGCCGTCGGGGTCGGCGTGGAGGTGGGGGTATGGGTGGGCAGCGGCGTGGCGGTCGGAGTGGGCGTGGCGCTGGGCGTCGCCGTGAAGGTGGCAGTGGCGGTGAGGGTTGGCGTGGCGGTGCGCAGAAGCTCCCCCAAACGGTTGGGCATATTGCAGGCCCCCAGGGAGAATGCCAGCCAGGCCAGCGCTAAAAGACCCGTCCTAACCTGGTGAGGCTGAAAGCAGGCGTAATGTCTCACAATATGCTATTATACAGGAGAAGCAAGATGTGTTGCACGAACTCAGGCCAAACTGGCGGATGGAAAGCCACGACTCGGGCGCGTCCGACATAAAATATGCCTAAAAAACGCGCTGAGGCCTGGAAACATGAACAGAATAAGCTAGAATATATGTTCTATCGCCATGGAGTGGACGAGTTTCATCGATTGGCTGGATCGAGAATTAGCCGAGCGCGGCTGGAACGACTATCAGTTGGCTCACCGCGCTGGACTATCGCACTCGGTGATCAGTAAGGCGCGCCGCGGGCATACGCCCCGATGGGAAGCCTGTGCGGCGATCGCCGGGGCGCTGCGTCTGCCCGCCGAGCTGGTCTTTCGCCGGGCGGGGCTACTGCCGCCGCTGCCCGAAGATGAAAGCGCCTTGGCCGAGCTGCGCGCTTTGATCCCTCAACTGACGCCGCGCGATCGCCAGGAGCTGGTGCAGATCGCCCGCCTGAAGCTGCGCCTGGCCGAGGCGCGGCGAAGGCACCAGGAGAAAAGTGAGCAGACTAGCGACGGCGCATGACGCAACCTTTTGAACCGCCCGACGTATATCCTGATGAATATGAACTGATGCGCTCGAGATCGTTAGAGCTCGAGCTGTGAAAGGAAGGCCGTCAATGAGTTGTTTTCGCGTTCTGTTGTGCATCATCTTTCCGCCGCTGGCAGTGCTGGACAAAGGTTGCGGTTCGATTCTGATCACGACGTTGCTCACCCTGGTAGGCTGGGTGCCGGGAGTGATTGCCGCGCTGGTGATCTGCACCCGGGTGCGCTGAGGCCGCCCGGCGGAGCGACTGCGCCGCCCGTCTCAGCGGATGATGGCGGGTAGATAGATTTTGTAGGAGAAGGTCGCGGGGTTATTGAAAAAGATCGTGTCGCTGGTGGTGTAGGTCTGTGCTCCCTGGCGCATCTCGACCCACACTGTGCGCACGCCGTGCAGATCTGCCAGGCTCCAGTTAATCTGGCTCTGGAAGGGCTGCCAGGGGCCCCAGGCGTCGTTATCGTTGCGCAGGCGCATCTCGCTCCAGACGCCCTGGCCGTAGATGTACAGGCTGACGTTGCGGTTGGAGACGACATCCTCCTCGCGGGCGATCACCAGGGGATAGACAGTGTTGCGCTTCCCAAAATCTTGCACCCAAGAAGTGCCATAGATGCCGCCTGGGTAGTAGCCCACGCCGATCTCGCGCGAGTTAGTGGAGAGGATGTTGGCGCGATGGCCGCTGCTGTTCATCCAACTGTTCATCACCTCCGCCGGAGTGTCCTGGCCGCTGGCGATGTTCTCTCCCATGGCGTTGGCGTTGGGGTAATACGTCCCCAGGCGCTGCCAGGTGTCGCAGACGAACACCAATTGATGGCCGGCGTTGCGGTCGTAGGTGTCGTGTTCGAAGTAGCTATCCTGTGCCATATCGATGGCGTGATAGCGGGCGGCCTGGTCAAGCGGATCGGAGCGCTTGAGCGGAGGCAGGTTGCCGTTGGCAGCACGCTCGCTGTTCACCAGCTCGACCAGGGTCTGCTCGTAGGCTGGATTGGAAGTTGGCGGCGAGGCCACGCCGCCGCATCCTGTGTAGGTCAGAGCCTGCGCCAGGCCCTGACCGGCGGGTAGCGAGAGCGCGGAAGCGATTAGCAAAGCTATCAGAATCAGGGAAGCTCTAAGCATCGGGTTCTCCAAGATGGATTCTACTGAAAACCCGACGGGATGCGCCTAACAATTTTATCAAGTGGGCAGGTCGGCGGTGATCACCTGGTCGCGGCCGCGCTTTTTGGCCTGGTAGAGCGCCCAATCGGCAGATTTGAGCAACTCCTCGGCATTTCGTCCATGTTCGGGGAAGGCCGCTACCCCCAACGAGATACGGATTGGCTCCAGTGGCGGGGAGCCAGGCTCCAGTTCGATGGCCTGGATTTCGCTGCGCAGCCTCTCCGCCAGGGAAAGGGCGTTCTCCAAGGTGGTGTCGGGTAGGATGATGGTAAATTCTTCGCCGCCATAGCGACACAAGATGTCCTCGCCGCGCAAGCATTTTTTGAGGTAACCAGCCAGGGCCTTGAGCAGGCTATCACCATAGGCATGGCCGTGAGCATCGTTGATGGCCTTGAAATGATCGACATCCAGCATGATCACCCCGACGGGATGGGCGTGGCGGGCGGCACGGTATAGTTCGTGGGTAAAGGCCTCTTCCATGTAGCGACGGTTGAAGACGCCGGTGAGCGGATCGCGGATCGACTGGCTGCGCAGATCTTCGCGCAACATCAGATTGGAGAGCGAGAGGGTGATGTGCTCGGCCACCGTGGCGGCCAGTTGATTGGCCAGAGGAGGCAGCTGGGGCGCTTTCCAGCGCAGGTGAAACAGGCCGATGACTTCTCCCTGAGCCTGCATCGGGACGCAGATGTAATTCGTATAGCCATAACCAGACAGGTGAGTGACATGCTGACAATCCAACGCCTGGCTGGAGAGCGCCGCGCTATGGAGCTGGCCGCGGCGCAGCGCCCAGCACATCTCCGTCGATAAGGGGACTTCCGCCTCCAACGGCTCGCCCCAGGCGATGGCGGCGTCGAACCAGCTTCCCTCCGGCCTGGCGATGTACAGCGCGCCCGCAGAGTCGGGGAACAACCTGACGGCGAAGGCGGCGATGGTGGCATAGGCTTCCTGGACGGTGGTGCAGATTTGCAGCATGTCGCCCATCTCGGTCAACGTCATCAACTCCTGGTTGCGGCCTTCCAATTCGGCCAGGGAGCGGGTCAGCTTTTCGTTGGCCTGGCGGAGCGCTTCCTCGGCCTGCTTGCGGTCGGAGATATCCACCAGATAGCTCATCACCAGCATCCCCTGATTAGTGCGGATCAGGTTCAAGCCGACATCCACGGGAAACTCGCGGCCATCTTTACGCAGCGCCGCCAGCTCCAGACCTTGACCCATGGGGCGGCTGCGCGAACGCTGGATGAAATCCTGGCGCTGAAAGACATGCGTTCGGCGGTAGCGCTCAGGGAGCAGCTTCTCGATCGACTCGCCAAGCAGTTCGTCGCGTCCATAGCCGAAGAGTTGTTCGGCGCGGGCGTTGAGCAACTGGATGCGCCCCTGGTCATCACTAATGATGATTGCTACCGGCGCGAACTCCAGCAGCCCGCGGAACTTATTTTCGCTGTCTTTCAGGGTTTGCTGAGTCAGGCGGTCTTCGGTGATGTCCACAAAGGTCGAGACGACCGCGTAAGGCAGCTCTTCGCCCGGGTTGATCAGCGGCTGGGAGTTGATTAGCAACCAGCGCAGGCTGCCGTCTGGCTTGTATAATCCCATCGTCACGTGCGACTGGCGCTGGCCGGTGCGCAGCGCCAGCATGGAGGGGTACGCCTCGCTGGGGTAAGGCGAGCCGTCTTCATAGATGGTGCGCCAGTTGGTGTCCATGGAAGTACGTCCCAGGATCTGATCGCGGCGCAGGCCAAGGATGCGCTCGGCGTTGGGGTTGCAGGCAATGATGACGCCCTGAGCATCTTGTATCACCACGCCCTCGATCATCCCGTCGATCACCGAGCGGTAGCGCTGCTCACTCTCGCGCAGAGCATCCTCCGCTATACGGCGGCGGGTGATGTCGTGCAACTCGACCATGTAGCCGGAAAAGCGCCCGGCGCCGAAGAGCGGCGTCAGGCGGATGTCGAGGCAGCGCGGTTGTTCTCCCAGTTGCAATTGGAATTCAGTTCGTAGGGTGTCCTGGCGGGGGGCAGCTTCCAGAGCGCTCTTCAGCGGTGGGAACATCTCCGCCAGGCGCAGCCCCAGGAGTTGCGCAGCCGGCCTGCCGCATAGCGCCGCCGCGACGGGGTTGGCGTCGATAATGACGCCGTCGGCGTTCAGCACTACCACGCCGAGATCCATCCTCTCAAGCAACAGGTCGCGCGCCAGGGGCAGGATCTGAAAGTGCGTCCCGCGTTGCAGGCCCCATAGGAAGGCGTATCCCCCGGCAAGGAAGACCAGCGGGGTGAGCGCCAGCCCGGATTGGCTGCGGACGCCGGCGGTTTCGATGACAAAGACCAGCATCGGCGTCAGGGCGCCCAGGTTGATGCGCCGGGTGCGGCGGCGCAGGATGCCGGGCGTGCGCGCCAGGTGCAACACCAGCATGAAGCTGCCCGCGATCAGGATCGCCGTCCCTGCCAGCAGGTGCGCCCAGCCCCACAGACTATGACGTACCGCCAGCCAAGGGATGACTGCGTCGCGTTCGAGCCAGATGGCTGGCTGAATGCTCGTCAGCGTAGGGGTAGGCGCAGCGGTCAACTGGCTAAGCAGTGGCAGCAGCAACAGCCCGATCCATGCTGTTCCAGATAAACGTTGCCTGCCCTGCGTGTAGAGCAACACGAAGGCCAGCCAGGCGGCCGGCAGCAGGTCGTTGCCCAGCAGCATCAGGCGCAGCCAGAGCGAGCGCTGAGCCGGGACCGGGCTAAGGGCATCGAGCGCCTGTCCCATGGCCCATAAAGCCACCCCAAAAGATGCCAGGGGAAAGGCTTGCAATCCTGGGGCGCGCCGCAGGCCCCAGGCGCTGAACCCGGCAAATAGCGCTGCTCCAGCGATCAGCAGGTATACCACAACATTCGCGTACATCGCTTGTGTCACGCGAGTTTTCCTTTTTGGCTCCTTCCCCTCATCGAATGATCGGTTTCGGGGAGAAACGCCAGAGGCGATGCCTGTGTGCGTGGCCTAGCGCGGCCTCCAGGCGGGCATGCGGCCTTCAGAGACGAAGGCGACTTTGTCTGCCAGATCCATGAGATAGATCGACGCGGGGGCCTCTGCGGCAGGTTCCCAGGCGCCGGCGTCGTTCGAACGCAGGCAGGAGTTGAAGGCGATCCACTGACCATCTGGCGACCAATCCGGGCTGACTCCGGCGGGCAAGTCGCGGAATTTGCCTGCTGTCAGGTCCCAATGCTGCATGGCATAGACCTCGAAGCCGGGGAACAGGCCACAGGTCTGGCTCCAGGCGGGCTGCTCCTGGTTGACGCAGCCAGCGGTGCGGGCAAAGACGGCGGTCCTGGCATCGGGCGAGAGCGCCAGGTCGGCCATCGCCTGATTTTCCAGGTTGTAGGAGGTGCGCTTCTGGGTAGCCAGTTCGAAGGTATCGGCGAAGGTGACATAGGAATCGCAGCCGAAGAAGAAGACGCCGAAATTGGTCAACAGGCGCCCATCGTCGGAGAGCACCAGTTTGATCCCCTCACTCCAGCCTTCCTCGGGCTTGTTGGGGTAGGGCGCCAGGCTTTTGGTCTCGAAGTTGAACTGGTAGAGCTGGTAGTGACAACCGCCCTCGGAGCACAGATAGCGGTGCGTCATCGTGCCGATCAGCCGGCCATCCGGCAGGAAAAGCGGCTGGCCGGTGAAGCCGCCTGGCTCGTTGTTCGGTGCCAGTGATGCGCCCCAATCGATCGGGTCTTCGATGCGATACATTTCGTTGGTGGTATCCAGGTTGACGATCAGCCAGCCGATAGCGCCTTCGTCCCATGGGTTATAGGGGTTCCAGAGCACGATCCAACGTTGGTCGGGAGACCAGACCAGGCTGCGCGGCACCTGCGCCTGAGCCTCATCCAGGCCCAGCTCCAGGCAGGCGGTGCGCACGCTGCCATCGCTGTGGAAGAAGCACAGCGCGCGGCCGTTGAAGGTCGCCAGACGCTGTCCATCAGTTGACCAGGTGAAGCTGACGATATCGCCAGCGACGGTGAGCGGATAGGGCTGCCCACCGGGGTCGTCGAGCAACCAGACATCCCCGTCCTTGATGAACGCCAATTGTGGGCCGCCGGAGGGCGGCAGCGTGGGCGGCGCGGGGGGCAGTTCACCGGTTGGTTGAGAGGCAACGGGGGTGTCGCCGATCACGATGGTGGCTGCGGGCTGCAGCGGCGTAGCGGTGGCGGCGGGCAGAGGGCTGGGAATCTGCGTCGGCGGCTGGGGAGACGGCCCGCCAGGAAGCGGCAGGTTAATCGCCTGGCAACCAGCGGCGGCCAGCAACAGCACGGTCAGCGCCGGACGCCAGATCAGGCCGGCCAGACGGCGCAGGGCTCGAATGGACATGATAATTTCTCCTTCGCCAGCGAAATCGAACGCCTAGATTTTACCCTAAAATCATGCACAGCCTCCCATCCGATTGGCAGGAAGCTGTGCACGCTTTAGGTGATGGATCATTTTCATCGCTGGAAGGCGCGCCTCGAAAAGAGCGGTTTTATCAATCGGGTCTGCTCCAGATGGAGTGCATGCGGGCTAAGAATCTGCGATGGGCGCGGCCTGGCTTTCGACGGCTGGCCCGCGCGGCGGCAGAGCTGGATCTGGATTAACCACGATCCTGCGCCAGGCGAAGGAACTGACCCAGGCCATCACTAGCGCCACGAACACGCCAGGCGCCCAGGCGCCGATCGAACCGAGCATAAATCCACCCAACGATGGGGCGATCACGCGGGTCAGGCTTTCGAGCGACGCGGAGAGGCCCAAAGTGCCCCCCACCTGTTCTGGGTGGACGGATTTGGAGAGGGCGCTGTTGATGATGGTGTTCAAGATGCCGCCTGAAGCTGCCAGCGGCGCCATTACCAGCAACAACACCCACACGTTGGGTGTCAGCGCCCAGCCCAACAACGAGAAGGCCATCACCACCGAGCTCCACAGGATCAGTTGAGAATCCGCGTAGCGTCGGGAAAGCCGCGCCACGCCTACGCCCTGCACCAGGACGGCCAGAACACCTACATAGGCCAGGACAAAGCCGGTCTGCCGGGCGTCCAGGCCAAGGCGATATTGGGCGAACAGGGCAAAGACGGTTTGGAACATGGCAAATGCCAGGCCAAAGAAAAAGCGCACGTGCAAGAGCGGCCCGACGCGTGGGCGGTTGAGCGCTTCCCACAAGGTGCGCAGCGAAAACGCCGAGCGTGGGCGGTCCGCCAGCATAGCGCGTGCCTCGGGGGTGAGCGATTCAGGCAGGCGCAGCCACACTAGCGCCAGGTTGAACGTTGCCAGTCCAGCAGCGGCAAACGCCGGGACGTCGTACCCCCAGGTGCTCAGCAGGCCTCCCACTGCCGGGCCGAGGATGAAACCCAGGCCAAAAGCCGCGCCGATCATCCCCAGGCCTTTGGCCCGGTTGCTGGCGTCGGTGACATCGCTGATGTAGGCCTGCGCTACCGAGATATTGCCACCCGTCAGGCCATCGATCACCCGGCTGGCAAAAAGCATACCCAGGATTAGTGCATTGCCTGTGGAAAGAGACGCGCCTGCCGGGATGAGCAGCCCGGCCAGAGAACGGCCGATCAGTTCGGCGAAGCCCAGCAATAAAAATCCGGCCAGTGTCCCGGCGATGCTGACGAGCAAGATCGGGCGACGGCCATAACGGTCTGATAACCGCCCCAAGATCGGCGCGCCGATCATTTGCGCTGCAGCATATGCGGCGGTGAGCAGGCCGACCAGCGCCGGGGTGGCCCCGAAGCTATTGGCGTAATAGGGCAAGAGCGGCAAAATTAAGCTAAAACCGAGCAAGTCGATAAAAACCACCAAGAACAAGGGCAGCAAGCGGGAATTGCGCATTGGACCTCCGAAAGGAAACGTCATTGAGTAAATTATAGAATGTTATTGTACCCGAGTGTCGAATATGTGTCAATATAATGTTGAGATAATGTATAATATTCGATGAGGGATTAGTTTCGATGAGAGCCGGGGGATGGATTAGAATTGGCATATGATTCGATGCACCAACTATGGCGAAGTGCAGCGTTTCGATCTGGCGCGCACCCTGGTTGGCCGCGGGCGCTATTGGACGACCTGCTATTGGGTAGATGGCCTGCTGATCGACACCGGCTGCGCGCACACCGCCGACGAACTGGCAGAAGCCTTGAGCGAGCGCCGCGTCGAGTGGATCGCCAACACTCATTCGCACGAGGATCACATCGGCGGGAACGGGCCTTTGCAGCGCAGCCGCCCGGCGTTGACGATTCACGCCCATCCGCTGGCGCTGCCGGTGCTGGCAGATCCGCGGCACGAGCAGCCGCTGCACCCTTATCGACGCGTCTTCTGGGGCTGGCCGCAGCCCAGCGCGGCGCTGCCGCTGCGGGACGGCGAGCGCCTCGAATTTGGCCGCTGGCGCTATCGCGTTATCTACACCCCAGGCCACAGCGCCGACCACCTGTGCCTGTTCGAGGAAAACCGCGGCTGGCTGTTCAGCGGCGACCTGTTCGTAGGTGGGCGGGATCGGGCGCTGCGCCAGGGTTGCGATATTTGGGCGATCATCGCCTCGCTGGAGCGGGTGTCGGCGTTGTCGCTCAGTGTACTCTTCCCGGGCAGCGCCAGAGTGCGCGAGAACCCCTGCAATGAGATCCGCGCCAAGATTGCGTATTACCGCGAGCTGGGCGAGCGGATCATCGATCTGCGTCAGCGAGGCTGGAGCGTGACCGCGATCACCCGTGCTGTTTGCGGCGGGCCGATGTGGATCGAGTGGGCGACGCTGGGGCATTTCGCCCGCAAATGGCTGGTGCTCTCCTACCTGGGCGCATTCCCGGCCGCGCGGGTACAGCCGGATGCGCCCTAAGCACAGTCGAAGAATGCACCCTTCGATTGCGCAGCACAGAACGCTGCACGCTCAAGATGCCGGATTTTTTCCCTGGGAAAGCTCGCCCACTGTGGTCACTTTCTTGCATCTCATCGCATAACGGGTTAAAATGCTCAAGATGAAAACGAACAACAGCCGGATGACGACGCTATTGCTGATTGCAATGGGGGCGGTGACGCTGATTTTGGTAGGCGCGGCGGGGTATCTGTTCATCCGCGGGGTGGGCTGGCCGCTAGCCAAAGAAGAGGGCGCGCTGCGCGCCTATGTCCAGGCGCCAGCGGCCGCCGAGGTCGGCCAGGAGACGCTCCTGATTGTCACCGTGCGCAACGATTCCCAGGCGTATCTCTCCGTGGACGAAATTCGCCTGCCTCAGGTGTTGCTGGAAGCGGCGGACGTAGCGGCGATCGTCCCTGGTACGTTGACCTACACCGATTACGCAGGCGAGCGGGGCTACCAGATCGGCTTCCTGATGGCTCCAGGCGATCAACGTGAGTTTGCCATCACCCTGATCCCGCGGCAGAGCGATGATTTCGTGGGGGATGTGCGCGTGATCTCCGGGGAGCTGGAAGCGGTCACCGGCTTCCGCCTGGTTTTCGAACGTCCGGTCGCTCAGGCGCCCGCTCCCACCGCGGTCATCCCCACCGAGCCGCTGCCTACGCCCACCGAGCCGCTGCCCACGCCCACGCCGTTCACTCCCACGCCCACTTATGTGGCTGTGCCGTATTCGTCCGTGGTGAAGATCACCGCCCGCAACAAATATTCCAGCTATCTAAAGGACGCCTGGGCGGGTTCTGGCGGGATCGTCTCGTCGGATGGGCTGATTCTGACCAACGCCCACATTGTCACGCCCGGCCAGGGCTACCGCCCTGATCTATATCTGATCAGCCTGACCGAAGACCCGGCGCTGCCGCCGGTGGATATGTATTACGCCGAGCCGGTTATCGTGGAAGAGGACCTGGACCTGGCGGTGATCCGCATTACCACCGACCTGAAATACCGCCCAGTGGACCCTAAGGAGCTGAACCTGCCTGCCTTGCCGTTGGGCGACTCCAGCAAGCTGAACCTGGGCGACCCGCTGGTGATCCTGGGCTATCCAGGGATCGGCGGCAAGACGATCACGCTGACTCGCGGCGATGTGGGCGGCTTCACCCTGTCGAGATCGCTGACCGAGCCGGCCTTCATCAAGACCTCTGGGGCAATTTCGGGCGGCACCAGCGGCGGGGTGGCTCTGGATCAGTATGGGCGGCTGGTGGCCATTCCCACCCAGTTAGGCTATGGGCAGTTCGAGGGCGAGCTGGTGGATTGCCGCATTGTGGCGGACACCAATGGCGACGGCGATGTCAACCAAAAGGACGTCTGTGTGCCGGTGGGCGGCTTTATCAATGCCCTGCGGCCGATCAACCTGGCCCGCCCGCTGATCGAACGCGCCCTGAGCGGCGCGTTCAGCGAAGGTGCCTATCCTTATCCAACCGCCGTCCCCTGATTTGAAGCGGCTCATACGCCAGCACTGGCGCGTTGCCAGGGGCTGGAGGGCGCAATCGAAACCGAAGTGACAAGGAAGAATCTATGAGTGAACGAAAAATCCGCGTTCTGGTGGCAAAGCCCGGCCTGGATGGGCACGACCGCGGCGCGAAAGTGGTGGCGCGAGCGCTGCGCGATGCCGGGATGGAGGTCATCTACACCGGTCTGCGCCAGACGCCCGAAATGATTGCCGAATCGGCCCTGCAGGAGGATGTGGACGCGGTGGGGCTTTCGATTCTATCAGGGGCGCACCTGGCGCTGGTGCCGCGGGTGCTGGAGCTGCTGCGCGCCAACGGTCAGGAGCATGTCAAGGTGTTCGTCGGCGGGATCATCCCCGACGAGGATGTGCCGCGGCTGTTGGAGATGGGCGTGGCGGGGGTGTACGGCCCTGGGACGCTGACTGACGCCATCGTGGCTGACATTCGACGTGCTGTGGCCGGATGAAGCGGTTGGCTTGCGGCTGCGGGCGCCAGGCCCGAGACTTTCGCCGGCCTTTGACCCTGATCCCCGATGAATTATGCTTCTGAAGTCCTGCGAGGCAACCGCCTGGCGCTGGCGCGGCTGCTGACGCAGATCGAGAACGAGACTCCCGAAGGGCGCGCGGCGCTGGCGGCGCTGTACCCGCACACCGGCCGCGCTTACCGCATCGGCGTGACCGGCGCCCCAGGCACCGGCAAATCCTCGCTGGTGAACCAGCTTGCGCTGCACTACCGCCGGGCGCCGGGCGGCGGGCAGCGTGTGGCGGTGGTGGCGGTAGACCCTTCCAGCCCGTTCACCGGCGGGGCGATCCTGGGCGACCGGGTGCGCATGCGCGACCTTTCCGGCGACCAGGGGGTGTTCATCCGCTCGATGGCCTCGCGCGGCTCGCTGGGCGGCCTGGCCGCGGCCACTTCGGGCGTGGTGCAGGCGCTGGACGCCGCCGGTTTCGAGGTGATCCTGGTGGAAACGGTGGGCGCGGGGCAGGCTGAGGTGGATATCGCCCGCCTGGCGCAAACTACGCTGGTAATCGAAGCGCCGGGGCTGGGCGATGACATCCAGGCGATCAAGGCGGGCATCCTGGAGATTGCCGATGTGTTGGTGATCAACAAGGCCGATCGGCCAGGTGTGGAAAGCACCGAACGCGCCCTGCGCAGTATGCTACAACTCGGCCATCCTACGGCGCGCGTCTTTCAAAATCACCCCCGCAAGCCGGGGCATGAGATTGTCGAAACCCCCTCCGCCCCGCCGTCGACAGGAGAGGCGCCGCTGTGGCTGCCGCCTATTCTGCGCACGGTGGCGACCGAGGGGCAGGGCATCGCCGAGCTGGCAGCGGCGATCGAGCAGCACCGCCAGCATCTGCAAGCCAGCGGCGAGCTGGAGCAGCGCGAACTGGCCCGATTGCGCGCCGAGCTAGAGCTGCTGCTGCGCGAGACGCTGGTAGCACGCTGGCGCGCCCGCACACCGGATGAGCGCTTTGCGCAGGCGCTGGAGCGCATCGCTCGGCGCGAGCTTTCGCCCTGGCAGGCCGCCGAGGAGCTGGCGAAGGAATGCTGAGCGCCGACCAGGCGCATGAAAATCTGTTCAATATGGAGGCCGGTATGATCTATGGTGAGCGCGTTCGCTTGCGCGGAATCGAGCGATCGGACATCCCGCTGTTCGTCGCCTGGCTGAACGACCCTGAGGTGCGTGAAAACCTGGCGATGCGCATCCCGCTTTCGCAGGCGATGGAAGAAAACTGGTTCGAGAGCGTGCTCAAACGCCCGCAGGAGGAGATTCCTATGGCCATTGAAGTGCGCCAAGGCGATGTCTGGGCGCCGGTGGGCAATTGCGCGCTGTTCGACATCCACTGGCATATCCGCTCAGCGGAGGTGGGCATCTTCATCGGCGAGAAATCGCTGTGGAACCAGGGCTACGGCACAGAGGCCATGCGCCTGCTGCTGCGGCACGGCTTCGAGTCGCTCAACCTGAACCGCATCTTTTTGCGGGTCTATGAGACCAACCCGCGCGCCGTGCGCAGCTACGAAAAGGCCGGCTTCACCCTGGAGGGCCGCCAGCGCCAGGGGATGTACAAAGATGGCCGCTACATCGACGTGCTGATGATGAGTATTCTGCACTCCGAATGGGATGCCATGTGGGGAGGGCAATTCGCCGGTTGAGCTATGCCTGAGCTGCCGGAGGTCGAGACCATCCGTCGCGGGCTGCGCGACGGCGGCGCGGGGTATCCGTCGCTGGTGGGCGAGGTGATCAGCAGCGCGCAGGTGCTATGGGCGCGCACCCTGGCCTTGCCGGATGTGGCGCAGTTCTGCGCCCGCCTGCCCGGTCAGGCCATCAGCGACTTCGGCCGCCGGGGCAAGTTCCTGATCGTCTATCTCACCCAGGATGCGCTGCTGGTGCATCTGCGCATGAGCGGCGACCTGCGGGTGGAGTCGCAGCAGCAGGCACTCGCGCCGCATCACCGCCTGGTGCTGAACTTCGCCGACGGGCTGCGCCTGGCGTTCAACGACCCGCGCAAGTTTGGGCGCGTCTGGCTGACCGCGCGGCCGGAGGAGTTGCTGGCGGGGCTGGGGCCGGAGCCGCTCGACCCGGCGCTCACATCTCAGGAGTTCTACCAGCGCCTGCATGCTGCCCGCCGCCGCTTGAAGGTGCTGCTTTTGGATCAATCTTTCCTGGCCGGGCTGGGCAACATCTACACCGATGAGGCGCTGCACCTGGCGCGACTGCACCCGCTCACGCCCGCGCATCAGGTGAGCGAGGAACAGGCCGAGCGCCTGCTGGAGGCCATCCGCCAGGTGCTGGAGCAGGGCATCCGTGCGCATGGGGCGAGCATCGACTGGGTGTACCGCGGCGGGGATTTCCAGAACTACTTCCGGGTGTATCGGCGCGCCGGGTTGCCCTGCCCGACGTGCGGCGCGCCAGTGCAGCGCATCGTGCTCGGCCAGCGTGGGACGCATTTCTGCCCGGTTTGCCAGCCGCTTACATAACCGTCAGGAATCTTTGCATTCAGGGATGCTATAATCGGAGGTGCAATTGTCATTTCGGGCGCAGTGCGCTTTCGAGCGAAAGCAGTTCGTCAGTGTGCTGCATCTGGGCTGCTGAGCTATTCATCCGGTTCAATCCTGGCGGAAGATTCTATGTCTCAAGAGCTGATTTCCACCCTGATTCCGATCGCCCTGATCGGCGTCATCGCCCTGGTGGTGGGCGCAATCGCCGGGTTCTTGCTGGCCAGCCTGTCAGGCCCAGCGGCGCCAGCCGCTCCAAGGCCCAGCAAGCAGCTGGTCGAGGCGGCGCGGCTGTGGCGCGACCGCCGCTCGGATAAGGTCTCCGTCGAAATGGATGGCAAGATTTACGCTTCGGCGGCGGAGCTGAACGCGGAGCAGCGGGCGACCCTGGCCAAGGCCGTAGATGAGCTGCAGCTCTGGCTGAGTTCGGAGGAGCTAATGGCGCGCGCCCTGGGCAGCGCCCAGCCTGGCGTGGCGGCCAGCGCCCCGCTGCCGGAGCCTTCGCCGCGCCTGCCGGCCGAGCTGCTGCCGCTCGCCCCGCCGCCGCCGATTGCCAGGGCAGGCGGGACGCCGCCTCCCGTCGTCCTGCCGCCCGGTGAAGCGCCGGTCAAGCCGCCCAGCCTGGAGCTGGGGGATATCCTTTCGCGCGTCTTCACCACCGACAAAGGTGCATCGGCATCGAAGCTGGTGGAGAAGAGCATCGCCGCGCAGGTGGATGAGATCGTCCAGGAGAGGCTGCCCGGCTCGCCGTTCAAGAATCATCTGATCTCGGTCACCGATCTGCCCGGCGGTGGCCTGCTGGTGAAAGTGGATGGGACCTCTTACGAAGGCATCGGCGACGTGCCCGATCCGGAGATTCGCACCTTCTTACGCGAGTGCGTCACGGAGTGGGAGACACGCACGGAGAACAGCCGGCTATGACCACTGCACAAAGCAGCTACGGGTGGTTATAGACGTAGAAAATGTAGTCCTGAGAGGTCGTCTTGACGCCCAGATCGTTGAGCAGGCGCAGGATCTGAGCGCGATGATCGGTGCCGTGATTGACCACGTGCAGCAGCACCTGCCACACGGCGAGGTCTTTGTCCTCCCCTTCTAACGGCTTATCGAACAGCGTCTCGTCCTGCAGCGTAGCCAGATACTGGCGCATGCTTTGTTCGACGCGTTCCCAGCGCGCCCGGAGGCCGCCCCGATCGTGAAAGTCAGCAGGATCAAGTGGCTCGGGGATCGCCGCGCCGCGCAGGCCGCTGAACCAGGTGTCGTCCACATGGTCATTCGCCGGGTATGGCGGGGCTTTAGCCAATAGGAAACTCCGCGTCGATCTTCTCGATCAGTCGCCCTTTTTCGCTCTCCGGCAGGAAGCTTGCCTTTGCCGCCGCCAGGACGCGCTGGCGCAGTTGCGCCGGGCTGAGCCCCAGCTCTTTGACGGCGACGCGGTACTCGTTCCCCAGCGTGATCTGCGAGATGCTCGGGTCGTCGGTGTTAATGGTGACGTTCAGGCCCATCTCCAGCATGCGCGGCAGGGGGTGATCGCACAGGCTGGCGACCACGCCGGATTGGTGGTTGCTGGTGATGCACACTTCGAAGGTCACCCCGCGCTCGCGCGCCAGCGCCACCGCGTTGGGGTCTTCGACCACACGCACGCCGTGGCCGATGCGCTCAGCGCCCAGCACGGCGATGGCGTTGACCACGTTCTGCGCCCCGCCCCACTCGCCAGCGTGGATGGTGACCCGCAGCCCGGACTGGCGCGCCTCCCGGAACACCCCCTCGAAATCCAGGCCGGAGAACTGGGCCTCGTTACCGGCCAGGTCGATGCCCACGACGCCGCGGCCCTGGCGCTCGGCGGCCAGGCGCGCTACCTCGGCGGCGATGGCCGGCCCTTCCTGGCGGTTGACGCTGACGATATAGCGCGTCTCGACGCGGTATTGCGCCGCAGCGACCTGGCCCGCTAAAAGTACCCAGTCGATGACATCCGCCAGAGGGAAGCGCTCCGCCCGGCTGAGCGCCACCGGCGTGAAGCGCAGCTCCAGGTAGCGCACGTTGTCCGCAGCAGCGTCCTCGATCGCCTCGCGAGTGATGCGCTCGATCACCTCCGGAGAGCGATAGAACAGGCGCAGGGTCTGGAATTTAGAGAGGAAATTCTCGAAGGTCAGCTTGTCTTCGGGGGAGATGGAGACCAGCTCACGCAGTTCGCCGGTGCCGGGCAGGGGGATGCCGTGCGCCTGGCCGATATCGCGCAGCGTTTTGAGCCGCAGCGAGCCTTCCAGGTGGCGGTGCAGCTCCACCTTGGGCAGCGACTGGTAGTACTCTGGCGAATAGCGGAAGACTTGGGTTTCGCTCACTGGCGCCTTTCCTGGCTCGATCGTTGGGTCTAACCCGCTTGCGGATAGGGCAAGGTGAAGTGGAAAGAGGCGCCGGAGCCAGCCTGGCTCTCCATCCACACCTTGCCGCCGTGCGCTTCGATAATCCGCCGCACCACGGCCAGCCCCAACCCCAACCCACCTTGATCCTGGCTGATCTTGTAAATCCGATCCCGGATGCCCTGGGGCTGGGGCTCGGCGGTCAAATCACTCTGATTATAAATCGAAACCAGCAAATGATCCGGGTTGGCGTAGATATCCAACACAATTTTACTCTGCGGCTGGGCAATTTTCAACGCATTGCTGAGCAGGTTGTCCAGCGCCTGCGCCAGCCGGTCGGGGTCGGCCTGGACGACGGGCAGCTCGGTGGACGCTTGGAGCTGGATGACAATGCCGCGCCTGGAGGCCAGGCGCTCGGCCAGGATGACGGAGGTCTGGGCTATCTGGCGCAGGTTGACGTTCTGCAGATCCAGCCAATCGCGCCCTTTGGATTGCAGCAGGGCGATGTCGTCGAGGATGCGCGACATGCTGGTGATCTTGGATTGGATGATCGAGACCGCCTGGGCCTGCTTCTGATTTAGTTTGCCCATCTCGCCCTCCTGGAGCAGATCCACATAGGCCTTAAGCAGGGTGAGCGGATTGCGCAGTTCGTGGCTGATGTTCTCGGCGAAGGCCGCCAGCTCTTCGCTGCGGCGCGATTCTTCCTGGTACAGGCGGGTGCTCTGGAAGGCGATGGCCGCCTGGGCGATGGCGATGGTCAACAGGCGTTCGGCGTCCGGCCCGAAGGCGTTGGGCCGGGCGCTGACCATGGTCAGCGCGCCGATCAGCTTGCCCTGCACCACCAATGGGGTGACCAGCAGCGAGCGCGCCTCCGTGCTGGGCAAGTGAAAGCTTTCAGCCTGGTGGAGGTCGGGGATGTTCAGGGTCTGGCCGCTGAGGATGACCCGCCCGGCTACGCCCTGACCGGGAGCCAGGTAGGGAGGGTCTGGCAGATGCTGTGGGTCGCCGGCCAGAGCGGTCTGTTGCAACGCCTGGTGGTCGTCGAGCAGCATGATCGAGACCGCGGAGGCGTTGAGCAACTGTTTCAGCTCGCGCACGGTGTTGTGCAGCACAGCTTCCAGGTCCTGGGTCAGGCTGACCTTCTGCGCCAGCCCTTGCAGCGCCTTGACCTCCGCCAGGCGCAGGCTCAGGTTGCGGGCGACGCGGGCGTTCTCGATGGCCACCACCGCCTGATCGTTGAGCAGCGAGATCAGGTAGCGCTCATCCTGGGACAGGCTATAAGGCTCCAGAAAAGATACCAGGTAGACGCCGAGCAGCCGCCCGCCGCGCGCCAGGGGATAGCCCGCCAGCGAGGCGACCTGCCAACCAGCGGCGGCCAGCGTCTCAGCCAGCGGGTGGCGCTGGACGGCGTCGATGATCAGCGGCCACTTGTGCTGCACGACCGACTGGAGCAACGCCTCGGGGGCGGGCGGGATCGCTGCGCCCTGGACGGGGCTAACCTTGCCAATCGCCGTCCCCAAGACGAGCGCCGGGGCGATCACCGCTTCAGGCTGATGAATATAGATGTGTACTGCGGAGGCCGGGATGAGCTGCAGGGTGGATTCGGCCAACAGATTTAGCACCTCGCTCAGCTCCAGGGTAGAGGATAGGTTCAGCGAGACGGTATGCAGCGCCTCCAGGCTGGAGCGATAGGCGCTGGCGAGCTGGGAATACAGGTTGCGCTCGATCCACAGGGAGACGAGCGAGGAGTAGTTTTCGAGTTGGACGAACTCGCTGCCCTCGAAGGGGCCCAGGCGCGCCAGCAATAGCAGCCCAGCCGGGGTGCCCTCTGGCAGCAGCGGCAGCGCGGCCCAGTGCAGCGCCTCGCCGCTCGATCCGCACTGCGCCTGGATGGCGGGCGGCAGGAGCAGGCCGCTACCGACCGCAATCTCCTGGCTTTGGGCGAGCTGACGGCGGTGCGTTTCGGGCAGCCATTCGAGTAGCGCCTCCAGCGCGTAGGCTCCAGGCAGGCTCATCCGCCGGAGCTGCCCTTCGGGCACGCCCACCCAAACGCCGAGGATGTCGAATTGATCGGCCAGGTCGCGGCGCAGGCGCGCCAGGAGCTGGTCTTCTTCGATGATCGGAGCGCTGAAACCCTGGCTCATTGAATTCTCTCCATGGACACGCCAGATTTAGCGGCGGCGCCGCTTGCGCTTTTTGCCGCTCCGCTCCGCGGGCTGGGAGGCCGATTGGGCCGCGGCGGGCACAGCTGCGACGCTAGCTGCCGCCAGTTCCGGCATCGCCTCGGGCTCTTCGGCCTGGCTGGTAGGGGGTTCGGGTCGCGAGACCGCTGCCTGCACCTGGCTGAGATCGCGTGGACGATAGGTGAACATGCGGGTGATCACGCCCATGCGGATGTCTCGCTGCAGGTTTTGGTAAAGCTCCGCGGCGCGGCTTTTATATTGTACCAGGGGGTCGCGCTGCGCGTAAGCCTCCAGCCCGATGGAAACGCGCAATGCCTCCATTTGAGTCAGGTATTCCACCCATAGTTCGGTGATCACGCTCAACAGCAACTGACGATAGATGCCGGTGAGGGCGCGGCGGCCCAGTTCGTCGATCACCGCAGCGGTCTGCTCCGGAGAGAGGTTGCTCAGCGGCTGATCCGGGATCGGCGTTTCGTCCTCCCAGCCCAGCGCCTGCAGGATGCCCCGACGGGTGTCGGGGTCGATGTCGGCGAAGCTGGCCTGGGCCAGGCGGGCAAATTCGGTCTGCCCCCAGGCGCTGCGGATAGTCCGCTGAGCGTTTTCCAGGTGCTCCAACACCCGCTCGGAGATCTGTTCGGGCTTCTGCCCTTCTAGGAAGTGGGCGGCGTAGAAGACGTAGGTCAGGCGCGTGGTGCGCTGCAGGATGCGCCGATGAGTGCGGCGGTCGAACATGGCTCGCGCCCCCTGGGGGAGCTGCATCAGGATCGCCAGGACGATCTGCTCGTTTACCTGCGGTGGCAGCCGCTCGAGCATCGCCTCCAGGTCTTTGGTGATCTGCCCACCGGGTCCGGTGTAGCGCTCGCGGCGTTTTTCGAACGCTGTTTGCGCCCCTTGCAGCAGGGCTTCGCGCACCATTGCCCAGGATTCTTCGGCCAGCGCCTCCAGCTTCAAACCCAGGACTTCGTCGATGCGCCGTTCGATGGCGCCGATCAGGCGGCTGATCGCCTGGGTGTACAGCGCGGCCTCGACCTGCTCGCGCACGACGGGGGCCAGGGACGCGGGATCGTCTTTGAGCGCCCGCTGCTCCTCTGCCGAGAGCTTGATCGGCAGGCGCGCCAGGTTGGAAAGCTCGTTCAACAGGTCGGCCGGCCGACGGGCGGCGGCTTCGTCATCCACCGATAGCCCGTCGAAGAAGGCGTCCACTGCCTCCAGGCGCTCTTCGATCTGCGCTTCCAAACGCTGTTGGTTCTGGTCGATCATCTCGGCGATGGCCTGCAGATGGTGGCTTTGCTCGGCGTCCAGCGATTCGTCCACCACTTCCAGAAACGCCTGGCGCAGGGTTTGAACAGAGGGATTATCTGACAGGCGAGCCCAAATATGATCCAGCAGCAGGCGCTGGCTAAAGGACGGGAAAATGAAAGCGCCGAACTGAAGCGGCGGTTGCACCTGATCCAACCAGGCGATCAGCTTCCAGGGGCCGCCTTCGTCTTTGAGCGCTTCCGGCACGCGGCGCGCCAGTTCGGTGCGCAGCATGGCAGTCACATCTTCGGTCAGGTCTTCCTTATGGAAGATGCGGTCGCGCTCGCCGTAGATGCGGGCGCGCTGCGTGTTGAGCACGTCGTCGTACTCCAGCAGGTGCTTGCGCACGTCGAAGTTGGCGCCTTCGACGCGGGTCTGGGATTGCTCGATGAGCCGCCCCACCAAGCCGACCTCCAGCGGCAGGGCCTCGTCCACCTTCAGGCGCTGCATCAGCCCGTCGGCCTGCTGACCGCCGAACAGGCGCATCAGGTCGTCTTCCATCGAGAGGTAGAAGCGCGACGAACCCGGGTCGCCCTGGCGGGCGGCGCGGCCGCGCAACTGGTTATCGATGCGCCGGGCCTCGTGGCGCTCGGAGCCGATCACGTGCAGGCCGCCCAGCGCTCGCACCAACTCCATCTCTTCCATGTATTTCAGGAAGTAGTCGATCTCCGATTCATAGATGCCGTAGGCGGAGCGGTCCATCTCCAGCAGGGCCTTTTTCCGCTCCAAGTGGGTCATGTCGTAGGGATCGCGGTAGCCGGCGCGGTGGAGCACACGGTTGACCGCGGCGATGACCTCTTCGGCCAGTTCGCCGCCTAGCTTGATGTCCACGCCGCGGCCGGCCATGTTGGTGGCGATGGTCACTGCGCCGAAGGCGCCGGCGCCGGCGATGATCTGGCTCTCCTCGGTGTGCTTGCGGGCGTTGAGCACCTGATGGGGGATGCCCGCGGCCAGGTCGGCGGCCAGGCGGTTGAGGTGGGTGGCAGGCAGGTCGAGCAGGCTTAACAGGCGCGCCAGGTTGGCCGGGTCCTCCGGGTTGAAGGGCAAGTCGAGCTCGCGCGCCATCTTGCGCAGCGCGCCGATGTCCAGGTCGGGCAGCGGGCTGGCGTAGAGAAACTGCAACTCGGGGATCTGGCGGCCGTCCTCCTGGATGCCTTTGGCTTGGATGTAGGCGTCGCGGATCAGCAGGGTCTGCGCCAAGCGGCGCAGCGGCTCGGCGCGCAGGCGCGAGGACAGGCGCTCGGAAAGCTCCACCGAGGTGGTGCCCACCAGCATAGGCCGCCCCAGCACGTGATAGCGCAGGATTTCTTGACAGATCATGCGCAGCTTGATCTCTTGGGTGCGGTAGATCACGTCGGGGTAGTCCTTGCGCCGCCAGAAGATCGGCGTTTTGAGCGGGTCGCCCTTGCGGGCGTAGTAACTGTATTTGTAGCCCTGCTCGTCGCGGTCCTCGACCTCGATCAAATCGGAGTCGGGGCGGGAGGCCTGATATTCCAGGTTGGTGGGAATGGCAACCACCCCCAGCTTGTAGATCTTGTCGAATTCCTCGGCTTCGGTGATTGCCGTGCCGCTCATGCCAGCCAGCTTCTGGTACATGCGGAAATAGTTCTGGATGGTGATGGTGGCGTAGGTGACCGATTCGCTCTGCACCTTGACGCCCTCTTTAGCCTCCACCGCCTGGTGCAGGCCATCGGACCAGCGCCGTCCGGGCATCATGCGCCCGGTGAATTCGTCCACGATGATCACCTTGCCCGCCTGCACCAAGTAGTCCTTGTTGCGCTTGTAAAGATATTGGGCGCGCAGGGCCTGCTCCAGGTAGCCCAGCAGGCGCGCCTGCTCGGGGGTCACATCTTCGGGGCGGTCGGGGTCGCGCAGCGGCATCTCCAGCAACTCTTCGACATGGCCTTCGCCCAGCTCGGTGAGGGTGACGGTGCGGTCCTTCTCGTTGATCTCGTAATCTTCGGGGCGCAGCGCCTTGACCACTTGCGCCATGCGGATGTACCACTCGGCCTCGTCCTGCGCCGGGCCGGAAATGATCAGCGGGGTGCGGGCCTCGTCGATCAGCACATTGTCCACCTCGTCCACGATGGCGTAATAGTGGCCGCGCTGCACGCGCTCATCCCAGCGCATGGTCATGTTGTCACGCAGATAGTCGAAGCCGAACTCGGAGTTCATGCCATAGACGATGTCGGCCAGGTAGGCTTCCTGGCGCGGCACCATGCGCAACTGATGCTGATCTTCGTGGGGCGATTCTTTCTCCAGATCGACGATAAAGGCCTTCTTGCCGTTCTCGGTGCGGGCGGCGATCTGCAGCACGCCTACGCTCAAGCCGAGCATGTTGTAGATCGGCGCCATCCAACGGGCGTCGCGGCGCGCCAGGTAGTCGTTGACGGTGATCAGGTGCACGCCGCGGCCAGTCAGGGCGTTGAGATAGAGCGGCAGGGTAGCGACCAGCGTCTTGCCTTCGCCGGTGCGCATCTCGGCGATCTTGCCGGAATGCAGCACTATGCCGCCGATCAGTTGCACGTCGAAATGGCGCAGGCCGATGGTGCGCTTGGAGGCCTCGCGCACTGCGGCGAAGGCCTCGGGCAACAATTCGTTCAGGGCAACCTGCTCGGCCTGGCGCCGCTCCTGTTCGTCCTCGATGCCGTGCAGGGCGTCTGCTAGGCGGCGGCGGAACTCGTCGGTCTTGGCGCGCAACGCCTCGTCGCTCAGCTTCTCGAATTCTGGCTCCAGGGCGTTGATCTGTTCGGCGATTTCGGCTAGCCGCTCGATTTCGCGCTTGTTGGGGTCTCCCCCGATGACTCGAATTAACTTTTTTAGCATATAGGGTTGGCGTCCACAAGATGAGATTTAACCGGTAATTCGGGATTATAGCATAGTTGGTTTAGCGCACGGTTAGCATCGTGCTGCGCCAGCGCGGAGCGATAGGTGGGCCGGGTAAGGGGTCACTAGCCGTTATTTCCTGTCAGGCGAGCGATTTGCAACATGGCGCAGCGCAGCACCTCTTGCCTGGCGGGCGGCAGGGCGCTTTCCTCGATCAGCGCCAGGCGTTCCACGTCGTTGAGCGCCCGGATGATGCTCACCGGAATCTCGATGCTGCCTTGGGTGAAGGCGTTCAGGTATTCGACCGCGCCCACCAGGAACTGGCGCATTTCATCGTCCAGGCGCGCGCTGCGGATGAAACCGGCCAGCGCCGGCGTTAGTTTCGTCCCCCGCCCCGGCGCCGGCGCTGCGCCAAAGGCGCGCGCGCCGGAGAAAGCATACAGGGCTGTGGCCAGCTCGGTGAAGCTCTGCACGCGCTGGTAGATTGATTCGCCCATCACTTCCCAGATGATCGAGCGCCAATACCGCACCTGTTCCGGCATTTGCAGCAACTGGCTGACTTGCTGTCGCCAGTCTTGCTCCGCCGCGCCCTCAGCGTGCTGTAACAGCAGCTCTGGGTCGGTGTTGAACAGGTCTTTTTGCAGCAGCACCGCCAGGTCTGGGCGCAGGGTGGGGAGCAATTCGGGAATGAAAGTCCCATTGGAGAGGAAGTCGCCGACGTTCAGGCCATGACGCCGCACCAGTTCTTGTTGGAACAAAGGCAGAAACCTCTGCATGGCGTCGTTGTCTTCGCGCAGGGCCACGAAAGCCGAGTTGCCGGCGGGAAACGCCGGTTCGATGCGCCTGACGAAATCGCCTCTCCAGTCGTGATAGACGCGCAGCGTGTACAAGATTTCGTACACCGGCAAGTGCGGCAAGATGCGCTCGGCGATCAGGTTCTCGCGTTCGGCCTCAGAGCAGGCCTTCTGGGCGTAATACTCCAGGGCGCGGAACAATCCTGTAGTGAGTTGATTGACGCCCAACACAAAGGTTTGCGCCTGGTTGTGGGCGATGGCGCGCAGCAGGCTGCCTTGCTTGGATAGCGGGATGATGCCAGCAATGTTGGCTAGGATCTGCTGCCCGCGGTCGGCCCCGGCCACGGCGGCGCGGCGGGAGGTCGGGCGATCACGCAACTGGGGCAGCGAGCGGGCGATGAAATAAGCAACGATATGGATGCCGGTCACATCCTCGGGGCGACCATAGAGGATGTGGCGAAAATGCTCGGTCAGCTCTTGCAGGAAGCCGGCGTAGATGGCGTCATTCACCCCGATGGTCATGCGTTCCAGCTCCTGGATGCTGCGACTTTGCGCGCCCAGGCGGCTCTCGGTGATCGTTTCGGCGGCGCGCACCAGGTTGTTGCGGTGCATCCGCTGCGCCTCGCGCACGTGGTACAGCAAGTTGACCAGCTCGTCCACCGGCAGGTAGCGCAGTTCTTCGGAAAGGTTGCTCTGGAAGGTGCGCAAATCGCCTCCCAGGAAGACCCCCTGCAGCGGGGTGACGGCGTAGGCAGTGCTCTTCAGCGCCGCCTGGGGCAGGTGGGCGGATAAGCGACGGCGGTGAGCCTTGAAGCGCGGGAAGGCGGGCTGACCGGCCACCCGTGAATAATATCCTCCCTGGCGCTGCATCGGCTCGCCGCTGCCCAGTTTGAGGCGCACCGCCTCCGCCACGCCGTGTTCTGCCAGCCATGTCTGAATATGGTACTTGGCCTTGAGGTATTCGAAGGCGCTGTGCGCCTGGCCGATTTGCTGACTCAGATCGGATCCGGCGATGAAGATTTCCGTCAGCACCTCCGCAAAGCGGCTCCCTGGCGATTGATCGGTGTGCCGACTTTGGGTGGCGTAATCCCAGATGCGCTCCAGATACGCCGGGATGCCCTCCACGGCGTCGATATCTTCGAACAGGGGGATCAGCCAGATCGAGGGCAGTTGGGCGTCTGGATGCTCCCGGCGCACCCGCTCGGCCTGGGTGGACATCTTGCGGTCGAGCGAAATCAACGCCTCGGGCTGTTTGGACAGGCTGATTTGCAGCCCCAGGGTCATGCCTGGGTTGCCGTACTTGCCGGCGATGGCGTTGATCTCTTGCAGGTTATAGACCGTGGTGTCGATGGCGAAGGGGTCGCGGGCGGTGATCATCCCCTCGTGAATGCGCGGGGTGATCACGATGCGCTGCAAGAGATCGTGATAGCCGACAACCTCGCTCAGCAATGCCTCAGCGTTGCGGTTGACCAGGATTGCCGGGATCAGCGCGTATAACTGCTTGCGCAGCCGCTTATTGAGCGCGAAGTAGGTCTCCAGCATTGCCCGGCGCTGTCTGCGGAGTTCGAGCATCTTTTGTTCATCACGGTCGTTGTGCTGCCATAGCACCCGCGCCGGATCACGGCGCAGGTGAAGCCGGGTGAAGAACCGCTGCAAGGGGGTGGCCTCGACCGAATACGGCAGGATGCTGCGGTAGCGTTGTTCTAGCTGATGCGTCAATTGGGTGATGTCGTTCAACAGTTGAGTGAAGCGCCGGCTCTGTTGAGGCAGCGACTTAAGCTCGTCGGATAGCTGCGGGTCGATCTCGATCTGCGGGTCGGCCAGCAAGAGCAGATTGAGGATGTGCGCCATGCGGCGCACGTTTTCCATCACCACCGAGGCGATCAGGTAGTGGCCCTGGCCGGAAGGCCGGTTGCTGCCGTCCCAATCGCTCCAAAAGGACAGGAAAGGCGTCAGGGTTGCCTCGCTGAACAGGCCGGCATAGTCCTCGCCAGCCGTCAGCGCCTCGAAATCCAACAGGATTTCGTCGGCCTCTTGCTGCGAGTTGATGCTCACATTGCGCCCTAGAAATTCGCCCAGGATTTCTCGCCCGACGCTTTCGATCTGCGCCGCGGTGACTGGCTGGCGAGCGAGCAGATAAGAAAGAACGGCGTCGAAGGCCATTTCGGCCTGCAGTGAGTACATCTGCGTCGGATGGACAGTGCGGTCGTGGGTGCGGTAGCGGAACGCTTCCTGGCGGCGCGGCAGGGAGTCCTTCATAAACTCCCGTTCCAGCCGCCCCCTCAGCCACTCGTCGCCATCGCGCAGCGCCCGGCGCATCAGCTCCTCACGGATAAACGCGCGATCCAGGTAACGGGCGCGAAAGACCTCCAGGCGTTCAGGCAAGTAATTCTTTAGAAATTCTTGCTGCAGAGCTTTGCTATCCAGCGGCGGCAGGGCGGCCAGTTGTGCCAGCGCCCGCTGGTCCTCGAACTGCCTGCGGATCAGCTTGGCGACGGACTCCCAGCGCGCCAGGTGTTCAGCCGCGCCGCCAGCGGCGCCTGGCGGGAGGCGGAAGACGAGTTGCTTGCGGTTGTAGCGCGCCTCTTCCTCGGCGATCATGCGGTTCAGGTCGATCAGCAGGCGCCGGGTCTTCGCTTGCAGCGCTTCGGCCTGATCCGAACCACCCAGGGTCAGGCGGAAGGTCCGGCGACCGGTGTCGAAGCCCTCTTCGGTGCGGGCGAAGGTCGCCAGGGGCAGCAGGCCGATGCCGCGCCGCGCCAGCGATGAAGCCAGCCAGTCCAGGGATAGACCAGAAGGCAAATGCTTGATGTGCAGCAGCGGGTACATGCTCCCGGCGGGCGGGATGATCGACAGGACGAACGGGTTGCGGTCCGGCGGCAAATTTGCGGCGGCGGTCAGCAGCGCCTGCGTGCGTTCGTAGAACAGGGCGTTGCGCAAGCGCCAGTAGCTGCGGACGGCCTGCACCGGGCCGCGGTAGAACAGATAGCCGATCAGGATCGCCGCCAGATTGGGGCTGATCCGGGCGTTGATCGCCTCGAAGCGCTGGCGCAGGATAGCCTCACGGATTTCCACCACGGCCAGCCTGGCTCCGGCCAGGCAGTCGGTCTTGGACATCGAGTGGACGGTGATCAGCCGCTCGGCCTGCGCCTCGCTCAAGACGCCGGAGCGCACCAGCCCGGCGGCGATCTGACGGGCGGTCTTGATCTCCGGCAAGGCTTCCAGCGGAGCGACGTTCTGGTAGGCCAGGTCGTCGATCACATAAATGTCGCGTTCCAGGCAGTAAGCGATCAGTTTGCGCAGCGCTTCTTCGGCGAAGATTCTGCCGGTGGCGTTGTGAGGGTTGTTGATCGCCACGGCGCCTCTCTCTGGCCAATGCGGGTCGTCCTGGCATAGCTGGTCCACTTTGGCGATGACCCGATCCACGTCCAGGGCCAGCGCCTCGGTCAATGGGACGACGTGCACGTTCGGAAAGCACTGCTCGTAAGACCAACTCAGGTCAGAGATGACCACATCGGTGATGCCGCAGTGGAAGCCCAGGATGCCCAGAGCGGTGCGCGACGAGCCGCTGGCGACCAGGCAGGCTTCCGGACGGTATTGGGGCTGGTGTTTGGTGAAAACGCTCAGGAAACTGCGCTCCAGCGCCTGACGCCAGGCCGGTTCGTGGACGCGCGCGATCATCTGCTCCAGCAGCTCGCGGCCGTCCAGGTCGGCAAACTCGTCCACTAGGTCGGCCTGCCAGCGCTGCTCGACGATCCTGGAGGCCAGGGCGGCCTTCTCGTCCAGCGAGGCCAGCGAGCGCTCCACCAGCCGGGCGCCGCGGGCCGCCGCCTGCTCCAGGCGCTCGCCGACGCGGGCGGTCAGCTCGAAGAGGGCGCTTTCGGCGCGCCGCGCTTCCCCCAGGCCTTCCAGCCAGGGCCGGTCGTCTTCGATGGCGACCGCCTCCGGCGACTGAACCTCGGCCAGGCCCTGCTCCAGCAGAAAGCTCAGGAACTCCACTTCAGAGGCGGAGGGAGTGCCCTTCAGCTTGAAGTGCACGTTCTCGATCACGCTCAGGAAATCGGCGTTGCCGGCGATGAACACTGTGGAAAGCCCGTCCAGGCGCGGCGCAAAGATCGCCGGCGTCAACAGGCGGATGACCCGCTGCACCAGCTTGGCTTCGCGGGCCAGCGAAAGATGGTTGGGGGCGTTGTTGGCTTCGATGAAGAACAGCGGCGCCCGCGTGCTCAGCAGCCGCAGCCTGCGCCGCGTCTCTTCGCCCAACAGGTCGCCGAGGATCAGGAAGGTCGGCGCTTCGGGACGCTCGCTTACGGCCTGCTCCACCTGTTGGCGCGCGCTTCGCTCGTCGTGCGCCAGGCCGATGAGGCGCAGGTTCGGGAAGGAGTTTTCCGGCAGTTCTACCGCGTAGCGGTAGCCCAGGATGTGCGCCGGGGTGATCTGCAGGTAGTCGGACAGGGCGTGCAGGATCACTCGCAAGGCTTCGTGGACGCCCCCCGAAGCCAGGATGATCTCGCGCTTGCCGGACTGCTCGCCCAGGTCGTACTGCAGGGGCTCTTGCTGCTTTTCCAGCCAGGCGCAGAAGGCCCGCACCAGGGCGTGCGGGGCTTTCTGGGAATAGCCGCCGCGCGGCATATAGGGCGTGCTCTTCTGGATGGCGCGAATCAGGAACTCCAGCTTTGGCCGATCCGCCGCCTGCCACCCCAGGGCCTCCAGCAGCGCTTCGGGCGCGGCGTCGTGCAAGTCCTGGCGGTTGACATCCAGGCCCAGGGCGATGCGCAGGAAAGCCGAAGAGAGCCTGGCATCTTGCAGGGGATTCCCAATGTGAAAATTGACCCGCTCCTCGTTGGGAACCGGCGCGGCGGCGGTGGTTTCGCTAATCTCCGAAACCCGGGCGACCCGGATTTGCTTCAGGCGAAAGAAGGCCAGCGGATCGGGGGAGGGCATCAGTCACCCTTTTTGGAGTCCAGAGCCTTTTGCACCAGGTTTTGGAACAGGGTGAGCAACTCCGAGCCAGACGCCAGCTCTTGCGGGGTGAGGGAGATGACCGTGCGGGCGTTCTTCAGGCCCTGGCTGGCTTCCGCCAGGCGGGCGGCCTGCGGCGTCAGGATCAACAGCTCGGGGTTGTTCTTGAGGATTTCCAACTCTTCTCTTTCGAACTCCAGGCGCAGACGCTCCCGCTTCAGTTCGTCCTCGACGCGCTGCTGCGCCAGGGCGGCCTCCTGCTCGAGCAAGGCTTTCTTCAGTTCGTTCTTTTTCAGCTCCAGGGCGTGCTCCATTTCGGCGATTTCCACGTCGGCCTGGAATTTCGCCTTGGCGGCTGCCACCCGCGCCTGGTTGTTCAGGCGCTCGGTTTGCTCCATCAGGCGCGCCTGCTCTTGCTGGCGCAGCGCCTCGGCGATCTCCGCCTCCGTCGGCTCCAGGGATTGCACGGCCAGCGAGACCAGCTCGACGCCGAATTTCTGCTTGATCTGCTCGGCGCGGGCGTTCAGGAATTCCAGCAGGCCGGTGGAGGAAAGCTCGTGGATCTCACGCTGTTCGGCGTACTCTTTGACCAGCCCTTCGAGCAGGATGCTGGTCTCGTCGGCGGCGCGGGCGACAGCCTCGCTGTTCCAGCCGCCGACGCGAATCAGGGCGTCCAGGTGATCTACGGCCGGGGCGACGGAGCCGATGAGCTTGACGTTCACCCCCAGGTTGCCGGCCGCCGCCGCCTGGACGCCGATCTGGATCGGGGAGGTGAGACGCTTGAGCGGCAGGCTGAAATGGCGGGGGTAGATCAGACCGCGGCGCAGCGAGAGCTGTCCGTTCTTTTCATACAAGACCAGGACATCTGGCTGGCGGATCCGAAATTCGAATAGGAACACCAACACCAGAGCCAGGATCAGGGCGATGATGAGAAGGCTTAAGAAAACTTCCATCGCTTGAATTCCCTTTCTACGAGCGCGCGGCTTGCGAAAATTTCGCTGAATTATAACGCTTTTCACCGCCCTGAAGGCAACCGTTTCCAGTTTGCCGGCCGCGCGCTGCGAGGGCAAGCAAGTGCCTCTCTAAAATTCATCGCCCTTTGCTTTTTGGCTGGTAGTACTCGGATTTGTCCTGCTGGCCGCAGGCAACCTGGTTAAGGGATTGTGACTTCCTGCCTCCAGGGAAATAGCCTTATCGGGTTGCCTGTTCCAGGCTCCGGTTAGTTTTCAGCGCGCACCAGCAGCGTGGCGGTGTCCAGCCCGGCGAACGTGCAACGCACCTGACTCTCTGAATTCTCGCTAAATAAATCCTCTTCGCCCAGATCAGTTTCAACTCGAGTGAAGCTGGTCGATTTTCCTTCTTGACTTTCATGAAAAAAGGGTGTTTAATGTTGTATAGACAATATCAATCGTGACCGTAGTGTGCATCGCTGCAACCTTCCATCGTTGTCCCGGAAGGTTGTTTTTATTGGCGGGGAAAGCAGATGGCCTGGAAGACAGAGCGAGATCGCCAGGGGTTCACTGAGCTTGAGATTAAAACCAGGAATGAGCTATTCTATGAAAGGGAACAAGCCATGAAGATCTTAAGGATCCTGATCTGTCTGTCCGCTGCGTTTCTGCTTGCTGCCTGCCAGGCCGCGCCGACGCCGGTCCCACCGACGGTAACCCCAACTCCCACCCCGCCGGCGGCTACGCAGCCGGCTTCTGCAGGCTCAACCTTCTCGCAAACAATCTATGCTGCCGATGGCCCGTACCAGGTCGGCAACCAGATTTTGGATATCCCGGAGGCTGAAGGAGGCTTCAAGATCAGAATTTACTATCCAGAGCAGGATTCGGCGCCGGATGTGGCCCAAGGACCTTATCCGTTGGTGGTATCTTCCGGTGGGCTTTGTTCGACAGGTGCCGTGGATGGCCCGGCTGACCCGGCGATAGAACACATCGTTTCATACGGGTTCGTGGTGATCGATTCTGACCCGCGGGGTGAGACGTGTACCGAGACGAGCGGAGAATTTTGGGCCGGCGCCGCATACCGCCCATTGGATGTTCAACGGGTGATTGATTTTGCCGACCAGCTTACCGCTCCGGGTGGCGAGCTGGCAGGTTTGATCGATACCCGGCGGATCGGAATTGTAGGGTATTCATCCGGC
The DNA here is from genome assembly GCA_964503145.1 of uncultured Anaerolinea sp. Lineage (GTDB taxonomy): Bacteria > Chloroflexota > Anaerolineae > Anaerolineales > UBA4823 > RBG-16-57-11. The sequence continues at coordinate 38,199 of CAZCYV010000013.1, read as the reverse complement.
GGCTGGACGGCTTTAATGGCGGGTGGTGCGCAGATGGACTTGGGCTGGTGCGCGGCGGACCCCGACCTGGCCGAGCGGGAATGGTTCTACAATTGTGTGCAGTTCATGCCCCACCAGGAGGAAATCGCTTCCATGCTTGGGTTGGAATCCGCCCCTGCCGGTTTGTGGCCGCCAGTGCATGATCCGCGCATGGCGGCGGTGGTTGCTCTTGCCCCGGACGGGGATATCTGGGGGGCGGAATATGAAGGCGTCACCGTCGTGCAGGTGCCAACGCTGATCATGGCCGGGGCGGAGGATGAATTGAGTGGTCCGGAATTGACAGCCTATCCGATCTACGAGCATCTCGGCAGCCAGGATAAGACCCTGGTGATGCTTCAAGGTGCAGGGCATGATTTGGGTGTCGATACCTATCGGTATAAGATCAGACATATCATCACCGCTTTCCTGCTGGCCAAGTTGAAGGATGATCCACCAGCCATCCAGGCGCTGCTGCCGGAAAATATGAATTTTCCCGGCGTCGATTACCAGACAACCTTCTCAAGAGAGGATTAAAGTCGCCTCAGAAGAATCTAGGCGCCAATAACCAAGAAAACCGACATTTAACCTCTTGCTTGGTGCGCTACACGTTCGCCGTGCGGCGCACCAGGTGTAAAAACCCTTTCCAAACCAGAACATCTATTCTAAAATAACTCCCAACACCTCACACCTTACCAGCCCGCCCTGCGCCACCAAAAACACCGCCAAAACCGATTTGTTCCTCTTTGAATTTTCGCGGAACAAATCTCCTTGCCCTGCCGGTGAGTTGCAGGTCCACCGTGCGACGCACCTGGTCAACGGATTCCCCTCGCCCTGCCCGCGCCGCGCCCCTCAAATGTGCGCGGCGCCAGCCGGTCGCCAATATTTTAAGCCTGCTGCGAGGTTCTTTTAAGCTTCCCTTCGCACAGGCGTGCTATAATTTTTGCAGCATGTCCTTTGTCCACCTGCACGTGCACTCGGAATATTCCCTGCTCGACGGTTTCAGCAACATCAAGAAGCTGGTGGCGCGCGCTAAGGAGATGGGCATGCCGGCCGTGGCGCTCACCGACCACGGCACAATGTTTGGGGTGATCGACTTCTACAACGCGGCGCGCAAAGCCGGCATCAAGCCCATCATCGGCATCGAAGCCTATCTGGCGCCGCGCGGCATGGCTTCGCGCGACCCGCAGTTCGACAAGAAATCCACTCACCTGCTGCTGCTGGCCGAAAACCAGACCGGCTACCAGAACCTGCTCAAGCTGGCCAGCGCGGCGCAGCTAGACGGCTTCTATTATTACCCGCGCATCGATCATGAACTGCTGGCAGCGCACCAGGCGGGGCTGATCTGCACCTCCGGCTGCATGTCCGCCGAGGTGCCTCGATTGCTGGCGGAGGGCAACTACGAGGCGGCGCGCCGCCAACTCGACTGGTATTACGAGGTTTTCGGCAAGGAGCGCTTCTTCCTGGAGTTGCAGCAGCACGACATCCCCGAACTGGAGCGCATCAACCGCCAGTTGCTGGAGCTGGGCCGGCGCTACGACGCCCGCTTCGTCGCCACCAACGACGTGCACTACATCGAACCCCAAGACGCCCGCCTGCAGGACATCCTGCTGGCGATCCAGACCGGCTGCCTGATCAGCGACCCCAACCGCATGCGCATGACCGATCCGAGCTACTACCTGCGCAGCCCGCAGGAGATGGCGCGCATCTTCGCCGATGTGCCGCAGGCGCTGGCGAACACCCTGCTGATCGCCGAGCGCTGCAACGTGGACCTGGACTTCAAGGAATACCACCTGCCGGATTTCCCTGTCCCCGAGGGCTACACCAGCGAATCTTATCTGCGGGCGTTGTGCGAGGCGGGGGTGCAGCGGCGCTACGGCGAGCGGGCGCACGATCCGGTGGTGCGGCAGCGGCTGGAATACGAACTGGGCGTGATCCACCAGATGGGCTTCGACACCTATTTCCTGATCGTGTGGGATCTGTGCCGCCACGCCCGCGAGCAGGGCATCTGGTACAACGCTCGCGGCTCGGCGGCCGGTTCGATCGTCGCCTACGCCCTAGAGATCACCCTGGTCGATCCCATCGAGCATGGGCTGATCTTCGAGCGCTTCCTGAACCCCGGGCGCATCTCCATGCCGGATATCGACCTGGACTTCCGCGACGACCGGCGCTCGGAGATGCTGGAATACACCGCTCGCAAGTACGGCGACGACCGCGTCGCTCAGATCATCACCTTCGGCACGCTCGGGGCGCGGGCGGCGATCCGCGACGTCGGGCGGGTGATGGATATCCCACTGAGCGAAGTGGATCGCGTTGCCAAGCTGATCCCTAATATCCCTGGTAAGCCGGTGACGATACAGCAGGCGCTGCAGGAAGTGCCGGAGCTTAAGCAGGTGTATGAGACCACGCCCTATCTGCGCGAACTGATCGACACTGCCAGCCAGATGGAGGGCGTGGTGCGCAACGCCGGCACCCACGCCGCCGGGGTGGTGATCACCGATAAGCCGGTGATCGAGTATGTGCCGCTGCACCGGCCGACCGGTGGCGCAGCGGCCGAAAGCCCGATCAAGACCGTCACCCAGTTCGAGATGAACGTGCTCGAGCCGCTGGGTCTGCTGAAGGTGGACTTTCTGGGCCTGGCGACGCTGACCATCATGGCGCGCGCCTGCGACCTGATCTACCAGCGGCATGGCGTGCGCTTCACCCTGGATAACATCCCGGTGGACGATCCGGAGACCTATGAACTTCTCGGCCGCGGCGAGACGGCGGGCGTGTTCCAGGTAGAAGGCGCGGGGATGCGCCGCTGGCTGGTGGAGATGAAGCCCAAAGAGCTGAAGCACGTCATTGCCATGGTGGCGCTGTTCCGCCCAGGACCGATGGACTTCATCCCCGGCTACATCCGGCGCATGCACGGCGAGGAGCAAGTCGAATATCGCCACCCCTGGCTGGAAGACATCTTTAAAGAGACCTACGGCTACCCAGTGTATCAGGAGCAGCTCATGTTCGCCGCCATGAAGCTGGCCGGTTACACCGCGCCCGAAGCCGACGACCTGCGCAAGGCCATCGCCAAGAAGATCCGCGAGAAGCTGATCGCCCATCGGCAGAAGTTCATCGATGGCGCGGTGCAGAATGGCATCCCCGCCCAGACGGCGGCGGAGATCTTCGACGATTGGGAAGAATTTGCCCGCTACGGATTCAACAAATCGCACGCCGTGGATTACGGGGTGATCGCCGTGCAGACGGCATATCTGAAGCGGCATTACCCGGTGGAATACATGACCGCGCTGCTCTCGGTCTCCAAGAACGAGACCGCCAAGGTGGCGCTATACGTGGCCGACGCCCGGCGCATGGGGGTGAAGGTCGAGCCGCCGGACATCAACGCCAGCGAATGGGATTTCGCCATCGAGGATCGCCCCGGCCAGGCGCCGGTGATACGCTTTGGGCTGGGGGCGGTGAAGAACGTCGGCCACGGGGCGGTGGAGGCGATCCTGCGGGCGCGGCAAGACGGGCGCTTCGCCAGCCTTAACGACTTTGCCCGCCGGGTGGACCTGCGCCAGGTGGGGCGCCGTGCCCTGGAATGCCTGACCAAGGTGGGCGCGCTGGACAGCTTTGGCCCGCGCACCGCCATCCTGGAGGCGCTGGACCGGGTGATCGCGGTGAGCGCGGCGCACTTCCGCGCCGCCGAGACCGGGCAGCTCAGCCTGTTCGACGCCCAGCGCGGCGTGGTGGAGGAGATCTCCCTGCCGCCATCGCGCAATCCGGTCAGCCGGCGGGAGGTGCTGAACTGGGAGCGGGAGCTGATCGGCCTGTACGTCTCGGATCATCCGCTCAGCCCGGTGATGGACGACCTGGCGGAGGTGGTGACGCATTATTCGGGGCAGCTTTCGGAGGCGGGGCACCAGGAGGCGGTGCGTGTAGCCGGAATTGTCACCCGCCTGCGGCCGCACCAGACCAAGGCCGGCAAGCCCATGGCCTTCGTCACCCTGGAAGATGTACAGGGGACGATCGAGCTGGTGGTCTTCCCGCGCACCTGGGAGAAGTTCGGCAACTTGCTGGAGATCGACCGCATCGTGCTGGTGGACGGCAAGCTGGACGCTCAGGGCGGCGAGCCGAAGGTGCTGGTGGATCAGGTGGCGGTGGAATTCAGCCGCAAGGTCGCCGTCGATGCGCAGCAATCGGCCGGGGGCGACAACCTGAAGTCGGCGGCCTCTATGGGCGCGGCGCGGCCGGCCGTTGCGCCGCCTGCGCCAGTGCCGGAGGCCGAACCAGATTTGCCGCCACCCTGGGATGAGCCGGAGGCGGGGTGGGACAATCTGCCGCCAGAGCCGGAAAACCCGCCCTGGGAGCTGGAATGGCAGGCGCTGCAACCGCCGATCGCGCCGGCAAGCGTAGATGACGCCGATGGCGATGAAGAAGAAGTAGAAGCGGAAAGCCAGTTGCAGGTGGCTGCGGAGGTTGAAGAAGGGGCGGATCGAGAAGGCGCCTCCGCCGATCTGGGGCCTCAGTTCGAGCCAGCCCCCGCCGAGGGAGAGACCACCCCGGCAGATGAGCTGCCGGATTGGGACGATCTGACGATCGAAGACGACGACGAGCCGGAGATGACGCGCCTGAGCCTCCCCACGTTGCCGGGACGCCCGCAGGTGGAGCTGCTCCAGCCCGTCTCGACCGTCGATGAGGGGCCGCGGCTGCCGTTGGCGGCGAGTCCGCAGCCCGACGAAGTGTCGCTGGAGCCGCCCGAACCGCCAGCTGCAAGTCAACCGCCGCCGGTGGTGATCAACCCGCCGACGCGCCGTCCCGCCGGCGCCGAATCGATTGGCGAGCGGCCGATCGGGCTGCCGCCCTATCTGGTTTCGCCCACGCCGCCCGTCGAGCAGCAGGGGGAAACGCGCATGGTGACCGTGGTATTGCGCTCCAGCGGCGACAAGACCCGCGACGTGCTGCGGCTGCGGCGCATCCATGGAATCCTGATGTCCTATCCGGGGGAGGACCGCTTTGCGCTCCAGGTGTACGAGCGCGGCCGGTTCTTCCTATTGGAGTTCCCCAATTTCTCCTGCGGTATCTGCCCGGAGTTGCTCGACCGGCTGGCGCAACTGGTGGGCCGGGAGAACCTGCGCGTCGAGACCCTGCGCTTTCAGTAGAATGACTTCTCAGATGCAGTGCGCTATTGAAGTGCACTGCATCTAAATACAAAGGCGGAAGCCGCCATCACAGGCGGTCTCCGCCTTTTTTGTCGGGGATTCTTCGAAAAAACATCTATCTGGCACGAAACTTGCAATGGTTAATCGGTGAACAACATTGTCGAACCATTAAGCGACTGGCGGTGGTTGTCCCAGCATTACTCTACAGGCTCCGCAAGCCCCCTGGCTAATGTAGCCCAAGCCATCGCTCAGCAGAAATGTGCTCCACCGCCAGTCGCTTTATGGGATTAACCAAGATCGTTCGCTCGCTCGATGATCCTTTCCAGGGCCAGGACGCAGTCCGCGTCGAACGAGATCCCCGATTGGTCTTTGAGATACTCTAATACTTCCGCCACGCTCAGCGCAGCCCGGTAAGGCCGGTGGCTGGTCATGGCGTCGAACACGTCGGCCACAGCGACGATGCGCCCCATCAGTGAGATCTGCTCACCGCGCAGCCCGTAGGGATAACCGGATCCGCTCAGGCGCTCGTGGTGCTCGACTATCGCCGGTAACATCGGCTCGAGCATCTTCACTTGCTTCAGGATGTTCATGCCGGTGAGGGGATGCTTTTGGATCTCGATGTACTCGTCGGGGGTGAGCCTGTCGGGCTTTTTCAAGATGGCATCTGGAATGCCGATTTTGCCGACATCGTGGAGCAGGCTGCCGATGCGCACCTGGTGCACCTGAGTCTCGTTCAGCCCCAGTTCCTGGGCGATCATCACCGAGTAATCTGAAACGCGTTGGGAATGCCCCTGGGTGTAGGGGTCCTTGGCGTCGATGGCTGCCACCAGCGCTTTGATCGCATCCAGCATCAGCTCACCGGTGCTCTCGTACAACTCGGCGACTTGCAGGAAAGTGCTGGTCTGGTCGGCCAGGATTTCGAGGACTTGCAGGTCTTCGGGCTCGAAGGGAACGCCGCTGTTTTTCAGCGCCATCAGGCCGCCCAGGGTTTGGGCCGCATCGTCTCCCTGGTCGGGCGAGCGGGGGCCGACGGTGATGGGGACGGTGATCGCGGAGCGAGAGAAGTAGTTGAACTGGTTGTTCTCTCGGGCGCCGGGCCTGGGGCGAGTCGGCTCACGGTCACAGGCCGGGGAATGCCTGCCGACCAAGGGGCTTTGGCGCTCCGGCGATTGGTAGGCGACCTGGAACAGCATCTCTCGCGTGTCCGGGTCCACCAGTAAGAGCGAACTGCGCTCTGCGCCGACCAGGCGCGAGGCCTGTTCGGTCACCAGGCGCAAAAGCTGGCTGCGGTCGAGCGTGCCGGCCACCTGGCCCAGGGCATCGATCAGCATGCGCAGCCTTTGATTCGAGCGGCGCTCGTTCTCCAGCATTTCCCGGCGTTCGATTTCGAGCGCCAGGCGGTTGCACAGCAGGTTCAATAGGTCCAGGTCGGGAGAGCGAAAGTTGTACAATTGCACCACGCCCAACATCTGCCCGCGGCTTTCCAGGCTCAGGCCGATCACGTTGTGCAGGCGAGAGGCGGTTTCGGGCTGGACGGCGCGCAGCCAGCGCGGGTCTTCGGGCAGCTCGCCCACGATAGCCGCATCGGCGCGGTTGAGAATGGCATCCAGCACGCCATCGCGGCGTTTGAAGCGCAGGCCGACCAGATGCTGACTGTGATTGTCACCGCTCACGGCTGCAACGATCAGTTCATCGGTTTGGCTATCCAGTCTAAAGTAAACCGCCGATGCGGCCTGCGCCGCATCGCGGATCAGCTCCAGGCCCTGGCGGTGCAATTCGTCCTGGCTGGCGACGCAGGCGAGGTCATTGGCCCGATTCAGGAAATCCAGGAAAGCCTGCCGCTGATCCAGCCAGTTATTCGCGTCTGCCGGGCGCGAGGAGGCCCCCTGGGGTAAAGGTCCTTCCTGGGTGATTGCAGTTGGCTTAGACCGGGCATTGAAGAAGCTCATCTGTTATTCCACCCGTCTTCCTGGAATAGTCAGCCTGACGGCTCCATTTATTCCTGCGGCGCCCAGATGTTGATCGCCGAAGTCGCTTCGCTCCAGGCATAAGCTCCGCTCCAGGCGTAGGCGCCGCTCCAGGCGTAGGCGCTGATCCAGTTGACGTTGCCGCTCCAGGCATACGCCCCAGACCAGGCATAGGCGCCCGACCAGGCATACGCCCCGCTCCAGGCGTAAGCGCCTGACCAGGCATAAGCTCCGCTCCAGGCATAGGCGCCCGACCAGGCGTAGGCGTCGGTGTCCATCAGGTAGTAGTTGCCGTTCTCGTCGCGGTTGGCGAAGCCGCCGAAGTGCTGCGTCCCGGCCAGGTCGGCGGCGATATCCAGCCCCTGGTTGGCGAAGCAGGCAGCGGTGGAGTTGGCCGCTGCATAAGCATCGACCAGCCCGGCGCCCTGCTGGAAGATGGCGTAGGCCAGCTCTCCATTGGCGTCCAGCGCTGGACGGGCAGAAGCCATCAACCGGCTCTTGACTTCATCTGGAGAGAGTTCGGGGTGCAGTTGTAGCAGCAGCGCCACAACCCCGCTGACCACCGCGGTGGACTGCGAAGTGCCCGACATGGTGTAATATCCGGCGGCCTGGCGATACTTGGGAAACAGCCTGGCGATCTTGGAGTTCAACGGCATCAGGCCGAGCATGTGCCCGCCAGGGGCAACCACGTCAGGCTTGACGAAGCCTTCCACCGTCGGACCGGCGGAGGAGAAGGATGTCAGGAAGTCGTCGCTGGGATCGTCGGGGGTGTAATTGTCCGACATGGCGCCAACGGTGATCACATAGGGCACATTGCCCGGCACGCCGATAGTCATCGGGTCTGGGCCGCGGTTGCCGGCGGCGGCCACCACCACGATCCCGGCCTGCCAGGCGCGCATCACCGCCTGATTGATCGGGTCTTCCCAGTAGTAAGATTGTGGCGGGGCGCTGAAGGACAGGTTCAAAATGCGAATGTTATAGGTGTCTCGATGATTTACCACCCAGTCGATAGCGCGCACCACGTCCAGGTAATTGCCAGCGCCAGTGTCGTCGAAAGCCTTCACCGTCACCAGGTTGGCGTTGGGAGCGATGCCGTTGGGTTTGCCGTCTTTCGTGGTGCGGCTGTTGAGGATCACGCTGGTCACATGCACGCCGTGGCCGTTTCCATCGGTAGAAGCGTTGATGGGCAGCATGCGATCGGTGATGGCGTTGTACTGCGCCAGGACGCGCACCTTGCCGTCCAGGTTTTTGTGCAAACCCTTGTCGGCAACATAGCCGGTGTCCACCACCGCCACGGTGACGCCGTTGCCGTAAACACCGCTTTGGTAAAGCAGGGTAGCGCCGATCAGGTCTGGGTAATGCGTGTCTGGCGTAATGACCTTGCTCACCCGCACGTTGTCGATCTGGACTTTGTCGCCGAAGTTCATCCTGGGTGAAGCGGAGGAGGCCAGTCGGATGACGGTGGTCTGGCTGGCATAGGCGCTGATGTCGAAGCTGTAGGAGACGAAACGACTATCGTTCTGGGGTCCGGCGAAGGAGGCCAGTTGCTCCCAGGTGGCTCCGCCGTCTTTAGAAATCTGTAGTTTGACCTCGTCTGAAGCAGCATCGAGGCCAACCCGCTTCGCTTCCAGGCTCAGGCGGGCGGAGGCTGCGCCGCTCAAATCCACGCTGCGCCAGAGCGCTTTGTTGGCGCCGGAGATTTGCAAGAAGGCGTTGGGGTGTATCTGGACGTAACCGGAGGTCGCCAGGCCATCGTCGCCGCCTTCGCTCCACTCATCCAGCCAGTTCAGGTTGCCGTCGTTGTTGGCGTACTGGCGAAGCGAAAAAGTGTCGTAGGCCGCTTCGACGATATCCGCGTCGATCACGTCGGTGGCGTATTGGATCTGCAGGTAGTCGAGTTGAAAGCGCAGATTGGCGTCCTCCCAGTCGGGAGAGGTCGCAAAGCGGATTACCATCTCGGGCGAGGTATGACCGGTCAGGTCGAGGCTAAAGGGTGTGTATTCACGGCCGGCCGTAGGCCCCGAAAAGCGGGCCAGCTCCGTCCAGGAGCCGCCGCCGTCGTTGGATATTTGCAACACAACGTGATGGCGATCATCGAGCACGTCGGCGCTCCAACGGTAGCTCAGTTCGAGGGTGGCGACGCTGGCCTCGGGCACGTTGGCGAGGCGCTGGATCATGCGGTTAGGCCGGCGCAAAGCCAGGAACTTACCTGCTGCATTAATGTAGATGTTGCCGCTTTCGGGGGTGCCATTATCGCCCAACTCAGCCCATTTCGAGGTCCAATTTGCTGTTCCGTCGTTGTTATTGTAGGAGAGGCGGTTAAAATCATCCCGCAGGGTGGCGGTATTCGTCGTCTCGGATACATGCACGGGGCGGTCAGCATAGAGCTTCACCTGGCCGGTTGCTTGCAGCCAGGCTACCTGCGCCGGGGTCAGGCGCGCCCCTACAGCGTAGATGATTCCTAGCTCATGGGTAATGTTGCCGCCGGCTTGGCGCACCAGCGCGGCGGCCGTCGCCAGATCATGCGCCTGGACGATGTAGCTGTAGGTCGCAGCCTGCGCCTGAGGAACCTGCCAGGCGGTCAGCGGTGAGTTGATCATCAGCGTGAACATGATCAGCAGGGCGACTAATTTTGGAAGTTGCTTGCCATCCCAGGTCAGCATTTTTTTACTCTCCAGAAAACACAAGCAAAAGAGCGTTTAATGAGTGCTGAAACTCTCCTGATGACATCATAGCAAGGAGACCAGTACTTTAGTATGGGGGTTAACCCTACCTTGCACCTTACAATTCTGCAAGGCAAATTCCCCCAGCCTTATGATCCTGTGCCGCCTCGACGGTCTTGTCAGTCGAGGCGGCTTCCAGGGAGGGAGAATGAGTTTGTAATCTGCTGACTTACTGGATAGGGGGCGTCGGCTCGCTGACTTCGGGCGCCCATTCCATGAGGCTCTGCTCGCTCCACTCTGCGACCTGGTTACTGTCCGTGGAGTAAACCGAGCCGCTCCAGGCATAGGCGCCGCTCCAGGCGTAGGCGCTGAGCCAGCTTAGCGGGTCGGATGCGCTGCCGCTCCAGGCATAGGCGCCCGACCAGGCGTAAGCGCCGCTCCAGGCGTAAGCGCCTGACCAGGCGTAAGCGCCGCTCCAGGCATACGCCCCGCTCCAGGCGTAAGCCCCTGACCAGGCGTAGGCCTCAGTGTCCATCAGGTAATACACGCCGTTCTCGTCGCGATTGGCGTATCCGCCGAAATGCATCGTGCCATCCAGGTCGGCAGCGATGTTCAGCCCCTGATTGGCGCAATCGGTGAGTGGGCTGTTCAAGGCGTCCACTGCGTTCACCAACCCGGCGCCTTGCTGGAAGATGCTCCATATCAGGTTGCCGCTGGCATCCACGGCGGGGCGCGCCCCGTCCATCAGCTTGCACTTGAGTTGATCGGGCGTCAGGTTGGGGTAAGCTTCCAGCAGCAGCGCCGCCACGCCGCTGGCCACCGCAGTGGCCTGAGAAGTGCCGGAAACGTCGTAGAAGCCTTCGAAGCCGCCGTACAGGTAGGGGTAGGTGGCGCCGAACCAGGAGTTCTCCGGCATCATGCCCGTCAACTTGTGTCCAGGGGCGATCACGTCCGGCTTGACGAAGCCTTCCACGGTGGGGCCGGCAGACGAGAATTGGGTCAGGTAATCGTCGCTGGTATCCGTCCAGGTCTGGTTATCCGACATGGCGCCGACGGTGAGCACATAGGGCAGGTTGCCCGGCACGCCGATGGTCATCGGGTCGGGGCCGGTGTTGCCGGCGGCGGCCACCACGAAGATGCCGGCCTGCCAGGCGCGCATCACCGCCTGGTTAAGCGGGTCTTCCCAGTAATAGGATTGCGGTGGGGCGCTGAAGGACAGGTTGAGCACCTTGATGTTATAGGCATTCTTATTAGTTACTGCCCAATCGATTGCCCGGATTACATCGGCATAGGTGCCCATTCCCTGATCATTGAAGGCCCTGATCGGCAGCAGGCGGGCGTCGGGAGCGACGCCGATAAACTTAAAGTTTTCGTCAAAGAAGCTATTGGCGATGATGCTGCTCAGGTGGCTGGCGTGGCCGTGCGGGTCGGCGAGCAGGTTGCTCGGGCCGCCGCTGCTGGGCAAGAGCGTGACGACATCGGCGATTGCGTCATAGAAAGCCGGGACGCGGCGGACGCGATGGGTGTCCATCTCCAGCGGGTACAGGCCCCAAAAGCCAGTATCGACCACCGCCACGGTTACGTTTTCGCCGGTGTAGCCCTGGGCGTGCAGGTCGTCGGCGTCCACCAGCGCAGCGTAGTTGGTTTTGGGCATGAAAGGCGAGAGCTGGACATTGTCGAAGTAGATATAGCCGTTTGTTGTGCTGTTCATCCCCAGGAAGCGCACCTGGGTCCTGTCGCTCATGAATGCACTGATGTCGAAGATCTGCTGTACCGGCGCGGGGTCGCTGGCGTTCAGCGGGATTTCCTTCAGCGTGGTGTAGGACTGCCCGCCATCCTTGGAAATTTGCACGGCCACTAAGGCGCTGGAGGGGACAGGCACCGCGCGGCGGTAGCTGAAGGTCAAGATTCCCTGAGAGGCGCTATTGAAGTTGACCCTGCGGAACACGCCGCGATTGCTGACGCTGCCGCCGCCCAGGCGCAAACAAGAGCTTTCGACGCAGTTGGCGTCGCTCACCACCCGCACGATGCCTTTGCTGACGTCGTCGGTTTCACCTACCTCGGTCCAGCTGGTGCTCCAGGGGATCAGCCCATCGCTGCCGCTAAATTTGATGCTGTTGAATTCGTCCCGTGCGCCGATCGGCTTGATGGTGGAGACTTGCAGGCTACGGTTGGGGAAAATCTTGATATGAGGATTGTTCTGTAAGGCCGCCAGCGCCTGTGCCGGCAATTTCGCCCGCACGGCGCGAACCAGCCCCAGACGGTGGGTCACCTGGCCGCCCTGGCCGCGGGCGATGGCCGCCGCGGTGTTGGTGTCCAACCCCTGGATGATCACATCTACCATCTGCGGGGGTGTGCGCTGCAGCGGCGCCGCGGCAAAGCTGGAAAACACCACGCATAACAGCGCCAGCAGAATGATGATGGTGTGGATGGGCTTTCGGCCATCCCAGGTCAGGTTGCTGCTGTGATAACGGACTTTTTTCTTTCTCATGCTTGTGATTCCCTCCTGGACGATAAAAATCCGAACGTTTGAATGAATACCTATGGTTCCTGCTGATATCTTAGCAAACCCGCCCTTTGAAGCCTATGGGGGTTAACCCTACCCTCCCCTTACAATTTTGTAAGGCTTTCGGTTAAGAGCCTGCGGCCTGCCGAGTTGCTACGGTGCAGCAGGGGCGCCTTCCTCCGTTTGCAGCAGATCCAGGTCGCGCGCCGCGCCCAGGCGGGTGAAAATCTCGCGCGCGGTCTGGAGGTGTTTTTCTGCCACGGCTGAGCGGCCGAGGCTGGCGGCGATGATCCTGGCCTGGGCGTGGACGCGCCCGGTCTCCAGCTCGTCGCCGCCCTGCACCAGCGCCTGCCAGGCGTGGTCCAGCACCTTGAGTGCTTCTTGCGGCTGTCCCTGTTGCAGCAGGCAGGCGGCAACCACTCGCCAGGCGCTGGCCTCCAGCGGGAAGCTGCCGATTTCGCCCGCCAGCCTGGCGGCTTCTCGGGCGGTCTGCTCTGCTTTCGTGTAGTTTCCCTGGGCCAGGTAGATCTCTGCTTCGGTGCGCTGCATCTCCACCAGCAGGTCGCGGGCGTTGATTTCGCTGGCGATATGGATGCCGCTCAGCAGCGGCTCGCAGGCCTCGTCCAGTTTGCCCTGATAGAGCAACGCCTGCGCCAGGCCCATCAAGGAGTTCGCCGTCTGCCAGCTCATTTGAAACGGCTGCGACACTGCCAGGCTGGCGCGATAGTACTCTTCCGCCTGGGCCATGCGTCCCTGATCGCGCGCCAGGCTGCCCAGGTTGTTCTGGGTGATCGCAACGCCCTCCACGTCGCCCATCTCCTGGCGCAATTTCAGGCTTTTCTGGAAGGCTTCGAAGGCGGCGTCCCAATTCCCCGAGCTGACCTCCAGGATGCCCAGATTGCTCATCGTCGCCGCCACGCCCCAGCTATAGCCGATCTCCTGCCAGCAGGACATCGCCTGGCGGGTGTGCTGGGCGGCCTGCGCCAGGTCACCCTGGCGGTAATAGATGCCGCCGAGCAGGTTCTCGGCCATGCCCAAGGCGCTGGTGGCTTTGGCCTGCAGGGCGTAGTCAATAGCCTTCAAAACGGCGTTTTTGGCTTCGTCCCAACTGGCCTGCATGAAGTAACTCCAGCCCAGGCTGACGTAAACCCTGGCGGCTTCTTCGGCCGCCTCCTGCTGCGACGCGCTGCCGATAATTTCCAGCGCCTGATTGAGGGCTTGGATTGCCTGCTCATAATCGCTGGTCTTGCGCAGGGTGTCCCCCAGGCAGCGGTGCAAGCTGGCCCGCTGCGCCGGAGTGAGCTGCCCCTGGCGCATCAGGTCTTCGCTGGCGTTCAGCACGGCGATGGAGGCTTCGAATTTGCCTACGAACTGGTAAACCTCGCCCAGCCCATAGGCAATACGGTAGCGCAGTTCGTCGCTGGCGGTGGGCACTGCGCTGAGCAGATCAGAGGCTTGTTCGAAGTAATTGACGGCGGTCTCGTTAGCATGACGGGCGGCGGCGCGCTCTCCTGCCAGGATCAGATAGTATAAGGCCTTGTTGTAATCTTCGGCTTTGCGGTAGTGGTAGGCCAGGTCCTCGGCGTGTTCGCTTTCGTTGCCGCGCCATTGCGCTTCCAGGGCGGCGGCGGTGCGGCTGTGCAGGATGCGTCGCTGGGCGCGCAGCACCGTGTTATAGACGATGGCCTCGATCATCGGATGACTGAACTCCCAAAAGCCCGTCGCGGCGTCCAGGCTGAGCATGCCTCGCGTGCGCAGTTGCTCCAGATGGGCGTCGATATTCTCCTGCGCGGCCACATCCATCAGCAAGCCGCGGGTGAAGCGCTGCCCGATCACCGCAGCCACCTGGAGCAGTTGTCGGGCGGAGGCGTGCAGCGAATCCACGCGGGCGCGGATCAACGATTCCAGCGACACCGGGATCGCCAGCTTGCTCATCGGCAGCTCCTGGTTGACCTCCAGGCGGCCGCGCACCAACCGCAGGTAGTCTTGCTCCAGGAGCATGCGCACGAATTCCTCGATGAAATAGGGGTTGCCGCCGCTCTGGTGGACGATCAGCGATTTGAGCGCTTCAGGGACTTCGGCGGTGGAGAGGAATTCGTTCAGCAGCGTGCGGCATTCTTCCAGCGTCAGCGGCTTGATCGAGATCTCCAGGTATTGATCCTGATGGATCTGTCGGGTGCGCGCCAGGGTGCGTTCGTAAGGGCTGATTTCCCCCTGCCGCTGGGCGCAGATGAACAGCACCGGCTGGTTGACCATCAGGTGAGAGAGGTACAGCAGCAGGTCCGCAGAGGTCGAGTCGATCCATTGCACATCATCCAGGATCATGACAATGGGCTGCTGCGCCGCCAGGACGCTGATCAGGCGATGTAACGCGACGAAGGTCTGGCGGCGGAGTTGCTCGGGCTCGAGTTCGATCACCCGCTCCGCCTGCGAGCCGCTGGGTTGCACCCCGACCAGTAGCTGCAGGAAGGGCCGGATTTCTTGCAACTCTTCGGGCCAGCGTTTGAGGCGGGCGTCGATCTGGGTGTAGATCTGGGAAGGGGTGAAGTTGGGTTGGATATCCAACAGATTGGAGAGCAGGTCGGAGAACAGTGAGAAGGCGGTGTCGGAGCGGCGGGCGATGCACGCGCCGCGCCAGATCAGATAGTGCTGCCCGGCCATCTGGGCGGTGAACTCGCGCATCAGGCGGCTCTTGCCGATGCCGGCGTCGCCCTCCAGCCAGACCAGCCCGCCGTAGCCTTGTTTCAGGTTATTCGCCATCTGGTGCATCTGCGCCAGCTCGCTCTTGCGGCCGACGAAAGCGGTCTTCAGGCCGATCAAGCCGCGCACCGGCAGGATCTGCTCTCGCAATCCCTCCAATTGGAACAAGGGTTGATCTGTGGGATGCTCCTGTAGGTCGGCGGCGACGGGCGTGAAGTCGAAGCGGAAGGCGGTGGCGTTGCGCACCGCCTGGCTGACCCACAGGCGGGCGGGATTGGATGCTTCGGCGATCGCCCGGGCGAATTGCAGCGGCTCGCCGGCCGCCAGGAATTCGCTTTCCAGGTCGCTGCTGCCGGCGACGATCTTGCCCATCGCCATCCCCAAGCGCAGGGTGACCGGCAGCTGGGTGCGCAAGTAAATCTCATTGTAGAAATTGAGCAATTGCATCGCTGTTTCGACAGCTCGTTCGGGGTCATCTTCGTGGGCGATGGGCGCTCCGAAGATGGCGGTGATGCCATCAGGCAGGCGGATTGCCTGGCCGCCGTTCTCCTGGATCATATCCACCAGCGAGGGGGTCAGGAAGGTGATTGTCTCGAAGATCAGCTCTTCATCTTCGTCCTGATTGGGGGAGAGCAGGATAGATAATACCACCGCCTGGTACCATTCGCCTTCGGGGAGGCCCAGGCGGGCGCGCAGGCGGGCGACCTGGGCAGAGACTTCTGCGCTATCTTCCTGGCTGATTCCTATCGTCTGGGCGGAGGGCAGGCTGGCGCGGGCGCTGCGGGCGCGGCGCAGGTCTTGCTTCGCTCCCAGGTTCTCGTAGATGGCGATGGCTTTGTCCAGGCTGAATTCGGCCTGCTTCAGCAGCCAGGCGCTGCGGGAAAGGTCGCTCTGGCTCCATTTCTCGTACACCAGTCCCAATTCGAAGATCGCCTCGGCTTCGCTGTAGCGGTCGTTGCGCGTTTGGGCCACGCGGATCGCTTTCTGCAAATGGGTTTCGGCCAGCTCGAATTGCTGCAGCAGGCGATAAGTCATGCCCAGCCCGCGCAAGGCATCGGTGGTTTCGCCGACAAAGCCGCTGCGTTCGGCGATCTGCAGCGCTTTCTGGGCCGCTTCAAGCGCCTGCGAGAGGTTGCCCAGCTGAGCTTCGACCATCGCCTTCAAGGTGTAGAAAATGCAGGCGCGGTCGCTTTCCTGGTCGCTGCTCTCGATTAGCTGGCTGGCGTTGCTCAGGTGGCTCTGCGCCAGGGTGAAATTTTCCTCTTTCAGCGCCAGGTGGCACAACCCCAGCTCGGCATAAGTCTTGGCCAGGTCCATCCCCAGGCGTTCGCTGATGCTGCGGCTGGTTTCCATCTTGACCCGCGCCCGGGCGTAATCGCCCAAAGCCACCAGCACTTCGCCCAGGTTCTTGAGGTTGATCGGGCGCTCGGGATCGTTGCCGTACTCGCTGCGCAGGCGATCGGCTTGCTCCAGGTGATTCACCGCCTCTTCCCACTTGCCGAAGGCGAAGTTCAGGATACCCAGGTTGTTCAGCGCAACCGCCATCCCCCAATGGTAGTTCAGGTCTTTGTAGATTTGCAGGCTGCGCTCGACGCTTTCGATGGCTTCGTTCAGCCGGGAGCGGGTGTAGTACACGCCGCCAATGGTGTTCCACAGCGAGGCGACGGTGATCGGGTCCTCCATCTCCCAGGATTTGACGTCCAGCAGCGCCAGGTCGGCCAGGTTGTAGGCTTCGTCCAGCTTGCCCTGGCGGAAATACACCCAGGCCAGGCGGTCGGCCAGTCGGCGCCAGAAAGTAGGATAATCCTGGCGTCCCGCATCGCCCAGCAGATCCAGCCCGGCGCGGAGCAACTGCACGGCAGTATCCAGATTGTTCTCGCGGGCGCGGATATCCGAAAGCTCGCGCAGCCCTTCGACCAGCAGGCGCAACATTTCGGGGTCTCGCATCAAAAGGCCGGTTTCCAACGCCAAGAGGCGCTCCACCACCTCGTTGAGCATCTGGGCAGCCTCTTCGATAGCGCCGGTGAACTTGAGCGCCCGGCCCAGGCCGATGCGCGCCTGGTCGATCTGCTGCAGCGTCACTTCGGGCGAGGTCTCCATCAGGGAGAGCGCCCGGCAGTAGAGCTGCACCACGCTCTCGTTGGCGAAGTTTTGGGAGGCTTTTTCCGCTGAGGCGAGCAGGTAGGGAATAGCCTTCAAGGGGGCGGTGCTTTCGGCGTAATGGTGCGCCAGGATTTCATCGCGCTCCCCGGGCAGCCAGTGCTCGCCGCTCTCGATTGCCAGGGCGATCTGGTAATGGAACTTGCGCAGATCGCGCTTCATCAACGTGTTGTAGATCGTTTCCTGCAGCAGAGGATGCTTGAAAAGATAGCCCTCTTCGTTGCCAAAATGGGCGTGGATCAGGAAGTTGCGCTTTTCCAGCTCCGCCAGGTTCATCCGCAGCGTTTCTGGCTCCTCCTGAGCGAAGATCTGCAGCAGGGTGATGGCGAAGGATTGCCCCAGGGTGGAGGCTTTTTGCAGCGTCTGGCGCAGGTGATCGGGCAAGCGGTCGAAACGCGCCAGGATCAGATCCTGCAACGTACCGGGGACTTCCTGGATCAATTCGTCGGCCTGAGCGGTGACGTGCCAGACGCCGTCCTCTTGCACCAGCCCGCCATGATCCATCAGGATGCGCACCAGCTCCTCGGTGTAGTAGGGATTGCCGCCAGCGCGATTGACGATGGTGGTCTTGATCGCTTTGGCCTTGGCGGTGGTCTCCTGGATCAATTGATCCACCAGCAGGCGCGAGTCGATCTTGGAGAGCGGTTGCAACTCGATCTCCATCGGCGATTGGGCGTGTTTGCTCGCCGCCATGTAAATCTGGCGGGCGTCGTCGTGCTTCTCGAATTCGCGCGCCACCAGGATCATCAAGATGGGCACATCTTCGAGCGATTGACACAGGTTCTCGATGAACTGGCGCGAGGCCGGATCGACCCAGTGCAGATCGTCGAAGATCAGCACGGTGGGCGCAAGTCGGGCTTCGGCTACCAGCAGCGTGCGCAGCGCCAGATGGGTTTGGCGCTGCAGCATGGATGGCTCGAGCAGTTTGATGCGCACCTCCAGGACGGGGTCGGCGCGCAGCAGGCCAAGCACCTCCAGCAGGTAGGGCAGGATGTCGGCCTGAGCCAGGCCGAGTTGCTCCATGTGCTGTTGCAACGCTTCGCGCTGGATTTTGCCTTCATCCAGTTCGGAGACATGGATCAGGTTGCGCAGGATGTCGGCCACCACCCGGTAGGGGGTGATGCGCATGTAGGCGGCGCAGGTGCCCTGGTAGATGTTGACCGCCTGGCCGCTGAGCTGGTTGCGGAACTCGGCGATCAGGCGGGATTTCCCGATGCCGGCGTCGCCGCTGATCAGGGCGATGCGGCTGTTCCTCTCCGCCGCCACCTGTTTGTACACCTGGATTAGCCGCTCGAGATCGTCGCTGCGGCCGATCATTGGCACCTGTAAGCCGGGCAGGCCGCGCACCTGTCCCGGCCTGGCGCGCAAGCCGGTGGGTTGATAGGCCTGAATCGGGATGGCGAAGCCTTTCAGGTCCAGCGGCGGCAGCGCCTGGTACTCGAAGATTGGCCGCGTGCGCTGGTAGGTGCTGAAGCTGACTAGAATGGAGCCGGGTTGAGCGAACGTCTCCAGCCGCGAGGCCAGATTCACCGTATCGCCGATCACGGTGTACTCCAGGTGCTGCTGGCTGCCCAGGTAACCAGCGATGACCGAGCCGGTGTTGATCCCAATGCGGATTTGAAAATCGAAATGATAGCGTTCTTGGAGCGCCTGGCGCTGATCGTTCAGGGATTGCTGCATTTGCAAAGCGGCGCGCACCGCTCGCTCGGGGTCGTTTTCATGGTTCAGTGGGATGCCAAACAGCGCCATCAGGCCGTCGCCGGTGAACTTATCGATCACGCCTTCGAACTGGTAAACCGCGTCCACCAGCAGGTGCATGATTTCATCGGTGGCCAGATACAGGTCTTCGCTATCCAGGATCTGGGAGGCCGGGGTGAAATTGGCGATATCCACGAACAGCACAGTCACTTCTCTGCGCTGTCCCAGCATCTCGGTCGAAGCCTGGGCCATTTTGGTCGCCAGGCTAGCGGGCATCCGGGCGCGCAGGTCTTTCAGCATGCGGTCTTGCAGGTTTTCTCCGCCCTGGGCGCCCGTCTCCTTGTTCTTGAGCGGGTTCGTCTCTTCCACGCGCGCCCCGCACTGACCGCAAAAACGGTTGCCGGCCGGCACGTTAGCGCCGCATTGGGGGCAATTGCGGTTCAGAGTTGCAGCGCAGCGCAGACAAATATGAATATCTTCGGGGTTTTGAAAGCCGCAAAAGGGACAAGCATTCATGAGAGCCACCTTTTGAGGATCATCTTTCGATAAAAATGAGGTTGTGCCGGATGGCTTCACGGATCAGGCCGGCCACATCTTGCACGTTGAGCTTTTCCATCAAACTTGCCCGATGCTTTTCCACCGTCTTGATGCTGATCCCCAGGCGTTGAGCGATTTCTTGATTGGTATTGCCCTCGGCGATGAGCTGACACACTTCGCGTTCACGCGCCGTCAGGCGTTCGAACTCATCCACCGGGGCAGAAGAGCCGTTGGGCGGCAGCGCGCCATTCTGAAGGATGTCCTGCAGTTCCGGGCTGAGATACGTCCTGCGGGTACTGGCGGCGGCGATGGCTGTGAAAAGCTCCTCGCTGATGGATTTCTTCAGGACGTAGCCGCGGGCGCCGTTGCGCAAAGCCCGCTTGACCAGCGACTCGTCATCGTACATCGAGAGGATCAACACTTCGGTGGGCAGCCCCTCACTGCGCACCCGCCTGACCACCTCGATTCCGTTAATGCAGGGCAGGTTGATATCCAACACCAACACGTCAGGCTTCAAGCTTTGGGTCAGGTTCAGCGCCTCCTGGCCATCCCGCGCTTCGCCAATCACCTGGATATGCGCCTGCTTCTCCAGCAGGGCGCGGATACCCTGGCGTACCAGGTGATGATCGTCGGCGATGACTACGCGGATCACGCAGCCTCCTGCAAGGGGATGCGGGCGATCAGGCGGGTGCCTTCGCCGGGGCGGGAAACGGTCTCGAATTCGCCGCCCAGCGCCTGCATGCGGTCGCGAATGCCGATCAGCCCCAAGCCTCTGGAGATGTCCGGCGCAGTGGACAAATTCGGATTGAAGCCGCGGCCGTTGTCGGCGATATGCGCCAGGATCTGCTGGCCGTTGCACTCCAGGCGCACTTCGGCCTGCGAAGCGCCGGAGTGCCTGACGATGTTGGTCAGCGCCTCCTGCACCAAGCGGTACAGGCTGAGCTGGATGTGGCCGGGTAGGTCGGGCGGCAGGTTATCCCAATAGCTGATCTGGATGTGGGTCTGGCGCGCCACGCGCTGACAGTAATCCTGCAGGGTCTGGCTCAGGCCGACGGCGTCGATCGCCGGCGGGCGCAGGTTGTAAGCCAGGGCGCGCAGGTCGTTCATCGTCCTCTCGGTGAGGGAGATGGCCTCTGCAAGCCGCGCCTGGGCGCGAGGCATCTCGGCCGGAAGCTCGGCCTGCAGCAGTTCCAGGTTGAGCTTCAGGGCGGTGAGCGATTGTCCGGCCTCGTCATGCAACTCCAGGGACAGGCGGCGGCGCTCATCTTCCTGTGCCGACACCAGGTGCGAGGTCAGACTGAGCAGGCGCTCGTTGGCCGTGCGAAGCTGCTCCAGGAGTTGGGCGTTCTTGATCAGCAGGGTGAGCGGGACGCTGATCGCCAGCGCATCCTCAATGTGGCTAGGCAAGAAGGTGTCCACGTCGAAGGAGCTGACGCTCAGAACGCCGAGCAGCTTGCGATCGGCGTGCAGCGGGACGATGAAATACGAGCGCACGCCGCGCTGGTGCAGGTAACTGCCGAAGGGGGAGAGTTCGGCGGTGTGCTGCGAGCGGTAGACGATGTAGGGTTTGCCTTGGCGCAGTTGCTCGTTCTGCAGCAGGTCGTCCACCGCCAGTTGGGTGGGGTTGATCTTGGCCTCGCCCTCGACGCCGCCGGTGATCATGGTCATCAGCGATTTGCCATCCGGTGAGAAGAGCATCACATCCGCCCGGTCGTAGGGTACCAGGCGCACGAAATGGCGCAGGGCGACGCGCACGATGTCCTCAGGCGATTGGGCGACCATGATAGCGTGGTCGATCTCGCGCAGGATGCTCAGGCGCTGGTTGTGGTGACGCAGGCTCTCCTTGGCTTTCTCACGGATGGTCTCATCATGCGAGACCACTACTACGTGCGTCACCTGGCGGTCGGCGTCGAAGAAGGGGTTATAGAAGACCTCGAAATAGCGGAAGCCCAGGGTTTTGAAATGAAACCAGCCTTCGTACTGCGTCTCATACCCGGCCAACGCCCGGTCCAGGTAAGGTTTGATCTTGTTTTCGAAGGCCTCCTGGCCCCAGACATCAGCGATGGTCTTGCCGATCAGCTCCTCGCGCTTCATGTTCTGCGCCAGGCAGAAGCCGTCGTTGACCGCTTGGTAGGTGTAGTTGCGGTCGATCAGGCTGATGGGATCTTTGGAGGTGTTGGCGATAAATTCGTAACGGCGACGCTCGGCCAGCTCGCGCTTCAATTGCTCGTTGGCGTTGCTCAGCTCGGCAGTGCGCCCCAGGATGCGCCGCTCCACCATGTCGCGCTCCTGGCGCAGCGCCGCCTGGATGCGGCTGCGCTCGATGGCGTAGCGGATCGAGCGGATGAGCAGGGCCTTTCCGGCGGGGTCTGGCGAGAGGTGGATGTCTTTGAGCAGGTAATCTTGCGCGCCGCGTTGTACCGCCTGGGCAGCCAGGGCTTCGTCGGCCAAGGTGCCCAGAGCGATGATCGGCAGCTCTGGGAACTGTTCGGCGAAGCTTTGCAGCGCCTGCTGACCCTGATTTTTGGCCAGCTCCAGGTCCAGCAGCAGCGCCTGGTAGCGGTTTTGGGCGGCCTTCTGCAGCCCCAGCGCCAGGCTCTCGGCGGAATCCAGCGCCGCCTCGGAGGCGGCCAGCAGGCGCTGGATACGGCTGATTGCCCCCAGGTCATCCCCCACCAGTAAAACGTTCAAGCGTTCGATGCTCATGAGTTCTGCTCCGATATCCGATGAGCGATGACGATGCGGTTGCGCCCGGCAGCCTTGGCGGCGTACAGCGCCTGGTCGGCGGCATCGCTGAGCAGCTTGGGGTCGGTGATCTCTGGATAGGTGGCGATGCCGCAGCTAAAGGTCACGTGCAGGCTGCCAGACTTAGTGGCGAAGTGCTCGATCTCTGAAAAGTGCTGGCGGATCTCGTCCATGATGCGGTAGGCGCGGTCGGCGTCCACGTCCAGCAGCAGGGCGACGAACTCTTCGCCGCCATAGCGCCCGATGATATCCGACCTGCGCAGGCGCTGCTTGAGCAGCCGCGACAGGCTCTTGAGCACGTTATCGCCGGCGGCATGGCCGTAGGTGTCGTTCACCTGCTTGAACAGGTCGATATCCAGCATTGCCACTGCTAGGCGGGCGTTCTGCCGCCGGCAGCGGTTGACTTCCTGGATCAAGGTGCTACGAAAGCTGGTATGGTTGAGCAGGCCGGTGAGGCTGTCACGCACCATGTAGGAGCGCAGCGTCTTCAGGCGCTCCAGGCGGCTTTTGACCAGTGCCACCAGGTGCGAGGCCTTGATCGGCTTGGTCAGGAAATCGTCGCCGCCCAGGCTCATCGCCTCCATCTGCTTGTTGAAGTCGTCCTCGCTGGACAGGAACACGATGGGGATGCTGACGAACTCCTCCATCTGGCGGATCACCTTTACCAGTTCGGCGCCGCTGACTTCGGGCATGTACAGGTCCAGCAGCACCAGGTCGGGGTGGTATTCGATCATCTGCTGCAAGACTTTGGTGGCGTCGGTGGTCACCTGGGCGTCCATGCCTGCCATGTTGAGCACCATCTTGTAGTAGTTGGCGATCGGCGCCTGGTCTTCGACGATTAGCACGCGGTAAGGCTCGACCGTCTCGACCGAGGTCAGTTCGTCCAGACGGTCGATCAGGCTCACCGTGTCCACCGGCCTGGCGAAGAAGGCCTTGCCGCCGGCGCGGATGGCTTTCAGGCGAGTGGTCTGATCGTCTCGGTCGGAGATGAACATCAGCGGGATGGAGGCCTGACGGAAGGCTTTGACCCCCTCGAACAACTCGGCGTCGCTCATCTGCTTTTCCAGCGCCGACAGATCCACCAGGATAGCGGTGGAGATGTGCTCGGCGACGGCATGCTCCAACCCTTTCAAGTCTTTGACAATCTGGACGAAGTAGCCGAAGTGGCCGATCTGCTGGGCGAGGAAGGCGCCAAAGGATTGGTCGCTGGTGACCAGGTACACCAGGCGCTCTTTGGACAAGGTCTTGTTGTGAGGCGATAGCGTCAACTGTTCCATAGTTGCTCCTCATTCGCCCAGGCCAGAGGAGGCTGGCGGCGCAGGGGCGCGGCGCTTGCAACGGTGGTCTCTTTAACCTGGTTCATCGCGCTCCTCGCTTTGCCCTCCTTGGCTTGCTTCGCCTGCCGATCAGCCGCTCGACTTCAGATAGATGCCTTGCGGATCGAGTTCTTCGCGCAGGATGCGCAGCTCGCGCTCGGTAGGCGGTTCAGTCATGCGCAAGTCAGGCGAGACTTTCAAGTCCCAGCCGGTGTTAGCGCGGGCTTCTTCGACGGTCTTGCCGGGGTGTAGGGCGGCGAGCACCAGCTCGCCGTTCTCATCCGGCTCCAGGATGCCCAGATCGGTGACCACAGCCTGCGGGCCGCCGCCGCGCAGGTGGGCAGCCTGGCGCTCGGCGCGCCCACCCAGAAAGCCTGCCGAGGTGCGGAAATCGCACTTTTCGGGGAAGCGGCGCTTCTGGTGCGGGCTCATGATGTAACAGCGGTTTGCCCAGGCAGCGATCTCCTTGGAGCCGCCGGAGCCGGGCAGGCGCACCTTGGGGGCGAAGTAATCGCCGATCACCGTGGCGTTGATGTTGCCATAGCGGTCGATCTGCGCTCCGCCCATGAAGCCTACATCCACGTTGCCGCGCTGCAGGTACAGGGCGAAGATGTCGTACATGCTGCACACCGCCGCCGCCCCGCTCACCAGGGTGGGATCGCCGATGGACAGCGGCAGACGGGCTGGCTGGGCGCCGATCACCCCGGCTTCGTAGATCATCAGCAGGTTGGGGGCGTGGGTGCGCCGCGCCAGGTTGCAGGCCAGGTTGGGCTGGCCCACTCCGACGAAGACGACATCGCCATCCCGCAGCAGGCGGGCGGCGTTGACGATCATCAGTTCGGAAGACGAATAGCTGGTCATGGGTTTTTCCTCTTTTCGATCTGGTTTCGGTCTTGCAGTGGCGAATTGGGCAGAACCGTCGGGCAGGGGGGCTCCCCTCGATCTGCCTGACCCGCCCGCTGGGACTGTCTAATTTTACTCCACCTTACGCTGCGCTTCATCTTCCGATCCCGAATGTGTACGATCCCTGACTTCCAGCTTGCGCCAGTGAACGGCGCAGACATTGCTCACGCTCTTATTATGAACGATTTTTGGGGAATGTACGGTTTGCCTTGGCGGGATTTGGTTGGCAACAGTTAGCTTGCATAATAATCAATTTATGTAATAAGAATTGCATATTCGCGACGTAATTCGAGGGCGGACTTCCTCCTCATCCTGCTTCCAGGCGAATCCCGTTGAATTTGTGTAAAATTCGTGTAAAATAAAAGTTAGCTCCCCAATTTTCATCCAGATCTCGTCCCGCGTTTTGTGGGGGAATTTGTGGCATCTGGATTTCAAAGCAGCGCTGCCCCCGCTGGGGCATGATCAGATCACAGGAAGGAGGTGCAAAGGAACGACTGTGCGGTTGCGTTCGATTTCCTCGTCGCGTGTAGTAGTTCGTTCGCTTAAGGAGAGAACCGTATGAAACCCCAACACATGTGGCGCATCTTTTCCGTGATTTTAGTGATTGCTTTGCTGGGCGCGCTGGTCACTCCGGCCAACGCCCGCCCGCAGGCCCAGGGTGGCGCCTGGTGGAATGTCACCCCGGAGCCGGAAGTCCCCTCCCCGAACTATGACAGCATGCTGTATTCCGAGATTGCCCCCCGGCTGCGTGAGATCGAGACCACCAGCAACCGGGTGCGCGTCGAAGTGATCGGCCAGTCGGCCGGCGGGCGCAACTTGTTCCTGGTCACCCTCTCGGCGCCGGAGGCGCTGGGACGCCTGGGTCAGTATCAGGCTATCCGCCAGACGATGCTCAAGGACCCCGAAAAGGCCCAGGAGATGATCGATAAGTTCGGCGATTTCAAGGTGCCGGTGTTCATCAATGGCAGCATCCACGGCAATGAGTACCCTGGCGTGGACGCGGCCATGCGGCTGATCGAGAAGCTGGCCTATGATGACAGCCCGGAGACGATGGACATCCTGAACAATCTGATTTTGCTGATCAACGTGGTGCAGAACCCTGATGGCCGGGTGCTAGGCACGCGCGCCAACGCCAACGGCTTCGACCTGAACCGCGATTTCATCACCCAGTCGCAGCCGGAAACGCGGGCCACTGTGCGCGTGCTGCGCGATTGGAATCCGATGATCTTCCTCGACCTGCACGGCTTCGTTAACCCGATGCTGATCGAGCCGTGCACCCCGCCGCACAACCCCAACTACGAATATGACCTGTATATCAAGTGGGCTTACAGCCAGGCCAAGGCGATGGAGGCCGAGCTGTTCGCCCAGACCGGCTTCGCCGCCCAGATCCCCTTCGAGGATCGCCGCGAGGGCTGGGACGACTGGCCGCCGATCTTCGCCCCGATGTACGCCATGTACCACGGCGCCTACGGCCACACCCTGGAAACTCCCTACCGCGATGCCCGCGGGGTGGATGCTCACTACGCCGCGGTGTGGGGGGCGCTCAAGTTCGCCGCCCAGAACCGCCAGGCGATGGTGCGCGACCAGGTGGAGATCTTCAAGCGCGGCTTCCTGGACATGGTGCAGGTGCCCATCCCAGATGAAATCCTGAACCAGACGCCCTACGACCAGTACAACTACCTGACCACAATCGACTTCCCCGCCGCCTACATTATTCCCGCCGCAGCCCCGCTGCAACAAAGCCCGCACCAGGCCGCCCGTCTGGTGGACTTCCTGCTCGCCAACGACGTGCAGGTGGAGCAGAGCAGCAAAGCCTTCACCTTGAACGGGATGACCTACCCTGCCGGCAGCTACGTGGTGTGGATGAACCAGCCCAAGCGCGGCCTGGCCAACACCATCCTGTGGACCGGCTGGGATATCTCTTACCAGCCCGGCCTGACGATGTACGACATCTCCGGCTGGAGCCACCCGTTGCTGTGGGGCGTGACAAGGATCGAAGTCCTGGATAATTTCGATCTGAGCACCCAGGGCATCGCCCGCGCCGACCCGGTGCGCGGGATGAGCGAGAACGGCCAGGCTGGGGCCTACGCTTTCCTGCCAGAGAACAATGTAGCGATCAAGACAGTCAACGACCTGCTGCAGCGCGGCGTGGGCGTGTGGCGCAGCGAGGCGCCGTTCAGCGACTCGGGGCGCAGCTTCGGAACCGGCACCTTCATCGTCCAGGGTAATCCGGCGCTGGCCAACGAGCTGGCCAACGGCTATGGCCTGAATGTGTATAAGCTCAAGTCCGTCCCCAGCGGGGCGGTCCCGCTGCGCCGCCAGGAGATCGCCGTGAGCGCCGATGAGGGCGTGCGCTTCTTCCTGAAGCAGTACGGCTTCGACTACACCGTGGTCAACGCCGAGGCCATCAACGGCGGCGCGCTGATCAGCGGCGGCTACGATGTTTACATCAACTCCAACACCTCCTATGGCGCGCTGAACGCCAGCGGCCGGGCTTCGCTGGCGGCCTTCATCGCCGCCGGCGGCGACTACGTGGGCATCGGTCGCATGGGGGTGCCCTTCGCCAACCCCGCCAATGCCAACCTGCTGACCTTCACCAGCGCCCAGAGCCTGTCCAATGATAACGGCGTGGTCAAGGTGGTCTATGACCCCGCCAGCCCGATTTCGGCCCAGTATCCGACGAACAGCTATGGCTTCGTCTATGGGCCGGTGTGGTTCACCTCGGTCGGGTCGGACGTGCAGGTTGCGGGCGCCCTGGATGGGGCAGAGTTCTTCGTCTCTGGCTTCTGGCGCAACTGGAAGGCTAGCAGCGCCCCGAACCGCCCGGTGGTGATCTACGGCAAGAACGGCGCGGCCGACATCACCTTGTTTGGCTTGAACCCCACCTTCCGCGCTCATCCGGAGTTCACCTTCCGCCTGTTGGCCAACGCCATCTTCACCGGCCTACCGTAAGACCTGCAAACGCGCTGTAGCGCAATCACCCCGCTTGAAAGGCAGGCTTTAGCGCACACAGCAGTGGGCATTGTCTCCTGACAATGCCCACCGTCTTGCTAGAAGGATCCATGAGCGCCGACCTGGGATTGCCCATCGCATCTGGCCGCACGGCGGAGGTTTACGCCTGGGGGGATGGGCAGGTGCTTAAGTTATTCCACCCCTGGTTCGAGCCGGAAGATATCGAACACGAGGCGCGCATCGCGCGGGCGGTCTACGCTAGCGGGCTGCCCGCGCCGGCGGTGGGCGAGATGATCCGCCTGGGCCGGCGTCTGGGGCTGGTCTATCAGCGCGTGGAAGGGGCGACGATGTTGAGCGACCTGTTCAAGCGACCCTGGCAGGTGCTGCATCACGCCCAGCGCCTGGCACATCTGCACGCTGAAATGCACGCCAGCCCAGCGCAGGCGGATCTGCCTTCCCAGCGGCGGAGGTTGATCGAGAAGATCGGCCGCGCCCAGGCCCTGCCGGAGCACCTGCGCTCCAGGGCGCTGGCTGTGTTGGAAAGCCTGCCGGACGGCGAATGCCTGTGTCACGGCGATTTCCACCCCGGAAATGTCCTGCTGACCCGGCGGGGCGAGGTGATCATCGATTGGATCGACGCCACCCGCGGAAACCCGCTGGCCGACCTGGCGCGCACGACGATCCTGGCCCTGGGCGCAGCAGCCTGCCAGGTGCAGGGCGTTGCGCCCCGTCTGATGGTGCGCCTGCTGCACGCGGCCTACCTGCGGCGCTACTTCAGGCTGCGTCCCAGTGGGCAGGCGGAGCACCGGCGCTGGCTGCCGGTCGTCGCCGCCGCCCGGCTGAGCGAGGACATCCCTGAACTGCGAGCCTGGCTGGTTGCCTGGGTGAAGCGCGGCCTGCCAGGAGGATGAGACGCCCGGGAGCTGAGCTTCGCTGATCGCGGTTGGATAAGGCTTTGCACTTTTGCTAGCCGATGAGGGCATAAATAAACGCCGCGCCCTGTTGACTCTGACCTGCAAAGCTCCTATAATAGTGGTCAGGGGTGGTCACCCGACGGCCATCGTTTGTGGGGGTGTGGGGCAAGTTCCGCGCAGACGGGAAAAGTGGATGACCAGTCCGTGACTCAGCGGATCTTCTGTATCGCCTGGCGAAATCGCTGCGAGGTATGGAATGGCGGCTTCACCGTGCGGTCCGGCTGGGCCCAGTCGTTCGTCGCAGGCAGAATTAAAGGCTTGTTCATCGAAGGCTTTTCAAAGAAGGGAGAGGATCATTATGAGCATGGCTTCGCTTTTCTCAGGCGTGAACTTCAGTAGCACGATCAAGAAGTATTGCGCGACGCAAGGATGGAAGATCGCCGACTTGAACAGCGAGCGGGCGATCCTGCGCTTTGCCATGGAGTCGGGCCGCGATCAGACGCTGTTCATCATCCGCTACGAATCCACGCTGGAGTTTTCCGTGCCCAGCATGGCCGCATTCGAGTCGGAAGAGAACATGCCCCATTTCCTGTCCACGCTGCTGATGAAGCGCAGCTCGGAGAAGAAGATCGGCTTTTGGTGTATCGAGCGCATCGGCGATAAGTCTGTCTATTCTTACATGCACAACGCCGAGATGCAGCTCATCGACAGCGACTACTTTGCGAAGGTGGTGCGGGCGCTGATCACCGAGTGCGACGACTTCGAGGGGGTGCTGATCCAGCTTTTGAGCAAGTAGCGCCGCTTAGGCGTACATCTCTGCGGCGTCTCGAGGCAGGGTGCGCACGTGGCGCAGGTGCGCGCTGACTTTCTGATCGTCGCCCTGGGGGTAATCGTAGCCGAAATGATCGGCCACGCGCAGGGCAGCGCGCCGGAAAAGCTCGCCCATGGCGAACAGGGCTTCCCAGGTGCGCTGGTCATCGGCGTCGGCGTAGGTCTGCAGCAGCAAGTCCCACAGCTCCGGCGCCAGGTAGCGCTGGAAGTATTTGCCGAATTTGCCGGGGTCTTGCGAAAAGTCGGTCTGCACGCCGATCAACCAGACGAGCATCTTCATGAGCTGCTCGCGCAACACCTGGTCGAGCATGTATTTCGCATAGACGATCTCGTCCCGCCACAGCCCCTTGGCGATATAGGGGCACACCCACCAGAACTCGTTGCAGCAATCGGCGAAAGCTTTGGCGCTGGGCGGTTTGGGGAGGTAAGCGCGCTCATCGGGGGGCGCCAGGAGCGGGGCGATGCCGTCTTTGTCCAGCAGCAGCACGCTCAAGCGATCTCGGGTGACCTCGTCCAGCTTCGAGAGTGGATAAATCCCCAGGTCGATGCGATTGCCGTCGCTGAACTGCATCAGATAGCTGAAGCCGCCATCGGCACTGGATGGCGGGTCGTGCATGTCTTCGGGCATCTGCAAGATCATCAGCTCACCAAAGCGCCGGATCCATGCCAGATTTTTAACGAAAGGGGAGACCTCGGTGACCAGATAAACGATATCGAAATCCTGGAAGAAATCCCGTGGAGCGTTGGGGTTGGCGCGGGAGCCGTTCAGGATCACCGCGCGGATGTGCTCATCATCGCGGGCGATGTCTAAAATGAGGTCGAGCATTTCTTGCTCGCTGCGCATGGTGCTCCGATGGGAGGCTGGGGCCTCTGTCGCCCGCTTTCAGGAGCGGGCGGCGGCTGGTTGTGATGATTTAATCAGCCCACGCACATTGCCCAGACAGCAAGAGCCTTGCGGGTTGCGCAGATCGCAGGCGCATTGGTCGGCCTGGATGCCGGCGTTGATCTCTGCGATGATGGCGGCTTGCGCTTCAGGCAGGGCGTTGCGGATTTCGCCCACGGTGTGCTTGAAGCAGTAGCACACTGGCACATCGTCTGTCTCAGGCTCTTTTTGATACACGCGCTCGCGCAGTTGCGCGGTCGTGAAGGTGGAGGCGCCGTCGGCCGAGAAATAAACCACCGGGCAAGACTGTGTGCGGCAGAAATAGTACGCTGTGGCGTGGACCAGGCGCAGGGAAACCGACAAGAGCGCCTTGACCGTTTGCCCCTGCACGGCCTTGCCCTTCTGCTGGCATTCAGGGCAGAACGCTTCGGGGAGGGGTTGGCGTTGAAGCGTCGGGAGCGGCAGTTCGCAGGTTGCGCTTCCGGCGGAGGGTTGGGAACAACAATGATCTGTCATAGTGAATTCCTTGGTTTTTGAGAGGACCTGTTGAGCATGTAATATCAAAGACGATCTAGGGCTCTATTGTCTTACCCAGCCCACGCGCCTGTTGCAAAGCATGATACCAGTCGATCGGTCGCATCGGCTTCATCCTGCGAAAGAGCACGGTGAACTCTCGATCCAGGTGGTTGAAAGTAATCTGTAGCGCCTGCGCGGTGGAGCGAAGTGATTGCCCCAAGCGGTAAGCCGCCAAGCTGGACGCCGTTGTACTCATAAAAACGAATTTCTGAGCCCACCAATGCCACCACAATCGGCTGTTCGCGTTCCAATTGTGGATACCCGGCAACGTGAATCGCGCTGCCGATAAGAGATTGCTAGAGTGGCCGGGTTACTCACCTCCGCGAGTGCGGTGACGTTCCACCTCCCGCCCGCGTGGTGCTGGAATGTACTCCACCGAGGGCCGCCGCTGCGTCGTTTGGGGATATAGCGCCATCAGTTGATAGATCTCCTTAGGCATCTCGGTGTTCACGGGCAGCCCCAACTGGCGGGCCTCCCGCACGGTGATGGGATAATCGTGCGTCCACACTCCGCTCGATAATGTGGTCGCCAGTTGCTCCGCCTGCTGGGGGTCCATCTTGTCGCCCAGCAGCTCGATGACTGTGGCTTTCACCTGGCGGACAGCCTTTTCGGCGATGTCGGCCATGATGATCGTCTCGTCGTCGATTTCGCTGATCGGCTTGCGTTCGAGCACTTTCAGGATCGAGGCGGCGGGGTGCTGGCCAAGCTGCGGATCCACCGGCCCCAGCACGGCGTTTTCGTCCATCACGATCTCATCCGCTGCCAGGGCGATCAGCGTGCCGCCGGACATGGCGTAATGCGGCACGAATACGGTGACCCTGGCCGGATGTTTTTGCAGGGCGTGGGCGATCTGCTCGGCTGCCAGCACCAGGCCACCGGGCGTGTGCAGCACCAGATCGATCGGCACCTCCGGGTCGGTCATGTGGATCGCCCGCAGGACGGCCTCCGAATCTTCGATGTTGATATAGCGCACCAGCGGGAAGCCCAGCAGACTCAGGGTCTCCTGGCGATGAATCAGCGCGATCACGCGGCTGCCCCGCTGGCGTTCCAGCCGCTCAAGCAGCTTCAACCGACTCACGTCCAGCATCTTCTGCCGGAGGATCGGCTGCAAAGACGAGATGATGAAAAACAGCCAGAGAAGGGAGAAGAAATCCATCTTATGCCTCCGAGATGCTCACCAGGGGAAGTATTCGTCCATGTAAACGCGGCGGACATAGCTGCGGCGTGCAAACAACGGCCCCAGCGCCAGGCCGGCGGCGAAGCCGCCAACATGCGCCCACCAGGCCACACCTCCAAACGCCTGCATCCCGGCCGCCACGCTCAGGAAGCCGTTGAACAACTGCGAGATGAACCAGAAGCCGATGTACAGCACCGCCGGGATTTCGACGAACCACGGCAAAAAGAACAATGGCACCAGCGAGATCACCCGCGCCGTGGGAAAGAAAATGAAATAGGCCGCCAGCACGCCGCTGATCGCCCCGCTGGCGCCAATGGTGGGGAGGGGCGAGCCGGGGTTGAAGCCGATGTGCACCAGCGCAGCGATGACGCCGCAAGCCAGGCCGGCACGACGCCGAAAACGGTGATCACGGCTTCGGCGTTGCGTCCCAGGGGCAGCAGCAAGAAGAAAATCAGGATGTTGAGGGCGATCAAGGCCCAGTTGACCAGGGGGAAAGATCTGGATCGCACGGTGTCTGTGAGTGGTAGCATGGCGCCTCCGCAACTGGCAAGGATTATACCGCGAGCTGGCCGAAGCCAAGAACATTAGCCGCGCCGCCGTCAGCCAGGCGGTGGAGGCGCTGGTGCAGCGCGGGCTGATCTGTCGCGCTATCCCGCGCTTCTACGACGCCACCCGCGGGCGCATCCTGATTGATGGCCACGACATCCGCCAGGTGCGCCAGGATTCGCTGCTGGGGTGCATCGCCGTCGTGCCGCAGGAGACGGTGCTCTTTTCGGGGACGGTGCGGGAAAACATCCGCTTCGGTCACTGCGCTCCCTCGCAATGCCAATGGGCGAACCTGGTATAATATCAATAGCGCATCACCCAAGACATCGCCGGCGGAATACATCCCCGCACACCAATCGCTTGCATCCCGCCTCCATCCAGGCCGCTGATCTCAGGTCAGCGGTTTTTGTCTTCATTTTCGGCCGCCATTCGAGCGACAGGCGGCAGCATCAGCGGAACTCAGTTGTAGTCCAGTCACAGGAGGTGGACCATGATGACCCCAAATTCGCATCCCCCGATGAATATCCAGTTGGCAGTGGACGGCTCTGAGCATGCGTTGGCGGCTGCAAAGCTGATCCGAGACCTGCCGCTCCCGCCCGGGAGCGTGGTGACCGTGGCGGGTGTGCTGACGCCGCGCCGCACCCCCAGGCGCTCGCTGCTACTGGCGGCGCTGGACGAGGTCGAAGCGACGCTGCAGGGCAGTCCCGCCGAGATCCGCATGGGCATCCTGCACGGCAGCCCGGCTGAAGCGCTGACCGAATACGCCGATGAACACCCGCCGGATTTGATGGTGGTGGGGGCGCGCGGGCTGCGGGCGGCGCTGGGGGTGCTGTTGGGCGGCGTGGCGCAGCAGGTGGTGGAGTATGCCAGGTGGCCGGTGCTGGTGGTGCGCGCCCCCTATCAGGGGTTGCGCCACGTGCTGCTGGTCACCGACGGCTCGGCGTATAGCCAGGCGGCGGTGGGTTTCATGGGCAGATTCCCGCTGCCCAGGGGCGCGACATTGAGCGTAATGCACGTGCTGCCGCCCCTGCCCCAGGCCGAGGTGGAGATCCTACCCTCCCGCTACCGCCCGTACAGCATCGAATTCCTGGATGTGTCCGTTCCTGACGATGAGGAGGAGATTGCCCGCCTGGTTGAAGCGGAAGAAAAGGAGGGGCAGATGCTGCTCGACCAGACGGTGGAGACGTTGCGCGCCGCGGGGCTCAAGGCCGAGCCGGTCCTGAAGCGCGGCGACGCCGCCGCCGAAATCCTGGAATATGCCCGCGCTCGATCCA
Organism: uncultured Anaerolinea sp.; assembly: GCA_964503145.1. Taxonomy (GTDB): domain Bacteria; phylum Chloroflexota; class Anaerolineae; order Anaerolineales; family UBA4823; genus RBG-16-57-11. The sequence goes on along the minus strand of CAZCYV010000013.1, from coordinate 4,698 downwards.
TCGACCTGATCATCTCTGGCTCGCGCGGCCTGGGCGCAGTCAGGGGCTGGCTGCTGGGCAGCGTCTCGCGCAAACTGGTGCACTACGCTGCCTGCTCGGTGCTGATCGTGAAGAGCGAGGTGCAGGCCAGCGATTGAGCCGGCGGAAAAGTAGTTTGGCGGTGCGGCTGCTGCGCGCTCCCCATGTGCGGTAGCCGCACCCTCATTTGCGGTTATCAAGACGAATGTTTTTGTGCTAAACTTTGCTTCAGGCGGATTTGGCAGAAGTACTCCTGGAGATGTTTCTGCCGAGTAATGGCGAAGTTTCTTTAGGAAAGGCAGGTCATATTTGTCCCCCACTCACATGTCCAAGATCGAATTGGCGTTGCGCGTCGTGCTGGCGTTCAACGAGGCCTTCAACCGCCACGATGTGGCGGGTATGATGCTGCTGATGAGCGAGGATTGCGTCTTTGAAAATACTTACCCGCCCCCGGACGGCGCACGCTATGCCGGGAAGGAGGCGGTGAGGCGGTTTTGGGAGGAGTTCTTCCGCCAATCGCCTCAGGCGCACATCGAAATCGAAGAACTCTTCGGCTTCGGAGAGCGCTGCGTGATGCGCTGGACGTACCACTGGGAGGACCCGGCAGAGGGCAAGGGGCACGTGCGCGGCGTGGACCTCTTCCGCGTGCAAGGGGGGGTGATCTCTGAGAAGCTCTCCTACGTCAAAGGGTAAGACGAAATTAATTTCGTCTTACGTTAGAGATGAACGACTTTTACCGACGCAAACTGCCCCATTGGCTACCGGAATTCGACTTACTCAAGCAACCTGCCTTCAAGGGTGAGCTCGGTGCGCTTTTGCAGGTAGGGCAACAGAGCCGGGGGCAGGGGCGGGGCAGGGCGGAAGCTGACGCTCAAACGGCCATCGGCGCCCTGGCGGATGACGAAGTTGCCGGTCAGCGCCGGGTCGAGGGTGGGGTAGTCGGAGCGGGCATGGGCGCCGCGGCTCTCGCGGCGCTCCCGCGCGCCCAGCAGGGTGGCCTCGGCGACGACCAGGGCGGCGCGCAGGTCGAGGGCGAGCGCCAGGTCTTTGTAGCCCTCCGAGCTGGGGCGCACATCCACGTTTTTGGCCTGCTCTTTCAGTTCATCGATGCGCTCCAGGCCGTGGATCAGGCGCTCCTCGGTGCGCACCACGCCGCTGCTTGCCCACATGGTGTCTCGCAGGGCGCGCTGCAGCGGGCGGGCGAGTTGTGACCCCGGGTGGATCAGGGCGTCCAATTCGGCGTGTGCGGCGCGGATCGCTGTCGGGTCGCGGCGCGACTGGGTCAGCGAGAGCGAGCGGGCTGCGGCGTACTCCCCGGCGCGGCGGCCGAAGACCAGCGTCTCGGCCAGCGAGTTGCCGCCCAGGCGGTTGGCTCCATGCAAGCCGGCGGTCACCTCGCCGGCGGCGTACAACCCCTCGACTGCGGTGGCGGTCGTCTCAGGATCGACCACCACGCCGCCCATCGAGTAGTGGGCGGTGGGCGCCACTTCCATCGGCTGCCTGGAGATATCCAGCATCTGCGCTTCAAGGAACTGGCGGTACATGCGCGGCAGCTTCTCCAGGATGTATTCCTTGGAGCGGTGGCTGATATCCAGATAGACGCCGCCATTGGGCGTGCCACGGCCTTCGATGATCTCAGTATAGACCGCCATCGCAACGCGGTCGCGGGTGGAAAGCTCCATCCGTTCGGGGTCATAGCGCTGCATGAAGCGCTCGCCCAGGCTGTTGCGCAGGATGCCGCCCTCGCCGCGCACTGCCTCTGTGACCAGCGTGCCAGCCCAATCTTCGGGGGTGACCATGCCGCTGGGGTGGAACTGCACCAGCTCCATGTCCATTAACTCCGCTCCGGCCTGCAGGCCGAGGAAGATGCCGTCGCCGGTGTTCTCGTCTCGACGGGAGGACGAGCGCCGCCACAGGCGGGTGTGCCCGCCCGCTGCCAGCACCACCGCGTCGGCCAGATAGACCGTGCGCGCGCCGGTAGTAATGTCGAAGCCGAAAGCGCCGAAGCAGACGCCGTCGGCCACCAGCAGGCGGGAGATGTACTGGTTCTCGAAGACGGTGATCCCTAGCTCGGAGACCTTGCGATCCAGCGTTTGCAGGATCTCGCGGCCGGTGTAGTCGCCGGCGTAGCAGGTGCGGCGGTAGGTGTGGGCGCCGAAGAAGCGCTGATCCAGCCGCCCATCCGGCAGGCGGGCGAAGCGCGCCCCCCAATCGGCCAGTTGAAGCACTTCGGCGGGCGACTCTTTGACCATTATTTCGACCATGCGTGGGTTGGAGAGGTGGTAGGCCTCTTCGAAGGTGTCGGCAAAGTGCTGCTGCCAGGAGTCTGCCGGGTCCACGTTGCCCAGGGCAGCGTTGATCCCCCCGGCGGCCAGGACAGTATGGGCGTCGCCGCGGGGGCGTTTGCCGACCACGACCACTTCGCAGCCGGCCTGATGGGCAGCGATGGCGGCGCGCAAACCGGCCGCCCCCGAGCCGATGATCAGAACGTTGGCAATATGAGTTCGATGGTTGGTGTTCATGGGATGACCTGTATTAGAATAGTAATTATGGGTCGCTATTTAGCAATCTGTAAGTGTTTTCGAAAACGGGAGGGCGGCACAGAAGTTTCAGCCAGAGTCAGCACCAGTAAACATCACACGCTAGAAGAAGTTGCGCCGCCCTCCCGCTAATGTGGACACAGTATATCACATTTCAAGGCCAAAACTCGTATTCTAATGCAATACTTATACAATACATTGACAACAACTGCCTGAACGGGTATAATTTGCGTAGTTTAGTGGTATGATAAATAGAAAGAGAAGCATATGATGGACTATCGAATGTCTGACACAATGACAAAGTATCTTCGCCGGTTTGACGCTATCGACGCCCGCATCACCGGCTGGATGGCGCGCTACGGTGTGTTGCTGCTGCGCATCAGCCTGGGGGTCGTCTATCTGTGGTTTGGCGCGCTTAAGTTCTTCCCTGGCCTCAGTCCGGCGGCAGATCTGGCCACGCGCACCATCGAACGACTGACCTTTGGGATGATCCCTGCTGAGACCGCTCTGCTGCTGCTGGCGGTCTGGGAGACGCTGATCGGCCTGGGGCTGATCTTCGGCGTGTGGATGCGCGCCACCCTGCTATTGCTGTTCGTACAGATGTTGGGTACGATCACGCCGGTGTTTTTCTTCCCCCAGGAGGTTTTCACAGCCGTGCCCTACGCCCCTACTTTGGAAGGGCAGTACATCATCAAGAACCTGGTGATCATCAGTGCGGCGATCGTGATCGGCGCTACGGTGCGCGGCGGGGCGATGGTGGACGATCCGCAGGCGTTGCGCCGGGCGAAGCCTCAGCCGTCCAAAGGGGTGTAGCCGCGACGAAGCCCGACCAGGCTTTTGTTTAGCGAGATGTCGAAGGAGAGCCAATGAAAGCAATTGATCCACAAATCCTGTCTCAGCCGGTGGACGGCGTTAACTTGAAGCCCGGCACACTGGCCGATCAGATCGACCCACAGCGACCCACCCTGCTGGTCTTTCTGCGCCACTTTGGTTGAATGTTCTGCCGCGAGATGGTGGCGGAGCTGCGGCAGGTGGCCGCGCAGAATCCCAATTTTCCCGATATTTTGCTCTTCGCCCAGGGCAGTGCGGAGCAGAGCAAGGCTTTCTTCGCCGAGCGCTGGCCCGAGGCACGCGCCGTGGCCGACCCACGCCGGCGCTTTTATAAAGCCTTTGGCATCGAGCGCGGCTCGCTGACCCAGCTCGCCAGCCCGGGGGTGTTCCTGGCCGGGGCGCGCGCCGTGGCCAAGGGCCACATCCAAGGGCAGACGGTGGGCGATGCGGCGCAGATGCCCGGCCTGATGTTGGTGCAGGATAACTGCATCGTCTGGCAGCACCGCTTCAAGCACGCCGGCGATCACCCGGATTGGGATAAGATCGGCAAGATGGCGGCGTTCAGGGTTTCGTAGAGTAGAGATCCTGTCGTCGTTATCTCATGTCGACACCAGGATCGCAAAGGGTTTTTAACTTGTCTCTTTGCGTCTTGGCGTTTAAAAGCTTAACGCCAAGACGCTGAGGCGCGAAGAAGTTTTACAGGCCATTAACCACACGGTGGATGCCGTGTTTGACCAACCGCTGGCCGAAATTAATTACCAGCCCGAGTTTCAAGCCTGTCAGCCGGAGATAGGTCAAGACTTGTGATTCGAAAATCGAGTTATACGAGGTGACGGCTTTGCATTCAACTACGACCAGGCCGCCGACCAGCAGGTCTAACCGCAAAGGTGTGCTGATGACATGTCCCTTGTATTTCACGGGCACGAGTTTTTCCCGTTCAATCATAGCGCCGCGGCTTTGAATTTCTATTGTCAGCGCGTCGCGGTAGATGCTTTCCAGCAGGCCTGGGCCGCCTAACGTGCGATGAACTTCGATAGCAGCGTCTACGATAATCTGACTGAGCTGGTTTTCATCCATAGCTTCTCCTGATCGCTCTGATGTCTTTGCGTTGCCAAAACCCTCAACGCGAAGGCGCAAAGCCGCTAAAGTTTTTTGTTTTTCCTTTGCGCCCTGGCATCTTTGCGTTGCCAAAACCCTTAACGCCAAGGCGCAGAGCCGCTAAGGTTTTTGTTTTTTTCCATTTGCGCCCTGGCATCTTTGCGTTGCCAAAACCCTTAACGCCAAGGCGCAGAGCCGCTAAGGTTTTTGT